>NZ_JBDVOL010000001.1:0-20916 GCF_039969095.1 Reichenbachiella sp.
TTTCGAAGTGGAAGCCTCATCAACGTCTGAGCTTGAAGTTACTTTGACAGTTACCGGTCCAGCCACGATAGATGGGGCTACGATCACGCTTGATGGCATAGCAGGTACGGTAACCGTATTTGCCAACCAAGCAGGTAATGAGGAATTTGAAGCTGCTGAAGAAGTAAGTATCACTTTCGAAGTCACCGAACCAGTGGTGAATGCAGTTTCAAATTACCAGTTGGACATTCAGGTATATCCTAACCCTGCTAGTGAATGGATTACAGTAAAGGGCTTGACATCTCAAGCTGAACTACAGCTGATCAATTTAGATGGGCAGCTGAAGAAGCAGCAGACGATCAATAGCTCAGATCGAATAGACGTCACTACATTGACCAAGGGCGTCTATGTACTCAGAGTCTCAGAAGAAAACTCCTATACAACAACAAAGATTCTTATCCACTAATAAGCTAGGCATAAAGGTTTAGGATAAGTTTTAGGGCAGCTTCGGCTGCCCTTTTTTGGTCTAGTCAAAAAAGTTAAATAGGATTCTAATACTAATATTTATAATTTTAGATTGAACCTAAATTAAGCGGGTGAGTGAAGTATTATTGTGTACTGTATTATTAGTAATACTCCTGCGAATGCAGAATAAATGCATTTAAATATATACTTATGTAAACCGACTGACATGAATAAATACCTAAAGTTCTATTATTTTATTCTGCTGATCACAGCGGTGACTTTAGAAATTGCTCAACTTTTTTATACAAAGGGGAAACAATTGTTAGAACCAGTAACCTACAGGTGGTTAGTTCTCATTACTCCAGTGAATTTGTATTGAATGGAGATATTGAGCCGGTCGGGTTAAATGAGGAATTACCCTTAATTCAAATAGCTATAGTGGGTTTACAGCAGCAGTTATTTTATCTTGGTTCTTATACTAAGATTAACTAAACGTAATCAAAATCATGAATTTGTCTAATTGCATTATCGAAGCATCTGGTAGGAAGGTATTATTTTTTCTTTTTTTGAATTCTATAGCAGTTTTCAACGCACATTCTCAAATAAAAGGAATGGATAGTGTAAGATACTTTGAAGATTATAATAAAGGTTTTGCACTCTATCGGGCCGGACAGTATGATAGTTCAGTTTATTACTTATGCAAATCAGACACATTGGCTCTGGCTAGTGGGTATACTCAAGGTCATTACAAATCTATTTTTGGGATGGCTTCTGTATTGATAGCCAAGGCTCAGTATGATTCTGCGACCGCTCTATATAACGGAGCAATAAAAGAATTATCCGTTGATAATGAGTTTCCGGATATAATTGCGACAGCAAATTTTGGTAAGGGACTCATTGCTTACCGTAACCTACGCTTTGATGAGGCCATTCAACAATATCGAGAAGTAAAGAAGTTTCGGGAATCTTTTTACGGCGAAAATCATGTAGAAACGGGGAAATTATATGCAAATCTGGGGATGACATTTGAATTAATAGACCTTTTTGATAGCAGTATCTATTATCAAAAAAAATCTATGGAAGTATTTGCTGATTTATTGGGAAACGACCATCAATTTGTGGGTAGGATGAAGCACAACTTGTCAATTGTATACAATCTGAGCGGGGAACAAGAAACTGCACTCAGTCTGATTAAAGATGCCATAGAAATACGTGAGAAAATTTTCGGAGCAAATCACATACAGGTTGCTCTTTCTTATCGTCAATTAGGAACGATCTATGATGAAATGGGTCTCTGGAAGGAGGCAAGAAATGTTTATCTAAAAGCAATCAATATCCAAGAGACGATTGCTTTATCCGAAGAGAATGCTGAGTTAGGTAATTTATATGCTCAGTTAGCATTGAACCATGCCGTTAATAAAGATACATTATTGGCCTTGCAATACATAAAAAAGGCTCAAGATAGGTTAAAGCTTGCAGTGGGGATGGAACACGCTCTTTATACCTTGAGTTTGGAGAACTATGCAGAAATATTGTATGAACTAGGAGATTATGAGCGGTCGGTAGAACAATTTGAAGGGGTACAAAAAAACTATGAGTTGTTCGGATTTAACTATCAGAGCATCTTGATTGGCTCTCACCTGAAAGAAGGCAAAGCTTTATTTAAACTTCGTAAATATGATCAGGCTTTAGCATCTTTCGACACTGCATTGAATATGCTGAAAATGTCTAACGATGATTTTGTTGATCTTAAAACGTTTTCCTCACCCCTTTTTGCTTTGAAGATACTCAAGGAGAAGACCAAACTTCATTTGTCAACAAAGAATTATGCTAAGGCAAATGAGACTGTAGCTGTCGCATTTGAAATATTACAACAGGTAAGAGGCATCATTCAATTAAGACAAGATGTAGCTGTAACGAATCAACTATGGAGTGATTTCAATTTGCTAGCTGTAGACATTAATTATCAATTGTATGAAGAAGATGATAATGAGGAATACCTGAATAACATCTTTATCTCTATGAATCGAAATAGAGCTTCTCTTATAAAATCAAGACAAGTTGATAAGATTTCAAGGAGAAAATTTAATATCCCGGATTCTCTTCATCTGAAGGAGTACAGTTTACTCTCAAGGTTATCAAGTTTACAAAGTGATTTGGGCGCAGAATCAGATCTTCAGTCGAGTAATGCTGAAATAAGTGATTTGATGTTTCAGATTGAGAATATTCAAGAAACATATGCAAATGATTATCCAGAGTATTTCGCTTCAAAACAACAACTTTCATCGGTCCCATTAGATGAATATAGGGGCAACTTAAAAGAGGATGAAGTTTCGATACACTACAGTTTTGGTGACAGTGTCTACTATATTATTGGTGTTTCAAAAAATGAAACGTTAATTCATCGATCATTTCAAAATATTGGTCATGATATCGATCAATTCAGGAAAAAGTTGACAACTAGAGAAGATTCTATCGATTACTTGGCAGAAAGCCTTTTTGGTTATTTGGTGAAGCCGATGGAGCATTTAATAAGTGCAAAAAACAATTTGACATTCTACTCTTCTGACAAGCTTAATTACATTCCACTAGGACTTTTACAAGAAGATAATGGAGACTACTTATTGACTAAGTATCAAATCAATTATGGTGTGTCACCGGACTTAAACTTATCACAGAATCAGAATTTCTCTGGCTTTTCGAAAAATGAACTGCTCAGCTTTGCCCCAGAGTTTATTTCAACTGAGACCAGCCCAATGACTGACATTGTTCGAAATGAACTAAGCCAGCTTCCTGGAGCAAAAAAGGAAATTGAAGCCATCAATCAGTTTTTCAGAGGAGCCGCATTTATTGGGTTAGATGCTACAGAAAGCAATTTCTCGAAGAGGGCATCAGGTTATGAAATCATTCACTTGGCTACTCATGCCATAGTCGATGATGAAGACCCTGATAGATCTCGGCTGATTTTTAATTTAAGCAATGATTCAATTAATGATGGGTATCTCTATGCGGCCGAAATTTATGACTTGGATCTTAATGCAAAACTAGTTACTCTAAGCGCCTGCAACACAGGCTTTGGACAAATAAAAAAAGGAGAAGGCGTCATGAGTTTATCAAGAGCCTTTGCCTATGCAGAAGTACCTGCTACGGTAGTAAGTCTCTGGCCGGCATCCGACAAATCGACGCCAGAATTGATGAAATACTTTTACCAAAACCTCAAAGACGGCCAACGAAAAAGTGTGGCGTTAAACAATGCCAGAAAGCAGTACTTGGCTACAGCCACAGGCAAAGCACGACACCCATTTTATTGGGGAGGATTTGTGGTGATAGGGGATGACAGTCCCATCACGAACGAAAATTCATACGTGGCTATGATTTTGTCCCTGATGTTTTTATTGACAGCGGTACCTATCGTGCTGGTTATTAAAAACAAGTATTTGAGTATCGATTAGTCTAGCTTATCGAGTAGCTCTGTAGACTTTGATTGATAGTCTTTACTAGATTTCAATTTGCCCAAACGATTTTTAGCAGACTCTATCTGCCCTTGTCTAATATCAATCAGCGATAGGTACCATAGAGCAGCTTCTGAATAATAGGGAATTTGCTGTTTTTCAATTTGATTGAAATCCGTTTTCGCAAGTTCAAAATCCCCAAGGTCCATCAGACAAATCGCCCTAAAAAAGAGTGCTGATAAATCGTCTGGGGATTGTTTCAGATATTGGCTGAAATAGGCTGCCGCTTCGTCATAATTGGCAGCATCGTACAGAGTAAATGCTTTTTCTTTATGGTTGGCCAACTCACCTGAATCGTCTCTGGTGGGTGTATATTCAAAATTTTCGTAGGGCTCGTAGTAGGCCACAAATAGATCTTCATGATTGGGCTTCAGTGCCCACTTGCCAACAAAAACCAGCGCCAGCAAGACTGAGGCCGCTATGCCTATTTTTAAATAGGGAAATGGTACGGAAATTTTTTCTTCGTCCCACTGAGAGAATTTCATTTTGAGCGCTTCCCTTCCATGTGCACGGATACCAGCTATTTCTGCCTCTACGAGATCAACTTCTTTTCTGAACGCTGGATCTAGGTCATATTTCTCTTGAAATTGTCGCGCTTCTTCTTCGCTCAATTGTCCATTGAAATAGTCCCGGATAAAAATGTCAACCTCTTCCATTTTCCTCACTTTGGGTATTTTTTCTCAATCTTTCCAGACATCTCTTCTTCTGATTTTTAGCTACCCCGCCATTTTTATAACCCAGTCGCTGGGCGATGTCTTTGAATGACAGACTTTCGTAGTAAAACAGTTTCAACAAAGACTTACATGGCTCTAACATCAGATCTATTTCCTTTTTGATCTGCGCTGCGGCTTGCGCTTTGTCGCTTCCTAATTCCTCTGTGCTTTTCAGAAAAACCAAATGTTCATTCAATCGGATTTCGTGCTTGAGCACTGTATTTTCTTTCCTAAACTTCATGAGCACCTGATTTTTTGCGATACTGTACAAATAGGTACTTAGTTGACTAGACAATTGATACAATCGGCCATGTATTATATTTTCATACAGGTACATCTGGGCTTCTTGATAGGCATCTCGTGCCTCCTCACTGTCTAGCGAAAGTTCTTTCTGACACCAGGAAATAAACTTTTCTTGCTCCTGCAAATAGAAGGCTTTGAAAAGTGTTTCTTTTCCTTCTTTGAGCTGATCGACAATTTCCTGATCCAAGTGTTTAGGCATTAATAGTATTCGTGGCAAAAGGTATACAGTCCATAAATCTAATGAACCAAAATCTTCTTCTCTGGCTTTGCGGAAAAGATTTTTCTGAATTGCTGTATACCTATTTCCACTGGCGCAATTAAGGCACAAGAAACTTTAAACTTAATGCCATGAAAAAAGCCTTAATCAACAATATTTTATCACTTACATGCTTGCTCTTCATTACCAGACTGGCAAGTGCCCAGATAGCTGGGGGAACCTATTCCATAGGATCTACAGGAACTTACGCTACTTTAAGCGCCGCAATTGCGGCTATCGATACCGATGGAATTTCAGGAAATGTTACGCTGGAATTCGAGGATGGCCATGTAGAAGATGGTTACAATATCATCGGTAGTTATACAGGAAACACGAGCTATGAGCTAGTCATTAGGCCAGAGGCCGGCGCTACTTCCGTAGAGTTGACCAGCAGCATCAACGGAAATATTCTTGACTTTATTGGGGCTAGAAATGTGATTTTGGATGGCCGAGCTGGAGGAACAGGAGCATCTGTTCTAACAGTAAATAACAACTCTACCTCGGGTGCATTGGCTGGTATCAGCTTTGAAGGTCAAACGAGGGACATCGCAGTTAAGTATTGCAAAATTGTCTATATGGGTGTGGGTATTCGCACAGTTGGAGGGGGTATCAATGATCCTGAAAATGTGACTATCGAAAACTGTACATTCTCTACGCCTGAAATTAATACCACGCTTACAAATTTGTTAGCCATAAATCATAATTGTACAAGTACATCTAGTATGACTATCAGAAACAATGTGTTGGAAAGTCCAAATATAGGAACTGGTAGTGTTGGTACCTACTTGGCCATGTATATACGCAGTGCTGCTGATATCTATAACAACATGATAGCCGTTGGGGATATTCCAGCTGATAAGATCTACGGTATTCGTACCAATTATGGATCGGGGATGAATATTGATCATAACACGATTGCTTTTGAAGGCGGATCCACTTCTAATGCTACAGAAGACGTTTGGCCGTTGTATTTTCAGCATGCTGGAGAAGTTACCATTGCCAACAACATCCTAACCAATGGCTTTGATTGTGGGGTGGGCTGTACTCGTGGACTCGTTAAGCATCAGACTACTTATGGTGGAACCTTAGCAGGTCATGACAATGCACTAGGGATCTCAATTAATCCAGATTCAGAAGCTGAGATTTTTTGGTATCAGAAAGATGGTCTTAGTGCCAATGCCGACATTACTGAAGATTTCCCTGGGAATTCAATTAATTTATCAGACAATTTCAATTTTATTGATTTTGCTAATTGTGATCTGGAGTTGACGGAGTCTGCTTTGTCCAGTATAGTCAATTTCCGAACAATAAATCCATCCCAGACGACAGACATCTATGGAACGTCAAGAGATGCCGATCTTGCTACCAAAGGTGCCATAGAATCAGACTTCACTAGCGATGCTAATATTTACGCCATGTCGGCACCTGAGTTGACAAGCGTCTCTGTACAAGATTTTGGTACTTCTGGAAGAATTTACATAGAAGTAGAAAACCCTACCACAGATTTTACATTTACCCCCACGTTTACATTGGCTCCCGGCGCAACCATAGACCCTGAAGGTGGGGAGTCATTTGATTATAGTCGTGTGGTTAACTACACGGTTTTCTTTGATGTGACAGCTGCTAACGGTACAGATATTAAAAGATGGATACTTTATTTGACTGGGTTAAACAGTTGGCCGGGAGGAACCTATAGCGTGGGAGAAGGACTGGACTTTGAGAGCATTGACGAGGCAGCGACTGCATTCAATATATTTGGTATTGAAGGCGATGTTATTTTGGAGCTCGAAGATGGATACTCGGGAGCTTGGGGCAACTTTTATGGTGGTGAAGGACTTGACGATTATACCATTACTATTAGACCTGAAGAAGGTGCCACAAACATCACAGCGCCTTACAGTAATACGGGAGGAAAAAATATCATACTCGATGGTCGGCCCGGGGGGGTAGGAGAGTCTGTCCTGTCCTTTAGAGCGTTAAGCTATCTTGCCTCTGGCACCCAAGGAGTTATTAGACATGTCAGCTTTTCAAATCAAGCTGGCAATGGTCTAACATTTGGCTTGAGAGTGTATGGGAATACAGCAAACGTCACCATCGAAAATTGTTCTTATACTAGGCCAGTGGCCCTAGGGACTCCAACAGGTAGTAAATTTTCTACGATACTAATTATGACCGGTCAGGATTTAACGATTAGAAACAATAAAATCTACGATTTTAAATATACCCCATCATCAGGTAGTGCAGAATTTAATGGTATTGAAATCGTCGGAGATGTTACCGGAAAAACAGAGATTTACAACAACGTGATCAGCATAAAACCTGAAAAATTTGTGCCGCAGTATGGAATTAAAGTATCTAGTACCACAGGAGAAGTGGACATACACCACAATACCATCAACATCGAAGACTCTGGCACGGATGATCAAACCGGGATATACACAGGAATTCAAATATCCAGCGATCCTTCAATACTCAACATACAGAATAATATTGTTTCAAACACCAGCCCAGGTACACGCCGAGGCATTTTATACACAATGGGTTCAGGTGAGAAAAATGTTGACTTCAACAATGTCTCCGGAACGCTTCCATTTACCTATACTGGTACGATCACAGATGCCACGGCGTTTAAATCTGCTTTTATCAACTCAACTACAGAAGATGTAAGTTTTACTGACCCTGCTACTGGCGATTTATCCCTCAATAGCAATTTGAATAACAACTCTTATGTCAGGACAACATTTGATTCCGGTGTAGCTGAAGATATCAATGGTACATCAAGGAGCACTTTCCCAATGAAAGGAGCTTATGATGCTGAGGGCAGTGGATTTAACGACATCTTACAGTTGTCTTTTGAAAACTCCGATGATCTGGTGATTGACTCTGATGCTGCAACTGTATCAGTAAGCGCTCACCCGGATACTGATTTGTCAAGTCTGGTGGTAGATATTACACTTCCACCCAATACCAGTATTTCACCAGACCCAAGTATTGGTAGAGACTATACAAGCCCTGTGGTCTTTACAGTGACTTCAGAAAATGATATGGACAAAGATTGGACGGTGACTGTATTGGGTAGAAATGTAGCGCCTGAAGGGCTGACTCTTTCAAGTCCGGAGTTAGATGAGAATGCAGGAGAAGATGCACTCGTCAGTGTTTTACTTCCATATGACCCTAATGTTGGAGATACACACGATTTTAGTTTGGTAGATGGTGATGGAGCGGATGATCATGCTTTCTTTTATATAACTGATAATATGCTCTATTCTTACTATTCGCAGAGTCATGAAAGTAAGGCCGTTCGTTCGATAAGGGTGGAGGTCGTTGATCAGGGTGGATTGTCTGCGGAATTTGTTTTGGAGATAGCCATAAACGATATCAACGAAGCACCTGAGTATTTAGATGTTGATGAAAACGAATTCAATGAAGGCATTGAAGCGGGTACGTTCATTTCGTTTTTTGATCTGGATGACGAGGACGAAGACGATAGCCACACCCTCACATTCGTGACGGGAGAGGGCGATGAAGACAATAGTAAATTTGATTTTGGATTCAATCAAGAAGATGGTCATTACCTTATTACACTCGTGGATTTTGATTACGAAACGCAAAACGAATTCTCTATCCGTGTCAGAGTGACGGATGCTGGTGGCTTATCAGGAGAATTTGTCGTACCTATTTTTGTCGATGATATAGCAGAAGACCCAACTGATATTCTTTTAAGTCCCTCGGCCATTGATGAAAACAATGAGGTAGATGATGAGGTGGGGGTTCTGTCTGCCGTAGATGACGACATAGAAGATACACATATCTATTCTCTAGTGACAGGGGATGGAGATACAGACAATGCTTCATTCTCAGTCAATGAAGTAACGGGTCAAATAGTGGCAAAAGAAGTATTCGATCGTGAAACAAAAAGTAACTACTCGATTCGAGTAGAAACAGATGATCAAAACGGAGGTGTTTTTTCAAGGCAAATCACCATAGAGATCAATGATGTAAATGAAGTGCCTACTGATGTAGATCTGGATAATAAATCTGTAAATGAGAGTATGCCTGTAGGGACTGTTGTTGGAATTCTCTCCACAGAGGATGTTGATGTAGGAGATACTCACACTTATACAATTGAAGAAGGATGTGCTGAATGCAGAACCCTCGGAGACGCAACCGACAATTTCATTATTGTAGGCAATGAACTTCGTACTAACACTATATTTGATTTCGAAACGCAAGAAGAGTACTTCATTACAATTACTTCGACAGACGAAGGAGGGCTCAGCTTCCCGAATGGGTATATTATTATCATCAATAACCTGCCTGCTCAAATCACTGCTGTTGAATTGGATAACGCCTCAATCAATGAAAATGAGGATGTCGGAACATTGGTAGGCACCTTAAGCACCTTCGGAGAAGATCTGTCTGGTAGCTTCACTTATGATCTGGTAGAAGGTAGTGGCAGTGAGGATAATGCTTCTTTCACCATATCAGGCAGCGAGCTGTTGACTACCGAAAGTTTCAATCATGAGGTGAAAAATAGTTATGCCATCCGGGTCAAAACCGACGATGGAAATGGATATACTTTGGAGCAGGAATTGACAATTACTATTGAAGATGTTTCTGAAGCAACAGATACAAATATCTTGACCTTTGTTTTGGGTGAGCAAACCGGCGAGGCTGATATTGACATTGTCAATAATACAGTGAGTATAGAAGTAGCCTACGGCACAAATCTAACGAATTTAAGTCCAACCATTACGGTTTCTGCAGGTGCAACTATATCTCCATCAGACGTTACGGATTTTAGTGCAGCGGTGACCTACACAGTGACCGCAGAAGAACCTACAGTCACCGAAGAATGGACCGTCACCGTCACCGAAGCCGCCAGCAACGAAACCGATATTTTGACTTTTGCTTTGGTAGCACAAACGAGTGAAGCCACGATTAATGCGGCGAATCACACGGTAAGTATAGAAGTGGCAAACGGAACAGATTTGACCGATCTTGAGCCCACCATCACCGTATCTGCCGGAGCTTCGATTTCGCCATCAGGTGCACAAGACTTCAGCGAATCCGTGGCTTATACGGTCACAGCTGAAGATGGATCGACAACACAATCTTGGGAAGTGACAGTAACTGAAGCACCAAGCAACGCAACAGATATTTTAACTTTTGAGCTGGCAGCACAAACTGGAGGCGCTACCGTCGACGCCTCCAATCATACCATTGCTGTGGAGGTAGCATTTGGCACGGATCTTACCAGTCTGAATCCAACGATAACCGTATCTGCTGGAGCTAGTATATCTCCATCAGGACCGCAAGATTTTAGCAGTGGGTTCACTTATACAGTGACTGCGGAAGATCAAACTACCACTCAGGAATGGGTAGTTACAGTAACTGAGGCTGAAAACGAGGAGGTATTGGCCGTTGCTGACTTGGAAGCCAAACTCAAGATATACCCGAACCCCGCATCAAATCAGTTGCAGGTAGAAGGGCTGACTGGCGAAACAGCGGTTGAATTTTTTGATCTAAGTGGTCATATGGTATTATTCAAAAACATGAATGACAAAGGATCCATTGAGTTGGCTGATATTAAGCCAGGCCTTTATCATGTAAGATTTACCAACGATAAGATTTCCACAACAACTCGACTTCTTATTCGGAGATAAGCAAGCGTAGTATCATGGCACTTGCAACTCAAAAGGGCAGCTTCGGCTGCCTTTTTTTATGATCCCAAATGGTCTACATCAGCCCTATGAGTAGCACTTTCTTCGTTTTGGATTTCATTTTCGATTTCTTCAACATGACTTTCGCAGCTAAGCAAAGAAATAATTGATAGGAATAGGACGAGTTTTTTCATTATTACTAATACTGATTATAGTTTAAATTTTAAAACTGGAAATTAATTTAAATAAGTTCATCTTAGAATATTCTTGTAAAAAATTATTGGTTATAAGAGGTCAAATGGTTTGGTTAGTGGTATGAAGCTTCCACTGTACATACATTCGTTGCTAATGCTTATGAGCATTAGTTCAACATTTGGTCAAAATCTGAATAATAGAGCTGAAATCTTACCAGATTCGGTCTTGATCAATATTCTTGAAAAAATTGAATCCAATCGCAATCCAAACTTTGTCTTGGGTTTGTTTAGCGATTCTCTACAAATAGCCAAATGCCAAAATGATAGCCTTAAATCCAGGGCATATTACCACATGGGTAGAGCCTATGGACAACTTGGAAAATTTGATCAATCATTAGAGGCACTTTCTAGGGGCTTGGAGGTTTCGGCAGATTTACCGGATAGCAGAATCGGGATTGCAATGGCTCAAGGGAATGTTTATTGGGCAAAGGATTATTATAGGACAGCTCTGGAGAAATATCAACAAGCTTTGAAATTGATTGATTCATTTGAAAAGGGTCGGTTTGTGACATTCCAGATCATGCTCTATGGAAATATTGCTGGAATTTATTCAAAACTGGAAGATTTTGAGCAGGCGCTTTTATATGCAAAGAAGAGTATCGAGCTAGGTTATAACTCCGGAAATGTTAGAGCTCGCGGACACCTAAAATTAGGCACTATATTAATTGATATAGGAGCATACCAAGAGGCATTAGATAGTCTTTCGATCACAGAGAAATTCATTTTTCAGCAAAAAGATTCTATCGCGCTAGTTCACTGTTGGTTAGCCAAGGGGATGGCAAGTAAAGAGCTGAATAAAATAGATTCGGCTATGTTTTACATTTCACAATCCGCTTTGGTTGCCAATAAATTAGACTATCAAATTCCAGAAATTTTACTTGTAGAAGGCGAAGTTCAAGAATTGAAAGGAAGTTCATCTCTGGCATTATCAAAATACAGAAAAGCACTTGAAATAGCCAAAGAAAAGACATCGCTCAATGGGCAAATGGAAGCCTATGAAAAAATGAGAGAGTGGTTTAAGAAGCAAAAGCGCTTTGAAGAGGCTTACAATTATTATGCACTTGGGGCAGCTTTGCAAGATTCTATATCAAGTGTGGATGTTATTAATAGAATTAATGAGTTGAATACAAAATATGAATCAGAGAAAAAGGAACAACAAATCTCCCAACTCGAGTCGAAAAATCTGATTCAATCGCTGCAGGCGGAAAAGGATAAACAAGCAAGATGGCTACTGATTATAGCTGCTGTGGCGCTGATTGTTATTGCTGGTTTGCTCTATTTCCGATCCAAGTCAAAATCAAAGACCAATGCCTTACTTGATGCGAAAAATCAAGAACTCGCCAAACTTAACCAGACCAAAGACCGTCTATTCTCGATCATATCTCATGATTTGAAAAGCCCGCTCTCTTCGTTTCATACCATTACTAAGAGTTTGTCTGACCACTGGGAGAAGTTGGAAAAGGATCAACTCAAAGATTATATCATCACGCTGCGAGATTCTTCTAGTGATGTCAAGGACATGATGGACAATCTGCTCAAGTGGGCACTTTCCCAGTCCAATCAGCTTCATTACAAACCAACTCAAGTGGAGCCTAAAGAAGTGGTGGCTAAGATCATCAATGAGCTAGGTGCAGTGTCCTCGTTGAAAAACATACCTATAGTGTTGACAGCCATTTCATCAGAGGAGATAATTGCCGATCATGATTTTTTACAGATCATCATCAGAAACCTCCTGAGCAATGCCCTGAAATTTTCGAACAATGATTCCAAAGTAGAAGTTACAGTTTCAGCGACCAATGATCATCAGGTTCTCACGATTCAGGACTATGGAGTAGGCATGGATCAGGAACAAGCCGATCAACTATTTGCTGGTAGCATCATCGCGCAGGACATTCAAAATTCGACTGAAAAAGGAACTGGATTAGGCCTAGTGTTGTGCAAAGAGCTCATGGAAAAAATGAGCGGTAGTATTGAAGTCACTAGCGAATTGGGAAAAGGCACTATCTTTAGGCTGGTATTTTCAAAAGCCGCTTAATTTCTACCATGTATTCAATTTTTCTGATCGATGATCACAAAATCGTAAGAGACGGGCTCAAGGCCATGTTGTTGGCTAGACCCGAAATCCAAGTCATAGGGGAGGCCGCTTCTGCTAAGGAAGCATTAGAAAAACTGGCTACTATTCAGCCCGACTTGATCTTCGTAGACTTAAAATTGCCCGATGCCAATGGCAGTCAGTTGCTTGAGCAAATCATACCCACTCAATCGCAGGCAAAATGTGCCTTACTCACCGCCGATCCTAATCCCACAGACCTCAAACGTGCCCAGCAGGCTGGCGCCTTGGCTTTTTTGACCAAAGACATGGACACTACGGAATATATGCAGGCCTTGGACAAGATGATCGAAGGCAAGCGACACATCTCAGCCGCTTTTTCCGAAGTCCTGTTGGATGCCAATAGCGACTATACGCCGCGCGAGATAGAAGTACTCACTGGCTTTTCGGACGGCCTGTCTTACAAAGAAATAGGTGCCAAGCTTGACATCAGCCCACGCACCGTTGAGACACACAAAAATCATTTGCTCGAAAAAATGCAAGTCAAATCCATCGTGGAGATGGTACGCCGTGCCATTCGAGAAGGGCTGTTGGAGGCCTAATAAGACAGTTTTGCTTTTCACATCCGTAATATTCCGTACCCCAAAGGGGAATATCCCCGATTGAATCCGAGTAGCATTATTCAGAATTTTGAATCTGAATAAACCTTATGCTACCATGAAAACTAACAAACAATTTCTGACATTTTTAGCTATTCTTCTCCTTGGTGGAATGGCCTATGGTCAGGCACCAGTGATCACTTCCACCTATCCAAGTACTGGCGCTATTGGAGTATCTAATCAGACTACTATTAGGATTGATTTTGATCAAACTATTAGTGTCAATACAGGTTACACTATTGCTATAAGAGAATTGAAAGAGAATCTAGGTTCTGATCCATGGTTTCACTCTGGCAATTTCCTTTCTCCTGCCGTAACAGTTGGCAGTAATTACATTCATATTGATGTGAGTCAAGTAGGAAAGACTTTTGATTACGATACAGAATATTACATCTATATATTTCCAGGCGCTGTAGAAGATGTGACTGGAACCTACTCACATCCAGGTATTGATGATAAAACTACCTTGACTTTTAGGATTTCGGAAGATCCTGCTGCTCCTCATATTGTATCTTTAAATCCCAGTGACAATGCGATTGATGCACCAGTCAACGGTGTATTCACAGCTACTTTTGATGAACCGATCACCAAAGGATCTGGAAATGCATTTCTTCTTGACCTTACCAATGATTTATTCGCAAACATAAGTGCCGATAAACTTGTCTTCAGTGGAAATACTCTAACCATAGACCTTGGAACTGCAGCAGCTTACATGGACAACAATACCACCTACTATATCAAGTGGGATGAAGGTTTTATAGAAAGTGTGGCTACTGGATACCCAGTAGCTGAGTATAGCACGCATCGTTGGCGTTTTACGACTGGAGCCCCAGATGGGGTAGCTCCGACTATTACAGGCTCTTCACCCATTCATAGTGCTACTAATGTTTCTAAAGACCTAAGCACAATCACTTTGACTTATTCTGAAGATTTGGTAGATAGTCCTCATGGATGGTTTTATTTGTATAAAGGAGGGACACCTTATCAACTCACTAATACTATCGATGGAAATATCGTTACACTCAGTAATATCCCAGAACTAGAATATAATACTTACTATTCTGTGAGATATAGTGACCCTAATGGTATTCATCCTAGAATAAGGGATTATACGGGTACAGAATTAGATGGGGGGTGGGTTTCTGTTGGTTTCACCACCGAAATCGACCCAGATGCAGATGTGACGGCACCAACACTACTTAGTACTAGCCCTGCACACTTAGAGACTGATGTTGCACTAGATGCCAACCTTGTTTTGACCTTTGATGAAGATGTGGTTGCAAATACAGGAAGCTTCACTTTAACGCTCCTTGATGGGACTCCAGTAGAAACATTCCCTGTATCATCAGCCAATGTTCAAATTGTTGATAATGTAGTCACCATTAATCCTACATCAGACTTAATTTATAGCTTGGTATATAAATTTGGAGGCCCTGCTAATATTTTGCAAGATGCATCAGGAAATGGCGTTGCCTTAATCAATGCTACTTTACACAGGTTTTATACAGAAGCTGACCCCGCAGCTAACACCGCCCCAACAGACATCACTTTAAATTCATCATCCATAGATGAAAATAGTGCGGTCAACACAGTTGTCGGTACGTTATCCACTACTGATGCAAATGCCGGCGATAGCCATACCTATACTTTGGTGTCAGGTACAGGTAGTACCAACAATGCAAGCTTCAATATTAATGACAGCCAGTTAAGAGCTAGTTCATCTTTCGATTTTGAATCCAAGAGTTCATATAGTATAAGGGTACAAACGAGTGATGGTACAGCTACTTATCAAAAGCAATTTACCATCACGGTGAATGATGTAGCAGAGGATGACACTGCTCCTTCTGTTTTAAGCACCAGCCCAGCAGATAATGCCACTGATGTAAGTGTGGATCTTGGCACTTTTACATTCAATATGTCTGAAGCAATAAAAGTAGGTGATGACCCAGGCATATCTGGTACGGATCATTATATTGAATTGAAAAAAGGCACAAGACCCAATACAATAACCCTAATCAAACGTTTTGATGTGAGTTCTGCTGATGTAGAAATTACCGGTAGCACGGTATTATTGAAGAATATACCGCAGCTTGAGCATAATACAGCATATTGGGTAAGGTATTACTCACCCACTAAGGCAGCGATTACTGATCTTTCGGGAAATCCAATGACTAATTATAATAGCTCCAATGGTTTTGCCTTTACTACTGAAGAAGAAACATTAGATACTGCAGCACCCACTGTGGTCAGCACTTCACCTGCAGATGAAACCACTGGTGTAAGTATCAACCCTACATTGACCATCACCTTCGATGAATCTATAGCGACACCTACGGGTTTTCAAGGATGGGTATACCTAAGAAATCCCAATGGGTCTGTATTTGAAACCATTAATATAGAACCAGCAAGTATTACCGCTGGAACCTTGACTATAAGTGGCAACCAAGTTGAACTAAATCCGGCCAGTACATTGGCTTACAATACGAGCTATTACGTTACTACAAATGGTGGATTTCGAGATGCTGCAGGTAATCAATCTGCCACTCAACAAACTAACACTTGGTGGAATTTCACCACGGAGACTGCACCAGATGAAGCAGCACCAGTAATACAGAGTTATAGTCCTGCTGATGGCGCTACTACAGTAGCTACGGATGCTAATCTGGTGATGACATTTGATGAAAATGTGAGTACCTATAATGGCACCTTGACTATTTATAACGATAGCGATGAGGAGATAGAATCTTTTGGCTACGGACAAACCGCATTAGGTATTACAGATAATGTAGTAACCATCAATCCAACAAGCGATCTGGCTGAAAGTACTGATTTCTACGTATTGTACACAGCCAATTTCATCAAAGATGCCTCCAACAACTTTATACCAGCCCTTACGGATAAAACCGTTTGGAATTTTTCTACGGCAGCTGGCCCTGATGAGACCGCACCAGCTCTGGTAAGCATCAGTCCTGCAGATGGAGCTACAGATGTGGCACTTAATTCCAATATTGTTATCACATTTGATGAGCCGGTTTTCCAAAACGGAGATCCAGGAGTGAAGGCGAATTTATATAACTATACTGATGCCAGTGCCGCTCCATTAGCTGAATCATTTGCAACCATTTCTGGGTGGGGAACGACCACCCTCACCATTGAATATATTTCTTTTAGTTATCAACCCAATGAGGAGTATGGATTGTGGACTTACTCTGATTTTATTACCGATGAAGCCGGCAATGGATACAATTTTGATCAAAACAGTCATCAGTTTACAACCGGATCGGCTCCAAACAACGCCCCTACCAACATTGCCCTCAATTCGTCAAATATTGATGAGAATAATGCAGTGAATGCAGTAGTAGGCACTTTGTCAACCACAGATGCGGACGCTGGAGACAGCCATACGTATAGCCTAGTGTCAGGCACAGGTAGCACTGACAACAACAGCTTCAATATCAACGGCAGTGAACTCCGTGCGAGTTCATCTTTCGATTTTGAAAGTAAAAGTTCATACGGTATTCGTGTGCAGACCAATGACGGTACAGCTACTTACCAGAAGCAGTTTACTATCACGGTCAATGATGTGGATGACACGGCACCGACTATTGTTAGCACAGAGCCAGAGGATAATGCGCTAGATGTAGCTGCAGATATAGGAACACTTACACTCGAAATATCAGAGCCAGTTCAAATTGTCAGTAGCCCTGGTGTTGCGGGTACGGACTATTTTTTGCAATTGAGACGGGTTATAGATGAGAATTCTTCTTACGTGGTCAAGGAATTTGACGTAAGTGCTGGCGATGTGGAAATTGATGGGAGTACTATTATGGTGAAAAACGTCCCTCAATTGAGCTACACTTCTGAATATTTTTGGAAATTTTCCGGAACCAGAATTTTTGAGGATGCTTTAGGAAATAAGCTTTCCGCATTCGAATATTATTTTACCACAGGTGAAAACCCCAATGACGTCACTTCACCTGTATTACTGTCAGTATCACCTGCACCTAACAGTACGAATGCACCCATTGATGGCAATTTCGTGTTCACATTTGATGAGAACATTCAATATGTAAGCGGAGGTACTGGTCAAATCGAAATTGCATCTGGAGGAATGCTCTTAGAACTAATTGATTTGGGAGATCCACAGGTCAGTATCAATCAAAATGTACTGACCGTTGATCCGAAAAAGCTGATGAGAATAGATACAGATTATAGAATATCTATTGGACTTGGTTTTATCGAAGATTTGGCTGGAAATCATTTCTTTAACTATCAATATTCAGCGGATCAATTTACGACTGCATCTACCTTTACTTTTGGTACGAGCAAATCACCAGAAGATAATGCCTCGTCAGTGTCTATTGATATAGGGACGTTTTCAGTCACTTTCGATACAGACATTCAGAAATCAGGAAACGGCATATATGAAGTGCAATTGAAGCGAGTAAGTGACAACCAAATCGCTAAATCCTGGCAAATATCAAGTGAGGAAGTAGTTGTTGATGGGCCTACGGTGACATTTAATAATGTTCCAGAATTGGAACCAAATACATCTTATTGGATTCATAAACAACACATAGAATCTTTCACGGATTTGAATGACAATGAAATATGGCATCCGACTTATATAAATACACATTGGAACTTTACAACAGGAGCAGCTCCTAACAGCACCCCAGCTGACATCACACTAAGCTCCTCATCGATTACCGAAAATAATGCGACCAATGCGATAATAGGTACATTATCAACTACAGATACGGATGAAGGCGACACGCATACTTACAGTTTGGTATCAGGCACAGGCAGCACAGACAATGCCAGCTTCAATATCAATGGCAACCAACTTCGAGCGAGCATAGGATTTGATTTTGAGAATAAAGAATCATACAGCATCAGATTACAAACCAATGATGGCACAGCTACTTACCAGAAGCAATTTACCATAACTGTGATCGATGAGGATGATACGGCTCCAGTTCTTGTGAGTACCATCCCTGCAATTGGTGCTACTGATGTGGCGGTCAATAGCCATTTGGTGGTTACGTTTAGTGAAGCAATTACAGCAGTGAGCAGTAGCCCAAGCTATATTCGCTTGGTTGATTTTGATACAGACATTGCAGTGGAAAGTTTTGATCCTGAGAACAACAGCGATGGCAGAGTGACTATTTCTGGAGCCACCATCACCATCAATCCAACCAATGACTTGGACTATTCAAAACAATATTATTTGATCTTCAATGATGATATGTTGCAGGATGAAGTAGGCAACTTGTTTGAAGGATACAACAATAATTCAACTTGGAATTTCACCACTGAAGAAGAGCCGGACCTCACACCTCCGACTGTCGTTTCGTTTGATCCTTTGCACAATGCCACCGAAGTCCCAGTAGATGGAGATTTAGTCGTGACTTTTAGTGAAGAGATCCAAGAAACAGGAAGCTACATCCGAGTGAAAAAAGTAATAGGATCTTCAGCGGTGCTTAGTGGAAGGTTAGAATCCTACCCAGAATTGTTTACCGTGAGTGGCAATCAGTTGACTATCCATTTAGCGAATGCTAATCTTAGCGCCTTATCTTATGGCATCAGCTACTATGTACAAATGAACGAAGGAGCTGTGCAGGATTTGGCTGGCAATGCTTTTGCTGGCATAGCCGATGATGCCAGTACATGGAGTTTCACTACCGAAAAACGGGATCAAATCATCACTATATCTGACATAGCTGACAAGCTAATCACAGATGCGGCTTTTGATGTGGTTGCCAATACGGACTCTGAATTACCTCTGACTTATGATGTGTCAGGACCAGCGACAATCTCGGGAAGTACCATCACCTTGACAGGAGGTACGGGTTTAGTGACCGTGACCGTATCACAAGCCGGAGATGCGAACCATTACTCAGCAAGTGAGCAAATCACGTTTAATGTAACCGATCCTTCTAAGCTGACTCAGACTATTACTTTTTCAGTGGATGATCAAGTGTACGGGGATGTAGTCACACTTGATGGCAGTACAGATAGTGGTCTACCTGTAAGCTATGAATTGGTCAGTGGTCCAGCAACAAGATCTGACAACCAGCTAACTATAATCGGAATTGGTGTCGTGGTAGTACGTGCTACTGCAGATGGGGATGATTCATACAATCCAGCAGTACCTGTAGAAGTGTCTTTTGACGCAGCAAAGGCAGATTTAACAGTAACAGCTCACAACCAGACGATGACTTATGGAGAGGAACTACCATCCCTCACTTTCGAATACGATGGATTTGTAAACGAAGAGGATTTGACAACATTGGAAGAGGAACCTACGATTAGTACCGTAGAGGCTACCAGCGATGCCGGTATATATGATATCACTTTGACAGGTGGGTCAGCTGACAATTATGAGTTGATACTAGTCAATGGAGAATTGACCATAGAAAAGGCAGATCCAGTCTTAGAGATTGCTGAAGTCGATGATCTGGCTATCGACGCCGAACCATTTAGTTTAGAAGTCACTATCGATTCAGACCAGAACTTGAACTATTCGGCATTCGGTCCTGCGACAGTGTCAACAGAAGGCCTAGTGACACTGGATGGCGAGATTGGAGAAGTAACTATCACAGTAGTAGCCGAAGTTAGCACCAACTACAATGAGGCCAGTGAGTCTGTAACGTTCTCAGTGTTTGACAATAGTCCATTGGCGCAAACGATCACCATCACAGCAATCGAGGACAAGTTGACCACAGACGAAGCGTTCGAAGTGACGGCTTCTTCAACTTCTGAACTGGAAGTAGCCTTGACCGTGACAGGCCCAGCCTCGATAGATGGAACCACGATCACCCTTGATGGTACGGCGGGTACAGTAACCGTGTTTGCTAATCAATCCGGCAATGAGGAGTATGCGGCAGCCGAAGAAGAGAGCATCACATTTGAAGTGACCGAGCCAGCAGTAGAGAAGCAAGACCAAACCATCACAATAGCAGATATAGCTGATAAATTGACAACAGATGATGCTTTCGAAGTGGAAGCCTCATCAACGTCTGAGCTTGAAGTTACTTTGACAGTTACCGGTCCAGCCAC
>NZ_JBDVOL010000002.1:0-3368 GCF_039969095.1 Reichenbachiella sp.
AGTGAGTGCTGCGATAATTTTTGTAGGCACACTGACCATGCTTAGAAATCAGACTTTGATTGCTGATGTGCAATGGATGAAAGCAATGATCCCACATCACTCTTCTGCAATCATGGTGAGTCAGAAAGCGAATCTTCAAGATCCAGAGGCTCAGAAACTGGCGCAAGATATCATTGTGGCCCAAAAGCGGGAAATAGCCCAGATGCAGGATATGATCAAAAGACTGGAGGCTAAAAAATAGAATTACTATGGATCATTCACATCACAGCAGTACGCAACATGCCTCTCCTCATAAGGAAAAGCATGAAATGAAAGGAATGGAAGGCCATGATCACAGCATGCATCATATGCATATGATCGAAGATTTCAAAAAACGATTTTGGATTTCATTAGTGATCACCTTACCAATAGTAGTCCTTGCACCGATGATTCAGAGCCTTGTAGGGTATGAATTCAGATTTGACGGTGATAGATACCTACAGTTTGCACTTTCATCAATAGTCTTTTTTTACGGTGGCTGGCCTTTCTTAATCGGCATGGTCGATGAATTGAAAAAGAGGAAACCAGGTATGATGACCCTGATAGCATTGGCTATTTCGGTAGCCTACTTCTATAGCTCCGCAGTGGTATTTGGCTTATCAGGAAAAATGTTCTTTTGGGAGCTCGTCAGTTTAATCGACATCATGTTGCTGGGGCATTGGATAGAAATGAAATCTGTTATGGGCGCATCAAATGCCTTGCAAGAACTTGCAAAGATGATGCCCTCCGAAGCAAGGAGAATTAAGGACAATGGAGAATCCGAAGATGTACCAATTGCAGAGCTAAAGTCTGGAGACACCATTCTGGTGAGGCCTGGAGAGAAAATTCCAGCTGATGGACAGGTTCTCGAAGGAAGTAGTCATGTAAATGAATCCATGCTTACCGGGGAATCTAAACCAGTATCAAAACAAAAAGACGATGAGGTGATTGGTGGGTCAGTCAACGACAACGGTGCACTGAAAATTAAGGTGAAGCACACCGGTGAAGACTCCTATTTGTCCAAAGTAATCGGATTGGTGACAGAAGCGCAAAAGACAAAGTCAAACACCCAAAATTTAGCAGATAAAGCAGCGGGGTGGTTGTTTTACATCGCTTTGGCAACAGGGATTATCACGCTGGTAGTATGGTTAAGTTTAGGAAAAGACTTCAATTATGCGCTGGAGCGAATGGTAACTGTCATGATCATCTCCTGTCCCCACGCATTGGGACTGGCAGTACCATTGGTCGTTGCAATTTCTACTTCTGTTTCAGCGAAGCATGGTCTATTAATTCGGAACAGAACAGCCTTCGAGAATTCCCGAAAACTTACTACCATCATTTTCGACAAAACCGGAACATTGACCAAGGGTGAATTTGGAGTGACCCGATTCAAAAGTGTTAATCCAGAAACTGACGATCAAGAATTACTTGCCATCGCAGCTGCTCTTGAAAATAATTCTGAGCATCCTATAGCAGCTGGAATAGTTAGGAAATCCAAAGAACTAGATCTGAAACTTGACAAGGCTGAAAACTTTCAGAATATCACTGGAATGGGTATAGAAGCTAATCTCAATGAAAAAGAAATCAGCATTTTAAGCCCTGGAGGATTAAAACAAAAAGGAATCGAACAACCCGAAGGAGCTTTCAAAACAGAAGACGAAACTGTGGTTTTTGTTCTTTCAGATGAAAAACTAATCGGCTTCATCGCATTGGCAGATGAAATTCGAGAGGAATCCAAAGAGGCAATAGATACCCTCAAAAAGCAAGGGATAAAAGTTCTTATGGCAACAGGGGACAATGAAATAGTTGCAAAGGCTGTAAGTGAAACGCTGGGTTTGGATGGCTACTATGCCGAGGTAATGCCAGAAGACAAGCAAAAGATTATTAAAAACCTTCAGGGGAAAGGTGAATTCGTCGCAATGACCGGAGATGGAGTGAATGATGCACCTGCTTTGGCTCAGGCAGATGTGGGAATCGCAGTGGGCTCAGGAACTGACGTTGCTGCTGAAACTGCCGATATCATTTTGGTCAATAGTAATCCAAAAGACATTGCCAATTTAATCCTTTTCGGGACGGCCACTTACAGAAAAATGATGCAGAATATCTGGTGGGCGGCAGGCTACAATATCGTGGCAGTACCTCTGGCTGCAGGAGTATTAGCAGGTGTAGGAATTATTCTTAGCCCTGCAATCGGTGCAGCTTTGATGAGCCTCAGTACTGTGATCGTAGCACTTAACGCCCAATTATTAAAAAGACAAATTAAATCCTAAATGAACGTGCTTTGATTATAATTCCCTATGACCCCCTAAATCAATCATGAAACCAATTTAAAACTCAAAAAATATGAAAACTCAAAAATCAATTTTATCGCTGGCACTCATCGCCGGACTGTCAATTTCCCTTATCGCCTGTGGAGAGAAAAAAAAAGATGACCACGCTGCAGGATCAGAAGAACATGACCATGAGGCTATGTCTGAAACGATGGAAAATATGGATCAAGAAATGACCATGACCAGAACTGCATCTAAGACAGAACTTATTAACGAATACTTGGAAATTAAGAAAGCTCTAAGTGCCAACAACAAAGAAGATGCTGCCAAAGCAGCTGCCAAACTAGCTGACAATGCCAAAACGATCTCTTTCGATAATGTGTCTGCTGATAATAAAACAACTGTGAATGAAATTCTTGAAGTTATTCAAGAACACAGCGAACACATTGCTAAAAGTGAAATGGATCATCAGATTGAACATTTTCAGGCCATGGGTAAAGATTTTGAAGATCTACTGGCCCTTGTAGGTTCGGACAGAAAACTTTATGAGCAATACTGCCCAATGTACAATAATAATGAGGGGGGTATGTGGCTGAGTGATTCAGAAGAAATTGTTAATCCTTTGTTTGCTGGAAAGATGCAAACCTGTGGTTCTGTCAAAAAAGTAATTGAAGTCGGGTGAAAAAGGTAATCTGGGGGTCCTTATATGTACTCCTAATTGTATTGGTGGGAATTCAATTCATTCCCACCAACCATAATCCTAATATACCTTCAGGCCCCGATGACTTTCTGATTCTAAATAATGCCCCGGTGCAGATACGAAAGATGTTTAAAACATCGTGCTACAACTGCCATAGTGAACAGATCAACTACCCTTGGTACAGTAATATGCAGCCAGCGGGTTGGCTATTAGATAAGCATATCAAAGAGGGAATGGCAGAGTTGAATTTCTCAGAATTTGGTAGTCTATCTGGGCGGATGAAAAAGATGAAATTGGAAAGTATGATCAAACAAATTGAGCAAGAAAAAATGCCTATTCCTTCTTATACGCTGGTTCACCGAGATGCAATATTGTCGGAT
>NZ_JBDVOL010000003.1:0-223345 GCF_039969095.1 Reichenbachiella sp.
GTGGCTGGACCGGTAACTGTCAAAGTAACTTCAAGCTCAGACGTTGATGAGGCTTCCACTTCGAAAGCATCATCTGTTGTCAATTTATCAGCTATATCTGCTATTGTGATGGTTTGGTCTTGCTTCTCTACTGCTGGCTCGCTCACCTCAAAACTGATACTCACTTCGTCAGCTGCTTCGAACTCCTCATTGCCGGATTGATTTGCAAATACGGTTACTGTACCCGCCGTACCATCAAGGGTGATCGTGGTTCCATCTATCGAGGCTGGGCCTGTCACGGTCAAGGCTACTTCCAGTTCAGAAGTTGAAGAAGCCGTCACTTCGAACGCTTCGTCTGTGGTCAACTTGTCTTCGATTGCTGTGATGGTGATCGTTTGCGTTTTGAGACTGTTGTCTATTACACTAAAGGATACGGACGTAGAGGCTTCTTCATAATTAGTATTTGCCACTGCTAATACGGTCACCTCAACATCTCCTTCATTACCGTCAAGCGTAATCAAACCTGCTTCAGAAACTGTCGCCGGACCAGTCACACTATAACTCAAATCCTGATCAGAATCTATCTCGGCTTCTACAGAGAATGGATCGTCAACGGTTGATTTATCAGCTATCGCTGTGACTGCTAATGTTGCTGTTGTTTTTTGGATAGTGAGTGTGGCATTTACCAAGGTAATCGAATAATTATCCGCATCTCCGCCCTCTAAAGCTATCTCATAGGTGCCTGCATCGCTTGCAGCATCTACGGTGCTGATTGTTGGCTCTTCGTTCAAATCCGACTCGTCTTCTTCGTTTACGAAACCGTCGTACTCAAATGTCAGTGTCGGCAGCTCTTCTCCATAAATCATACTTTGATCGTGGGCGGTGGCTGTTAAGGCGGCTGGACTTATTATGAAGTTTACTGTTTCTGGTTCGGCTTCATTGTACACTTCATCACCAGATTGAACCGCCGTAATACTTGCTTCTCCTGCACCTGTTAATATCAAAGTATTTCCTGACAAGGTAATAGGGCCAGATAATGCAACATAAGACACCTCCAAATCACTTGAAGACTCCCCATTTAGTTCTACACTATTTCCATAGGTTTGATCTTCAATAGAAAAACTGATGGATTGTGCCTGTTTGTCATTCACTTCAAAAAGCACCTGCTCTGAGTCTGCCGTGTAATTCATGCTTTCTTCAACAGACACGGTAACGGTGACAACGCCCAATGCGCCAGTTAGGGTGATCATACTACCTTCATTTGTTGCAGGACCTGACACGGAATAGTTGAGCTCTGCACCACTATTCACACTGGCCATTACATCGAAAGATGGAGCATTTTTCACTTTGTCAGTTATCTCTTCGATAATCACTATTTGCTCGGCTTTTGTAATGGTAAGCGTTCCGCTGCTAGTTGAAATATTATAATTGGTATCAACAGTTTCTGGCAAAGTGATATTGTATGTACCCACGTTACTGTTTTCATCGGCCTCGGTCATTGCTTCCAACGGGCTATCTAAATCATTAGCATTTTCACCTTCTACAAAGCCATCATATACAATCTCAAAATCAGGATTTGCTTCTCCATAGATCCGTTCTGCATCTTGAACTTCAGCGCTTAGATCAACTTTGTTAATTGTCAAAGTCGCATTGTCATAATCAAAAGTGTAGTTGTCCGAGACCCCTCCACTAGCGATTACATCGTAGGTGCCAGCAGGGCTATACTTAGTTGCGACCGTGCTTATTACAGGTATGCTTGTCAAAACTGAAGAAGTTTCTCCATTCTTGAACCCTTCAATTTCCATATCAAATTCTGGATTGTCATCACCATAATTTTTGACTCCACCATAGGCAAAAACTTCTAACTCTGCTTTGGTAATAGTAAGTATTCCATCTTCATATTGGAATTCATAATTCTGATCTGACCCACCGCTTACCTCGATGGCATATTCGCCTGTATGGCTGTCTTCATCGGCTGATGTAATCCTAGATGGCAACGTACCGACCAAATCAGTTGCGTTATCACCGTCAATAAATCCATCGAATGATAAGGTAAATCCAGGATTAGATTCTCCATACTCTCGAGACTGGTCATCGGCACTTGCTGTCAAGATTTTTTTAGTAATCTCCAGATTTCCGCTATTGAATTCAAATGCATAATTATCATCTGTGCCCCCACTTAGTGTAATATCATAATTACCAACACCAGAATTGGAAACAGCTACTGAATTTGCTGTTGGCTCTGTATCTATTACATCCTTCGTCTCCTCATAAGCCAATCCCTCATAAGAGATAGAAAAAGTTGGATTATCTTCTCCATATACTTTAGTGTCGTCATTTGCTATGGCTGTAATCGTCTTTTTATAGACTGAAAATGATCTATCTACATGATTAGGTGCCAGATAGTTATCGGTCTCTTCACCTGTGGCTCTAATAGTAACGTCGCCAGTTCCGACTATAACTAGCTCCAATTCTTCCTGATCAATCAATACAGCATCTCCAGAGATAATTTCATAGGCAACATCATTATCTGACGGCTCTATGCTTCCGTTGAGCACGTGATTAGCGTCGCCATATGTCATATTAGCTGGCCCCAAGAAAGTGATTGACTGCGGAGCTTTATTCACCGTAAATTCCTGTTCTACAAAGGCCGGTTCATAATAGGTATTGCCTGGTTGCGTCGCACGAATTGTAGTAGTTCCTGCCCCGTGAATGGTAATAACAGACCCACTCACTGTAGCTACAGATTCTTCAGAGCTGGTGTAATCAATGGCTTGGCCTGAAGTAGAAGTAGCAGGTGTAAATGCAAAAGGTCCTGATCCATAGGTTTTTTCTGCGATCGGATTAAGCGTAACGGTCTGCGACTGAATCACTGGTGTAAAATTCCATGTATCCTTACCCGCAATGTCTATGGGATTTCCACCCGCATCTTCTATGCCACCCAAAATATTGATGTAAATCTCAACATCTGGCTCCAGATTTTCAGGTATATCAAACGTGACTGTACTCCCATCTGCCGTAGCACCATTAAAACTCCAATCCACTCCTACTTGTACGTCATCTGCTTTTCTAAACATACGGAATACGCCACCTGTCTGTAAGGCCACTGGCTCATCGAATGTAATCACCAAATCTGCGAATGGACTGACATCTGTGGCTTCGTCGGCAGGGCTGAATGATGATATTATGGTCTCTGTGTTGAAATACCAAGTCTGTTCTGCTATTGCAGGTGCGGGGTTACCCAACATATCTTCCACTACTCCTGCAAATGCCTCCACATAGTAGGATTGATTATACAAAAGATTGTTTGTGGGGTTGATGGTGACTGTAGACCCGCTCACACTCACTTGTCCTCCGGACACATCCAATGATTCAACTAGTTGACCATCTAAGGTTTTGAGTAAGTACGTACCTGAGCCTTCCTGAATAGGCTCGTCGTACGTGATCGTAAGATTGGCATTAAGCGCAACGTCTCTGTCTTCGGCTTCTGGAGAAGTACTGGATACTGCAGGCGCCACCTCGTCTACGTCAATGACCGAAATGACCAAAGCTTCCTCGTAAGTCTCTCCGGCCTGATCATCGGCTTCGATCCTAATGTATAATTCTTCGTTTTGCTCAAAATCGAATGGTGCTTTTGATTTGAGTTCATTAGTCTCTGCATCTATTTCGAACAGGTACCCATGTTGGCTATTTTCTCCTCCTACAATAGAAAATACTAACTCGTCACCATTCGGATCGGTGCCGCTCAATTCTCCTACTATTGTTCCTGCCACTTCATTTTCATCGATGCTGGATGGGGCAAGTGCTATATCCGTCGGCGCTAAGTTTTGCTCGGAAACAGTGACTACCCATTCTTGCTGAGCATACTCTTGCTCATCGGTGATGAAGTAAGAAACGGGATTAGTAAAATCCTGTTCGTCGCCACTTGCCTTGTCGATGCTGGCTCCAGGAGAGATGGTAAAAGTTGGGACTAGATTGGTCAGTGCAGTACCGCCATTGACGGCCACTACCACGGTATGATTGTCTGTGTTGATCGTAGGTGCGCTGACTTGTTGTGGAATGCTGAACGTAAGGAAATCTGAGGCTCTGTTGGGCACTTCGTAGGCGCCTTTGGAGGGCCAAGATGCACTTCTAGAATTGCCTAGTATATCTGTATCTACTCCATCTACGGGAGACGTTCTGAGATCGCTATCGCTATAGGAGCCGCCGGACAAAGACAAATCAGCAACAGACGCATCTGTAAATTCAGCGTCAACAAATGTAGTAGTTGCAGCTATTGACGACATTTCTGTCAGATCAGCTGCATTTAGCGCATATCGCGTCACACTCACACCGTCTTCCAAGATATGTACATTATTCCCAGCATCTTCTGCTTGCATGTTGGAATAGTGTACAAATCGTCTGGTCGTGCCTGTACCAGAGGTTCTTTCTATGCTAACATTATTGTTTTGGATGTTAGTGCCATAACCTATGGCATAATGATAGCTATTCGTTTCAGCTCCTGTTCCATACAGGTGAATAGAATTGTGCAAAACATTGATCGCACGGATTATCCCTGAGGTAGAATTTCCTCTGATAGCTATCGAGTTGTTAATCACATCAGTAAGGTCATCGCTGGCACCAATAGCCATAAATAAGTTCGGATCAGGAGAATTGGGAAGATTATAAAACTTATTTCCAATAATGTTGATATCAGAGAGGTTTGATCTTTGCATCCAAATCCCTCTGACATTTTGCGATGCTTCTGTATTAACTGCTACAAATTCACAGCCAATCACATCAATGCCGCTAATCTCAACTGTGTTGCTATTCGTGCTCACGCCAGTTCCATCTGTGATGTTAAATCTGAGATTTTGGAGTGTAAAATCATACGCCCCACTGCCGAAAAACATAACACCCTCTATATCTTCAATATTTGCATTGATATTCATAACAATATTTCCAGAGGAAGGATCCGCTCCATCTATAATCATATTAGAAATAACATTATTGACTCGAAACACTGAACCGTAATTAGACTCTGGATATAGATCTATCTGCGTGGCATCAGCCTGTGGTCTTATGGTGACGTTGTGATCTGGTTCTGGATTCGCTAGGAATACAGTTTTGGTTACATTATACCCTTCTTCGATTTCAAATACTACATCACCTGACATTCCGGCTAGCCATAATTGGCCAATTGCATCCGATATAGTTGTGAACGTGCCATTATCACCTACGTTATAGGAGCCTTGCAATTCTTCCCAATTCAATGTGATAGTCCACGATTCAAAATTGTTAGCCTCAGCACGAACCGTCATGGGAAAGGGCACTCCGTTTTGATAATATTGAGGATTTGATGAAAAACTAAAAGTGGCTCCAAGCGAAAGATCCAGATCAATATCAATTCTGGATGGACTGGTTGCCTGAACCGTGGCTGTAATTGTATTATTCTCGTTGTCAATTACTGGATCACCCACTACGCCAGGGATGCTGGCGGCTAAAACTTGAGTTTCGTAGGACAGTGCTCGAGTGGTAAATGAATTATTACCAAAAGGATTTCCAGTATTTCCATTCAGATCTGAAATAGATTGGCCGGAAAAATAATATTCGGTGCTATGACTGAGCGAATTAGGTACTTCAAAAATCATTTGATTACCTGATACAGTGATATAGTCAGCCACTCCATCTACTGATTGCCAAGTAAACGCTGACTGTCCATTAGAAGATCTTCTAAGGTGGAATGTTGCCACACCACTTGGAGCCAGTTGGACATCTTCATCAAAAGTGAAAGTAATACTCGGTGATAAATCAACTCCAGTTGATCCGTCACTAGGGTCAATTGCTAAGATATTAGGTGGCGTATCATCCACGTCGCTTACGTTGATGGTCAATACCTGTTCGCGAGAACCTCCTACATTATCCGTAGCACGAACTCGAATACTTCTCGTAGTACCAGCTTCGTAATCGAGTTCTACGGCAGTTTGCAACTGATTTCCAACAATCTGAAATGAAGCATTGTGCGTAGATCCTGTACCACTGACTAACGTGACTGTTGCATTGTCTCCCTCATCTGGGTCTATAGCTGAAATGGTACCAACTACTGTTCCTGCTGATTGATTTTCATCCACAGAACTGTTGCTCAAAGAAATACTTGTAGGGTTTCTATTGGCAAGAAAACTCCAGTTTTCAACATTTGTACCGTCAAAATAATTTTCTTGGCTATCGTGAAAAATATTGTCTGCGATACTGACATAGTATAATCCACCCGCTATCAATCCTCCATGTCCATCGAATGGGATTTGATAATTCCCCTTATTATACACAATGTCATTCGGATCTGTTTGGTCAACGAGGGTGGCGCCTGATTTTGTTTTGAGATAGAGTTCGATATAACCTGCTCGGTCTATCGACACCGTTTCGTCGAACTTAATGGTGAATACGCTTTTGCTAGGATCGACTCCCTCTTCTCCATGGGCGGGGTCGAGGCTGCTGATTTGGGGTGGGGTAGTTTCCGTTTTTGTGGAAAAATGCCAGAAATCAGTTTCATTATTGTTGATCCCTTCAAAGTACCTACTCTCTGCATCTCTAAAAGCATCTGCTGAAGTATAGATATAATATTCCTTTCCAGGATCCATCGTATGAAATGAACGGTGAAGGGTAACTGTATTTCCATCTAAAGTTACATCGTTCGTAGAAGTGAGAGTCCAAGACTGAACAGAACTACCATCCACTTCTCGCAAATAAGCATATTTTAGTCCTCCGCCAGAAAATACTTGTTGGTTGAACGTAATGGTAAAATCAGTTGTAGCATCTGGCTCCACAAACTGAGCACCGTTGGATGGAAAAGTGGAAGTCACCACCAAATCGGATTTTTGCGTAGTGAATCTCCAGATACCATTGTTGGTAATGGCCGCAAGAGGATTGCCACTAAGATCTTCAACAATACCGGATCTCGACATTGAAATATAGTAAGAAGTACCATATTGTAATGTTGCTACATTTTTTAATGTAATGGTTGATCCCGATATAGTAACCTGTGTAGGGTCATCCACCTCAAAAGCCTGAACTACTGGATTAGAGTATAGCACCCTCAATTCGAACTGATCATAAGATTCTGCCAAATCTCCTACCACAACAGTTTCACTTAACTGCATGGTTAAAGCTCCAACATCTGGATCAATATGGTTGCTTAGATTGGCAGGTGACAAACTGGTGATTGTAGGAGGAGTAGTATCCTGAGCTTGTGCGACGAATGTCATGGCTAGACATATTATGAACACCAGCAGACTTAGGAGTACTTTATCTATGTACGTCCAGTGCTCTTTAATTTTTTCTATTTGCTTCGTTGAGATTAAATTCATGGCATAAAAAGTTTAAGTTTCTACACCGAAATTCGCCTTTCATTAAATGTATAAGCCTATACCTTAGGTCTAGTTCTATCCCTACCCAGGTGGGTGGTTTTTCAAAATATTGCGATTAGAGCCACTGGAGCATGATTATTTTTTATTTAATTCACATAAAAAAATGAGCTAATTCAACTTGGACTGTTTGAGAGCACATTGTAATGAGATTCACGTGGCAGAAAATTAAAGTAAAAGGGCAGCCGAAGCTGCCCTTAATTACTTACCCTAAACTTTTATGCCTAGCTTATTAGTGGATAAGAATCTTTGTTGTTGTGAGTTTTTCTTGAACCAAGACATTGACATAGTACATGCCTTTTGGCAATTCGGATACAATCACATGGTCTCCATTGGAAATTTTCTGTGATTTGACCACGCGCCCTTGCTGATTAAAAATCTGAAGTTCTCCCTCCTCCAAGATATCACTCTCTATAGTAAAAGAATGGGTCACAGGATTAGGGTAGAGCGAAATCTTTACCGCTGGCTTTGCTACACTAGTTACCTGGCTAACTTCAACAGTTACAGTTACAATCCAGTCCTGGTTCGTGCCATCTTCTGCAGTCACTGTATAAGTGAACGCTGAAGAGAAATCCTGCGCTCCAGATGGAGAAATAGAAGCACCATCTGAAAGAGTAATAGTTGGCGTGAGATTAGTTATATCTGTTTCCGAAGTCACCTCGATCATTATGGTATGATTGGTTTGATCTAGCGTGGCAGGATCTGTCTGCCCTGCCATTGAAAATTCTAAAATATCAGTTGCTGAATTGGGTGCTATTGAAACTGTAATCAGCCATACCTGAGTGTCTGATGAATTTTCGGCGGTCACGGTATAGCTTACGGTCTCTGTAAAATCTTGTGCTCCAGTAGGAGAAATAGATGCACCTGTGGATAGTGACACTGTAGGTTCCAAACTAGTGACATCTGTGCCATAAACAACTTCTAAGGATACTGTATGATTAGTAGCATCAATAATAGCGCTACCCGTTTGGTCAGCCAATTCAAAACTTAGAATATCCGTCTCATTGCTAGCTGCTTCCATCACAGTGACGATCCAATCTACCGCAACTGTGGGCTCTTCTGCAGTCACTGTATAGGTCACAGCATTAGTAAAATCTTGAGCACCAGACAGAGAAATATTTGCTCCTGCTGAAACCGTTATGGCCGGATTTAGACTCGTTACGTCTGTGCCATAGGCGACTTCCACAGCTATCGTATGATTTTCGTTATCAATCACCGCATCTCCAGTTTCTTCTGCCAAAACGAAGGTTAGAATATTAGCATCTGTAGATTCTGAAACATCGTTTATAGAAATTATCAATTCCTCTTCTAGCGTATATCCATTGCCATCATCCGTACTTACACGTATCGTATAGCTAGTTTTTAGTTCATAATTGAAACTCGCTGCTGTCGATATTTGATCCACAGAAAGTGCGAATGACTCATTATCATCATCGCCTTCCCCTGCTACCAAAGCATAAGTAAAACTGCCGGACAAGTCTTCTCCCGAAGTCAGCAAACTTCCTACTAAGGTTCCTGCTTCTTCATTTTCACCTATGTTGTCATTGTCAAGCGTAATAGCTGTAACAGAAGCTGGCAAGTCATTGACCGAAATGGAAAAAGATTCTTCGTAAGTAAAACCACCTTGATCTGTCACTATGAGATCTATCGTATAAGATGTTTTAGTTTCGAAATCTAATACTTCGGCTGTCACGAGTTGATCTTCTTCAATCGCAAATGAATCATTGTCAGTATTTCCATCTTTGAAGGTGTAGGTGAAGGTGTCAGTCAAATCCACATCATCCGTGCTCAGCTCTCCAATGAAGCTTCCAATAGGATTGCTTTCATCTATGGTACTATTGGAGAGTTGAAGGCCAGTTGGCGCTTCATTTACATCACCGATGGTGATTTCAATGGCCTTTTCGTAAACCCCACCGTTTTGATCATCCGTTTGGATTCTGATATTGTAACTGCTCTTGGTTTCAAAATCAAAATTTGAAACGCTTAGGAGTTGATCTCCTGACACCTCAAAATCGCTATTGTCTGCGTCTCCATCGCCTGACACCAAATCATACACAAAGCTATCATTGAAGCTTTCGTCTACAGACGATAGATCACCCACCAAAGAACCAGGAACACTATTTTCATCTATGACACCAGGGGACACTTCAATATCTGTAGGACTGGCCAATGCTTCCGATACGGTGACGTCCCACTCTTCTATTCTGCCATCACCAGCTGTGACCTCATAAGTCACAGTCGTATTGAAATCTTGCTCGCCCTCTGGTGAATACGATGCATCAGCAGATACAGTAAGTGCTGGTGTCAATGCTCCAATATCAGTACCCGCCACCACTTCGATAACTACAGTATGATCTTCGTAGTTGATAGAAGCTGTCTCCGACTGGGAAGAAAATTCGAATGTGAGTATATCCGTTTCGTAATTGCCGCATGCTGTGCTGAATGATACCTCTGAATCAGTGTCCGTAAAATTGCTTTCCGCATAGATGACATCGTCCACGGTCACACATACTAGTTTGGGATTGTTGTTGAGTTCCAATCCCTCTATCAGTTCATTAGCGCCATTGGCGATGTTGAACCCATGTAAATTCTCATTATCAGATGCATATACATATTCTAGTAGCGGGTTCTGACTGAAGTCAAGATATACCACTTGATTACCATCAAAATCTACAGAATTCAGTATTGGGTTGTTCGAAACATCAAGTTCCGTCAACTCATTCTCGAACAAATCAAGGTATTCCAATAGCGGATTCCCGCTTAAGTCTATAGAAGGTAGTAAGTTTTCATTGGCATTGAGAACCTCAAGATTTGGGCTATTCGTTACATCGATAGAAGTGAGCGAATGATTGGAAACCAGGACTTCAATCAGCTGTGTATTTTGCGAAAGGTCTAGCGTCGCAAGTTGTCCTTCGTTCATTTTCAATTCTTCTAGCCCTGTCAATGTGCTTAAATCAATATTTTCAAGAGTGGTCTGATTGGCTAGCAATTCTGTAAGGCTTGGGCTATTGCCAAAAGTCAATGAGGTCAAATCGTTTTTACCACAATTCACATATTCAAGCGCCACATTCTGACTCAAGTCTAGAGACGTAAATGCTCCATCATCCGCTGTGAGCGATTTTAAGGCTGTGTTTGCACTCAGGTCTATCGTCAACAGTGTTGGAATAGATTGGATATTTAAGGTTTCCAACAAGGTGTTTTGGTTGAGATTAAGAGCGGTAAGTGGCGTTTCTCGAGTGTTGAGTTCGACAAGCTTGATATTGGTCGAAAGGTCAATAGTAGAAAAGTCATTATTCTCTATGTCCAAAATCAATAGCTCTGGATTGTTACTTAAATCCAATGCGGTCAATTGCATATAACTACAATTCAGTTCTTTTAGATTGGCTAGGCTGGAGACATCCACAGCAGTGAGTCCACTACCATTCAATTCTAAGGTTTCGAGGACTGTATTCGCGCTTAAATCCAATTCTGAAATGCCACCACCAAATAAACCCTGTAAATTGAGATCTTTCAGCTGTGTAAATGCACTCACATCGGCTTCGCTTATCGAATTGTTATTGACTTCAAGTCCAGTAATGTTTTCAAAACTATCAAGACCAGTCAAATCTGTAATTAATTTGGAACCTAATGATAACGTGCCAGTAAAAGCCAGTCTTTCTGAGAGTTGTAAAATATCATCATCGTTGGTATCTATCACAGGGTCATGTGCTAGCAATGCTGCTCGCAGCTTAGGGTCTGGAATGGCAGGAGGACAGGTTTCTAGTGAAAAGTAGGTACTCCCATCAAAACTGATATTTGAGTTGGCATAGTTGAGATCATGCACTCTGACACATGTCAGGTTTGAATTGCTAGTGATATTGATGCTGCTATAGGATGTGGTTGCCGATAGATCCAAGCTAAGTAGGTTATTCTGATGCAAATACACTTCATCCAGCAGTGTGTTATTGCTTAGGTCTACCGATGTTAGTCCAGAGTTACCAGCACTTAAGAAATCAAGCTTAAGATTATTAGAAAGATCTAGTTCGGCAAGGTCACTACCTGAAGTGTATAGTCGGGTCAGCTCGGGGCAATTGGTGACATCCACAATTGATAAATTAAGACCAGAAATATAGGCAATAGAAAGACTATTTAGCGTGGTCATATTCACTTCTGCAAGGTCAGCATTGTTGAATAATCTTAGCTCTTCCAGTTTAGTGTTTTGTGTGACATCAATACTTTGCAGGTCATTGTTGACGGCCTGGAGATACGAAATATTCACAAATGCTTCTATCCCAATGAGATCTGTGATGCTCGTGCTGTTGCTCACGTTCATATCACCTGCAAAAGCAAAGGCCTCGCTTACTTGAATTTCTCCGTCATCATTCAAATCAATATCTGGCGAGTGAGTGGTGAGTTTCGTTTTGAAAGCTGCGTTGGGAATGTCTATAGCACAGTCCGTGCTAAATCCAGCACCAGCAGGAATGTTGGTCCAGTTCGATTGTGAATAGGTAGCATTGTCCACGGTCAGGCAAGTCAAATCCTCATTGCCAGTAGCATCGAATATGGTCACCGAAGTATTGGCTCCATTGTCAAATTTGAATACCGTCAGACTATTGTCTGAAACATCTACTGATGTCAAGGATGCACTGGCACTAAGGTCTAACGTGATGATCTGATTGTTGCTCACATTCACTCCCGTCATTCCTGTAAAAGCTTCAATCCCAGCAGCGGAGAGGATTCCTTTGTTGCTCACATCGAGCGTACCAGTGAAATCTGCCGCCTCCATGGTTCCAATTTTTCCATTGTCATCGGTATCAATACTCGGCGAATGAGCCAAAAGTGCTGCTGCAAAATTATGATCTGGGAAAGCCAATGTTGGGTTGTCACAATCTTCTTCGAATGAAACTCCCTCATCAATATCCAATTGATTAGTAGTTGGATTTTCCGTATCAAAAACGGAGATGCACTCTAGTCCCGCATTGTTTTCTACATTTATAGACCTCAACTGCATGCCATTATTGGCATTGAGCGATGTCAGGCTATTGTTATTCGCATACAAAGTATGCAAGTCAGGCAACATACTTACATCTAAAGAAGTAAGACTATTATTACCGACTGACAGTGTGGTTAAATTCGACATCATACTCACATCCAAAGTGCTGATACCACCAGTGAACAATCCCAAATAAGTAAGAGTGGTATAAGAACTGAAATCGAATGAACCGGTAAATGGATTATTTCCAATATTCAAGATGAGCAAATTTGAAGGGTCAGCAGGTAAAGTAAAATTTGAGATATTATTGCTATAGCAGTACACTTGGCTAATATCATCATTGCTACTGAGGTCAAGGGTCGAGAGACTGTTAGCATTGATATATAGATAGGTCAATTTCGTGTTATCACTCAAATCAATACTACCTATTGAATTACCAGAGGCATAGAGTGTAGTGATATTGACGAAGGCTTCGATACCTGTCATGTCGGATATTCCTTTTGAGGCAAGGCTCAAAGACGACATCACGGCGGCGGCTTCACTCTCTTGTATTTCTGTATCTCCATTGGTGTCAATCACTGGGCTATGAGCGAGCAATGCCGCCTTCATATTAGCATCTGGAATGTTCACATTTTGCGCTTGTACGAGTCCTCCCAGAGACCAAGCAAGTAGAATAAGTACTAGATTTTTCATGGCATAAAGTTTTGAATGTTTTATGCCAACGAAATACGCGGAAATACAAAGTTTTTTACCTGACCCTATGGGTCAATCCTTCACTACCCTAGTGGGTAGTATTTACTAACTAACTGACAATCAATTAGTTTTAAGCATGTATTGAAAAGCTTCTTTTCTGTTGGTCACACCCATTTTTGCATAGGTATTTCGCAAATGGTACTTCACTGTACTCACAGAAACGAAGATTTGATCAGCAATTTCTGGGTTAGTCTTACCTTCTAAGCTCAGTTTCAGAGCTTCAAACTCACGTTCGGTCAATGGGTTATGAAGTTTACTATTGAGTTCTTTGAAGTCTAGGGCAACAGCCAAGTCAGCTGGGCTCGCATGCAATTCAATAAATCGCTTTTTAAGTGCTTCCAATTGGAGTTCCTGAGCCTCTCTTTCGGCTTTTTGTTTTTTGTATTTGAAAATAAAGAACACGACGAGAAGTAGAATCGTCAGCACACTGCCGACAACTATTGCTAACTGCGCATTTCGGCTCCGGGCCAAGTTTGCCTCTTGTAATTCATTCTCTAATTTTAATTTCACTATTTCTGCTTCCTTCTTTTCCGTCTCATATTTGGTTTCCAATTCTGCAATTCTCTCTCGGGTTTCCACAGCATTCAAAGAATCATTGATCGCTACATAGCTTTTGTGCTCTCTCAGCGCTACAACTGGAAGTGCCCTTTGTTCTGCAATTTGAAACAACAGATAATGTGCGTTTTTAGAATGAATAGGGAAATTCTGATTTTCTGAAATGGATAGCGATTCGTACACTCTTTTTTCGGCAGCTGCCAATTTTCCTTGTTCAAAATATATTTCTGCCACGCCCAATAATGTATGTGCTTGATTGGCTGCATCTCCTAATAATTTGGCAAATTCTGCTGCTTTTTCGTTGTGATATAGTGCCGAATCGAGTTGGTTTTTCTTTTTATATATACTTCCCAACGTATTTTCAATGTAGATTAATGTAGTTGTGTCTTGCAACATTTCCATAAACCTGCTTGCCTCCTGATTGTAATTCAAGCTCAAATCCAAACTGTCCATGGCTTGATATACAATCGCCAGGCGAAGATAATCGTATGCAATTTCAGAAGTATCTTCTAGCTGTAGCGCCTTCTCAAGCGCTCTCTTGGTATATTCACTAGCAGAACTATAATCTTTCAATTGATAAAAAATACCACCCGAATTTCCTAGTATTTCGGCTTGAGCCAGCTCGAAATCACGTCCCTCTCCTTGCTCTGCAATGTCCAATGCCTGCTGAAAGTATGCCAATGAAGCTTCATGCTTACCTTGAATTCGGTGCAGGACACCCAAAGAACTATAGGATCTCATCAATCGAGGCCGGTCTCCTACCGTTTTAGCTAAGTTTTGGCTTTTAGTCAAAAAAAGAATAGACGAATCTGCTTGTCCTAATTGGCCAAAAGTAATACCTAATTGAAGGTAAAATCTAACTTGTAAAGAGTCAACCTGATCCTGTACTGTAGGTTTCAATTCAGCTAATAGGTTCAAATTTTCAGGTGGATTTTGACTTTGCTCAACTTTTTCTAATTGTGACAACCAACTGTGATTGGACTGGGCACATACAGAAGAGACTATAATCAAGAGAGCTGATGATGCGGAAATGTGCTTGAAAATGGATTTCATTGATGTGTAATCTGATTCTTTAGGTGGTTGAAACTAATTATAATTTGCGAAAGCAAGTATGTTATACAGAAGAATGAATTAATTCGTGCGAACGACATATTCGAGTGCTTGCTTTCGATTTGAGACACCTAATTTTTCGTAGATATTTTTTAAATGATATTTGACAGTATTCACTGATACAAACACTTTTTCTGCAATTTGAGAGTTGTTCATATCACCAATCGCATGTCTTAAAATCTCAAATTCTCTATCTGTCAATGGTGTGGTGAGGCAGTGGTTGAGTTTACTAAGGTCAACTTCCAAATCGCTGGCATCACCCTCTAATAGACCTTTGATTTGGGTTCTAAGCACGGCGAGCTCCTCTTCGAGTAATTGATTTTTTCTTTTGAGCCTATTTCTAATCGCAAAAAAGACTGACAGCAATAGCACGAAGGTGACAAAACCTCCTATGGTCAACAAATTAAGCCTGTTGGTTTTTTCTGATAAATCAGATTCAGCCAATTCATTGCGCTCAGTTAATATCATATTTTCCTGCTCGAGCTTGTCGAATTTTACTTGAAGAGCCAGCCTATTTAGTTGTTCAAGATTATTTAGAGACTGAATTGAATCCTCTAGCACTTGATGTTTTTTAGTCCATCGATCTGCTTGTTCTTGATCTCCACTGAGTGCAAAGACTTTAGCTTGAAGTTGGTAGTTTTTCCTAAGGTTCTTTATTTGTCCTAGTTGCTCACATTGCTTTTGATTTTCTTCTAATATGGCGATGGCTTCATCGGTGAGTTGCATTTCCATATAGGCTTCAGCAATGATATTATTTGATAGAATAAAAAACTGACTATTGCTACGAGCAGAATAGAAATCATTGGCTCGCTGACTCCAAACTATGGCTTGAGTGAATTGTTTCTTTTTCATGTTTAACCTGGCTCGATCAAGCCAGCAACTAGCCAATCTCCATTGATCATCCAGTTTCATGAATTCCTTGGTTGCTTGATCCAGATAATATGTGGTACTATCCAATTGATCAAGTTGCATAAACCTATCACTCACTAAGTTTAGTCTGGTTCCAAAAGAGTTGGCATTTCCAGTTCCTGATTCATACAAATCCAGCGATTCTTTGGCATAATATAGGGCTTCCTGATAGTCACCGGTTTGTGCCTTAAGTTCGCTGAGGAGAGACAAATCAAAACCAATAGCCACGTTATCCTTTCTAGCCAAGTCTATTTGATAAGCACTGTCCAGCATTTTGATGGAATTTTCATAGTCGCCGATATATTGATAAAGTGTACCTAAGTTGTAATATTGCTCTGCAATCTCGATATCTGTATTGATACTTTTGGCTATCGCTAGGGAACGTTCGTAATGTGGGAAAGCATGCTGATACAGCCCCATTTCTCGATAACAAAATCCAGCATGACTATAGCATTCGGTTAGAAGTAATTCGTCACGAACTTCGGCTTGCTCTCCAGCATGAATGGCTTGAAAATAGCTTTCCAATGATTTTTCTATGTCACCGAGGTAATAATAGGAATCTGCACGAAGTTGATGCAATCTGGGCTGATTAGAGACCAATTCGTCCATAAGGATCGAGTCTGCAAATTGAATCACCTTTTCATAATTTTCGGCTGCAAATTCAGCCTCAATGAGCGCCATATTTTGAGCCTTCAACAAATGAAAAGACAATAAGAGAAAGAGGGTTGTGCTAGGTAGTTTTAACCACATATTCCAAAGCTTCTTTTTTGTTCGTCACTCCAAATTTATTGTACACATTCCCCAAATGAAACTTTACAGTACTCAATGACACGAAGAATTTGTCGGCTATTTGCTGATTGGTCATCCCATTCAGTCCAGCTTGTAGAATTTCGTATTCGCGTTCAGTCAATGGATTGTGTAACCGTTCATTCAAGGCCGAAATACTCAATGTCAATTCAAAACTAGAAGGTCCATTGATAAAATCGATATATCGCTTATATAAAGCATCATATTGTAATTGTTGAGCCAACTGATCAGACCTTTGTTTTTTCTTGTAGAAGAAAAAGAATATGGCTCCTAACAACAAGAGAAACAATGCACCTGATCCAATCATTAGCGTTTGCCATTTAGCTTCAGATAATTGAGTCTCATTCAATTCATTTTCTAACTCAAGGCGCACGATTTGATCCTCCTTTTTCTTTACTTCGAATTTGGTTTCCAACTCATGAACTCTTACTGCCCTGTCTTTGATATAAATAGAATCACTCAGCGCCTTGAATAATTCAAAATAACTCAGTGATAATTCGTTCTGATTTTGCCGTTTGGCCAATTGACTTAGCAATTCATAAGCTTCTGCCTGACCTTTTAATTTGCCCTTTTTTATATATAAATCCAATCCTTTTAAATAGTGGGCTTTAGCAGAGGAGAAATTTCCTTTTTCGAATTCCAGAATACCCATATTTAAATGAATGTCATCCAAAAAGTATCCTAACTTTTCTCCAGTCTTTGTACAGAGTTGGAGGTAATAGTTTGCAGAGTCAAAATTATTCAATTGAAGATGCGCTTGGCTTAAATATTCAAAACAATGAACCAATGCAATAGAATCATTGTGTGAAATGATCAATTTCATCGAACGATGTAGACTATCTCGAGCCTGTTCCGGTTTATTTAAGTCCAGTAAATACCGACCAATTTTCATATGGCTTCTTGGACGTAAATTGTTTGTTTGAACTCCAATCTCATTACTCTTGATTACGTATTCAAATGCCTTATCTAACTCTTTTAACTGAGAATAAATACCTCCTATATTTCCTAAAATCATCACAAGAAATGTGTCAAATTCCTGACCTTCTTGTTGTTCTGCAATCACAAGTGCTTCTTGATATTTTTCAAGAGCCAAATGATAAAACTCCATTCCCCAATAAACATTACCCTGGGCAATTAAAGATCCTACCTGGTTCAATGGTAAAGGAGCGCTGGCAGAAATGGATAACGCTTTATCTAAATAGAAATGAGAAGAATCAAACTGACCCATTTGCCCAAAGGCTGATCCATAGAAATAGTATAAATCAGCCATTAAACTATCATTTCCGCAAGTTTCAATGCTAGGTAAAGTATTGAGCAATTCCATCACCCGAACAGGATTTCGATTTGCTTGAATCTTTATTAAAGCATTAGAAAAAATGGTGTCTTTAGGAGCTATTTCAAAATTTTGAGCTTGAATATTTTGACTAAAAAACCACAGAAGCAATAAATGGATTAAAAAAATTGGTCTCATGCACGAATCTAATTATTCAATAATAATTAAGATACAAAAACAAATTTGATTACCTCTCACTATGAGCAGATTCTGGTGCACCTCTTGTATATTCATATACCATGGTCAATAACTCCATGGGGTTAAAAGGCTTCGATAGAAAATCATTCATACCGACTTTAGCAATCTTGATTTTCACGTTATCATAAGTATCGGCAGATACAGCTACAATAGGAATGTTTTTTAGATCTGTGTTGTCGAGAGATCTAATGGTGGAAGTGACTTCATAACCATCCATTTCGGGCATTTGCAAATCCATAAGTATGAGATCATAGTCTGTATCAAATACCTTAATCAATGCATCTTGACCTGAAGTAACTACTTCGCAAATTAATCCCCATTTGTCTAGAAATTTTTTAGCCATCATAAGGTTTATTTCATTATCATCCACCACTAATACCCGTTTTCCTTTTACCTCCTCTTTCATCATGACATCATCCAATTCGATGGCTGCATTGGCATGAGCTGCTTCTTCCATAAACAAGGAGAAGAAAAATTTTGAGCCTTTATTTACTTTACTCTTTACAAAGATTTGACTGTCGAAAAGCTTGATCAATTTTTTGGTAATGGCCAGACCAAGACCAGTACCTCCATATTTTCTGGTAGTGTCTGCATGAGCTTGTGTAAAGCTCTCAAATATCAATTTCAATTTATCTTTTGAAATACCAATGCCAGTATCTTCTACGGCAAACTCAAGTTTCACTCTTCCGTTGCTTCTTGCCAGCAAATGAATCAACAATTTGATTTCTCCACTGGTCGTAAATTTCAGCGCATTACTTATTAGGTTATTCAGGATTTGAGTAAGCCTTGCCGGGTCGCCCTTGAGCATAGACGGAATATTATGATCTATCAGAATATTGAATTTCACACCATTTTCTGCTGCTTTTTGTTCGTAGGTATTACCTAATCCTTTGGTCAATTCCCTTAGATGAAAATCAATATGCTCCAATTGAACATTGCCCGATTCTACTTTGCTATAATCCAAAATGTCATTGATCAAGATCAAGAGGTTTTCTGAGGAAAACTTCAGAGTCTTGAGATGTTCCAATTGTGCTTTTTTCGGATTTTCATCCAATAGTAAATGTATGGTTCCGATAACGGCATTCATCGGTGTTCGGATTTCATGGCTCATCACAGATAAAAAATCCGATTTAACTCTAGCCGCAGTTTCTGCCTTTTTGATGGCTCTTTTAAGCTTTTTGTTCTTTTTCTTGATTTTTTTAGTTCTGTGGTCAATGATTTTTTCGAGTTCTTCTTTTTGCCATTGGGCTAAACTTTCATTGACTCTCAGTTGATCTATTTGTTTATTGAGCGCCTTTCTTCTTTCCTTTTCTTGTATCTTTTTTCTTTGTGCCAATCCAATAGAAAAGACTACAATTTCTGCCAGCAAGCCATACTTCATCAAGTTGGCCTGGGAGGTAGATGGATCCCAAAGTATGGTGTCTATCACACCCATTATTACCATGGCTCCGGTGCCATACATGTAATATTTGACCATCTCATATTTTGAATCATAAATACGATAGATCAATCCAAATACCAATAGGATGTTGAGTAGTGTTACAACGCGAAGAACATCTGTGACAATATATATTTCCTTAGTAAAATGAATGACTGGTATACAAACAAAAAATATCCCTATATCAATAAAAGCGACTGTTCTGATCCATTTATAATAGAGGAAAAAGTGTTTTTTGGCACTGATGAAATCATTAACAAAAATCCAATAAGCACCTACTGATAGAATAGTAGTTGGGATAAAATAAATGGTAAACCATGGCACTTCTTTCAAGATATATTCTCTCAGAATATCAGTAAGAAAAAGATAGTTTACCGCGACAGCTCCAAGGTAAAATGCATAGTACAGATAAGCTCTTGTTTTGGTAGTTGCAAACAAGAAAAGGTTGTAGAGCATTATAACCCAAAACAGTCCTTGAAAAATAAAATCAACTATATGCTTATCTAAAATTTCATATACCCAGTTGGTACCACTAGTCAGTCGAAGGTCAAACTCAGGATCGTTATGAATGTTTTCTTCAATTCGGATGTATAGTTCCTGAGTGGAATTGGCACTCATCAGCAATGGAATATAATAACTGCCTTTGGGTACTGATTTCAGATGTTGAGGATACATGTACCCTGTTTGTTCATGCTGGACAATAGAATCATTTTGTACAAAATAGCAATCAATGAAATCATTTTTACCTACGTACAGCATGTACAGTTGTATGGCATCTAGCTTGTTTTCCACCACTAAGCGTCCCCAATAAACATTTTCTTTTGAGAGCTCATCATTTAGTTTTGAAAAGACTGGATCGTAAGACAAGAGTTGTTTGACTGTAATTTCTCTGGTAGGATCCGTATAGACTCGAAGGTAAGGCTTCAAAGATTTTACATTATTCAGAAACTCTTCTGGATGCACAACTGGTTGATCAGAACAAAAAGCCTGTATTCCGCATAGCAGGATTAAGAAACTCAAACAAGATTTGATGCTTACCACAATCAGAAAAATTTTCTAAAAGTTAATCAATTTATTATTGTTCTCAACGGCAATTTTCATTGACTATTGAGCGATATTGTTTTTATATTTATCAACTTAGTGAAGTTCATCCAATGCAAAAATATTTGGTTCTTTCAAGCATAGACACGCATTCTTTGTCATTTTACTAGAAGTTTGTGAGGTCAATATTGAAAAATCAATCGCAGCTACTTTCAAAACGCTATGAAACAAATCTGGAATTACCTGAATAAATATCTTCAGGATCATTTTCATTTGGGGCTCTATTTAAGTGTTGCTCTCTTTCTTTCTGCCTGTACGTATTTCAATTATACTTTTGATATTGAAGACAGTATTGTAGACTCTTATCAAAGAACGCTGTGGCACTGGCTGTACATGACGCTCTTCATGGGATTCCCATTTTTAGCTATTTGTGGCCTTTTGTATGTATTCAAAATCAACAAAACTTGGGTTCGATCTGGAGAATTTTGGCTCCTTTTTATTTTCGGTTTTGTACTCCTAGGCTTCAGTAGAACGCTCTATTTTCACTATCCATTAATTGAACATCTGGACGTGATAGATTATCGCTTTGCCAGAAAAGTGCTGTGGCGTGGAAAGACCTTTTTCACCCTTCTCATTCCATTGTTGCTTTTTTACTATTGGTACGAACGAAAAAAAGATGAATCCCAGAACTGGTATGGGTTGACGATTCGCGATACCGATTTCAAACCTTATGGCATACTTTTATTGCTAGTAGTCGTTGGAATCGGACTGGCTTCGTTTTTATCTGACCTTACGAGCTATTACCCTCGTTATATCCCAAGTGGCGGGGATAAATTCGCCCTAGAGCATGATCTAGCGAGTTGGATTCCAATGCTTATTTATGAAGGGGTTTATGGGGCCAATTTTCTTAATGTAGAGCTTTTCTTTAGAGGATTTCTGGTGATAGGTTTCACTCGTGTGCTTGGAGGTCATGCGGTATTGGCCATGGTTGGGGCATATATGTTTTTGCATTATGGCAAACCAATGGCAGAATCCATTAGCTCTGTTTTTGGTGGATATCTCCTTGGCATTCTTGCTTTTTATTCCAAAAGGATCTGGGGTGGCGTGATACTTCATATTGCGCTGGCTTGGAGCATGGAATTTTTTGCATGGTTGCAAAGGCTATATGGAGATTATTAGAAAATTCGGTTCGTGTAGACTGCAAAATCTATTGACACTTCATAGATTTGTTTCATGGAAGTTTATCATTTCGTTTACCTTTTTACAGGTCTCTTTTTAGGAGCTGGGGCTGCTTGGCTCGTGGCCAAATCAAAATATCAGAATCCTCAGAGTGCTGATGAACAGCTCAAAGCCAAAGAATTGGAAATTAGACTTCAAAATGAACTGGAAAAAGTTCAATCTTTAAACGAGAAAAACAAAGAGAACGAAGACAAACTGCAGGGTGAGCGTGAGATGAATGTCCAGCTGAATAATCAGCATACCAGACTAGAATCCGACTATCGCAACCTTCAAGAAACTCTCAAAACCCAAAAAGAAGAATTGAATCAAATTCGAGAAAAATTCTCAGCTGAGTTCAAGAATATGGCCAATGAAATCCTTGAAGAAAACAGTAAGAAATTTACCACACACAACAAAGAACAAGTAGACCAACTCCTCAAACCTCTTGGTGAGAAAATTGTTGAATTCGAAAAGAAAGTCGTGCTGACCAACAACGAAAGCATGAAATGGAATGCTGCCTTGAAACAGCAAGTAGAAGACCTCAAAGGGGCTAATATTAAAATGACTAAAGAGGCTGAAAATTTAGTAAAAGCATTAAAAGGTGATTCTAAAGCGCAGGGTAATTGGGGCGAACGCCAGCTCGAAGGCATTCTTGAAAAAGTAGGACTCTTAAAAGACGTTCATTATACACGGGAGCAAAACTTTAAAACGGAAGACGGAAATAATCAGAGGCTAGATTTTATTGTTAATCTTCCTGATGCAAAAAGCCTGGTCATAGATTCAAAAGTTTCTCTAACGGCGTATGCTAGATATTTTGAAGAAGAGGATGAGACAAGGAAACAAACTTTCCTAAAAGCTCATTTGGAAAGTGTAAATACTCACATCAAATTATTAGGAGAAAAGAATTATCAAAAGCTCTATGATATTAATCAGCCCGATTACATCATGCTTTTCGTGGCGAATGAACCAGCTTTGACGATTGCTTTGCAAGAAGATCCTGCTTTGTATGAAAAAGCGCTTGAGAAAAATATCGTGCTTGTTTCTACCAGTACACTCATGGCCACCTTGAGAACTGTGTCGTACATCTGGAAGCAAGATGCCCAAAGCAAAAACGCTATTGAAATCGCCAAAGAAGGTGGAAATCTCTATGACAAATTTGTGTCTTTTACCGAGGACATTAAAAAAGTAGGCGTACAACTGGCCACCACACAAAACACCTATCAAGAAGCCGCCAAAAAGCTCTATGAGGGCAAAGGCAATCTCATCAATCGTGCAGAGAAGATGAAGAAACTAGGCGCCAAGGCCACCAAGAATATGGATCAGAAACTACTGGAGAGATCGGAAGAGGATTGAGTAAATCCATTTCAAATCCTATATATTTTCTATGACGTTGGTATAATTTAAATCGTCAGATTCAAAGCATGAAAATCTGCCTCACTTCTGAACGACCATGGGATATAGACTTCCCATGGCACGCGTTTAGCTTTTTTAGTATATAACAACATGCCTCTTTTCTTTAAAAACGACTATGTAGATCGTTCTCAATACGCTTAAAAAAAATCGTTTTTGTGATCATAAAAAATCTATTCTTAAGACAAATTTTTCAATGCCTGTATGACCTCATCAGGCTCAGAACGTGTTCTATAATCAACATTTACATAGTTCCATTTAACTATTCCGTCTTGTCCTAATACAAAGGTTGCAGGAATAGGTAATATCTTTCCATTACCATTATTTATTTTTTCTAGATCTAAACTGCGATCTACGTGCATATGCTCTATTAAAAAATCAGGAACTTCCCAGGCAACTCCAAATTTTGAAGCAACTTTAGCATTTTGGTCTGACATTACCATAAATTCCAATTCATTAATTTCATTCTTTGTCATTGACCCATCCGGCATTTGTGGGCTGATGGCTATTAATGTAGCACCTAAGGCACGTATCTCGACTAACCGGGCCTGCAATGCCCTAAGTTGTAAGTTGCAATAAGGACACCAATCTCCTCGATAGAATGTGATAACAAGAGGCCCTTTTTCGAGTAACGTATCCAACGACACAGATTTTCCTTCTGCATTAGGAAGCTCGAAAAATGGCGCTTTCTCTCCAACTTTAAGTGCATCATCACCTTGTTTGAATGACTTTGCTTTATTTATAATATCATCAACACCTTTCATAAACTCAGGATTAGCTTTTCGCCCCGCTGCAATTTTAGCATCAGTTTGTTCCTTTAATTTTTTCATTGTTTTCTTATTATGAATTAGTAGTACTTTAAGTTATTTAATTCCGAATTCCTTGATGTCTCTTCTACTAAATTGTTGTGATTCGGCTCAAATTCTAATGTTTAGAGAATAAATTATAAAGCTTAAAAAAATGCAATGCACTATATCCGCACTGCATTATGATCAAATAAAAAGAATTATATCACCAACCAATTCTTGGCATCTTCTACCGTATCAAAGGCTCTGGTGTTGTTGCCTGAGAATCTATTGAAGGCATTGAATAGCACTTTCTTAGCGCCGGTGATGCCAACTGCTGCTCTTTTGATCGTAAGATGATTGGTGGTTTTGCCGCTCTCTTTGGCTTTGTCTACAACTTCCTTCACAGCGAAGACACCAGTCATATTGGAAAGGCGAAGCATGGGTTTGTTGAGCTCCAATGCAAAATCAGTGGCGTCATCCATCACCTTTAGAATTTCTTCTTTGCTCATGCCCGTATAATCGACATAGAGTATGTCTTTTCCTTTGTGATTGATGATACTGTATCCTGCCATTTATTAAAATTTTGATTGGCAAGATGATAAATTTTGATTGTATGGCAAAGTGAATTACGAATTGCTTTTTACCAAATAACTAGAAATGAAATAGCCACTTTTAGAATCGTTTTACTAATTATTTTAGTAATTTAGTAGTCCCATTTTCAGGTAAATATTCGGGTTAAGGATTTATGGAATATATCAAAGGCAGGGGTGCGCAAATCAACCCTGACAATCGTTTTTTGGAGCACGGCTACGAAAAGGATTTATCCTTTTTGCAGCACTTGCATCAGGCCGGAGAAAAAGAGCGAAAACCTAAAACTGAATACATCACCGTCCTCCCGAAAACCATCATCAACAAAGTAGACAGTCCTGACATTGGGTTTTCCTATTCACTAAATCCCTATCAGGGCTGTGAACATGGATGTATCTACTGCTACGCACGAAACAGCCATGAGTACTGGGGCTATAGTGCTGGTACCGACTTTGAAACCAAAATTCTGATAAAAGAGAATGCAGCTGCATTGCTCAAAGAGAAATTCAAATCCAAATCCTGGAAGCCCGTCCCAATTATGCTTTCGGGTAACACCGACTGCTATCAACCCATTGAGAGAAAGCTGAAAATCACCAGATCGATACTGGAGGTTTGTCTGAAATATCGACATCCAGTTGGCATCATCACCAAGAATGCCATGGTCACTAGAGACATTGACATTCTACGCGAATTGGCTAAAATGAAATTGGTGAAAGTAGTGATTTCCTTGACTTCCTTAAAAGACAAAACCAGAAGCTTGCTCGAACCCCGAACCAGTGCGGTGGGCGTCCGGCTCAACGCCATTCGGAGTTTGTCCGAAGCTGGCATTCCCACGATGGTCATGATGGCACCTATCATCCCATCCATCAATAGCATGGAAATCATGCAGTTGGCAGGGAAAGTAGCCGAAAATGGTGCCACTGACCTGGCCTACACCATCGTCCGACTCAATGGCATCATTCCAGAAATTTTTAGTGATTGGATAGAAAAGAATTTTCCAGACCGGGCGGAGAAAGTACTGAACCAAATCAAAGAATTGCATGGCGGTTCGCTCAGCGACAGTCGTTTCAAAACCAGAATGCGTGGCGAAGGCGAACTGTCTAATCAAATTCATCAAATGTTTGCACTAGCTAAGCGCAAGTACAAACTAGGCTTAGAAAAACACCCTTTTGATTTAACGCTATTCAGGAGAATCAAAGATGATAATCAGATGGAATTGTTTTAATGATTTCATCTTGGGCTTTTTCAAATTGATTGAAAAAGTTAAATTGTAGACGCACCCGTAAATCACAATTCATGAAGCATCTTATCTGCACTTTCATTCTATTTATTTTCATCCAACAAGCATTTGGTCAATCTGCAAAACCAGAAATCATTCCTGCAGCTGAAGGAGATATTAAAATTTATCCTGTGCTACATGCTACCCTAGCGATTCAATATCAAGAGGTAACGATCTATCTAGATCCCTATGGTGGAAAAAAAGCATTTGAAGGAGTGCCAGAAGCTAATCTTATTTTAGTCACAGATATTCATGGTGATCACATGAATTTGGAAACGCTCACTGAACTTGAAGCACAATCCACTCAAATCATTGCTCCACAAGCTGTGGTTGATCAGTTAACACCAAATTTTACAAACTTGACATCATTGGCCAATGGTGAAAACACAACCATCCAAAACATTACCATTGAAGCCGTGCCCATGTATAACTTACCAGAAGACTCAACCTCCAGACATCCAAAAGGCAGAGGCAATGGTTATGTATTAACGATGGGTGGAAAACGCATTTATATCTCTGGAGATACCGAAGACATTGCAGAAATGAGGGCTTTGAAAAACATAGATATCGCTTTCGTTTGCATGAATTTGCCTTATACCATGACTATCGATGCTGCAGCTGATGCTGTGTTAGAATTCACACCCAAAGTGGTCTACCCTTTTCATTATCGTGGGAAAGGTGGTTTTAGCGATGTGCATGCTTTTAGACGATTAATCAATGTGAGCTCCGATCAAATTGAGGTTAGATTGCTCAATTGGTATCCACCTAAAGACTAGTCTACTCTAGCGGACGACGGTCTCCATCTGCATTGCCAATAAAATACTCCCCGTTTTCTATAAGGAGAATCTCACCAGATTGTCCAACTTTTATACTCGAATCCACAAGGATAACTTTGCTGTTGAAATGAGACTCCACGCGATATTGTGAGGTGTGACCCACTACAATATGGTTTTTATCAAAATAACTGAGTATCGCATCTAACTGGGACTCTGTAAAAGTGGAATCTCTAAAATATCCCCTGTACCAAATAGGCCCCTGAGAACCATCAAGAAATTTGATTTTGGGATTATTATAAATGGAATCAGCAGGTACTGCATCTATAATTTGATCCTTAAAAATGCTATTAATCTCTGTGGCATCAATCTTACTAGCTGCAAGTGCCGGCGACAAACCACCATGCACAAATTGAATATCGTTGATGCTCATAGTGATTGGTTTGGTTCTGATCCAAGCCCCAAGCACAGACTCTGGTCCAAAAATTTGCCAATAAGGCATCTGAAAAAGCTGTTCGGTCGCACGGTATTTATCATGAATATAACGCAAATCGCCAGTGAGTACCATCACTTCGTGGTTGCCTAGTAGATAGTGCACTTTGCCTCCCGCAGCAGCTGCCTGCTGTTCTAGTTGATAAATGAACCAGAGGCATTCTTGCACCTTGTCACCTCGATCAAAAACATCTCCGACAATCACAAAATGTCCTTCTCCAAAAATCCATTGATTTTGATCATCAATGATACCATTGTTTCGAAGGATTTTTATAAAAAGACCATACTGCCCATGGATATCACTCAGTGCTGCAATTTTCTCAACGCCTTGAAAATCAAACGTCTTTAAATCCTCGTTTTTATAATCCGAAAAAAGATACTTTGGATTAAAATATGTCTCGTCCTTACTTTTGAACTTGGAGTAATTTTTTTGCGACAGTGATTTCTTTTTGGCTACACTATCTTCTACCCACCTTACAAGCAACTTCTTTCCCTGTTCAAAAACATAGGGTCCGTCATTCATAGGTTCTTCAGATACAAATGCGCCAAACATGATTAAAAAGCCGCCCATTAAGAGCAGGGAGAATATTTTTTTCATGAAATAAATATATTCATTCCTTTTTCAACGAAGGAAACAATACATCGTTTTCTCGACCTAATCACTCATACCTCAAACTCTCTGTGGGGTTGGCATTGGCGGAGCGCACTGAACGAATAAAAATAGTCACCAATGCTAAAAGTAAAGCTAACACAGCACCCAATAAGAATATTGACCAAGCGTCTATCAACTCGATTCGATAGGCAAAATTCTCCAGCCATAGCTGTATGGCGTACCATGCCAATGGAATTGAAATCAGGCTTGCCAAAACGATCATAAATACAAATTCTTTAGAGATAATCTGCAACAAAGAAACAACACTTGCTCCGAGTGCTTTCCGAATTCCGAATTCTTTCCTTCTGCGTTCTACTACAAAAGAGACCAATCCAAATATGCCCAAGCAGGCAAGAAAAATAGAAACTCCAGAAAACATCTGAAAGATTTGACTTTGCTGTTTCTCTTCCGCATATAGCTGTTCTAATGAGTCATCCATAAACTCATAGGTGATCGGATAATTCGGCGCTAGGTTGGCATAAATGCTTTCTATTTCCCTTAAGCCATCAAAAATGTGGTTGGGATCTAATTTAATACCCATTCTACGATGATAAAGACCTGGAACGATAATCAATGGTTCCATTTCATTCCGAAGGGAATTGAAATGGTAATCTTTGGTAACTCCCACAACTACATGCTCCAGCGTATCCCACATCGGTATTTTAAATTTGATACCCACGGCCTCCTCTAAAGAGAGTCCCAAATCCTGTACAGCTTTTTCGTTGATCATGGCAGCGTGGGCATCGTTGAGTCTGTATTCAGTTGAAAAATTTCGTCCAGCCGCTAATTCGATGTTGAATACATTCAAATAGTTTTCATCCACAAATGCCGTACGGGTTCTAATATCCTCCACATCACCTAAAAAATCTACTGTGGTGCCATCATGAAAACCTCCAGGTTCTCCCGACATTGAAGTTACTCTTACAATTTTTGAGCTTTGTTTGAGTCTTTCCTTAAAAGCATCACGATGCTCTCTGATCTCTTCATTGTCAAAATCAACCATGACAATGGCCTCTCTGTCAAAACCAAGACTTTTATTGTTCACATAGTCCAACTGCTCTTTGATTATTAATGTAGAAATAATCATAAATATGGATATAGAAAACTGGGCAACAACCAACCCTTTTCTCAACCACAAATTGTTTTTTCTGAGATGAGTCTGTCCTTTAAACACTTCCAAAGGCTTTAAATTGGATAGTAAAATGGCGGGATAGAGACCCGAAAGCAAAACGGTAACTATCATCAAAACAGCAAAGAACGATAAGACCAAAGGGTCAAGCCAAGAGGTAACTATCGACAAATCAAACATGCGATTGAAGGTAGGAAGTACCACCTCAGTCAGCCCAATAGCCAAACTGATTGCTACTAGACAAACCACAGTAGATTCCCCCAAAAATTGTAAGATGAGTCTCAGCTTATTTCCACCCAAAACTTTCCGCATACCGATCTCCTTGGCCCTCCTAAAAGACAATGCGATAGCCAAATTGAGATAGTTAAAACAAGCAATGAATAAAATGGCAATAGCCACTCCAGCTAACAAAATGACTGCGTCTTTGTTGCCATGCTCCGCCCAGTCATATCTTACCTTATCGAAGTAAATATCATTTAACCTCTCCAGTTCAATATCTATACGTTTACCAGACCTTTCGAAATCTTTACCAAAATACTTATCCATAAACTGGGGAAATTTTGCATTCATCCCTTCGGCTATCACGGGTGACTCAACCCGAACATAGGTAAACAGGCCATTATTCCACCAGCCTTTCATAAAACTGAAGTCCTCTATGTATTTCATAGAAGCCATAAAGTCAAAGTCTAAATGAGAATCAGCAGGCCATTTATCCATGATCCCACTGACTACAAAAGGCTCTTCTTTGTCCAAGATCAAGGTCTTACCCAGTGGGTTTTCGTTTCCGAAATATTTCTTAGCAGCTTCTTGAGTTAGTACAATGGCATTGGTTTGATTAAGTACAGTAGCAGGATCGCCTACGGCTAAAGGGAAGGAGAAAAATTCGAAAAAATTCGGATCCGCAAAGAAGAGTTTATCTTCCTTAAAAGTTTTATCTCCATACTCAAACAAGGCTTCTGTGGAATAAATTCTCAATGTACTTTGAATATCAGCAGGAAAATCCAGTGCTAAATGTGATGCATATGGCCCAGACGTTACGCCAATTTTATATGGCTCTCCATTCATTTCGCTCAGACGAATCACCCGATAGATCTCATCTTTGTTTTCATGAAATTTGTCATAAGCTAATTCACCTTTGATATAGAAAAACAAAACAGATACACACAACATACCTAGTGCATACCCGCTAATATTTAAAATCGTAGTGGAACGGTGCATCCATAGTCCCCTGATGGTTTGGGTAATATTGAAATTGAACATAATATAAAATTTTGAGTTTTGACTTATTGATTTCATGGTAGATGGCCGGAGGTAGGTCAGCACCTGATAGAAAAACTGCCACTTTGCTAGTCGAGAATTGGGATTGAGTCTTTCCTTGTACTCTATCAAATTGCCTTCGATCTCCTCATGCAAATCTTCTCTACAGCATCTATGAATTAGATGTTGAGCCCATTTCGGAATATCGTGGTGACCGCCCGACATCAACCAAATTTCAGGGCGAATTGAGGCACTTGATCCCAAAGGGATTTACGCATTTCTTTGATGGTATTAAGTTCCGTTTTTCCTGCAGCCGATACCTGATAGATGCGTTTTCTTCTGCCACCTCTTTCTTTGGTTGGTTCTCCCATTTCTGACGTCAGAAAACCCTTCTTTTCTAATCTGGAAAGTGTGGTATGTAGAGCGCCCATTGTAATGGTACGATTCGCTTTTTCAAGTAACTCATTTTGCAAACTGATCATATAGGCTTCGTCCTGTAGGATCAAAACCATTAATAAGACCATTTCTTCAAATTCGCCTATTGTACTTCTTTTCATTGCATATTATTTTACTTTGCAGAGGTAATATACGCACAAGAACATTATTAGTTCTGCAAAATGAAAGGAAATAAAATAAAGTTGATTTTTTATTAAATTTCTTCAACTCATTCAAACCTATAGCTCTCATGAAAAAAATTCTAAAAATCGTCGCCTTAGCAATTTTCAGCATTGTCATTATTTTCATCCTAAAAGTAGCTGTGCTTGGTATTCCTTCTTATGACCCTCCTCAACTGCAATTCGAAGTGCAATTGGATTCAACTAAAATTGAAAGAGGTAAAAAATTGACACTTATGCTTTGCGCAAATTGTCATATAGACCCCAAAACCGAGAAACTGACTGGAACTCTGATGCTCGATGCTCCACCTGAATTTGGCAAAGTGTATTCACAAAATATCACCCAAGACAAACAATATGGAATCGGCAATTGGACGGACGGCGAATTGATTTATCTATTACGTACGGGTATCAAAAAAGATGGGAGTTATGCGCCGCCGTACATGGCCAAACTACCCAAAATGGCCGACGAAGATATTGAATCGATTGTGGCTTACCTAAGGTCAGATGATCAAATGATAGCAGCAGACGCAACACCAGATCATCCAGTAGAGCCTTCTTTCCTCACCAAGCTATTATGCAATATTGCCTGGAAACCCCTCCCAATGCCAACGCAAGAAATACCCCTTCCAGATAGTTCGGATCAGATTGCTGTAGGTAGGTATTATGCGCAAAACCTGGACTGTTTCTCCTGTCACTCAGCAGACTTCAAAACCAATAATTTTCTTGAACCGGAGCTCAGTGAAGGCTATTTCGGTGGCGGCAATCAACCACTCAATAGAAAGGGGCAAGTGATCCTTACGGCAAATCTCACACCGCACGAAACAGGCATTACTAATTATAGTGAAGCAGAGTTTGTGCGCATGCTAAGATTTGGCTTGAAGTCCAATGAAGCGCCACTCAGATATCCTATGCTCCCCTATACGCATCTCACCAATGATGAAGCAAGCGCCATATATAAGTATCTTCAAACTCTAACTCCTATTGACAATAAGGTAGAAAGACAATTTTATGAATAACGGCAAAAAGTTCAGAGAATACCGTATACTGGTCACGAAATCCGTGGCCAGTTTTTTTACTGTTTTTTGATTCTTGTGATACGGAAAAGAATTTATCAAAAACTCAAAAAAACAAGCACTTGAAAAGAAGAAAGAAATAAAAGGAAAATTGCCAATCCTAGTTGAGTATCTAATGATCTGACAGCCACTTTATATATCAACGCAATCAACAAAATAACCTTAATTAAGAATGAAAAAAATCCATATATGCCTGCATATTGCTCGAACCGATATTGAACTCCATGAATGTTCAAATCAAGAAACAAAGGTCTATTGAGCCACTGAGTAGCAAAAACCACGGCACTGCGGTATTCTGCACTTTTAATATCATCCATGGCTCCTCTTTTCAATTGGATTGTGTACCCGTTCACTTCTACGATGTCATAATACGAAGAAGATGACTTAAAAATAGTCTGTCCTAGATTATCATCATCATTGACGGCTACAAGAGGTAGGTGGCTATCAATGATCAAGAAAATATTGAAAACCACCATTAATAATAGAACTATTTCAAAGCCACTCAATAATGATTTAATCAATACTTGCTGACGCCGTAGGGCGTCCTTAGCTCGTCTCTTTGCAAATTGCTTAGCCCTTCTTCTCCACTCATCATAGTGATGATCTTGAGCATTATAATCATAAGCTGGAGCATTAGACTCAATGGTAGCTGGCCTTGGACCCACAGCTGTTAGAAATTTGTAGGCCTCGTTGATTTCGATGAATTTTTCTCTGGCGTTGTCATCCTTACTAACATCTGGATGATAAACCTTTGAAAGTTGTCGATATGCTGTTTTTATTTCGCTTTTAGATGCGCCTGGCATCAAGCCTAGCACTCCAAGGTACTGGTTATTCATTAACCCAAATGTAAAACAGATGCATTAAAGATTAGCCATAAAATCTAAGACGACTTTCCATGTTTCGTCTGTTGACCCTTCAACTCTTTCTGAGTTTAACATGGAAGCTCCGTGAATTCCATTATTAGATATATACGTAGATAATCCAGCAGCATTGGCTAGCTCCATTTGAAATTTTACAGACGGAACTTCCATTTCCCTTTTTGGTCGAAGTACCAGCGCCTTGCCTCCCAACTCTTGAAACTTGTCGTTTGGACTACATGGTTTCATAGGCCCTCCTGAAGCTGGAGAAAAGGCCAAAACTCCTGCCAATTCATCCATATGACCTGCCATCAGGTGAATAACCATAGCGGCACTATAACTACTTCCCCAGGCTATAACCTTTCCAGTAAAATTCAAATCGTTTTTCACATAATACAATGCTGCCTCAAAATCAGGATAAGTTTCGCAATACTCATAAGTTTTGCCTTCCAACTTTTCTATGGTACGATTTACTCCTCCTAGCTTATTGCCCCCACTTCGTTGATCTATGGCTAATACATTATAGCCATTTTTAAGCAATACTGGAATGATGTTTTCATACTCCCCTTGCGCACATGAACTGGCCTGATGAAAAAGCATAACTATTGGCTTATCGTCATTTTCATAGTAGAGATCCCCAAAGATTGTAATATCATCTTCGGTTTGGAATTGAATTTCACTTAATGGTTGAGCCAAAGCTTCAAATAAAGTGAATAGTAACATTATACTAGAACATATTTTCATATTGCATATTACCCTTTTCTGCTTATATGAGCCAAATACTAAAAATAAACAGCCACTTGCTACCGATAGAAAACTCTTTGATGTTATCAAATTGCGCTGTAAACAAGACAAATCCTTATTTGAATAGAATTTCGATATCATCTTATCCTTCTTATACATGAATTCATCGAACTATTTCGGATTTTAATGCCTGACAGCACTATTTTTACTAAGCAGCAATAATGTAATTATGAAAAATCTAATTATAGTTTTAGCCCTTGTAGCCCCATTTAAACTTATAAGCAATAACATAGATGTATCTGCTGTTTCTACGCAAGGCATTGATGCTTCTGCTGGGACAGATAACCCTGCAAATTTTACGCATGTAGAATTTGATATTAATTGGGATAACTCTTGGAGGTCATCCACTGGGTCAAGCAATTGGGATGCAGCATGGGTATTTGTCAAATACAAAATTGAAGGAGGTACAGGCTGTACAGCCGGAGATTGGCAACATGCTACTTTGAGCGCTACAGATGCACATCACAGTGTACAAACAGACAACGGAGTTGTTCCCGATTTTGCAGCTGCAGCTGACGGAACAGGTGTTTTTATTTATAGAAATGCAGATGGAAATGGTTCAATAGATTGGGATCAAATCAGGCTAAGATGGAATTATGGAGCTGATGGTCTTTTAGATGCTTGTGAAGTAACCATCAAGGTTTTTGCTATTGAAATGGTCTACGTACCACAGTCTGACTTCTTCTTAGGCGCTGGTGGCACTGAACCCGGGGAGTTTGAAGATGCGACTTCTGGAAGTCCGATTTTGATCTCCAGCGATGGTTCACTTACCCTAGGTGGAGGTGGTGCTGGGTCTTTAGGAAATAACAATGCTACTGGCCAGTCTGGTGGAGCTGATGATTTTAATGATGCGAGTAGCCAAACACTTCCTGCAGCGTACCCATTAGGATGGGATGCTTTTTATTGTATGAAATATGAAATCACAAACGAGCAATATGCTGAATTTCTTAATACACTAACTGCGGCACAACAAGCTGTGAGAGCAAGTACTACTACTGCTGGAAATTATCATGGAAATTCAGCCACACCAGTCGCAAGAGCTGGACTCAAGTGCCAAATAGCTCCAAGTGGATCTGTCGCTGGTGTATATGGTTGTGACTTAGATGAAGATGATACTTACAATGAAGTTGGAAGTGATGGTTTGGGCATTGCGCTATGTGCTATTAGTTGGCCTGATCTCACTGGATATTTAGATTGGGCGGGCTTGAGGCCCTTTTCTGAAACAGAATTCGAAAAGGCATGCCGAGGTAACCAGTTGCCAGTCGTAAATGAATATGCATGGGGAACATCTTCTGTACACGCTACTACTTACACTGCACTTACAAATAGTGGCGGTGAAAGTGAATTACCCAACTCACCTAGCGCGAGTGCATCAGCCGGAAACGCAGTATACGGTACAACGCATTCTTCAGGGCCATTACGTGTAGGGATTTTTGCCACTGCTTCGTCCACAAGAGTAATTGCAGGAGCTAGTTATTATGGAATTATGGAGTTAACAGGAAATGTCTGGGAAGATGCAGTAGGTCTTGGTACGGTTGCTGGACGTTCTTATACAGGAATACATGGAGATGGCTCTCTAAATTCATTAGGGCATGCGGATGAAGATTATTGGCCAGGCATCAATGGAAATAATAACGCCAGTACTGCCAATCTAGTTTACGGAGGCACAACTGGTGTAACAGGAAGAGCTGGTGCTGGGTTTACAGGAGGGACATATAATAGTACGGCTTGGTTGAGAGTAGCCAACAGGCAATACTCTGTTTGGACAGGACTCACAAATAGAGATGTGCGAAACGGAGGAAGAGGGGTTCGTACAGCTCCATAAATTCAACTACCATTGAAAATCCTTTACTACATAGCATTAAGCATGTTTATACTTTCCAGTATGAATTCCATTGGCTTTGCACAATATGCTGGAGGAACGGGTGATGGATTTAATGTAGATGCAGCCTGCACCACAGATCTTAATGGCACATCGACTAGTCTTACTATTGGCAGTATAAGTGGTTCAACTCAGTTTTGTGACAATGGTTCTGAAACTTATAGCGTTTCCGTCAGCTCTGGCACAGCAGACAGTTATCACTGGACGGGGCCTTCTGGATCGATTATTAGCGCTCAACAAATTGAAGGCTACGCTAGTATACTTTTTGGAAACACTTCAGGCAATATAACAGTAGAAGTGAGTAATGCTTGTGCCACTACATCTACTAACTTGGCCGTCTCAAACAGTGCTTGTCAGCAATTTTTTGGTGGAAACAATGATGGACATGATCACGATGCTTCTTGCAGCACTACTTTAGATGGTGTGGGGACAGGACTAACGATTGGATCTATTTCAGGATCTTCTACTTTTTGTGACAATAGTAGCGAGACATATTCCATCAACATTACGGCTGGCAGCGCCGACAATTTTTTATGGACTGGCCCCACAGGAACAACTATTGCTTCTCAACAAATTGATGGATACGCCAATCTACTTTTTGGAAATACTTCAGGCAATGTAACAGTAGAAGTGAGCAATGCTTGTGCCACTACATCTACTAACTTGGCCGTCTCAAACAGTGCTTGTCAGCAATTTTTTGGCGGAAACAATGATGGACATGATCACGATGCTTCTTGCAGCACTACTTTAGATGGTGTGGGGACTGGACTCACGATCGGATCTATTTCAGGGCCTTCTACTTTTTGTGACAATAGTAGCGAGACATATTCTATCAACATTACGGCAGGAAGTGCAGACAATTTTTTATGGACTGGCCCCACAGGAACAACTATTGCTTCTCAACAAATTGATGGATACGCCAATCTACTTTTTGGAAATACTTCAGGCAATGTAACAGTAGAGGTGAGTAATGCTTGTGCCACTACATCTACTAACTTGCCTGTCTCAAACAGTACCTGTCAGCAATTTTTTGGTGGAAACAATGATGGGCATGATCATGACGCTTCTTGCAGTACCACTTTAGATGGTGTGGGGACTGGACTCACGATCGGATCTATTTCAGGGCCTTCTACTTTTTGTGTCAATAGTAGCGAGACATATTCTATCAACATTACGGCAGGAAGTGCTGACAATTTCTTGTGGACTGGACCCACAGGAACTACTATTGCTTCGCAACAGATCGACGGATACGCCAATCTTTTTTTTGGTAATACCCCAGGCAACGTGACCGTTGAAGTGAGCAATGCTTGCGCCACCGCTTCAGCCAATTTAGTCGTTTCTAATAGCACATGTCAGGAATATTTTGGAGGCATTGGAGATGGGTTTGTTTTAGGTACATCAGCGATGTCTATCCCTCTTCCTGTGGAGTTAATTTATTTTCAAGCATCGTTGGATAATAGATTTGTCAAATTGAATTGGGCTACTGCGAGTGAGATAAATAATGATTATTACGAAGTCCAACGATCTAAAGATCTTAGTATATGGGAAAGTATAAGTAGAATTCAGGGAGCAGGTAATAGTAGAAATTATTTAGAATATGAGACACATGACAAATCTCCCTATTTAGGTTTTTCTTATTACCGCCTCAAACAAATCGATTTTGACGGAAGTGACACTTATTCGGATAGGATTTCAATAAATAGATATGGTCAAAGCTTAAATGTATATCCAAACCCGGCACAAAACGAGATCTTTATACATCTTAAAACTAGCCAACCCACCGTGTTTTCTTTGACCAGTTTGTCTGGCACAGTTGTATTACAAACCGAGGAAACAACGGCACAATATATAACCATAGATGTGTCAAAATTGAATTCAGGCATCTACTTTTTGCATATTCAAAATCCGAGTAATTCAGAAATCAGGAAAGTAGAAATAATTCAATAGGTCCAATTTTCGTTACATAGCTATCATTCATCCTTCAGACTATCGACTGGATTCGACATGGCGGCTTTCATGGTTTGCATACCCAATGTGATCATGGTAAACAAGCACGTCAGGAACAATGGCATCAAAATCAGTACAATTGAAATTGTCATTCGATATTCAAAACCCAAGAGCCAATCATTCATTAGCCAATATGATACTGGGAGTGCTAACAAAAATGCCAGCCCAATAAGGATGAAAAATTGATTGCTGATGATGTATAAAATATTAGTTATTGATGCCCCTAATGCTTTTCTGATTCCAATTTCTTTCGTTTTTGTTTCGATAATAAAACCGACCATTCCGATGAGCCCAAGACAACCTATAAAAATGGCAATCACAGCAAATACTTTGATCATAGTTGCCAACCTTTCCTCTTGTTGATACTGCTGATCAAACAACTCATCTACAAATTGATATCGAGCTGGGTTTTCAGCATCATGCTGGGTCCATACACCTTCAATAAACTCCAAGGTAGTTTGTATGTCTTCTGCTTTAATCTTCAAAGACAACTCTCTAAGATTATCGTTGGTTTTGAGCATAACCATCGGCACAATTTCGCTATGCAACGATTCAAAATGAAAGTCTTCCACCACTCCAAGAATTCTTCCCATGCCCAAATTTTTACCATTATATGGGCCATATGCCAGCTTTTCTCCTATAATTTCAACGGGATCAGGATAACCCATAGCTGCAGCTGCGCTTCGATTGATAATGTAGTAGCCTGTTGAATCTTTTTGCATGTCCATTCCTTCTTCGAAATTTTTTCCAGCTATTAGAGTGATGTCATAGGTAGGGATAAAATCTTCATCAACCATAATACAGGGCATTCTAAAATCGGTTGGCACCAAAGAATCTGCTTTATAAAATTGAGAGCCCCAATTGTCCGCTAATCGTCCTGTTGGTATCCTCGAAGAATATGAGCCTCTCTCAATGTTAGGATGTTCAAGCAGTTCTCTTTTTAATCTATCAAGATTACTCACCTTTCTTGATAGACCCAGATCCAACACTTGGCTACGGGTATATCCAGGGTCAGATGATTGAATAAATTTCATTTGACCATCAATGACAAGTAGTGCAAAAATCAACGAAATGGTTACGACATATTGGAAAGTAACTAGCCAATTTCTGAAATTCCAACGGGATGATTTGATAGTAGATTCACCCTTTAGCGCTTTTAACAACTTTACTCGTGAGAGAAATAGAGCGGGATACAATCCAGAAATCAAACCTACTCCTATGGCCAGTCCGCAAACTGATAGAATCAACTCAAAATTACTCGTGAGAGAAAAAATCAGTTCTTTGTTCATAAAGGAGTTGATATATGGAAGTCCCATATATACACAACCAATTGCCAGAGGAATTGATAAAACTGTAATCAAAGTAGATTCAGTAAGGAATTGTGCCAATAAAGAAGACTGCCCAGCACCGATCACTTTGCGTACCCCAACTTCTTTCATTCTTCTTGAGAAATGTGAAGTAGCTAAATTCATATAGTTCACACACGCAACCAATAGCAGCAGCAGTCCTACAATGCTAAAAATGTAGACTTGCTGTAAACTTCCGTTTGGTTGTATTTCTCCCTCTAGGTTAGAATTTAGATGAATGCTCAATAGCGGTTGAAATTTGAATCCATAAAATTCACTGGCATCTCGACCTCTTATTTCTCCCATATACTTATTGAAAAACTCTTTTGATTGAAACTCAAGGGCTTGAACATCTGTCCCAGGTTCTAATCGCACGTAAGTGAGCCAGTTATAATTTCCCCCTACATTATTCATCGCATCTTCATCGAAAAAACCTTCCAAAAAACGCATTGGAGCCAGGTATTCAAATTGGAAATGTTGCTGCTGTGGCATATCTTCAATCACTCCACTCACTTTAAATGGTGCTTCATTTCCTTCCGCTGTAAGTTTTACAGTCTCTCCGATGATATTTTGTTTTTCCCAGTCCTCACCAAAAATTCTTACGGCCGTAGATTCTGTCAATACCAGCGAAAATACTTCTCGAAATGCCTCTTCTTTGTTTCCTTGGATAAAAGGAAAGCTAAATACATCGAATACGTCGTCATCCGCAAAAACTACTTGCTGGCTAGGTAGTTTCTTTTCTTGATAATCTATATCCGGAAAAGCCCAGAGAAAGAACCTTACCGCATGAGAAATGGCTGAATAATCCTCTTTCAGGCGCTCAGCATGACCAGCAGAAGCAAATGCCCAATGCCTACTGAGTTCACCATCCATGCTAAAGTTTTCTACGGTTACTCGATGGATCTGATTAGCAAATTCATGGTGTTTATCATAACTCAACTCATCTTTCACAAATAACGCTATGAGAAAAAATGCGGCTAGGCCAAGCGCCAATCCGAGTGTGTTGATGATGGTGCCAGATTTGTATTTCCACAAATTTCTAACCCCAATTTTTAGATGATTTTTAAACATAGTATTTTGAGTTTCTAATTCTTGTTGACCTTTTACTTTTTTCATCATCGATGGTTTGAATAATTTTATTATCTGCCATCGATACCACTTTTTGGCTCTTGCAATCGTCGAGTCCGCTGCCAAATAATGAAATTCTTCTTCCAAGTCACCTTGAATGTCTTCGTAATATTCATGTTTACAAAACCATCTTAAGAATTTCGTCGCACGAATTGGGGGAGTGTCATTGCGTGCTCCAGCCATTATTTACCAAAGTCAAATGCAATAGAAGGAATTGACTCCCAAAGTTTTATTCTAGTATCTTTTGCATGCTCCAAAGCTTCCTTGCCAAAAGGTGTCACCAAGAATAGCCGCTTTCTTTTTCCTCCTCGTACAGCTGTGGCCTCACCAAATCTTGAATTTAAAAATCCTTTTGATTCCATGCGTCTTAAGGCAGTTTGCAATGCACTCACACTCACTTTTCTATTCATTTTTTGTTCTATTTCTTTCCGAATAGACACACCATAAGCGTCATCAAACAAAACCGCTACTGTCAACAAAACGATTTCTTCAAACTCTCCCAGTTGATACTTTTTCATTTTTTGAATATAATTTGTATTTAATTACTAAATGTAAATTAAATAATAAAATTCCTAAACGTAAACAATATAAAAGGGTTTTATTTTGGGCATAAAAAAACCCGATTCGATGAATCGGGTTTTAATGAATTTAATGAGCTCCACTAATGAGCCATCAATTTTTCTTTTCTCTTTTTGAGTTGTCTTCTGAGGGACTCTACTGCCTCATCAGTTCCAGCTTCAAATGACTTTGCCTGCTCCTTAGAAAACACCTGACCACCAGGTATATTCAATTTAATCTCTACGATCTTATTATCTCTTGAATCGTCCTTTTCAACTTTCAAGATTACCTCTCCGTCAATGATCCTATCATAAAACGTCTCTAATTTGTCAACTTTCTTCTGAATGAAATCAACTAATTTTTGATCTACGTCAAAATGAAGGGAATGAAACTGTAACTTCATAAGATTAATATTTAATGTTAAAAAATAATTTAAGCCTTTGGGTGCGCCTGATCAAAAACTGACTTCAGCTTATCCAAAGAATTGTGCGTATAAACCTGAGTGGCAGCCAAACTGGAATGACCCAGTAAATCTTTAACCGCATTGAGATCTGCACCATTGTTCAATAAATGTGTGGCATAGGTATGCCTAAGCACATGAGGACTCTTCTTATACACTTTAGAAATGTATCCCAAATATTTCTGTACGATTCTATACACCATCATTGGGTAGCACTTTTTTCCTTTGTCAGTAGTGAGCAACCAGTCCTCGCTTGATCCCACCTGATCCTTTATTTTTCCATACGCTTCAATGAGCTGTATGTTGTCTAAAGTCAAAGGAATAATTCTTTCTTTATTTCTTTTACCTAATACTTTAATGCTTTGATTAAAATGATCGACGTCTTGGTCTTTAAGATGGATCAATTCTGACAACCGAATGCCTGTGCCATAGAGTAATTCTATGATCAATTTATCTCGTGTACCTTCAAAATCGTTTGTGAATTCCACTCGATCTAATAGGTTGTCCATTTCGTCTTTGAGCACAAACTCTGGCAAGGCCTTAGCTGTTTTCAATGGACGAAGTTTGGTTGCTGGATTTTCAGCTATTACTTCTCGCTTGAGTAGAAATTTGAAATAAGATCGAAGGGACGCAATCTTTCTATTGACAGATCGGGGGTTAACGTCTGCCTCAATTAATGAAACTACCCAAGCACGGAGCATTTTGTGATTTGCTTCTTGAGGAGTAAGTTCTAAATCAATACATTCCAAGTAATCTTGAAACTGAAGAAGATCAGTTTCATAGGCCTTTACAGTGTGAGAACTGTATCTTTTTTCTTGCAGGAGGTATTTTAGAAATGGTTTTATCATTAGTATAACCTTGGTATAAGGCTATACTAACTTATAAAAAACCAAGCACAAAAACTACTGATATTAGTAGTTTTCTTTAGCGTACATTTTTTGCTTGTAAGCCGCTTTGATCAACTCTTCTCTTCTGGCTACAGAAGGTTTTTTGAAGGCTGTTCTTGATCTCAATTGCTTCAAAACACCAGTTTTTTCAAACTTCTTTTTGAACCTTTTAAGTGCTCTATCAACCGACTCGTTTTCCTTTACGTTAATAATTAACATTATCTTCTATTTTTTTAAACGGGCTGCAAATTTATGACACTTGTCTTTAATTCACAACCCCATTCTATAATTATCTTAAATTATTTATTCTACTTATCAAACAAGGTTCTTGCGATCACCAGTTTTTGTATTTCAGAAGTACCTTCTCCAATCGTGCAAAGCTTAGAATCCCGATAAAATTTCTCTACTGGAAAGTCTTTTACATACCCATATCCACCGAATACTTGAACTGCGTCGTTAGACACACTGACAGCCGTTTCTGACGAATGCAACTTAGCCATAGCAGATTCTCTATTCACACTTTTACCTTGATTTTTCAATTCGGCAGCTTCTTTAATTAATAACCTAGAGGCCATTACTTGAGTGGCCATGTCAGCTATCTTAAATGAGATGCCTTGAAATTTCGATATTGATTGATTGAATTGCTGTCTTTCTTGCGAATAAGCCACTGCAGCATCTAAAGCTCCTTGAGCAATTCCTAATCCAAGAGCTGCGATTGAAATTCTTCCACCATCCAATATTTTCAATGCCTGAACAAACCCTTCTCCCACTTTACCCAACAAATTTTCCGCTGGCACTCTACAATCATCAAATATCATTTCAGCAGTTTCAGATGCACGCATCCCTAATTTATCTTCTTTCTTGCCGCCAGTAAATCCAGGGGTTCCTCTTTCTACTACAAAAGCTGTCATGCCGTGAGAATCGCCTGGCTCTCCAGTTCTAGTCATTACCACAGCTACATCTCCTGAGATTCCATGAGTTATGAAATTCTTCGTTCCATTAATCACCCAATGATCTCCATCTTTTATTGCTGTAGTTTTCATGTTGCCTGCATCAGATCCTGTATTTGGTTCGGTCAATCCCCAAGCCCCAATCCATTCACCAGTAGCCAATTTTGGTAACCATCTTTGTTTTTGCTCTTCATTTCCGAATTGCATAATATGACCGGTACATAATGAATTGTGTGCAGCTACTGACAATCCAATTGACCCACATACTTTGGCTATCTCAGAAACAACCGTAACGTATTCATGATAACCAAACCCTGATCCACCGTACTCTTGAGGGACTAGCACTCCCATCAATCCAAGTTCACCTAGTTTCTTGAAAAGAGGAACTGGAAACTCCTGACTTTCATCCCACTTCATAATATTTGGCTTAATTTCCTTTTCACAGAAATCATTTACCATATCCTTGATCATTTGGCAGTTTTCAGCTACTAGTTCTGGCGTATTTTCGCTAATATTTTTCATCTTATCTCGTTGGTTATCAATAATTAAAGGCAATATTAAAATATTTTTTCGCTATTTATACTTCCAGGAAGGAATAAAGTTGTGCGAAATTTTATTTTCATCTCTAAGATTATATATCTAGGTGAAAGAATAATTAGCTTTTCTTTTACATATAATTATCAAAATGGCTCTGGATTTTAATCTCATTCACTTTAGATTTGCGCCTTTAAAAAAATTACTTAGAATATGAAGATTGCTGTAGTTGGAACTGGTTATGTTGGTTTGGTAACAGGAACATGTTTCGCAGAAACAGGAAATCATGTCACTTGTATAGATATTGATGAGAAAAAAGTTGAAAAACTTAAGAATAAAATCATGCCTATTTATGAACCAGGTCTTGATTTACTTTTCGAAAGAAATATCAAACAAGGAAGACTAGAATTTACTACAAACCTAGCCGAAGGAATTGAAGGAGCTAAGATCATTTTCTTAGCACTTCCAACACCTCCTGGTGAAGATGGATCAGCAGATTTAAAATACATTTTAGGTGTTGCTAAAGATCTTGGGCCTTTACTAAAGGATTATGCAGTAATCGTCGATAAAAGTACTGTACCTGTAGGTACTGCTGAAAAAGTAGCCGCCAACATCCAAAAAGGCGCCAAAGTGGATTTCGATGTAGTATCTAACCCAGAATTTTTAAGGGAAGGTGTTGCATTGGATGATTTCATGAAGCCCGACCGAGTGGTCATAGGTACCTCTTCTGATAGAGCCAAAAAAATCATGGATGATTTGTACGCTCCATTAGTAAGACAAGGAAATCCAATCATTGTTATGGATGAGAAGTCAGCTGAATTAACCAAATACGCTGCAAATTCATTTCTAGCCACCAAAATTACATTCATGAATGAAATCGCCAACATGTGCGAATTAGTTGGCGCGGATGTAGATGCAGTGAGAAAAGGAGTAGGAACTGATTCTCGAATTGGCAAGCGATTCTTGTTTGCTGGAATCGGTTATGGTGGAAGTTGCTTCCCTAAAGATGTACAAGCTCTTGCTAAATCTGCCAAAGAAGTGAATTATGACTTCGAAATTCTTACAGCAGTCATGAATAAAAATGAATCTCAGAAAATGAAATTGATCGAAAGGATCAAAACTCATTACAATGGAGATTTATCTGGAAAAACTTTTGCTGTTTGGGGATTAGCATTCAAACCATATACGGATGACATAAGAGAGGCTCCTTCTTTGTTGAACATCAAAGAATTGTTAGCTGCTGGAGCTAAGATTAAAACTTATGACCCAGAAGCTATGGAAAATGTAAAAGAGGTCTTCGGGGATCAAATTGAGTTTTGTGACGACGAATACGACGCAGCCAATGGTGCCGATGCATTACTTATTATGACAGAGTGGCCAGTATTTCGAACGCCTGACTTTAGCAAATTGGACAATACGCTTAAGAGTAAACTTATTTTTGATGGTAGAAATCTATACAACACAGAAACCATGAAAGAATTAGGTTACACCTATCACAGCATAGGACGAGCTACAATCAAAAGTTAATAATGAAAAATATTCTTGTAACAGGAGGGCTTGGATTTATTGGTTCACATACATGTGTGGAATTAATGAATTCAGGTTTCAATCCTGTGATACTTGACAATCTTAGTAATTCAGAAATTTGGATAAAAGATAGAATAGAGAAAATTGCTAATCAAACTGTATCCTTCTACAATGGAGATTGCCGTGATGAACAGCTTCTAGATACTATATTTTCGAATGAATCAATTCATGGGATTATTCATTTCGCAGCAAGCAAAGCTGTTGGAGAGTCAGTTTTAGAACCTCTAAAATATTACAACAACAACCTAGGTGGATTAACCTCAATTCTAGAGGCGTCGAAAAAACACAATTGCTTGAATCTCGTTTTTTCATCTTCCTGTACAGTATATGGCACGCCTGATTCATTGCCTGTTGATGAATCTGCTAAAATAAAGACGGCTGAATCTCCATATGGTACTACAAAAATTGTTTGTGAAAGAATCATACAAGATTTATCAATAGCTGATTCTACATTCAAATCCATATTACTTAGATATTTCAACCCTATTGGAGCACATGAGACATCGTTGATTGGAGAACTTCCTTTGGGAGTACCAAGTAATTTGGTTCCATTTATCACACAAACCGCAGCAGGTCACAGAAATAGTCTAACTGTATTTGGTGATGATTACAATACCAAAGATGGTAGTTGTGTAAGAGACTTCATTCACGTAACAGATTTGGCTAAAGCCCATATCAAAGCATTAGAGTTTTTGTTGAATAAAAACGAAGGCATCTGTGAAACCGTAAACATTGGAACTGGAAATGGCAACACTGTATTAGAACTAATTAATGCATTCGAAAAGGTGAGCGGTAAAAAACTTAACTATTCAATTGGAGATCGAAGAAGTGGAGATGTAGAGGCAGTATATGCTGATGCCTCCAAATCAAAAGAATTGCTCGGCTGGGAGGCAGTTATAAGCTTAGAACAGGCACTTTTAGATGCCTGGAACTGGCAACAATCATTAGAAGTTAATTGATGAAGAGAAAAATATTAATCACTGGCGGTGCTGGATTCATAGGTTCACATGTGGTAAAATATTTTGTTCGCCAATACCCAAATTATGAGATTGTCAATCTGGACAAACTCACTTATGCTGGCAACCCCAACAATCTTTCTGAGATTAAAGGCGCCAAAAATTACAGCTTTGTCAAAGGAGATATTTGTAGTCAAGATTTAATTCAAAAACTCTTCAAAAAACACCAATTTGACAGTGTCATTCATCTGGCTGCCGAATCGCATGTCGATCGATCGATCGAAGACCCTTTGGCATTTGTCCACACAAATATTATAGGAACTGTTAATCTTCTTAATGTATGTCGTGAATATTGGGCTGATGATTTTTCTAACAGGCTCTTCTATCATATCTCAACAGATGAGGTATATGGTTCGCTTGATGACGGAGCCTTTTTCTATGAGACCACAGCATACGATCCCCAATCACCTTATTCTGCATCCAAAGCCAGTTCCGATCATTTTGTAAGAGCCTACAGCAATACTTATAAATTGCCCATTGTAATTTCTAATTGCTCGAACAACTATGGTCCGAATCAATTTCCTGAAAAGCTGATTCCTCTTTGTATCCAAAATATAATCGACAAAAAACCTTTGCCAGTTTATGGGAAAGGTGAAAATATTCGAGACTGGCTGTTTGTACATGATCATGTAACTGCCATAGATGTCGTTTTTCATAAAGGTATTGCTGGAGAGACGTACAACATTGGCGGGTTTAATGAATGGAAAAACATAGACCTTGTACGGTTACTTTGTCAAATCATGGACAAGAAACTGGATCGTAAATCTGGAAGCTGTGAATCACTCATAACTTTCGTTACAGATCGTGCAGGTCATGACCACAGGTACGCCATCGATTCCACCAAAATATCCAAAGAACTTCACTGGAAACCATCCCTGCAATTCGAAGAAGGTTTAGAAAAAACGGTAGACTGGTATTTGGAGAATCGACAATGGTTGGCAGATATCAAGTCAGGCGCCTATTTAAAGTAATCCCAATTTCCAATTTGGAATTAAACTTGAATACGTAGTATTTTGAGTTTGCTTTTAATTTTAATAATTCTATGGACATTTCTTCAGAAGTTGTACTCAAGTCATTGGCGATTCATAAAATCACAGAAGATGATGGTTTGATCAGTTCCACCCAATCACTAAATATTCCAGATAAAGATCTCAATCAACTTTTGGTCAAGTATTTTTTCAAGTCATTCAAAGCTGAAGAACGATTTCGATTTGCGCATGAGACTTCACTTGAATACAATGAAGTTTATAGCTTTGTGAAGGCCATATTTGATTCGCCCAATCACCTGCATGAAAAGTCCATTGAAATAGCCAAACACCTTTATGCGCATTCCAGAAATCAAAACATCAAAGACGGTGATGTCATGGTCACATATTTTGAGGACTGTGTGCTGGGAGATGAAGTGACAGATGCCGTTGGCATTTTCAAAGTAGAAAATAAAGACACTTATATCAAAATCATGGGTCATGGCGGTGTATTTGATATTAGTAGTGAGGAAGGTATTAGTATCAATAAACTGGACAAAGGGCTTATCATTTTCAATACAGATGAAGAGAATGGCTATCAAACCATGATGGTGGACAAAACTAATAAGTCAGGCAATGCTCAATATTGGCAAAAGGACTTTTTAGGTGTTGAGCCGTTTAATGATGAATATTTCCATACGCAAAATATCATCAACAATATGCAAGAGTTTGCTCAGGAAGCCTTTGCAGGTCAGACTAAAACGGAAAAAATAGCCTTTGTCAATGAGTCCATCGACTATATAAAAGCCAATGATCAATTTGACCAATCTGACTATCAAGAAACCGTGCTGCAAGCGCCTGAATTAATAGAGCATTTTGAAAACTTCCAAGAAAAGAAACAAGTCGAACAACCAGAACTCAATCTAGAGCATTTCGACATCTCTAAACCCGCCATCAAAAACACGAAGCGTTTTATCCGTTCTGTGATCAAACTTGACAAGAGTTTTCATGTCTATGTGCATGGCAATCGGAATAATATTGAGCGAGGCTTTGATGAAAACCGAAAGCAGAATTTCTATACTTTATACTTTGAAAGGGAGGAATAAAAAAGGAGCCTTTCAGCTCCTTTAATCTTTTCTAACTATCAACCATTTCGTTGGCTGATTTCACATTATCGTCTGGGTTTCGGTCAATCAATTTATTGATTGGGTCTATTCCTGCTTTCACAGGTTCTTCATCCAACAGAATTTGAATCGTCGTTTCTCCTGCTGTTATTTTGTGTTTTTGCAAGTAAATCAATCGGTCTTTTTCGCCATCCGTTGGTTTCCCAAAAACACCAATATCCACCCAGTCTTGCATCTCGATCTCGGACGTATTGCCTAAGCTGTCTGCTCTGAGCTTTTTAGCCTCATAAGTTAGATTCAATTCGAATTTGTCATCACTAACTTTTTTGAAATTCACTGTTTTGGCTTTGTTTTCGAACAACGTGATGTTTTCAAACATATCATCAATGATGTACTGAAGGCTGTCAGGTGTTACTTCTCTGAAATAGTTGACTAGCATATTTGAAGTCACATAAGGATTCTCCTGATAGGCATAATCTGCAATGAATCTCTTCAACGCAGCGTTCACACTGTCCTCAGAAATATAGTCTTGAAAAGCATACATAATCACAGAACCCTTTCGATAATGAATGTATCCCTGTCCTTCTACCAAATCCAATGGTCGTTCTTGCAAGGTTTCTGATCTTCTTCCTCTTAAATATCTATCCAATTCATGCTTTAGAAACTTTTGCATCATCTCTGGAGAATACTCCTGCTTCATCACCATCAGGGCAGAATACTGCGACATCGTCTCGGAAAGCATGGCATTGCCCTGTACTCTGGCCTCAGTGACCTGATGCGCCCACCACTGGTGTGCCAATTCGTGTGCCGTAACGTAGTATGCCATGTCCACATCATCCTCCTCTATTTTCAGATTAAATCCAATTCCTTCAGAAAATGGAACCGTATTAGCAAAAGATTGAGCAAACGAAGAATATCTCGGAAACTCCATAATCCGCATTTGGTCGTATTGGTACGGGCTATAATGAGTACTGAAGTAATCAAACGATTTTTTCATCGATCTCATCATTCGATCCAAATTGTATTCGTGGCCTTTGTGATAGTAGATTTCTAAATCAACCGAGTCACCTTCTGCGCTCACCCAAATATCTCTCATCACCTCGTAGCGCGCCGAGATCATGGAAAAGAAAGGTAGAATAGGCTTATCCATTTTATAATGGAAATACCTTCTTCCATCTTTAGTCCATTGGTCTTGCAGATAACCAGGAGCAATAGCGATTTGATCAGGAGTCGTACTCATTATAATTTCAAAATTGACGCGATCAGCATCGTCCGTAAGCAATGACATAGCCAGTCCTCTCGGATCGTCTCTTTCAAGCATTTTCTCCTTCTCTGGCAAATCCTGTTCTTTTCTCTTGTCAATATCCGTCAACTCATATCGCTCGTTGTATCCAAAAGACGGAAGCATGGTATTGTTGAAAAAGGTACCATTGTAGACCACATTGGTATTGGAACCACTCTCCACAAAACCTACAGTCTTGAATTCTACTGTCCAATCCATCTTTATGGAATCTCCTGGATTCATGGGGTTATTCAATGAATATATAGTGTACTTAAAATCGTCAAACGACTCCTTAACCTCTGCTCCTCCTTCAAAATCTAAGGCAGCTATTTTTAGACTTTGATCAGCACCAGCTTGAATATGTACATCTGATATCACTTCCTTAGACTTATTGGTGATGATATAATAGCCTTTGGCAATAAAATCCCTTGATTCAGGATAGATATCAACGTTCAAATTGATATCCACAATCTTCGGTTGAGTCAGAGTGACATACTGCTTCAAAGTTTTTTCATATGCCGCCTGCTGCTCTTCTTGCTCATCACTATTCTGATATTCATTCAACACATTGGTGTTATAATAAATATAGCAGCCAGACAAACCAAAAATCATCAAAGAACTAATAATGAATGTCACTACTGGTTTTGTAAGTCTCAGCTTACCGATTTTGAATCTTGTACTCAAAAGAGATTCCGAACCTCTAACCGCAAAAAACATAGCCATAGCCATCAGCAAACACGAAAAACCAAACCAATACAAGTCCATCCATGAAAATGATGTCACATAATGACCATATCCATTCATGTCAGAATAAGTCCCTAGATCAGCAGAACCAAACTGAAATAAGCTGTGCTCTAGTCCTATAGAAGATAAAATGCCTATTGTGATAAAGAATAAAATAATGACCGCGTGTCCTAAGAATTTATTATTCACCATGACGTGAATAAAAAAGGAAAGCATAGTAAATATTGCTAAAAATGTAAATGTGGACGAAAATAGATCAGTAAAATACAACCCTATCTCATAATCATAATACCCTTTGGCGGTCTGAACGACGAGTCCAGAAAATATCAGAGTCACGATCAGTACAGCGTACACCATTAGCATAGCAAAAAACTTACTAAGTAAATTCGTGGCATCAGTAACAGGCATAGAGTCATAAATCAAGTCCATCTTGACTGCTCGCTCCTTCCAAATCAGTTCTCCAGAAAAGAAAACTACGATGATCACGAAAAAGATATTAAACGACCCGCTGATCAATTCTAATACTGCGTAGGTGCTCGCATACGTATTAGCCCCGTACATCCGATTCATGTTTGTCGAACTGATAAATATTAAGGCTAACCCACTAAGAACAATCCCTAAAAAAGTAACTTCTTTAGTTACCACCTTGAAATAGAATATGGTTTGCTTGAAGAGCTGTTTTAAAACTGCACCAAACCCAAATTGACGAGATACTTTGGGAATCTCTACTTGTACTGCTTTCTCCTCTCTTTGGACACTTTCTTTTTTCTTTCGGCTAAACCATGGCGTTCTAACCACATTGAAATTAAAGCCATAATAAGTCACTATCAACCCAATGATACCCAATGAAATCCATAGGATTCGATTCCATAAAAATGCACCTTCAAGTGGGAGTAATAATGAATTTTGTTCAGAAACCGTCCAATACTGTGTCATGTACCGAACGGTACTCGACGCCATTGGATCTACTATGGCAGCTGTTAGTTTATTATCCAAATCACCAGTAAAGTTTCGAGCGATTCTGTAGAGTACAAAGAAGCCAATACCTTGTGTATAAACCGCAAGCATATTTCTTGACAGCGTTCCACTCGCAAAAAATAGTACTCCTGTAAAAAATATATTTGGAACAATCACCACAAAAAATGGCTGCCAGTAGTACCAAGCATCAAAGGGTAAAAGTTTATCAACTTCACGACCTGGCCACCAAGTGCCTATTCCAGGCCAAAATTCGCCCAACATAAACCCAATGGATAAGCCACTGGCTATAAAAATCATTACTACAAATGATCCAGCAAATCTTCCAAATAGATAATCGCGTTTCTTTATGGGATTACTAAACATGAGCGATTCTGTTTTGTGCTCAAAATCTCTCAATACAGCTACGCCCATCACAGCAGAAGCCATGAACATGACGATTAGAAACATATTCATCGTCATGGTAGCTAGAACTGCTGGCGCATTTTCTTTTACCATAGCATTGGCTCCTCCTGCTTGAACAATGTCAGTGGTCATGGCTAAAAAGCCCATCAGAAATAGGATACCGAAATAGATATAAGTAGCTGGTCGCTTCGACCGGTACTTTAATTCGAATTTGAATATTTCAAAAAACATCTCTTTAAAGTTTAAACCCGAAATAATTAAACCGCAGCTACTTCTTGAACCACTTCTTGTTCGTTGCCAAAGATCTGAGCGAAGTACACATCTTCTAAATCAGCAGCTACGTTTTCAAAAGAGGCATCAGGTATGCTATCTGCAAACACATGAATGATTGGTTTTCCTGAAATTAGTTTTTCTGATACAACCTTGTAGTTTGCTTTGTAATCTTCTAGCTCGACTTTTTCAATCACCTTTCTCCAGATTTTACCTTTTATAGTATCTATTGACGCTATTGGATTGCCTTTCAAGAGCACTTCTCCTTTATTGATAATCGCCATATCAGTGCACAGTTCCTTCACATCATCCACTATGTGTGTGGACAGAATCACAACTGTATTTTCTCCTAGTTCGCTCAGGAGATTATGAAACCTATTACGTTCTGCAGGATCTAGTCCAGCGGTTGGTTCATCAACAATGATCAACTTAGGGTCACAAAGCAAGGCTTGGGCAATGCCAAATCGCTGCTTCATTCCTCCAGAATAACCGCCCAGATTTTTCTTTCGAGCATCGTACAAATTAGTTTTATGCAATAAGGAGTTGACCAGTTCTTTTCTTTCGCTTCTATTAGTAACTCCTTTTAAGACTGCAAGGTGATCCAATAGTACTTCAGCGGATATTTTTGGATAGACCCCAAACTCTTGTGGTAAGTAGCCTAAAATTTTCCTAACGTCTTCCTTTTGTTTGAGTACATCAATGTCACCAAAGGTGATCGAACCTGTATCTGGTTCTTGTAAAGTGGCCAATGTTCTCATCAGGCTAGATTTACCAGCTCCATTTGGTCCTAAAAGACCAAACATTCCAGTGTTAATTTCAAGATTCACATTCTTGAGCGCCTGAACACCATTAGAATAGGTTTTTGATAGGTTTTTAATTTCGAGTTTCATAAAGAGTAAAGGTTTCCGTTTAGAGATTGTTGATTTGTTAGTCTAAAAATAACTACTCTGAGCTGGGCACAGAAATTCAACCGAACATTCATTAGTGTTCGTCTCATGACAATTATTACAAAAGGAAAAAAATGTATGATTAAGCTTATGAGAAGATCTCCTCTAGCTTTTCATTGGTAAGTGGCTTACTCACAAATCCTACGATGTCCTGATTATCTCCTGCACGATCTATATCAGACTGAATGACAGAAGAAGTCACCATATACAAACTAATCTTACTTTTAATGTCTTGGGAGATATGGGCATAGTCTTCTAAGAAGCCCCAGCCATCTTTGACAGGCATATTTACGTCTAGCATCACCAAATCTGGTGCGTTGCCATTGGTTCCTTCTGCCTCCAATTTTTTGAAAAAATCGATAGCCTCCTGACCGTTATAAAAGTTCAGGATATCGCATTCGATATTTTTCATCTCGATTTGCTTTTTGATGATCAGTTGAAAAACTTCATCATCATCTATTACGGCAATTTTCTTTTTCTCGCTCATTTACAACAATTCCTAAAATCAAGCGCTACTTTTTAGCTGGTTATGTATGGTTTGGGTTTAAGCTTCTCCAAAATTAATAATAAAATTTGATCCTTCACCCATTTCGCTCTCAACTCTAATATTTCCTCCCATGGACTCCACTTGCGCCTTAGTAATAAAGAGCCCTACACCTCTTGCTTCAGGATGATTATGAAAGGTTTTTCTAAGGCCAAATATTTTGGCTCCAAATTTATTCAAATCAATACCTAAACCATTGTCCTTTACCTCAAGACTTTTTATCCCGTTCAGTAAAGTAGTTTTAATTTGAATCACGGGCTGCCTTTTTGGATCAGCATATTTCAATCCATTAGTAATCAAGTTAATCAAAATACTTTCAATATAGACTTTTGGGTATGTAATCTCATCAAATGCTGAAAAGTCACTTTCAATCACACCCCCTGATTCTATTAAATCATTTTTTATACTTGCCGTAATTTTATTCAGAACTCCAGACAATCGAATTTTTCTTTTCCTTTTATCTAACTCCCAAGAGGTTTTGACTACTTCATTGAGCTCAACGATGGTTTCATCAAGGTTCGCTACTCCTTTTTTTAAATTTTCCCAAACAAACTTTTCGGTTGCTGCATCTTGATCTCCTTCCTTGATTTGAATGAGTGACATCATGTTGGTAATAGGAGCTCTCAGATTGTGCGATGCAATGTGTGCAAACTCTTCTAATTGTTGATTTTGCCGGGTCAGATGTGCATTGAGCTGCTTAAGGTTTTTTTCATTTTCTAACACTTTCTGCTGGGCTTGTTTTCTTTCCGTTATATCATAAATGGCAATTTGCACTGCTGGTTCGCCCTCAAAGGAAATCAATGTTCCCATCGCTTCAATCCAAATGACACTCCCGTCCAAACAAATAAACTTTTGCTCATTTTTATGTGCAGTTTTCTTCGTGTAAATGTTGTGAATACGTTGGCTTGCCACTTCATGAGAATCTGGATGAATAAAATCCATCGGACTTTTCCCCAAAATCTGATTAGCAGATTTAGCTTTAGTTAGCCTGATGGCTTCAGCATTCACTTTTTTTATAACACCTTTTGAATGAATGATGATACCAACTGGCGAATGGTCAAATAATGACTGTAGTCGTTGAGCGTCATCCGAAACCCGAGACTCACTCCTAATAATATCCCTTCGCCTTTTATTTATTTCTGTGACATCCTGAAGACTGGTTAGTGATTTTTCAAAATGACCCTCTTTATTCTTTACCACCACAGATGAAAACAACACATCCATGATTTCCCCATTTTTCTTTACAAACTGAAAAGGCACATCTTTACAGTACCCAGTTTTAACATATTCAGGGAATACTTTTGATATGCCAAAATTCATGGACTCCGGTGTCAAAAAATCAATCGCCATTTTGCCAATCACTTCTTCCCTCGTATAACCTGTCACTTCTAAAAAGTAATCCCCTACATCTGTGATTTTTCCTTCTGCATCTACAGAATTGAATAAGGCGGGCGTATTGTGATACAATGCTTTGAATTTTTCTTCGCTGCTTTCGAGTTGTTTCGTTCGTTTTATTCTATCAAGCTCTGTAGAGGCTCGTGTTGAGAATATTCGTAATATTTTATCATAATGCTGAAACGTATGATAGTACTTTTGAAAAAAGACACACATCAATCCAGCGGGTCGTTCCAGATGATCTGGATCATACAATGGTATCCCAATCAGTCCTTGAACATCATATTTTTTAAAGGGCTTAAACGCTGGATACACCAGTTGACAATCTGCTGGGATACTTATGATTTCTTGTTGATGCAAATGCTCAAAAGGAGACCCTTTGACATCAAATGTTTCTTGTTCAAGCATCTCGCTGTGGGTAGAAAATGAAACGGTGCTCAACCCTTCCTTTCCAAACAAAGCAATGAAAGAAAAGTCTCCATTAAAAGCCTTGCAAAACTGGCGTGTCAGATGATCTAAAAAGGCATGGCCTGTCGAAGAAGCTGTACCTTGATAAATGTCTTGTATCAAGTTGTAATACTGGATGAGTTCGGCTTCTCTCTTTTTTCTATTCGTGATTTCTTTGACTACAGCCAAAACTTCATTGGCTGAGGAAGGTTCTATTTCTACTTCAAAATATTTCCCATCACCCTCAGATGCCGGAACCGAAAAATAGGTTACTTCAGATTTTTGATTATCCAAACAATACTTGACTACATCTATACCGTTAGGTAAAAATTCAAATTCGTTGATGTTTCTACCTTTCAAATCTCCTGAAAATGGTAATGCGTCAAAATCTTTGTGAATATGACATTCCAATATCACCCCAAGTTTGTCAATTCTGAAAATTGGGTGTTTAACTACGCTAAGTAAGCTTTTGTGAATATCTATCTCACTCATTGACTTGTGCACTTCAGGTCATTTTGCCTGATCAGGTTAAGTTTTATATTATTCGAAACCGCGCTAGTTTATGGAAAAATACAAGTAAGACCTTTCAAATAGTCCGAAAATATAAGGAATATATCACAATTTTGGTTGTTCAAATCATAAGAATCATACGATATTTCCATTTTTCAATTCATATTTTCCCAATCTTATAATTTTCTTCTTCACCGTATGGGTTTTCTTTGTTTAAATGGTGCCTTCTCGTATTTTTGCGCCTCAAAGAAATTCATAAATCATGCAGAGAGACCAACAAGTTTTTGACTTAATCGAAAAGGAAAGACAACGCCAAGAAAATGGCTTAGAATTGATTGCATCGGAAAATTTCGTTTCCGCTCAAGTGATGGAAGCCGCTGGAAGTGTATTGACCAATAAATATGCCGAAGGATTGCCAGCCAAAAGATATTACGGTGGATGTGAGGTGGTTGACCAGACCGAAAACATTGCCATCGAAAGAGCCAAAGAACTGTTTGGAGCTACATGGGCCAACGTTCAGCCTCATTCTGGAGCACAAGCCAATGCTGCGGTAATGCTAGCTTGCTTAAAACCTGGAGATAAAATATTAGGATTTGACCTTTCGCATGGAGGTCACCTGACGCATGGTTCTCATGTGAACTTTTCAGGAAAACTGTATGAACCACATTTCTATGGTGTAAATAAAGAAACAGGTCTAATCGATTACGATCAACTCGAAGAAGTGGCTAAGAAGGAGAAACCAAAAATGATCATTTGTGGTGCTTCTGCTTACAGCAGGGATTGGGACTACGCGAAATTCAGAGAAGTGGCTGACGAAGTCGGTGCTATTCTGTTGGCAGACGTTTCTCACCCAGCAGGTTTGATCGCAAGAGGATTGCTAAACGATCCATTAGAATACTGTCACATCATTACCACCACCACTCACAAGACCCTAAGAGGACCAAGAGGTGGTATGATCTTGATGAGAGAAGATTTTGAAAATCCGTTTGGACTAAAAAATCCAAAAGGTGAATTAAGAAAAATGACTGCTTTGTTGGACTCTGGTGTATTTCCAGGCACTCAAGGTGGCCCATTAGAACATATTATTGCGGCTAAAGCTATCGCTTTTGGAGAAGCCCTATCAGACGATTATATGAACTACATCGTTCAAGTACAGAAAAACGGTAGTGCATTGGCTGAAGCTTTCATGAGCAAAGGGTATCACGTAATCTCAGGTGGTACAGACAACCACTGTGCATTGATTGACTTAAGGTCTAAAGACTTGACTGGTAAATTGGCTGAAAATGCTTTAGTTAAAGCTGATATCACGGTGAACAAAAACATGGTGCCATTCGATGACAAATCTCCATTTGTAACTTCGGGCATCAGAATAGGCTCTGCGGCAGTCACCACTCGTGGCATGAAAGAAGCAGACATGAGTAAAATCGTGGATTTGATCGATACCGTTTTGATGGATCCTGAAAACGATGAGAACCTAACCGCAGTGAGAGGACAAGTCAATAACTGGATGGCTGACTTTCCGTTATACAAGCATTTAGATTCTCTAGTATAAATTCATGCAGCAACTGCCCCCGGATCAACAGCACTTGGTAGAACAAAATGAGATGTCCTTTTTGGATCATCTTGAAGAATTGAGATGGCACATCATACGTGCTTTCATAGCTATTAGTGTATTTACAATTGCAGCATTTGTTTCAAAAGAATTTGTCTTTGGGACGTTGATCCTTGGGCCTTCAAGAGTAGACTTTTGGACTTATCAGCAACTTTGCGCTATCGGCGATCTTATTCAAATAGAGGCACTTTGCATTGACAAACTCCCTTTTATCATCCAAAGCAGGCAGATGACTGGTCAGTTTACTATGCACATCACCTCTTCTTTTGCGGTAGGTATCATCGCTGCATTTCCTTATGCCTTTTGGGAAATATGGAGATTCATTAGCCCTGGGCTATACATCAAAGAAAAACGAGTGGCTCGTGGTGCCGTATTCTATGTGAGCCTGTTGTTTACCATTGGAGTGCTTTTTGGATACCTTATTCTGACTCCGCTTTCAGTAAATTTTCTGGCCAACTACCAATTGGATCCATCGATTTTGAATGAGTTTGATATCGTTTCTTACGTGTCCACTGTTACCACGCTGGTATTGGCCTGTGGATTGCTTTTTCAGCTTCCCATGGTGGTTTACTTTTTAACAAAAGCGGGATTGCTTACGCCAGATATCATGAAAAGCTATAGAAAGCATGGGATCGTAGCCATCTTCTTATTAGGTGCTATGCTTACTCCGCCAGATCCTTTTAGTCAGATTTTGATCGCCATTCCATTGATTGGATTGTACCAATTTAGCATTGCGATTTCCAATAGGACCTACAAGAAAATAATAAGAGATTTAGATTAAATTTATAATCAAAACCCAAAATCATGAAAATAGCCATAGGAGGAGATCACGCCGGATTCGAATACAAAAAAGAACTTATATCCATGCTAGAATCGGAAGGACATACCGTTCAGGATTTCGGCCCAAACTCCACTGATTCTGTAGATTACCCTGATCATGTGCATCCTTTGGCTATCTCTATCGAAAAATCAGAAAATGACCTTGGTATTTTAATTTGCGGCAGTGGTAATGGTGTGGCTATGACTGCCAATAAGCACCAAGACATTCGAGCAGCATTGTGTTGGAATAAAGATTTGGCCGAATTGGCTAAACAACACAACAATGCTAATGTGATAGCAATTCCTGCAAGATTCGTTTCTCTAGATGTAGCAAAAGAAATGGCATCAGCTTTTGTAACTACCGATTTTGAAGGTGGCAGACATCAAAACAGAGTGAACAAGATTTCTTGTTAACCTCCCGCTACTCTTTGAGTAAATAGATTTCCGGATAGCCCTCGTGGTGAATATACTGCGAGGCAATAGTTGGCATGATTTTCAACAACTCCATCATGGATTGTTCTTTGTCTATGATGACTTCAGGTAAATCTTTATTGAAATTCACAAATACTTCAGCGCTATTGTCGTAATAGTTCAATTGTTGTAATTGTATCTGGCTTAATCGCCAATTGAGATATGGAGTAGCTAGTGATGCATTTTTATAGTGATGTAGTTCATCCCCTAAAACCAATATTTTTTTGTTTTTCACCAATTTTTCATAATTGCTGTCCTGGATCATTATGCTTTCGTAGCTCACAAACTGATCCACATGAAACCATTTATTAGAAAAAAGTAAATGATTGAACATGATCAATATCACCACAATTCCTACACTCAATTCTGCGAAAATCCAATGTTTAATAAGTAGTAAATAGTGCGTAACAAAAAATGCCACAGTAGGTACAAAAAAGATCAATTGATAGGTGGACACCTCCCTAGCCATCATCAAGGCTAAAAACCCTGAAAGAAAAAACATCAACATCACCTGCTGAATTTTCTCTTGAAAATTAATGTATTTCCCGAGTTGACGCACTTTATAAATGGAAGCTATAAATATCAATAAAGGGATCGAGGTGGTAATAGTCAATTCAGTCCAATTCAAATATTTTATGGTTTCTATAACCCATAACGATTTGAACACATGATGGAGGAAAATGGAGAAATCATCAAACCAGAAAAAATACATTCCTGCTAAACCAAGGACTAAAACGTATCCATAAATTAGAAGCATCATTCGCCTCAAGATAGAGCCCGTGTAGAGTACCAAGGAAAGAATGGTGACAACAAAAAACCAAAAAGAAGGAAGGAAAAACAAGGTTGCAACCCCTAAATAAACACCTGTAAATATAAAAAGCTCATCTTTGGTCTGATTGTCCATACGCTTGAATAAGTTGTTCATAGCCAACAGTACAAATGTCATACTGAGCAAAACAGGAGACAGCGTCAGAAAATCAAAAAACGCATTCATAAAGATCATATAGATCAGAGCGGGCACATAGGTGCTACTGTTATATGCCTTATTGCGAAGCATCACATTATTGAAAATACCTGCTTGAATGACTACAAGAAAAACAGAGAGAGTAAAATATGGTATTCTAGTTTTACCGAATAAGAAAAATAGCCATTTGTAAACAAATACGGACAGAGGTGCTGTATAATCCCACACATCTTGATACATAGTAAAATCTCCAGAAGAAAGTCTTTCCCCTATCAATAGCCAATTCAATTCAGGTAATATCATAGGTACACCTGAAATAAATAGTGGCACTCGAATTACTAAGAGCAAGAGAAATACACCGACTAAGCGGTAAGGATCATTGGTTTTGAAAAATGTGAGCAAGGCTTATTGCATTTGTCTTGATATAATTCCTATGAGCCCGCAAAGTTAAATTTTATGAGCAGTCTAAGATGCAGATACCTCATTTATAAAAATTTGAAAGACTCAATGGCGACGAAAATAAGGTTTTATTAAAATATAATATAAATTAATCGGGATATTTGCCGAGAGATATGAGTAGCACAAGACAACTGAAGTACGCAGGGTTAATTCAAAAAGACCTGAGCGAATTATTCCAAAGAGATACCAGACATTGGTTTGGCAAAGCTTTCATTACAATCACGGATGTAGAGGTCAGTCCTGATCTTAGTTTTGCCAAGATATTCATAAGCTTGATGATGGTAGATGACGAGCCAGCCTTTCTTGAATTAATAAAATCCAAGAAGAGCGAAATCAGGAAGGCTTTGGGGCTGAAGATTGGGAAACAAGTCAGGGTCGTGCCTGACCTCAATTTCTATATAGATAACACTCAAGAAAATGCCCAAAAGATGGAAGACCTATTGTCGGGTCTGAAGATTCCACCAGCACCAGAAGAAGACGAAAGCGAAGACTAACATTTGAATCTCCCATTATTTATATCGAAGCGCTATTTCTTCTCTAAGAAGAAGAAAAATTTCATTAATATCATAGCCATCATTTCTATGCTGGTGGTGTCTATTGGCACGGCGGCTTTGATCATTGTGTTGTCCGTATTCAATGGCATGGAAGGCCTGTTACGCTCCATATATGGCACTTTCGATGCTCCGCTGCAAGTACTTCCAAGTGAGGGCAAGTCTTTTTATTATACTGACGAACTTAAAGAAGAAATCTTAGCAATTGATGGCATACTCGACATTACCGAAGTCATTGAAGATAATGCATTAATTCGCTATAGCGATGCGCAAATGATTGTAAAAATCAAAGGTGTGAGCGACAACTTTATCGAACAAGGTCGCATGGAAAATGCGATTCGTCAAGGCGAACTTAAGTTTCAGGATGGAAATACCTCCTATGCAATTATTGGCAGAGGCATTCAATTCAATCTGGGAGTTTCGTTGAGAAATGACTTTTTGGCGCTGCAATTCTTCTATCCAAAAAATGCAAAACCTGGCACACTAGACCCTTACAAACATTACAATCGCGCGAACATCATGCCGGGAGGTGTTTTCGCACTAGAGCAGCAATACGACGACAACTATGTATTCGTTCCCATCAGTTTTACTGAAAGACTATTTGACTATAAAGGCAAAAGAACTTCTTTGGAGCTAATGGTAGATCCAGCATTAGATTTATTATCCATCCAATCCAAACTATCAAAAAAACTTGGAGACTCTTTCAAAATCCTGAACAGCGATCAGCAACACGCTGATTTGTATAAGGTTCTGAAAATTGAAAAGTTGTTTGTATTTATCATATTTTCAATGATTGTAGGCATTGCTTCTATCAATATCTTTTTTTCCCTATCCATGCTGGTCATTGAGAAAAAACCTGATATCAGCAGTCTATTTGCCATGGGTGCTTCCAAAAAACTGATCCGAAAGATATTCTTAATGGAAGGCGCCATTATCGCATTTATTGGAGCAGGCAGCGGTCTCATTTTGGGATTTACGATTTCTTGGCTCCAGCAATCGTATGGATTGGTATCTATGGGCGTAGCATCATCTGTCACTCAAGCCTATCCAGTCGAAATCATCGGCACAGATTTCCTATTTACAGCCTTCACGATCATTTTTATTACCTTTGTTGCTTCCATACAGCCAGCGATCATGGCTTCCCGCCAAGGCATACAACGAGCATAAAAACAACCCATTACCGTGGAGGATAAAAAGAAACCCAAACGCCACACACCAAAAGAAGCTAAACTTAAAGCCGCCAATTTTTGCGCCTATCAGGAGCGATCACAAAAAGAAGTTCGGAACAAACTATATGACTTGGGGCTGTATCCGGATGAAGTAGAAGACGTGCTTACTGATTTGATCATGGACAACTTTGTCAATGAAGAGCGATTTGCCAAAGCATATATTGGAGGAAAATTTAGAGTCAAAAAATGGGGACGAAAGAAAATTCTTATGGGACTTGCCCCACACAAAATCTCTCCCTATTGCATCAAAAAAGGGCTGGAAGAAATTGATGAGGAGGACTATATCCAAACGCTTGAGGAATTGATCCAAAAGAAAGCGAATTCAATTAAGGAGTCTGAATCATTCAAAAAAAGAAACAAAGTAGCCACTCATGCCATTTATAAGGGTTTCGAATCTGATTTAGTATGGGAAGCCGTGAAGCGATTGGTAGAATGAACTTTTGCCCATCTATAGTGGTTTAACCTAAAACCTGCCACTCAAAATGAGGACATTTTACTATCTTAACAATCCAATTACTGACGTCTGAACTCAATGGATATAAAACCAGCATCACAAAGGATTCTAGAACAATTGACCCACCTTTTAGAAAACCTTACGAACGATGAGTATAGCAAACCACTCACGGTGTTGCATGACAATTCTATCGGTCAGCACATGCGACATACCTTAGAGTTTTTCACTTGCCTGATGACAGGAAAAACAATTGGGTCAGTCAATTATGATGAAAGAGAACGAGACATTTTTCTAGAAAGCAATACGCTTGAAGCCTTAAGTACTATTTCAAATCTAATGGGAGACATTGAGAAAATTGTAGACAACCAACCACTCATACTTGTCCGCCAAGGCTACGATCTATCTTCTAATGAAAAACATGAAGTAGAAAGCAATTTGTATCGCGAGCTGATTTACAACATCGAACATGCCGTTCATCACATGGCTTTAATGAAGATAGGTCTGAAAGAAATCAAATCAGATTTAGAACTACCAAAAGATTTCGGAGTGGCCAGTTCGACAATCAAATTTCGACAATCCCAGCAGGCTAGTGCCTAATTTCAACCATGAATATTGCGGTCGAAACGAGACATGAAACTCAAGAGCAGCCAAGTCAGAAAAAAACACTTTACTACAAACTAAGTACTAGTGTAGTTTGGGCGAAAATATTCAGATGGGAATTTTGGCCTTTTTCTGTCTTCTACTTTCCTGTCCTATTTTATTGGGTTTGGCTTTCGTTTAAAGCCCGATCGTTTTTCTTTTTTACTGCTTCCAATCCCTCTATTACATTTGGTGGCATGCTAGGCGAATCGAAGGATGAAATATTCAAACTCATACCGAAGCAATACATTCCTAAAACTTATAAACTGGATGCCTCTGTAGATCTGAAAAGTTTTCTTGAAAGACTACAAATAGAAGAAATAAGTTATCCTTTCATTCTCAAACCGGATATTGGAGAAAGAGGCTGGATGGTGGGACTAATTAAAACTGAAAAAGACCTAACCGACTATCTAAATCACATACAAGTAGATTTTCTAGTGCAGGAATACGTATCCTACGATGTGGAATTGGGCGTTTTTTATTACCAATACCCAAACTGTGATCATGGTACTGTCAGTTCCATTGTGATGAAAGATATGCTCAGTGTGATTGGCGACGGTCAGCGGAATGTAGCATCACTGATGGAAGACGATGCCAGATCTAAAATGCATATAGAAACCCTCAGAAATAAAAAAGCCGAATTGCTCAATCAGATACCATTTAAAGGCGAAAAAGTAGAAATCAATTCGATAGGAAATCATTCTCGAGGCACCACTTTCCTCAACGGCAACCATCTGATCAATGAAAGATTAATTAAAGTTTTTAACGATGTGAGTAGTCAGATAGATGGATTCTACTTTGGACGGTACGATTTGAGATGCAGGTCAGTGGAGGATTTGTACAATGGAGCGCATTTCAAAATTTTGGAACTGAATGGTGCGGGAGCCGAACCCGCTCACATCTACCATCCCGGATTCTCTTTGATTCAGGCATACAAGGACATTATCCATCATCTCCAGGTGCTTGCCGATATCAGCATCCTAAACAAGAAAAATGGAATACCCTTTTATAGTTTTCGCAAAGGCATGAAAGAGATCATGAAAATCAGGAAATATAATCAACAGAAAGTTTCATGAGCTTATTGATTCTTTTTGGTATGGGATTTTTCTTCAGTTTCATAGGCTCCATTCCCCCTGGTAGTATCAACATTACCACCTTGCAATACGCCCTAGAAAAACGCATCAAAGCTGCTTATGCATTTGCGATAGCAGCTGCATTAACTGAATATCTGTATGCTGCCCTTGCTGTACGTTTTCAAATTTATTTGACGGAAAATGCCAACATCTCCCAATATTTTCAAATCATCACGGGATCTGTATTGATTCTCTTGGGCATTTTGAATTTGCTCAAGAAACCAAGCCAAGCCAAACTCACAACAATCGGAGAAAAAAGAAATGCCTTCAAAAAAGGCATACTACTCAGTCTCACCAATCCGCTCGCCATTCCTTTTTGGCTAATGGTAACCGCTTACTTGCAAAGTATGGGCTGGGTCTCACTCACCCATCAAAATTTTTGGGTTTATGTTGCCGGTATTTCAGTTGGTACTTTTTGTTTACTGGCTACTGTGATCAACTTAGGCACCAGATTTACATCCATTCAGGGCAATACCTTTTTGATTTACAAAGTGCCCGGTTTGATCTTTATTGTGATGGGGGTATGGAGTTTTGTTGGGTGAGCTTGTGTGAATAATTTATTGAAATGAATTATTCAGTATACAACTTTTAAGAATACCGTTCTCTCATGTTATTTACACGTTTTTAAGTCATTTTATTACCTTAGCACAAAGAGCAGGAAAATGAATGAACTCCAGAGAAAACAAATAATTGAAAATGCTAAAAATTTCTTTAGAAGTGAAATTGTTCATAATCACATTAATGGAGCCTGTGAAAGAGCTAGCAAGCTTTCGGAATATAACATCAATCCTTTTTTATTCAAATACTTAGCAAATTTCTTAACTGGAAATGACAAGCCTGAAAGTATCGCAAAAGCATTAGTTCTACCTAGAATTTTGGGTTCTTCAATAAATACTTCTTTTGGTATGAAAATTCAAAATCTAATAAGTTCATTATTCGCGGGTCTTGGGTCTACGACACAGGGTATTGATATAGAATTTACAGATGCTGTTGATGGTAGGAAGAAGTATTGCCAGCTAAAAGCAGGACCAAACACAATTAATAAAGATGATGTAACTACTATAATCAATCATTTTAATGGTGTAAGAAATCTTGCACGAACAAACAATCTCAATGTTGGCATAAATGATATGATCGTAGGGGTAGTCTATGGAGACTCCTCAGAATTAAGCTCCCATTATAAAAATATTGAAAAGTCATACCCAGTAATAGTAGGAAGAGACTTTTGGTATAGGCTTACAAATAAAGAAGATTTTTATTTTGAACTTATCGAAGCATTTGGTGAAGTTGCTTTAGAAGTTGATGCAAGTCATATTGTTGATAAAACTATTAAAACGTTAACAATTGAAATTGCAGAACATTACAATTGATTTTGAGCCAAGATTTTAACGCTTTGCTCATAGTATTTATTTAACGCCATAATTATTGAATACCCAATTTCTTGACCAAGATTTACCGGTACTGCATTCCCAATTTGCTTGTATTGCTGAGCTACCGAACCTTCAAATTTCCAATCATCTGGAAATGTTTGTATTCTCGCATATTCGCGAACAGTAAACGGTCTTGTCTCATCAGGATGACATCTTTCAGTTTGTTTCTGTGCTGGACTACAGGTTAGTGTTAGAGAGGGTTCATCCCAACCGATTCGTCTTGCCATACCTGTTTTTCCTCCTCCCAAATAAAAACTGCCACCCATATATTCTTTTTGAATATCTAATGGTAGATCTCTCCAGTAACCTTTTGGTGGAATCATATCCAAAACCTCTTTTTTGTATTCAGGATAAGTCGCTCCTTTCGATTTAGGTACATTCCGTTCAAACAGTTCTCCTTTTTTTAAAGCATCCTTAAGATTATATATCTTTTTATGAGGCTTTGGATAAGAATAATCGAGATCAATATCTTTTCTAACCCCTACTAATATTAACCTCTCTCTTTTTTGAGGCACCCTATAATTGATGGCTTTCAACACTTGAACTGGAACTACATCATATCCTATTTCATCCAAAATCGAGCACATGCCTTCAAGCGTTTTTCCTTTTTCATGGCTCAACAAACCACGAACATTTTCGCCAATACACATCAAAGGATTAACCTCTTGAACCACTCTTGCGAATTCATAAAACAATGTTCCTCTAGCATCTTTCAAACCTAATTTTTTTCCTGCATAACTAAATGCTTGACATGGAAAACCACCAGTAACAATATCAACTTGATTTCTAAATTTATGAAAATTAAAATTTTTAATGTCGCCCTCAAGTACATTCCATGTGGGGCGATTTGTTCTGAGTGTCTGGCAAGCCCATTTATCAATCTCGTTTAATGCTACACATTTCAATCCAGCCTTTTCAAGACCGACTGCTAATCCTCCTGCTCCAGCAAACAACTCTAGAACAGAATAATCATTTTCAGGTTCAATAAAATTTGAAACTTCATCCTCTTGTACCTCTTCAAATAAATTCCCCAACAATAATTGGACATCATTTTTTCTATATACACGATAATTAGACACAGGCTCCCTGACTGCTTCCAAAATCCCTTCCCGATCCCATCTACGAAGTGTCTCTTTGCTTTTTCCTATTAATTCAGACGTTTCTGCTAGTGATAGATATTCACTCATAACCAAGTTATCAAACCTTATACAATGGTTACAAATATAAGTGCATGTTTCGTAATTAAAAACTATCTGTCTAATTTTTATAACAAGCCTTACAAATATTTAATTGCAACTAAATATTAGCATTGCAATCGAGATCAAAATATCCAATACTACATTTAGGTATTCATAAAAATTCGCTATAATTGCAATACTACATTTAGATATTGCTATTATGAAGAAGTATCAATTAGGTGAATTTGAAGAGATCGTGTTGCTCACTGTGGGTGTCTTGTACGACAATGCCTACGGCGTGGCGATAAAAAACGAAATTGAAAACCGGCTCGAACGAAAGGTGAGTTTGGGTGCTTTGCAGTCTGCACTTCGAAGAATGGAAACCAAAGGTTTTCTGGAATCCGAAACTGGTGAGACTACCGAAAAGCGTGGGGGCAAACCCAAACGATTTTTCAAAATGACCAGCTTTGGTCGTAGCGCCCTAGAGTACAATCGCGATGTGCGTGCAGAACTATGGAAGGCACTTCCCGATATGGTGCTAGAGGCCAAATTCGCATGATCAAGAAAGTAGCAGATCGGCTATTTCGGTGGTATTGTCACCCAGATTATTATCCTGATATCAAGGGTGACTTGGAAGAACTCTATCAAGATCAACTGGATGAATCACCCAAGTCAGCCAATCTCAAATACCTGAAAGAGGTAATCAAACTATGCAGGCCCTCGCTCATCAGACCTTTATTTAAAAACTCATTATTCAACTCCACAGGCATGTTCAAAAACTATTTCAAAATCAGCTTCAGAAAGCTAGTGAAACAAAAAGTATTTTCAGCCATCAACATTATAGGCCTCGCTATTGGTCTTTCTGCCTTCTTGCTTATTAATCAATATGTACAGTTTGAAGAAAGTTATGACCGGTTTTTCTCTGATTCCGACCAACTATATAGACTCACCACAGATCAGGTTTTAGACGGAGTCATTGGTACCAGAGACGCTATGTCGTTCGCGCCTTCGGGACAAGCTTTAGTAGATAAAATGCCTGAAATCGTCAATTCAACACTGACATACAAATTTGACGAAATGATCATGCGAAAAGACGATCGATCCTTCACAGCAAAGAAGATTGTTGCTGCGGACTCCAATTATTTTGAGCTTTTCGACTATAAAATTATCAGTGGCGATCCAAAAACCATGCTTTCAGAACCTAACTCCATTGTATTAACGGAATCGCGAGCCAAGGCTTATTTTGGTGATATCAATCCTATAGGACAGTCCATCATGGTGCTAAGTGGTTTTCATAAGAATTTCAAGGTGACCGGGGTGATACAGGACATACCTGAAAACACACATTACAAATTCAACCTATTGGTCTCTATTGTCACATTTCAGGAAAGTTTGGACGACGACGCCTGGAGATCTTTCAATTACTACACTTATTTGAAACTTGCGCCAAATACGGATATCAATGAGTTGAGAGCTAAAATGCCAAGGATGTACGAAATATCAGGCGAAGATGAGTCTGATACTAATCTCGAATTCAACTTACAAGCTGTAGAAAACATTCATTTGTATTCGGACTATACTTACGAGCCCGAAACTCATGGTAGCGCCACTACTGTCGTTTTCTTAAATATCATTTCCATTCTCATCATTCTCATTGCTTGGGTTAATTATATCAACCTATCAACCGCCAAGGCCATAGACCGAGCCAGAGAAGTGGGCGTACGAAAAGCGATAGGAGCACACAAATCACAACTTGTTACTCAGTTTTTGTTTGAGTCCTTTATGCTTAATATGATGGCCGCCATATTCGCGGTATTGATCGCGCAGTTACTCTATCCAAATTTCAACCAATTGGTTGGTAAAGATGTTATTGGCAGCATTTGGCTCAATGAGTTATTCCTAGCCAAGGTGTTCGCGTTTGCATTTGTTGGGGCGATTGTTTCAGGCATATACCCAGCTTTAGTCCTTTCCAATTTCCGTACGGTCACGGTGCTCAAAGGGAAATTTAGAAATTCTACTAAAGGCACTTTTTTACGAAAGAGTTTGGTTGTGGTTCAATTCACCGTTTCCTTGATGTTGATAGCTTCCACGTTTATTGTCAACCAGCAGGTGAGCTACATGCAGTCGGCCGACAAGGGGATTGATATTAATTATGTTGTTGAATTTAAGAAGCCAAGATTTACAAGAGAAAATGAGAAAGAAATGACAGAAAAAGTGAAACAGTTCACACAAAGTCTCCTAAATCACCATGCTATCAAAAATGTAGGTACATCTAATTCCATTCCAGGAGGTAGTCTGTCTGATATAAGTTCTACTACAGGAGAAATTCAAATCGTAGGCAAGACTAATGTCATAGAAGGCACTACTTATATTCAATATTGTGATGACAAATATTTTGATGCGGTAGGCATTCGATTACTGGCAGGACGAAATTTTGATGCCACCATGGCTACGGATACAGCAGCCATAATAGTGAATGAGACTTACCTCCAACGACTTGGTGTACATGATTACGAAGCTATGCTCGATGAATACATTCAGTATGGCGAAGCTGAAGATGATCGTAAGTATAGACTCATAGGGATCATGAAAGACTACAATCGTACTTCACTGAAAAATAAAGTGGAGCCCACAGCCAGTTTGTATTGGGATGACAGTAGTAACATGGTGGCTCGTTTGGATATTACTAACTATCAGGATGGTATTGCCTATTTGGAGGAAACTTATGAAAGTTACTTTCCTAACACACCTTTGTCTTATACCTTTTTAGACGAACGATTCAATACCCTATTCCAAGAAGACCAGCAGTTTGGCAGAGTGATTGCTACCTTTTCGATTTTAGCCATTATTGTCGCCTCCCTGGGATTATTTGGGTTATCCGCCTTCATGGCCTTCAACCGGGCAAAAGAAGTGGGCATCAGAAAAGTGTTGGGTGCTTCCATCTCTCAGATCCTAATGATCTTCTACCGCGAATTTGTTGTCTTGATCGGATTGTCTGCCGTGGTTGGCATTCCTCTCGTGTACTACACCATGGACAATTGGCTCAATAATTACGCTTATCGCGTGGACTTCCCATGGGTTTTTGTTGGGGTGGCCATTTTGCTCGTTATCGCCTCGGCCTTATTAACTATTGGGTATCAAACCATTCGAGTGGCTATTAAAAACCCAAGTGAGACTTTGAAATACGAATAAAATTCGGACGCTTTCATTTTGAATCTCAATTTTCAGGTATCTTAAATGAATAATTAAGACCAACCTAATGAAAGCCATACAAATTGAAACCATAGATCAGGTCATTTCCGAGCTGGATCAGATCATTCAAGCGTCCATTGAGGAAGAAAACTGTGCAGGCTACTTCGCGGCTTTGTACAGAAAAGTAACCCTCAAAGTCAAAGAAGGAATTGAACAAAACTATTTTGATAACGGGCCAAGAATGGAGCGCCTGGATGTGGTATTCGCTACTCGATATCTTAATGCTTATCATGCCCATAAGAGCAACGAACCCATCACGAATTCCTGGCAAGTAGCTTTTGATCTTACCTCCCATTATTGGCCCATTGTTTTGCAGCATTTGTTGATCGGGATGAATGCCCATATCAATCTGGATTTAGGTATAGCTGCAGCAGAAATTTCGGAAGGAGAAGATATTGACGACCTGCAAAATGATTTTAACAAAATCAATAAAATCCTCTCTTCATTGGTGCATGAAGTAGATCGCGATCTGGGGGAGATCTGGCCAACCTTCAGAGTCATCGTAAAAGTTTTGGGAAAAGTAGATGATTTCCTAGTCGACTTCAGTATGAAACTGGCTCGAAATGGAGCTTGGAAGTTTGCCAAAGAATTATTCAACACACCTGATCAACTGAAAGATCAAATGATTGACACTCGTGATCAAAAAGTAGCTAAAAAGGCTAGTTTAGTGACCAGCCCAGGTTTTTTGATCAGCACCATATTCAAATTGATCCGAGTAAGTGAACATGGATCAATTGCTAAGAAAATTGAAGACCTCAGAGATTAGACGAATATCGTGATCAATTGTATCACTCCTATCGCGGAGAATATCACACCCCAATATTCCATCTTGATCCAGAATAACGTGTGATTTGACTTGAATTCTACTCGTTCACCAGTCGCTTCATCTACCATTATGCGTCCTTCCTTGTTATTCCACTTTTTACCAAGATACCAATTAGCCACTCCTGCGAATATTAGTGAGAATGGAAAAGTATAAACAGCGACTGCATCCGACGAAAGTGAAATTGATAAAAAAAGGGCAACTAATAAAATAAGCGGAGTCAAGATGCCGCGTCCAGACCATACAATCATTTCATTCAAAATTAGATTATTGCCTACTTCGATTTCAGGTGTCTTTCGGCTGATTTCCACCAAAGCCAAAAGCTAATGATTGTCTCTCTCCTTTTTTAAAGTATAAGCTAAAAAGAAAGAACGCATCGCTAAAGCGAGTACCAAGGGGATCAAAGCGAAATGAATTACCTGAGGTAATAACTCTCTAAAAAATAGGAGTAGAACCTGAATTCCACCAAATCCCAAAAAGTAGTACCGTAGCCAATCAGATTTAGTTTTTTTGAGCAAAAAAATTAGACCTACCAAATTGAACGGCATGGCCCACAGCAAATTGTAGTTGTATTTGGACATGTGATCGGTTCCAAACCATAGAAATAACAAAAAACAACCTAATAATCCAGTGACACCAAACAGAATCACATCAACGAATCTATAATTGACCGTGTACTTCAGTCCCCGATGGATAGTCAGTCCAACAATAAAAAACAAAATGACAAACAAATGAATGGGTCTAAAGCCACTCTCAGTGGGTTGTTCAGCACTTACATTCATGGTCGTGGAAGAAGCCACTACTGGAACAGTCGTACTATCTGTTTGAAGCACTGCCGTAAGAAGTGCTTCCTCCAGATAGAGCGGCATATATTGATAATGAAAACCATTCGCTGTTTCATCTATTTGCGAGCCCAAACAGATATCAATACCCAAATCTCCCCAAGGCTGATAAGTCAAATATTTGTCCATCAGGTCTCGAAAACTCATCGAGTCACTGGCAAAAGTATAATTGTACTTGATGCGGTCTTCAAACACCATATCCACTACATCGCGCATACGAGTGGCACAGTTGTCATAGCAGTAGTTGTAGTAATAGTTGGCATTTTCTGGTTTGGCATTGTTGATCAAAAAATCAAAAATAGCCTGCTTATCAGCTTGTTCTATATTTAAAACATGCTCACGCCAAGACCGATCTTCTCTAAAATAATATCTTTTGTAAGCTTCGTATGAACCAGTACCTAACTTATAATAAAGCTTCCCTTTTGTGAAATTGAGGTAGAAATTGGGCTGATCGAAATCGAAAATGCCATAATTGAAAATCATGTCCACTCGATTCGTTGGATCACTCACCCTAAAAGCACTATGCCCAAAAGCAGAATACAGCTCCACTTGCGTAGGATCCAAAATAAGGACAATAATTTCGGCTTCATCTGAAAGCTGAATATCAGAAGCCATTGATTCCTTACTAACTAATAATAGACTCAAGGCTAGTAGGAAGGCAATCCTAAATTTTCTTGTCATAAATTGGACGGTTTAATTTGTGGTACAGCGAGGCTGTCTTTACTTTGATTCAAAATTGATTTAGTCAAGCTTGATTTATAGTCTGCTCCAAAACTATTACTACTGATTCATAAATGCAGTAATTTGTGCAAATGTTTCATGGACTCCATGCGAAATTCGATCAGATCAAAATAATCTAAAGGTGCATTTTCACGATAGCCTCAACATACTGAACAAACTCTCTCCAGCCAAGGTGCTAAATGCGAGCAAGGTTTTTTCCAGCTATTATCAATCCAAACATTTGGGGCGTTATGTCAATCCCTCTTTGCCCTTGAGTATGGCCTTCGAGCCAACTACCTCCTGCAACTTACGCTGTCCGGAATGCCCCAGTGGCTTGCGATCATTCACTCGGCCTACGGGCATGTTAGATGTTGATTTTTTCAAAGAGAAAATCATGGAAGTCAAATCGCATTTGACCTATCTCACTTTCTACTTCCAAGGGGAACCTTATTTACATCCGGGCTTTCTGGATATGGTTCATCACGCCACAAAAAACAAAATCTATACGGCTACCAGCACCAACGCCCATTATCTCGACGATGAAAAAGCTGAGGCAACGGTCAAGTCTGGTTTGGATCGTTTAATCATCTCAATTGATGGAACTAGCCAAGAAACGTACGAACAATATCGAGTCGGCGGGCAACTCGAAAAAGTGCTCGACGGTACTCGAAATATGGTACGATGGAAAAAACAACTCAAGGCCAAAACCCCACATTTAATTTTTCAGTTTTTGGTAGTTGCTCCAAACGAACATCAGATAGAAGAAGCTCAAAAGCTAGCCAAAGAAATTGGCGTTGATGAAATCCAGTTCAAAACAGCTCAGATTTATGATTTCGAAAATGGATCAGAATTGATTCCCGAGAATGAGAAATACGCCAGATATACAAAGGGAAGTGATGGCAAATTCAAACTCAAAAACCCACTACATAATCAATGCTGGAAAATGTGGCAAAGCTGTGTGGTAACCTGGGATGGTAAAGTGGTGCCTTGCTGTTTTGACAAAGATGCCAAGTATGTGATGGGTGATTGGAATAAGGCCTCCTTTCAAGACATTTGGTACAGTGAGCCTTACGAAAAATTCAGAAGAAGTATCCTTACCTCACGGGCTTCCATAGATATTTGTAAAAACTGCTCAGAAGGGCTCAATGTATCATTGACCGATGGCTAAGCCCGAACAAAATTTATACTTTTTAGCACTAATTCCCGATGAACCTATTCGGTCAGAAGTGATGGCATTCAAACAAGAAGTGAAGGATAAATTCAACTCTAAGGGCGCTTTAAGGTCTCCTCCTCATATCACTTTGCACATGCCATTCAAATGGCGGGTGGACAGGGAATTGCAACTCATTGAAACGCTCTCAAGATTTGAGTTTGATCAGTACCCTTTTCAGGTGACGCTTGATGGTTTTGATTTCTTTGAGCCCAGAGTCGTGTTTGTGGATGTAGATAAATCAGAGCTATTGACACAATTGCAAAAGCAACTTTCAGATTTTGTTAGACGGGAATTGAAATTCTTCAATGCTGATTATAAAGACCGGGGCTTTCATCCTCACATGACCATCGGGTTTCGGGATTTGAAAAAGTCAGTTTTCCCAGAAGTAAAAGCTCATTACCAAAATCAATCTTATAAACGAACATTTGATGTTTCAGGCTTTTGCTTGCTCAAACACAACGGCGAAAAATGGGAGGAATTCAAGTCGTTATAATCGAAAATAATTAATCAAGACCAACTCTCAAGTGTTTATATATTTGTACAAACTTCAATTAGTATGTCAGAATTTCAACTGTTTTTTTCTATAGGGCGAGAGCACATTTTGGATATTAATGGTTATGATCATATTCTATTTGTAATCACATTGGCTACGGTCTATCTATCTACAGATTGGAAAAGAGTATTGATATTGGTTACCGCTTTTACCGTCGGCCATTCTATCACTTTAGCTTTAGTGTCTATGGATATTTTTAGCATCAATTCTGATGTTGTGGAGTTCTTAATCCCAGTTACCATTTTCATCACAGCGGCTAGTAACATTTGGAGACGAGAGCAATATATTTCTTCGGAGATGAGTCGCCTCAACTATTATTTTGCTTTGTTTTTTGGTTTGATTCACGGCATGGGTTTTTCCAATTATTTGAAAGGACTATTAGGCGGTGAGACTTCCATTATTACACAACTATTTGCCTTCAATTTAGGCTTAGAAGTTGGGCAAATCATCATAGTCATAGCATTTATGGGTCTAGGCTATCTGATGAACAAATACATCAATGTATCCAGAAAAGACTGGATTTTGTCGATTTCGTCAGCCGTGGCTGGAGTAGCTATCACGCTTATGATTGATACTATCTTTTGGTGAAAAAGATAAAAAGCTCTGAACAGAAATATTTTGAGGTTTTAAAGGTTTAGTTGTACGATTAGACGTAAACTTTTTTTGTGATCTTTTTGTGATCTTTTTCGACTTGATTTGTGTTGTGGTGCAAACAAACCTAAAACCTTAATGAGTAAAAGCGTTCTGATCATAGAAGACGATGAAAGCATTTCAGAGCTTTTAAGTATTCACTTAAAGGATATGGACTGCCAAATTGAAAGTGAAAAAGATGGACAAGAGGGCTATGAAAGCGCTTCGAAAGGCATATTTGACTTGATAATCTTAGACATCAATCTACCCCATAAAGATGGTTTAGATATTTGTAGGGATTTAAGGGCACATAAGATCAACACCCCTATTTTGATGCTTACGGCGAGATCTGAAGAGATTGACAAAATCCTGGGACTAGAGACAGGAGCCGATGATTACCTTACCAAGCCTTTCAGCGTTAGAGAATTTACAGCAAGAGTAAAGGCCATATTCAGACGAGTAGAAATGCTCAAATCTCCAAATGAAAATGCTGTCGAACTGATCACGACTGGAAGCATTGAAATAGATCAGAAGAAAAGAAAAGTGCTTAAGGCTGGTGAACGTGTAGAACTGACTCCAAAGGAGTATGATCTTCTCAATTTACTTGCCAAGAACCCTGGAAGAAGTTATACTCGAGAGCGGCTGCTTTCATTGATTTGGGGTTATGAATTTAGTGGCTATGAACATACTGTCAATTCTCATATCAATCGGCTTCGAGCCAAAATAGAAGACGATCTCAATCAACCCACTTACATTCTGACCACTTGGGGTGTAGGCTACAGATTCAATGATGAAATCAACTAAAACATGAAAGACTCTATTCTCAATTCCAGCAATCTATTTCTAAAACTTTCTCTGATCTTTTTAGCGCTATTGCTTTCTGTATCAGGCATCTATTTCTATGCTTCCTTTCAAATTGCCGAAAAACATTTTGAAGAAAAGAATCAAAAGTTAAATGCAGACATCGCAGAACACATTGCCTCTGAACTCAAACCATTTCTAAATGGCACATTGAAAGAGGAGGCTGCTGATGAAATTATGCACAGCATGATGGCAGTCAATCCCTCAATAGAAGTTTACCTCCTGGACCCTGATGGAGTAATATTGAACTATGTGGCTCCATATAAAAAAGTGGTCTTGGACAAAGTAAGCCTGGAACCAATAGAAGATTTTATTGTCAATTATCAGAATGAGGCTATTTTGGGAGATGACCCTAGAAAAGAAGGCAGGCAAAAAGTGTTTTCGGCGAAGAAGGTAGAAAAAGAGGGGAAGACCCTGGGATACATTTATGTGATTTTGGCTAGTGAAGAGTACGATTCCACTAATGAGCAGTTATTTGGTAGTTACATATTGAAGCTAGGATCAGTGTACGGACTGGTTACCATTTTGGCGGCCATGCTCATTGGAGTATTGGCCATTTGGCTCATTACAAAAAATCTAAGTGCGACCATTCAAACAGTAAAGAGATTCCAGCAAGGCGAAATGAGTGCCAGAATCAAAATCAGCAGCGGTGGAGAAATCAGTCGATTGGCTGAGGCCTTCAATGAAATGGCTGATACGATTGTAGGTAATATTGAGAACCTAAAATCTATGGAGAATCTTCGACGTGAATTAGTTGGCAATGTCTCTCACGACCTTCGTACACCTTTGGCCGTTATCCATGGTTTTATTGAAACACTCATTATAAAACAAGATCACTTAACTGAAGAAGAGAAAAAGAAGTATTTATCACGAGCACTTACCGGCACCGAACGTCTCAAAAAATTAGTCGAAGAATTATTTGAATTGTCTAAGCTAGAAGCCAAACAAATCAAACCAACTAAGGAAGCTTTTTTCATCAACGAACTCATGGATGACATTGCGCAGAAGTATACCATCCTGGTAGCGGAAAAGAAAATCAAAATATCTGCTGACGGGCATGATAAGCCTTTTATGGTCTTCGCCGATATCAGTCTGATCGAACGTGTACTTCAAAATCTAATCGACAACGCCATTAAATTCACTCCAGAGAATGGCGAAATAAGACTCCAGATCAACGAAAAAGCACAGGAGGTGGAAATCCAAGTGACTGATACAGGCGATGGCATTCCACAGGATCAAGTGCCTTTTGTCTTTGATCGTTATCACATTGGCGATAAACGAATTTCACTGGATACCAACAGTACAGGCCTTGGCCTAGCCATTGTAAAAAGGATATTAGAAATTCATAATACTTCTATCAATCTGCAAAGTCAAATTGGAAAAGGAACAACCTTCTCCTTTAGTTTACCACAGCACACGGTATGACTGGCTAAAACGATACAATTCTTTTATCTGGCTGTGACATTCTCGTGATACTCTCTAACAACCTTTGAATTATAAATTTTAACTAAAGGTTTTGAGACATGAAAAAAATACTACTCGCATTATTAGCCATTTCTATCACATTTTATTCATGTGATGACGACGACGATAACACTGGAAACTTAACTATAGATATCTCAGGTTTAGACAATCTTGGAGATGGTTTTTTATATGAAGGTTGGGTCATAGTAGACGGAGCTCCTATATCCACGGGGACTTTCTCAGTAGATGATGATGGAGATCTATCTGCGTCAAGCTTCAATTTAGATGGAGCCATGCTAGACGCTGCAACCACATTCGTATTAACAATAGAACCAAACCCAGATTCAGACCCTGAACCTAGCGCTACAAAATTGTTAGGTGGAGATTTTTCTGGCTCGTCAGCCTCAGCTACTATCATGCATGCAGCAGCTTTTGGCATGGGTTTCAGCGATGTAACTGGAGGCTATATTTTAGCCACTCCTACCACAACAGACGATTCAGACGAGGCTAGCGGTGTATGGTTTTTAGACAACTCCTCAGGGTCTCCTGCTATAGGATTAAATGATTTGCCAGACTTAAGTAGTCAAACTGGATGGACTTATGAAGGCTGGGCCGTATTAGGCGGAACCCCAGTTTCTACAGGTACTTTCGATATGGCCAGTGGTTTTGATGACAACGCAACTTCGACGGTTTTCAAAGGTGACGATGGAGATGGACCAGCTTTTCCAGGAGAAGACTTTGTTCAGAATGCACCAAGCGGATTATCCTTTCCTACTGATCTGAAAGGGGCTACCATAGTGATCAGTATTGAACCTGTACCAGACAATAGTGCAGCTCCATTTACGCTAAAACCTCTTGCTGGAGAAGTGCCAACCACCTTGGATAATCATACATACCAAACCATGGACAACATAGCCAGCAGCACATATCCTTCTGGTACTATTGCAAGATAAAACACACAATCTACGTAGAAAAAGACCTGCAGCCGGTAGGTCTTTTTTTATGCTATTTCTAAAGCGTATATATTAACCGCTTTCTCTTTGCCTTTCAATGCTATCTCACCCATCAATTCCTGTCTGTATGCGATCACCTTTTCCACTTCTTTGGCAAATACTTCTGAAACCAAAAGATTTTTACCAAGTTCGTTGCATTTGGATTGTATGCGAGCTCCAGTATTGAGTACATCTCCATGGTAGGCGATGTCTCTTTTGATATAACCAACTTCCGCGGCAGTGACAGGGCCAACATTCATTCCTGCTTTAAACTCAGGAATAAACCCAAAGTCCTTCTCAAATTTGGTCGATTTGGAAGCCAATTTTTCCCGAAAGGCAAAAAACAATTCTACACTTAGTCTAGGAGCATCTTTAACTCTTGAATCCCAAGTGAGTACCACTTCATCACCTACATATTGATAAATCTGCGCTTTGTGGTCAAAGACAATTTCATTGAGATATAAAAAGCATTTCTGAATCAAATTTGAATATTTAATATGACCAAGTTTTTCCGCATAAGCAGTAGAATCTTTCAAATCCAAAAACATAAATATTCTATTTTCTATCACAGGTTTATGGTACTTACCCATAAACATGTGCCAGAGATTTCCAGGTCCATACTTCTTACTCACTTCCAAAACGAAATTGATGATAATAGAAAATAAAGTAAGAAAAATGCCAAATGCAGCATAAAATGTCCAACTCGATAAAGTGCTGATCACGTCCTTGACCCCTCGTAGCGGTGAAACATCCAGCGCTAACAACACAACAAAAACAATAGAAAAAGCAAAGACAAATCCTATGAGATAAAGGAAAGTTTTGATGACCATCAACTTGCCAAAAGATTTGTTTCGAAGGTTAGTATTTTCGGTCAACCAGAATACAAAATAAAAAACAGTACCAAACAGAAACCCGAATAATATGCCTTCAATATATTGAACCCCAGAAGAGAAGTAGTCAATAAATTTTTGATTTTCCTGAGTTGGAAATATTTCAAGGAATCGCAAAAGAAGGTCTTGAAAAAATATCCCTACGGCAGTGATACACAAACACGCCAATATCCATGAAGAGACAACAAATAGCCAATTTATTAAATTCTTATTCCCGTTCATGTTTTGATCAAATGGTTATGTTGCGCATTGAATCCAGCAATGCCTTGAAGTCCTCCAGTATGTACGCAAACCACACGACTTCCACTACGGAATTTACCTTTTTTAAATAAATCAAAAAGGCCAAACATCATTTTCCCTGTATAAATCGGGTCTAGTGCAATTCTATAGTCTACATGAAATTGATTAATAAACGTAATCAAATCATTGTTATACTTAGCATATCCCCCGAAATGATAATCGTGTGACAACTCCCAATTTGATCTTTTTTTAGTCAATTCCGAAATGGATTCCTTAAGATACTTCTCCCCTTTCAAACAACTAATTCCCAATGCTTTTTGCCTCGCATTCAATCCTTCAATAATTCCGGCCAAAGTACCACCTGTCCCAATCGGACAAAGGATATAATCAAAGTCTATCTCAATTTCTTTCACCAATTCTTTCACTCCCTGAAGAGCTAATGCATTAGAACCACCTTCGGGCACTACAAATGCCTGATATTTTTCACTGAGCGCATTAACCCAAACTTGATCGTTTCTATTTTGATAATCAATTCTGGAGATGAATTGTAATTTCATTCCATCTTCAGAGGCTTTCACCAACGTTGGGTTAGAACTTGAGTTCAACTCTTCTCCACGAATAATGCCTATAGATTGAAACCCAAATCTTTTACATGCTGCAGCAGTAGCAGCAATGTGGTTAGAATAAGCACCTCCGAATGTTACTATGGTTTCGTATCCTTGTTTTCTAGCCTCTATCAGATTGTATTTCAACTTCCTCCATTTATTACCAGAAATATCCGAATCTATCAAGTCATCTCGCTTCATATATACTTCTACGCTTCTTTCCAAAAACAATGGAGAAGGTAATTGTACCATGGGTGAGACTTTTTCCAGTTCAAACATGTATCAAATCTAATATGCAATCAGGAAAGAGCTCTTCTAAATGAACAAGGGATAATTTTTTTTATTAATTTGTAGAACCAAATCATACACTTCGATCTGGATTTGAAAAACTTAGAAAAGTTTAGTTTTTATACGCATTGAAATTCTAAAATGGCAGAAAATCTGACACGGTCAATTACTTCTCACATCGAGCACACCAAAAGTGAGCGAAGAAAAAATAGATTAAACGCCTATGAACTAGGTACTGAGCTGTTGTTCAAAACGAAGAAGGATCTTGATGAGCTTAAAAAAACGATAGGTGCAGATGACGTCCGCTACCAATCTGTGGCCGACCTTTTATCTACAGAGATTCTTCAATGTGGTATTGACTATTTTAAGGCTATGAAGGATAACTCCGATTTTTCGGAGGCCAGTTCACTCGAAATACTAAACAGTGCTAAAGAATTATCATCAGATCCTCAAATTCAGAAAAGAATAGAGGATAATATCAAAGGCATTGGTGATTGGGTAAGCAATCAGTCCTTGAGGGACAGCCAAAACAATATTTATGACTTCAATAAAATTTTGTTGAAGACTGCCTTTTCCTTCATGACTTGTGATGGTCACATCGCACCCAACGAGGTAGCACTCATTCGTAAAATGGCCGAAGAAGACAAGGCTTTCGGTGATATTGACATCGATACAGAATTAGACTTCCTCATAGAAGTGATAAACACCATGGGCATGGGTTTTCTCAAAGACTATTTCAAAGTGCTTAAAAATGCCCAACTCAAGCAAGAACAGGAGCTCAAGCTTATTGAAATGGCGATCAAAACGCTCTATGCGGATGGAAGAGTCGATTACAATGAAGTGAAATTTTTCAGAATCTTTCGTTCTTTATTAAGCGTGACGGATAAACAGATATTTGATCTAAATCCTAACCTATCGGATCAGTTTCTAGAGAGTGACATCTTTAGTCATGAGTATTTAGGCCAATTGTTTGATGACTATTTCGAAAAGGTCGATATTCCTACTTTTGAAAAACTATCTGAGCAAAAAAGGACGGATTATGTTGATCCTGAAAAATACAAGCAATAAACAGCCTAAATCTCCTACTTGATTTAAGACTTTTTGTGTTGACCAAAGTGTTTGTTCACTATATCAAGCAATTGTTCTTTAGTGATTGGTTTTGTAATAAAATCCGAAACGTCTTTATAATTCTGAGCCTTATCTTTATCCAGTTTATTCAGAGAACTAGTCAACATAGAAATGACTATTCCCCCTCTCAACTCCTGAGGCAACACCTTATACGCATCCAAAAATTCAAATCCATTCATCACTGGCATATTGATATCCAATAGGATTAATTCAGGCTTTGGGTATGTTTTACCATTTGAAATGAACTCGCCTTTATTTTCAATATAATCTAAAGCCATTTTACCATTGTGGCATTCATGAATCTGGCCATTAAATTTGCAAACATCAGTCAACAAATGTTGCTGTAGAAAAAGTGAAGTAGGATCATCGTCTACTAAAAGGATATTCGATATTACGTTGATGTCAATCATTATTTATTAAGATGATATAGGTAAGAGGATAGTAAATATAGTGCCTTCATTTGGATTACTGTAGACTTCGATGGTCCCATCGTTTTTTTCAACTTGTTCTTTGACCAAATAAAGCCCAACTCCTGAACCCGAAATTTTGGAATTATCACTAAATCGTTCAAACAAAGTGAATAGCTTATCTCCATGAGCTTTCAAATCTATACCAGACCCATTATCAGAAAATACCAATTGCACTTGCTTGCCAATTGGGACAGCAGAAATCGTTATTTCTGGACTTCGATCCGGATGGGCATATTTTATCGCATTGGTCATCAAATTCTTAAGTATACTATTGAGGTACATTTCCGAAGCATACACAGATGAAATTTGGCTGAAATCAGTCTTGATTTCCACACTTGATTTCTCAATTTCTAAGGCCAATACCTGTTTCAGGTGCTCAATTGTTTCTTCCAATGAGCATTCTTTTTTCTCTAGATCACCTGATTTTTCGTGTTGCAGCAAAGACATAAAGTCTTCAAAGGTCTGCAACCAAGTATTAACAGACTCATGGATTTTAACAATTACTTCTTCTTTTTTAGCTTCAGCCAAAGAAGAAGAGTTCAATAGTTCAGAAAGATTTTTGATATTAAGTGCTGGACCTCGAAGATCGTGCGTGATTTTGTAAGTGAGCGTATCTAAAGAATTATTAATACCACTTAGTCTTTGGTTGATGTCATTCTTTTTTTGGTGTGTTACACCTAATAAAAATCCCGCCAAGCCTAGGACTAATGGAGCGGTATCCACTACAAAATGAATCACATTATTTTGATGAATACTTACAATACTCTCCAAAGAAAATTCAAGGCCATTTAGCCAGCAATCCATAAACTGCGAAAAAATGGGGAAACTCAGGCCAAATACAATTCCACCAAGTGTATATTTGGCGCGTACAGTAAGGCCTTTCTTTTCCATATTCTTGCTGATTGCTAGCCCATTTTACACAGATTCTGATCCGAAATCGACAGAATCTGAAATGTCCTTTACCTGAGATAAATCAAACATAGGTAAGGTATTTTCTTTGAAATAATTGCTATACAACTCCTTGATATAGATGTCTGTAAAAGCATCTTTGTGAATAAAGTTCTTTCCAATTTTAGGAAATTTATCCAAAATCTTCTGATCAGGAGATTTGAGCGCTGTCCTTAGAATTTTAAGAAAGTTTATTTCTTCGCGCTTCACCTTATCATCAGCAGTAATCGTCTGAATAGCCGATTCCAACAAAAGCATTTCTTGCTCTTCGTTTAGCGTAGAATTGTTTAATTTTTTGAAATAATCATCGAAAAAATCCAATCCTTTCAGGTTTATAAGCTCTATTAGCATTTTCAGTTCTGCATCTAAATCTATTCCTGAAAGGTCTACCTTCTCTTTTGCAAGTTGCTTAAGAAACTCTACTTCCTTAGGAGCGATGTGTCCATCACAAGTCATGAAGGAGAAAACTGTCTTTATTAATAGTTTGGCGAAATCCGATTGATTTGTCATTTGAATCACGTTTGTTTATTGCTGCCTTTGCAGCTTTAAGATAATCAAAAAATCTAAAACTAATACTTACCTTTGCCGACTATGCAAGAGGAATCATTGGAAGAAGAATTATACGAACATCACAAAATTGTAGCTGATTCTGGGCAGGAAGTTTTAAGGCTAGATAAGTTTCTGATGGACCGACTACCCAATGTCACCCGAAACAAGCTGCAAGCTGGAATAAAAGATGGATTCATCAAAGTAAATGATCAAGAAATAAAGCCCAATTACAAAGTTCATCCAGGTGATGTGATTGTGGTAGAATTGCCAGAACCTCCCAAAGTCACGGACTTGGTACCTGAAAACATCGATCTTAATATTGTCTATGAAGATGATGATTTGCTTGTCGTGAATAAAGAGCCCGGAATGGTGGTTCATCCCGCTTATCAGAATTGGTCTGGTACTTTGGTAAATGCCCTCGCCTATCATTTTAAAAATTTGCCTACCATGCCCAACAATGATGGTAGACCAGGACTTGTTCATCGCATCGATAAAGACACTTCAGGACTTTTAGTTATTGCAAAAAGCGAAAAAGCCATGACTAGTCTGGCCAAACAGTTTTTTGATCATAGTATTGAAAGAACTTACTATGCCTTAGTCTGGGGAGAACCTGAAGAAGATAAAGGCACCATTGATGTGAATTTAGGAAGAAGTCTAAAGGATCGGAGAATTACCGCTGCTTTCCCAGAAGGAGACCATGGACGAAAAGCCATTTCACATTATAAAGTGATCAAAAGGCTGCGATATGTTTCTTTGATTCAATGTAATCTGGAAACAGGCAGAACACATCAGATCCGCGCGCACATGAAGCATATTGGACATCCACTATTCAACGATGTAACTTATGGCGGTGATAAAATTCTCAAAGGCACGACGTTCACAAAATATAAACAGTTTGTCGAAAACTGTTTTAAGATAATTCCCAGACAAGCACTTCATGCTAAGTCTTTAGGATTTACTCATCCAACCACTAATAAATTTGTTCAATTCGACTCTGAGTTGCCCCAAGACCTCCAAGAGGTCATCAAGAAGTGGGAGCACTATGTCAATCACATTGATTAAATGATTGTATTCAAATATCTCTGGTATTATTCATTTTGGTTAATCGTTAGGATAGGCCTGCGCTTATATTATAGTAAAGTCAAAGTCAGTGGCTTAGAGAACATTCCAAAAGACACGCCGATTATTTTTGGTTCTAACCATGAAAATGCCTTTATCGATGCACTTTTAATTACAACTAGTAATACTCGCTTCGATCATTATTTGGTGCGGTCAGGTGTTTTCAAAAATCCCGTGGCCAAAGCATTTTTTAATTCACTCAATCTCATGCCGGTCTATAGAGCTCAAGATGGCGTAAACCCTCTGGAAGCTAATAAACAAATATTCCGTGCCTGCTTTGAAGCACTCGCCAAAAAATATGCAGTGATGCTATTTCCAGAAGGAGAGCACAATATGAGGCGACACCGTAGGATTCTCAAAAAAGGAATTACAAGGATTGCTCTTGGCGCTGTGAATTTTGAAGGAGGAGCCACAGAAGTGGCTATTGTCCCAGTGGGAGTCAATTATTCAGATCATACAGGTTTTAGATCCACAGTTCATATTGTATTCGGTCAGCCTATCAAAGTAGAAAAGCAAGAAGAAAAAGCGGAAAACTACAACAAACTGACAACTGAAATTACCGAAGCACTGAGTAAGGTTCATGTCTCTTTGGATCGAAAAGAATATATTGGATTAGATGCCATCTTCTTCCATAACCAGGACTCGCATCAACTAATAGATCCTGACAAAATCAACGCAGCAGCAAAAAAATTAGAAGGTAGAACTGCTGAAATTAATGCCATTGCAGATCAAAAATCAGCATTGGAAGCAGCTGGATTATCTTTTCCTTTTCGACCTATAAGTACAATAGATACCTTGATATTATTCGCACTTGCGCCTTTTGCATTCATTGGTCTACTTTTGAATCTACCCGTGTTACTTCCAGTTTATATATTCATCAAAACCAGAGTAAAAGAAGCTGAGTTTGTGGCTTCATTGAAATTTGGGTTTTCGTTACTTGGTTTCATCTTTTGGTGGCGCTATATAGGAATATCAATAAGTAACTATACGAATCAGTGGCACTTGGGACTGATTGGGGTCGTTTTTTCTTTCGTTGTGCTCATTGCCTTGAATGGATTTATCAGAAAGTGGAAAAGATTCCAGATGACTCGGGTCTTATCATCAGATAAAACCCTACAATCAAAATACAACGACTTTAAAGAAAAGATCACAAAAATTAGAAGCGAGCTATTCTAAAACTGCCGAAGCAAATCGCTGCTTATCATTCAAATCCTTGTAGATTTTAGGTTTACTATACCCATAATGTTGAAAAAGCAATAGGGTCTGTTTTCCAAATTGCTCATTTATTTCAAAGAATAGAACTCCTCCTTTTTTTAGAGCGAATTTTGCCTTTTCCATAATGGTTTTGTAGAAGATCAGGGGATCATGGTCTGATACAAATAGTGCTAAAGCAGGTTCAAACTCAAGTACATTCTTTTGCATCTGTTGTTTCTCCTGATCCATGACGTATGGTGGATTACTAACAATCAAGTCTAAATCCTTATGTGGAATCTCATCTTTCAATATATCAAGAGGCGAGAATACAGCATCAGCTCCAAGTCGAGCAGCATTGTACTGAGCTACTTTCAGTGCTTCGGTACTTACATCATATCCTACCAGTTTTGAGTCACTTATAGTCAATGCGAGAGAACAGGCGATGCATCCTGATCCTGTACCAATATCAGCCATTTTTGGCTTATCCCATTTTTTATAGTTGGCTATTATTTGAATGAGAAGCTCTGTTTCTTGTCTGGGAATCAATACGTTTTTATCTACATAAAAACGATAGCCATAAAATTCAGACTCCCTGAATATGTATTGAATGGGCTCATTATTTATCAATCTACTGACAAGAAGATCATATTTTTTCTTTTGTAAACTATCAGGGAAAAACTGTCTGTTGACAATGATATCCGTTTTTGAAATTCTGAATATTTTATCAAGCACAATATAAGCCAGTGCCTGCCCTTCTTGGAGGCCTAATTCTGGATTGAGTAATGCAACAGTATCTTGAAATGTGTTCCTAGGAAAATATTCCTCCATGGGGCAAAAATAATTAAACAGTGTAAATTTGATACTACCCTAAAATGTGAACTAATAAGCGGTTAGATATTGGCATGCCAAACATCAAAATTAACAAAAAATGAGTCTTTCGATCGATGAAAAATACATGCGTCGTGCGCTTGAACTAGCTGCTATTGGCCTTGGAGTTGTTAGTCCAAATCCTATGGTGGGTTGTGTGATCGTACATGAAGATAAGATCATCGGCGAAGGATGGCATGAAAAATATGGTGAGGCTCATGCCGAAGTGAATGCGATTAAAAATGTGAAGCACAAATCACTTTTAAAACATTCTACTGCTTATGTTACTTTGGAGCCATGTGCACACTTTGGAAAAACCCCTCCTTGTGCTGATTTACTGATCAAATATCAACTAAAAAGAGTGGTAATTGCTAATCAAGACAGTCATTCATTGGTAAACGGAGTGGGAATTCAAAAGCTTAGAGAAGCTGGAATTGAAGTGGAGATAGGAGTATGTTCGGACGAAGCCAGAAGACTGAATAAAAGATTCTTTACTCGTATTGAAAAACAAAGACCTTACGTAATTCTGAAGTGGGCACAAACCTCTGATAGATTTATAGCGCGAGAAAATTATGATTCCAAGTGGATTAGTGGTGAGCAGTCCAGAAAATTAGTTCATAAATGGCGGTCAGAAGAAGATGCCATCTGGGTCGGGACCAACACGGCCAAATATGACAATCCAAATCTAAATGTTAGAGATTGGCAAGGAAACCATCCAATTAGGTTGGTCATCGATAAACAGCTTTCGTTGAGTAGTGAGCTGCATTTGTTCAATCAAGAGATTCCAACTATTTGTTATAATCTAAAAAAAGATGGAAAAGAAGAAAACCTAGAATGGGTCAAAGTTCTAGAAAATCAATTACTTGATGACATTTTTCTTGACATGAGACAACGAGGTGTACAATCAGTCTTTGTCGAGGGTGGTGCTCATTTACTGCAAACACTTATTGACCAAGGGCTTTGGGATGAAGCTCGAGTATTCTCAAGTGAGACTAAATTTGAAAAAGGCATTCCCGCACCAAAATTGCTATCGGAAGCATCCGAATCAATGAAAGTTGAAAAAGATCAATTGGATATCTTCTATAATTCATAAAAAACCCTTCTAATTTTCATCAGAAGGGTTTTTAATTAATTCTTATTTCATCAAATTAGCTTCCGCACCCTACACATTCGAATTGTGAATTAGCTTCGCCTTCTTTGTCGTTTGCAGGAATGAAATTCTTATTCTCTTCTTTTGAAACCGTAAACTTGATCGCATCAGCAGCCGCTTTAGTTCTCAAATAATACATACCTGTCTTCAAACCTTTTTCCCAAGCATAGAAGTGCATAGAAGTCATTTTACCGAAGTTAGGCTCTTGCAAGTGAATATTTAAACTCTGGCTTTGGCAAATATAAGCTCCTCTGTCAGCAGACATGTCGATGATCGACTTTTGAGAAATTTCCCAGACAGTTTTATAAAGATCCTTGATATTTTGAGGAATTTCAGGAATGTTCTGGATAGATCCATTCGCCTGCATGATTCTATTTTTCATGCTATCATCCCAAAGATTCAAAGCAATCAAATCCTTCATCAAGTGTTTGTTCACTACAATGAACTCACCAGACAATACTCTTCTGGTATAAATATTTGAAGTATAAGGCTCGAAACATTCGTTGTTTCCTAGGATCTGAGAAGTAGAAGCTGTTGGCATTGGAGCCAATAGTAGTGAGTTTCTCACGCCATGTTTCTTCACTTCCTGCTTCAGGCTTGTCCAATCCCATCTTTCAGAAGGAGTGACATTCCACATATCATATTGGAATATTCCTTTTGATACAGGCGAACCTTTGAAGGTTTCGTAAGCGCCATCCACTTTAGCTAAATCTTTAGAAGCAGTCATAGAAGCGAAGTAGATCGTTTCGAATATTTCGCTATTCAACTGTCTTGACTCTTTAGAATCGAAAGGCATTTTCATTTTAATGAACGTATCCGCCAATCCTTGTACACCAATTCCAATAGGACGGTGCTTCATATTTGAATTTCTAGCTTCAGGAACTGGGTAGTAATTGACGTCAATTACTTTGTTCAAGTTCTTGGTGATCACATAAGTGATGTCGTATAATTTCTGATGATCAAATAACCCATCTTCCGTGATATACATCGGTAAAGCAATCGAAGCCAAGTTACATACCGCAACTTCGTCTGGAGAAGTATACTCCATGATCTCAGTACACAAGTTACTTGACTTGATTGTACCTAAGTTTTTCTGATTTGACTTCTTGTTAGCCGCATCTTTGAAGAGCATATAAGGTGTACCTGTCTCAATTTGAGATTCTAGTACTTCAAACCATAAGTCTTGTGCTTTGATGGTTTTTCTACCCTTGCCTTCAGACTCGTATCTTTCATATAGCTTCTCGAATTCGTCCCCATAGGCATCAGCCAATCCTGGGCATTCGTTAGGGCACATGAGCGTCCAATCCCCATTTTCTTTCACTCGCTTCATAAACAAATCCGGCACCCAAAGCGCATAGAACAAGTCTCTCGCTCTCATTTCTTCTTTACCATGATTCTTTTTCAAATCAAGGAATTCAAAAATATCAGCATGCCAAGGTTCCAAGTAGATAGCGAAGCTACCCTTACGTTTTCCACCACCTTGATCCACGTATCTTGCGGTCATGTCGAAGTTTCTCAACATGGGGACGATCCCATTTGATACGCCATTAGTTCCTTTGATGTAAGATCCTGTTGCTCTTACATTGTGAATGCTTAGCCCTATACCACCAGCTGATTGAGAGATTTTAGCTGTCTGTTTCAAAGTATCGTATATCCCGTCGATACTGTCATCCTTCATGGTTAGAAGGAAACATGAAGACAGTTGTGGTTTTGGAGTACCTGCATTAAATAAAGTTGGAGTAGCATGCGTAAACCATTTTTCTGAGAGTAGGTTATAAGTTTCTATCGCTGCTTCTATATCTTCTTTGTGAATACCAATGGCCACACGCATCAACATGTGCTGTGGTCTTTCCACGATTTGCCCATCCAATTTCATCAAGTACGAACGTTCTAAGGTTTTGAAACCAAAGTAGTCGTAACTGAAATCCCTATCATAAATAATTGATGAATCTAATAATGCTGCGTTTTTCTTGATGATACCATATACATCCGTAGCCAATAAAGAGGCATTTTCACCTGTCTTTGGATCTATATATGTGTACATCCTTTTCATCGTGTTAGAAAAGGACTTACTTGTAGTTTTGTGCAAATTAGAAATAGCAATTCTAGCTGCTAATTGTGCGAAGTCAGGGTGGACTGTCGTAAGTGAAGCAGCAGTCTCAGCAGCAAGGTTATCCAACTCAACAGTCGTCACACCGTCATAAATACCAGAAATCACTTTTTTAGCGATGTCTACTGGCTCAATGAATTTTGTATTCAGTCCGTAGCAGAGTTTCTCAATTCTGGCTGTGACTTTATCGAATTTGACGGTCTCTCTCCTTCCGTCTCTTTTAAGTACTAACATAGGGCAAACAGGTTATAAGTAATATGGGATATACGTAAGCAATATTTTAAAAATCTTCGTCTAAACTAAATTTAAGCGAATCGTCACTGGCATCTTTCATGACTCCCGCTTTTTGGTATTCTGCAACTCTCTTTTCAAAGAAATTTGTTTTCCCTTGCAGGGAAATCATTTCCATGAAATCAAATGGGTTCGTTGCGTTGTACTGTTTAGAGCAACCAAGTTCCAACAACAATCGATCTGCAACAAACTCAATATACTGACACATCAACTCTGCATTCATTCCAATCAACTTCACTGGAATGGCATCAGTCACAAATTCCTTTTCTATCTCGACCGCATCAATAATGATCTTCTCTACTGTATCTGTCGGTAGTTTATTTACTAAGTGATCGTTGTATAATAAACACGCAAAATCACAGTGTAACCCTTCATCTCGTGAGATTAATTCATTTGAGAATGTAAGGCCTGGCATCAGACCTCTTTTCTTCAACCAAAAGATTGAACAGAAGCTACCTGAAAAGAAAATGCCTTCAACAGCAGCAAATGCAATCAGTCTTTCTGCAAAAGATCCATTATCAATCCATCTCAAAGCCCAATCCGCTTTCTTTTTAACGCAAGGAATGGTTTCTACCGCATGAAATAGTTTATCTTTTTCCTTATTGTCTTTTACATAAGTATCGATCAATAAAGAATAAGTTTCTGAGTGAATGTTTTCAATAGCTATTTGGAAGCCGTAGAAAAATTTAGCTTCTGTGTATTGAACTTCTGATACGAAATTTTCAGCAAGGTTTTCATTTACGATTCCATCGCTGGCAGCAAAGAAGGCTAAAACGTGGGTGATAAAGTGGCGTTCGCCATCGTTAAGGTTCTCCCAGTCTTTCAAATCTTGACTAAGATCAATTTCTTCGGCTGTCCAAAAGCTAGCTTCAGCTTTTTTATAAAATTGCCAGATGTCATCTTTTTCAATAGGGAATAGTACAAACCTGTCCTTATTTTCCTTTAAGATAGGTTCGTCCTGTACAATGTCTTTTGCCATTTTTCTTTACTTCATTTCTTTTTGAAAAGGACAAATAATAGCTGTGACTAATGATGCTGATGTCAGTCATTACTCGCCTTTCTCGTGTTTTGCACAAGGCAAAACGGTGGTGTTCATTTTTCTATTGGGGTACTTGCTCTTTAGTGCGTCGAGTCCTTTGAACAAGCATTACAAATATGAAAAAAAGAAGGCGAAAAGACAAGGGTAGAATCAGGTCTAAAACTTGATTTTCAGTAGTCTAAAAAAAACATTTAAACGCTTGAAAAATAGCAAGTTGTAATGACCTATTTTAAACCATAACTTGTATTCATTTGCGCTTGAATCGGGGATAGAAAAAAGTTGATTTTTTTTTTATTTTTTTATGTCATCTAAATTGCTAGTAAAAGGGTTTGATTTCTGTCATATTAATTTTACTTTTGCAAACCAATTTTTAAAACTGGATTTATTACAAATTATGTACGCAATAGTTGATATAGCCGGTAAGCAGTTCAAAGTAACGCAAGATCAGTATGTTTACACTCCTCGTTTGGAGGGTGAAGCTGGCGCTTCCGTAGAGTTTGACCGTGTGTTGTTGATTGACAACGATGGAAAAGTCAAAGTAGGTGCCCCAACAGTGAAGGGTGCCAAAGTTTCAGGTAAAATCCTTGCTCAGGAGAAAGACGACAAAGTGATTGTCTTTAAGAAGAAGAGAAGAAAAGGATACAAGGTGAAAAATGGCCATAGACAGTCATTAACTAAAGTTTTAATCGAAAATATTAAATAATATAATACCATGGCACATAAGAAAGGAGCAGGTAGTTCGAAAAACGGAAGAGAATCCCATAGTAAACGATTGGGAGTGAAGATATTTGGTGGGCAAGACATCATTGCTGGAAACATCATTGTAAGACAAAGAGGAACCACTCATCATCCAGGAGAAAATGTTGGAATGGGTAAAGACCACACTTTGTTTGCTTTGACTGACGGTGTAGTTGAGTTCAAAAAAGGAAGACAAAACAGATCTTTCGTTTCAGTAGTAACACCTGAAGCAAAAGCTTAATTAGTCTACTTAAGACATAAAAAAAGCCATCCCGATAGCTATCGAGATGGCTTTTCTTGTTTCAACACTTTCTTGCTAAGATGCTTCCTCTTCTTCCAGTTTGCTCAAGTCAAATTCTTTGAGAAATTTTTGAGCTTCATTCAGGTTTTGGAATTCGAAATTTTTGACTTGGCCACCCGTGGTATGTATGTCCACCTTAACCATCACCACTCTAGGGCCTTCACTCAATGGGTCTTCGACGAATCGTGTAGCTTCAGTAATTTTGAAATCACTAGCAGATTTCTGCATAGATAATTTTACTGTTCGTCTTTTTATTCTTTTGCAATACGAGCATTTGTAATGTTTGATTAGTTCACCCTCTTCATAGTGGGATGCCTCTTGAGTGATTTCCTCTTTTTCAAGTCTTAAAGTTTGGAATCCGCATCGATCACACTCCATTGCATGCAACCTACCTTCATACTTTTCGATATGAGAATCTCCAGAATCTACATCTATCCAGACGTCATAATCTACAGAAAACACATCTTCTTCCGCCTGCATTCCTTCGTCCAAATAGGCATCCTCATCCTCTTCGCTTAGCAATTTCATGGTATTGCCAGTTTTAGGATTGATTCGTGGCTGATATCTGTAAATTTTCAAACGTTTCGCTTGTTGAGACGGGTAATAAAACTTCAACATCAACAGTGCTACATAACCGTATAGTACGCCAATACAAAGTGCAATAAACAGTCTAATCCAAAACCACATAAATGAATGTGTTAGCCCATCCGCCTCATAAGTATTACATATAAAAAATATGGAAATTGCTACTGCTATGTGAGCACTAAGCAAAAATCCATATTCCCTTTTACTTACCAGGTCATATTTATCCTTGAGTACCTTGGTACTCATCAGCTTAATTTTATAAAAAACAAATATAAAAATGCCAAGACCCAGAAATGCAGGGGAAAGAATAATCATGGCATTGTTCCAGGTTGTCAAAAAATTTATGGTTGATTCACTCATTATTATTGTATTAGTTGATTCTAGAAATTCACTTTCTTCAATATTAGATGCTACAAACAATCTGTCCCACTGAAAAAGCTAAAGTTAAAAAAAATAAAATATCGCAGTCGTTCTGATTACATGATTTTAACACCAATAAAACGTTGAACCTGTAGGTAGACAAAAAAATATTTTGTCGAATGATGGAAACAAGATTTTCAATTGTTCAATAAAAAAGGATTAAAACAAGTTAAATAAGTAAGAACCAACCACTAAAAATTTATTTTTATTAGAAATCGACAATGTAATTATTAGCATTATGATAATGATACATTAGATTTGATAATGAAAAGTTCGAAATAGATTCGATTAGAACCTTAAATGGTTTTTATTGGATTATTTAAAGATTACAAAATCAATAGCATACAGTGAAGCAAAAAATTATTGGTATTGTACTGGTTATCTTTTATTTGAGCAGCTGCATTCAAATAGAAAACACTTCAGACACACAAGTCAAAAAATCCATTGTGTCTGACGTTTCTAATTTAGGCGCTGAGGTAGTGGGAGAAACAGAGCACGAAGCAGTTTCGCTACTTGGCAAGAAATTATTTCCTCCACCACTGCCAGACAAGATTCTAGCCAAGAGGCAAAAAGAACTTGAAACAACTGAAGAGAGTTTCAATAACAATCCAGACAGCCTCAACAATATAATATGGTATGGGCGAAGATTGGCTTATCTATATCAATACAAATATGCCATCCAAATTTACACTCTAGGGCTTAACAAATTTCCTGAATCCTATAAACTATATAGACACAGAGGACATCGATATTTAACAATTCGCCAGTTTGACAAGGCCATTCAAGATTTAGAAAAAGCAGTGTTCTATTCCAGAAATACTCCCATTGAGATGGAAGTGGATGGTTTGCCTAACAGAAGGAATATTCCACGAAATTCGGTTCAGTACAACATCTGGTATCACCTTGGGCTTGCCTACTATATGAAAGGTAACTATGATAAAAGTGTGTCTGCTTTTAAAAAATGTCTTTCTATTTCGAATAATGATGATATGCTTGTGGCAGCGTCTGATTGGTTGTATATGACCTATAGAAAATTAGGGAATAACGATGCCGCTGAGCTACTGCTGGAACCAATCAAACCAAAAATGAACGTGATTGAGAACTACGGATATCACAATAGGTTACTCTTATATAAAGGCATTAAAAAACCTGAACAACTATTCAAATTAGATGAAGAAGGTCAAAACGCGATTGACGATATGACTTTAGGTTATGGAGTGGGCAATTGGTATTACTACAATGGCAAAACCGAACAAGCCTTAGAAATTTTCAACCTTATGATGGACAGCCCTTATTGGCAAGCCTTTGGGTACATTGCAGCCGAAGTAGAACTTAGCAATGCGAATGTAAGTGGGTCTTAACCGATTTCCACTTTGACGTCATCACTTTCTGGGTGACCCACACACAACAAAACGTATCCTTCAGCTTTTTCTTCATCTGAGAGACCATCATCTTCGTCCATTTTGATGGTGCCTTCTAGACATTTGCCTCTACAGGCCGTACACAACCCACTTTGACAAGAGTAGGGCATGTCGATATTACGATCTAGCCCCGCTTCTAATATGGTTTTGTTAGCTGGTACCTCATAAGTGTACTCCTCACCTTCTAATATGATGGTAACTTCCTTTGTCCCATTTGCATCCGCTATAATAGCGCTAGGAGATGTATTACCTGCCACAAAACTCTCTTTGAATTTTTTATCTTCAGGGATTTTGAGTTCTTCCAGTGTTTCCCAAACAATATTCATCAACGGCTCTGGACCACAAGTCATAAATGAGAGATCTGAATATTCTTCACTTTTTAATTCGGTAATGATAGCCATCAATTTTTCTTTGGTCATGTATCCAACATGCCCATTCCATTCGGCTGGAGGTGTTTCTAGGAAATGCACAACATCCAAACGTCCATTGTACTGCTCTTGCAATCCTTCTATAACATTTTTAAATATAATCGAATCAATATCTCTGTTGGCGTAAACCAAAGACACTTTACTTTCTGGTTCGTTTTTCAACAAGGACTTGGCGATTGACATCAATGGGGTCACCCCGCTTCCTCCTCCAAACAGAAATACTTGTTTTTTGTTGGATTCATTAATATCCAAAACAAAAGAACCCATAGGTTCCATGATTTGGATCGTGTCACCAGCTTTAACTTCATTGTTGATGTAATTCGACATGATACCTCCATCTACTGCCTTCACAGTTACAGCTGGCAACTCACCCAAAGAAGGTGCGCTACACAATGAATAGGCTCTTCTCACTTTTTTACCATTGATGGTCAGAATCAACGTAATAAACTGTCCTGGTTGGTAATTGAGCTCACCATTTTCTGGCTGCTCAAAAACAAGAGTTACAGCGTCGTTAGTCTCTTTAACCACCTCTTTTACTGTCAAGCTGATATACCTTGAGTCAGTATTTTCCTTCTTCTTTTTCTTAAAAAAACTAAATGCCATTGTGATTTATGCTAAAAAAGTTTTCGCTCTATGTTTCGAACTAGTAATTTAGGAGTGCAAATTTAAACGCTAATTGGCTGTCGCCAAAATCATTTAATAGACTTAATTGATGAGCCAATTTGAATTGTTCTTGATTCGGACAGTTCGCAGTTTCCACATCCTTTTGGACAACCGTCCTTTGCGGTAAATTCCAAGTAAATTTTTTTAGCCACAAACAAAGTAGCCAGACTGAACATCATCCAAATCAATATCTCTTGTATCATTTCAAAGCAAAATTACCAGTGCTTTTTGATAATCGCTAGCATTTCCGCATGTATCGTATTGGCAGCTAGAATTTCACGTCCAAAAAGATAGTCGTCTCCACCAGAAAAATCGGTGACAGTTCCACCCGCCTCTTGCACAATCAAAGCACCTGCTGCAATATCCCAAGGATTCAAATTATATTCGAAGTAACCTTCGTATCTACCGAGTCCTACATACACCAAATCAATAGCAGCGCTACCTAAACGACGAAGGCCGTGAGCATTCTGCATCAGTTCGTTCAAAATGAGCTGATATTGTGGCATTCTTTCAAAGTCATAATACGGAAATCCAGTCGCCAAAAGACTATCCCCCAAAGTTGGTAATTTGGACACTTGGATTGGTTTGCCATTGCAAAAAGTCCCGCCATTTTGATAAGCATGAAAGCAATCGTTTCGCCCAATATCAAAGACTACTCCTGATAAAATTTCCTTTCCTTTGACCAAAGCTATGCTCGTAGAATAAATAGGCAATCCATGAATGAAATTAGTAGTGCCGTCTAATGGGTCTATAATCCATTTGAACTCTGCGTTGGATTCTTTCTCAGTCCCCTCTTCGGTGATGAATCCAGCTTCTGGAAGAATTTTTTTAAGCTGCTCCACCATCATTTTTTCAGCTTCTTTATCTACGTAGGAAACCAAGTCATTTTTTCCTTTGAGTTCTACGTCATCATAATCAAATGTTTCTGCTTCCTTTTTTATGAATGCTCCACATGATAATGAAAGGTCTACTACTTGTTGTGTGATGTCTTTGAGATTCATTTTCCTGCAATTATCACTACTATTTCTCCTTTTATTTTTTGCTCTCCAAAGTGGTCAACAATTTCCTGAAGGCTACCGTTCACAGTTTCTTCATATAATTTAGTTAATTCTCGAGACACAGACGCCTGTCGGTCAAAACCTAAAGTCTCGCCGAATTGTTTGAGTGCCTTAACCAAACGGTGTGGTGACTCATAGAATATCATAGTTCTCGATTCTTCTACTAAGGATTGTAACCGAGTTTGTCTACCTTTTTTTTGTGGTAAAAACCCTTCGAATACAAAACGATCGCTAGGAAGCCCAGAAGCTACCAAAGCTGGAACAAACGCAGTAGCACCAGGCAAACACTCCAGTTTCACCTCAGCTTTCAAACATTCACGAACCAACAAAAAGCCAGGGTCGCTGATGGCGGGTGTACCTGCATCAGAAACCAATGCCATAGTTTTACCTGCTTTGAACTCTTCAATTAGATTCTCAACTTGTTTATGCTCATTGAAGATATGATAGCTTTTAAGTTGACTCTTGATATCATAATGTTTCAGCAACGTACCAGTTGTACGCGTGTCTTCAGCGAGTATTATATCCACAGTCTTCAGCACTTCCAACGCACGTAAAGTAATATCAGCCAAATTGCCAATAGGAGTTGGAACTAGGTAGAGGGATGCGTTGAATTCCATTAGTCTGTCAAAGAGTCTATCACCTGAGCCAATTTTCTATCCTTTTCGGTCACGATATTACCGGCATCATGAGTGGAAAGGGTAATTGTCACTTGATTATACACATTGGACCAATTGGGATGATGGTTCATTTTTTCAGCTTCAATGGCCACTTTAGTCATAAACCCAAAGGCCTCTGTGAAATTCTTGAATTTGAATGTTTTTGAAAGGGTGTCGTTTTCTTCTTGCCACATAATCGTAAAAATAGGTAGATACTTCACCAAAGTTATAAACTTTAAGAAAGTTCATGGATTTGGTTACCAAATGTCATTCTGGCTTTATTATCATTGCGCGATGTTAGAAACACCTTCTATAGAATTGCTCGGCCTTCAGGTGACAGAACCAATGACCTGGATCACCAATTGGATGGTGGCCACCGCCTGTTTAGTCTTTGGTCATAAGCTCTTTTACGACGAGCAAGCAGACATTTCTCAAAAATTCTGGGCGTTGTTTTTTCTATTTATGGGGCTTGCGTCATTTACTGGGGGTATCGCACACGGATTTATCCAATATGTGGGACATAAATTTCATCATGTGGCTTGGCTCTTGAGCGGTATTGGTATTTTTTGTGCTCAATTAGCTGTACTGCCTTTCATTGAACATGCAAAAGTCAGATCTTTTGTAAGAATATTCTGTTATGCTCAGCTGATGATCATGTCTGCCTCAGTTCTAATATTTCAGCATTTTTCTAGTGTTTTGATAGATTCGATTGTTGGACTTATAGGGATTGTTATTCCTGTTTCAATCGCACATTTCGCCCGATATAAGGACAAAAGATCAATATTGGTTATCGTAGGCATTCTTACAAATCTTATCCCTGCCTTTATCCACTTATTGAAATTTTCCATCAATGAATGGTTCAATTTTAATGATATCAGTCATGTCGTGATGATTGGCTGCTTTTATGTAATGTTTAAAGCTGCAAAGGCCAATACATCAGCATCTCATGCTATGGTCAGTGTTAATTAATGGGCTAGTAGATCAGGTAGCCAACTCACTATTTCTGGAAATATAATTACTGCAATGAGTAGTACTATTTGAATAATTACAAATGGCACAATTCCCCGGTAAAGATGACTAGTCTTAATTTCTGGTGGAGCCACACCCTTGAGATAAAATAGGGAAAACCCAAATGGTGGAGTGAGGAAACTAGTCTGCAAATTGAGCGCGATCAATATGCCAATCCAAATCAAGTCCACACCCATAGCCGAAAAGATAGGTGCTGCCACTGGTACGATGATGAAGATGATTTCGATAAAATCAATAAAAAAACCAGCTACTAATACAACAAGTAAAACAACTGCAAGAAAGAGGTGAGGCGACAATCCTCCCTGTGTTATCAAATCAGATAGCAAACGATCTCCACCCATCGCTCTGAATACCAATGAAAATGAAGTGGCTCCAACCAAAATCATAAAAACCATACAGGTCAAAAATGTTGTGTCGCGCATCACTTCTTTGAGAATGGTCAAGCTAAATTTCTTTTGAACGACTGTGAGCGCAATTGAACCAATAGCTCCTACTGCAGCCGCTTCTGTAGGTGATGCAATTCCCGCGAAAATAGAACCCAACACAAGCAAGATCAACAGGAAAGGCAGTACAAAGGCTACTATGATTTTCTTCCACGCCCCTTCAGACCAAAAATTTTCGCGCTCCTCTTTTGAAATACTTGGAGCTGCATCAGGCTTCAGATATGATACGGCAATAATGTAAATGATATACAATCCAACCAAAATTACCCCAGGCACTATGGCAGCGGTAAACAAATCCCCTACTGACACATTCAGCACGGTACCTAAAAGAACCAACACCACAGAGGGCGGAATAATTTGACCCAAAGTTCCCGAAGAAGCAATAGTACCTGTGGCTAATGTTGGCGAATAACCTCGCTTAAGCATCGTAGGCAAGCTGATCATTCCCATGGTGATAACTGTAGCTCCCACAATGCCAGTCGAAGCTGCTAACATACCACCCACAATTACAACTGACACCGCTAGTCCCCCTTTCATTCTGCCAAAAAGGCTGGCCATCGTATCAAGCAGGCTTTCAGCCAAACCAGATTTCTCTAGCATAATACCCATGAAGACAAACAATGGCACGGCAATCAACACAAAATTGTGCATCGTTCCATAAATACGGAGTGAAAGCAGGTAGAAAAAGTCAATGTCGTAGATCAATACACCTGCCAAAATAGAAAGTCCACCCAGAGTAAAAGCTACAGGATAACCAAACAAAATCAGCAAAAAAACCAGCGCAAAAAGTAAGAGAGGCAGATATTCGGAAATCATTCGGCTGGTCGATTAAGTATAGTTAATAGCGAAGAAAGTCCTTCTGAAATAGCTTGAATGAATAACAAAAAAGCGCCAATAGGAATAGTAGATTTAATGATAAATCGATGTGGCAATCCTCCGGGCTCTGGGCTCGATTCTGAAATTTCCCAAGCATCAAGGGCAAATGGAATAGATGTTTGAATGACGACTAGACAAAATGGAATCAGGAAAATCAAAGTGCCAATTAGATTGACCCACGCTTTTTTATTATCGCTAAATCTAGAATAGAAGACGTCGACACGAACGTGTTTGTCATGCTTGAGTGCATAGGCCGATCCCAATAAAAACAAGGTGGCAAACAAGTGCCATTCCAGTTCTTGATTAGCCGAGCTGCTCCAATTGAATACATACCTTAATAATACATCCATCCCAATTAAGACCACCAAAACTAGACTGATCCAAGAGACCCATTGTCCTGTTTTTTCAGTGAACTGATTGATATATTGAATAAGCTTATTCATAATAATTCAGTCCGCAAAATAGGTAGATTTTTCATGATAGCAAGTACTTAATGATTTTGGGTAAAACACTCCAAAGTTCAGGCACAAAAAAACCACTTCAATCGCTTGAAGTGGTTTTCACATTAACTTTTCTCAAAAATTACTCTTTTATATATCCTTTTCTTTTCAAGATAGTCTCTACGAATTTGATCTCGTTGTTAGAATTGAAAATTCTGTGTGGTAAGTGCACATGTTGTGCTTTGTTGATCGTCAAAAGAAAGTGATCCTTGCCAGCTACGGCTCTTTTGATGTTTTCCCATTTCATGGGCATACCTTGTTTGCTGTTTAGTTTGATTAAAATCTGCTGACTATTGATTTCATAGCTCAGTTTTTCAAACATAAACTTGCCTTGCTCCAACTGTGAGATTCCGGCAAACTGGATCAACCAAAACAAGATATACAAGGTCAGTGCGATACTTGCACCAGTAATCCACCAGTGGTTTGGAATCCAGAAATACCCGGCACAAATCGCCAAATAAATCAACAGTACCCACCATTGGTCTTTAATCAAATTGCCAAATGCCAACTTCACATACGTCCCTGTGGTCATTTGATATTTTTTAGTCTTTACATTCATTCTTGTTCTACTTTACTGCTTTCAAACTAATATCTAAACTTGTATAAGAGTGTGTCAGAGCCCCAATAGAAATATAATCTACACCAGTCTCCGCCATCTCTTTAATATTTTTTTCTGTAATTCCTCCAGATGCTTCCGTCTTGCATTTACCTCCTATGATTTGGATGGCTTCTCGCATAGCAGACGGCAACATGTTGTCCAGCATTATCACATCTACACCGCCCACCTCAATGGCATCTCGAACTTCATCAAGGTTTCTGGTTTCTACTTCTATCCTTAAATCTTTGTCGTTGTCGGCCAAATATTTTTTTGTACTGGCAACAGCTGCTTTTATACCTCCTGCATAATCAACATGGTTATCCTTCAACATCACCATATCGTACAAACCGAACCTGTGGTTCTCTCCTCCACCGATCTTCACTGCCCACTTTTCACAAATTCTGAAATTAGGTGCCGTTTTTCGCGTATCGAGCAATTGAGCGTGTGTATGCTTAATCATGTCGGTAAGTTCGCGTGTATACGTAGCAATCCCACTCATGCGTTGCATGCAATTCAATACTAATCTTTCTGTAGAAAGAATTGACCTTGCCTTTCCTTTTACTGTTAAGCCTACTTCTCCTTCTGAAACCACATCACCATCTTGCTTCAGTACAGTGACTTCAAGTTCAGGATCAAATCGCTTAAAAATCCATTCAGCCAACTGAATACCAGCTATCACACCATCACCTTTAATCAACAATCGTGCTTCTTGCTCCAAGTCCTCTGGTATGGAAGACAAGGTGCTGTGATCACCATCTCCAATGTCCTCTTTGAGGGCGGAGTCAATAAACTTAAATATGGCCTTTTTGGTCAGATACTTAATTTTCATTGTTGACTTGAGTTTTCGGCTGCTGTGATCGGCAAAAATATACAACTGATACTTATTGAAACAATGAATTAATGGTTTATTGACCCAATCAATCAATTAGTCATTAACTTCATTCCTAAATAACAAAAAGCTATATGAATCAGGTATCCGGCCAACTTATTGACATCACAAACCGATCGATCTTCCCTGCCATTGTTTATTTTGAAAATGGCGTCATTCAGAAAATAGAAAAGACCAACCAAGCACCAAATCAATACATTTTACCAGGATTTGTAGACGCCCATGTGCATGTAGAAAGTTCTATGTTGGTTCCTTCGGAATTTGGTCGGCTGGCGGTGGTGCATGGCACAGTCGGCACCATTTCAGACCCTCACGAAATCGGCAACGTACTTGGTGTAGAAGGGGTGGAATACATGATCGAAAATGGAAAGAAGATCAATTTCAAATTTCATTTTGGTGCACCTTCTTGCGTACCGGCCACCACTTTCGAAACGGCAGGAGCAGAAATCTCAGTAGATGACGTAGAATATCTACTCAAAAAACCAGAAATCAATTACCTAGCGGAAATGATGAATTGGCCTGGCGTGCTGTTCAATGATGAAACTGTATTTGCCAAAATCGCTAAAGCCAAAGCCTTAGGTAAACCTGTTGATGGGCATGCTCCTGGTGTGCAAGGCGAACAAGCCAAAACTTACGCCGCAGCTGGCATCAGCACGGATCACGAATGTTTTACGATAGAAGAAGCACAGGACAAACTAGACTGCGGTATGAAAATTTTGATCCGTGAAGGGAGTGCGGCCAAGAATTTTGAAGCGTTGATTCCCCTTCTGGACAAGAACTACGAGCAAATCATGTTCTGTTCTGATGACAAGCATCCAGACAATCTGGTAGAAGGTCATGTCAATCTATTGGTGAAAAGAGCTTTAGCCAAAGGCAATGATTTGTATAAAACATTGCAAGCGGCTTGCATCAATCCTGTCAAGCACTACAACATGAATGTAGGCTTGCTGCAAGAGAATGATCCTGCGGACTTTATTGTGATCGACAATCCTGACGATTTCAATATCCAGCAGACCTGGATCAATGGAGAGCTTGTAGCAGAATCTGGTAAATCCAACATCCCAAAAGTGGAAAACAAAGTCATCAACAATTTTGAATGTCAACCGAAGACTACCGAGCAATTCAAAGTAGAAATCAAAGGCAGTAAAGTGCAAGTAATGGAAGCCTTAGACGGCCAATTGATAACGAATTTATTGTCGTTCGATAATTCTCTAATCAACAATCCCAATCAGACCAATACGGATGAAGATATTCTCAAAGTAACAGTAGTCAATCGCTACAAAGAAGCCCCTCCAGCCATCGGATACATCAAGAATATTGGATTGAAGGAAGGGGCAATTGCCTCCTCAGTCGGTCATGATTCGCATAATATCATAGCCGTGGGAGTAGACGATGACTCTATCGCCAAGGCCGTGAATTTGATCATCGCAGCTAAAGGAGGTGTATCCGCAGTGGGCAAAGGAGAAGAACATCTCCTTGAACTTCCAGTCGCAGGCATCATGTCTGAAAAAGATGGTTATGAGTTAGCTCGTGCCTACAGCCAAATTGATGCTTTTGCCAAGTCCTTGGGCTCTCCGCTAAATTCACCCTTTATGACCTTGTCATTCATGGCACTGCTCGTGATCCCAAAAGCCAAGATGAGCGACCTTGGATTTTTTGACGGAGAGGCGTTTAAGTTTATCGATGTATTTACTGACTAAACATATATTCGCGTTATGGACCTGATATACACACTCAATATTATTGGAACATTCGTTTTTGCGATATCTGGGGCACTTACCGCTTCGGAGAAAAAAATGGACGCGTTTGGTTCGGCTGTCATTGCACTCATTACAGCCTTGGGCGGTGGAACTTTGCGTGATATTTTAATTGGTAGCCAACCCGTCGGTTGGTTGCTAGACCCCAATTATCTATATACGGTTTTGGCGGCGTTAGCTTTTAGCTACTTTTTCAAAAAATGGATAATGAAGTTGACACGAACCATGTTTCTATTTGACACCATTGGTATCGGGCTCTTTGCTGTATTGGGTATGCAAAAGACACTTTCTTTTGGCCTTTCCCCTGCCATTGCGATTATGATGGGCGCTGTTTCGGCCGTCTTCGGTGGTGTACTTCGCGATGTACTCTCCAATCGTGTCCCGCTTATATTCAGGAAAGAAATTTATGCCACCGCCTGTCTCGCTGGTGCTACTTTATACTATGGATTAACTTTTACTTCTTTGCCGGAAAATGCCTCATTATGGATTGCTATGGTAGTAGTGATGGGTATTAGGATTCTCGCAGTAAAGAGGGGTTGGGGTTTGCCTGGAATTAGATAGCATGTATAATGGTGTAGGTTAATCTAAAAAACAAAAGTACATATACCAACCAAACCCATCGCGTAAATGCTGCAGTAAGCATAACTGCTATAAATACTAATCGAACTATCAATTTTAAGCCGAATTCGAAATCCACTACAAAATGAGAAGCTACAAATATGGAAAGTAATATCATCAGCAACTTGAATCTTTTATTGAAGTAGTCTCGAATATCCAAGTCCGCCTTACTTTCAGGAGTATATACATGGGCGGCCATTAGAAATATTAGAGGAGAGAAGAGGTAGGTCAAAAAAATAAAATACGACTGATAAGTATTTTCCAACTGCGAGAAAAACTGATAGAAGTTGTAGAAGGCTACTTCAAGCATCATTATCCCCGTTAAGATAAAAGGGATGAAAGGTTTTTTGTCTTCAAAAAATATTCTCCAGGGGGATACTAATTCAGCTATGGCAATACCATAAACCAACAGCGGTAAAATGGCAAAATATTCTTGTGGCTCCATAATTTAATATTCGATTATAATATTTTGGAAATTTAAGGTAAATCATAAACATGCTTTGGCAAGAATCCTATTTAAAGGTTATCAATTAGATACTTATTAGGCAAAACAAAACATCCTTGAAGGCAAGCAAAGCTTGAATTATATTGTTAGTGAATATTCGATCCTTTCATGAACTATATACTTTTTTAATTTCACATTAGGTCATCTTTGGACACACAAAACCAAATAATCATGACCGAAGCATTAGCCAAACAACTCACTCAAATCGTAGCGCACTCACTAAAGCAATTTGAATCGATATCAGCAGAAGATTGGAATAATAAACCCACTCCTGAAAAATGGAGTAAAAAAGAAATTTTAGGACATCTGGCCGATTCCGCGATGAACAACATCCACCGCTTTATCCGCATCAAACAAGGTGACCAAACGAACATTTGGTACGATCAAAATTTCTGGGTGAAAACCAGTGACTACGAACATCAGAATTTGCAAGCAGTCAAAACACTTTGGAAATCCTTGAACGTTCAAATTGCCCGAGTATGGAAAAAAATAAATGACGTTGATCTGCAGAAAACCATTCCTGTGAAAGATGAAACTCCAACCCTTCAATTTTTGATGGAAGATTATATCGATCACCTCAATCATCATTTGAAGCAGATACTTTAAGCCCTTTGTATTTATATTTTAAGATAATAACTTGCAGCTCTTACTATTTTATAGTGGGTAAGTAAATCATTTAGGTTTCTAACAACAGTATATTGTATTCAATTGTATTGCTTATTAGTAGTTGGTTATCTATTCTTTTAAGTGAGTCTCCGGATGGATTTATAAAGAATTATCAGACACATGTATCATTTGTTAAGGGCAAAATGATTGTTTCCAAGCGATTATTAGCTCAAATCAATAATGCTGAGGGCAATTCTTTTGCAGAGATACAAATTGGTTATTCTGAAACTAACAGCATCTCAAACCTAAGCGCATCCATCCTGAATATATCTGGGCAAAAAATTAGATCATTAAAAAATAAAAACATAAGAGATAGGAACTACATCTCAGGCTATAATTCGTATTCTGACTACCGTATCAAAGAATTTGACTTGATTCACAACGAGTACCCTTATTTATTAGAATACAGTTATGACATAGAATACGATCAATTTATTTTTGAGAAGTGGTACCCTAATTATAAAAACCTGTACACCAAAGAAGCAGAGCTTATCATCGAATATCCTCATGAGTTCCAAATCCAGATTATAAGTGATGCAGCGGATTCGATAAATCCCAAAATGTCAAAATCTGAAACAATAAAACAAATTTGGAGCTTCAGTGATATCAATAGAATAGAGGAAGAAAATCAAGGGCCAAACTGGAAAGAATTGAGTCCTTCAATTTCTATCATTCCAGAGACTTTCTTTTATGGTTTTGAAGGTCATTCTTCATCTTGGCAAGATTATGGCAACTGGGTCAATTCGTTAAGTATGGGACATAATGATCTTAGTCCAGAGCAAATTTCTAAGGTAAAAGCCAAAGTGGCTGGTATCCATGATAAAAAAGAAATAGCAAAAATACTGTTCAATGACTTGCAGGATGAAATGCGTTATGTGAATATTTCAATGGATATAGGTGGAATGAAACCTTTTCCTGCCAGTTTTGTCGAACAAAACAAATATGGCGACTGCAAAGCCCTGACTTACTATATGAAGTCTTTGCTAGAACTATTCGCTATTCAAGCTTATCCTGTAGACGTCTATTGGTCTAGCAATCCAATGATAATTAATGAGAATGCCTATACTCAACAATTCAATCACGTATTCCTTTGTGTCCCGATTGATGGTGATACTGTTTGGTTAGAAAATACAAGCCAAACCCAACCCTTCAACTATATTGATACAAATAAGCAAGGAGAAAAAGGACTCTTAATTAAAAATGGAGCCAGCAGACTGATCACATTACCTAAGCAGTCAATAGAAGATGTTAAATCAGTCATGGTTTTAGAACTTAAGCTACAAGAAGATGATGTTTTGTTAGGGAAATTAGATGCAACCTATAGAGGAGACAAATTTGAAACGTTTAGTTATATCAACCAAAACTGGCAAAAATCTGACCAAGATTCTTGGATGAAAAGAAATCTTCGACCAAAATCTTCAGAATTGTACAGTTGGGATTTCAGTACTCGAGACCGAAATAAACCGTTCATTGAAATGTCTGCAAGTTTGGACTTCTCTAACCAAACAAAAAAATATGGTTCGAATCTAGTTGTATTTGTTCCAGATTCTGATTTACCAAATTTGGAACCTCCTAGTCAAAGAAAATATGATTTTCGATATAGAGTTCCTTTGTACAATATTGATACCATTACTTTTGAGTTAGATACAGCAAGATACAGCAAGACAATACTACCAGAAACTCAGCTGCTTCTGACGGACTTTGCAGATTACAAAATCAAATTTGATAAAAAAGATAACATTATTAAATGCATAAGGTCTTTGAAAATTCATTCAAACACATTTACTCCCGGAGAGTCTTATAAAAAGATTTACAAATTCATTGAAGATATTAAAGCCATAGAAAGGCAAACTTATATACAACTAAGACAATGATTAAGTTATTTTATTTTAGTTTTTTGACTCTGACATGCATTTCAGTTTTGGCCAATGACTATGCTGATTACGGCAAATTCACACAGGCGGAATTTGACCTAAAGGAATATACCAATGACCCTGAAGCAGCTGCCATAGTACTTTTTGACATTGGCAAAACAGATTTCGTCAAAGGGGCGAGCGGATTAGACATCCGATTCAAGAGACACATCAGAATTAAAATATTAAAGGAATCTGGCATTGATCAAGCCAACATTGCTATTCAATACTATGCAGACGGATTCGGAAAAACAGAATCCATAGAGAAAATTCAGGCAAGCAGCAATATTGCAAATGACCAAGAAGTGACCAAAGTTGAATTAGAAAAAGATCTAGTATTTGACGAAAAAGTAAATGAATACTGGAGAGTTAAACGATTTTCTATTCCAGGAGTTAAGGTCGGCTCAATCATCGAGTATCAATACGAGCATATTTCTCCTTTCATGTTCAACTTACCAGATTGGGAATTTCAAAGTGATATTCCAGTACTCAAAAGCCGTTACGAAGTAAAAATGGTGCCATTTTACGAATACGTTGTTTTAAAACAAAGGACAGATTCTCTTACTTATGATTCTTATATAGACAAATCCTTCGAAAGACATTATGCAGGTATTTCTTTCAAAGAAATGGTTCATGTATATGAAATGAAAGACATTCCAGCCTTTTATGACGACGAGTACATCACATCTAGAAATGACTACATAAAAAAAATTGATTTTCAGTTAGCACAAATTAACTCACCAAGCGGAGGCAAGACTCAGGTGATGTCGACATGGGAAAAAATGATCGACGATATGAAAAAAAATGATAAGTTCGGTAGGTATATAAAGTCGGCTCAAAAATCTGCAGCTTCAAGTATCCCATCTTTAAAATTAGAAGGGAAGTCCGATCTAGAAAAACTTGAATTAATAAGTGGATATATGACTAACCAATATCGATTCAATGACTACTATGGAAAATATGCATCACAAAAAACTAAAGAGCTTGAAAAAACAAAATTAGGAAGTGCTGCTGATCTGAATTTGTATTTTATTGGTCTTTTGAGAGCTTCAGGTCTCCAAGCCGACCCAGTAATACTTAGTACTAGGCAGCACGGGAAAGTTTATAAGGAGTACCCATTGGCGAATAGATTCAACTATGTAGTTGCTCTCGTTAATCTAGGTGATCAAATCTTACTACTAGACGTAACTCAACCCAAATTGCCGTATTATTTACTCCCAATGAAGTGTCTCAATGATTTCGGTTTGGTTGTTAGTGAAAATCCATATTGGATTGATCTGGAATCAAGTTTTTATTCACATCAAACTCAGGTAACAACTATTGAATTAGCCGACGATAGTTTAAAGATTAGATCAAAAGAAAAGTCTACAGGTTATGATGCCTATGTGCAGAGAAAAGCCTGTTTAATTAGCGAGAATGATTTTATTCAATCTAAACTCAATGAAACTGAACAGTTGATCGAAGATCACAAAATAACTAATCTTGAAAACTATAATCAATCTTTTTTAGTTGATTATACAAGAACTGCCCATCAGGAAATTTTTGATTCTGAAACCTATATCTCTCCTTTTCGGAATATTGAGTTTTCCAAAAATCCATTGAAACAAAGGAAACGAGATTATCCAGTAGACTTTATCTATAAAAGAGATAGAACCTTAGTTTCTACCGTCTACCTTCCTGAAGGGGCAGAAATTAAATCATTGCCAGACAATGTAACGGTTGACAATGACCTTTTAGCATTCAACTACCAAGTTAAAAAATTAAATAATGCTGTCATTTTTGAAGTAAACTATAAGCTGAAAAAAAGTACCTATTTATCAGATGAGTATGAAACTCTTAAGCAGAACTTTGAAATTCTTCACAATACCCTTCAAAGTCAGCTGGTGCTTCAAACAAATAAATTTTAGTACTTTATTTAAACAAATTAATTTTGAATTCTTTTCTATAACTCCTACTAATTGGTAACTGCTCATTTCCAATGGTGACTTGTTCAGCATTGAAAGTAGTGATCTGCCCCCGATTGACCAGAAATGATCTATGGATTCTTATAAACTCATGGGGTAGTTCTTGTTCTATTTTACTGATTTTAGCTTTTGAAATAATGGGTGAATCAGAATCAAGAACATGAATTTTTATATAATCTGAAAGACTTTCTATATAGAGAATATCTTTGTGAAGAATTTTTCGGTTTTGCCTTTCCGACCGAACAACGACAAACCCCTCTTCGGTTTTTTTCTTTTCGTCTTCAAGCGCTTCTATTTTAAATTTTGAGTCTGAGAACTTTCGATATAACAGATAAAAGCCATGAGCAAATACAATGGCATAAAGCGTCATGCTCAACTTAGACACATCTAGTATAGAAGGGTGCATGGCTCGAACTTGATAATTGGCCAAATAAATAAAGGCAAGAAAAATCAAAATAATCTCCAAATGTGCCGACACGATCAGCATATAAATGGAGTAAAGAATAAATTTGGTTCGTCGGTGATACAGTAAATACTTTGGTACTAAAAAGAAGTTGAAAAAATAGGCCACGCCAAGAATAACTGGATAGAGGATCGTAACAAAATAGATAGAGTACAAGTAGCTATCAAAAGCATTTCCATACATCAAAATCAATACAAAATATACGATCGACCAAAATGCTATATGCCCCTTTGTTGTCATTGATTTTTTCTTTCAATATTCGCTAAATATATTCACAGTTGCATCATTAGTCGACGACTTACAGCTTTAGACATGGATTCGACCTAGTTACGAAACAGACCTCCATCTAGCTTTGTAGCAAATAATTTTAAACTAAAAAAGAACTTATCATGATTGATTTATTATTTGAAGGAGGCATTCTATTTATGAGCATATTGACCATCGTATTGGCTGCCAGTTGTGGGCTATTCATTTTCCATTTAGTCAAAAAAACTCAGGACGAAAATCAAATGGCTTTGATTAAGTCTATTGGACTCTTTGCTCTTGTATTTGGCATTTTGGGTCAGTTTATTGGATTGTATAGTGCCTTACAGCACATCAGCCAGGTAGAGTCTGTCCCTTCCGCTATGCTGGCAGCCGGTATTCGAGTTTCATCTATTACGAGTATTTACGGCATGATCATTTTTGTATTGAGCTATTTGATGTGGTTTGCACTCAAGTTGATCTCTGGCACCAATCGGTGACATAGATCATAATGCTTTAATAAGATTGTCCAAAGTTCATCCGTATCTTTGGACAATCATGACAGACATTCAATCTAGGGCAGACATTGACCAACTCATTCATGCATTTTATAGCAAAATTATGAGTGACTCGGAAATCGGATACTTCTTTACCGAGGTGGTTCAACTCGATCTGGATCATCACCTTCCTAAAATTGCTGACTTTTGGGAAACTACCCTATTTCACAAGGCCAATTATAAAGGAAATCCTATAACCCCGCATGTAGCCATGCACGAAAAGTCTCCTATGACTAAGGTCCATTTTGACAGATGGGTAAAAGTATTTTGTGAAACTATTGATGAGATATTTGAAGGGTCAAAAGCAGAAATGGCGAAACAAAGAGCTCATTCGATTGCAACGGTCATGTTTATAAAAATTAATGCCGTCTAGTCCCTTTTTGCTTGCCCTTTCGATTGTAATATTTCCAGATGCCAGTAGGTTTACCTTGATCGTATTTTTCTTCCGATGCTATATTGCCATTGTCATGATAGGAAATCCAAGTTCCATGTGGTGATCCATTTTGATAGGATTCTTTGATTTGTAACTCGCCATCCAGAAAGTATAAATTGCGACTTCCGTTTCCATTGGCAAGTGTCCCTTTTGGCAATATTTCGCCTTGTTCTGAAAAATAATCACTTACATCGAACAACAATCCATGCTTCCAGTTTTCATCCTGAATCAGCTGCTCGTTTTCATAAAAATGACCCCAAAGGCCATTCTTCAAATCCGATTTATAGGAGCCAATTGAGTTCAGTTTTCCTGATTCATAATAGTCTATCCATTGCCCATCTTTCAAATCATTTTTGTACTTGCCTTCCGACAACAATGCCCCGGATTCAAAGTAGTACTTCCACAGTCCTTGTTTGTGGTTGGCTATATATTCTCCAATAGAAAACATAATACCATTTGGCGACATGCTCACCCAGGTTCCCGTCTTCATATTCGACTCATACTGCCCTTCTACACTAAGAGACCCATCTTTGAAATATTCAGCATACTTGCCGTCCAGCAGGCCATTTGAATAATGAGCTGATAAGGTTTTATTTTTATTGTAATGAAATTCTTCAACTAGACCATTCAGTAAGCCTGATTCATAAGCTTCAGTTCGCGCGACTCGTTTATTGACATGATAATATGTCCATGTGCCCACGGGCAAATCATCCTGATAATATTGTTCGAAATTTTTATTGCCGATCGGTGAGAACTCTATCCAAACACTGTCTTTTTTGCCCTCTTCATAATAACCTGATAGTGCTACTTGCCCATTATCATAATATTCATAATAGGCACCGTTTAGTATGTCATTTTCAAAATTTGAAGCAGAAATGATTTCACCGTACTTGTCATAGGTGTGATAAGGCCCCTGCTTTTTGCCGTTTTCAAGCAAAATGGCTTCAGATACGACAAAGTTGAAATATTTGAACCAAACACTATCAGGCACGCCATTTTTGAAATATCCTGTTACGAGCATTCCATCCCATCTACGCTCAAATTGCCATTGACCTACTCTTTTACCTAAATACTCTTCGCCTTTTGCATTAAAGGTAGTATCAGAAGGCACTTCTTTATAAAAATTTTGAGCTTCTGCAGTCAAAGACTGAAGCACCAACATCAAAATAATTAGGTTACATTTTTTCAAATGCATAAAAAAATCGTTTGGCACAAAGCAAACAATTAACGTGCTAGGTTCTATGAAAATTAGGATAATTTTTACCAGCGAATTAATGCGGACGCCCAGGTAAAACCACTGCCGAAAGCAGCCAAGCAAATCAAATCCCCTTCTTTTATTTTTCCTTCTTCTAGTGCTTCACTAAGCGCAAGTGGAATAGAGGCTGCTGTGGTATTACCATATTTTTGAATATTGTTGAAAACTCTATCATCTGTCAGCTTCATTTGGTTCTGGATGAATTGACTAATTCGCAAATTGGCTTGATGTGGAATAAGCATATCAATATCATCAGCTTGATATCCGTTTTGCTCAAGAGCTTCCTGTATTACTTGCTGAAATCTCACTACGGCATGCTTAAATACAAAATTCCCATTCATATACGGGTAGTATCTAATATCCTCCGGATTATTTCTTTCTATATAATTCGGCACCCAATCAGTTGTAGCAGGGCCAATAAGTGCAAGTTCTTCTGCATGTTGACCTTCAGAATGCAAATGAGTAGAGAGTATCCCTTTTCCCTTTTCATCAGTAGCTTGCAATATCGCGGCACCTGCACCATCTCCGAAAATGACTGATACACCTCTACCTCGCGTGGTGAAATCCAATCCACCACTATGCACTTCACTTCCGACTACTAGCACCGTTTTGTACATGCCAGTTTTAATAAATTGATCTGCCACTGAAATGCCATAAACAAAACCAGAACATTGGTTTCTGATATCCAGTGCGCCAATTTCTTTCTTGAATCCTAGCTGCTGTTGAAGCATTACGCCTGGGCCAGGGAAGTAATAATCAGGGCTTAAAGTAGCAAATATTATGAAGTCAATGTCATCCACCGCTACACCAGCTTTTTCTATGGCCATTCGAGAAGCCTTAGTGGCCATCGTAGAAGTTGTATCTTCTCCTCCTGGTACAATATGCCTTCTTTCTTTGATACCTGTACGCTCTTGAATCCAAGCATCGTTGGTATCCATAAGTGGCTCTAGCTGTTGGTTGGTTACTACATTGTCTGGAACATAATGTCCCATTCCTATAATTTTCGCACTTTTCATATGTATCATTTTTTGGGTTTGCGAATTACAAAAACTTTTGCCGCAATTACAATATCGGAACTATCAAAGTCAATTTCAATATTAAATAAGATATTGTATGAATTGCGACTAGGCTATCAATCGAACAAAGTATAATTACCAAGCTGATCTACAGAAGACTGCGGTTGAATGAGATGATCCCCGTTGTTCGACAAGTTAGTGATCAATGGTGAAACAGAATGATAGCTGATTTGACCTAGACTCTCTGTGTTATTTAAAATCTCCATCAATTCATCCAAGGAAGAATAGCTATCCAACCATTTTTTTTCCAAATCTTTTGGAATAATTCCAGGCATACTTGATCCAAACTCAGGCATGTTAATATAGTTAGGGATTTCAATGATTTTAAAAGTATAATGAACGTTGCCGTCCATATCTTCATTTACTTCCCAGATGCCTGGAATACTGAACATGGTCTCAGAAGGATTGTAAAAGTAATGTGGCGTTTTTCTTTTCTTACTGTACTGCTTCCATAGGTAAAAACCATTGGCTGGAATCAAACAGCGATGTTTCTCTAGTGCATTGCGCAGCGTAGTTTTTGACATCAACTGATCCCTTTCGCAAGTCAAAAGCTTAGGAGAAATGCTCTTATTATTAGACCACTCTTTGTTAGTCCCCCAAAACACAAATGAAATTTGTCCTTTAGCTGCGTCGGTCACCACAGGCAATTGCTGCGCTGGGGCAGCATTATAGTTAGGCACTGTAAACTCTTCGCCATTCAATCCATAGCGGGCATTGATGGCTTTAAAGTCTGAATAAATCGCGTACCTATCTAACATATACTAATTCTCTAGTGCTGATTGATGAAATTAAATGCTCGGTCTTCTGACCAAAATGTGCCATTGTTTTGGTTAGATGAAAAACCTACATGACCTCCAAATTTAGGCATCTCGAAATAAACATTTTTCGAAGATTCGAATTTTGTTTGATCAAAGCAAGATTCTGATAGAAAAGGGTCATTCAATGCATTGACCAAAAGTGTAGGAACTTCGATCCCTTCAATAAAGTTTCTGGCGCTGCACTTGGCATAATAATCATCCGCTGAGTCGAACCCATGCAATGGAGCGGTCACCACATTATCAAACTGATACATGTTTGCTACTTTCATCAGTTGACCTACATCTACCGACCCAGGTAACTTATCATTTTTAGCCTTCCCTTTCACTTTTAGTGATTTCAAAAACCGTTTGCAGTACAGGAAATTATGTGGTTTATCAATTTCATGGCAACAGCCTTTCAGATCGATCGGAACAGAAAATGCAAATGCCGATTTGATTTTGGAGTCTCTTTTTTCTTCCCCCAAATACTTCAGCGTAAGGTTTCCTCCCAAACTAAATCCTCCGAGGGTGATATTAGGAATATCTAAAGTCAGTGCATATTCCACCATAGTTTTCAGGTCCTGAGTTGCACCACTGTGATAGAATCTGGGGGTGTTGTTCATTTCGCCACTGCAGCCACGATAATTCCATGCGATTACGTTCCACCCTTCACTGTGAAATTTTCTTACCATTCCTTCTATGTATGGTCTATGACTATCACCTTCTAGCCCATGCGACAAAATCAGTAATTTATCGGAATCCGATTTATACCAGTCCAGATCCAAAAAGTCATGATCAGGCGTATCTATCCTAATTCGCTCGTATGAGGGTAAATTTTTCACTTTACGAGTAATTCCCGGAATGATAGTTTCGAGGTGTCTATTAAAAAGCAGCTTAGGGCGTTGGTAGTCGGAAGAATGGATTATCGGCATTGAAATTAACTACATGTTTTAATTGCTCAAATTTAAAATTTTAAAATATTCTAAGCGATTCTTTTCGAAAACTATATTTTTTCACCGTTAACGTAAACGAATCAAATTTTTCAATATAGATAAATTTGATTAAACCCGATTTCAAGCTAATTTAGCCTTTCGATTAATAAATAATCAAAAACAATGGCGGAAGTAATAAAGATGCCTAAGATGAGCGACACCATGGAAGAGGGTGTAATCGCATCTTGGCTAAAAAAAGTAGGGGATGAAGTGAAATCTGGAGACATATTGGCAGAGGTGGAAACCGACAAAGCCACTATGGAATTGGAATCTTACGATGACGGGGTATTACTTCACATCGGGGTAGAAGAAAAATCCGCTGTTCCAGTAGATGGCGTGATTGCCATCATTGGTGAAAAAGGAGAAAAAATTGACGACTTATTAGCTGATCTTTCTGACTCAGCTGCACCAGCAGCCGCCAAAGAAGAGGCACCAGCAGCAGCCCCTGCTCCAGCAGCAAGCGCTGAAAAAATTGACACTTCAGGAATCAACGCACAGGTAATCAAAATGCCTAAAATGAGCGATACCATGACTGAAGGTGTAATCGCTTCTTGGATTAAAAATGTTGGAGACGATGTAAAGTCAGGCGATATCCTCGCAGAAGTAGAAACTGATAAAGCCACCATGGAATTAGAGTCCTATGATGATGGCGTCTTACTATATCGAGCGGTAGAGGCCGGAAATGGCGTCCCCGTAGATGGCGTAATCGCTATTATTGGTGAAAAAGGTGCAGATTTCGAAACTTTACTGAAAGCTGAGGAAGCCAATGCTGCAGCTCCGGCTGTTGAAGAAAAGAAAGAAACAGCTCCTGCTCCAGTAGCAGCACCAAAAGCAGCTTCGGCTCCTGCTCCTGCAGCACCATCTGCTACAGCTACTAATTCAAATGGAAGAGTGATCGCTAGTCCATTGGCTAAGAGCTTAGCAAAAGAAAAAGGATATGACATTTCACTGATTCCAGGAACAGGCGACGGTGGAAGAATTATCAAAAGAGATGTAGAAGCATTCGTTCCATCTGCAGTTCCTGCAGCTGGCGGAATCGCAGCTACTGGCGCATTTGGAGTAGAGAGTTACGAAGACGTGCCTGCCACTCAAATGAGAAAGGCCATCGCCAAGGGCGTGACCGCGAGTCAGTTTGGAGCTCCTCACTTCTATTTGACCATGGAAATAGACATGGACAAAACGATAGAGGCCAGAGTAAGCATCAACGAGCAGGCTCCTGTTAAAATTTCGTTCAATGATATTATAATAAAAGCTGTGGCCGCAGCATTAAGAAAGCATCCTGATGTAAATACTTACTGGATTAGCGATACAAACAGCATTAGAAAAAACCACCACATCAGTGTAGGCGTAGCCATGGCTACAGAAGATGGATTGGTTGTGCCAGTAGTAAAATTCGCAGATACGAAAACATTGGCTCAGATATCTACTGAAGTAAAAGAATTTGGAGCGAAAGCTAAGGCTAAAAAAATCCAATTGGATGAAATGCAAGGCAATACGTTCACCGTCTCTAACCTAGGCATGTTTGGAATTGAGCAATTCACTTCTATCATTAATGCGCCAGAATCTTGTATTTTGGCCGTCGGAGGCATCAAACAAACTCCAGTTGTTAAAAATGGAGAGATTGTACCTGGCAACGTGATGAAAATTACATTGACCTGTGATCATAGGACTGTAGATGGAGCTGTTGGCTCTGCCTTCTTGCAAACACTGAAAGGATTCATCGAAGATCCAGTAAGAATCTTGATATAAAAACAATTCGGAAGGAGAGGTTAACCTCTCCTTTTTTTATTCGTTTTAACTTTCCTTAAACTAATAGACATGTCGAAATTCCCAAAAATAAGATCTACTACGGTCTGTGCAGTAAAACACAACGGACAAGTAGCCATCGGCGCTGATGGACAAGCCACACTAGGAAACACAGTTGCGAAAAGCAATGTAAAAAAAATAAGAAAGTTGCAGGATGGTAAAATAGTGACAGGATTTGCTGGCTCTACCGCAGATGCGTTCACATTACTTGAGCGAATGGACGAAAAGCTCAACTCCTATGGTGGCAATATGAAAAGAGCTGCTATTGAACTAGCTAAGGACTGGCGCATGGATCGATACTTACGCAAGCTAGAAGCCATGCTCATTGTGGCTGATAAAGATGAGATTTTGGTCGTATCCGGTACTGGTGATGTATTAGAGCCAGACAATGATATAGCTGTTATTGGATCAGGGAGTATGTATGCACAATCAGCCGCATTAGCTCTGAAAAAACATGCTGGAGATAAACTTACTGCTGAAGACATAGTCAGAGAAAGTTTAAACATAGCCGCTGATATCTGCATTTATACCAATCACAATCTGGTAATAGAAAAGGTAGGATAATAATTATCTTACCTAAATCAATACCAATTTGACATCTTCTTATTTCTAGCCAAATTCCAGCTGAATTGGTCGGGAGATATTTTTGCTCTATGGGGCTATTGGTTAGATTTGCGCCACTAAAATTGAACAACATGGATATCAAAAAAACAGCCCTAAACGACCTCCACGAATCCCTAGGTGGAAAAATGGTCCCTTTTGCCGGATACAACATGCCGGTACGATATAGCTCAGACAAAGAAGAACATAATCAGGTACGAGAAAGTGTAGGTGTATTTGATGTTTCTCACATGGGAGAGTTTCTCCTAGAAGGACCAAAAGCCCTTGATCTCATCCAAAGAGTAAGCAGTAATGATGCCTCTAAACTCGTAGATGGTCAGGCCCAATATTCATGTTTACCCAATGAGGACGGTGGAATTGTAGACGATTTAATCATCTATCGTATGGCTGAAGAGAAATATTTCTTGGTTGTCAATGCTTCGAATATAGAAAAGGACTGGAATTGGATCTCAAAGTACAATACTGAGGGAGTGAAAATGACTAACCTTTCTGATGAATACTCCCTCTTTGCAGTACAAGGGCCAAAAGCAATCGAAACCTTACAGAAACTGACTGATGTCAATCTTTCTGAAGTAAAATTTTACACATTCGTTGTAGGATCATTAGCTGGAATCGAAGATGTCATTATCTCCGCTACGGGATACACTGGCGCTGGTGGTTTTGAATTGTATATCAAAAATAAAGATGCAGAAGCTGTTTGGAAGAAAGTTTTTGAAGCAGGTGAAGAGTTTGGCATATTGCCTATTGGCTTAGGTGCAAGAGACACTTTGAGATTAGAAATGGGATATTGCCTATACGGCAATGATATCACCGACACTACTTCACCGCTCGAAGCTGGTTTGGGATGGGTGACTAAGTTCACCAAAGACTTTACCAATTCAGCCAATTTGGCCAAGCAAAAAGAAGAGGGTGTAACCCGAAGACTCGTTGGATTTATAATGGAAGACAAAGGCATTCCAAGAGGACATTACGAAATTGCTGATGCCGAAGGCAACATTATAGGAGAAGTAACTTCTGGCACGATGTCCCCATCCATGGGAATAGGTATCGGTTTGGGATATGTGAAAGTAGGACATCATAAAGCAGATTCTGAGATTTACATTCAAGTAAGAAATAAGTCACTCAAAGCTAGAGTCACCAAATTACCACTTTACAAAAAATAAGATTGAAAAAAAATATAGACGTTTGCCTCTCTCCAGAGCTCATAGGATTATATGATCTGGAAGGGAAAATTGTAGTTGTTGTTGATATTTTAAGGGCTACTTCTGTCATGGTTACGGCTATGGCTCATGGTGCTAAAGAAATTATACCTGTAGCTACACTCGACGAGGCAAAATCATATTTAGATCAAGGTTTTCTGTGCGCTGCCGAAAGAGGTGGCGCACAAGTAGACGGCTTCCCTTTGGATAATTCTCCTTTCAGTTACATGAACGAGAATATTGTTGGCCAGCCAATAGTGATTACCACTACTAACGGCACTTTAGCCATTACTAAATCGACGAAAGCAGATCAAGTGCTAGTAGGAGCTTTTATAAACATACAAGCAGTGGCCGACTACATCACTAAGCAAAACAAGGATGTTATTGTGCATTGTGCAGGGTGGAAAGGAAAGACCAATATGGAAGATACCCTTTTTGCTGGTGCTTTGGTGGAGTTACTTTCAGGCACTCATGACTTGGCATGTGATACCGCCCATCTTTCTCTAAATTATTATCAGTCAGTGAAAGATAATCTCTTTGAAACGGTAAAGAATTCTGCTCATGCCAAACGCTTGAACAAACTCCATGTGATTAAGGATATTGAATTTTGTGTAAAGCAAAGCACCTATGATGTGGTGCCTATTTTGGAAGGAAAGAAATTGATTGTCGCTAGCTAGTTCGCAAGAATATAATCCTCCACTCTTTTGTCTTCCTTATACACTTTTTCCTTTCGGTAACTTTCGAAGCGTTTCTCATGAACCTCTAATAGGTCGTCGTATGGTCCTCTTGGCGCCAAGAGCTTTCCAAGTATTGGGGCTATTTCCAACATGATGAAAAGCAAAATAATAAATGCATTGGCGTAATAAATGGTATCATATTTCTCTCCCAACCTTCCCAGCGCTGTCAGTTGAAAGGAAATTCCATTCATATCAGCCACTTCTATTTGCTCTAATTCTCCAGATTTTATTTGATCGACCACCTCCAATTCTTTCCTTATGGCTGCAATTAACTGACCATTCTCTTCCTTCAGTTCTTCCAATTCTATTTGAGCCTGATCAGCATTCTTTTTCTTAATTTGATAAATAGGTCCGGGATTCACTTTACCAGAACCTCCTGTTCCATCTGCTTCCTGTCTTGCCAATTCCAACAGCTGATCGCGAACTTTTTCTTTATCAGTTATCTCTTTTTTTAAAGACTCCACTTTCGAATGAAGTGAATCTGTTTTTGAACTAAACCGAGATCGAACAGCCTTTTCATTAGTTGATAGCAGCTCCTGCTGAATCAAATTCAGTTCTGTGGCAATCTCCTTTTCAAAAATCTTTAATTCTAGTGGTTTAGAAATTACCAGGGCAATCAAAATGGCTAATATCACTCGTGGTATGGCCTGCCAATACTCTTTATTTGAGTAGGATTTACGCATACTGAGTACGATGAAACGATCCAAATTGAAAATCATCAAGCCCCAGATCAAGCCAAACACTATTGGCCAAAAAATCCCTTCAAAAACAAAATACAATGCATAAGCCGAAGACATAGTTGCTAGCAAACCAGTGAAAAATACTGCCGCACCAATACCAACAAATTTACTGACTTCAGTAGGACACTTATTTAGAATAGACTGAGAAGCGCCTGAACAGTAGCAAAAAAATCGTTCAATTTTATTCATGTGTTTGAGTTTTGACCTAAGAATAATTAATAGGTAATAAACAGTTCCTGTTATTACCTATTACATAAATAAAAAAATAGATTAAGAGAGTACCCTTGCCGGCAACATAAAAAGTGCCTTTATAAAAGCGAACACTCCCTCTACAGCAAAACCTAACAGTCTAAAAGGCAACAAAATCAGCCAAATAACAGGATAGAAGAACAAAAGGCCGATGGCCAGCGGCCAACAGATAACCAATAAAATAAGCCAGAGTAGTAGTTTCATTATTTTGAGTTTTAGATTTTCTAACGCAGTATTTACTAATTTGTTGAGCAAAACAAAGAACAGTCGAAACGAATTATCATGAACAAAATTTGTAGGACTACAGAAAACCCCTAATTTTAAGACTCTTGGCATAATATTCGCTTCGGTTTGATAAAATTAATTTTATGAAAAAGTCTCTTGTTTTGGCTCTAACTATTCTCATTGCTACAATCAGTTATGGGCAGTCAACTACAGACCAGGTGAGGCTTGCTCTGAATGCCGGAAGTGCCAAAGAACTGATCAAATACTTCAACGAAGTGACCGAACTTAAAATAGATGACTCTGGTGCAAATTATAGCAAAATACAAGCGGAGTCCGTATTGCGTGAATTCTTCCAACAAAACCAAGTTGAGAATTTCGAATATATACATAAAGGATCTTCACCAGAAGGACTCAAATACAATATAGGCATGTACAATGCCAAATCTAATACCTTCCGCGTAGTCATATTGCTTAAAGAAGTAAAAGGACAATATGTAGTGGATACGATGAATTTTAATAGGGAATAACCACAATACCAACCTCTCGTTATTGCTGACTGCTTAGATGACAGAATTGTAAAGTCTAGTGTCAGATAATTAAAGAAAAAAGTAGAATCTTCAAATTCCTGTCCATAATTGACAGTGCAGATTGTCAGAATAGTTAATTCTTATGGCAGTTATCCGAAATCAACATAGCCTTACTTTGGGGTATTACTAAAACAAAAAAGCTTATGCATTTTATATGGTATAATCCTGACCACAGTGAATACAAATATGGAAATGTGGCCGCTTTTAACTTAGAGATTGAAAGTGCCAATAATCCCAGAGCATATACGGTGCTCATGGAATTTGACAAAGATTCTAAGCAGATCGCCTACAAGATTATAGAGCAATTGAACATTGCAAATACGCAATCCATCGTAAGATTAGCGTGTTAGGTCGAAAAAAGTAGGCGTCTCGTAGTGTTTTAAACTAGTATTGAGGACGGTTCGTTTTTTAATACTTAGATAGAATTTGACAGTTGAGTAAAGTAAACTGGCAGATACGAACACTTAGAATTAGGTTTATTTGTAACGTTAACACATTGGCTATGCATCTTATTTGGTATAATTCTGTAACCAAAAGGTATGAGTACGGAAGCTCAGTGGACTTCAAATCTTTGAAGAAGACTAGTGATTTGGGAGACGCCCTAACTATACTCATGGAATTTACTGGAGATGACAAAGTGTTAGCTCATAAGATTATTGGAGAGTTGAACATAGCCAAATCAGAACCCCTCATGGTGGTTTAAAACCATGACTGAAATAGCAACCTTTTTCTCATAGCTTATCCTGTAGACGGCAGGAAATAGTGTTAATAAACGAACCCCGGCCTTTGGCTGGGGTTTATTTTTTGCCAAAAAAGAAAGAAGGAAAAGCCTTTCGTTCCTCTTGCCCCAGTAGATTCAATTTAAATTGAGATTTTAGAAAACCAAACCCATATCCCAGCAACTGAATAAAGGATGCAGGAATCGCCAATAAGGATACTAAAAGTGAATTGTTTTTTAAGGCATCAAAGCCTATCAAGCAGATTAACAAACCCAATGGCAATAAACTATAGCCTGCACTAAAGGGTGCAAGAACTAGCAATCCTAGAACTCCCAACAAGAATAAAGTTGGTAGTATATAAACCAGCTTACCAGTGCCAGGGTACCAGCGATTGAGTATGACTCGAACTACTCCGAACTTATATACTTGTTTAATAAATTTTCCGAAATTGATTCTCCTTTTGTGAAAGACCACAGCGTCTTGAATTAAAGACACCTTAAAGCCTGCATTCATGATACGAAAACTTAAATCTGGATCCTCACCAGGGTGAATATCAGCGAATCCACCAACCTTTTCGAAAACCTCTCTTTTTAATCCCATATTGAAACTACGGGGCTGGTAACGATCTAATTGCTTTTTTCCTCCACGAATACCACCTGTTGTAAAAAAGGAAGTCATGGCGTAATTGATAGCCTTTTGCACATCTGAAAAGCTCGAATGTGCGGCGTCTGGACCACCAAATGCGTCAGGTTGAATCTCTTCAATTGCTTGATCCAATTTTTCAAAATAGTCCTCGGGAAGTATACAGTCAGAATCGAAAAATATAAAATAGTCGCCTTTTGCCTTTTCCATACCAAAATTCCGACTATCACCTGGCCCTGTGTTTGGTTTGAAAAAGTAATGGATTGGCAGATGATACTCAGCAATTAGGTGATCAGACTTTTGATCTGAACCATCCTCCACCACCACAACCTCAAATGACTTGATCGTTTGGCATTGCAAACTATCAAACATCTCACTCATTTCGTCAGGGCGATTGTAAACTGGAATAATTACTGAATATTTGGGAAGACTCATTTGGCTTTTATGAAAGTTAACCTCCAAATTTATTGGCAAGCGCTTTAACAAATTCATGTTTCACCAGATGAAAAGCTGATCTAGCTGGAGAAAAATTGAGATCAACTTTCTGCCCTTGTCCTAATCTGTCTAGTTGCAAATTATAAAACCCAGCCTCTGCCATGTCTTCGAATGCTTTAATGCCTGTACGGATGGAAAAAGATTCAGGTGTCAACTGCCCTGATAAAAACTCAGCCGCGAAATGATCATACAATAGGTAAGGCCGCGCCATACCTACCACATCTAAGAGTCCTTCCTTCAAGGCTGAATTACAAAAATCAAGCGTACGAATTCCACCAGTTACCATCAGAGGAATTTCACTTTGTTTTCTAACCTTTTCGGCAAAATCCATAAAATAAGCTTCCCTATTTTTTGTAGATTGTCTGACATTTGATGCCAATAAAAATTCTGCATTTTCATAAGTTCCACCAGAAATCTCTAATAAATCAACTCCCAATTCATCGAGCTTATTTATTACCCAAAGTGAATCATCTTCACTAAATCCACCCTTCTGGAAATCTGATGAGTTTAGTTTGACGCCAATCGGAAAATCAAGTCCTACCTGAGTTCTTGTTGCTTGAATAATTTCGAATAAAAACCTGGTTCTATTTTCTAAACTTCCTCCCCATTGATCTGTTCTTTTGTTCGTATTTGGAGAAAGAAATTGACTAATCAGATATCCATGAGCTGCATGAATCTGAACTCCGGTAAACCCGGCTGTTTTTGAAATATTTGCCGCTTCAGCAAACTGCCCAATTAGCTCCCAGATTTCTTCTTCTCTTAATGCACGCGGCTTTGCAAAAAAACCTAACTTTTTAAGTTTAACATTGGAAGGGGAAACAGGTCGAAGATTATTGAATATCGTCGTCTGTCTGCCGCTATGTGAAATTTGCGTCCAACAGTGATTACCATTAGCTGTTGCAGCTGAAGCCCATTTTTTTAGTTCAGGTAGGCCACTCTCATTGATTACCACATTGCCTGCAGACTCTAGGTGCGAAGGTTCGAGCAAAACATTACCCGTGATTAACAATCCTGATCCGTCCTTCGACCAATTTTCATAAAGCGTATAATGTTTTTGGTTGGGTTTTAAATCACTATGGCTAAAGCGCTCTGTCATGGCAGCTTTTGCCAAACGGTTGTTAAGTACTGCTCCGCATGGCAGCTTTAATGAAGAATGAATATCCATTATAAAACTTCTTTCAAGAATTTTAATGCAGTACTATAAAAATTCATTACAGCTCTTCGCTGATCCTGGATCAAATTTAAATCGGATAACTGACTGACAGGGAGTACTGCGCCCACCCACTCATCTTGATGCCAATGCCCTAGTACTTCGCTCAAATCTATCAAATTCTTCGTTGGGTAAGGCCAAGGCGAACAATAGAAATATGGTTCATCATAGTACTTATCGCCAGGAGACATACCCATATTGATACTTCTTGATGTTTCTGGGTCTCCTGTATCCAACAATGTGATCCTAGCTGCAATGTCGAAGTGATGGGGCCAACACTTAATTGCAGACCCATTTTCTTCTTTTTTCATAATCCCATGTAACAATAAGGCGGTATTATGATAGAGTTTGCTCAATTCGATAGAACCTGCCATATTTTCAATATGAAATGCCTCTTTTTTCGCGGTGGGATATTCTGGTATAGCATAAGGATATGCTAAACTGAGTTTGGAAAATTCTGCCCCAAGTTTGCTCAATTCATGCTCCAACCAAACCATAACATCCGTTTGCCGAATATCCTGCATTGAAATTGAAGATATGGTTTGAAGATTTTCATCAACCAGATAAACTTCAAACTTTTGCATGCTGATAGATGACCGAAATTTGATATCAGCTTCTACCCATCGCCCAACTATTCTTTGCAAATCGAAATCCCATTCTAAATTGGCATTTTCGTCTTCATCATTGGCAGGCAAAAATGAACGACCGACAGCAGCCACGTTTTGAATCGCTTGATGATATTGTGCCCTAGCATGTGAAAGGTCAGCTTGATTAGGAAAAGTGAGCAGTTGCCAATCTTTGTTCATAATTTAAAGTTGATTGAAAGATAATATTAGTCTTCGGTTTACGCTAAACTCATACCTTTCATTATTCTAAATTGTTTAACAGCCGAACTATCTGTCATGCCTGAAATATAATCTGTAATTTCCAATGCAGATTCGTATGGACTTTCGGCCCAATCCAATTTGAACTGCACTTCAGAAGGAAGGAGTCTGTAGACACTTTTATGTCGACCTGAATAGCTTTCTTTATTATAAAACTTGCAAAAAACAGCTTCCATGAAAGCCTCCAGTAGCCCATCTATCACTTCAAATCCTGCAGCTTCTTTTTCTAAAACCTGCCGGCTTTGATATATTCTTTTCACAGAAAAGGAACTTAACTTTTTTAGAGTAGAAGCCGAAGGAATAAGGTCAGTTAATGCCTTATCAAAGGCACCATTCAAAATATCTTTTTCGTACTTCATGAAAATTTCTGAAGTCTGATGAATCAATGTATTAATTGCCACAGCTCTCAATACCCCTACCTTCTCTTTATCACTAGCTATATTTTCTAACTTTTCAGGATAATAACTTTCTCCTAGTATTTCAGCCAAAAAGTCTCTGGTTTCTTCAAATGACACCAACCCGAGCCCAAACCCATCTTCCAAATCTATGATGCTATAACATATATCATCGGCTGCTTCTACTAAAAAAGCCAATGGGTGTCTAACAAATGTATTTATATTTTTATCAAGTTGAAGAAGACCCAATTGCGTAGCTACTTCACAAAATGCTTTTTCCTCTGCTTTAAAATAGCCATATTTTTTCTGACTTTTTCTGGCTTTGTCTTGATTAGTCAAAGTTGAAGTACAAGGGTATTTTGTAAACGCCGCCAATGTAGCAAATGTCAATCTGAGCCCTTGTTTTTGATTCTTAGTAAGCAATCTAAACCCTTGAGCATTGCCCTCAAAACGAACTAGGTCATTCCACTCATGTTCGGAGACCATAGATTTAATTTTTTGAGCCTTAGCATTATGTAAAAAAAAATCAGAAATGGCTTGTTCTCCCGAATGTCCAAATGGTGGATTGCCTACATCATGTGCCAAAGCAGCGGCTCCAACTACAGCCCCAAAATCATGAGGAGTTAAATAAGACAACTCATCATATTTAGCTATCACTGCTGCTCCTACATTTTTTCCAAGTGACTTTCCAACACTGGAAACCTCCAAACTGTGAGTCAGTCTTGTATGTACAAAGTCTTGATCTGGAAGTGGAAAAACCTGCGTTTTATCTTGTAGATTTCTAAAAGGTGCGCTAAAAATAATTCGATCATAATCGATCTCAAAATCACTTCTAAGCGGGTTTGTGTTTTTGTTTTCTTTACTGTCGCCAATACGAGAAGACGACATTAAGTTTTTCCAATTCATCATTTTCTAAGATTGTCGATTGACAATGGTACTGCTCGCCTGAGCTGTTGGGAAAATAGTAATATCAGCAATTGTGACATGTGGAGGTCTGTCTACTACAAACTTCACTGTCTCAGCAATATCACTTGCATACAAAGGGGTAATTCCTTTATATACACTTTCACTTTTATCTTCATCTCCTTTGAATCGTACCATGGAAAACTCAGTTTCGACTAATCCAGGATGAATTCCAACCACTCGTATGCCATATGGGTTTAGATCCAATCGCATGCCATTAGTAGCAGCATCCACACCGAATTTAGAAGCACAATAAACATTACCATCTGGATAAACCTCTTTCCCAGCTATAGACCCAATATTGATAATATCTCCCGTTTTCTTTTCCACCATTCCAGGGGAAATGGCTCTAGTTACATATAAAAGCCCTTTCAAGTTGCTATCGATCATAGCGTCCCAATCAGACAGATCACCTTTATGAATTGGTGCTCTTCCATGGGCATTGCCTGCATTATTCACCAAAAGTTGAATATTCTTCCAGTTTGATGGCAAGGAATCAAAAGCAGAATTGACTTCAGTAGAATTTGAAACATCAAATGTTAAAATATAGACATCAGTCTGATCTCGAAGCTCAGCGGCCAATTTCTTTAGACGTTCCTCCCTTCTTCCACAGATAATTAAAGCAAAATCAGAGGCTAGGATTCTTGCAATCGCTTCACCTATTCCGGAAGTAGCTCCAGTAACAAAGGCAATTTTTTTCATTTTTTAATGCGGACAATTGAATCTCGAAATTACAAGGAAACTATGAGATTATTAAACGTATACCAGTATGTTCTCAAAGATCAAAACTGATACTCAACTGTGGAAACACCATGTGGGTTCTGCTTATTTCCTGATGCTCATAGTAGAAGTCACCTGCGTCGTCTTGTTTTAAATTTTTGGGAGAAATGTATTCAAGAGGTCCGCTTGCTAGATATAAAATTCTTAAATCCGCACCAAATGATTGTTTTCGAAAGGAAAAACCAAGACCCGCACCATAACTCCAAACTCCTTTCGTCTGATCCGCAAAGATCGACTCATCCTCTATATCCAGAAGCGTGTCAAACACATCATTATTGTATTTTGTAGTGGTGGAGAAAAATTTTCCTCCACCTAAGAGATCAACGTAAGGTTTGATATGTGAATCTGTTTGAATTCTTAGACGAGTGACTAAATGTGTAGTTATAAGTGTTGCGGTTGTTTTCAAAGGAAGGCCACCTATTTCGCGTTTGTCCTTACCCATATAATTGATACCCAAGTCCAAACCAATTTGGAAAAAATTGGAAGTTTTTGAAGGATTCCATACGCCTCCTAGATTTCCTCCGTAGCCCAGATTTCTATCTATTTCATCGGCAAATGTTCCTACCGGTACTGCAAACTGCAATCCTAGCCAAAATTCTCCTACTGGCACTTCTGAGGACGTTTGAGCCGAAAGATGATAGGATAAAATAATGGCGATAATGAGTGAGGTGAATTTTTTCATCGTTCGAATTAGTTAGGGACTAAATTAAAGTCAAATAAAACGCTCATACCCCTAATTATAAACTCCACTGAATTTTAAAGAACCTTATTCACAATTTTATAAATTGCGGATTGAATTAAACAAATCAAAAATGAATCAAGTCAAAAACTTATTATTGCTCATTTTGGTTCTTGCCGCGGCATGCTCACCAAATCAGGATCAAAATTCCTATTCACCTGAAGAGATAGTTGCTGAATCAAAAAAAGCAAATGACTTTTTCGAAAAGTCATTTAGTGATGGGCTCGACAGAAGTCCAGAATATCAAACTTATCTGGCTGTTAAAAAAGATCAGGATAAATGGGATGACTATTCAGAAGAAAACGCAAATGCTGAATTAGAAATCACAAAACAGGAATTGCAGTGGCTAAAAGATTCTATCAACTACGACGCTTTAGATGAAAATACAAAAGTGAGTTACAATCTATTCGTTGCCTCTTCAGAACAAGAAATTGACGGTTTCAAATATAGACTATACAATTACCCAGTAAATCAAATGTTTGGAATGCATTCTGGCAAACCTGCATTTTTGATCAATATGCATCAGATTACCAATAAAGTGGATGCTGAAGCTTATATTTCTAGGTTAGAGAAACTAAAATCTGTTTTTGATCAATTAATAGTTAACCTAAAGAAAAGGGAAGAAATGGGAATAGTGCCTCCAAAATTTGTCTTTCCAAGAGCCATTTCTGACTCAGAAAATTTACTGAAGGGTGCTCCTTTTAGTGATGGAGAGCCGAGCACATTACTTGCAGACTTTTCAGGAAAAATTGAGAAGTTAGACTCATTATCTCAAGATGATAAAAGTGATCTTTTGGCAAGAGCCAATGAGGCATTGATGACAAGTGTAAAGCCGGCTTATGAATCGCTTATTTCTTTCTTAACTGAACAAGAAAAAAGAGCCACTACAGATGATGGTGCGTGGAAGTTCCCGAATGGTGAGGCCTTTTTCAATTTCGCTTTAAAAAGAACCACAACGACAAATTTGACATCTGACGAAATACACGAAATTGGATTGCAAGAAGTAGCTCGAATTCATGGTGAAATGAGAGAAATCATGAAAACAGTAGGATTCGAAGGAGATCTACAGGCATTTTTTGAATTTTTAAAGACAGATGATCAGTTTTATTACCCTAACACTGATGAAGGAAAAATGGCCTACATGGATAGCGCCACAGCCATCATCAACAATATGAAAGGCCGATTGGACGAATTGTTTATCACAAAACCAAAAGCTGACATGATTGTGAAACGTGTAGAAGCGTTTAGAGAACAATCAGCTGGAAAAGCTTTTTACAATAGTCCTGCACCTGATGGCAGCCGCCCCGGAACCTATTATGCAAACCTGGCGAATTCTCGCAACATGCCTAAATTCGAAATGGAGGCATTGGCCTATCACGAAGGCATCCCTGGACACCACATGCAACTATCCATCGCACAAGAGTTAGAAGGGCTTCCTCGATTTAGAAAATACGCTCGCTACACTGCCTATACAGAAGGATGGGGATTATACTGTGAGTTTATTCCTAAAGAAATGGGGCTATACGAAAATCCATATTCTGACTATGGTCGCTTGGCTATGGAGCTCTGGAGAGCTTGTCGTTTAGTGGTGGACACAGGTATACATGGCAAAAAATGGACTAGAGAAGAAGGGATTGCCTATTACCAAAACAATACCTCTGGTACAGAACGTGAGTGCGTTCGAATGGTGGAACGCCACATTGTAATGCCATCTCAAGCTACAGCTTACAAAATCGGAATGCTGAAAATCTTAGAGCTGCGAGCAGACGCAAAAGCTAAACTGGGTGAAAAATTCGACATCAGAGAATTCCACGATGTCGTACTAACCAGTGGACCAGTTCCACTTGAGTTATTAGAAACAATGGTCAATGATTGGGTAGCTTCAAAGAGCTAGTTAATTAAAAGAAAGATTAGAAACCACTGGAAGAGATTCTAGTGGTTTTTTTTGTGCTTACATTAACCATCTGGTTCGACGTACTGAATTCCTTAACCACAAAGCCTAAAGTAATAAACATAGAGGCAACCAAATACCCTATCACTACGAATGATCCAATTGCCCAATAATCATTGATCCCGAACCAATCACCTGATTGAAGGATCCAAAAAATACCCCCGAAGCATTTCAAAGTTTCCACAATTACCGCCGACTTTTTTAAATCCATCAAAGCACTGTAGGCATAAATATGTATAAACAGAAAAGCACCATATACGAATAGATTAGGGAATCCTATTTCAGTGAAGTTGATCAACATCAAAACCAAGAAAAGGTGAGTCATGGCCAATTGAACCCAAGACCAAATATGTAGGGCAGCTGAGGCCTGAGTATCATATTTAACCTGATCTTTTGGGTCATCTATATAGTCGATAGGAAATTTGTCTTTGATATCTTCAGGGCGCCATCCAAGTGGCATAAACCAAATCCTCAGTTTATCAAACCAATTGTTGGTTCTCCAAGCATCTTTAATCAAGAGCCATAAATGTTGAAAATTGATCCAAATAGGATTCCAGGTTTGTGGTGCCTTTTTCACTCCATATACACATGGCTCTTCGTCTAATTCCTCTTGAAATGTGCCAAATGCACGGTCCCAAATACAAAATATTGCCGAGAGATTTTTATCCAAATAAATAGGATTGATGGCATGATGCACACGGTGCTGAGAAGGTGTGACGATGATATATTCTAAGAATCCAAGTTTTGGAATATGTCTCGTATGATACCAAAACTGTAAAAACAAATGGATAGGACTAACAATAGCAATCACTTTTGGCGGTACGCCAAGAAGTGCTGCTGGAATGAGTAACACAGAATAGATACCAAAAAAAGAAGATATGCTCTGTCGAAGCGCACAGGCCATATTGAATTCCTCACTGCTATGATGTACGACATGCTCGTTCCAAAAATAATTAACATGATGCCGCAATCGGTGTACCCAATAACTAGAAAAATCAATGCAAACAAAGCAAATCACATATACTAATATGGTGCTTTCAATCTCGATCAATGCTAGTTTTTCATATAACCATGAATAGGCGATCACAACAAGTGTAAGCCCCAGCAAATCTTTAACCGAATTAGTAATACCGGAACTGATACCAGTAATCGTGTCGAAACTTCGAAATGTATTTTTTTTCACAACGATTCCGTAAATCATTTCTATTGCCATAAGCAATAAAAAAACAGGAATGATGTATAAAACGGCTTTTGCGTATGCTTCCATGGGCTGTTGTTAATGCATCAAACTATAGCCAATTGAACCACAATTTGAATAGGTGAACTTTCAAAAATATAAAATCCAAGCACTCAAGCCAACCAAAAACCCTACTTTATTAGGCACGCATACTAAATCACTTGCTCCTCGGCATGCGCCTTCATGGCCTCATTCATAGTTTCAAAACCCATGATGGTTTTATCTCGAACCTTTTTCATAATAGGCCCCTGAAGAATACCTGTAAAGTTTTCACCGTGAATAAACTGAGTTTGAAATTCGGTCACTGGGTGTAGCTTAAAATAATGATTCCCCGCGAACAAACCTTTGAGTAACAGCTTACCCGTCCACTCAAATCGTCTCCCTTCTTCGTATGCCACTACTTTGGGTTTGAAAAAATTCTTCCTGCCGTCCATATTGATAATCACGTCTAATTTGTTGCCCAAAATGGCCTCTCCTTCTACAGTTAGAAATGGATTCCAATGCCGATAGGCCTCAAAATTCATCAATACACGCCACACTACTTCTACCGGAGCATCAATCAAAATTTCGGTTTCAATGTTTTTCATATGAATTCTATCGGTTTCTACAATATTTTTTAAGTTGCAATTAAGTAATTTACAATAGGTTAGCAAAATTTATGACTGACGAACTTCGAACGGCTTTCTTACTTATGGGTATTGGAATGATCACAGTATTCATAGTATTACTATGCGTAGTCATAATTGGCAACCTTCTTATTCAATTCGCTAATCGATTTGTACCTCTAACGGAAAAATCCGTGCAACGGTCTTCTAATACATCAAAAATCGCACCTTCGAAGGTAGCCGCTATCACTTCAGCCATTGAGATATTCACCAAAGGTAGGGGTAAGATTACAAAAATTAATAAAATCAATTAAATATGGGAAGAGAGATAGGATTGTGTCTGGTATATCGTGACATGTGGCAGTCTTCTGGCAAGTACATGCCTAGAGTAGACCAATTAGTCAAAGTAGCTGAGCCTATCATTGATATGGGTTGTTTTCGTAGGGTAGAAACCAATGGTGGCGGATTTGAGCAGATCAATCTCCTTTATGGAGAAAATCCAAATATTTCCAATCGAGCCTGGACGCAGCCTTTCAATGATGCCGGAATTCAAACACAAATGCTCGAAAGAGGTTTGAATGCCCTGCGTATGTTTCCAGTATCTGATGACGTCAGAAAATTGATGTTCAAGGTCAAAAAACTGCAAGGAACTGATATTTCAAGATCTTTCGATGGGCTTAATGACGCTAGAAACCTTGAAAAATCGATCGAATATGCCAAAGCTGGTGGCATGATCTCTCAAACTTGTTTATGCATTACCTATTCCAAAATTCATACAGTTGACTATTACATAAAAAAAGCCGAGGAACTGATAAACTTAGGCGCTGAAGAAATTTGCATCAAGGACATGGCAGGCATTGGTCGCCCTGTTTCTTTGGGCAAAATTGTGGCAGGAATCAAAGAAATAAAGCCTAACATTTTAGTACAGTATCATGGACATTCAGGCCCTGGATTTTCAGTGACTTCATCTTTGGAGGCAGTTCGCGCAGGAGCAGACATAGTTGATGTAGCAGTTGAACCTTTATCCTGGGGAACGGTCCATGCAGATTTGTTGACAATACATGAAGTACTAAAAGATGCCGGCTATTCTCTACCTGATATCAATATGAAGGCCTACATGCAAGTGCGAACTTTGACCCAAGAATTTATTGATGACTTTTTGGGTTACTACATCAATCCCAAAAACAGATTGATGAACTCCTTACTTATCGCGCCAGGTTTACCTGGTGGCATGATGGGAAGCTTAATGGCTGATTTAGAAAACAATCTGAAAAGCCTCAACAAATGGATGGAAAAAAACAACAAGCCTCAGCTCACCCAAGATGATTTGTTGATTAAGCTATTTGATGAGGTTCAAGAAGTTTGGCCAATGATGGGGTATCCACCTCTTGTGACTCCATACAGCCAGTATGTAAAAAATGCCGCTTTGGTCAATGTGATGCAAATGGAGAAAGGCAAAGAAAGATGGTCATTACTAGACGACAATACATGGGATATGATGTTAGGTAAATCTGGTCGTTTACCAGGTGAAGTCAGCGATGAGTTGAAAAATCTAGCCTCAGAACAAGGAAGAGAATTTTTCAAAGGTGATCCTTCTGAATTAGTTCCTGATTGTTTAGGTGATTTGAGGAAGGAAATGAACGAAAAAGGATGGGAGACTGGTCAGGACGATGAAGAACTTTTGGAATATGCCCTCCATCCACAGCAGTATATTGACTATAAATCAGGAAAAGCAAAAGCTGACTTTGAAGCCGACTTAGAAAAACGGAGAACAGAGAAATACACTACCTCAACTAATCCAGTAGTAAATGGCTCATGGGATTTGGGTCCTAAATCTGTCCAGGTTGATGTTAATGGCGAAAAATTCAATGTCAGCATTTCCTATGATAACAATGAAGTCGATACCAATGAATCAAAGGAACCGCCCACTCCTACATCTTCTTCCAATGGACACTTAAAAGAAATTCTCGCTCCACTAGAAGGTAAAGTTTTCCTAACCAAAGACCCATCCGAAACAGCCAAGAAAGTAGGTGATACGGTGCAAGATGGAGATGTCATTTGCTACATCGAAGCCATGAAAGTGGTGAATGCAGTAAAGGCAGATCAAAGTGGAACAATAGCCGAAGTCTGCATCAAAGATGGTGAAGATATTTTCGATGATGATGTCTTATTCAAATTGAATTAATCGAAAAATTGAATGGAACTACTTCGAAAAGTTTATGAAATGACCGCCATTGGTGACTTGGCTGCCCAGCCAGAAAGTATCCTGATGATATTAGTTGCCTTTGGGCTCTTGTATTTAGGTATCAAAAAACAATACGAGCCCTTATTATTAGTTCCAATTGCATTTGGTGTATTACTCGCCAATTTTCCTGGAGGAGAAATGGGAGTTGTCAAAATTGATGAAAGTCTCAACCTTTTAGAAATCGCAAAGCATCATGGCATTATGAATTTCCTATACTATGCCTTGATTAAAACGGGTTTTCTCCCTCCAATAATTTTTATGGGAGTTGGTGCACTCACGGATTTTGGCCCTATGTTGAGAAATCTTCGTTTGGCGTTTTTTGGGGCTGCCGCTCAAATAGGCATTTTCTCAGTGCTCATTGCTGCTATCTTGATGGGATTCACCCCTAAAGAAGCTGCTTCACTTGGGATCATCGGGGGAGCCGATGGCCCAACCGCCATTTATACAACTATCAAACTGGCACCTCACCTTTTAGGACCAATTGCCATCGCAGCATATTCGTATATGGCGCTTGTTCCAGTTATTATTCCTTTTGTTGTAAGATTCACCATGAGCAAAAGTGAGCTTGCCATCAATATGAAAAAGCAGGATAAACTTTACCCGGCTAGCGCAGAAATCAAAAACTTGCAAGCGGTTAAAATTCTGTTCCCGATAGCCTTGGGAACAATTGTCTCCATTCTAGTACCCTCTTCTGTTCCATTAGTCGGTATGCTTTTGTTTGGCAACCTTGTAAAAGAAATAGGCAGTAACACCTCTCGATTGTTCGATGCAGCTTCCAATTCCATAATGAACGCAGCCACCATATTTCTGGGATTATCAGTAGGAGCAACTATGACCGCCAAGGCTTTTTTGAATATGGAAACGATCATGATCGTAGTCGGTGGTTTCATCGCATTTGCCATTTCCATTGCAGGAGGAATATTTGCTGTGAAGGTGTATAACTTATTCGCAAAGAAAAAAATCAATCCACTCATCGGCGCTACTGGATTATCTGCTGTACCTATGGCTTCCCGCGTGGCCAACGAGATTGCATTGAAACATGACTCGTCTAATCACCTGCTTCAATACGCCATGGCCAGCAACATTTCCGGAGTGATCGGTTCCGCCGTTGCTGCGGGGGTTTTGATTTCATTTTTGGGCTAGAATCAATAATCCAATATCCCTTCAAATATTTGTTTTGATGGATTATTCCTCTACATTTGCATTCGAAATATAGATTTCTTGAACGAGGGGACCTGAAGTCCCCTCTTTTTATAGTAGGAATTGTGACTGAAAGCATCGAAAATCAAGTACAAACTGTTGTTGAAAATATCCTCTCTGAGCAGGAAGACCTGTTTTTAGTAGATATTATCAAAAAAGGCAATGACCGCAGTGGCAAGCTGATTGTATTGCTCGATGGCGATCAAGGAATTACTATAGAAAAGTGCAGTGAGGTAAGCCGAGCAGTTTCTCATTTTATAGATGAAGAAATTGAGCTCAACGAACCTTTGACATTGGAAGTCTCTTCAGCAGGGTTGGATCATCCACTCAAACTGAATAGACAATATGTCAAAAACATTGGAAAAAATGTAAAGGTGACTTTGAATGACAAAACCCTCGTAGAGGGTCAGTTGAAAAAAGTGGAAGATTCATCTATCGAATTAGAAATAGTAATCGATAAAAAGAAAAAAACCACAGAGACTAAAGTTGTCAATTTTGAAGATATAAGTAAAACTATTGTTCTAGTTTCATTCAAATAATAAAATGGATAGTTCTGTATTAATAGAGTCGTTTTCGGATTTTGCAAAAAGCAAAAATGTAGATCGTCCTACCATGATAAGGATACTCGAAGATGTATTCAAAACCATGATCCGTAAGAAGTTTGAGTATGATGACAATTTTGACATCATTATCAATGCTGATAAAGGTGACCTTGAAATCTGGAGGTTTAGAGAAATTGTTGATGACAATTCAGAAGATATTTGGGATCATGATAAAATCAGTTTAACTGATGCTAGAAAAATTGAGCCTGATTTCGAAATCGGTGAAGAAGTAGCTGAAGAGGTGAAATTGATCGATTTTGGTAGAAGAATGGTAATGACTGCCCGTCAGACGCTTATTCAAAAAATCAAGGATCTAGAAAAAGACATTCTATTCCAAAAGTACAAGGATCTTGTTGGTGAAATCATCAATGGAGAGGTTTATCAGACTTTGAGTAGAGAAGTATTACTGATAGATGGCGAAGGAAACGAATTAACGATTCCTAAATCAGAGCAAATCAGTAAAGATCGATACAGAAAAGGTGATTCGGTTAGAGCAATTGTAGATCGCGTAGAGATCGTAAATGGCAACCCTAGGATTATCTTATCGAGAATCTCTCCTACTTTTCTTGAAAGACTTTTCGAAAGTGAAGTACCGGAGGTTTACGATGGTTTGATTACGATCAAAAAAGTAGTTCGTGAGCCAGGAGAAAGAGCAAAAGTAGCGGTTGAATCTTACGATGATAGAATCGATCCCGTAGGCGCCTGTGTAGGTATGAAAGGGTCAAGAATTCACAGTATTGTACGTGAGTTGCAAAATGAAAACATTGATGTGATTAACTTCACAGACAATATGGACTTGTATATTACCAGAGCATTGAGCCCTGCTAAAATCACAAGTATCAAAATAGAAGAAGAAAACAAGAGAGTTTCTGTTTACTTAAAACCAGACCAAGTTTCATTGGCCATTGGTAAAGGTGGACAAAATATCAAATTGGCGAGTAGACTAGTAGACATGGAGATTGATGTCTTCAGAGAGCTAGATGGATTAGAGGAGGAAGATGTAGCCTTGGCAGAATTTACCGATGAAATCGAAGATTGGGTAATTGACGAATTGAGAAAAATTGGTTTGGATACTGCTAAAAGTGTAATATCACTTTCAATGGAAGAACTTCTCAGAAGAACCGATTTGGAAGAAGAGACCATCAATAATGTATTGGGTGTCTTAAAACAAGAATTTGAACAATAAGCTGATTTATATAATCAGAAGAAGAATACTTTTTAATTGACTATGGCTGAAGGTAAAATGATAAGACTCAATCAGGCAGCAAGAAAACTAAACGTCGGAATAGACACCGTCGTGGAATTCTTGTCTGAAAAGGGGCATGAAATAGAGCGGAGCCCCAACACCAAGCTTACCCCGGATCAATATGCAATTCTAGCGAAGGAATATGCGGATTCGGCACATGAAAAAGAAGAGGCTAGCAGCCTTTCCATTGGATCCAAATCGGGTGACAATGTGGTAATCACTGCAGATGCTACTCCAGCTCCAGCAGAACCAGTCAAAGAAGAAGAAATTCTAATTACAGACAACACTGCTACATCAGACGCTCCTGCTGTAGAAGAAGAAAAGCCTGAAGAAACCAAAAAAGCGGACGAGTCATCTGCGGGAGGTCATAAACTTCAAGGCATCAAGGTTGTTGGTAAAATTGATCTTGGCGACAAAAAGAAAAAAGAGGAACCCAAAAAAGAGGAGCCAAAGAAGGAAGAGCCTAAAAAAGAGGAAACTCCTAAAGTAGAGGAAAAAGCGCCCGAACCAGTAGCTAAGAAAGAGGAACCTAAAAAGGAAGAAACTCCTAAAGAAGAACCTAAGAAGGAAGAAAAGCCTACAGAGAAAGCTCCAGCTCCTAAAGTTGAGAAAAAAGAGGAAGCTCCAGCACCAGAAGCCAAACCTGAAAATAAAACAATCGAAGCAAAGGCCGACTCTTTGAGAGGACTTAAAGTTTTGGGTAAAATTGAATTGCCTAAAGCCCCAACTAAAGGTGACAAAGGAAAGCCAGTCGCATCTTCTGATACATCTGGAGATAAAAAACGACCTAGAAAACGAATCAGTACGTCGAAAAAAGATTCTGGCGGAGGCGGAGGCCCAAGAGGCGGTGGCGATAGACGTGGAGGCGGACGATTCGAAAAAGGCAAGAAGAAAGTTGTCAAAGAAGAATTGACTGACAAGGAAATTCAAGACAAGATCAAAGCAACACTTGCGAAGCTGAGCGGTGGTAAAACAAGCTCGAATGTAAGTAGATCAAAATACAGAAAAGAGAAACGATCAGCAGTAGCAGATGCCGAGGAAGAAAGGCTAATGCAAGAGCAGGAAGAATCTAAGACACTTAAGGTCACTGAATTCGTTTCTGCCAATGACTTGGCAAGTTTGCTAGATGTATCAGTCAATGATATTATCTCTACATGCATGACTTTGGGCATGTTCGTTTCGATTAATCAACGATTAGATGCTGAATCTATCACCATCATAGCTGATGAGTTTGGATACAATGTTGACTTTACTACACAAGACGAAGAAGTCGATGTAGTAGAAGAAGTCGATGCAGAAGAAACATTAGAAGATCGTGCGCCGATCGTGACCATTATGGGACACGTCGATCACGGTAAAACTTCATTGCTTGATTATATCAGAGACTCTAAAGTAACTGATGATGAAGCTGGCGGAATCACCCAGCACATTGGTGCTTATGATGTGACGACGGAATCCGGAAAGAAAATTGCTTTCTTGGATACACCGGGTCACGAAGCCTTTACGGCGATGAGAGCAAGGGGTGCTAAGATTACAGATATCGTAATTATCGTAGTAGCTGCGGATGATGATGTGATGCCACAAACCAAAGAGGCCATCAATCACGCTCAAGTAGCAGGTGTTCCGATCATTATTGCTATTAACAAAATAGATAAGCCTAATGCCAACCCTGATAAAATCAAGGAGGCATTATCGGCTAACAATATACTAGTAGAAGACTGGGGTGGTAAGTACCAATGCCAGGAGATATCGGCTAAAACAGGACAGGGCGTAGAAGACTTACTTGAAAAAGTATTGCTTGAAGCCGAAGTATTAGAATTGAAAGCTAATCCTAATAAAAAGGCGGTCGGTTCTATCATAGAAGCTACCCTGGACAAAGGACGTGGATATGTGACTACCATGATGGTGCAGTCAGGTACTTTGGAAATTGGCGATGTAGTATTGGCAGGATCTTATTTTGGTAAGGTGAAAGCCATGTTTGATCACAAAGGTTCCAAATTGAAAAAAGTAGGCCCTTCTACTCCACTACAAATGTTGGGTCTGGATGGTGCAGCACAAGCGGGCGACAAGTTCAATGTGATGGAATCTGATAGAGAAGCGAGAGAGATTGCTACTAAAAGAGAGCAAATTCAACGTGAACAAAGTATCAGAACCAAGAAACATATTACTCTTGATGAGATTGGTCGTCGATTAGCGATTGGTTCATTTAAAGAACTGAACGTAATTGTAAAAGGTGACGTGGACGGTTCTGTCGAGGCATTGTCTGATTCGTTGCTGAAGCTTTCTACCAAAGAAGTTCAAGTCAATATCATCCACAAAGGCGTGGGTCAGATTTCTGAATCTGACGTACTATTGGCATCTGCTTCAGACGCAATTATCATCGGTTTCCAGGTACGTCCATCCGGAGGTGCTAAGAAAATCGCTGAAACAGAAGAAGTTGAAATCAGACTATACTCCATCATCTACGACGCTATCAACGAGGTGAAAGATGCCATGGAAGGACTATTAGCTCCTACCGTTGAAGAAGTGATCACTGGTAACATTGAAGTAAGAGAAGTCTTCAAAATTACGAAAGTGGGTACTGTAGCTGGATGTTACGTGACTGACGGATATGTGAAACGTGCGAATAGCATTCGATTGATTAGAGATGGTATTGTGACTTACGAAGGTGAAATCGGACAATTGAAACGATTCAAAGACGATGTGGCCGAAGTGAAACACAGTTACGAATGTGGTATCTCGATCAAAGGATTCAACGACATCAAAGTAGGTGACGTGATTGAAGGATTCGAACAAAGAGAGATCAAACGTTCGCTGTAATACAGCTTTTTGGAAGCGACTATACATATCACTTCCTTTCTAGGTTATAGTTCATTGGCTATACTACTGGTAGGATTATTATACAAACCTTGGGTGGTACTCTGGTGGCATGATATACAGAATCGCTGGTTGGTCATCAAGTACTACGGCACAGCAACAGTGGTCTTTTTTTTATTGAAAATACTTTTAAATGGTTGAGTCAAAATAATAGACTCAACTATATTTGCTGAAATATTTGGCCTCGTGGCTCAACTGAATAGAGCACCTGATTACGGCTCAGGAGGTTCCAGGTTTGAATCCTGGCGAGGTCACTAAAAGCAGACTTATGGTCTGCTTTTTTTGTTTCTTTTCATTCCCCAACCTCAATATTATTTAGCTTTACAAATTAACTATAGTAATATGCCACTCAGCACTTTGTCGAAAAAATATATTTATTGGTTTGCCTCGTTTACAGCCCTTTTTGTCATTCTACTTACTATCTATTTCAATTTAGGTGGGTTCGAAGAAGTACAGACTGCAGTGTCAAGGAATAATATATACAGCCTAGCTGGAAAAGAGATTAATGGTCGATTAACCTCCAAAGAGGAACATTTTTTGTTTGAAGAAATGAAAGGATATATAGCCAGTGGCCAATTGAAAGGCACACTTTCAATTATCAATTATAAAGATGACACACTAGGTGAGTATGAAAGCAGAAGATTTGTAGGCGTACTACTTGAAGACGAAGTTTCTATGATCCCAAGCGGACTAACGGTTTTAGAGGTTGAAGGGCTTACTACATTTCAAGCAGCTTTAACCATGCATCCGTTAGTGATGCCCAACACCGAAAAAGTAGAAACTAAACTACAATTACTTGCAGAAGAAAGAGGCCTAAAACTTCAAGATTTTACTCTTGAAAAACTATACGAAGATAATTCTGTGATTGTTGAGATGTTCGCTAAATAACTAGTTTTCATTCTTATAGACTTTCCCCCCTTTCATTACAAAAGGAATCGATTGTAAAACCGTAATGTCTTGAATGGGATCGCCTTTCACAGCAACTAAATCTGCATAAACCCCTTTCTTAATACCACCAATATTTTCCGATTCTTTTAGTATGGAAGCATTAATAGAGGTAGCACATTTGATCGCTTGCATTTCAGCCATTCCACCTGCTACCATCAGCTCAAATTCTTTTCCATTATCACCATGCAGAAAAACACCAGCATCTGTTCCAAAACCTATGGGAACACCAAATTTTACAGCTTTCTTATAGGTATCAAAAATTTGAGGGCCAACGGCAGCTGCCTTTGGAACTATAATCTCCGGGTAATAGCCTTCTTCTTCAGCTTTCTCGGCAACAAATGCTCCAGCCAATAGTGTGGGGATAAAATAAGTATTGCGCTCTTTCATCAACTGCATGGTCTCTTTACTCATATAAGTGCCGTGCTCGATAGTAGTCACACCTGCTCTAACCGCTCGTTTCATACCTTCGTCTCCGTGTGCATGAGCAGCAACATGAAACCCATAGTCTTTGGCCGTTTCAACGACGGCTCGAATTTCATCTTCCTGAAAATGAGGTCCAGTTCCATTTTTCGCCAAACTTAAAACTCCACCAGTTGCAGTAATTTTAATCAAGTCTGCGCCATTCTTATATCGTTGACGTACAGCTTGTCTAGCATCTTCAACCCCATTTACAACACCTTCTTTTGGCCCAGGGTTTCCCATTAGTTCTTTGCTAAATCCGTTGGTCGGATCTGCATGACCTCCAGTCACGCCCAAAGCCTTTCCTGCGGTATATATCCTTGGCCCATCTATTAGTCCTTTGTTAATGGCGTTTCTCAATGAAATATTAACACCAGAACCGCCCAAATCTCTGACGGTTGTAAATCCCGCCATCAAAGTCCTTTCTGCATACACCACAGACTCAAAAGCCTTATCTTCTGGATTTTGGGTGAATTTATTCATGTACTTATTCTTTCCCGTTTCCTGCTCTAGGTGTACATGCATATCAATAAATCCAGGAAGAACGGTATAGGATTTCAAATCAATCAATTGTAGATCTGGAGTAGGCACAGCGTAGCCCTTTATGACTTCCAAAATTCTTTCTCCTTCAATGATTATAGTTTGTTCTTTGCGAGGCTCACTCGAATAACCATCGATAAGTTCTCCGCAATGAACCATTGTTTTTTGGGCATAAAGAGAAAATGATAAGGTGACTAAGAAGAATAAAATTGAAATGCGCATGATGTGGTCTGTTTGGATGTAAGGTTAATCAATCAAACTTTCCATTCAAAATCAAACCACTGTATCTGATAGTTCTTCTCCTTGAATTTGCTTCTGATAAAGCGATTGGTATGTACCTTCCTTGGCTATCAACTCTTTGTGAGAGCCCTGTTCCACGATTTTACCGTCATCTAAGACTATGATTTTATCTGCCAACTGGGCAGAGGACACTCGATGAGAAATAATAACTGTCGTTCGACCGACCATTATTTTTTTCATACTATTGAGAATACTATTCTCCGTCTTAGTATCTACCGCAGACAAGCAATCGTCCATAATCAAAATCTTGGGCTCACGCGCTATGGCCCGAGCAATGGATACTCTTTGCTTCTGTCCTCCAGACAAAGTGATACCCCGCTCTCCCAGCATGGTTTTAAATCCTTTTGGAAAACGATCAATATTATTTGTTAGGTCGGCATGGTCTGCTGCTTCTCTAATTTGAGATTCAGTCAGTTTTTGATTACCAAATGCTATATTGTCCGCAATGGATTCTGAAAATAAAAACACGTCTTGAGGCACATAACCAATATTCCCCCTGACGGTAGAAAGCGAATAATCTTTGATGGGAATATCATCAATTTTCACTCCACCGTCTGATACATCATACATTCTGCATAGCAAGTTGGCAATAGTGCTTTTGCCAGATCCAGTCGTCCCTATGATCGCAATAGACTCTCCAGCCTTGACCTCGAATGAAACACCTTTCAGTGCCTCTATCCCTGAGTCAGGATATGTGAATGCCACCTGATCAAATACGACGTCACCGGCAATGTCTTTTTCAATATTTTTATCCGATACAATATCATTTTTAGTATGGAGAAATTCATTGACACGACGCTGTGAGGCCGCCGCCCGCTGAATAATACTTGTGATCCAACCCAAGGCTGTCACAGGCCAGGTAAGCATATTCACATAAATTACAAATTCCGCAATATTACCCGTACTCAACTCTCCTTGCAAAATTCCAATAGAACCTACATACACCGTAAGAATCACACTTAATCCAATAAGGCTCATGATCAGCGGGAAAAAGAGCGACTGCACAAATGCCAATCGCAGTGACTTCTTTTTATAGTCATTACTAGCTACAGAAAACTTATGGTTGTAATCCTGCTCCCGAACGAATGCTTTGATTACTCGAATGCCTGAAAAAGCTTCTTGTACGAAGGTAGATAAGTCAGAAAGGCTTTCCTGAATCTCCTCTGAACGTTTGTTGATAATATTATTTACATAATAAATGCTGAACGAAAGAAAGGGCAATGGCAATAACGAATACAAGGTCAACTCCACATTGATGGACAACATGAATGGAATGACAATTAAAAACATGGTGAACAAATTGATCCCATACATGATGGCAGGGCCTACATACATGCGTACCCTACTCACATCTTCAGAGATCCTATTCATCAAATCACCTGTATTATTTTTTCGATAAAAGCTGAGTGGCAGTGTTTGATAATGCGTGTAAATTTCATTTTTAAGATCATATTCTATCAGCCTCGACATTACAATGATTGTCTGACGCATAAAGAACATGAATATCCCTTTGAGTATGGCTGCGGCCAAAATGACCAATCCAAAAATCAAAATACTCGAAGCAAACAGATCATATGTATCCCGCTGCAGTTCGAATCCTTCAAATCCGTTATAGGTCTGAAAGCTTCCTTGAATCAAATCAAATGAATGCCTAACCACTACAGCCGGAATCACCCCAAATAAATTTGAAATAATAATAAACACAGTACCCAGTATCAAATGATACTTATACTTAAAAAAATACTTATTCAGATGTGCGAGATCTTTCATTCAGAATGGCTGAAAAAATGCTTTCAAAATGCAATAATACAAAGTTCAAACGGCAATATTTTTTGAAAGTTGACAATATGTTCGATTAATATTTCGCCAGAAGGCAGTATATAAAATCTAAATTAATCAATTACTAATTTTCTTGATCTGATTAAAAATCGGCTAACTTTGCGCTTATTTTCAGTACCCAACAACATTAACAATCATAAACCCAAAAATATGATAGAGGTGAACGAACCACTCAAAAAAGAAGAAGTGTCATTGTTCTCAGGAATAGAAGAGATGAATCACGAGCAGGTAGTTTTTTGTCACGACAAAGCTACAGGGTTGAAAGCTATCATTGCCATCCACAATACGGTTCTAGGGCCTGCCATGGGAGGAACTAGGATGTGGCATTATGCTTCTGACATGGAAGCATTGACCGATGTATTGAGATTATCCAGAGGCATGACGCTAAAAAATGCCATTGCGGGTTTAAATATTGGTGGAGGAAAAGCTGTTTTGATTGGTGATGCTAGAAAGCTGAAAAATGAAGCTTTGATGAGGAGGTTTGGCAAATTTGTAAATAGTCTAGGTGGTAAATACTGGACAGCTGAAGATGTAAACATGAGTACCAAAGACATGGAATATGTCAGAATGGAAACTCCTTATGTAACAGGCCTTCCAGATTTCATGGGTGGTTCAGGCGATCCATCTCCAGTCACTGCTTATGGCGTGTACATGGGAATGAAAGCAGCAGCTAAGAAAGCCTATGGTTCTGAAAAGCTTGAAGGAAAAAAAGTTTTGGTACAAGGAACCGGAAATGTAGGAACTTATCTGATTGAAAATTTGGTCAAAGAAAATGCCCAAGTGATGATTTCAGATATTTTTGAAGATAAAATTAAAAAAGTGACTGACCGATTCCCAGTGGAAGTAGTAGCAGCAGATCAGGTGTTCAACGCTAATTTTGACATCTATGCGCCATGTGCTTTGGGAGGCACTTTAAATGATGAAAGTATTGAAATGCTCAACTGTGACATAGTCGCTGGTGGAGCCAACAATCAATTGCTTGACGAAAAAATTCATGGCAAAGCATTGGTTAATAAGGGTATTTTATATGCCCCTGATTTTCTAATCAATGGAGGAGGTATTACCAATGTATACTATGAATATGAAGGCAACTATAATAGAGACAGAGTGATGAATCAAACCGAGCGCATCTACGACACTACCTTAGAGGTATTCGAATTGTGTGCCGAGTCTGGAGCAACACCACAGGCAGCAGCTATTCAAATCGCAGAAAACAGAATTGCTGCAATTGGAAATAACAAATTGCCATTATAAATTACCAGAGTGATCTTTGGATCACTCAAAACTTTGATTTAATGCTAAACAGACGTTCTTTACGTATTAAAGGTATGCAAGCCATCTTCGCTTATCATACCGCCCGAGAAGCCGAATTCAACATTTGTAAAAAAGAGGCGGAAGACCACTTCTTACCTGACCTAAACTCCATGGAGGTTCAGGACAAAGAAGAGTTGACCAAGGATCGCGAATCCACTGGAAAAGCCTTCGACGCGCTGATTCATAAAGGTGCAGATGCTATTCCAGAAGACACCAAACCAGAGATCGTTAAGCTGATAAAAGCTCAACAGCAGTCTTACTTAAATAAGCTCGTAGCCAATAAGGATCATTTCAAAAAAAGACTACTGGCGGGTATTACTTCCATCTATGATGATTATATAAAATTCTTGTATATCGTAGTTGAAATACAAGAATTGATTGCCACAGAAAAACGCAAAAAGAACAACACCCACGACAATATTGCTAAGAATATTGTGATCAACAAACTCAAAAGTTTTGAAGCATTAGAAGAAGAGCGAATTAGGAAAAATGTAGCTTGGGACACTGATCTTATTAGAGCGTGGTACAAGGAATACATCAAACCTCAAGAGTTTTTTATAGAGTACGATAATTTGGCGAAAGCCAACTTGGAAGAAGATCAAGAATTTGTGCAGACCTTGTACAAATCAATCATTTTCAAAAATGACAATATCAACGATTACTTCGAAGCGTTGGATTTAGGATGGAGCGAAAACAAGCCTATATTGAAAAGTATGGTATTGAAAACGGCGAAATCTATCGAAAGTGAAGAAAGTGAACCATTATTGATGGAACTTTCTAAAAACTGGGAGGAGGATTTGTTATTTTTGAAAGAGCTTTACGATTTAGCCATCGATCAGGAAGAGCAATACGAAAAACTGATAGAAGAAAAATCAAAAAACTGGGAAATTGATCGGGTAGCTCTTACAGATAGGATTATATTAGAAATGGCCATTGGCGAAATGATTCATTTCACATCCATTCCTGTAAAAGTGACGATTAATGAATATATTGAATTATCGAAACTTTATAGTACGCCTAAGAGTAAACAGTTTGTAAATGGCCTTTTAGATGTTCTTTCTGTAGAATTACAAAAGGATGGCCAAATCAAGAAAAGTGGACGAGGACTGCTAGATAACAAATAATTATGAGTAAAAATTCGAATTCCTTTTTAGCATTTTTAACTGGCGCAGCAGCTGGTGCCATTTTAGGTATTCTTTATGCTCCAGACAAGGGAGAAAACACGAGAGACAAACTTTCATATCAGCTGGACAAGTACAGCAAAAAATTGGATGAAATCGTAAAAGAGTTTATCGACGGCAAAGAACTAAGTGACAATGAAGCCAAATCAGAAGGCGACAAAATCGTAAGTGATGCCAAAGAAAAGGCCGAAAGACTACTAGATGATGTCAATGGTCTGATCACAAAAATCAAAGGTGAAGAAGCCTGATCCATCAAATTATCAATTTTGTTAAATAGTTGTTAAGGATTGAAAAATCACTCAATCGATTGTCATTCCTTCTTTAACTTTACCTCTATTTAATTCTAATAACAATTTCAATTAAACATACTAGTTATGAAAAATATAAAAATGATTCCTGCATTCTTGGCAGTATTGGCTATGATAGCCACTGGATGTTCAAATGCAGATGTAGAAGGTAGAATTGCTAAGCTTGAAGGTAGAGTTGCTGAACTAGAAGGATCAGGAACTGCTGCTAAAAGAGTAGTTAAACCAAATGCAAACGAAAAAGTAGAACCTGCAGTTAAGCCAGAAGGTCCACTTCCTGAATTTGCTTTCAACGAAGAATCTCATGATTTCGGAACCATCAATGAAGGAGACGTAGTAGAGCATGTATTTGCTTTTACCAATACTGGAGATGCTCCGTTGATCATTTCAAGCGCTACAGGATCTTGTGGATGTACCGTTCCTGAATGGCCAAAAGAACCAATTGGTGTGGGTGAAAAAGGTGAAATCAAAGTGAAATTCAACAGTAGAAAGAAGCCAGGCGTTCAAAACAAAACGGTAACTATCACTTCGAATACATACCCAAAACAACAAAGAATCAAAATCAAGGCTAATGTGACTCCAGCACCTAAAGATGCTGACACACCGTCTTAAGTTCTTCATTCATTTTTTAACAATTAACGAAGCATGTTAAACTTCATATTATTACAAGCAGCTGCAGGTGGCGCAGGTTATTCAAATCTGATCATGATTGGTGTCATGGTAGTCATCTTCTATTTCTTCTTCATTCGACCCCAGCAAAAAAAGCAGAAGGATCAAAAATCTTTCTCAGAGGGAGTTTCGAAAGGAGATCAAGTGGTTACTATTGGAGGAATCCATGGTAAAATTTTGTCAGTAGACGACTCTACCGTAACTTTAGAAATAGACAAAGGCGCTAAAATGAAGATAGAAAAATCTTCTATCTCGATGGAAAATTCCAAGAAGTTAGCGAGCTAATTGTTTTTATGAACAAATAAACTGAATGGGAATATTTAGGTTTTTATTACCTGGATTAAAAGATAACTGGAAGGTAGTTGTACTCTCAATATTAGGAGCAACTACCTTTTGGTTTTTTAATGCCATGAACAAATCTTATGACACACGGGTAGACTATCCGTTATCTTACACATTTGCTGAAGATAGTGTCGTTGTGATTAATCCCTTGGCTAAACAAATTAAAATTGATGTAACAAGTGGTGGTTGGAATCTGATTCGAAAGACCTTACGAATAAATGCTACACCTATCAATATCCCCTTGGATAATCCAACTGAAATTAAGTTCCTTACCCGATCAAGTTTGATTCCGATGATTTCAGATCAACTGGATGGGCTACGGTTGATTTATGTAGTTACAGACACACTATTTTTTAATATCGAAGAGAAAGTCACAAAAAAACTACCTGTATATATAGATAGTATTTCAATTCCACTATCCCAATCTTACAGAATGATCAGCTCAATTTCTTGCAACGTCGATAGCGCCGTGGTTTCAGGCCCTAAATCTACCATGAACCAAATGCCTGAATACGTTCAACTCGATTTCAGCAATATGAGTATAGATGGAAACTTCGAAGAAGAATTGACCTACTTCGTAGGCGAGCATGTCAAAGTGGTTCCACCAGAAGCTACAGTAAAGTTTGAGGTTTCAAAATACCTCGCAAGAGAAATCAACATTCCCATAGAGATCTTGGATTTCCCAGAAGACTCTTCAGCCTACCTATCCGAAAGTAGCATTGCTCTTTATTATACTATAAAAGAAGATGACGAGGAAGAAGTTAGTGCTTCAGATTTTAGTGTTACTGCAGATTATTCTATGAGAAATATGAATGATTCTACGGTCGCACCCATCCTCATGTATGCCCACGAAAAGGCACTTGACATTGTACTCGCCTCAGATCGAATCAAGTTGACCTTCAAAGATTCCAAATGAAAATTGTCGGTATCACCGGTGGTATAGGCTCTGGCAAATCAACAGTTTGTGAAATTTTTAAAATTCTAGATATTCCTGTGTATCAAGCGGATGATAGGGCTAAATTTTTAATGCAACATCATACAGGCTTAATATCTAGTATTACGGACCTATTTGGTGAAGAAGCCTACCAAGACGGAAAACTCAACCGTCCTTATTTGGCTAACGCAATCTTTAACGATGCGGAAAAAACAAAAAAAATTAATGGTCTCGTACACCCTCTGGTAGGCGAAGATTTTAAAACATGGATCAAATCACAAGGGGATGCTCCTTATGTACTAAAGGAAGCAGCATTAATGATAGAATCTGGGTCTTACAAACAATTGGATGTAATGATTAATGTCTATACTCCTATAGAGACACGAATTCAAAGAGTACAAAAAAGAGACCCTCATCGTAGCATAGAAGAAATCAAAGGGATCATTGACAAACAGGTGAATGAAGAAACTAGAAGTGAATTAGCTGATTTCATTCTTAACAATGATGGGAAAAAACTAATAATCCCCCAAGTTTTGTCCATTCATGCTCAATTGATGGATAGTTCAAGTTAAAAGTTATGTTGATGGTAGGAGGAAATTATTTTGGAATAATCACAAAATAACCTAACTTAATTCTTATTGTAAACCTAACTTATTTTTCATGAAACTATCTAACCTAGGCCGTCTATGGCCCATGGGCTTGGTATTAGCCCTGATTTTACATTTGATACTGCTGAGTTGTAACAAACCGACGCCTATCAATAACAGTCCCGAAAGCCAATTATTGGAGAACATCAATCAAATTACTCCAGTACCCCTACCAACAACTGAAGATCCAGGCTTTAACTTTCCCGAAGATTCTACATTGATTTATCAATGGTTAGCTGAACGGGATACTTTATCCATTTATGCACACGCTTGGGGAATCTGGGCTGGTCTTACCTCACCAACTGATCAAAGCTACAATGGAAATCCATTGTTAGTTTTTGAAACATGGCTTGGACTAGGTGAAATGCAATCCATCGTTAAACAAAATAGTCTACAGCTCCAAAAAACAGAGCGAACGATGCTTCAAAAACCTAAGCAATTTGAGCATTCAGCTACTTTAGCTAAACAGGCTGGCGTTGACACTACAGCTGGTTTGGATTTTGGCACCAATTTTTGGGTAACTGTTTCATACAACCCAAGTGCTGCCAACTATGCAATTCAAAATCAAATTTTTAAAAAATCTGTTTTAGATTCCTATAAAAAGCCAGGAACAATCGGCAAAATACCCGCTTTCCCAAGTGATGCTATTACAATAAAGCCGACCTATTATGTTGGCAGTAAACAAGATGACTTTATCAGAATTCCAGCTTGGCCAGGCCCTCCAGACACCCCCAAACCATTTGGGCCTGAGGTATGGGATAGCTACATATTTGTAGATGTAAATAATGGGCAAGAATCAGGCAAAGTATTAGTGCCAGTGAATGGAGGAGATGACCCAACACCTGCCTCTACTTGTAACTTGAACGATTTTATCAACTTTGAGGTAGATGCAGAAATGGCTAAATATCTCAATGAGCAACAAAGTGCTGTGCAAGGTGATACGGCAAAAGCTGGAGATGTAGCTCTTTTGGTCGCCATGCATGTTACCAGCAAAGAAATCAGTAATTGGACATGGCAGACCTTTTATTGGGCACCAAATCCCAATACTCCTTTGGCTCCTAGTTCGACTACGGCCGCATCCATTCGTCCTACTGGACTATCTGCAGCAGCAGCTCATTATGGAGTATCTACAGGTTATGCGATGGTTTGGCCTAATCAACCTATTGTGGGAGGAACCAATCAAGATGTTGAACCCATTTTTGGGTTTAACCCATTCTTAGAGGCTGGATTTGGAAAAGGCACTTTTGCCAAACGTGAAAATCAGCTAAACCCTAATTATGATTATGGTGTGCAAACCAACTGTATGAGTTGTCATTCGCTGGCGACCAGCAGTTCCAGCGTGGTATATAGTGCAGATGAATACATCAGTATGGATGACCCTTATTTTGTAGACAAAGTTCAAGTAGATTTTGCTTGGTCTATCCAATCAGCAATTATTACCGATCAATAAGTCTAACATTAACAATGTGCACTATTTTGAATGGGAGTCAAAATAGCGCACATATCATTCGGGTTTATTAAAAAAACTATTTGGGACGCCCTGCCCAAAAATAATATCATCAATCACTATGTCGAAAATTGATCGTTCGCTCCTGTTTTCAAATGCAAAAGGAACAGACACACCTCCAAGGTTTTTGTAATTTTTAAAAATCACTTCCACCTCAACCTTTTCAGGTTCATCTTCTTTATACACTCTCGCTAAATGAATTAAATGATTTTTTTTATCTAATAAATAGTCCACGTAAAAACCAGAAGGCATCGTGGAGCGAATTACATAATGATTAGCATCGTCAGATCGCTCCGACCCAATCACTGCAAGTGTATTTCCTAAGCCGTGATCATAAAGGGGAGAACCTATTCCTGCATTCATTAAAAACAAATGACGTTCCCGATCCGTCATCAATTGAGCTGAAAGCACACCAGTCCATGGCGCGATAGTCCAAGCTGTTTTTCCATCAAAAGCATTTACAAATGAGAGTTCTTTATACGTTCCTTCTATTCTTATTTTATTGGGAGCTTTTTTAGTGATCTGATATTTTTTTCCTTCTTTGAATCCATCCATTTCACGCACTTCCATAAAAATAGATCTCATCGCCATTAGATTTTCCTGTCCTATGGCTTCAAAGTGAGTTTCTAAAATTCTATCTAGATTTTGGCCACTGGCAAGACCAGGAAAGAGGATTAACAAACTAAAAATAAACTTCATCAACTTAATTCCTTTCATCTCGTTTTGATTACAACCATTCAATAGCAAGTTAATTGGTAATCCATATTATTTCATGGAAATTACACTTGAGCTCTGGATAAAAACGAAGGTTTATGAAAATATTACTAGTAGTAGTTGTTTTGGTCTCATCATTTGGCGAGATATCACAGAACCCATCTATGGATCAAGCGCATGGACTGCTCTCAGAAGGCTATTTGGAAGAAGCATTAGACATGTTCAATGATCTTGAAAAAACAAATGGCACCAACCCTGAATTCTTTTTCCTTAGAGGTTCCTGTTTGTCAGAATTGGGCGAGAATGAAAGTGCGATCACTGATCTCAATATTTCCATCTCATTGGACAACAAAAATGCAGATGCCTACTACCAAAGAGGATTTGCTTATTTCACTATTGGCAATAGCCCAATGGCACTAAAGGACTTTAATGCGGCCATTGCTATAAGTCCTAATTATGGAGAAGCATTTCTCAATAGAGGCACCGTTCAATATGATTTAGGAAATACCGATGCGGCTTGCCAAGACTGGCAATTTGCACTGGATACAGGACTCACTCTCGCTCAAGCCCTGATCGATCAGCTGTGTACGGATTAATCCATAGCTTCATCAAGCAGCTCTGCTATATCTTTTACCTGAACTTCCGCTTCCTTTTCTTTGCTTTTCACACCGTCCGATAGCATGGTCATACAAAATGGACAGCCAGAAGCAATTACCTTGGCTCCAGTATCCAAAGCCTCTTCCGTACGTTCGATATTGATTTCTTTGTCTCCTGACTCAGCATCTTTGAACATCTGTCCACCACCAGCTCCGCAACAAAGACCCTTAGTCTTACACCTTTTCATCTCGACTAAATCTGCGTCCAGTGATTTTAATACATTTCTAGGTGCTTCGTAGATATCATTGGCTCGACCCAAATAACAAGAATCATGATAAGTGATTTTTTGTCCCTTAAATGAACCTCCACTTACTTTCAATTTGCCTTCATCCAAAAGTTCTTGCAAAAAGGTGGTATGATGAATGACTTCATAATTGCCACCTAAATCAGGATACTCATTCTTCAAAGTATTAAAACAGTGAGGACAGGCAGTCACAATTTTCTTCACCTGATACATATCCAACAATTGGATGTTGGCCATGGCTTGCATCTGAAACAAAAACTCATTTCCAGCTCTACGGGCAGGATCCCCTGTACAACTTTCTTCAGGGCCCAATACGGCAAAGTTGACATTAAGCTTGTTTAAGATTTTTGTAAAGGCAACAGTCACTCTTTTATATCTGTCATCGAATGACCCTGCACATCCGACCCAAAACAATATTTCAGGAGTTTCTCCTTTGGCTTGTAATTCTGCTACTGTAGGTGCTTTTATCGCTTCGCTCATCTGCTTAGTTTTTGTCGTTTAAATCTTGTGCCCAGTTGAACCTATCGGTTGGAGAAAATTTCCAAGGGGCAAAATTGGTTTCAATATTGGAAAACATAGAATTCCAAGAGGCTGGTGAGCCAGACTCTTCCATGGCTACATAGCGCTTCATTTCCAAAATAATGGACAATGGATCAATATTAATAGGACATGCCTCTGTACAGGCATTACAGCTCGTACAGGCATTGATTTCTTCTTTAGTAATAAAGTCGCCTAATAAGGCCTTTCCTTCTCCTTTACCCGCTCCTATGTCTTCTATTCGATCGCGGGTGTCCATCATCACTTTACGTGGAGAAAGCAGCTTTCCGGTTTGATTGGCTGGACATTCTGCTGTGCATCTTCCACACTCTGTACAAGAATAAGCTTCCATCAAACTCTTCCAACTCAAATCTGTAGCATCTTTCGCTCCGAAAGTTCCTACTTCGGCAGGAGGATCTCCTGCTCCCTCTACAGGCATACCCAGCATGGATTTGACTTCATTGGTCACTGCATCCATATTCTGAATTTTACCCTTTGGTTCCAGATTGGAATAATAGGTATTAGGGAATGCTAAAAAGATATGAAGATGTTTAGAGTAAGTCACATAGACAGCGAAAGCAAAAATGCCAATGATATGGAACCACCAGGCTCCTCTCTCAATGACTATCAAAAAGCCATCTGAATAATTTTGAAACAACGGAATGAATAGGCTAGAAATCATCAAGTTTCCAGTATCCACATACCCTGCAACCCCTCTGCTTTGTAATACCTGATCTGCTGCATTCATTTTTAGAATAGCGAACATCAACACACATTCAATGATCAAAATCAGATTACCATCCAACGCAGGCCATCCTTTCATTTCGGGTTTGGTGAATCTTGGCACCTTGATCACATTTCTTCGAATCAGAAAGGCAATACAGGAAATAAGCACCCCAAAGGCTAGCAACTCGAAGAAGTTCATGGCTACATTATAAAATGACCCCAAGTATGGCGCAAATATTCTGTGCGTCCCAAGCAATCCATCAATCAAAAACTCAAGAACTTCAAGGTTGATCACAAGGAATCCAACATAAATCAGCAAATGCAAAAAGGCAGGAATGGGCTTTTTAAACATCTTTTTTTGACCGAAGGCTATCAAAAACATGGCCTTCCATCTATCACTTGGCCGATCCGAACGATCCAAGTCTTTACCAAGCAAAATATTACTTCTGATTTGCTTAATTCTTCGTATTAAAAAGTAGATCGGAACAGCTACAACCGCCACAAAAACTACTTGTAAAATCCATGTCATATTCTCCCTATTTTTTTATTTCAAATATCTTCTAAAATGTTTGCCGCATTAACAATTATTTTTACTTTTGTGCCTCGTTAACGCGGTGATGTAGCTCAGTTGGTAGAGCATCGGACTGAAAATCCGTGAGTCGGTGGTTCGAGCCCACTCATCACCACCAGATAGCGAAAGGGTTTCTGATTCAGAGACCCTTTTTTTATGCCCAAAAATCAACTGGACAACATCAGCAATCAGAGTCCATTTCCAAACAAAGTTACTTCTCCTCAGAGTCACCTGTAAGGGACTCTGAGAATATCTCTCAAAGACATCAGAGTTCTCGAAGGAGTAACTCTGATGGAGTAGGCGTGTTGAAACCACTTCAGAAGGAAGCCATTTTGGGTCAGTTTTCATTCCTCTAAAATACAGAAGATTTTCCAAAATATAGTATGCATGCATAACATTTTATACTTGTGTTAGCAGTCCGTTTCAATTGCTCCTATAAGCAGGACACAAAAAAACCCTGACGAAATTCGCCAGGGTTTAAAATTATTATATAAGTCTTACTTAAGGTGCAAGAACACCCGCAATCACATGAAGAATTCCATTTGACGCCTCAAATGCATCTGCAATTGCTACTTCTGCATCCAAATTAGTTAGGGAAGCCCCCGAATCAGCCAACGTACAATCTACGTCTCCATTAGAATCGATATAAACACCGATACCATTGTCCGCTTCAACTACATCTGTATTATTGAAAATTTCTAAAGCACCGAAATTAACTCCATCCAAGGTATACAAAGTACTAAACTCATCACATGTCTCCAATGTAGAACCTGCTACACTTCCCACTATTACATGATTAGCAATAATACCATACCACTGCTGAGCAGTATAGGTATCTGCAGTAATACTTCCTGCTTCAAATGTTGCATTAGAAGGCGCGAATACTGTGTAAGCTGTTTCCCCAATCAAAATTGAAGTCAGAGTAGTCAATTCATTTTCAGCTGCATAAGTGTCAGCTTTTGCTATAGCTGAAGCCAAAATTGTAAAGTCTGCGCCTAACAAAATAGGCTGAGATAGTTTACCCAAGTTAACCCCAATTGTTGCGAATAGTGTTGGAGGAATAAGAATAGTTTCAATAACGTGTACAGTACCGTTAGTAGCAGCTATATCAGCCTCTAGTACCTCTACTGCATCATCAGATCCACCGGTAGCAATAGTACCATCGCCATTTCCAACAATGTTTTCTCCTTGCAAAGTTTCAAATGAACCATTCACAAGCTCATCGCTAGAGACATCATCTGCTACAAATTGAAAAAGCATGGTAGCTTTTACAATATCTGGAGCTACTATATCAAGTGAACTACCTAATGTTGCTTCTAATTTTGTAAATGCCGCATTGTTCGGAGCAAATAAAGTGTGAGTAGTTGTACCCTCGGCATATCCTTTCAATTCTGCATCAGCATCAATATAACTTTTTAAGTCACTAAGATCACTATCAGCTGATACTAGTTCATAAATCGTCATCGTTGCTTCTTCTTCATCATCTTCATCGTCATCACAAGCTGTGAATGACAGTGCTAATCCGCATAAAAGCGTCAGCATCATAACTCTAAATAGTTTGTCAAGTGTATTCATTTCGTAGAATTTTGTTTTCAAAAATTGAATTAAGTCATCCAATTTAAATAAAATATATATAATAGTATGTATGCATAACAAATTTCATTTCACAGAATTTTGTCCGCTCAGTAGTAACGAAATCTGAAATCACTTATTTCAGCTCATCAAACTTCTTAATAAAATCTTCTACATAAGGGAAAAAACCAGTGCCATGTGTCCCTCCTTCAATTGAAATAAACGACAAGATATCACTAGATGTGCCTAGGGTTATCATATTTTCATAAGCGTCCACCGAATTTTGATAGGGTACAGTAATATCTGCATCGCCATGATACATGATCATTCGTATCTCTGGTACCCAAGCATCTAAGCTGTTTTCTTCAAAAGCATCATTTAATTCATCAAATTTATCGTTGGTGTCTACCTCATCGAGAAATGTCTCTGTTAATAATTCATTCACATCATTCGTTAACTTATCATTGATATCTCCTCCAGAATAGCTTCCATCAAAATATTTTGGGATATCAGTCGCGTAAGGTTCATTAAACATATCACTTAAGCTAAGAGTCCAATCTGAATAAGTAGAAAAATAAGACATAGCTACATATGCTAGATAAAATGGCTGGTGATAAGTATCAAGGCTGAAAAAATATTCTTGCATTCCTTTGACATCATATCCCCCAGATGCTGGAGCCGAAGCAATAAGCTTGATGCCATCTATAGGATGCTCCTCATAGGCTTTATGAGCTGCCATGGTGGCAAACCCTCCTTCAGAGTAACCTGCCAAATACAAATCTCCATTAAAGTCAAAGCCTTCTTGCTTGGCCAATTCCTCAGCTGCTTGGACCATATCCAATATAGAATTTGCTGTTAAATCAGCATGATAGTAAGGGTGTAGTACTTCGCTTGAACTACCAAATCCTATAAAATCAGGAATTAGAAAAATATAGCCGGCACTTGCCAGATTGCTTAATAATGTATAATCACGATTAACTGTTGGAGCTTCATCGTGCCCAACCATAGTACCGTGTTGGAAACTTAGCATAGGCATGGGTTCGGAAGTATCAGGAAAAGTCACTAAGCCAGAAGCAATAATTTCTTCCCCTAAATACTGCGTTTTATATTCCAACTCATAAATTTTTACATCATGCGTTAGGTAATCGTCTAATTGATCAATACCCGCAAAAGCAAATAAATTGAGAATTTCATCTTTATCATTTCCAAATTGGAAAGTTGAAGTCTCTAGGTGTTGAACACTTTCTTTTTTGTCATCGTTGTCATTGCACGAAGTACAAACAACTACGAATAATAGAAGTGAAACAATTATTTTATTCGTATAGCTAGTTTTCATTTTAGGATAATTCGATTTAAAAAATAAAAAGCTGACACCAAAGTAAAAGTTCTACTACGATGTCAGCTTTGCGTATTGATCTTTAAAGTCTTAATTCATGAATTCATCAAATGTGATGGATACATAGTATATCGCTCCGATATTTGGACCACCTAGACTGGTGTTATAAAAATCATTAGTCAGATTAGACCCTCCCAATTTCACAACTGATTTCAAATTGCTGATTTTGTAGCTGACTTGTGCGTCCAATGTAGCATATGCTTCCACTTCTCCAATAGCAAAAGAGGATTGCCACAAGAATGCATCTTGCCATCTGTAAGTGACATTAAATCCTAAGTTCTCCGTCAATTTTCTGTTTGCAAATGAAATATTGAACTTATGCTCTGGTGTATTGAATTCTGAAATAAAACCTTCTGCCGCTAGTTTGTCCTCATCATTCAGCACATTCCAATTATAATTACCTCCTATAGTATATCCGCCTGACAAACTATAGGTAAGACCGATAGCAGCCCCCTGAGCTGTTACTTGTCTATCAATGTTCGTATAAAATTGTGCCGTATTTCCTTCAAAACTACCGTCAGAAAGTAAAGTCAATGTAGACCCTCGCATCAAAGAAGCATAATTTGGGCTTCCATCTGCCAATTCACTGTATTTTCTTGCCTGAATCTGAGTAATGAAATTGTTGTATATATTATAATACCCAACCAAGTCAATCATTAAATTATTCGAAAGCAAGCTTTTGTAACCTATTTCGAATGCCTTGACAGTTTCAGGTTGAACAGCATTAAATTCAGTTAGTTCATTTCCTGTTAAATATTCATCTACAAGAGCTGGGTCAAATGGGTTACCATTGGATTCAAACAAAGCGTCCGTCCATTCATTAACCACCGAGACTGGGTAGCTATTTTCAGTTAGTTTATACTTTTCATTTACTCTTGGAAGGCCTCCTAATAGACGAGCAGAGATAATGTCCAAATCAATATACTGACCTTGATTTGTTGGGTTTCTAAATCCTCTCTGCGCCGAGATGCGTAAATTATGACTTTCCATAAATGTCCATACAGCAGCCAATTTAGGACTAAATTGACCATCAAAATTTTCATTCTTATCGTATCTCACAGATGCTAAAAGATTAACTCGATCATTTGCTATCTTTTTAGAAGCTTGTGCATAACCGCCATATTCTTTTATGGTACGCCCTCCTAAATCGTCAAATACAGTTCCATTCGACTTCAAATCAAACATTCTAAAACTCGCACCAGTTTGAAGACTTATTGCATCAATTTGATTTTTAAAATCATACTGACCCTCCACATGGTACATGCCAGAATTATCATTAAATTTTGGTCCAAAAGGGACTTCTCCTTCGCTTACCTTGTTTTTATATTCTTCGAATTGCTTTGATTCAGGATCTAAAGGAAAAGCGGCATCCATCACGCCCATCGCATATTCATGCGCTTGCCAAGATTGATCGGAAGTGACATTGTTGGGGTCATCACTTGGCCTAAATCCTTGATTATATAAAGACTCAAGATAATATATAGGGTAAGTAGTAAGGTAGTTAGATACATCCCCTCCGTATCTTTCATCATTGACCCTCTTAGCCAAAAATTCTGCAATAAATGAATCTCCAGAGTTTTCACGAGTGGTATAGGCTCTTATATAAAAATTATCGCCTCTTAGCTGTAGTCTATGCTGTTGAATGGCAAAATTCTTTAATGAATACCGCTGTGCTCCGGTATAAACAGTAGTTCCAAAACCATAGTTAAACAAGTAGCTCAATTCTAATTCATCATTCAATCGATAGTAAAGACCAGCATTTGCTTTTAAATTTTTCGCGCCGTAATCAACTATATATTTTTCCTCGTAACTAGGTGCTGCAATGATATGATTGGGCAAAAATCCAGATTGAGAATACTGCCAAGCTGTTATGCCCGGTTCAAAAACACCGTCTCCTGAAGATGCCGGAGTTTGCCATCCAACTGAACCTCCACTTGTGGTACTAAATCTTAAAATATTCATATTCAAATTGGCTTCATCTCCCATATAGTGCAATCTGTCCGCACTGATGTTCTCTTCATTTGGAAAAGGATTTATACTAGCATTTCTATCAAATGCGCTAGTACCATGCCAATCATCTGCTTGCATATAAGAGAAATTCACTTTTACTGCCAACTTGTTGTTGAAAGCCTTGGCATATCGAATGGCCATCTCATTCATCATTGCGGCATCCTGATCTGCGTTAGATCCTACGTGATTTACGCCAACTTTATAATAAGCACTTAGACCTTGATAGTCAAAAGGATTCTTGCTATTGACTAATAGAATTCCATTGAAAGCATTGGCCCCATATATTGCAGATGATGACCCAGGAATTAGTTCCAAACTTTCCACATCGATAACAGAAGGGCCATTTAGGTTGCCTACAGGAAAATTAAGACCAGGAGCCTGTGTATCCATTCCATCCGTTTGTTGTACAAATCTTGTATTACCGTTGCTGGCAAAACCTCTTGTATTTACTATTTGAAAATTAATACTAGAAGAATTTACATCTACTCCCTTAATGTTCGCCAGTCCCTTGTAGTAGTCATCTGATGCTGTATTTTGGACAGCCAGAATATCTAACTTTTCTATGGAGACAGGAGACTCCAAGATGCTTTCCTCAACTCGCGAAGCAGATACGACTACTTCTTGCCCTAAGATTGCAGATTCTTCCAAACTAATTTCGAGTCCTTGAACATTGGCATCGTTAATTTCAATTTCGGTAGAAGTATAACCTACCATCGAAAACACTAAGGTCATAGGAGGCGCAGAACTTACGCTCAATTTGAAATTTCCATCTGTGTCCGAAATTGTGCCTATAACTTTGCCTTTCACCACGATACTCACACCGAGCAAAGTCTCTCTCGTGTTGCTATCTACAACACTGCCTGAAATGGTAGTCTGTGCCAGAGCACCGAAATTAATTAGTCCCCCGAGTACCAAACTCAGATAAAATCGCTTAGTAAAAAGTTTACTCATATTAATCATTATTAAGTGTTTTGCTGATCATCATGCTACGAAAAAACTATTTCGTGTCTCTAATATTAAAGAAAATTTAATAAAATCAGCCTTGATTAAGCACCTAATAATGATTTTAGAGAAAAATTATGCATGCATACTACTTTTCACTCAGGTATTGCACCAATTTTTCGCAAAGATTGGAGATTTCTGACGACATGAATTCATCACCTGTGGCAGACAAAAGTGTACTTGCAGAGCTGCCTAAAAGATTAATATGAAACTGCTTCATTTCATCTGTATTCATGTCTTTTGTCCAAAGATCGAGCATCAAAGTATCTCTCTTTTTATCATCCCAAATACCAATAGAGATAGACTTGGTTTTTTGTTGTTCAGCCCCAGCATCTTCAGCGGACCATTGAATTTCTTCTGGAATATTCTGTTCGTCGAGTGTGACCTCTATGTTGATTTTTGATTTCTTCATCTGATTTTATCTGCGTAATGGAGGTGCAAAGAAACAAAACCTTCATGAAAGAGTCGATGAATAGTCACAGAATACCACCTTGAATTCAGAATATTTGAATCAATCACAATAGTCTAATCCTTGATCAATTTGTAAAGCTGAGGGAGAATCAGAAATGATCAAAATACGTCTTACCTTAATAGAATCTATCCAATGAAACAGAGTTTAAAACTTACTTGTATCTCAACGATACTTTCGCCTCGCCGGCTGGCCTTACTTTCTTTCTTGAAAAAGAAAGTAAGCAAAGAATTCAAGGCTGCTATTCATTTCTTAACGCTTTTTCCATCATGAGCTCAGAATCAAAAAGAAACTCGTCCATTCCAGTAATCGTAATTTTTTTATTCCTTCCAGGACTCAGACAGTCCTTTTGATTTTATCTGATTCATGTTGAAAAAATCTAAAATGAATAAATGCCAAGATAAAAATCAAGTGCAGAAGAAGGTGGACTAATCAGTAATCATTTCGGTTTTCAAAGAAAAAAGCAGGGAGACTAGGCAGTCTTCTTGCTCTTGGCTTTAATCTTTTACAACAAACTTCGGAAAAGTTATATCTTCATTTCTGGAATCTCTCCTTCAACGATCAATGTACCTTCAGTGGCCTTTTGAATATCTTCGACAGACACTCCAGGCGCTCTTTCGATTAATTGGAAACCTTTTGGCGTGACATCTAGAACAGCCATATTGGTTACAATCTTCTTTACACAGCCTACTCCAGTCAAAGGAAGCGTACACCTTTTTAATATTTTTGACTCCCCTGCTTTGTTGGTGTGCATCATGGCTACTATGATATTTTCAGCAGATGCCACTAAATCCATGGCTCCACCCATCCCTTTCACCATTCGGCCAGGAATCTTCCAATTGGCAATATCTCCGTTTTCTGATACTTCCATGGCACCTAAAACAGTTAATTGAACATGTTGGCCACGAATCATGGCGAAGCTGGTCGATGAATCGAAAATAGATGCACCTTTCAGCAGTGTAACGGTCTGTTTCCCTGCATTGATCATATCCGCATCTTCTTCTCCCTCGTACGGAAATGGCCCCATTCCAAGAATGCCATTCTCAGATTGAAATTCTACCTCAATCCCTTCTGGGATATAATTAGCAACTAATGTTGGAATTCCAATGCCTAGATTGACGTACCAACCATTCTGTAATTCTTGTGCTATTCGTTTTGCAATTCCAGTTTTATCTAACATCCCTTAAATAATTTGAAGATTTTTTAATTTGAAGAATTGAAGGTGCGGCTATCTTGAGTTTATGAATAAAGTCAGCCTTACTCTCAGCATTTTGTGCCTCACGCACATTTGCACCTATTGACGTGCCTGGTTTTAGTATCTGCCTGGCAATTACATACTTCTTTTCTGACTCCAGTTTTTCAGCAAATGAAATTATGCCCAGTGCAAATTGAAAAGTCAAGTCTACAACGATATTTTCCTTATCATTCCTCATTTTCAAATTGATCAATTTTCAATTTTCCTGATTGTCAATTGCTCAATTCGCTTTTCATAATCCTTTCCTTGAAAAATGCGCTGAACGAAAATGCCGGGTGTATGTATGAAATTAGGATCCAACTCTCCTGGCTCTACTAATTCATCTACTTCTGCAATCGTAATCTTGCCAGCCATGGCCATAGGCGGATTAAAATTTCGTGCAGTTCCTTTATAAACTAAGTTTCCAAATTTATCTCCTTTCCAGGCCTTTACAATTGCAAAATCCGCCGTAAGTGCCGATTCCAAAATGTGTGGTTTGCCATTGAATTCTCTAACTTCTTTCCCTTCTGCGACTTCAGTTCCGAAACCTGCAGGAGTGAAAAAAGCTGGAATTCCTGCTCCACCCGCTCGACATCTTTCAGCCAATGAACCTTGTGGAATCAAATCCACTTCTAATTCACCGCTCAACATTTGCCTTTCAAATTCGTCATTCTCTCCTACATAAGAAGAGATCATTTTCTTAATTTGTTTTTTTTGAAGTAAAAGTCCTAAACCAAAATCATCCACCCCAGCATTATTAGAGATACAAGTAAGATCGGAAATCCCTTTATCGTTTAGGGCTGAAATACAATTTTCAGGAATGCCGCAAAGACCAAAGCCTCCCAACATTAACGTCATACCGTGATTGATTCCTTCAATGGCGGCTTGAGCATCAGCTACAATTTTGTTCATAGCAGTAAGTTGTTGTTTAATGTATAATGATACACTACAAACTTAAGGTTTTTGAGGCGTTCGCCCCCATCAAACTTCCAACAACTGGATCAATATTCTTTAAGAAGTTCCAAGGCTACTACTTTATCCTTCTGAAGTTGAGCTTTTAGGTCTTCTAAGGAATCAAATTTTTTCTCTTCCCTTAAGTATTTCACAAAATTGATTTGGATAGTTTGGTCATATATCTGCTCATTAAAGTCAAATATGTGTGTTTCAATGACACGGTGTAATCCTCCCACCGTTGGTCGAATGCCAATATTGAGCATGGCTTTGTGCCATTTGCCTCCAGTTTTCACTTGGACGATGTATGCACCATCCTTTGGAATTAATTTAAAGTCTTCTTTGACCTGAACATTGGCCGTTGGAAACCCCAATTTTGTTCCTATTCGTTTTCCTTTGACCACTTGGCCAGTCAGGCTATACTGGCGCCCAAGAAACTCAGCTGCTAAGTCTACCGATCCGTGAAATAAAGCCTGACGAATTTTGGTACTGCTCACTCCCACATCGTCGATATCCTGTCTAGGAATTTCTTCGACTTCAAACCCGAACCGCTCACTATTTTCTTTCAAGTACTCAAAACTGCCTGATCGATTTTTACCAAAACGATGATCGTAACCAATGATCAATTTCTTGGTCTTCAGTTTTTTAACAAGCATGTTCTGGATGAAAGTCTCTGAAGACAGTTGAGAGAAGGCTTTGGTGAACTCTACTTTAACCAAGTAGTCAATTCCTACTTCTTCCAGTAATTGTGCCTTCTCTTCAAAAGTGGAAAGTAGTTTCAAAGTCTTTTCCTCAGGAAACAAAACAAACCGGGGATGTGGCCAAAAAGTGAGAACTACACTTTTACCATTAAGTTCTCGAGCTGTTTTAACTATCTTCTTGAGAATCTTCTGATGACCGAAGTGCACACCATCAAAAGTACCACTGGTAACAATAGCGTTTTGAATATCGGGAATGGCTTGGTGTCCTTCAATAATGACCATAGCGTGTAATTATGACGGCAAATCTAATCTCTTTGCAATCGGGAAATAAAATCTTCTAAAACAAATGCATCGTCTACTTGAAAATCACCAATTGCAGTACGCCGTAGTTCAGACATATAGGCTCCACAGCCCAACTCTTCCCCAACGTCTCGAACCAGGCTTCTGATGTATGTTCCTTTAGAGCATTGGATTTTGAAACTGACCTCGGGAAAATTGCTGGAATCTACTTCAAACACAGGCACATGAACTGGTCTAGGTTTGAGTTTGATCTCTTCTTTCCGCCTAGCTGCTTTATAGGCTCTCTCTCCATCTACTTTGATGGCACTATAGATCGGTGGAATTTGCACAATATCTCCTGTCCATTTGGCTGCCGCTTCATTTACTTGCTGTTCGGTGATATGCTCGTAAGATTTTTCACTATCGAACTCAGTCTCTAAATCTACTGAAGGGGTGGTCTTACCCAATACCATTTTACCGGTATAGGTTTTTCCTAAATCCTGATATTCATTAATTTTTTTAGTGGCTTTGCCCGCACAAATAATAAGCAAGCCTGTAGCCAATGGGTCCAAAGTACCTGCATGACCCACTTTTTTTATTTTAAGCCTTCCCCTAATTTTTTTTACCACATCGAACGAAGTCCATTCCAGTGGCTTATCTACCAAAAAGACTTCTCCTTTTTCGAAGTCCATTTCCGATATGAGAATAGGATCTACCATAGTAGACTTCCAAGCACGGCGAGCAATCCAACCACTCCACAATAAATAGCGAAATAGATGAGCTTTCCTTTTTTCACAATAGAAATCATCCATTGACAAGCCAGCAAGCCTGATACAAAAGCCGCCAAAAATCCAACCGAAAGATTCATGCCAGAGATATTAGCTGCAATCTCTGGGTTTTCTAAGAAATCTTTAGTTTTTAACAACATAGCGCCCAGAATTGGAGGAAGCACCATTAAGAAGGAGAATCGAGCCGCTTTCTCTTTGTTAATGCCAAGTAATAAGGCTATGGAAATGGTAGAACCCGACCTAGATATGCCAGGCATTATAGCAATGGCTTGTGCCAATCCTATTAAAAAAGAGCTTTTGAATGTGATAGTTCCTTCGTTTTTTTTGTTGAAATAAGTGAAGGCAAGTAACAAAGCGGTGATCAACAACATGGTTCCTACCAATAGAATGTTTCCGCCAAAAAAAGATTCAATCTGGTCCTCAAAAAAAACACCTACTATTCCTACAGGAATCATGGAAAGCACAATCATAGCCGCAAATTGAGTAGATTCATTCCACTCAAACTCAAAAATGCCTTTGATGATTTCTAAGATATCCTTTCTAAATATCACCACTGTGCTACAGGCTGTGGCTCCATGAAGTATAATAGAAAATAAAAGATTGTCTTCTGATTGTACACCCAAAAAATAGGTGCCTAGCTCCAAGTGTCCGCTGCTACTTACAGGTAGAAATTCCGTTAACCCTTGGATGATTCCAAGGATCAATGCTTCAATAAAAGTCATTTATTTTTCTTTTGGCTTGTACAGAATAGCTACAAACTCAATGGCAAAACCTAAAAGTACCACAAGCGGACCCAAAGTCAGACCAAGAAAACCAAACCCATAAGGTTCGCCATCTAAACTCATGATGATAAATCCGAGAATCAAAACTGCCACTCCGGCAAGCATGATCATATAATTGATTTTTTGAAAAGCTAATTTATTCTTGTCGCTCATAATCTAATAAAGTTCGTCCAGTGACATTTTCATGTACTTCCTGATGGCCGCAAATGTACTCATAAAACCTACAAAAATTCCGACCAAAACGATTCCAGTACCGAGCAAAGCTAGCTGTTCAGTTTGAAGTAAGTCCAACAATCCCTCTACTTCGCTATTGAGATATCGCAAAAGCGATCCAAGTAAAGTTATTGCAATGAGTCCAGCGATCAATCCAAATAAGGAAGCGCGCAATAAAAAGGGCTTTCGGATAAATTGGGAGGTTGCACCTACCAGTTGCATGCTACGAATCAAAAAACGCTGAGAGAACAAGGCTAGCTTGATGGTATTATTGATCAGGATTACAACGACGATCAACAAAATAACAGAAAAGCCTATCAGCACGAAGCTCACTTTTTTTACGTTTTGGCGAATGCTATTTACTAAGCTTTCGATATAAGTTACTTCATACACGCCACGGATAAAGCCGATTTCTTTTTTAATTTCAATCAAGTTTTGGGATTCATGAAAATCTGGATTGATTTTAATTACCACTACATCTTTTAATGGATTGTCTCCAAGAAACTCTACAAAGTCCTCGCCTGTCTCTTCATAAAACTCCTTGGCTGCTTCTTCTTTTGTAATATGTGTAACCTGTGCAAGGCCGTCCTTTTTTATGACATAATCCTTTGAAGAAAGTGTCTTGATGATTTTAGTGACTTCGTTTTGGCTTAGATTTTTATTCAAAAAAATCTGCATTTCGACATTTTCTTGAATAATGGTTGTCAAGTTCTTGGTCATCATTAGCAATAGACCAAAAAGCCCCATTACAAAAAGGGCGAGAGTAACACTGAAAACCACACTAATAAAGGGATAGCTTCCTAATTTTTTCTTTTTTCTAAACTTTTTATCTTTTGTCATAAGTCAATGGTCAAAAATAGCCCAATTACTGACAATAGTGGAATGAAGAAATTAAAAAATCAGAAGGTGATTACCCTTTGCTCTTCAATGCATCAAGCTCGTGAATCAATTCGCGGTTCTCAATTTTTGAAAGAGGGGTAATGGAAGAAGCTTTTTTCCTCAACTGATAGAAATCTCCATGATAGTAGAAAAACAATTTCTTGCTTCCTGGTGTACTAATCTCAATAATCTCATAGGGAGACTCATTGAATTTTCCATATAGAAAAAGGCGATTGTCTTCTAAACGGTAATGGAAATTATATCTTCTGGAATTAATAGTTTGGATATTGACTTTGTCTACTTCTGATATTCCAGATACTTGCTCAATGCGATCCATAGCGCCAAAGTCTACAGTCATACCATCGAAAGCCTCCTCATGGGTAGGAGCCACTTCTGGTACTTCAAAAGCAATACTTTGTTTTGGAGTTTCCTCAATAATGGTCCTTTTCTTCAAAACAGGAGCAGCATCTACATAATCCAACATTTGCATATTTCCTTCAAATCTGTAACTCAATTGATTTAGCGAATTAAGTTGAAGATTAGAATGCAACGAATATTCAGATTTCGCCTTTAAGGATTCTATGTGATACTGTATAGCTGCTTCTTTGTTGTAAAAGAAATAGCTACCTGTAGCGACCATGACAGCCGTTAGTCCATAAGTCAATGATTTCATCATCGAACCTTGCATTAACGTACCTATCAAAGTAGGCTCTACTGTTATATTATTTAGTCGAGTCTTTAGTTCAGCTCTACGATGAGCCTTAAGACCTTCCACAATATCGTTTTGTTTAGAAAATTCAGATTTTAATTCTGGATTGCTTTCAACTCTTCCTTCAAACAGGATACGGTCAGTTTCCGACATGGTGCCGCTGAAGTAAGCTTCTAATTGACTGCTGTATTTGTTAATTCCCATTTTTCTTAATCTAATACATCTTGTGAAGAATAATTCCGCTTAACCATCAGGTCAAGCTTCTTTTTACATTTATACTTCTTTGTCTTGGCCGTATCAGTATTTGCAAAGTTTAGTTTGTCTGCAATATCTGACATAGACAATCCATCGAAGTAGTGGTAGGTTAGTATTCTTCTACAGGTGTCTCCCAATTGATTGATACAATCGGTTATAATTTTAATTCTTTCATTCTTTTCATACTCCTGATAAATACTCTGTTCGACCTCTTCTGAGGAATGTCTTCCCTTTCGGTCCAACTCCTTCCTCCAAAGATTCAAGCAAATACTATAAATGTACGTGCTAATCTTAGATGTCAATACCAACTTACCAGAAACGGCCTTCTGCCAAAATACCAAGAGCGCATCCTGAAAAACATCCTTCGCTTCATCCTCAGACCCATTATTGTTTAGCACAATACGAGTCATCATTTTGTAATGTTTTTTGTACAAGTAGTCCAAAGCTGCCTCGTCCCCTCTACTCACCCGTTCTAACACTTCATGGTCTTTCATGACACTATTAAGCTCTCGCTCTAGTTTAAATACGACAATGTAACTAATTGTAACCCTTGCGGGTAGAAATTTTTCATCAGTCTTTCAATATAGCTGATTTACGACAAATAGTCCAATTAGCTAACGTGAATAATCTCGTTTTCTGCTACTACAAAGATATTATCTTTTTTTGAAGGTTTAATTTTTGCCATTCCAGTGAAGTGACCAAAGGCAGGAAGGAACGCATGATCTTCTCTGAATAGATAACATGGGAGCTTCAAAGATTGCTTGCCAGAGCCAACCATAGACACTGACGGGTGAATGTGACCAGAGATGTTATAATACTCAGAAAGTTCATTTCGCTCATGCGTAAATTCGATATTGTCAATTTGTAATAGATCCACGACTCTCAATCTTGAATTGCGATAAAGTGAATCTGGTAAAATATCATGATTGCCTTTAATCAAGATCATTTCAAGATCATCATAATGATGCGACCAATTGTAAAACAAATCCCACTCCTGATTATGGTCGCTGTGAAAAAGGTCTCCCACAAATAGAATCTTATCGGGATTAAATTCTTCGATGATAGCATCAAGAACAAAAAACTCATTCACATGAATATGGGACGAAATAGGCACCCCAGCTTTTCGAAAGTGACTGGCTTTACCAATATGCAAATCCGACAAAATCAAAGCTTTTTGTTCTTCCCAAAAGATCACTTTTTCAGGCAACAGGTAGAAGGTCTGATTTTGGATAGTAGCCTTGAAGTGCTTCATTGAAATCTCGAATTAACTGAGCTCAAAAGTAGCCAGTTTCTTTACGATCTCAGTGCGCTGATACCAATCATTAAACACCAAGTGTAAGTGACTGATCTGCAAAGTTCCAAAGGAATACGATCGGAATTTGTCGAGCAACTTTACAAATTTTATAGAATCGACCAATGGTTTTCTGAAACGCATGATGGTGATATGTGCTGTATTGATTTTGTAGCGACAGTCTATAGAATGCTGGAGTTGCGAGGACTTGAATTTATTTCTAAGGCCGTTTCTTAATTCTTTAAGTCCTTCTCCTTCAGGAAAACCTTGTACTAAAATCCCAGATGAGCTTGCTGTGATTCCTTCAAAGTTAATTGTGATGGGTTCGCTGATGCACTCCCTAACCATACGTTCATAATCTCTTAAATTAATTTGACTCAATTCAAAACCTGTGTCACAAGAAATAATAGAAAGCACAGTTAAGTGCAAGTCGTCTTGTGGCTGATAATATTGATTCGGTTCAATACGCCTAAGTTCATTCTGGAAATTTGAAATTACCTCTTTGACCTTTTGATTTGGTCGGGCCAATAGAGTCATTCCACGCCTGTGGTCTTCCTCATCATCAATTAATTGGTCGACATTGCAGTTACCTTGATTGAATTGAGAGCGGGCGTTTTCCCACATTTGGTTATAACGTCCTTCCAATTCTCTATTCATTTTTTAACCAAGTTTGCGTCCGATAGAAGAAAGCTACATATCCTCGAAGCTTTAATTCTCCATCTTCTAACCACAACTTGCATTTGTATACGGTTCCGTTTTCTGGGTCGAGTATTTTTCCATCTACATATTCCTCTCCATCCTTTTTAGCACCTTTTAGAATTTCCATTCCCAAGGTTTTTTGCATGTATCTAGGGTCATCCTCATCACATTTTTCACATACAGGGTCAGGATCTTCATGGGGCTCAAGGATCATATCTACTACTTTGCCGTAATACAAATCACCTTTTTTGTAAATCTCTACCACTGACCGAGCCTTATTGGTTTCATCATCTACTGTTTTCCATTGACCTAAGATGGGGTCTTGGGCAGAAGCTGTGTGAAGTACAAAAAAGAGTACGGTTGAAATTATTAGTGTTGATTTCATATTTATTATATTCAATTCTTTAAAGTTAAGTTCCATTTCGCAGCCACAGCGTAAATCTTAGCGCCAAGCAGTTAGCTTAGATTTCTCCTCCGTCGAAATGACAAAAAGGGTGTTTTAAGGTATAGTACAAAAATGCAAAACCTCACTCCATATTCACCTGCATCTTAGCGATACGTTCGCCAAGACTTTCAGAGCTGATACGCTCTCGCATACCATCCACTAATATAGGAAATGAAAATGGTGTGGGTTGTGTTGTTTTTATCAATTTTATTTTTTGTTGATTGATACGGTCCATAGACTCTAAGAATCGTTCTTGTTCTAATTGAAGTGAAAGCACTTCTTCTTCAGCTTGCTTCAAAAGTAAATTGTCAGGGTCATAGTCAGCCAAGGCTTTGTAAATGATTCCAGAATTCATTTGCAAATGTTTGCCACGAACTGGTTGGCCCGGATGCCCCTGAAACACCAAACCTGAAATAGCAGCTATTTCTCGAAACCTTCTCCTCGCCATTTCGGATTGATTAATAGAAGAGGTAATATCAAAAAAGATGTCCTTACTGGTAAATAAATCCTGTTCGAGTGCATCTTCAATTGGAATCTCTTGATCTGACAGCAATTCAAACCCGTAATCATTCATAGATATGGAAAAGGTGATCGGCTGTGACTGTGCCAGACGAAAGGCCACCACGCCAGCAAGCACCTCATGAACGGCTCTCCCTTCAAATGGAAAAACAAACACATGAAAACCTTCCTTGGTTTGTGTTTTTTCTATCAGTAAAGTTTTACTATCAGGAATAATAGAAAGTTTTGCTTGTAGATCGAGTAAAGGCTTGAGCCTTTTCATTTCTATGGATTCATATGTGCCTTGAGCAGCCAATTCAAACTTCTGCCGAAGCAATCTGGATAGCTGAGAGGAGAGGGGTATTCTTCCTCCTCCCCATCTCGGCACAATCCCCTTTTTCTTTCTTCCTTTTTTGACAATGACAGTCAATTCCTTGATTCTGACAAACTCCAAAGCCTGACCAGCAAACCAAAATACATCTCCAGCATTGAGTCTCGACACGAAACTTTCTTCCACTGTTCCTATATATCCACCAGTTAAAAACCTGACTTTGAGTGAAGGGTCTCCCACAATTGTACCCATCCCCAATCGGTGTCTCATAGCGGTTCGCTGGCGATTGACCTTATAGACACCTTTGAGAATTTCCACTTTGGAAAACTCTTCATATTGCGACAAACTCTCACCGCCTGTGGTAATGAACGTCAGACACCATTGCCATTGCTCTAGCGTAAGATTTTTATAACAATTGGTCGCTTTAACTTCATCATACACTTCCTCTGGGAAAAAACCATCTCCTACCGCTAGAGTGACCAGATATTGCACCAATACGTCAATACAATTAGTCAATGGTTTTCTAGGTTCGTACAAATCATCATCAATCGCTGAGCGCAATGCATTTGCCTCCATCAGCTCTAAAGCGTGAGTAGGCACAAAACGCATCTGGCTAATTTCACCTGGACCATGACCACTTCGGCCAGCTCGCTGGAAAAATCTGGAGACTCCTTTAGGGCTACCTACTTGAATGACCATGTCTACAGGTCGAAAATCGACACCTAAGTCCAAACTGGAAGTACAAATCACCAATTTTAGCTTACCTGCATTCAAGGCATCCTCCACCCATCTTCTGATGTCATTGTCAATCGAGCCGTGATGCATGGCCATCAGTCCAATCATCTCTGGATATTTATCAATAATGCCTTGATACCAGATTTCTGTTTGTGAACGTGTATTGGTGAAGAGTAGGGTGGTAGTGTTCTGCTTCACAATTTCCATGACCTCTTTCATCAATCGAATACCCAGATGACCTGCCCAAGGATAGTTTTCAATCTTTTTTGGTATGATCGATTTGATCTGAATTTTCTTTTTAATGTTAGCTCGAATGATTTGACCACTTTGATTTGGCCCAGTGAGTGTTGATAGCGCTTCGTCCATATTTCCAACTGTCGCTGATATCCCCCAGGTTTTTAGTCCTGAATCTGACCATACTCTTAGTTTAGACAATGCCAATTCTACCTGTACACCTCGTTTAGTTCCTAGCAGTTCGTGCCATTCGTCTACAATCACACACTGCAAATCACTGAAATAGTTAGGGGCATTCTTTTGGCTCAACATGAGATGCAAACTCTCTGGTGTAATAATCAAACCATCAGGCGCTGAATCAGTAATTTTCTTCCGCTCGGCAGTGGAAGTTTCGCCTGTGCGAATGGCAATATTTAAACCTAGATCATTGTCCTGACTAAATTTTTCAAGTGCCAGTTTGATATCATTGGCCAAAGCCTTCAGAGGGGTCAACCAAATGACTTTCAATTTCTTCTTTTGCGACTTTGCTGCATAAGCATTCATGGCAGCCGGGATCCACAATGCGAAGGTTTTGCCGCTACCCGTGGGTGCATTGAGCAGTCCATTGGGCAAATCGAAAAAGGTCTGCCACATTTCTTTTTGAAATTTATAAACCTTCCAATTTTTCGAATGGAACCAGTTTACTCCCGTTTCTATGGCTTTTTTTGCGATCAATTCAACGAAAGTCTATAAATATTATGATATCTTGATAATTTCTGTTGATAAATTAACAAACATCCAAATAACAGTTCGTTTCTTTACGAACCAATTATTTGAATTAGTCGTTCAACCTATTAGTTTTGCCAAAATTTTTAACACACACTAAATTATTAATCAATGATTAAAGTTGCTATCAACGGATTTGGACGAATCGGAAGACTTGCGTTCAAAGCATTATTGAAAAAAGAAAATGTGGAAGTCGTTGCGATCAACGACCTGACTGATACTAAGACGTTAGCACACTTATTAAAGTACGATTCTACGCAGGGTAAATTCGACGGAACTGTTGAAGCTGCTGCAGACGGAATCGTTGTAAATGGAAAAAAAATCAGCATCACTGCTGAAAGAGTTCCTTCTGATTTGCCATGGAAAGCATTAGGCATCGACGTAGTTCTAGAATCTACTGGTAGATTCGTAGACGAAGCTGGCGCTAGCCAACATTTGACTGCTGGAGCTAAGAAAGTGGTTATCTCTGCTCCTGCAAAAGGAAACATCCCAACTGTCGTATTGGGTGTAAATGACGATATTTTGACTGGCGATGAGACGATCATGTCTAACGCTTCTTGTACAACTAACTGTTTAGCTCCTATCGCTAAGGTATTGCACGACAGCTTTGGTTTGGAACAAGGATTTATCACCACTATCCATGCTTACACTGCTGATCAGAACTTGCAAGATGGTCCTCACAATGACTTGAGAAGATCTAGAGCAGCTGCGATCAATATGGTACCTACTTCGACTGGTGCTGCTAAAGCAGTTGGATTGGTATTGCCTGAATTGAATGGCAAATTGGATGGTAACTCTATGAGAGTCCCTACGCCAACTGGGTCAATCACTGACTTGGTAGCTACTTTGTCTCGCGAAGTAACTGTAGAAGAAGTAAACGCTGCTATGAAAGCTGCTGCTGAAGGCCCAATGAAAGGAATCTTGAAGTACACTGAAGACCCTATCGTATCTTCTGATATCGTAGGAGATCCTCACTCTTCTATCTTCGATGCTGGTATCACTTCTGCCAATGGCAAAATGGTGAAAGTTGCCTCTTGGTATGATAACGAAGCTGGATACTCTGCAAGAGCCGCTGACTTGATCGCTAAAATTGGATAATTTGACTTGTTGGTAACAACACAACAAGGGTTTATGAAATTGAAACCTCGGCATTTTGTCGAGGTTTTTTTGTTTTACAAGTATGAAATTGTAAATAAAATTATGGTTAATACGAAGAAAGTAGAAAGAAACAAATTTCCATACTTTGAACGTACGCTCTTACTTTTTTTCAATTCAATTAGTTCTTGTATCAAACTGGCTGTCATTGACCATTTATGCTCTGGAGATTTCAAAAAAAAATTTTCATCCATTTTTTGAAAAGGAGCTTTTTTATTTAGCAAAATACGGTGAGATTCAAACGCTCTTTGACTATCAGAGCAAAACACTATTCCTCTTGGCATGATTTTCAGGATAAGATTTTTCAGTAAAAGATGCTAATATACAAATAATCCCTGTCCATCTCCCACTTCCAGATTATGCCAAACTTGTTGGACGTCATCATTGTCTTCGAGGGTGTCGATGAGCTTCATCACTTTTTGGAATTCTTCGTCGGTGAGGGATTTGGTATTGTTCGGGATGCGCTGGAGTTCAGCGTTTTCAGTTTCGAGGTTAAGATCTTCAAACTTTTTATTGAGATTGCCGAAATCTTCGAGGGCACACATCACAGTCAGGTATCCATCTTCTTCCGAGAAATCATCCGCCCCACCGTCTATCAAATCAAGCTCTAAAGATTCGATATCCATATCATCAGTTACTGGCAAACTAAAAACACCTTTTCTATCGAAGATAAACTCCAAGGAACCATTTGTGCCTAAGCTACCATCGTTCTTACTGAAGGCTGCTCTCACTTCTTGTACGGTACGATTCTGGTTATCTGTAAGGCACTCCACATAAACAGCCACACCAAACGGCCCATAGCCTTCGAAAGTCAGCTCCATATAAGAATTCACGTCTCCTCCGATTCCTTTTTTAATCGCACGTTCAATATTGTCTTTGGGCATGTTGACACCCTTGGCATTTTGAATGGCCATACGAAGCCGTGGGTTGCCCTCGGGATCTCCGCTACCTCCCTCTTTTACAGCAACGGTGATTTCTTTACTAAAACGCGAAAATATTTTTCCTCTTTTGGCATCTGCTGCGCCTTTCTTTCGCTTGATGGTCGACCACTTACTATGTCCAGACATGAATATTTAGTTCAAAGTTGAAAGCTCAAAGTTTTAAGTTCCAGATTGGAAATTCAAAATTACGAATTCGCAGAAAAGCATCAAGCCTTCTTATATCGGAGATTGAGAATAATTCCTGCAATTACTAAAGTCATACCTAGATAACTCAGCCATTCGTAGGTTTCACCAAAAATAATGAATCCGAATGCCAGCGAATAAATGATGCCCATGTAGTTGATGATAGAAACCTTGGACAGCTCTTCTGCCTGATAGGATCTGGTCATGAAGTACTGCGCGATTTGTGTAAAAACTCCAACCAACAGCAAATACAACCAATCCCAACCTACTGGATTGACCCAATTGAATAATGAAATAATACCGGCTAAGGGAAGTGAAACTAAAGGAAAGTAAAAGATGATGACCAATGGGTGTTCGGAAGTTTTGAGAATGCGGATGCAGTTGTATGCTAAGCCTGTGAATACTGCGCCACCAATGCCTATTACCAAATGAATCAAAGAGATTCTAGCATCAAACCCTTGAATAACTAGTATGCCTAAAAAGGATACAAAGAAGAACAGGTACTGTTTAGCACTCACTTTTTCTTTCACTATAAAAACTCCGAGAATGGCAGTGAAGATGGGTGCCATATATTGCATACTGGCAGCGGCAGCCAAGGGTATCTGCTGAAGAATGTAGAAATAGGAAGCCAGTGCAATCGAGCCAACTACGCCTCTAAGGATCAAGATTTTTTTATTGCTTCCCCAAGGATTGATCTTGTCTTTTGCAAAGAAAAAGAGACAAAGTACTATTGAAATGATCGAGCGAAAGAAGATGATTTCAATGGCAGGAATATGCGAAATCATTTTCACACACACTTTCATCAAGGCAAAAGTGAAGGTAGAGATGATCATAAACTGCACCCCCTTCGATAGATTCATAGTTGAATAATTTTAACTCAAAATTCGCCCGTCTTGGATGACAATTTTTCGATCAGTCATCTCTGCCAAATCCTGATTATGCGTGACAATGATAAATGTCTGATTGAGTTCTTTCTGCAATTGGAAAAACAAATGGTGAAGCTCATCGGCATTCACAGAGTCCAAGTTGCCACTAGGTTCATCCGCGAAAATCAATGAAGGCTTATTGATCAGGGCTCTGGCTACTGCTCCTCTCTGCAATTCTCCACCAGATAATTCAGAAGGTTTGTGATCTCGACGATGCTCTATATGGAGCAACTTCATGAGCTGGCCGGCATAATCTGTCAAGGCCTTTCCGTTCTTACCATTGATATATGCTGGGATGCAGATATTTTCAAATAGGGTAAACTCAGGTAACAGATTGTGAAATTGAAACACAAAACCTATTTCCTGATTCCGGAAAGAAGCTAATGATTTGGAGTTGAGCTTGAATACATTTTGACCATTGATCTCCACAGTGCCCCCATCCGGCTGATCCAGTGTTCCAAGGATCTGCAACAGCGTACTTTTGCCTGCACCAGAAGCACCTACCACTGATACTACTTCGCCGGTCTCCACTCTCAGATCAATACCCTTGAGTACTTGTAGTTCACCATAAGATTTAATAATGTTCGTAGCCTGCAGCATGTGTGATCTGTTGTGCAGCAAATATAAGAATCTAGTCATCAGAAGCAAGAACCAAGATTCAATTAGATCAAGCAGGGATCAGGGAAAATTGGACATAAAAAAAGGCTGCCACTAGAGCAACCCTTTTAATCCACCTGTATTATCCCATTATCTTTAAGTCATTAAGCTGACTGTTTTTCTTCTCCAAGTACTTTGATCTCTGGTATCTCCATGAAGTTGAACTCCATGTCGAAGAAGCTACACAAATCTTCTCCCGCCTCTTTCATGTCTTCGTCCCCGTCTTCGAAGTACCAATTCACAATTACTTTTTTTCCCATTTCGTCAATCTTAGACAGCTTCTTCATGAATATGTAAAGACATTTAGAAGAACTTGTATTGAAATATTCGAATGCCAAGTTTGCTGTCATAGACGCTGTGCCACTTTCGGCGTAGCTGTCCAAGCTTTCCAGAACATAATTAAAAAACGCCAGTGGGTTTTCTGGACTAGACTTCCCTCTCATATCAAAAATCCCTTTTGTTGGGTTGAAGTATATAGAGGGTGTCACACGTGACGATCTTATAAAATATCCTTTCATAGCTTTATCGTTTAGATTGAAAACTGGTCAAATAAACGGTAGCTAAAAGCCTTAACGATTAACTACAATTCAAAAGTAGATGAGATGAGCTTCAGAAAAAATAGAGGTTTTGCGTAATTAGATTTTTAGGAGTATCAAACACGTAAAAAGCAGTGACAGCCCAATTTTTCACTCAGCAATTGTACTATTTAGAGAATGTGTTGAATGATAAATCTTAAAAATAAGTTACTCCTTGCTGCCTAAAAGAAAAAATCCCCTAACGGGGAATTAAGTAATCTTTGTATAGATAGGAAAATTACCTATTAATATTGGGTATTCTGTAAGAAATTAGTCGAGTTCTATGATTTTTTCACGTATCGCATACTTCACTAATTGCGCAGTGCTCTTCAATCCGAGCTTCTGCATGATATGATTTCTATGTGCATCCACCGTCCTAATACTGATAAATAGTTTATCCGCTATTTCTCGATTAGAAAGACCAGAAGCTATTTGTCTCAACACCTCAACCTCACGCTTACTCAAGTCTTTATTTTCGTTTGCAACGCGCTCTCCTTTGCTTTGATTGTAGAAACCTTTGAATATAACTTGTGAAATCTTCTGTCCAAAGTACTGTTCACCTTGCATAACCTTACGAATGGCTTCGGCCAAAATATCTTTTTTAGTGTCCTTAGCTAGATAACCTGCCACTCCCGCTTTGATGGCTTCGGATATATGATCTTGAGTAACTTCCATCGATAAAATAATGATTCTTACCCCTTCATGCTCAGCTCCAATCCGTTTGGCCGTCTCAATGCCATTCATGCCTGGCATATTGATATCCAGCAATACGACATCAGGTGCTTGTTCGGAGATTTTTTGGAGTGCTTCGTCTCCGCTTTCTGCTTCTCCTATAATAGTAAAGTCATCATATATAGAAAGCATGGTGATAACACCTTCTCTGACTAGGGAATGATCATCGACTACGAGTATAGATATTTTTGACATGGCGATTTAATTATTTATTGGGAACCAAGATTTAACTAGCGTTCCTTTATTGGGGACTGAAGTTATCTCAAAATGTCCGTTTTGCAAAGATGTTCTTTCTTTCATATTTTTTATCCCATTCCACTTAATTTCTGTATCGAACCCAATTCCGTCATCTTTTATTTCGAGAATGATATTCTTATCTACTGGTTCTATACGAACAGATACATGTTCGGCTTTGGCATATTTTACTATGTTATTAATTGCCTCCTGGGCAATTCTATATATAGTATTTGATAGCTCCATATCATAATCGTCTGGAATATCTATCACATAGTCTACTTCAAACTCTCCCATATTTTCAATCTCCTCCATCAAATAGTGCATGGTTTTGCTCAAACCAAACTCTTCTAAATGACGATTCGATAAATTTCGAGAGACCCTTCTTACTTCTTCAATAGTCGTAGCCAAAAGGTCTTCCACATCATCTTTTTTTCGAGTGAGCTCTTCCTCAGAGTCCGCTTCAAGTGAAGATAACTTAAATTTTGCAGCCACAAGCATCTGACCAATCCCATCATGTATATCCCTCGCCATCCTGCTTCGCTCAAATTGCTGAGCATTAAAAATCGACTTACTGATTTCCCTCTGTTCTGTGATATCCTGAACCACACCGAGTACTGATGATATTCTACCATTGCTGCCTCGAGAGGTTACATTGCCTGTATTTCTTACGATTCTGGTGCTTTCATCCGAAAGTACAATCCGATGCTCTATATCAAAAAAGTTTTTCTGTCCAGCCAGCATTTCTTTAAAATATGGTTTGTCTTGCTCATGCATTGTTTCTCGAATCAAACGGAAGACAGAAATTTCACTTTCCTCTGGCAATTCAAAAATTCTTCTGAATTCAGCTGAGACTACAAATGAATTACCCTTAGCATTCCATTCATAACTGCCCACATGAGCGACTGATTCGGCATTCTCTAATATGGACTGATTTTTTCGAAGTTGTTCTTCATAAACTTTTTTCTCGGTAATATCGAGCAAAGTGCCAGAAGCCCGGAGTGGCTCATTTTTAAGCGATCTTCTGATGATTTTTCCTCTTGCCAAGACCCATTTTACTGCGCCAGTTTTATTTCTAACATAAAACTCTTGGTCAAAGAATGGTGCTTTTCCTGCAATATGCTCATTCATTGCATCAATCACATATTGCTGCTTTTCGGAATCATATTTTTGAAAATACTTAAAATCCTGAATGGCATCTTCAGCATCAAAACCTAGAATTTCAAGACTTTTGTTATTATATACAATGGCATTTGACATAAAGTCTAAATCCCAAATTCCCAGATCTGTTCCTTCAAGTGCAAGTTCTAATCGCTCTTTATTCAGAATCAATTCATGCTCAGCCGACTTTTTACCTCTGGTTACTTTCTGTTCATTTAGTGCACGTTCAACTACGATGGGTAAACGCGACAAACTATCCTTGGACACCAAATCAGTCACCCCTAATTTCAATGCCTCTACAGCATTTTCTTCACCGATAATACCTGATACTATTATAAATGGAAGATTAATTTCTTTAACTAATTCGAAGGCATCTATTGCGTTGCAGGTGGGGAGGTTATAATCTGATAGTACCACATGTGGTAGAAAATCAAAAAGCTTGAATTTAAAATCTTTCAAATTATCTACGCGATGATATTCAAATTGGAAACCAGCACGCTTGAGCTCATATAGCGCCAGCTCTGCGTCTTCGACTACATCTTCTAGTATGAGTATATTTAGTTTTGCGTCTTTCAAATTTCAATTAAGTTGTAGGGCTTGTGTTGGTTACCAACCAATAAAATCCAACGTCAGCAATTGCCTTAGCAAAATTTTCAAATTCAACTGGCTTCACAATATAACTATTCACACCTAAATCATAGGTGCCCACGACGTCCTGCTCTTCTTTAGAAGAAGTCAAAACAACAACTGGTATTTTTTTAGTAATGTCATTATTTCTAATCTCAGCTAGCACTTCCATTCCATCTATCTTTGGCAATTTCAAATCTAGAAAAATTACTCTTGGTAAATTATTCGCATCTCGATCAGTATACTCCCCTCTCGCAAATAAAAAATCCAAAGCTTCCACCCCATCTTTCAGCCACACCAGCTTATTTGCCAAATGATGTTTTTTTAACGAACGAATGGTGATCTCAGCGTCGTTTGGGTTGTCTTCAACTAAAACGATATCAGGCTCGGTTATTTCTGACATGATACTTTAATTTTTTGATCAGATTATGAATATACTCAACTCACTAATAATCTACAATTATTGAATTTTATTTGGGCAGGCTAATATAGAATTTAGTGCCTACTCCTTCTTCACTTTCAGCCCAAACCTTACCATTATGTTTTATCATCACTTTTTGAACTATCGCTAGTCCTACTCCGGTACCTTTAAACTCATCTTCAGTATGTAGTCTTTGAAAAACGCCAAACACTTTATCGTAATAGGCCATGTTGAATCCTACCCCATTGTCTTTCACAAAAAACTCGTAAAAGCCTTCTTTTTCAACTGCTCCTATTTCGACTTTTGGCATTTTTTCATGGCTACTGAATTTTACTGCATTACCTATGAGATTGGAAAATACCTGTTTCATTAGGGTTGGTTCGCCCTTGGCTTTGGGCAACTCACTTAATGAAAACATGGATTCATTGAGCGCCTGCTCCTCAATGATACTTTTAACAAGATCCATAAAATCAATCGGCTTAAACTCTGTCACTTTCCTGGTAATTCTGGAAAAGGTGAGCAGGTCATCGATCAACATGGCCATTTTTCCACTGTTTTTTATAATGACATTAAGCAATCGTTTGCTTTCATCGCTAAATTCATCCTTATGATCTTCAAGGATTATTTTGGAAAACCCATCTATCGCTCTTAGCGGTGCTCGCAAATCATGTGAAACGGAATAACTAAAAGCTTCAAGCTCCTTATTCGCCACATCCATTTTTTCTAATTGAATTTCTAATTGATGATTGAGGTTTTTGATTTTAGTTTCGTTGCGTTTACGAGTGGTAATGTCATCCACTATCATGACAGTGAATCTGACCTTTTCGTTTTCATCTCGAACCGTGGATACGGTTTTATTTATGAAAATGTCCTTCCCATTCTTTGTCTTATTTTTCTTCTCTATTATATAATGGTCAATCTCACCCAAGATGATTTTTTCATATTGAAGAATGTCTTTTTCCATTTCTTCGAGGTCTCCAGAATCTGAAATTGAGTAAAATATTTCTCCTATAAGTTCAGCTTCCGAGTATTCTAGTAGCTCTTGCAATGCTTTATTGGCCATTAATATCATTCCATTTCTATCACACACACAAATGCCAATGTTTGCATTTTGATAAATAGTCTTGAATCGCTTTTCACTCAATTGCAATTCTTGATCAGTTTTTTCCTGATGTTCACTCCACACTTTAATATCCAATAAATGACTAATATTGATTCCCATCATTTCCATGATTTCAATATCATATTCTTCAAATCTTTTTCTGTTTGATTTATCTGCAGAAAAAAGTAACACGCCATAGTTGGCATTGTTGACTTTGATAGGAGAAGCAATGAAATATTTAGGGGCTGTTCCATTATTTGCCTTTTCCTTCAAATTAGTCATATTTCCAGCACGGAAAACGGTATGTTGAGCCGTATCAGTTTCTATTATTACATTTTCATGCAAGGAGAGCAGCTCATTATGCAATTGATCTGAGTTTATTGATTCATGGCTGTTTTTTATACTGGAGATTCCATTTTTTATCTCTACGATCAACGCCCTATCCATGCCCAGTAATCGAGTGCCAGAATTGAGATAATCCGTCAGGACTTCATTCAGATTAGAATCATGCCTAAGGTTCAACCGATGTAGTTCCCTGAGCCCTTGACTGAATTGTTCTATTTTTCTTTCCTTTTCATCGTAGTTGTTTTTAAGCATAACAACTAGTGAAATGATGATAGTAGATAACAATATAAAATCTAACTCCGGCTTGTCATTTATTCCCCAAATAGGAAGATGTTTAAGATACATATCTGCTCCTAATAGGGCTGACTGAACAACTAGAAATATGACGATTAACCTTATTCTCCAGACCTTGGGTGCTATTATGGCCAAGACCAGCATAATCGTAAAAAACACCAATCCTGAACCATTTAACCCGCCTGTTTTGAACCAAAAGAAAATAGAAAAACATGAAATAAAAACCGACCAAAGTATCGCTGCCACATTTAACCTACTTGAATACCTACTACTTTTCCAAATAAGAAAAGTGAAAATAAGTATGCACCCATAAATTGTAAATGTCCAATATTCCTGAATATATGCTCGGTACACCATGGCATAAATCATCATGATAATACAAAACAAGAGCGACGCTCGGAAAATTTTATACTCTAAGGATCCTACTTTCAATGGCTTAAGCTATTTACGTTTGAGTGGTCTAAAACCACTAAAAATCAGGTTTTTCAAACTCTTGATACAAATATTAGAAAGAAAGATAGTAAATCAGAGTCTCAAAAGAATTCTCTGACTTGAAAATACCGTGGTATTGCTGTAGCTTCGCGCCGAAGGCATCCGTCGGAAAATAAAAAAATTAACGATATGAATATTCACGAATATCAGGCAAAGGAAATACTCAAAGGATATGGAGTAACTATACAAGAAGGTATAGTAGCCGAAACTCCTGAAGAAGCACAAGCTGCTGCAAAGAAATTGAACGCCGAAACTGGCACTTCATGGTATGTGGTAAAGGCACAAATCCATGCAGGAGGAAGAGGAAAAGGAACAGTAAATGAAACGGGTTCTCATGGTGTTGTTTTGGCAAAAAGCCTCGACGAAGTCCCAGAAAAAGCTGCTGGTATTTTGAACGGAACTTTGGTTACTCATCAGACAGGACCTGAAGGAAAAGTGGTAAACAAAGTATTGATAGCTCAGGATGTATACTATCCAGGGGAATCGGAGCCGAGTGAATATTATTTGGGCATTTTACTTGATAGAGCTAAAGGCTGCAATGTAATCATGGCTTCGACAGAAGGAGGAATGGATATCGAAACTGTCGCCGACGAAACTCCTGAAAAAATTATTAAAGAATGGATCGATCCTACCGTAGGACTGCAAGCTTTCCAAGCTAGAAAAGTAGCATTCGCTTTAGGTCTTGAAGGCGAAGCATTCAAAGGAATGGTGAAGTTCATCTTCTCTCTTTATAAAGCATACGAAGCCACTGATTCGTCGATGTTTGAAATCAACCCTGTGTTGAAGACATCTGACAACAAAATATTGGCCGTAGATGCGAAAGTAGATATCGACGACAACGCATTGTATAGACACAAGGACATTGCTGAATTGAGAGATTATTCTGAAGAAGATCCTGCTGAAGTAGAAGCAGCTAAGTCTGGGCTCAATTATGTGAAACTAGAAGGTAACGTAGGCTGCATGGTAAATGGTGCTGGACTAGCGATGGCAACTATGGACATCATCAAATTGTCTGGTGGTGAGCCCGCTAACTTCTTGGATGTAGGAGGATCTGCCAATGCTCAAACTGTAGAGGCAGGTTTCCGTATCATCATGCAAGACCCTAACGTAAAGGCTATCTTAATTAACATCTTCGGTGGTATCGTAAGATGTGATAGAGTGGCTAGCGGAGTAGTAGAAGCTTATAAAAATATAGGTGAGATCAGCATTCCTATTATCGTAAGACTTCAGGGAACCAATGCTGAAGAAGGCGCTAAAATCATTGAGGAATCAGGTTTGAAGGTTTATTCGGCAATTGTATTGAAAGACGCAGCTGCTAAGGTGAAAGAATTGATATAAAAAGTATGGAGTACTGATTTTCTAGTATTGAGACATTGTTCTAGGTACAAGAAACTCAGTACTAACTACTAAAAAGCACACGTAGTTCAACTGGACGGATCGCCGCCCGATAGAATATCGGATTTCGGCTCCGAGGGTTGAGGGTTTGATCGGACAGACGGTCTGGCCTTTCGTGCGCTCAAAAGAACTGCACACGTAGTTCAACTGGATAGAATATCGGATTTCGGCTCCGAGGGTTGAGGGTTCGAATCCTTCCGTGTGCACATAAAGACTGCTAGTAATGGCGGTCTTTTTTGTTTTAAATCACTATAGAAATAAAAATGGCAGGATTTTAAAAACAATTGACAAAATTTAAAATTTAAACTCTTCTATCCTTGTTAGGTATTTTAATCGTTAGCTATGGTTATTTCAATTCTAATTCTATCATTTCTCATGAGCCTCTATTTGGGTGTCATGAAATATCAACATGAGCATGGTTCGGATAATGAATTACCAAACAATCCGCATTACAGGTAATTAGAGCATTCTTATAGAACTATGCTGTTGTTCCTTATTTTAAAAATTGAATAATGGAATCTAATAATTGCCATGATTCAGATCATATCTTCTAGATTCAACATAACCTTTCCAAATTCCTTTTTTACCTTTTTTTTCTTATCTTCCATATTCCACTTAGCCATTTTACAGCTCAATCAGTTACACAGTTAAATGTTCATACTTCATTGAATTGAGGTTAGAAAGTTGATCCTTCGCTATGAGAAAAGTAATAAAGGCTGGTTTGCTTTCCTTAAGTTTGATAGTTTGCTTAGTTCCTACCTATGCGCAAACTCCTACCATGGATAGCCTCAAACAGGCTTTAACGAATACTGAATCTCTACAGCAAAAATCCGACGTTCTCAACTTAATAGGGCTGCATACTTATCGCTCTAATCCAGACAGTGCGCTTATATTCATCAAACAATCCTTAGAAATTGCTCAGGAAATTGGCTACGAAGCAGGTCAAGCCGAATATTTCAGAATCAACGGACTCATTAAACATAATACTGGTCTATACGAAGCCTCTCTTAAAGAAATGCAAACTTCATTAGCCATGTATCGAGCACTTGGTGATTCTCTCAAAGTTGGAATGGTTCATAAAAATATCGGCTGGATATATCTGGAATTTGGCGAGTTTCCTGAGGCTCTAACCTATTTCAGCATAGCAAATCATATCGCTAATACAGAGAATGATAATTGGTTAAAAGGGCAAGTGTATAACAACCTAGGTGTGTGCATGGCATTGATTGGAGAATATGATAGCGCTATGGTGTATCTGCTCAAGTCTGTGGAAATCACTACGGAAAACGGAGATCCACTCATCGGCCTAACCCATACCAACATTGGACTTGTCAAGTCGAGCTTAGGCGATTATGAGTCGGCTGAATCCTATTTTCTCAAAGGACTTGATTTAGATGTGCTCAATGATCAACAATGGGGTGTAGCCAATGCATTCGAAAACATAGGAGAACTTAAGTTAAACTTAGGGCTGATGGAAGAAGCACAAGATCATTTTCAAAAAGCTCGAGATCAGTTCGTAAAACTCAAGGACATTAAAGGTGTAGCTATCAATGACAATTTTTTAGGAGTCATTTTATATAAAAGAGGTTTGTACAATGAATCCTTGGAAAAATTAGAAAATGCCTACAAGCTTTACAAAGAATTGAATTATCAACGCGGACTCGCCAAGGTTCTTCGGGATATGGCAAATTGCAGCCTTTTACTCGAACAAAACGAATCGGCTATTGAACTGGCTAAGGAGTCGTTATCCATTGCCACAGATATTGGTCAAATACCAGAGGCGGTACAAACAGCTGAGCTCCTCCACAAGATATATGCAGATAATGGCGACACAAAAAATGCCTACCAGCAAGCCATCACCTATATGAACTTAAAAGACAGTCTCTATAATCGGCAAAAACTTGAATACGTGACTCAAATCGAAGCAAAGCATCGATTATCACAAATACAACAAGAAAATGAGCTACTAGTAAAAGACAATCAACTTAAAATAAATGAACTGCAAGCTTCTAATCTTAAAATTGCACGTCAAAACACCGTTCAGTTTGCACTGGTGATATGCCTGACTTTTGCCCTACTATCTGCGTTTTTCTGGTATAGGTTTAATCTCAAGAAACAGAAAACGATCAAATTGCTAAGAGAGCTGAATGAAGAAAGTATAAGTCAGAAAGAACAAATTGCAGAGCAAGCCAAAGAATTGAAAAGAGTAAATGATGAAATGAAAAATATGAATAAATCTTTAGAGGTTTTGGTAAAAGAGAGAACAAAAAAAATAGAATTACAAAACCAAAAACTTCGAGATTATGCTTTTTCTAACTCCCATGAAGTCAGAGCTCCTTTGTCTAATCTACTAGGGCTGATCAATGTATCAAAGATTCAAGGAATGAGCCAAGAAGAACAGGAAGAAATCATCGAAAAAATCTATATTTCAGCTCTCGATCTAGATAGTGTGATTACGAAAGTGAATAAGATTCTCGAAGACGAAAAGCTTTAATCACCAGCATACTAACTGCATCACCATTGCCATTTTTTTAGCTTCTTTTTCCTCCTGCTTAGCTTTATGATGGGAATCAATACTTTTTTGCTTTTGAATATTTTGCTGATTAGTGAGTTTCTGAATTTTGTCCATGCTTTAAAAGTTTTAGACTACTAAAAAACAACTTATTAGAGTACCATAAAACCATGAGCCGATGAACCCGGATTTTCTGGGAGTGAAGCTGGAAATGAAAAGGTGAAATTATTTATTAAGCCAGTTTTTGAAAGATGTAGCTCTCTCAATACTAACAATGGTTTCTTTCTTGGCTTGTGGCTCTAAAGTAATTTTCAACCTACCTTTAGTATAGCTTGTCATCTCTTGAATAGCACAAATTTGAATAATAAATTGACGGTTGATCCTAAAAAAGTGTTGAGGGTTTAAACATTCACTCAATTTATCAAGCGTATAGTCCACCAGATATTCAAGTCCTGCTCTATCCACCAAATAAACATATTTGCCTTCAGCAAAAAAATAGGACACATCAGTAACGTCTATCGTTTTAACCTTGTCACCTTTATATACTATGAATCGTGATTGATAAGGAATGGAATTATTAGATCTAATGCTACTTAGCAAAGCCTCATAATCTAATGACGTTTGGTTTTGTCTGCTATCAAAAAATTTCATGAGTGCTGTCTTCAAATCTGATTTGTTGACTGGTTTTAGGAGATAGTCAATGCTATTCAATTTGAATGCCTTAATGGCATATTGATCATAAGCAGTGGTGAAAATGATTGGCGTTTTTATCTTGATCTTTTCAAAAATGCTAAAACTCAAATCATCGCCCAGATGTACATCCAAAAAAATAAGGTCTACACTTCTAGATGACAGAAACGCCACAGCTCTCGCTACAGAATCCAAAGTTGCTACAATATCGATCTCATTATCAATATTTTTAAGTTGACGGCTGAGTTTCTCTGCAGCCAGACGTTCATCCTCGACTATTATAACCTCCGTCATGTTATTCTTCTTGAATCAATGGCAACTTTGCAATATACTCCTTGTCAGATTTCAGAAAAACCGGTTTTAGGCTTGCCAACATTTCATAACGAGCATTTAAGTTGTTAAGTCCTATGCCTGTTGACTTTAAACTCTCAGCTCTGAGCTGTAAAGTATTTTTAACTACGATCATCCCATTTTCTTCCTTTATTGAAATACTTAATGGTTTTTCTACAGTTACTTTATTGTGCTTAATGGCGTTCTCTACCAATAATTGTAAAGAAAGAGTTGGAATCAAATAATCTAATTTTTTATCATCTATTGCGATAGATGTAATCAAGCTACGTCCGAACCTAATTTGCTGAAGATCCATGTATGATTTGACAAAAGTCAGCTCATCTCTCAATAAATGAAGATTTTTGTCCTGATGTTCGAGTAAAAATCTATACATCTTAGAAAATTCATCTATGAAATCCTCCGCTTTATTGGGGTCTTCATGAATCAAAGCTGACACGGTATTTAGGCTATTAAACAGAAAATGGGGGTTTATTTGATTTTTTAAAGTCTCATATCGAGCAGCCAGATTCTCCTTTTCGAGCTGTTCATTTCTAATCAGCGAATTTTTCCATAATGTGAAAAAGTAATACCCTTCATAAATGCCTACAAGAATTAAATCCACCACCAATGCTGTAACCAATTCATTAGTCACATGTTTTTTAAGATCAGGATGCGCGTAATCAAACCCGATTTCATAAGTAAGAAACGCCAAGGGAAGCATAACAAGCATGGCGACTAGAGGGGTAATAATGATATCCGCACTAAAACGTAAGACCGGGTATTCTTTCCATGGTAATATGCGATTGATTCTAATCAAAGACCACATTACGACCACACAAACGAGTACGGTAAGTACATAAGCGGATAATGCATTCACAAAGAAATTGCCACAGATAGCGAAGAAGCTATAGGCAAAATTAGCATTGATCATGCGAAGCAGCGTAAGGAATATGGATGCCGCCACTCCTGCAAACCCAAAATATAATATTAGCCTCCAGCTGAATTTCATCAACCGTAAAGATGTCTGATTTTAATATATATCAGCCATAAAATGGAATGAACCTGATTATTTTCAGCATGAAATGGGCAATGTATTCAGAATATTAATAATATCTGATCTCTACTCTTCGGTTTTTCGAATCTGCTTCTGCTGAATTCGTTTTGTCTATGAGCTTTGTCTCTCCATAACCAACTATTTTGGCCTTTTTTGAATCATACCCATGATCAAACATATATTCCGCCACTACATTTGCTCTCCGTTCAGATAATATTTGATTGTAAGCTGCTGGACCTTTGGGGTCAGTATGACCACTTATTTCCACCTTATACCTTCCTGTCTTTAGTAGGTCTTTATACAACTCATCTAGCACTTCTTTCACGGAAGAACTCAACTCTGTGCTGTTAAATTCCAAATAAACTGTAACCGTGCCAGGTCCAGGAGGTGCATGCTCAATCCTCACTTTTTCATAATGATTTTTAAGGCTATCTGACCAGTTTGATATTTGATCCTTGGCTATTGATTTGATGTATGGTTTTTTCTCAAAATCATTTTTCATCTCTACATGAATGAGTTGTGGTCCCGCAGCAGCGACTGGAGCAGCACCCGCACCTGGTATTTCAAGATCAAACTTTAGATTGTCTTCTTCTCTAAAAAATACATCCAGAAAATATTCACCTTGCGAAAGTTGTTTATCCCCATCCACAACTGTGATTTTCATATTTTTATTGACAGGTGCATAAATTTCATACTTGCCGTTTTTATCTGTATACGTACGGAAATACAATGAATCATAAGCAATTTCCACTGCTGCATTTGGCACTGGTTCTCCAGTATTTTCGTCTGTGATTGTGCCACCTATCAATATTTCATTGAAAAGTAAAATTCTATACAAATCCAATGAGCCATATCCACCATTTCTGGTAGAGCTTATGAACGCTACTTTACCATGAGTAGAAAAGTAAATATCCTCAGCCACTGTATTGATAGGATAGTCAAGGTTAATAGGCTTGTTCCATTTCTTTTTCTTTTTATCGTAAGTCGTCTTAAACACATCATAACCGCCAAGAGAACCATGTCCTCGAGAGCTAAAATAAAGTGTGCTGTCGTCTGCTAAAAAAGGTGAGTCTTCATCAAAATCAGTATTCAATTCAGCTATAGGCACTGGCTCACTCCAAGATCCATCTTCCAATTTGTAAGCAGTAAACAAATCCAAATTATGCCCATAAGTATGAAAATCCGATGCGAATATGATGCTTGATTCATCATCAGAAATATGACAGTGCGTATCTGTAGCTACTTCATCTGCATGCAATTCTAAAGGGCCGTCTTCTTCCCAAACGTTATTCACACGATGAGATTTGAATAATCTGCCATCATGAAAGGTAATTAGCTTAGTATGATTGCGATACACCTGAACTGTAGCGTCATGCCTTTGTTCGTGATTAGTGTGAAATTCGAAAGGGTCGGCCACATGCCATTTGTTCAAACTATCTATTCTTGTGTCGTGTATAGCTTCAAAAGCCAAACCATCATGAGCGGTATATTCACTTGAATCATTTCGACTGGTAAAAAGAAGTTCGCTAAATCCATCGTACATAACGGGGGCGTACTCTCTAAACTTAGTGTTTACCTCTGGTCCAAAGTTTTGAATAACATAACCCTTTGCATCATGATAGTGATGCATCACATCTTCTATTCGGTCATGCATTTCTTTTACATGGTATGTCGCTGTATCTGTGACAAAAGAAAGCTCTACAAAAGCCTCTTCAAACTCTTCTAAGAAATAATGGGAAATGGCCAATAGATAGTCCAAATCCTGATTCCTCTTTTTAGACATCAAAATCACATCTTTGGCTGCATGCGGTTCGTGTAGCTCCAAATGCACTTGCGCTTGGTAGGCAATTAAATCATTATCACGATACCCTGAATCCAATAAAATTTGGAATTGCTCTTCTGCCTTTACAAAATTTTCATTCTTAAATAGCCTCGCTCCTTTTTTGTAAGCCTTGTGGTCTGAGGCTTTGTCTTCCGATTCTTGAGCATAAATAACATCCGTGACTCCTATTAAAACAAGAAGTAACGAGAACTGTAGGAACTGTTTCATTGCAAGTATTGATGGATTGACTTTGAACTAATCCGCTAATTTAACGTCATTCATTGAATCCTAAAACTATAGCGCGTTAAATAAGTCAAAATAAATTGTTCTTATACCAGAATTAATTGTACTTGGCAAAGGTCTTGCTAATCGAAAGTGCTCTGTGTTCAAGGAATCTTCAAGTTATCACCTAAGCCTTAACCACCCTGACAAGTAGTTCATTCACCTATTGTACAGTTTTGTTTATTGCCGTTTGCATCAAATCTTGAACTAAAGACACGTCCTCATCAGTAGTACGCCAATTAACTAGTGCTGCTCTAATACCACTTCGGCCATTAAAAATCGTAGGAGTCATAAAAACTTTTCCTGTGTCATTGAGGCGCGAAAGAAAATTTTCAACTTCAGCTTTGTCACGTACATCTTTGAGTGTGAAACAAACAGTATTGAGTCTAACAGGAGCAAGCAATTCGAAATCCTTGGAATTTTCTATAAAGGAGCCCAACTTTTGGGCTTGTTTGATGTTTCTACTAATAATCTCTTTGTACCCTTCTTTTCCGTAGGCTTTAAGGGTAAACCATGCTGCCAGTGCTTTAAATCTCCTTGAATTTTCTGGGAGAAAATTAAGATAATTGAAATTATCCAACGGATCTCCCAAATAGGGTGCATTGGAATTTTGAAAAGTCTCTACTTGTATCAGCTTATGTTTTTCTTTTACAAAAAAGAAAGCGCTTTCGTAAGGTACATTCAGCCATTTGTGACCGTCTATTGTAATACTGTCTGCATGTTCCCATCCTTTCAATAGATGCCCATGCTCTAACGACAATACAGCAAACCCACCAAAAGCAGCGTCGATATGCCACCAGAAATTGTACTTTTTTCTCAACTGAGATATCGCTTCAAAATCATCATAATCGACTGTATTTACAGTTCCCCCACTTGTGATAAGCATAAATGGCTCTCCATTTAATTCTTCTATTTTTAGAATAAGATCTTCAACATCCATCGCTTCCCTCGTGCTGCCAAGCGTGTTTACCGATACTAAATTGGAACTACCTATTCCAAGCATAGCCAGTGATTTAATAGCCGACGAATGAGGACAAGCAGATAGCACTTTCAAAGGCGTGTGAATCCCTTCTTTGGCAATATCAATCCCTTTTTGCTTTCCCAACCACTGGCGTCCAACAGCCAAACAACTGAAATTGGACATAGTAGCTCCAGTGACAAATCCTCCCAAATAGTCTTTCGGTAAATCAAATAAATCGAGTAGAAGTTGAATGGTTTCGAATTCGATCAACGCTGATACATCTCCGTGACCTTTATCTGTCTGGGTATTTTGGTCGTATATCGTAGCCAACAAATCCCCCATCAAGGCCGCTGGTGTAGCACCTCCAGTGACAAAACCCCAATACCTGGGGCCTGTAGAAGCCACCATCAAAGATTCAAACCTTTCAGTAAATTCCGACAAGGTCTTTTTTCCTCCCAAGCCTAAATTGCTCAAGCCTTCAGATTGTACGCCTTCCACTTTTACAGAGGTTGGTAAAACATTGATTTGATCAAGATAATTTAAGCCCTTGACTAATGCATAGTTCAATAACTCATGAATTTTGTCTTGGTCTTTCTGTAACAGGTTATTCATGGATCTTTTTAAATTTTATTGTGTTTGAAACAATTAGGTGTTTCAGTTTTTGGATCTCTTAATCTTCTGGTATACTGAACTAGCTCAAACTAAACGCAAAAGCCAGAACCTTATCACGGTACAATTATGAAAACAATTTGTTCAAACGATCAATTTCATTCAACCTAAGATTTTAAAAACAAAAAATGAATCTAAATATGTTTGGATAAAACAGATCAACCCTTCCATTTTACGCACTTTTACTGACTTAATGCTGTCAATTAACATAAAATTATATGGGTTGTATTCACGTTCAGAAATTGATCAAAATACACCCTCAAATTTCAACCAACAGAGGCTACATTTCACCTAATAAAAAATAAAGCTCACCAGTTTTAGCTTTCCCAAGATCACAAACACAGCTATTCTTGCCATGTAAATAAATGTTCACAACGAAATATAATACTCCTATGAAAGCTTTAAAATTAACAGTAATCGCAATCCTAGCACTTACTACTGCAGCTTTGGCTAATGTGGACAAAGCGGGTAAAAAAGAAAGTGCAAGTGCAGAAGTAAAAGCAAACATTTTTGCTCACAACAACGACATGGTATTTGTGCAATTGGAGAATCCAGCTGACAGTAAAGTAAAAATTGTAATTGTAGACCAAGACGGTGTGACACTACATTCAGAAACTGTAAAGCAAGATTTGAAGGTGTTGAAAAGATTTGATGTATCTAATCTTCCATCTGGACAGTATTCTTACAAAGTCTCAAACGACACATATACAGTCATTAAAAAAATTGAGAAGAAGTAATTCTCAGAATAAACGAAATTCTGTTGGGCGTTTCAGCACTGCTAACAGCAAAATTTTTAATCGTTAAGTAGTTTTGTTTTTGTATCATGCTGAGGATCCTGGTCTGGCCACCAGGATCCTTTTTTTATTTACCTTTCATGAATCAACTAATTTTGGCAGACAAAAAATTGAAAATTCCAGGTATTTACTCGAACACTAAATTTAACTGGTGGCGTTGGCTCAGTATCCTCATCATGGGGATTGGCACGCAATTTTTTGTAGACTTCATCTACAGCCTGTTTTATGAAGAGTATGGCCTGCGCTTCCAATGGCAAGAATATCTGATCGCTATTGTGATTGCTTTTATTATTCTCGAAGGTGTTCGGTGGATCAATAGACGGCTCGAAAAATACATGCCGTGGGTAGAAAATATCTCTAACCGCTTTTTTGCTCAATTGGCAACCAACAGCCTGTTTGTAGTTTTGGCAGTTGCTGGACTGAAGTTCCTTTTTGACCACCTATTGGGAAAACCAATTGTGCGCCCCATGTTTGATGATGTAGTGGTCATCACCACTACTTTTTCCATAACGGTGATTGTAGTCGCCATTGAAATGGGCATTTACTTCTTGAATCGATGGAGAAAATCTATGGTTGAATTAGAAAGGTTTAAAAAATCGAGCCTAGAATTTCGTCACGAAATGTTGAAAACACAGGTAAACCCACATTTCTTATTTAATAGTCTCAACACGCTCTCATCTCTAGTATATTCAGACCCAGAATCGGCTTATCATTTCATCAGACAATTAGCCAGCGTCTATAGAAATGTATTGGAACATAGAAACAAAGGACTCGTGACCATTGAAGAAGAACTAAAAGCCACCTCGTCTTATATAGACTTGATGCGTTTGCGATTTGGAGACAAGCTCAACTTACAGTTTGACATCTCAGAAGATAAGAATCATCACCAATTGCCTCCACTGATGTTACAATTGCTAATCGAAAATGCTATCAAACACAATGTAGTCTCTGAAAAATATCCGCTCTCTATTTGGATTAGACTCGAAGAGGATCAAGTGGTGATTAAAAATTCATTAAGATTAAAGTCTTCCAAAGGGTACTCATCTAAAATTGGATTGGATAATATTTGCAGTCATTATGATATAGTCACCGATAAAAAGGTGATCATTGAACAAACAGAAGAATTTTTTACGGTCAAAATTCCATTGCTGGATCCTGATTATGAAGGTGTTAATTATTGAAGATGAAAAATTTGCTCAGGAAGAACTCAAGCGGTTTTTAGAGCGAATAGAAGATTATAAAGTCGATGTACTTGATTGTCTCGAATCTGTGGAAGATGCGGTAGAATGGTTTGATTCCAACGATGAACCAGATCTAGCTTTTATGGATATCCAGCTTTCAGATGGTTTAAGTTTTGAGATTTTCAACCAAAAGCATATTACCTGTCCCGTCATTTTTACTACGGCTTTTGAGAACTATGCTATTCAAGCCTTTAAGGTCAATAGCATTGATTATTTGCTAAAACCTATAGAGGAAACAGACCTCAAGTCAGCTATTGACAAATACAACGCAATAAAAAATCAATTTTCTCCTCATAAAACACCTGCACTGAGTTCAATACAAGTAGAAAAACTACTCAATATGAGTATGGAAGCTGTGGAGTATAAGAAGCGATTTATTATAAAAACAGGAGACCGTTTGCGACATGTGTCCGTAGATGACATTGCCTATTTCTATTCGGAAAACGACTATACTTATTTGGTAGCCAAGGAAAACGCTAAGTTCATTATAGATTATAAGCTAGACGAGTTGGTAGAATTGCTAGACCCTAATGAGTTTTTTAGGCTATCTAGGAAGTTCATAACCAATATCCATTCGGTAAAAATGGTCAACAAATATTTCAATAGCCGATTAGAAGTGATCCTTGAACCAGAGCCTAAAGATCAAATCTTAATCAGTCGTGTGCGGGTTCCTGAGTTTCTCAATTGGCTAGAAAGATAACATTCAATTAATCATCGTAAAATGGAAAGTGGAAGTTTCGTGTTAATTTTGCTGCACCAAAAATTTTAACTCACATGAAACTAACAACATTAGCTTTCACTCTGTTCATAAGTCTTACTCTTGCTTTGCCATCTTTGGCACAGGAAGGTGACACGATCTACTCTCTCGCCGATGAGCAACCTACTTACCCAGGAGGCATGTCAGCATTTTTTAAATACATTCAGACGAATCTGCAATATCCAGAAGCTGCAAAAGCTGCGGGAGTAGAAGGACGAGTGTTTGTAGAATATGTGATTGAAAAAAATGGAAGTATTTCTGGAACTAAAATTCTGAAAAGCCTCAATGGCGAATGTGATAAAGAAGCACTCCGATTGATTTCGAACTCTATTAAATGGAATCCAGGTAAAATTGATGGTAAAGCAGTCAGAGTAAAAATGGCGCTACCGCTAAATTTTAAATTACCCAGATAAGTTATTTTCCTTTCAATATGGTTTTGATCTCATTGAGCTTAAGTAAGGCCTCCACAGGTGAGATTGTATTTACATCCAACTTATTCAATAGACCTAATACCTCTTCAAAATGTGGGTCGCTCTCGAACATGCTCAGTTGAAAGTTATTTTTAGGCATAGTCTCGATCTTTTCATCGTGCTGTTCTTTGATTTTGTCCTTTTCTAAATGCTGTAGAATTTCATTAGATCGAATGACCACTTCATTCGGCATCCCAGCCATTTGCGCTACATGAATACCAAAACTGTGCTGACTTCCGCCCTCTTTCAGCTTTCTCATAAAGATGACTCGATTGTCTAGTTCCTTGACTGAAACATTGAAGTTTTTAACCCTTGGAAAGTCCTCGGCGATCTGATTCAATTCATGGTAGTGAGTAGCGAACATAGTCTTCGCATGGCACTTCGGATGATTGTGCAAATGTTCTACGATAGACCAAGCGATCGACACACCATCGTAGGTGCTCGTCCCACGACCTATTTCATCCATGAGCACCAAACTATTCTCACTCAGGTTGTTCAGAATACTGGCTGTTTCCGTCATTTCTACCATGAAAGTTGATTCCCCTTTTGACAGGTTATCTGACGCACCCACACGAGTAAAAACTTTGTCGATAATTCCGATTTTGGCGTAAGCTGCAGGTACGTACGACCCCATTTGAGCCATGAGAACAATCAGGGCTGTTTGGCGAAGCAAAGCTGATTTACCTGCCATGTTTGGTCCTGTAATGATCATAATCTGCTGAGAAATGTCATCCAGAAAAACAGAATTGGAAATATACTCTTCGCCAGCTGGTAACTGCGTTTCAATAACAGGATGACGCCCTTCTTTGATGTCAATCACCTTTTCATCGTTGACTGAAGGTCGGCAATAATTTTGTTTGATAGCCACTTTGGCAAAAGACACCAGGCAGTCAATCTGAGCAATATTTCGTGCGTTGTTTTGAATTTCAGCTACATAGTCAGAAGTAAAAGCCACCAAATCATTGAACAGTCGAAGTTCTATACTGCTCAGTTTGTCCTCTGCATTCAGGATTTTCTCTTCGTATGTTTTGAGCTCTTCGGTAATGTACCGTTCCGCATTGACCAAAGTTTGCTTTCTGATCCACTCTTCTGGCACTTTGTCCTTATGTGCATTAGACACTTCCAGATAATAACCAAATACTTTGTTATAGGCGATTTTCAAAGACGATATACCCGTACGTTCCTTTTCTCTTTCCTGGATTTGGAGCAGATAATCTTTTCCTGAAAAAGCTATTTTTCTTAGTTCATCCAATTCATCATCTATGCCATCTTGAATGATGTTTCCTTGTGTTGCGTTGAGTGGCAATTCTTCTTTAAGATTTAAATCAATCTTCTCAATCAGCTGTGTACAAGGGTTGAGCTTGTCACCAAATTTCTTCAGATGTTCGTCAGAAGTACCTTCCAGAATCGCTTTGATTGGCGCAATGTTTTTGAGTGCCTTTTTCAAGTGAAGTAATTCACGCGGATTTATCCGAAGTGCGGCCACTTTGGATACCAATCGTTCAACATCGCCTATTTGTTGTAAATGAGTAAGCACTTGCTCGGTAGTTTCAGGCTCATTAATCAATGCCTCCACAACGTTAAGTCGAGACTCCATCTCGGCTTTTTCCTTGAGAGGCAGCACCATCCATTTCTTTAATAATCGAGCGCCCATTGGCGTTTGTGTTTCGTCAAGGACATGGAGCAAAGGAATTCCATCGGACTGCTGTGCATATACCAGCTCCAAATTTCGAATGGTAAATTTGTCCAACCAAACATACTTCTCCGTGTCGATTCGTGAGACTGATGAGATATGACTGATTTCTTTATGTTCAGTTTCTTCTAGGTAGAAAAGTATTGCGCCTGCTGCGCAGATGCCTTCTTTAGCGTCCTCTATACCGAATCCTTTAAGGTTTTTGGTATTGAAGTGCGCATTTAGCTTTTCATATCCATATTCAAACCCATAGATCCATTCTTCCAAACAGAATGTATTAAAATCCTCTCCGAACTGACCTGAAAACTGTTCTTTGTTCTTTTTGCAATAAATAACTTCTGAAGGATTGAATCCTTGAATCATCTTATCGATATAAGAGAGATCTCCTGCCGACACCATGAACTCTCCTGTACTCAAATCAAGAAAGGCAATGCCATGCTCACTTTTTCCAAATGCGATCGAAGCTAGATAATTGTTTTTCTTTTGATCAAGCACATTGTCATTCAAGGTCAAGCCTGGAGTCACCAACTCTGTCACTCCTCTTTTTACAATGCCCTTTACTGATTTGGGATCTTCCAGCTGATCACAAATTGCCACACGGTTTCCGGCTCTTACCAGCTTTGGTAAATAGGTATCTAAAGAATGATGTGGAAATCCTGCTAATTCGATGTGTGAAGCAGAACCGTTGGCTCTTTTGGTTAAGACGATATCCAGAATTCTACTGGCCTTCACCGCATCATCGCCGAAAGTCTCATAGAAATCGCCAACTCTAAATAATAACAGCGCATCAGGGTGTTTCGCCTTGATCGCATTATACTGTTTCATTAAAGGAGTTTCTTTCTTTGCGGTAGCCATTTTAATTTCGGATCAAACCACGAATTTAATAAGTCGACGAAAGTATTGACAGTTCGGGCAATAGAATTTCTTTGAATCAATTTTATTTGCACCCTAAAGAACAAAAGGCTACCTGTTTCATGAGAAAATTAAAGAACGAAGAACTGAATCGCCACTCTGTCGAGGAATACAAAGACGTAAAGAAAAATGACGTCATTCTGATTCTTGATAATGTACGTAGTCTAAATAACGTAGGCTCAGCATTCAGAACCTCAGATGCCTTTAATGTGAAGAAAATTTACTTATGCGGCATCACTGGGCAGCCTCCACATAGAGATATCAACAAAACAGCACTCGGTGCCACAGAGACAGTGGAATGGGAGCATGTTGAGAACACTTTAGAAGCAATTAAATCTCTAAAGAAGGACAATTGGGAAATATTGGCCGTAGAACAAGCGGAAGACAGTCTCATGCTCAACAAATTTCACCCGAAGACCGAAGGCAAGTACGCATTCATTTTTGGTAATGAAGTTTTTGGTGTAGAGCAGGAAGCTATTTCGGCATCGGATCAGTGCTTAGAAATTCCACAATTTGGGACTAAGCACTCACTAAATATTTCAGTAACTATAGGAGTGGTGCTCTGGCATTACATTTCCAAAATTACTAGTTAAAGAAATCTAAAAAAGACTCACAAAGGATACTATCTTTGTTTAAGCATTGCAAAATATAAATTATGGAATACAGAATCGAAAAAGACACGATGGGGGAAGTGAAAGTCCCTGCCGAAAAATACTGGGGGGCACAAACCCAGCGCTCTTTGATGAATTTCAAAATAGGTGGAGAACATATGAAAATGCCTATGGAGATCATCCGTGCATTTGCCATCTTGAAAAAATCAGCAGCTGAAACCAATGTTGAACTTGGGGTAATGGATAAAAGCAAGTCAGATTTGATCGGTCAAGTTTGTAATGAAATCCTTGCAGGTGATCTGGATGATCAATTTCCATTGGTAGTTTGGCAAACAGGATCAGGCACACAATCCAATATGAACTCAAATGAGGTTATCGCCAATAGAGCCCATGTAATAAACGGAGGATCTCTAACTGATGACAAAAAAGCCATCCACCCAAACGATGATGTGAATAAGTCGCAATCATCTAATGACACCTTCCCTACAGCCATGCACATTGCGGGCTACAAAATGTTGGTAGAGACTACCATTCCGAAAGTTGAAAAACTTAGAGATACTTTATCCAAGAAAGTAGAGGCATTTAAAGATGTAGTGAAAATCGGAAGAACGCACTTCATGGATGCTACTCCATTGACTTTAGGTCATGAATTTTCAGGTTATGTAGCTCAATTGAACTTTGGTCTGAAAGCATTAAAAAATACTTTGCCTCATTTGTCAGAATTGGCACTTGGTGGAACGGCCGTCGGTACAGGCTTGAATACTCCAGAAGGTTATTCGGAATTAGTAGCCAAAAAAATCGCTGGACATGCAGGTTTACCATTAGTCACTGCCGAAAATAAATTTGAAGCTCTAGCAGCACATGATGCCATTGTAGAATCCAGTGGCGCATTGAAGCAGCTGGCTGTCAGCCTGATGAAAATTGGCAATGACATCAGAATGCTTTCTTCAGGACCGAGAAGTGGAATCGGTGAAATCGTTATCCCTGAGAATGAACCAGGTTCGTCTATCATGCCCGGTAAAGTCAATCCTACTCAGTGCGAGGCACTTACCATGGTCTGTGCTCAAGTCATTGGCAACGATGTGGCCATTTCTACAGGAGGAATGACTGGCCATTTTGAATTGAATGTATTCAAACCAATGATGATCTATAATTTATTGAATTCAGCCCGATTGCTAGGAGATGCGTGTGAATCTTTCAATGACAATTGTGCGATTGGAATAGAGCCAAATCATGCAGTGATTGAAGAGAAGCTTGAAAAATCATTAATGCTAGTGACAGCATTGAATACGCACATTGGGTATGAAAATGCTGCTAAAATCGCTAAAAAAGCACATAAAGAAGGAAAAACGCTCCGAGAGGCAGCTTTGGAATTAGAATTATTAACCAATGAACAGTTTGATGAATGGGTCGTACCAGCCAATATGGTGGGTAGTTTGAAAAACTAATCAAACATTTCAAAAACTTGAAAAAGTACAATTATTGACTAAATTGACCTATATTTAGATTTATTTTTTTGTACATTAGACATTATAAGTAGGATTAAATCATAAAATCATGAAGAATATACTAGCAATTTTTTCCCTTTTGATATTCGTGGGATTCGCTCAAACAGCGACAGCACAGATGTCAAAACAAGAAACGAAAGAATGGAAAAAAAGAATTAAAGCACTCAGCCCTGAGCAGTACAAAGCACTATTAGAGGAGAACAAGTCTCTTAAAGGTCAGTTAAGTAGCTTGAAGAAAGAAGTAGCCGGTGTGGATGATCGTATCAAAGAAAAAGATGATCAAATTGCCGACTATCAGGATCAAGTGTCAAGTTTGAGAAGAGAATTGGCAGATGCTAAGAAAAAGGCTGTAGAAAACCTAGGAAGTGGTAAGACAGCTGGTAATACACGCTCTTTAGGGGCTGTTAACGAAAAAGGTGTTCTCTTTAAAGTTCAAATAGGTGCTTTCAAAAAGAAAGACTTATCTGATTTCTCTAAGAACAACCCTTCTTTCCAATTGGACGAAAAAGATGGTGTGATGAAATACACGATCGGAATGTTCAAAGACTATTGGGAAGCAGATACTTTCAAAAAATATTTGAGAGAGATGGGCGTAAAAGACGCTTGGATTGTTGCTTTCAAAGATGGCAAGAGAGTGCCAATTAAAGATGTACTTGAAGGTGTGATCTAATTAGATACAAAAAAGAAACTGAAACCCGTCCCGATCCTAATCGGGACGGGTTTTTTTATTTAAATCCTATACTTTTGCACTCCATTATTTTTAATTCCCTATGATCAAGTATAAAACCAAGGAAGAAATAGAACTTATTCGACAGAGCGCCCTTGTTGTATCAAAAACCCTTGGCCTTATGGCTTCTAAGATTCGACCTGGTATTACACCTTTGCAATTGGATGCATGGGCCGAAGAGTTTATTAGAGATCAAGGAGCAGAACCTGGTTTTCTTGGTTTATATGATTACCCAAACACGATAATTACTTCTGTAAACGAACAAGTAGTACATGGAATACCTACAGATCGCCCGCTTGAAGACGGGGATGTAGTGGGTGTAGATATTGGGGCAAAAATGAATGGTTTTTATGGTGATCATGCCTACACATTCGAAGTCGGTGAAGTAGACCCAAAAACGAAAAAATTATTAGAAGTAACCAAAGAATGTCTTGATCTGGGCATTGCACAAGTAAAAAAAGGCAATCGCATGGGTGATTTGAGCTACGCCATACAGCAACATGCGGAAAAAAATGGTTACGGTGTGGTTAGAGAATTAGTAGGGCACGGCCTAGGCCGTGAAATGCATGAATCTCCAGAAGTGCCAAACTTTGGTAAACGCGGAAGAGGACCTCTGTTCAAAGATGGATTGGTGATCGCAATAGAACCTATGATCAATATGGGAACAAAAAATGTAAAGCAATTATCTGATGGATGGACCATAATTACAGCAGATAAAATGCCTTCTGCCCATTTTGAGCATGATGTAGCTATGATAGACGGAAAAGCGGAAGTTTTATCCACTTTTGACTACATAGAAGAGGCTTTAGCCAAAGTCAACGCATAAGACGAGTGAATACAAGCTCATATTTTTTGATAGTTGAGTCCAAGTCCTATTTTTTTTCTTATCTTTAAAATGTGAATATTTATACTTTTAAAAGAATATTATGAATCAACCCGATGCGTCTTTAGTGGAGATGTTGCATTATGCTCAATATCTCGCTGAATTTATAGCAATAATACTCGTTAGCGGATCACTTATTGGTTATCTGTTTTACTTTGGAGTTATCCAAGTGATTTCTGGTAGATCAACCAAATACCGTTTTAGATCAAAAAATGAGATCAACGTACTTTGGACAGCTTCTCTAGGATTAGTAGCAGCTGGTGCCATTTTTATATCAGCCGTTCTTATCAAGGACAGAGACTTGACTAACTCCTTGGCTTTAGCCATGAAACTTATCTTACCATTAGGTTTTGCTTTTTTGGTTGGGTCTGCGATAAATACTTATTTAAGAATTTATTACCCATCTATTCTTGAAGACAAACTGGCTAAAATTCGATTTAAAGAAAGAAAAGCTCCAAGTGGTAAACCCATGAGATTGCTTAATGAAGAAGAAGAAGATGCCTATCTGACTAAAGAAATGATTCATGAAGAAGAATTGAATCACTTTGATTACGATGTATGGCTAGATGAAGACACAAAAGTTACGGTCATTGAGAAGTACGTAGGTAATCCTAACAAGCTTTGTCCAAGCTGTAAATTCAGAACTTTGAGATTAGAAAGTGAAGAAGATGAAGGTAAGTACACTACTCAAAAATACAAGTGTACCTATTGTGGAAACAAAGAAACAGAAACTGTAGATAACGACTAATTCGTAATTGAAAAGATTATAAAAAGGGTTCTGAAAGTGATTCAGAACCCTTTTTTTGTATTAATTAACCACTTCTCCTTTAATTCTTAAAGTAATCGGGCCATTAGTTGTATTGGCATTTACAACTACTGATTTATTGAAAGTTCCTACTTTCGCAGCATTGTAGGTAGCGGTTACTTCTCCATACTCGCCAGGCAAAATTTCACCCTTTGTGTACTCCGCCACTGTACATCCACAAGAACCTTTAGCCGATACAATAACTAAAGGGGTAGCTCCAGAATTTTGAAATTTAAAATCCGCAGTAACAGGTTTATTGAGTTCAATCTGACCAAAGTTATATTCGGTCAGATCCCATGACATGACTGCTCCTGCCGTAGGCTCATCGAGCGTATTAAAATTGAATGATACTAAGGCTGCTGCCAACGTAAAAAATGCAAGGTACTTTTTCATAATATTATTGTTTAAGTTTAAAATAAATTACCCTCCAAATATGGAAATTGACTTCCAGACGCTTTGTTAATAGATTCATATCAATTGTTAATGTAATGTTAAAGCATTGAGAATCGACCAGAATTTGGATTAGAATAGAGTCTTTTGAGTAAGCAATTACTCCATGAATAGAAAAACTTTCAGATTAGTCGTGTTTTTGGCAGCCATTTCGATCGGCGGCATTTTGTTTATTCAAATTTTTTGGATGGATAAAGCCTTTGATTTGAGTAATAAGCAGTTTGAGCACAACGTAAATTTGGCTTTGCTCAATGTCACTAGTACCTTATGTGAAATCAATCAGAATGAAATATTACCTGATCCGATAGAACAGCTCTCCTCCAATTATTTCATTGTTAATCTTAATAACAAAATTGCCCCCGAGCTCTTAGAAACTATTTTGAAGAGTGAATTTCAAAAACGAGAAATCGCTGAAGACTTCGAATATGGCGTATTCGACTGCACCAATCGCGAAATGGTATATGGTCGATATATCAATTTGAAAGAAAACACTATTTCCACTCCCGCATCCTCCACATTTCCTAAGCTCAACAAAGACGCCTATTACTTTGGAGTATATTTTCCCAACAAAACATCTACTTTGGCTGGTGAAATGTGGATCTGGGGATTCTCTTCATTGGTGCTTTTGGTGGTCGTAGTTTTTTTCGGATATACACTGATGGCCATTTTTAGGCAAAAGAAACTATCCGAAATCCAGAAGGACTTCATCAACAATATGACACACGAGTTTAAGACTCCAATATCAACTATTGCCCTCTCTACAGATGTATTACAATCTCCAGAAATTATTAACCAACCAGAAAGGCTGTCGCAATATGCGCAGATCATAAAAAAAGAGGCTACCAGATTACAAAATCAAGTAGACCGTGTACTGCAAATGGCAACCGTAGAAAAAAACACCATTAGTCTCACAAAACAACCCTTTAACATAAACGAATTGATAGACCAGTCTATCCAAAGCGCGCAACTCAATTTAACCAATGGTGGACAAATAAATTTTGAAACTAAAACTCCAGATGCTACTATATCTGCTGATAAAGTTCACCTGACCAATATCATCTATAATCTTCTGGATAATGCTTTAAAATACAACGAGAGCATTCCTAAGGTGGATATATCAACTTTTTCAGAAAAGGATAAAGTGACCATTACTGTGAAAGACAACGGTCAGGGCATAGAAAAGAAAGACTTAGAACTGATCTTCAAGAAATTTTATCGAGTCCACACAGGAAACCTTCACGATGTCAAGGGTTTTGGCCTGGGTCTTTATTATGTAAAAATGATCGTGGAAGCGCATAATGGGCAGATCTCATTAGAAAGTTCTCCAGAAGGCACAACATTTACAATAAACCTCCCTAAATCATGAACAAACACATTTTACTTGTAGAAGATGATGAAAGTTTAGGTTTTGTAATCAAAGACAACCTCGAAAACAAAGGCTATAAAGTTCAGCTGAGTACTGATGGTGAAGTGGGACTAATAGACTTTGATTCAAGTGCTTTTGACCTCTGCATATTGGATGTGATGCTCCCAAAAATGGACGGTTTTTCATTGGCCGAAAAAATTCGACAGCGAAGTAAAATAATTCCAATCATTTTTTTAACTGCCAAAGGGATGCAAGAAGACAAGCTTGAAGGTTTTAAAATTGGAGGAGACGACTATATGACTAAACCATTTTCTATGGAAGAATTAACCTATAGAATTGAGGTGTTTCTACGAAGAGGAGTTTCGTCAGATAAAAACGAAACTACTGTACGTTCATTGGGTCAAAGTTCGTTTGACCTCAACAGTTTTACACTTACAGTTGACGATCAGCCACAAAAATTAACACGGAGAGAAGCCGAGATCTTAAAATACTTATCTGACCGTATGGATTCACTGGTTAAACGCGAAGAACTTTTGATTGCTCTCTGGGGAGATGATGATTATTTCAAAGGCAGAAGTCTCGATGTATTCATTTCAAAACTTCGAAAATATCTCAAATCTGATGAAAACGTAGATATCGAAAACTACCACGGTGTTGGGTTTAAGCTTGTAGTTAAAAGCTAAAAGCATAAAGTTGAAAGGCCTTGTGTTAAAATACTTTCAACTTTATGCTTTATGACTTTGTACTTACTTGATTCTGTATCGCAACCCAGCGTAGGTATTTCTTCCAAAAATAGGGCCCCAAACTAACGAACTATCAAAGTAATCGCCAAAAGGCTCTTCATTAGCCAATATTGGATTTTCCTGCTTGTAATTGAGTAAATTCTCCACACCGACATAAATTTCAAACCGATCATTCCAACTTTTAGTCACCTGCACATTCATCAAATAAAAGTCAGGAGATTTTTCCTGCAATTGATAGTCAGGAGGGTTACTTCCAGTGAAAGGAATTCTCTTTTCCCCTTGCCAATTGAAAGTATAATCAAACTTCCAATCTGATCGGGTTTCATACCCAACATTAAGAAAAGCCCTATGTGCCGAAACCAGTGGTTTCTGTAAAGTAACATCTCCATACGTGGTGTTGACATCAAACCAACGGTAACCGATACGTAAGTCTACAAATTTGACTATTTCATAATCCACTTGTGCCTGAAAACTGTTGGAATACGATTCACCATTCAGGTTATAAAAAGAAACTTCTTGCGGATTTTGATCTAAATCGACAACAATCTGGTTTTCGAAATTGGTTCGATAATATTCCACACTGAAACTGCCATCGCGATAATCCAATGTGAACTCTCGCGTCAAATTGATACCGAAATTCCAAGCTACCTCCGCATCTAACCCATACGGCTTATCGCTGTTATCTCCTCGAACGATCAGCTGCCTTGATGAAGCAAAAACACCAATGTTTTCTGCGAAAATACTAGCAGTTCGTTGACCGCGTCCTACAGAAGCTCTGAGAACGGTCATGTCTGTCAATGCATATCGCAAATGCACTCTAGGCGTCATAAAAGTCCCATACAAATTGTGGTGATCTATTCGAATACCAGCCATCGCATTAAACTTATCTAACAAAGAATAGCTGTACTCAAAGTATGCGCCTGGCACCACTTCTGTCCGGCTAAAGTCTACTGCATTGAGTACTTCATCATATAAATCGTACTGAATGCTAACCCCTGTCTTAAATTGATGATCTGTAGTGCCAATCATGCTTTGGTAAATGAAATTACCATAAAGGCTCTGTTGATTGGCATCATAATCATTCAATCCAAAATAAGAATCTTGATCATGATAGACTCCAGATAACTGCAGACCTACCGATTTCCAAGGCTGCTCAATATACACTTTACCCATTTTAGTCCAGACCTCGTATCGTTTGGTCACTAAGTTCATCCCCCATGAATTAGTTGTTCCTCGATCTATATCTTGATCAAAACCGACTTGTCCACCAAGATTATCTATATAGGTTCCTTTCACCCCGAATTGAAACATCAGCCCGTTGGCACCTACATACTTCCATCTGTTTAAGCCTATATAGTGCTCACTCAATGGATTATCTAAAAACCCATCTTTGTTTCTATCACGCTCTATCGCATTAGCTTTCGAATGCAGTAAAACAGCTGTAGACCAGTTCTCTCCAACTTTCTGACTCCAGTTTATATTGCCTTCAAATCTGCCCCCTTCATTGGCATACAAATTCGCATACAACTTATCGCTATCCTCAGGTTTTCTCAATTCTACATTGATTTGCCCAGCTACACTTTCAAAACCGTTGACTACGGAGCCAGCACCCTTGTTGAGCTGAATACTCTCGATCCAAGTACCTGGAATATAAACCATACCATAAATAGCTGACAGGCCTCTGACATCGGGCATGTTCTCTCTGGTGATCTGGGTATAAGGACCTGCCAATCCCAACATTTGAATCTGACGCGTGCCAGTCACCGCATCAGTAAAGGACACATCCACGCTTGGATTAGTTTCAAAGCTTTCGCTCAAATTACAACAAGCGGCCTTTAGCAATTCCTTTTCGCTAATGAGTTCTGACTTGAGAGGGTTTAGATAGTCTATTTGAACCGTCTTTTGTCGGTATTCGACTTCTACCTCATCTAATGTAGCATCAGGTAACAATTGAACTGATAACTCTTGATTGTCTTTTACGCTTAGCGTATCATTTTTGTATCCGATATAGCTGACCACCAATTGATAAGTACCAGTTACACGAGCTAAACTAAAACGACCCTTGCTATCCGTAGGAACTCCTTTTGTAGTACCGAGCCAAAAAATATTAGCTCCTACCAATGGCACTCGTATACCCTTTTCGTCCAGTTCATACACTGTGCCTTGAGCCAACGGTATATCAGCTTGCGCCAATACATGGGTGACTGACCCAAAGATCAACACCACAAGAAATACATTTCGAATCATGACTTAATGTTTGTCTATTCCATCACGATAGGCACAGCAGTCCGGCAGTTTGCTATAAGCTTCATCGGTGGCATCTACTTGGTCAGTAGAATGGCCAACTGCTGCTATTGCAGCATGAATTTCTTTTTCAGATATCTTGTCCTCACGATAGACTGCTTTCAATACGCCTGTGGAGTTATCCCACTCAGCCATTTTTACACCTTTTATCAAAGCAGCTTCTTCGATTCGTTCTTTGCACATTTCGCAAACCCCTTGAACGGTGAATTCACAGGTCTCGATAGATTTTTCTTTCTTTTGGGCCTTTTGGGCATGCGCCAAAACAGGCAACACCATCAAAATCAGTATATATAAAAAGTTTTTATAAGTATTCATTGTTGTTAATTTTTGATTGTAGTAAACTGATCTGCGAATAACTGAAGCAGATTGAAATCGAACGGATTATCTGGACAAGCCAGATAATGACGTTAAAAAAATCAAAAATTAACCGTAGAAGGTAAAAGAGCAGTACTTGACGTATGCCGGAATATGAGAAGGAGGATCTACATCAGTAAACCCGAAAACCAATCGATCTGGACTGTGTTTTTCCAGAACCAGTAAAGAAGGGAATTCAATTAATTGGAATGTGTTATTATCAAACGAAAAGGAATAATTACTGACCACTTTCTCCTCTTGATCTTGAGGTAAATCGACCGTTTCATTTTCGCAACAGCTGTCAATGTTCATATCTCCACAACAACACACTTCTGCAGTCTGCAAGAAATCGATAGACTCAATAGAGCCCATACATTTATGGATGGCCACAGATGCATCTGCTGCAATGAGCAAATAAAAAAGTGATAATATGATAGCGGTGCCTTTACGCATGACTTGTTATTCCTTACGTAAAACTAAAAAGAAGGATTTATTCTGCCTTCGAATATTTCAATTTTAAATTTTTAATCATATCCTCAGTCATGGATTCTAGGTTAAATTTAGGATTCCATCCCCAATCTCCCTTTGCTCTAGAATCATCTATACTTTGAGGCCAACTCGCAGCTATCTGCTGTCTAAAATCTGGTTCATAAGTGATTTCAAAATCAGGATAGATCTTTTGAATGGATGATGCAATTTCCTTTGGAGAAAAGCTCATGCCGGCCAAATTGTAAGAGGTTCTGGTCTTGATATTCTCCTTAGGTGCTTGCATCAACTCTATAGTGGCACGAATAGCGTCTTCCATGTAAATCATGGGTAACGTGGTATTCTCCTCAAGAAAGCAAGAAAAGGTCGCTCCTTCAATCGCCTTGTGATAGATGTCCACTGCATAATCAGTAGTTCCTCCTCCTGGCAGCGATTGATAACCTATGACTCCAGGATATCTTAAAGACCTTACGTCTAACCCATATCTTTGGAAGTAGTACTGCGCCCAATTCTCTCCAGCAGCTTTGCTGATACCATACACTGTAGAAGGATTGAGAAATGATGACTGAGGCGTATTTTGTTGATTGACTTCACTCCCAAATACAGCAATAGAGCTTGGATAAAAAATCTTTTTGACGCCGTTCATCCTTGAAACTTCCAGCACATTAAATAAGGTCTTCATATTGATGTCCCAAGTCCCTAACGGGTTTTTCTCTCCATTGGCGGATAGAATAGCGGCAAGGTGATAGATTTCCTCAATCTCATATTTTTTCACAACTTCAGCAATACGATCCGCATCGGTTGCATCTATCACTTCAAAAGGGCCGGTGATATTGTCCAATTCTCGCATATCAGATCGAACCACCTGATCATTGCCATGAATGTCTCGTAGCGCTTGTGTAAGTACAGTGCCTAGTTGCCCGCCTGCACCAATGATTAAGGAACGTGCCATGATTGTTAATGTTTTGGGTTAATGTTCAACACTCATATTTGATACAATTTTAGTATATATTATTACTATTTATAATATACTCCATAATATTAGCTGACATATTGCTATATATCAGCTAATATTACTTCTGAAGTATATTTGTCTAACAGTCAAAAGCAAAAATTACGGAGTCATGGATGAAATAGACAAGACCATATTACGAACCCTACAAAAGGATGCCAAGATCACTGCTAAAGAAATAGCCACTCAGCTCAATCTCACTATTTCCCCCGTCTACGAAAGAATACGCCGATTAGAAAAAGAAGGATACATCAAACGCTACGCAGCCATTCTGGATAAAGAGTTGATTGGGAGGTCGGTCACAGGCCTTTGTCAAGTCTCCATGCAATATCATAATGCGGCTTTTATAGACAATTTTGAAAAACAGATTCAAGATCTGGAAGAAGTACAAGAGTGTTATCACATGGCTGGTCAAGTTGATTTCATTCTGAAAATCAATGTAAAAAGCCTTGAGGACTATCATGAGTTTGTGAGATACAAGTTATCCAAGATTGAAAATATTGGCGTGCTCAATACCACCTTTGTGTTGAAAGAGATCAAACACACTTCAGAGTTTTATATCTAATTTCTTAGATTAGTATTTCACATTAAACAACAAATCTCATGTCCCAATCAGAAAATAAAAGAAGAGAATTCATCAAAAAGTCTGCACTAGCCGGACTGTCATTTTCACTTCTTAATCCAGTAGACCTATTCGCTGAAAAAAAGGACAAAATCAAAATGGCTTTTATTGGCGTTGGGGCCAGAGGGACAAATCACGTACAATTAGTACTAGAAAGAAAGGATGTAGAGGTTGTCGCACTATGCGACATCGATGAATCCGTGCTCAACAGAGCCTCCGATATGGTTGTAAAAGCAGGAGGAAAAACACCCTCCTTATTTAGCAAAGGAGATTACGCCTATCGTGAATTACTCAAACTTAAAAATGTAGATGCTGTAATTATTTCTACGCCATGGCTCTGGCACACTCCTATGGCTGTAGATGCCATGAATGCTGGCATAGCTGTTGGGCTAGAAGTAGCTGGTGCAGCAGATATTCAAGAATGCTGGGATCTGGTGGAAACTCAAGAAAAAACAGGCACTCCTTTCATGATACTTGAAAATGTCATTTACAGGCGAGATGTGATGGCCATTTTCAATATGGTGAAAAAAGGCATGTTTGGCGAAATGATTCATTTAGAAGGTGGTTATCAGCATGACCTAAGAGCAGTCAAATTTAATGACGGAAAACAACTATATGGTGGCGGAGTAGAATTCGGTGAAAAAGGCATGAGTGAGGCACAATGGAGAACCCAACATTCGGTCAATAGAAATGGAGAGCTCTATCCGACGCATGGATTGGGCCCCATCCACATGATGACGGACATCAATCGAGGCAATAGATATTCATATTTGACTAGTACTTCTTCTAAGTCGCGAGGACTCCATGACTATATCATAAATCATCCAAAAGGTGGAGAAGATCACCTCAATGCAGATGTGGAATTCAAACTAGGAGACATCGTAACCACCGTGATCAAAACAGTAAACGGAGAAACCATCACACTCAATCATGACACCAACCTACCAAGGCCCTATTCTTTAGGCTTTAGAGTACAAGGCACCAAAGGCATCTGGATGGATCTCAATAATTCATTGCACATCGAAGGTGTGAGTCCTGCGCATCAATGGGAAAGCGACGAGAAATACATGAAAGAATATGATCACAAGCTTTGGAGAAAGTACGAATCACAAGCGGCAGGGGCCGGACATGGCGGTATGGATTTTTTCGTTATTAATGCCTTCATAGAGTCATTAAAAAGAGAGGCCCCCATGCCATTAGATGTTTATGATTGTGCAACCTGGTCAGCTGTGACTTGCCTATCCGAAGAATCGATTGCCAAAGGAAGTGCTCCCATGCAATTTCCAGATTTCACCAAGGGCAAATGGATCAAGCGTAAGCCAATATTTGGTATGAATGATGATTATTAAACGAATTTGATAATGACAGATATATCTGATAATCTGTCCGTCATTGTTTTGGTAAATCTGAGTTGATTTCTTGCACGCTCAAGGTTGTGCGATTCATGTTTGATTTTGTAATAGACATCTCCAGCTAGATAATCAGTCAGAAATCTAACGCCCATAATATAGGCTAATAGCGGGGCTGACAAGGCCAAATATTCAATTTCCAGTGGATCAAGCACTGCTTTGGATGTTTCAATGAAACCTTGAGCAAAGCCTTTGAGTTTTTCCATGTCTACATCGACCAGATTCAGATCCTTTTCATCTTCTTTTGCTGTACTCGAGCAAGTGCGTACGCCATCTCCAAAATCATAATGCACAATCCCAGGCATGACAGTATCCAAGTCTATCACACAATGGCTAGAAAAATCTTCTTTTAAGAGCACGTTGTTGAATTTGGTGTCATTGTGAGTGACACGATCTTTAATTTTTCCAGATTTTCTGAGTTTTTCGATCTCACACATTTGATCAGCCTGATCGAGTACAAATTGAATTTCCTTTTTGCACTCCTTCACACGATCCGTTTTTTTTGTTGAAGCTACAACCTCCTTGAAAGTGACTAATCGTTTGATGATATCGTGAAAACCAGGAATTGTTTCTTTGAGCTCGTGAACCGGAAAATCATTCAACAAAAGCATAAACTGCCCAAAAGCTTGAGCTCCTTGATAAGCCTGCTCTGGTGTTTCTACATAGTCATAGGATTTGTAGCCTTTTAAGAATTCAACAGCTCTCCAGAAATTTCCATCAATGTCTTCATAATAACTAGAACCATTTTTTGTTGGGCTAATTCTCAGTGTCTCACATGAGCCTTGAAGCTTAGATGAAGTTGATATTTTATGACTCAAATGACGGGTCACCAGCTCCATATTGTGCATCAAGCCTTTAGCATCCTTGAATACTTCATGATTGATGCGCTGAAGGAGAAAATCTTGACCTAGTGGATCATTATTGACTACTCGATAGGTATCATTGATTAGTCCTGCACCAAAGGGTTCAATAGATTTTACTTGAATATTTGTATGAAAGGCGCTAAAGATGTGCTCCATATTGCGTTCAACTTTGGCGTAAAAGTATACAAATCAAAAGTCTCCGCCATCCATGCCTTCACCTTCACCTCGCTCTCCTCTGGATCGAGATTTCTTTTGGTTGATTCGATAAGTAAATGACATGCCCACTTGTCTGGATCTCCATTGGAATTCACTTTCTTCAATAAAATTGGTAGAGAATGTAGACCCTCTATACCTTCTGGAATTAAAGACATCTTTCATGAAAAATGTCAAAGTTCCATTACCCTTCATGACATCCACATTACTTCCCAAATCCATCGCATACATAGATTTTCTTTTGCCTTGGGTGGTTTTTTCGGGTGCACGATACCAGCCACTCAATTGAATATTCACTTTACCGATTTTCACTTTGTTGTTTAACCTGAATCTTGCCGTGTAGGTGTCTCTTTTGAGTTCAATATCCTTGTACTCGCCTTTCGTAATCGCTCTATAAAAGTTGGCATTTCCATTAATGTTTAGCCAGTCCAAAGGATCTACACTAAAATTAGTTTCTATACCATAAGCATTTGCAGTACCAATGTTGTATGGAGTAGATACCGTGCTGTAGCCATCTTCTGAAGTTTCGATTCTATCGATCACTCCAGTGGTGTAGCGGTAATATCCGCCTACATATATAGAGGCCGTTTCTAAATTATACAATGTCCCTAGCTCATAAGAATCCGCATATTCCGGATCCAAATCTGTATTTCCAGTCCGAATATTTCTGGGATCACTAAAAGATGAAAAGGGATTCAAATACCAAAATCTGGGTCTTGAAATACGCCGACTATAGCTCGCCTGTATAGACCTCATTTTATCAAATTTGTAAGAAACAAAGGCACTTGGAAAGGCATTCAAGTAATTTTTGTCACTTGATATATCAGTCTCTCGCTGATAAGTACTGATAAATGTTTGTTCCAAACGAATACCTAGCTGATATCCCCATTTGTCCATTTTGTTTTCAAAGATACCATAGGCTGCGTGCACATTTTCGTCGTATTCGAACCGGTTAGAAAAATTTTCATAAGGATACCAGTTGCCTTGATCGTCGATTTGTTCAACTAAATAATCACTAGAAATTTTCCTAATGGTTCCTCGGTAACCGACTTCAATTTTTTTGCCGTCAGCAAATGGATTTACATAATCCAACTGCATCATAATATTCTTATCACCCTGCACATTGATCGAGCGCTGATACATCAACTGATCGGAATCAGTCAGTAGATTGGCTGAATCTATGGAGGATCGTTCGGTTTCATCATTGCTACGATACTGAAAGTCCGCGGTCAATTCATGTCCTTCACCTTCCATAATTCTTCGGTAACTCAACTGATATTCATAGTTATCGTCATCTTCCTTTTCAAAATCTTTCCTGAACGTATTCGAAAGCAACGCATCATTAACATCCCAATCATAATAAGTGATGTCTGTGGTATTTTCTTCATTGGCAATTTTTACTAAACCAGAAGCTGTCAGAATATTGTTTTCATTGATATAATAATCCGTTCCTAATCGGTAAGTGTGGGAGACATCACTTCTGACTCTTTCATTATCAATATGCGTAATGAGGGTATCTGTTCCGAATCCAATACGTCTAGAATATCCTCCTCCAGGGTTTTCTCTATAGTTGATCCCATAACTTCCGAATACATTGAAATTGCCTGCTCGATAGTTGACGCTACCCGAAAAACCATAGTTGGCTGGATAACCTAGATTGGTCGTAAAAGAACCATTGAACCCTTTTTCACGCTCCTTTTTCAGAATGATGTTGATAATACCAGCGCTGCCTTCTGCGTCGTATCTAGCCGATGGGTTTGTAATGACCTCAATGCGTTCAATCAGATTGCCTTGCAGTTGGCGAAGGCCATTTGCATCGCTAATACCCACCAAGCCTGAAGGCTTGCCATTCACCAAAATCCTGACATTACCACTTCCTCTTAAACTTATATTTCCTTCTACGTCCACTGATACAGAAGGAAGGTTATCCATAATCTCAGAGGCATTGGCTCCGACATTACTTAAATTTTCACTTACGTTAAAAACTCGTTTGTCCAATTCCAACTGCATCTGATCCCTCTTCGCAGCAACTACCACTTCATCGAGCGTTTCTGAATCTGGCAACATGTTGATTGTACCCAAATCAATCACTTTGTTTTCACGATTGAGCACTAAGTTATTCACGAACTTTTGCTTATAAGAAATGAATTGCAGTCTGAGATAATATTTGCCAGGTCTGGGTGTAATGGTAAATACGCCACCCTCATTAGTAATTGCGCCATCGACCAACGAGCTATCTTGAACGGAGAATAAGCTAGCAGAAGCATATTCTAGGGGAGATCCGCTTTCTTTATCCATAAGTTGACCAGTGATTTTGAAAGGGTTACTTTCTCCCGATCCTCCTGGTCTACCGCTAGGTTGAGCATACAGATTTATAAAACCCAATTGGTAAATCTGAAAGAATAAGAAGAAAAATATTTTTTTGGCCATTGTTATGATTTTGAATCTGCTGCAAAGAAACGGTAAGAAAGAAACAAGGAAGGAATTATTCTGTGAACGGTAAAACTTTACTGATCAACGACAATAAGATCAAAAATTCAATCAAAAATGTTGATCAACCGCACATTTATGTCGTTGACCATAAATCATTATCAAATACCTTTTCTAAACCATATATTTGAAGAATGATGTCCCGAAAAAAGCCATTTATAAGTATTCGAGAAGCTATATTTCAATTGGTTTTGAACGCTGTAGTGTTTGTGTTTTATGGCTACAGTCGAAACAACCCTCAATTCGAGGAATATGAATACGTGTTCTTTCTCAATTATGCGCTAGGTGCCCTAATCATCAATTACTGGCTACTTCCTTCTTTCATTTACACGAAAAAGTACCTGCAGTTTATCATATATTTTTTATTCATTGTAGTAGCTCTGGTGTTTATGGAAGAAATTGTACTTGAAAAATTATATTTTCCTGATACCCGCGGACAACGATTCATTGCTCTGGGCAACTTGCTAAATATGCTTCCTATAATTGCAATACTATCGGGATTTAAATTTGCATGGGATGCATTAGGCAAACAAAAAGAAGTAGAAGAACTCAAGGACACAGTAAAAGAAAGTGAATTGCAATTTTTAAAATCACAGATCAACCCTCACTTTCTATTCAACAACCTAAACAACCTCTATGCTCATGCGATAGAAAACTCACCACAAACTCCTACAATCATATTGGAGCTATCCGCAGTGATGAGGTATATGCTCTACGACTGTCAAGCAAAATTCGTATCACTTTCTAAAGAAGTGGAACACCTGAGTAATTTCATTAATCTAAATAACCTACAAATAGAAGGCAGGGGAATAGTAAAATTCAATAATCCAAAACTCACGAGAGACCCTCGAATTGCACCATTGATTTTGATAGTATTTATAGAAAATGCTTTTAAACATAGTTCATCCAGTCAAACAGAGGACATAGAAATTTCTATCAATCTTGAAGTCACAGAAGAAGGCGAAATGCAATTCACCTGCATCAACTCTTACATGGAACAAACCAATACGCAGGATATCAATAGCGGAATTGGGCTAGAAAATGTAAAGAAAAGACTACAGCTGCTTTACCCAGATTCTCATACACTGAAAATATCAAAATCTGAGAATGAGTATCAAGTACAATTAAGAATGGACTTGGAAAAATAAAAAACCATGAACTGTATTATCATAGAAGATCAGCTTCCCGCTCAGCGTATACTCAAAAGGTATATTGAAGATATTGGTACGTTGAATCTAATTGCTAGCTATTCTGATGCACTACAGGCCATAGATACTATAAATACTCAACCTATTGACGTCATATTTTTGGATATCCATTTGCCTAAAATATCTGGTATTGACTTTTTGAAAACACTACCGAACGCTCCACATGTCATACTGACTACTGCATTTTCTGAATATGCCTTAGAAAGCTATGAACTCAATGTGGCTGATTACTTATTAAAACCGTTTTCGTTTGAACGATTCGTGAAGGCTGTATCCAAGGTAGCTTCACTGAGACAAGTAGCAACAGCACCAAATACGGAAGAACAAAACCAAGAAATATTCATCAAATCAGGATATGAACATATCCGTATTAACCTGTCAGATATCTATTATATAAAGTCTGATGCAGATTATACCGAAATCCATCTGTCTGCTAAAAAGCACCTATCCTCAGAAACACTGAAGAACTGGGAAGAAAAGCTGGAAAAAGAAAAGTTTATCCGAGTACATAAGTCTTATCTCGTCAATACTTCCAAAATTGAAAAATTGGTGGGGAATCAAATATTTCTACAAGAAAATAAAATCATTCCCATAGGTAGAGCCTACAAAGAAATACTTGCACAAAAGTACTTACAGTAGTTCTGGTTCATTTTTGAGTAAATCAGAATCAATTCGATTTGATCTAAACCTTAAAAATCACCAACATCTGAAACTTTTCAACTGGTGACGGCATCTCCATACTAACCAAAAGCTCAAACCAATGCTCAAAAACTACTTCAACGTGGCTCTTCGCAGCCTACTCAAAAACAAACTCTATTCCTTCATCAACATATTTGGTTTAGCTATTGGCCTAGCTGCCTTCTTGATGATCAATCATTATGTAGCTTTTGAAAAGAGCTATGAAAATCACATTACAGATAAGGAAAATATCTATCGAGTTCAGCTCGATGTTTATCAAAACGGCGAGCTTATATATAAAAGCTCAGAAAATTATCCTGGCGCAGGCCCAGCACTTCTAGAAGATTTTCCAGAGGTCATCAGCTCGGCCAAGCTCTATAACATGGGCTCCAAAAACAACGTGGTCATTACTTCAGAAAATGGCGAAGCCAATCCCCAGGTACTAAAACACAAAAGATTTCTATATGCAGAAGCGGCTTTCTTACCGATGTTCTCCGTACCAATGAAACAGGGCGATGCAGCCACAGCACTGGAAGAACCACACTCGATCGTCATTTCAGAATCGATGGCTAAAAAGTACTTCGGCAATGAAAGCCCAATGGGAAAATTACTTCGGTTGGAAGACGATGACTTCAATAATGAGCTATGTACAGTAACTGGTGTATTTGAAGATGTTCCAGAAAATACCCATCTCAAATTTGATGTACTCATTTCGTTCAACACCTTATTTACAAGAGATACCAGTGGAAATGGCTGGGCTAAAAGAAGGTATGGAAATGGATGGAATAGAAAGGATTTTTACACGTATGTACAACTAAAACCCAATGCAAATCCGAAAAAACTCGAATCCCAATTCTCAACTTTAGTTGACAAGTACAAGCCTGAAAATCAGGAGAAAAACATGAAAGATGTATTGTCATTACAACCACTCAAAGACATTCATCTATACTCAAGCTTGACAGACGAAGCAGAAGTAAATGGAAATGGAGATGGTGTATTTTACATCTCCATTATTGCCTTTTTTATTTTAATTATCGCTTGGGTGAATTACATCAACCTTAGTACTGCTCGCTCATTTGATAGAGGTCGAGAAGTAGGGCTTCGTAAAGTGATGGGCTCACATAGGTCGTCCCTGATTGCTCAGTTTTTAGTCGAATCATTGGTCATCAACAGCCTAGCCATGATGGTAGCATTTACTTTCATTTTCATTACTGGCAATCTTTTTCATAACCTTAGTGGCACACCGCTGGGTTATGTCATCTGGACACAATCCTGGTTTTGGACGATGGTTGTTGGTGTAATTTTGATTGGATCACTTTTGTCAGGTATTTATCCTGCCTTCGTCTTGTCATCCTTCAAGCCCGTGCAAGTCTTGCATGGAAAATTACGAACTTCTTCAGGTGGTATTGCACTAAGAAAGGCATTGGTGATTTTTCAATTTGCTATGTCAGTCGCGCTAATTGTAGGAACTGTCACCGTATTCGATCAAATGGAATATATGCAATCCAGAGATCTTGGTTTTGACATGAGGCAAACTATCGTAGTGGAGCGCCCACCCAAACAGGATACTTCTCGCGAAGTGAGATCAAACAGAGTAAAGTCCTTCAAAGCGGGACTTAAACAAAGATCGGAAATTATATCAGTAGCTGGCTCCACCTTATTGCCAGGCAAAAAATTACGTTTCAAAACTCCCATACGCACCAATCTTCAAAGCCAAGACGAAGCTGTACCCTTAAGCATTGCGGGCATTGATTTCGATTTTGCAGAGTCGATGAATATGGAAATCATTGCGGGTAGAGCATTTTCTGAAGAGCTACGAGATGACCTGGACAGCCTAGTAATCCTTACAGAAAATGCCTCTCGAGCTTTGGGTTTCGAAAAACCAGAAGATGCCATCGGCAAAAGAATAGAGATAGAAAGATTCAGATGGAGCCCTTCAGTCGTGGGAGTAATGTCCGACTACCACCAGGAAAGTCTAAAAGAAGAGAAACCCAAGACTTTGATCTATCTAAGCGGCACTGGCTCCGAATATTTCATGATCAAAGTCAATATGGATCAATCCGCTCAGGCCATTTCTTCTATAGAAGAACAATGGTACAAAAGTTTTCCCGGCAATCCATTCCATTATTTTTTCTTAGATGAGTATTTCAATAGTTACTACGAATCAGAGCGCCAGTTCAAAGACTTGTTTGCCAGCTTCTCCATTCTTGCCATAATTGTAGGGTGCCTTGGTTTGTTCGGTCTATCCTCGTTTACCGCTATTCAGCGTGCTCGTGAAATTGCCATTAGAAAGGTACTTGGAAGCTCGATTCTTAGCATCATCCAATTGCTCTCCAAAGAGTTTTTGATACTGGTAGGAACTGCCACACTCATCATTTGGCCTGTCAGTTATTATCTCATGGATCAGTGGCTCGATAACTACCCTTATCGTATCGACATCGGATGGACTTCGTTTTTTTACTCTGGTGTAGTCGTATTAATGGTCACTGCTATCACCATCAGCTATCAGACACTCAAATCAGCTACAGCCAATCCTGTAGATGCATTGAATCATGAGTAAAATTCCGAAAAGCCATTAAATTAATCTCTTGTAAAAAAGGAGCTACTATCAACAAGCAGCTCCTTTTTTAATGTCTTATCTAAAATATCAAATTACTAATTATATTAGTTATTACTATTTTATTTAGTATTTTTGTTAAAAACTTCAAAAGGATATGAGCTACCAAAAGTCCATTGTACATATGGATCTGGACACCTTCTTTGTCTCTTGTGAGCGGTTGATCGAACCCAAGCTCATAGGCAAACCCGTGCTCATAGGTGGCACCTCAGACCGTGGTGTGGTGGCTTCATGCAGCTATGAAGCTCGTGCTTTTGGCGTCCATTCGGCCATGCCTATGAAGATGGCTCGGCAACTATGCCCTGAGGCCATTATTATCAAAGGCAATTCTGGCCTCTACACCAAAAAATCACAGGAGGTTACAGAAATTATCCGCGAGAATGTACCATTATTTGAGAAATCTTCGATTGACGAATTTTATATAGACCTCACAGGTATGGATCATTTTTTTGGCTGCATGCAATGGGCAACTGAGATCAAAAAAAAGATTGTGCAAAACACAGGACTACCTATTTCTTTCGGGCTTTCTCAAAATAAAACAGTCTCCAAAGTAGCTACTAATGAAGTCAAACCTGACAATCAATTGCAAATTATGCCTGGCCAGGAAAAAGCCTTTCTTGCTCCACTGCTAGTAAAAAAGATTCCTATGGTAGGAGAGAAAACCTATCAAGCACTTCGTCAATTGGGTATTAAATATATACACACGCTCCAAGGAATGCCTGTAGAATTAATGGAAAGAGCCTTTGGTCTTCACGGTATTAAAATGTGGAAAAAAGCCCAAGGTATTGACAATTCACTCGTCATTCCACATCAAGAAAGAAAATCTATTTCTACAGAACGTACTTTCGACCGAGACACCACAGACGTGACCAAACTCAAAGCCATTATGTTAGCCATGGCCGAAAACTTAGCCTTTCAATTAAGGAGAGGCAAAAAGCTAACGGCCTGCATTACCGTAAAAATTCGCTACTCTGATTTCAATACTTATACCCTTCAAAATAAGGTTTCACATACAGCGGCTGATCATATACTGATTCCCAAGATCATGGAGATGTTTGATCGACTGTACAACAAACGTCTTTTAGTACGACTCATTGGTGTACGCTACAGTCATCTGGCAGAAGGCCATTATCAGATCAATCTTTTTGAAGACACGGAAGAAACCATTCGCTTGTATCAGGCGATGGACAAGATTAGAGACAAGCATGGCGATCGCAAAGTGATGCGAGCTTCAGGCATTGAAGCACGAACCATTAGTAGGTTCAATCCCTTCACTGGCGAACCACCTCCATTACTCGCTAACAGAAGAAATTAAAAGAGTTGAATGTCATACTGAGGCACTCGAAGTATAGGCATTCGATAAATATTAACAACATGTATCTCAACACACACTCCTACTTCAGTTTTAAGTATGGCGTCATGTCCACCAGCACACTCCTTGAGGAAGCACAAAAAAGAGATGTTGATACTTTTGCGCTTACAGACATTAATAGCACGGCGGGTTGCATGCGTTTTATCAGAGATGCACCCAAGCATAGTATTCGCCCCATCGTAGGGATAGATTTCAGAAATGGCACCAAACAGCAATTTGTAGCTATTGCTAAAAACAATGAAGGTTTTCAGGAAATCAATATCTTTTTATCCAAACACCTTCATGAGAAACTAGAAATTCCAGACCGAGCACCTCAGTTTGAAAATGTCTACATCATTTATCCATTCACTGCATCATTGAGCCTTCCTCTACAGGAAAATGAATATATAGGCATTGACCCGAGCGAGGTATTAAAAGTGGCTTTCTCCAAATGGAAAAATCACCAGCATAAATTACTCGCTCTTCCCACCGTATCCTTTCGTCACAAACAAGATTTCAATATTCATAGACTCCTTCGGGCTATCGACAACAACACCCTTCTGAGCAAATTACCCAAGAGTGAGGAGGGTAGTCCGACAGATTTAATGCTTTCTAGAAATGAAATAGTATCAATCTACAAAGACCTTTCACTACTGATTAATAACACGGAGCACATTATTAATACTTGCGAAATTCATTTCGAATTTGGCGATCAATTTCCTCACAAAAACATCAATACCTATACTGGGTCGACTGAAAAGGACTACCAGCTCATTCGGTCAAAATGCCTTGGAGGGATTCCTTATCGATACAAAAAACCTAGATTTAAGATTTACAGAAGGCTAGCTCTAGAATTAAACATTATCCAACAGAAGGGATTTGTCTCTTACTTTCTGGTCAATTGGGACATTATCAATTACGCACTTAGTCAAAAGTACTTCTATGTGGGCAGAGGCAGTGGTGCCAATAGTATTGTGGCTTATTTGCTCAGAATTACTGATGTAGACCCTATCGAATTAGACTTATACTTCGAACGATTCATCAATCTCTATCGTAAAAACCCTCCTGATTTTGACATTGATTTTTCATGGAGAGACCGTGAAGATATTACAAGATATATTTTCGACACATTTGGTCGCGATCATACCTGCTTACTAGCTACTTATAGCACCTTCAAGTTTAAAGCTGCAGTTCGCGAACTGGGAAAAGTCTGTGGACTACCGCCGCATGAGATCAGTGCATTGAGCACTATCAGGGAAGAAGATATCAAAGGAGCTTTGAAAAAAGAAGACGGGCTTGCTCGCCTAGTCCTGCAATACGCCTTTCGGCTAAATGGAATCCCCAGTCATTTGAGTGTACATGCCAGTGGTATCATTATTTCTGAAAGACCTATTTATCACTACACAGCCACAAGTCTACCTCCAAAAGGATTTCCCATCACTCATTTTGATATGGTAGAAGCTGAAGATGCTGGTCTATTTAAGTTCGACATTCTAAGTCAACGTGGGTTAGGTAAAATCAAAGATTCATTAGCTATCATCAAAGAAAATAATCCCGATCACGCTGATATAGACATTCACGATATCAAACGTTTTTTTGAAGATGAGAAAGTAAAAGACCTATTGCGAAACGGAAGGGCTATAGGTTGTTTTTATGTAGAGTCTCCTGCCATGCGTATGCTCCTCAAAAAACTTCGTGCAGACCATTATTTAGGTCTTGTTGCTGCTAGCTCGGTGATCCGCCCAGGTGTGGCCAAGTCAGGTATGATGCGTGAATATATTCTTCGTTTTAGAATTCCAGAAAGGAGAAAAGACGCGCATCACATACTAGCGAATTTAATGCCCGAGACCTACGGTGTAATGGTGTATCAGGAAGATGTCATTAAAGTAGCGCATTACTTTGCGGGGCTCACCTTAGGTGAAGCCGACCGGTTGCGCCGAGGCATGTCCGGAAAATATCGCTCTCGAGCTGAGTTCAAAGAAGTGGAAATTCAATTTTTCAAACGCTGTAAGGAAATGGGACATGACGATAAACTCACCCATGATGTCTGGTTTCAGATCATGAGTTTTGCAGGCTATGCTTTCGCTAAAGGTCATTCAGCATCCTATGCCATCGAAAGTTATCAATGCCTATATCTAAAAGCACATTACCCTTTAGAATATCTGGTAAGCGTCATCAACAATGGGGGAGGCTTCTACCGAATAGATCTTTACATCCATGAAGCGCGAATGCACGGAGCGACCATAGAAGCACCCTGTATCAATACTTCTCAAAAACAAACTATAATCAAAGGAACAATCATCTATTTAGGCTTTGATATTATCAATGAATTAGATCGTCAGACCATAGACAAGCTACTGGATAAAAGAAACTTCGTTGGCTCCTTCCATAATCTAGAACACTTGATCCATGTGGTCGATATATCCTTAGATCAACTTAAAATTTTGATTCGAATAGGAGTTTTTAGAAGCATTAATCCCAATAAAAAAAAACTACTATGGCAAGCTCACCTTCTACTATCAAAGACTAATAGACACAGTCAACCCTCTCTATTTGAAACCAGACAGAAGAAATATGAGCTTCCGCCCTTATATCATGATCCAAGAGAAGATGGCTTTGATGAAATGGAAATTCTGGGCTTCCCATTACAAAACCCTTTTAAATTAGTTCGAAATTTGCCCATTGATAATATCACTTTAGCCCAAAGTATTTTCAGCAAAAAAGGCAAACAGGTGACAATGCTTGGCTATATGACAGCTATTAAAAACACCTCTACCACTAATGGTTCCAGCATGTACTTTGGGACGTTTATTGATCAGGCGGGCGATTTTATTGATACCGTTCACTTTCCTCCAAGTGTACGCAAGTATCCCATAAGAGGCAGGGGAGTTTATAAAATTGTCGGTAAAGTGGTAGAAGAGTTTGATTTCTATTCTATCGAAGTCTCCATGATGGAAAAAGTTCATTTCATCAACATGGAAGATTTTGAGTTACAAAGTGAAAAAGAAAAAGTGCTTACCTAAGTAAGCGTCTTCAAAAAAAGGGTTACTGATTTCTCAATAACCCTTTTGACCTGCCTTCGCTAAAGCTCCAGCAGATAAATAAAAACTGGCGGCGACCGGGACGCGGAGTCCTACTCGTAGAGTAGGTCGTCGCTGACTTATAAAAGAATGTAT
>NZ_JBDVOL010000004.1:0-30918 GCF_039969095.1 Reichenbachiella sp.
TTTCGAAGTGGAAGCCTCATCAACGTCTGAGCTTGAAGTTACTTTGACAGTTACCGGTCCAGCCACGATAGATGGGGCTACGATCACGCTTGATGGCATAGCAGGTACGGTAACCGTATTTGCCAACCAAGCAGGTAATGACGAGTTCGAAGCAGCGGAGGAAGTAAGTGTCACTTTCGAAGTGACCGAACCAGTGGTGAATGCAGTTTCAAATTACCAGTTGGACATTCAGGTATATCCAAACCCTGCTAGTGAATGGATTACGGTAAAAGGCTTGACATCTCAAGCTGAACTACAGCTGATCAATTTAGATGGGCAGCTGATGAAGCAGCAGACGATCAATAGCTCAGATCGAATAGACGTCTCTACATTGAGCAAGGGCGTATATGTGCTCAGAGTCTCAGAAGAAAACTCCTATACAACAACAAAAATCCTTATCCACTAATAAGCTAGGCATAAAGGTTTAGGATAAGTTTTAGGGCAGCTTCGGCTGTCCTTTTTTTATGTGGGATGTACACCTAATTGCGGTTGGGTTATGATTAAATTTTTTTATATATCTTTTCTTTATGATAAGAAAAACTGGCCTTATTTTGATCCTCTTCTTTTGGAACTTCCTCATCTGTTTCGCTCAACTAGATTCCCTGAAAACGGAGTTGGCTTCGAGCACATCTGATAGCTCTAGTTTCAAGCTTTTGCTAGCCATTGGTCAGCAACATGCCGAGCTGGATTCATCGACCCGTTACTGGAATCAGGCAGCAATTATTGCTCAAAATATGGGTTGGTTAGAGGGGCAGGCTCAGGTTTATAAATCTAAAGCCGTACTCCAATATCGAAACAATCAAATGGATAGCGCAATCTATTACTGGCGAATAGCACTAGACTTTTATAATCAGGAAAAGGAAGAATCAGGTTCGGTTGAAACAGAAAAAAAAGCGGCAGAGATTAGTTACTACTTATCCATTCCTCATTTTCAGTTGGGTAATTATTTAGAGACTATTTTCTATGCAAAAATGGCATTAGATGCGTATTTAAAATTGGGAATTGACCGTCGTGTACTGAGTTGTTATAATATGATTTCCTTAGCCAATTTTGAGCAGGACAATGTAGTTGAGGCTGAGAAATACGCTTACCAATCTTTCCAAATGGCTTTGGAAATGAAAGACAGTATTTCTATTGGGGTGGCATCTAATACTCTAGCCAGTATTTATTTAGAAACCGATCAATATGAAAAGGCCATAGAAGGGTTTAGAACTGCTCTTGCTTATGAAGGTAGTAAAGGCCTAGGCCAGATTCAGCAACTCAAAATGAACATTGGCCAGACCTATACACACATGCAAATGTACGATTCTGCACAAAAACTACTTGAAGAAGGCGTAGAATACTTCAAGTCGAGTAGTGATGAGATGAGTTACATCACCTCTCTCAATCTTTTGAGTGATTTGTATGAAGCGCAGGGTCGATGGAAGAAGATCATACCCCTTGGGCAAAAATCGTTAGAGTTGACGGAAGACTTGCCTTTACTGAAACAAAAGAGAGAAGCGAGCGAAAACTTATATCTGGCTTATGAAAATATGGAACAAACGGCAATGGCTTATAAGTACTTCAAAGCCTATTCGGCTTTTCGTGATTCTTTGTACAATAAAGAAAAGGGCAAAGAAATCGAAAGACTAAGAGCTCAGCTTGAATACGAAGAACAAAATCGTGCCATTGGAGAATTGACTGAAGAAAACCTAACTCAAGCACTCCAACTAGAGCAAGAACGAAACACTAGAAATCTGATCTTATCATCTGCGTCATTTATTCTGCTTTTGGGAGGATTTCTATGGCTCATGTACAAAAGAAAACAAGACAAAAAGCAACATGCATTGGATATGAAACGAGTGGAGATAGAGCAGCGAATGCTCCGGTCTCAGATGAATCCGCATTTCATATTCAATGCACTTAATTCTATCCAGAGTTATGTTACGACTAATCAAACTTATGAGGCGGAGGTTTTTTTGTCTAAATTTTCTTTGCTTGTCCGTAAGATTTTAGAAAATAGCGCACACAAATTAATTTCATTAGAAGAAGAAACTGAAACTTTACAATTGTATTTAGAGCTGGAAAAAGTACGATTTCAAGACAAATTTGATTTTGCTATTCAGTTTGATGAAGCAGACCAAACCTTGCCTATTCCTCCTATGCTTCTGCAGCCTTTTGTAGAAAATGCGATTTTGCATGGTATGAAAGGAAAAGAAGGAAAGGGTCAAATTGATGTCAGATTTATGGAGCAAAAGGATGTCTTGATCTGCGAAGTAGAGGATAACGGTGTAGGGAGAAGTTTAAATGGTAAAAAAGCTGGGGATCACCGGTCTATGGCCACTGGGCTGACAGATGATCGTATTAATTTTTTTAACAAAGAAATTAAAGGTACTGGGTTTTCCTTACTTATTTTTGACCTAAAGCACCAAGATGGAAGCCCGTCTGGAACCAAGGTACAACTAACCATTCCTATTGAAGCCTAAATATGAAAACAGCTATTGTAGTTGATGACGAAGAAAAGAGTAGAATTACTCTTTCCACATTCTTGAAAAAATATTGCCCAACAATTCAGGTAGTCGCTCAAGCTGATGGTGTGGTTAGCGCCGAAGAAGCATTTCATCAGCACGCTCCAGAAGTAATTTTTCTTGATATTGAAATGAATGACGGTACAGGCTTTGATGTTATCGAGCGGCTGAAAGGAAAAGCCTTTGAAGTGATCTTCGTAACGGCCTATAACCAATATGCCTTGCAGGCCTTCCGATACAGTGCTATTGATTATCTACTCAAGCCGATCAATCCTGAAGAACTGATTCAGGCCGTTGCCAAACTGTCCGACGAAGGCAGAATTGATCAAATTGAGAAAAAACTAGAAGCACTACTCATCAATAGGAATGCCCTGCACAAAATTGCTATTCCATCTATGGATGGCATTCGTCTGGAAGAGGTGGCTAATATCATCTATTGTGAATCGGATAACTACTATACGCACATCCATCTGAAATCAGGAGAAAAATTGCTGGTCAGCAAGACGCTCAAGGAGTATGATCAAATGCTCTGTGACGAAGGTTTTTTTCGAATTCATCAAAAATTCCTTGTGAAGTTATCCGAGATCAAAGCTTACTCTAAATCCGATGGTGGTTACGTCACGCTCAACGACGGTACCAACCTCACTGTTTCGCGGCGAAAAAAGGACGAATTGATAGGGCTGATCACTGCCTGAACCTTCCAGCTTACCGAATTCTTTTTATTTCCTGCCGAATTCTGAAAGTAGCAAAATACCAAATGTTACACTTCCTACTTTGGTCATGAGTATGTCATGTTTTGCGCGGCTTGACAGTCTCATAAACCAAAGAACTTAAAAGCTATAGTCATGGAAGAAACAATAAGAACGAACCAAAATCGTGCGGTAAGAATTACGCTTATTTTATACTTTATCGCACTCGCAATACTCTTCGCAACGGGTGCCTTTGCGCAAGTGCCTTTTCACAATCAGGCTGCCGTCAGAGTCAGCCCAACCCCAGTATCCAGTATTTACGCCAATTCGGCCATCGACATCAGTGCCTCGGGCAAGGTAGTGATGCTTTGGGATGGCCCTATATCAGATGATGCAGATGGAGGCATTTATGCCAGAGTATATGAGCCGGCACACTTGGGTATTGGATCTATTTCGGCTACTTACACTGGTCGTATTAATTCATCTACTGTTGGCGAACAATCTAACCCGGATGTAGCTATCATGCCTGATGTTAATACTTATGCCACTACTTGGGAAAGTATACAAGGTGGTCGGTCCACTATTGTAATGAAGTATGTAGCTATTGGTGCGGGAGGTACACCTTCTGGCCAGTTTGGATTGGACGAAACTTTACTCGGAGACAATACCAATCCCGCTATTGCAGTGAATGGCTCGGGCTTGGCCATTGTTGTATGGCAAAATGCCCAGTCCGGAAATATCTACGGTCGATTGGCACAGTTAGGTACAGGCCGGTTGGCTAATCATTTCCAGATCAATAGTGGAGCTGGTGTCATGCAAAACCCTGCCGTTGCGATAGATAGTGATGGCAACTTTGCGGTAGTTTGGCAGGGGCCAGGACAAGGTGGAAAAAGTGATGTATTCCTAAGAAGGTTCAATAGTGACGGGTCTGCGTTGGGAGTAGATATTCCATTAGGAGCCAATAGTAGCTATGATGATACTCATCCTGATATTGCCATGACGCATGAAACCACGGCTTCGAGAAAGTTTGTAGTCACCTTTCAAAGAGACTATGAGGAAGGGTTAGGTTATGTTTTTGCCATGCGAGGATCTGGTACTGGGGACTTTGGTGTTCCAGCTTATGTTCATCAAAACGGCGTCGCTACTTATCAACACGGCGCCTCAGTAGATATCGATCAGTCAGGCAACTATACAGTGGCTTGGATCAAGGCCAACGGAAGCGGGTCCGACATAGTTTCTCGAAGCTTCGATGCCAATGGCAATGGTGAGCATGGAGATTTTGTAATTGACGCATCACCTTCGTATAAAGTACTTTCTACGGATGTCGCTGTATCACCAAGTCATTTTAATACACAAGTGTCGGTTTGGGGTGAAGAAAATTCATCGCAAGACGCTATCCAGACGATGGCTCGAAAGGTGGATTTACAGTATTCTCCAACTAATATCTCACTGTCAAACACATCTGTAAATGAAGGCAATAATGTTCCATTTGCTATTGGGACGTTCGATGTCACGGATCAAAATGCCTTCGATGATCATACCATAGCTATGGCTGAAGGAGGTGTGGACAACGCAGACTTTTATATTGGAGGAGCTAATGGCCATACGTTGTTCACCAGCACTTCGTTCGACCATTCAGCAAAAAGTACTTATTCGATAAGAGTCAATGCGGCAGATGGGCAAAGCGTCTCATTGGACAAATCATTTACTATTTCCATAAATCCGGTAGACAACAACCAAATTCCGACTCAAATCACATTGGATAATAGCAGTATATTAGAAAACAATGCCATCGGTGATGTGATTGGAAATCTGTCCACCTCAGATGACGATCTAGATGATACTCATACTTACAGCTTAGTGGCTGGAACAGGAAGTTCCGACAATGCACGTTTTTCAATAGATGGAAATATGCTTAAGGCCAATGGCGTTTTCGATTACGAAACTCGCTCATCTTATGACGTTCGCATTCAAACCAACGACGGCAGTGGAGGTACATTTAGCAAGTCATTTACTATCAGCATTACGAATCAGCCAGAGAATGTAGCACCCACTCACATTGGCATTTCTTCCAATAGTATCGCAGAGAATAATGCTGTAGGAGCAGTAATTGGCACACTTTCTACTACAGATGCTAACGCTACCGATAGTCATACTTATACTTTAGTAGCCGGACAAGGAGATTTGAACAACAGTGATTTTGAGGTAGTCAATAATGAACTCCGTGCAGCAGTGGTTTTTGATTATGAATCCAGTACGGCGCGATACTGCAGAGTGCAAACCAATGATGGAAACGGAGGCATCTTTGCCAAATCTATTGCTATCCATATCACAGATGTAGTAGACAACCAAGCACCTACAGGGATTTCTATATCTAATAGCATCATTCAAGAAAATAATGAAGTAGGAGATTTGGTTGGCACACTGAGTTCAGTTGATCAAAATGAAAGTGATACCCATAGCTATGATTTTGTAACTGGGGCTGGCGATACCAACAATGCCAGTTTTGCTATAGATGGCGATCAGCTCAAGGCTAATGGAGTATTCGATTATGAAGCAAAACCTTCTTATACGGTTCGAATAGAAACTACAGATGATAGTGGGGCCAAATTTTCAAGAGCGCTTACCGTACATATTGATGATGAAGTAGAAAACTTACCTCCATCAGTAGTAGAGCTCAGCAGCACATCTATTGAGGAAAATCGTCCACAAGGTACGTTTATTGGTAATTTGTCTTTGACTAACCCCATAGGGCCAAGTTTTCAGGTCAACTATAGCTTGGTCGCAGGACCAGGGGATACGGACAATAGCTCCTTTAGCCAAAGCGGTGGGCAGATCTTGTCAGACATGGAATTTGATTATGAAACTAAAAGCAGCTACAGCATTAGAGTGCAAGCTGAAGATCAAGGACAGCTGACTCAACAGGTATTTGCAATCACTATTACTGATGGTACAGATAGTTCTACGGATTTGATTCTGAGTGACAACTTGATAGACCAAGGCAATAGTGTGGGAGATGTAATTGGTACATTCACTACTGTGGACGAAGACCAGGGAGATTCATTTACCTATTCACTGGTCAACGGCTTTGGTGACAATTCGAGTTTTTCGATTGTTGGCGATGAATTACAAGCGGGAGAAGTATATGCAGTAGCGACCAAAAGCACTTACAGCATCAGAGTGCAATCCACTTCCTCTTTAGAAGGCATCATTGTTCGCGATTTTACGATCAGTATCATGGCCAATGACATGACCATGACAGAAACCACACACGATGAGCGATTTGCTACTTTCAATACCCAAGTATTGGTAGATGGTGATCCATCGGGAGTAAATCTTACTTACTCATTAATAGCTGGAGTAGGGGATGCCGATAATGGCTTTTTCGAATTAAACTATAATAATAGATTCAAAAGCAAAGCATCAACCACTTTCGATTTCGAAACCCAGCAGAGTTACAGCATTCGCATCCAGGCGACGGACGGAGTAGCTACTACTATAGAAAAAGCTTTTGTTATCACCATCATTGACGCCAATGATTTTCCTACGGCAGTGCATTTGACAAGCTATGGCGTAAACGAAAACGTACCATCAGGTACGTTGGTGGCTACTATTACTGCCAGCGATCCAGATGCGGGAGACACGCATACTTTTGATGTGTTCAACAACGGTGCTGCGCCCTACTTCAACATTGTGGGCAATGAACTCTTTACAGCTCAAGCATTGGATTATGAAACTCTAGGTCTCAACCCTCTGCCTCTTCTAATTGAAGTGACTGATCAGGCTGGAGCAGGGTTGACCAACAATCTTTCTGCACCTATTGAAGTGTACAATGTAGATGAAGCCATCACAGATATCACACTCAGTTCATCAGATATAGATGAGCTCAATGATATCAATGATGTCATCGGCCAATTGGCACATGATGACCCAGATAACACTTATACTTTTTCCTTAGTAGAAGGTATGGATGACTTTTCTATAGATGCAGGTGGACAGCTGATGACCGATGTCGTATTTGATGAGGCAGTCAAAAACCAATATACCATTCGGGTATTGGCTACTAATGATGATACCAACGCTCAGCTAGAAAAAAGCTTCTTTATCGATATCAATAGCACGAATACGGCTCCTAATGACATCAGTTGTTCACCTAGTAATGTGCAGGAAAATAATGCATTAGGGCACGTGATTGGTACCTTGACAGCTAATGATTTTGACGATGCAAGTCACACTTTTGCGCTGGAGCCAGGAGGAGAGGACAACGGTTTGTTTGCCATAAATGGCGACGAGCTCGTACTCAATCATATGGCAAATTTTGAGGATGACAATGCCTACAGTATTCGGGTCAGAGCTACCGATCCTCATGGAGACTCTTATGTGAGATATTTGACTATCAGCGTAGTCAACGAAAACGAAGCACCTGAAAACTTCCGATTGAGTGCCTATGATTTTGACGAGAATAACCCTGAAAGTTTGTGGGTAGCTTCACTGCAAGCCGATGACCCTGAGGGTAACAACTTGAGGTTTGCTTTAGTAGAAGGAGATGGTGACGATGACAATGAGCTATTTTATGTCAGCACCTCGCAGTTACGCGTCTTTGATGCACAAAATTTTGAGTCCAAAAACAGTTTTACTATTCGTGCATCTGTAGATGACTACAATGCCAATCACATCATTGAGGAGGTGTTTGTGCTTACGCTTAACGATGTAGGAGAGGCGGCTTCGGCGGTAGCTTTAGATGTTTCCGAAATACATGAAAATAACGAGATAGGTGATCTGGTTGGTCACTTGTTTGCCGAAGATGAGGATTTTGATGAAGTACATACGTTTACCACGACCAGTACTGATTTTACCATTGATGGCAATCAACTAAAGGCGGCCAAAGAGCTAGACTTTGAAGAAGACGATTCTTATTCAGTCACAATAGATATATTGGACAAAGACGATGTTTTCTCACGTAAGACCGTGGTGGTCAGTGTGATCAATGAAATCGAAACCATAGATCCAGCTGATTTTACTATTTCCAGTAATACTAGAAATGAAAATCAGGCGACCAATGTAGCCTCTGTTATTGGTACTTTAAGTACTGCTGAGGGTTATGGAGGTGTTACCTATCAGTACGAAATGGTATCAGGCACTGGCGATGAGGATAATGACAATTTCTATGTTTTCAACGGAGATTTGTATCCCAACATAGTGTTTGACTACGAAAATCAGACTACCCATAGCATCAGGATACGGACCACTAGCAGTACAGGAGATTTTGCAGAAAAGGTGTTTACGATTGAAATAATAGACCTTAATGATGACCCTACGGACATTACGATTTCAGAAGCAAACATACTTGAAGACAATGAAGTGGGAGACGTGGTAGGCTTGCTCTCCACAGTAGATCAAGATCAGGGAGATACCTTTACCTATTCTATGAACTTCACCTTGGACAGAGATAAATTCACAATTGTAGGTAATGAACTTCGTGCGGCAGTGATCTTTGATTATGAAACCCAAAATACCTACAGTCTCAAGATAAAATCATTGGATGATGCCGGTAGAGCCATTATCAAAGATATGGTGATCAATGTGTTAGATGTGGTAGAAAACACAGCCCCTACGGCCATTGCCTTAGCAGGCAATACCATCAATGAAAACAATTCAGTCAATGCGGTAATTGGTACTTTGAGTAGTACGGATGCTAATGAGGGAGATTCGCACACTTACACGTTACTCACTAACCCTGGTAATAAATTCAATATCAATGACAATGAGCTTCGAGCAAGTGTGACCTTAGATCATGAGAATCAGGATAGCTATACCATGAGTATCCAAACTAATGATGGCAATGGAGGAACATTCGAAGATGATATTACTATCACTGTGAATGATCTAAATGAAAATCCTTCTGAAATCACACTCAATGGTTCGAGTATTATCGAAAATAATAGCGTCGATGATGTGATCGGGAACTTTAGTACAGAAGATCAAGATGATGGTGATACCCATACTTATACTTTTATAAGTAACCCAGGTAATGCATTCAGCATCGATGATGATCAACTCAAGGCTAATGCTGTTTTTGATTTTACTGCACAAAGTAGTTACACGATTCGAGTGCAAACGGACGATGGAAACGGGGGTGTATTCGAGAAAAATTTCGATATCACGATCATAGCAGAAAACGATGTGACGCCGCCACAGATCGTCAGCTTTTCGCCAAATGATGATGCTACCGGTGTAGCGCTTGATGCTGACTTGGTCATTACCTTCAATGAGCCAATACAAGTGGGCGATGGTTTTGTATACGTAAGAAAAACGAGTGGAAATACGATCGTCTATGGTGGGGTGGTCAATGGCGAATCCGCATTATATACCATAGCTGGAAGTACGATGACACTCCACCTTTCTGAGTCAAGTCAAGCCATTGCATACAACACAGATTACCATGTACTATTGTTCAACGGTAGCATTGAGGATGTTAGTGGAAATGCTTTCGACGATGAGTTTACTACCAATCCTGGTGACAATGAACGATGGAATTTCACCACCGTCAACCCAGCGCCAACGGCTATGGCGCTATCAGCTGCTAGTATAGATGAAAATGCTGCGTCAGACGCGGTGATTGGCCAATTGTCCAATACAGATGCGCCAGGTGATACTTACACTTATGTATTGCTCGATGATGCAGAAGGGAAATTTATTTTGGACGACGATATCCTGAAGGCCAATGAAGTATTCGATTTCGAGACTGAGGATACTTATTCCATTACAGCTAGAGTGACCGACGGGGCAGGAGGCACCTTCGAAGAAGATTTTGAAATTATCGTCATTGATGTCAACGAAGCACCCACGGCACTGGCCTTGGATCAGCTAACTGCTGATGAAAATAATGAGCTAGGAGCAGTGTTGAGTATCATGTCGAGTACGGACGTAGATGCTGGTGACACCCATACTTACAAGTTGGTCGGTGGATTATCAGACAACAATGCCTTTGAAATTGATGGCAATCAACTCAAAGCGAAAATTGTTTTTGATTTTGAAACAAAGGCATCTTACGATATCAGAATTGAGTCAATGGATGAAGATGGGCTAGCCGTACAGCAAGACTTTACTTTCAGCATCAATGATGTGTTTGAAGACTTGACAGGGCCTACGGTGGTAAGTGTATCGCCTGATACGGGGGCAGACGATCTGTATTTTGATGATGAGTTGACGATTACTTTTAGTGAACCCATTCAAGCCTCTGATGCATTTGGTTATGTGCGAGTCCGTCAGGTGGGCACGACTAGCGGTTTGTCAGGTAGACCAGGGTATATGCCAGATCAGGTGACCATCAGTGGTAATCAGCTCATCGTTCATTTGGAAAATGGCAACAATGGTAGCGGTGTGCGTGGAGGTTATGATTATTATGTGGTGGTGGAGAACAATTTAGTACAAGATGCCGCAAGTAATTATTACGCCGATGGAGCCATCACTAATGTGGATACTTGGTATACCTTCAGTACGGTCAAAAAGCCACAGGTACTAACTGTATCACCGATCACCGATAAGATATCAAGCGCGGAGGGTTTTGAAGTTGAAGCCTCGATAGATACTGAATTGGTGCTTGATTATGACATTGACGGTCCTGCCACAATAGAAGGAACTACTGTTTCTCTAACAGGCGAGACAGGTTTAGTTACTATCACCGTTAGCCAAGCAGGTAATGATTATTATGCACCAGCAGAAGAGACTATTACTTTCTCAGTAGTGGATAAATTGCCTCAGACCATTAGCATCACAGCGATAGCTGACAAGCTGACTACCGATGAGCCTTTCGATGTTGTGGCATCATCAACTTCAGAATTGGAAGTAGCCTTAACCGTGACAGGTCCAGCCACGATAGATGGAACTACAATCACCCTAGATGGCATAGCAGGAACAGTAGCCGTATTTGCAAATCAATCCGGCAATGAGGAGTATGCGGCAGCCGAAGAAGAGAGCATCACTTTCGAAGTCACCGAGCCAGTGGTAGAGAAGCAAGGCCAAACCATCACAATAGCAGATATAGCTGATAAATTGACAACAGATGAGCCGTTCGATGTTGTGGTATCGTCAACTTCAGAACTGGAAGTAGACTTAACCGTGATAGGCCCAGCCATGATAGATGGAACCACAATCACCCTTGATGGTACGGCAGGTACAGTAACCGTATTTGCTAATCAATCCGGCAATGAGGAGTATGAGGCAGCCGAAGAAGAGAGCATCACTTTTGAAGTCACCGAGCCAGCAGTAGAGAAGCAAGACCAAACCATCACAATAGCAGATATAGCTGATAAATTGACAACAGATGATATAATTGAGGTAACGGCTACTTCAACTTCTGAGCTGGAAGTAGTTTTAACAGTGACAGGTCCAGCCACGATTGAAGGCACTACCATTACTCTGGAAGGCGTAGCCGGTACTGTAACAGTAGCGGCCAATCAGTCAGGTAATGAGGAATTTGAAGCTGCTGAAGAAGTGAGTATCACTTTCGAGGTGACCGAGCCAATAGTCAGTGCCATTGATCCGACACCAATATCTATCAAAGTTTATCCAAACCCTGCCACGGATTGGATAGCGGTAGAAGGTATCCGGTCTGGAATGGCTAGACTTCAGGTGATCAATCTCGACGGTCACATGGTACTCGATCAGCAAGTGCAGGCGTCAGACCGAATAGATGTCACACAGCTATCCGAAGGGATGTATCTGCTGCAGACCACACAAGAAAATATTACCACAACAACAAAGGTTCTTATCCACTAATAAGCTAGGCATAAAAGGTTTAGGATAGGTTTTAAGGCAGCTTTGGCTGCCTTTTTTCGTATAAAAAGATTTCGAGTAGATCAATTAACCTTGACAGTCTGAGATATTGATTATTTTGCATTACCATCTTAAACAAAACTAATGTGAGATATTCGATTGAAAACGAGCTGTTCAAAGTGGAAGTGGATGAATGTGGTGCAGAACTTTGTAGTATTTTGTCTAAAAGCACCAACTTCGAATACATTTGGCAGGCAGATCCCAATATATGGAAAGGTGCCGCACCTGTATTATTTCCAGTAATCGGTGCCCTCAAATCTGGAAAATATTCTTACGAAGGCCAATCATATGAGCTCCCCAAACATGGATTTATTAGAAACAATAAAAAGGTAAGACTGATCAATCGTACGAGCTCTAGGCTCTCTTTTCTTTTTTCTAGTGACGAAGAAACTTTGGCCATGTACCCTTTCAAATTTGATTTGAAAGTCAGCTTTTTCCTATTCGAAAGTAGACTTCAGGTTTTTCATGAATTGGTAAATACAGGAAGTGGCCCAATGTATTTTTCATTAGGAGGACATCCGGCATTCAATTACCCCTGGAAGGAAGGAGAAAATAAGGATGATTATTACCTGGAGTTTGAAAGAAAAGAAAACAATTCGATCTTCGTGCTTTCTGAAAATGGATTATTGACTAAGAAAGAAAAACCACTTATGGAAGGCACGAATCGCCTGGCATTGGAAAATGGTTTGTTTGATAAGGATGCTTTAATTTTCACTGAGTTGAACTCTTCTGAGGTGAGCATCAAATCAAAAAGTTCCAAAGGAAAAATCAGTGTAAACTTTGACGATTTCCCATTTCTTGGACTTTGGTCAAAACCTGACGCCGACTTTCTATGTGTAGAGCCTTGGGATGGATTGCCAGATTTTGAAGACTCAGATCAGGAATTAACCCGGAAACCCGGAATTATTAAATTAGGACAAGGAAGTATCCATTATGCATCATACACCATTCAAATTTTCGAAGCTTAGCTTCTTATTTTTCTTTTTCATATCTATTTATGCCTGCCAACAAAAAGAGGTTCCATTATCTGAGGAGTATTTAAAGGCCGATTCTGAGTTCAGAGCACGGTTAAACAAAGGGCGCGATCATTACCTCAAATTAGTTGGGCTTCATCAGTTGAATTTTGGAGTTAATTTATTTGGAGGGTCAGATGCCAATAATATTCAATTGGTAAGTGATGGACTTCCAGCAACTATAGGTGCCATTGAATTGGAAGGAAATAAAGCCATTTTCACTGCCTCCGACAGTACCGAGATACGTCTTTTGGAATCCGATTCTTTAATTGCAATCTGGACTGACGAATTCTTGGAGTCATCTGAAAATGGAGCTATGCTCAAACACAAGCACCTAGAATGGCAAGTGATCAAAAGGGTAGATGATTATTTTCTTCGAGTGAAAGATCAAAATAGTGAGTCTGCAAAGCTTTTTAAAGGATTTGAGGCTTATCCATTACAAAGTTCTTATGTCGTAGAGGCTGACTTTCGGCCTTTTGACCAAGCACAAACTGAGGAAGTCAATACCCAACTAGGCACTAATCAGCAAATGGATTTTGTAGGTATTTTATCTTTTCAATTAGCGGGTGAAGATTTTGAGTTGTCGGTTGGCACTGGTGGGTTTTTAATCGTGGGAGATAGGACCAACGATGAAACCACTTATGGTGGAGGTAGATATGTTTATGTGGATCTGCCAGAGACATCTGGAAAAGTGACTATAGATTTTAATCGTTTGTACAACCCTCCTTGCGTATATTCTGAATTCACTACCTGCCCCTTGCCACCAGCCCAGAATGTTTTACCGATTGAAATCTTGGCAGGTGAAAAATATGAACAGTTGAAGTGATTATTTTGTCAGAATATAAAAAATATCATACATTCATAACTCAAATAACCAATCGTTATGACTAAGAATATCATCATCGGGATTCTATCCATTCTCATTGTATTTTTTATACTCTTTGCCAATATCAAGGCCAATGAAGCTGAAAAGCAAGCAATAATGGCTCAACTCAATTTAGAGTTAGCTGAGAAAAATGAAGCTAAAGCAAAAGAGCAGGAGCAAAAAGCTGTTGAAGCAGTGGCGTTATCAATGATTCATCTACGAAAAGCAGAAGAGCTTCAACTAGAGCTCGATAAATGCAATAATTAAAGTCCAGCCTATGAAAAAGAACCTACTAATTGGATTACTGGTTTTGGCAACTATTTTTCTAGGCATTTTTGTTGACATCAAGTCTAACGAAGCAAACAATCAAACAATAGTTGCTTTGGAAAACCAAATTCTTGCACTCGAAAACAGTGAGAAAGCTAAGCAACAAGTGATAAAAGCGACAGAGGCGGCTGCTAAGGCAAGAGCTGCAGAACTCAAAATCATTGCTCTTCAACGAGCGCTCGAAGTGTGTAATTAGTTGCTAAAGCAACTTTGCCCTGCTTCCTAATTTTATCACCTCCAAATCCTTGGGTTTTCCGGCTTCCAATGTGAATCTGAGTAAAGTGCGTTCTTTATGAAAGCCATGTCGACCAGCGGCACCGGGATTCATAAAAAGAACCCCAGGTCTTTTGGGATCATTCATTACGGTAAGGATATGTGAATGTCCACAGATAAAAAGTTGTGGCATCCATTTGTTGATCAAAGGCCGCACACGTGGGTTGTATCGCGGAGGTTTTCCTCCAATGTGAGTCATCCATACCCTTACTCCTTCACATTCAAACTTTTGGTCTTCAGGAAACAGCTGACGGACATCTTGCCCATCTATATTGCCATATACACCTAATGTGGGCTTGAATGCACCCAATTCTTCTATGATTGAGACGGTCCCCACATCTCCAGCATGCCAGATTTGATCTACTTCCTCGAAGTAGTCAAAAACTTTTGGGTCTAAAAAACCATGGGTATCAGAGATCAATCCTATGCGCAATTTTTATTAGTTTTGATGGTCTGGCAATCTATTGGTTTTTGGTTGATTTCGGTCTAACCCGCCGTAGCTAAACCATGAGGTCAGCAAATTTCTCATTAAACAACAACACTATGCCCATACGCAGACCTTTCAATTTGCAAAAGTGGATCGATGACAATCGAGATCTGCTCAAGCCTCCTGTAAGTAATAAAAATCTTTATGTAGAATCTGAAGACTATATCGTGATGATTGTGGGTGGACCTAACGCTCGCAAAGATTATCATTACAATGAAACTGAAGAGTTGTTTTATCAATTGCAAGGTGAAATCACCGTTCGTATCCAAGAAGATGGCCAAGCAGTTGATATTAATATAAAAGAAGGAGAGATGTATTTGCATCCTGCCAAAGTCCCGCATTCTCCAATTCGAGGAGAAAACACAGTCGGGCTTGTGATCGAGCGTAAGCGAAAAAGAGATATGGACGATGGACTCATGTGGTTTTGTGATAAGTGTAACACCAAATTGCACGACACATATTTTTACCTGACTAATGTGGAGAAGGACTTTCAACCTCGGTTTAAAGAGTTTTATGCCTCTGAAGAGTTGAGAACCTGTAAAAATTGCGGTCACGTTATGGAAACTGATCCTCGTTTTGTATAAAACTGAAAATTTCTGTGTTTGACCTCGATGGTAATCGGGGGAGTTTAGAAATTTTCTAGCGTTTTTGCTTACTTTTTTTGGCAATGAAAAAAGTAAGAGCTGGTCCGGCTTGAGGACAATGATTCAGGTATAGCAAATGTCAAATAGTCTGTAGAGCATCCTGAAAGGCATGCAAAATATCATATATGAATTACCAAAACACATTATCCTTCGCCCAATCCTGCGATCAAAACGATCCGCTAGGCTCATTTAGAGATCAATTTTTCATTCCACAACATAATGGTGAAGATTGTATTTATCTGGTAGGTAATTCCTTGGGTTTGCAATCAAAATCTACTCGAAGCTATATAGAGCAAGAACTTCAGGACTGGCAAGACTTAGGTGTAGAAGGGCATTTCGACGAGCGAGCTACTCGTCCCTGGTTTCACTATCATAAGTTCTTGAAAAAGCATTTGGCGAAATTGGCTGGAGCCAATGAGCACGAAGTAGTGTCTATGAATAGCCTGACCACCAACTTGCATTTGATGATGGTTTCATTTTACCGCCCAACTGCTAAGCGGTTCAAAATAATTACCGAAGCTGGTGCATTCCCTTCTGATCAGTACGCTTTAGAAACCCAATTGCATTTCCATGCCAATAAAGGAGGAGAAACATTGTTTGATCCTAAAGAGGCATTGGTAGAATTGAAGCCAAGGGAAGGAGAAGAAACCTTAAGAACAGACGACATTCTTGCTGCTATTGATGAGCACAAAGATCAACTGGCCCTGATCATGATGGCAGGCGTCCAATATTACACTGGGCAGTTGTTCGATATAGCAGCTATTACCAAAAAAGGACACGAATGCGGAGCATTGGTGGGATTTGATTTAGCGCATGCTTTTGGCAACGTGCCACTGAACTTACATGACGATGGAGTAGATTTTGCCGTTTGGTGCTCTTATAAGTATCTAAATTCCGGCCCAGGCGGAGTTTCTGGTGTCTTTGTACACGAGCGTCATAGCAGCAACCCAAACCTACCCCGTTTTGCAGGCTGGTGGGGTCATGACGAATCTCAGCGATTTCAAATGAAGAAAGGATTCATGCCAATGGAAGGAGCGGATGCCTGGCAACTGAGTAATGTAAACGTGCTGCCAAGTGCAGCTCATTTGGCTTCGTTAGAAATTTTCTCTAAGGCTGGAATTGATAACTTAAGACAGAAAAGCATCCTTCTTACTGGATATATGGAGCTTTTGCTCAATGAGATGAATGAAGACGGTGAGAAAATTCAAATCATCACCCCAAGCGATCCTGATCAGCGTGGGGCACAGCTGTCACTTTGCTTGTCGCATGGAGGAAAGGACTTGTTTGACAAACTAGGAGAGCATGGTGTTCTTGCAGATTGGCGTGAACCCAATGTGATCCGAGTGGCAGCAGTTCCCATGTACAACTCTTTTGAGGATGTTTGGAGGTTTGTAGCTATTTTAAAGAAACTGTTGGTTTAGAGGAAATTTTCTCCAATCCAATTAAAAAGGAATACCAGACCTAGCATTAGACCAAAAACTAGTGCGCTGAATAAAATCGAAACAATAGCACCTACACCGGAGTTGTCACTTTCAAATGTGGATTCAAGTTGATTCGTACGGGATATGCCTTTTTCGGGATACTTCATTTCCCACCATTTCTTCTTTTCTTTATCCTTGATCCATTTAGGACGGGCAAGTTGTTTTTTGAATAGTGGCATGTGCTAATTTATCAAATTATTAAAAGATTAACACGGCGTAAGTTCGTTAAGCAGATGAATGCCACATTGTTATTACGTAGAAAATGCAGTCATATTAAAATTAACTACGTATAAATTTTCATTACTTAGAAAAAACTACGTAATTTTACGTAATAAATCTAAGATATGGAAAAGATCATAGTTATTGGCAATGGAATGGTAGGGTACAAGTTTTGCGAAAAACTGCGTGCAAAAGCCACCAAGGAACAATTTTCAATTCAAGTATTCGGTGAAGAGCCCAATGTGGCCTATGACAGAGTACATCTTAGCGAGTATTTTTCTAACCAATCTGTCTCTGATTTGGAGATGGCACCTCGTAGTTGGTACGTAGAAAATGATATCGAATTGATAACGGGAGAGCTGATTATCAATATTGACCGTGAGAATAAAAAGATAACCAGTCACACTGGGCTTGAAGCATCCTATGATAAGTTGATTTTAGCCACAGGATCAAGTGCATTTGTCCCTCCCATCAAAGGATCAGAAATGCAAGGAGTATTTGTATATCGAACGATCGAAGATTTAGAAGCCATTATAGAGTATGGAAAGACATCAAAAAAGGCAGCTGTCTTAGGAGGTGGCTTATTGGGGCTTGAAGCAGCCAAAGCCATGCTGGATCTGAATCAAGAAACACATGTGATCGAGTTTGCTTCCAGGCTGATGCCGAGGCAGCTAGATCAAGGAGGGTCGGATTCGCTCAAATCTAAGATGGAAGAACTGGGTGTGAATATTCACATGAATAGAAACACAGCGAGCATCTTAGGTGAAGATAAAATGACTGGTTTGGAGTTTACAGATGGCCAGTTATTGGCTGCTGATATGCTAGTGATTTCGTGTGGTATCAAACCAAGAGATGAGTTGGCAACGCAGTGCGGTCTGGAGGTGGGTACTAGAGGTGGAATCGTGGTCAATGATTTACTCGAAACCACCGACAAAGATATTTACGCCATAGGTGAATGTGCTTTACACAAAAACTTCATTTATGGGTTGGTGGCACCAGGCTATGAAATGGCCGATGTGGTCGTAGATCAATTGCTTGATGGAAAGGAGAAGGTCTTCGAAAGCTACGATATGTCTACCAAATTGAAGTTGATTGGGGTAGATGTAGCCAGTTTTGGAGATGCATTGTGTGAAGGAACGCCACACAAACCCATTGTATTCGAAGACAATGTAGAAGGAGTATATAAGAGAATCAATATTTCAGAAGATGGAAAATCTTTGTTGGGAGGTATTTTGGTAGGAGATGCGGAAGCTTATGGCATGTTGCTGCAAGTGACCCTCAATGGAATGGCTTTACCACCTAATCCAGAAGATTTGATTTTGGGAAGCCGAGGGGGTGAAGCTGCTGAGATGGAGTTGCCGGATACCGCTCAGATTTGTTCTTGTGAAAACGTGACCAAAGGTGATATCTGTAAGGCAGTAGTGGATCAAAACCTGGAAAATATTGCAGATGTAAAGTCATGTACTAAAGCGGGAACAGGTTGTGGGGCTTGTACACCTATGGTGACAGATATATTCAACGATCAGTTGAAATCCATGGGTAAATCAGTCAAAAAAGTATTGTGTGAACACTTCGAATACTCCAGACAAGAGTTGTTCGATTTAATAAAAATCAAAGGAATCAAGAGTTACGATGACCTCTTGGATGCACATGGATCGGGCGATGGTTGTGAAGTTTGTAAGCCAGCAGTGGCTTCATTGATGGCGAGTATTTGGAATGAATTGATTTTGAATCAAGACACAATTCAAGACACCAATGACAGATTCTTAGCCAATATACAAAAAGGAGGATCGTACTCTGTGGTACCAAGAATCCCTGGAGGGGAAATAACTCCCGATAAGTTGATTGTGATAGGTCAAGTAGCTAAAAAGTACGATCTATATACTAAAATCACAGGCGGTCAGCGAATCGATTTGTTTGGCGCATCTGTTAATCAGTTGCCAGATATCTGGGAAGAATTGATAGATGCTGGATTCGAAAGTGGACATGCGTATGGCAAGTCTTTGAGAACGGTGAAGAGCTGTGTGGGTTCCTCTTGGTGTAGATACGGTTTACATGATTCCGTATCATTTGCAATCGAAGTGGAGGAAAGATATAGAGGTTTGAGATCTCCACACAAATTAAAAAGTGCGGTGTCAGGTTGTAGAAGGGAATGTGCTGAAGCACTGAGCAAGGATTTTGGCATCATTGCCACGGATTTGGGCTGGAACCTCTACGTATGCGGAAACGGCGGAGCCAATCCACAGCATGCACTTCTGCTCGCTGGTGATGTCGACTCCGAAACTTGTTTGAAATACATTGACAGATTTTTGATGTTCTACATCAAAACTGCTGAGCCTTTGAACAGAACGGCGACCTGGTTGAATAAAATGGAAGGAGGCATAGCGTATCTCAAGCAAGTAGTCGTCGAAGATTCATTAGGCATTGGTACTGAGCTTGAAAGAGAAATGGACTTTATGGTGGACACCTACAAGTGTGAGTGGAAAGAGGTCGTCAACAATCCAGAGTTGAGAAAGAAATTTACCCACTTCGTGAATGCTGAGATTCCCGATCCTACCATGCAATTCGAAGCATTCAGAGGGCAGAAAAAACCAGTGGATTGGGACGTAGCATTGGTAGAAAGCAAATAATTAAATAATGACGGAGACATTAGCATATAAAACGGTAACTACCGAGGAAGTAAGCACTTGGTTAGAGGTGGCCGTAGAAAAAGATTTTCCTTCGAACGGAGGAGTTTGTGCAGAATACAAAGGGTTACAAGTGGCTGTATTCAATTTCACCAGAAGAAACGAATGGTATGCCACACAAAACCTTTGTCCACATAAGCAGCAGATGATTTTAAGTAGAGGAATGCTAGGTTCTGAAGGTGAAGAGCCTAAAGTAGCTTGCCCATTTCACAAGCAAACTTTTTCGTTGAAGAACGGCGAGAATTTGAATGGAGATCATTGTGCGTTGGCTACGTATCCAGTTAAAGTAGAAAATGGGTATGTTTACGTAGGATTTAAGAACTAATTCAGTAGAAATTACGATTATTGCATCAAAGTAAAAACTCTTGAAAAAGACGCAGGCGCTTAGTAAACTGATTAGAATTTTTGTGGCAGCTTCCTTCGGAGTTGCCTTTTTAGCCGTTATTGGTCAGTTTATTCTATTAGAATATTTGGAAGTACAGCACGTGAGTCAGCCTCAATTGCTGTTTATAGCAGCCGTAGTAATACTGATATTAGTAGCATTTGGTAGCATTATGAGACCAGCATACTTAGATTTTAAATCTATATATGCTGCGCTTATAGAATCCGAAGAATCCGCCAAACAAATGACCCAGGAGTTGAACAAACTCTACAATGAATTAGGTAAATCGTATCAGGATTTGGAGGCAGTCAATTTAATTCCGGAAGAACCATTCACATTGATGAAATTGGATGCAAATGGAGATATTGATTTTATTTCCGATCATTTCAAGCAGATCATGTCTATCAATGGAGAAGGTTTTTCGAAAAACCTTTTTGACTGGTTCAAAGAAGAAAATTTAAATGAAGACTTTATCACAAGTTTAAGAAATATCTTTTCGAGAGGAGAAGCCTGGAGTGGAGAACTGAACCTCACGGATTTGGATGGGGACATTATTTGGTTGGATATTTCGATGCAACCGGTAGGCACTGGTGTATCAGGTGACACAAAAATATTGGCAATAGGGAGAGATGTTACAGAAATCAAAGAGGCCAAACAGCGCTCAAGGGAAATTAACCGAGAGGCTATAGAGAAAAGAGTGAAAGAGCAGCAATACCGATCCGTGTTGATTCTGGAAGGGCAAGAGGAAGAGCGAAAGAGAATCTCACAAGAAATACATGACGGCATAGGTCAAATGTTGACTGGGTTGAAACTCAACCTGGAAGGAATTGCTCCTTCTAATTCACCACATATGAAAAAAAGAATCAGTGATACGAAGGATCTGATGAAGAGCGTGATAAAGGAAGTTCGCAGAGTATCTTTCAATTTGACACCAAGTAGTTTAGTGGATTTTGGGATTACTCCTGCAATGAAAAAAATCAGTCAGGAGGTTTCGGCATTAACTAAAACTGTGGTGGAGTTCGACAATAAAACCAACTTCATCAATCGACTGGATAAAAATGTGGAGACCAATTTGTATCGGATCGTACAGGAGGCGGTAAACAATGGGATTAAATATGCGCAAGCTGATAAAATTGTAATTAGTTTTGAACACAACGCATCGCACTTAATTGTAATGGTAGAGGACAATGGTAAAGGCTTTGAGTTTGATAAACTAGAGAAAACCGGGCATTTTGGTGCTTCCGGACATGGTATTTTTAATATGAAAGAAAGAGCAGCCTTTATCAATGGCACCTTCGACATTCAAACAAAACTCGAGGTAGGAACTAAAATTATTGTGAAACTACCTTTAAGCTAAATTTATGGATACGATTAAAGTCATATTAGCAGACGATCACATCATTGTCAGAAATGGAATCAAAATATTGCTGGAAAGTGAAGGAGAAGTTGAAGTGATTGCAGAGGCTTCCAACGGACAAGAAGCGATTGAAAAAGTAAAGGAGCTCAAACCTGATATTTTAGTTTCCGATATCCGAATGCCTGTAATGAATGGATTGGAGGCCACGGCAGAACTCAAGAAGGTTTCTCCTGATACCAAGACTTTGATTTTGTCCATGCACGACGATGAAGAGTACATCATCAAAAGTGTAGAATGTGGTGCATCGGGCTACTTATTGAAAGACACGACTAAAGAAGAGTTTGTAAAAGCCCTCAGAAGTATTTTGGATGGACACAAGTATTTCAGTGGTGATATTTCTGATGTATTGGTCAACGGCTACTTGAACAAAAATACAGGAAGTGCATCCGCCGCTGGTGACTCAAAGACCACAGTAAAAACAGATTATCACATCACCAAAAGGGAAAAGCAAATTCTACAGCTGGTCTACGAAGGCCACAGCAACAAAGAAATCGCCGACGAACTAGGCAAGAGTATCCGCACCGTAGAAACCCATCGCTTCAATATCATGAAAAAACTAGGTGTGGGCAACATCACAGAACTCATCCGAAAAATCGACAGCGAACCTTATATTATTGGGTAGTTTACTATTTTAGGCAAATGCCTGAAATCATAAAGCCAACTCAGACAAATACACGTCTATCTGTTCTAGATTTCTTAAGAGGAATCGCCGTTCTCGGAATTCTGGTGATAAATATCGAGAGCTTCTCCTATCCTAGTCCATGGAGCCCTTATCAAAATGGATTTTTCAATTCAATAGATACACATACCCGATTTTGGGTATTCTTCCTTGCTCAAGGAAAATTTTTCGGAATGTTCACGCTATTGTTTGGTGTGGGATTCTATATGTTTTTGGAACGACTAGAACAAAAGAATATCGGTGTCAAGGCGCTAGATATATATGCCAGACGATTGTTGTGGTTGTTTGTGATTGGGGTCGTCCATGCCTATTTGATTTGGGATGGAGATGTGTTGTATCATTATGCTATTTGTGGCTTTTTGCTTTTTCCATTTCGTTCCTTTAGTGTCAAACAATTGTTGTTGGTGCTGGTAATTCCAGTTTCAGTTTTGCTTTTCAATTCTTATGAAAGAACGAAAAGAGTTAAAAATCAATACGAAGCGTATCAAGTGGCTGAGGCAAAATTAGAAGTAGATCGAACTGAAGATGACCAGAAGAAAATAGATTCTTGGCTAAAGAAAACCGTAGAGAAAAAGAAGTCTGACGAGCGCTTAGAGCCCATCAGAAATCATTACTTCGATAGTATAGCCGCAAATGCTGAAAATCATAAAATTCATCAAGGATATTTGATGTACAATGGCATCCTATTCAGGACGTTGATAATGATGCTGTTAGGAATTCTTTTGTACAAGACGGGAATCTTCAAAGACTATCATGCACTTCCTTATTACTGGTGGATTACTGGAGGGATAGTAGTGATTTCGCTGGTGGTCAATTATTTCCGGTACTATCATTGGACTTATACATACTTCAATCCAGTAATTGATTATTGGAAAGGTTGGTTATTCACTTTTCCTAAAGAATTAGGCGGCTTGTCCTACATTCTTCTGCTCAATGGGATTTATCAGAAATTTCTTGGTGGGAGAATGTCCAAATTGATATCCAACATGGGGCGCATGGCACTAACAAATTACATCGTGCAGAGTATCATCTGTGGATTCATATTTTATGGATATGGTTTTGGTCTTTATGGTCAATATTCAAGATTTGAACTGCTGGTTTTTATTTTCGGTATCTGGATCTTCCAAATATTGGCGAGTTGGCTATGGCTCAAAAAGCTTGATCAGGGGCCACTAGAGGCGCTGTGGAGAAAATTGACCTATCGTAGTTTTTGATTAATTCATTTCAATTTCACCAGTCATTCCGTAACGCAGTGAAGGAATTTTATCAGCTTCAAGCAGACTGCATTCAAAAAAGAAGTTTTCTCCGTTCCATTGCAGCTCTATTGCGAAATGACAAAAGAAGTGTATTCGCTCAGAGTTACTCGCGAGAGAACTGAGCTATTGGGCCTCCTTTCTTTAAATTAATTACGTATTAATACGTAATTAATCATTCAAAAATACGTACTTTTGTCATAACTCTGAACATTTTCAGGGCTTGGTTCAAAATCAAGGGATTATGAGTGTGTCACAAAAGAACCTTCCGGTAAAAGCGAAAACAACCTGCTCCTATTGTGGTGTAGGCTGCGGTATTGATGTTGAAATCAATAAAAAGGGAATCATCGAACTAGAAGGCACACCTGATCATCCAGTGAATCGAGGTATGCTGTGCTCTAAGGGACGTAGCTTGAACTACGTAGTTCAGGATCAGAGTGACCGGCTGCTCTATCCTCAAATGAGAGGTTCAAAGCATCATCCGCTACAAAGAGTCAGTTGGGATACGGCCATCGATCGGGCAGCAGCCGTTTTCAAAACTTTTATAGAAAAACATGGACCCAATGCTGTAGGTTTCTACATTTCGGGTCAATGTCTGACCGAGGAGTATTATTTGGTCAATAAATTGACCAAGGGCTACATTGGCACGAATAACATCGACACTAATTCCAGACTCTGCATGAGTTCGGCGGTAGTGGGCTACACCAAGACGCTGGGGGAAGATGCGGTGCCGATTGCTTACGAAGACATTGAATTAGCCGACTGTTTTTTGATCGCCGGGGCGAATCCAGCTTGGTGTCACCCGATTCTATTCAGAAGAATCGAGCAGCACAAGGAGCAAAATCCAGATACAAAGATCATAGTGATCGATCCACGAGTGACTGATTCCTGCGCCTTGGCAGATTTGCATTTGCAACTGACTCCTGGCACCGATGAAACCTTGCTGCATGCCATTGGTCGAATATTGATAGAAAATGGCAATTTCGATTTGAAATTTATTCAGAATCACACCGATGGTTTTGAAGATTACAAAGAAAAAGTATTAAAAACCACCATAGAGGAAGCAGCTGAAATTTGTGATGTGCCCGTTGATCAAATCCAGTTGGCTGCTCAGTATATTGGCGATGCCAAAGGCTTCTTGTCGCTATGGACGATGGGATTGAACCAAAGTACACAAGGCGTGAATAACAATTTGGCTCTAATCAATCTGAATTTGATTACGGGGCATATCGGAAAACCGGGTTCCGGGCCCTTCTCCTTGACAGGCCAGCCCAATGCCATGGGTGGCAGAGAAGTGGGAGGCATGGCTTCGCTATTAGCTGCACACCGTGTGCAGGCCAATGCAAATCACAGAAAAGAAGTGGCGGATTTTTGGGGTGTAGAGACTCTACCAGATCAGCCAGGGCTGACTGCCACTCAGATGTTTGACGCACTGGACTCTGGTGAAATGAAAGCGGTTTGGATCATTTGTACTAATCCTTCGGTGAGTATGCCGAATGCGGATTTGGTGGATCGAGCATTGAAGAAAGCCAAGTTTGTGGTGGTGCAAGACATCTCATCCAAGTCTGACACAGCGAAATATGCAGATCTCGTTTTACCTGCTGCAGGCTGGTTGGAGAAGGAAGGCACCATGACCAATTCGGAACGACGAATCAGTTATTTGCCCAAAGTAGTAGATGCACCTGGCGAGGCCTTGCCAGACAATGAAATTTTGATCCGATTTGCCCGTCGCATGGGTTACGAAGGATTCGATTTTCATTCGATAGAAGAGATATATGCCGAGCATTGCCGACTGACAAAAGGTACGAATATTGACATCTCAGGTCTGACTTACGAAAAGCTAAAAGTGGCAGGAACTATGCAATGGCCTGTGCCTTCTGCAGACCACCCTGGTACGCCTCGATTGTTTGAAGACAAGAAATTTTATACCCCATCGGGCAAAGCCCAAATTTTGCCAGGAGGCAATAAAAATGAAGGTGATCAGCTTACCAAAGAATATCCATTGATCCTGACGACAGGGCGTATCCGTGATCAGTGGCATACGATGACCCGTACGGGTAAAGTAAATAAGCTTAACAAGCATATTCCAAAACCATTTTTGGAGATTCACCCGGAAGACGCCAAGGCCAAAGGCATCCAGGAGGGAATGCCCGTATTGGTGAAAAATGAGCGCGGCGAAGTACGAGTGAATGCTCAGATTACTGAGAAAATCAAGAAGGGCGTGGTATTCCTTCCCATGCACTGGGGCAAAATATTACAAAATAGCTTCGGCAGAGCCAATAACGTGACCAGCAAAACATTTGATCCTACTTCTAAACAGCCAGGTTTTAAATACTCAGCAGTAAGTGTAGAAAAATATAGAAAGCCTAAGGAAAAGATTGTGATCGTAGGTGCTGGCGCAGCCGCTTATCGATTTATAAATTCGTATCGTATGCTCAATGATGTGGACGAAATTCATGTTTTCTCGAAAGAGGAGCATCCGTTTTACAATCGAGTATTATTACCCGAATATGTCAATGAGCACAAAGAATGGGACGACTTGCTCAAGTTTAAATATGGTGAATTCGAAGAGTTGAATGTAGTGTTGCACCATGCAACAAGTATCGACGATATCGATAAGTCCAAGAAAACAGTCACAGATTCGAAGGGAGTCACTCACGCCTATGATAAACTGATTTTAGGCACAGGCTCAAGAGCATTTGTGCCGAATAATATTCCTATGGATTTGCCTGGGTTGTTTACGATGAGAGACAGACATAGTGCTGACGGATTAAAAAAATTTATTGACAACAAAGGCCACGTGCTAATTGTAGGGGGTGGCCTGCTGGGTCTGGAGCTGGCTTCTGCACTGAGAGAGATAGATGTGGAAGTATCTATTGTGCAGTTGTCCACTCGCCTGATGGAGCGCCAACTGGATAACATGGCGAGTATCTTGTTGCGCCAGATGATCGAGGAGATGGGTGTGCATGTATATACCAATGATGAGGTACACAACATCAAAGTTCGGGGAGAAAAGGATATCAAAATCGATCTGAAAAGTGGAAAGAAAATCGATTGTCAGGCAGCTGTTTTTGCCATAGGAACCAGACCCAATGATCAATTGGCACGAATCGCCAATTTGAAATGTGGTCGAGGCATCATTGTCAACGATTACATGCAGACCAGCCAGGAAGATATTTATGCGATTGGTGAGATTGCTGAGCACAACCAAAAGCTTAACGGCACCACGGCTGCAGCTGAAGATCAGGCCGATATAGCTGCACGGCATATCGCTGGGGATCTGAGTACTTTGTATGCAGGCACCGTTCCGATGAACATTCTCAAGTTTCCCGAGCTAGACCTTTGTTCGATTGGTCAGCCGGATGCACCGATTCATATGAAAGATTATGATGAAATTATTTTCATTGACAAGTCCATGAAGTATTACAAAAAATGTATCATTCATCAGGATCGATTGATTGGCGCGGTACTGATGGGCGATAAGGCAGAGTTTGCCGAATTCAAGGAATTGATTGAAAATGAGGTTGAACTTTCTGATCGACGAAAAGCTTTACTTCGATCTGGAGAACCTGCCGATCCGATGCTAGGCAATCTGATTTGCTCGTGTAACAATGTGGGTACTGGCAATCTCGAAAAAGCCTTTACAGATGGTTGTCACACATTGGCGGATGCCTGTCAGAAAACTGGAGCAGGATTGGGCTGTGGAAGCTGCAAGGGAGAAGTGCAGCAGATGCTCAAAAAACATTTGGAGCAAAAAGAAGTAGCCCTCATCTCCTGATTCAATTATATTTGATACAAAGATTAAGTAATGGAGAAAAAGAATTTGGTCAGGGTTTTTGTGAAGGGTGGAATACTTTCTCCTGGAGATTTTCTGAGAATATTGACAACTGCCAAGGAGCTAGGCACAGAATTTATCCATTTAGGTTCTCGCCAAGATATTCTTTTTCCTGCCAAGGACCGAAGCAAAACGCTTTTGAAAAATATCTTTCAGTCGATCAATACAGAATATGAGATCAATGAATTTACGCATCAAAACATCGTAAGTTCTTATGTGGCACTCGATGTCATGCCCAACAAAAAATGGTTGGTGCCGCATGTCTATCATTACATACTGGACAGCTTTGACTTCAGAGCGAAGTACCGAATCAATCTGGTAGATCCGTCGCAGAGCATGGTGCCGTTGTTCACGGGCAATATCAATTTCATCGCTTCAACCACCGACAACTACTGGTACTTATATTTTAGGTTGAAACAGTTTGACAATTTGCCAGTAGCCTATTCGAAAATTATTCATGGTTATGACTTAGCCAAAGCGGCACTTTGTCTCAATGAATTGGAATTGGAAACTGTGACAGTCGAAGAAATATTTTCTAAACTCGACGAATTGGAAATTAATACGCTGAATCCAGAAGAAGAACTCAAATACCCTGACGCGTCGTTTCCCTATTATGAAGGACTGAACCGTGAACCTGGAGGTAATTATTGGTTAGGGCTATATTGGCGAAACAATAAATTTTCAATCAATTTTTTGATTGAACTGTGCAAGAGATGCATGGATACTCATGTCGGAAAAATCAGCTTAACGCCTTGGAAATCATTGATTATCAAAGGCATTGAGTCCAACTATTATGTAGGTTGGGAAAAACTGATGGGTCGATTTGGGATCAATTTGCGCCACTCGTCGCTAGAGCTCAATTGGCACTTGCCCGTGTTGAGTGAAGAAGCTTTGATGCTTAAAAATTATTTGGTTAGAATCTTAGATCAGCAAGATATCAGCACCTCAGGCCTTACGTTTACGATCAAGCCCAATGACGATATTTATCTATTCACTTCCGTGGTCATTGAAATCAACAAAGAAGGGGGAGACGGTGGAAACACCTATAATATTCTTTATGCCAAGGATTTCAATCCTAACTCGGCGGAGTATTTGACTTACGTCAAAAACGTAACTAAAAATGTGTTGCCGGCACTACTGATGGAGCTCAGTGTCATGTATTTTGATCAGATAGACGATCAGCCCACCACAGTTCCAAAGAAAAAAGCCGAACAGCAAGTAGTAGCTACCACAGAGCGATATCAGTGCAAGCACTGCCTGTCCATCTACGATGCACAGTATGGCGACGAAGCCGCCAATATCGCACCGGGCACGTCTTTCGATAGTTTACCTGACTCTTACATTTGTCCTACTTGTGAAGCGAAGAAGGCGGAGTTTGTGATGGTATAGTAGAGGCATTTTTTTGAGTAACTTCTCAGTTCTTGGTTTGTTTCCATGGATCAAATTGTCCCTTCATGTGATCTTGGGATTGAATAATTAAAACTTTGGGAACCAGTTCTCCCGTCTTACCTGATGCTTGCATAATAGCTGCAAAGCCATATTCATAGCAGAAGTAATAGGTAAGACTTGAAGTTTGATATATGGATGAAAAATACTGAAACGAATAGCCTGCGTCTAATAACCTTTCTTTCCTAACGGTAGATTTACCTTCTGGGCATAAGTTTTTAAGAATGGTTCTGTTTTTTCGAATCTGACGATTGACGGCGGCCATGACTCGTTCGTGTTTTCTTTTGTGGAGATTGTGAAAATTGGATCGACATTGCGCATCACAAAATTTTTTGTCCAGGCGTCCGGTCATTGGTCTACTACAATGAAGGCACTTTAAATTATCCATACGGTCAAGATTGGTCAAATAAACGAATTATTCGTGTTATTATACGTTTAGTAACGTAACTACACGTTTAAAAATAACTCTATTGTTTTGCTTTTATCGTGGTTTACACCATGAATTCTCTTGCCAAGCAAAGACAAATCACTTTAAAGCACCTCTATATCGACCATCAGAAGATGATTGGGCTTAAATTTTACCCTGACAAGGTGATCCAAGCGCTGGTCAAAGAGTTGCCTGGAGTGAAGTGGTGTAAAAAATATGGCATGGCAGCAATTCCCAACAGCTCTGCAAACCTCAATTGCATTTTCTCAAAATTCAAAGGCGTTTCTTGGATAAATTGCACACATTTTTTCCCAAACAAGCCTGTAAGAATCGGTAATGAGGATATATCTGTAAACTCCTATAGACAAAGAACTCCAAAAAAGGGACGGCGGGTCTGCCCAGAGGAGTTTTATCAGAAGCTCGAAATAAGAAAATACTCGATGAACACAGTCAGAGTATATATTTCCCACTTCGAAAAGTTTATCAACCATTTCGCTTCTGTCACAGATCTTGAAAATCTAGATGAGAATAATATCCGAGATTATATCAGCCATTTGGTAGTCGTTGGCAGATCCGATTCTTTTATTAACCAATCGATAAATGCCATTAAATTTTACTACGAGGTAGTAAAGGAAATGCCCAACAGATTTTACGACATTGAGCGTCCTATCAAAAAACAAACCTTACCAAAGGTATTGAGCAAAGGGGAAGTTTTGGCCATCGTTCATGCCATAGGCAACATCAAACATCGCTGCATGGTGAGTCTACTCTACAGTAGTGGGCTACGACGTGGGGAATTGCTCAATTTAATACCAGCAGATATCGAAAGTGGTAGGATGATGATCAAAGTACGAGATGCAAAAGGAGGAAAAGATAGGTACACCATTCTAAGTAAGCAGGTCTTGGAGGATTTGCGTACATATTTCAAATCGTATAGGCCTAAAGCTTATTTGTTCGAAGGTCAGATGAAAGGTCAAAAGTATTCTCCCACTAGTTTGGGGAAAATATTGAAACAAGCAGCGAAAAACGCAGGGGTTCAAAAAACAGTAGTTCCGCACATGCTTCGGCATTCTTTTGCTACTCACCTGCTCGAAGGTGGAACTGACATCAGGTACATACAGATGTTATTGGGTCACAATTCGACTAAGACTACAGAGATCTACACGCATGTAGCCAATTCGGATTTCATGAACATCAAAAATCCATTAGATTTGTGACAGACAAGGGGAGACATAATGGATATATAGTCACCTTTGTGACTATATCACTACGTTAGGGCTCATACCATGAAGAACCAACTTTTCCTTATAATCGCAATTTTTGCACTTGGATGCACGTCTGAACGAACCAACGAACTTTCTGGTACTTGGGACGCAACCAACTATGTAAAATATCCATTTGACACCATAA
>NZ_JBDVOL010000005.1:0-20461 GCF_039969095.1 Reichenbachiella sp.
CAGGTGGTGCTTTAGGTGGATTAGCCAGTTTAGCTGGAGTTAATCTGGGTAGTATAAATGGAGGCTCAGAGATATCTCCTGTTTTGTATCCTAAAATTGTTTCTTCAATCAACTTTCAAAAGGCATTATTAGATGCCAAAATCCGAGTCAATGGTTATGATAGCACTATGACCTATCAGGAGTATTACAATCAAGTACATTCGCCTGGGATTTTTGATATGATTAAAAAATATACAATTGGTTTACCAGGGATTTTTATAAAAAAATTAAAAGGAGAGCCAGAAGACTTGGTTATTCAGGAAGAAGATGGAATAATAAGAGTGAGTCAAGAAGAATATTCCCATTGCAATAGGATTGCCTCCCAATTAAAGATAGCACCAAATGAAAAAGAGGGGATTGTAATGGTTTCCTTTACTATGCCTGAACCGTTGATGGCTGCAGAAATGGTAAAGTTTGCAGTGGATTTGCTGCAAGAAGAAATAATCAGATTTAAAATAAAAAATGCGAAAGAACAATTGAGATTCACAGAGGGACAATTCTTGGAAAAGAAGAAAGAGTTTGAAGATGCTCAGGATAAATTAGCATATTTTAAAGAACGTAATCAAAATTTAAATTCAGAATATGCTAATAATCAATTGGATAGATTACAAACAAATTATAATTTTAATTTTGAAGTGTATAGTGAGCTAGCAAAACAAGTGGAACAGGCTAAATTACAAGTAGCGAAGAATACTCCTGTTTTTTCTATCATTCAGCCCGTAACCATTCCCCTAGAAAAGTCGAATTTAAGAGGGTCAACTGTCCTGATTATTTTTTTAATGATTGGCTTTTCCTTTTCGATTGCTTATATAATTGGAACTGAGTTTTTGCGCAGGCGACATTCAAAATAGAGTTGGTCAAAATACTAGAAATTTATTGAGTTATTTTCATAAATTTTTCTATCCAGATTTCATAATAAAATAAATTAGTTTCTTAAGTTTTTGGGTAAAGAAAGTCTTATTTCAAATATTTTTAATTTACTCCTTTTACAAGGGATAAATTATATTATGCCGTTGGTGACTTTTCCGTATTTGGTCAAGGTATTAGGAGTCGAACAATATGGTATTCTTGCTTTTTCGTTAGCTGTTACTTCTTATTTTGTATTGATAACAGATTACGGATTTAATCTTTCTGCAACACGGCAAGTTTCGATTTATAGGTATGATCAGCAGAAAATCAATGAGATATTTGGCAGCGTATTAATTATCAAGTTATTATTAATGATTGCTTGCTTCTGTTTGATGATATGTTTGATATTCTCAATAGAGAAATTCAACGATATACAGAATTTATTATTTCTTTCATTTGGGATGGTTTTTGGTCAGATCTTATTTCCAATCTGGCTTTTTCAAGGAATGGAGAAAATGAAGTATATAACCTATTTGAGTGTTGTAGCCAAGTTGATTTTTACAGTAGGAATTTTTCTTTTTGTAAAAGGGGAGAATGATATTTGGTTAGTTCCTCTTCTTAATTCATCAGGTCTTATTTTAGTGGGTGTTTTTTCTCTAGTTCTGGTAATAAGACAATTTGATATTAAATTTTACATTCCAGATAGGCATTCACTCTATTTTTATTTTAAAGACGGATGGAACTTGTTCACATCTAATTTAGCAATATTGGGCTACAAAAATAACTCAATGCTAATACTGGCATTTTATCTTGATTCTACAAATCTTGGATTTTATTCAATTGGTAAGAAGATTTTCGAAGCAATCAATGGATTGAATGTGGTCATGTCTCAAGCTTTTTTCCCAAGTGTTTCAAAGTCTCAAGCAATTAGTGGCTTAGCTATTTCTGATAGATTGAAAAGCCTCTTTTCGATCTCTATAATGCTTTCTACATGCATTTTTCTTGGTACTTTTTTCTTTGCAGATATTATTTCTTTGCTTATTTCCGGTAAGGAGGAAGCTGTTGTGATTGAGATTTTACAACTTTTAGCAATAGCCTTATTTATAATTGGAGTAAATGTACCTGCTGTTCAATACCTTATTTCAACTGGAAATTCTAAGAAGTTCAGCCTTATTGTTTGGATAGGTGTGATTGTTGATTTATTGCTATTGTTACAGCTTGTACCCAAATTAGATTACAAAGGCGCTCTTTATGCCACACTGATTTCGGAAACCTTAATTACACTGTCTTTATATTATACGAGTTATTTGATATTTAAAACAAATAGAAATGTTTCAAGAAATATTGTTAAAGTACCAAAATAAATACGGTAAGTGTGTTTTGGAATTAGGTCCTGGAGAGACTAAACAGTTTGATTATTGTATAGGCTTAGATATAATGAAAAAAGAAAGTGTTGATTATGTATGTGATTTATCCAATGGTTTTTCGTTTATTCAAGATAGTAGCATCGATGAGATTCATTCTAGCCATTTTTTAGAGCATATCGACAATCTCCCTCTCTTTCTGAAGGAAGTTTTCAGAATTTTGAAACCTGACGGTAAAATGATCAATGTTGTGCCGCATTTTTCTAATCCTTACTATTACAGTGATTACACACATAAAAGTTTTTGGGGATTATATTCACTTTCATATTTCAGTAATGATTCTTTTTTCAAGAGAAAGGTTCCTACCTATTATAATGATATCAATTTCGAAATTGTTGACGTAAAATTGATTTTTCGTTCTGATTTTCGACTTAGAAGTTTATTTAAGAAGTTTTTAACCTTCATCTTCAACTCATCTACCTATATGAAGGAATTGTATGAAGAATCCTTCTCTTATATTTTTCCATGCTACGAAATATATTTCGTGATCCAAAAAAGATGATGATGATTTTTGGAGGATTTATTTTGGTTTTTTCTATTTTTTTAATTCTATGGAAGTAATAGCAGTTATAGTTACTTATGGAAATAGATTTGAGTTCTTGGATCAGGTCATTCAAGCTTCTATTAATGAAGGAGTTTCTGGAATATGGATTGTTGACAATGGTTCCTTAAGTGAATCTAAAGTTGAAATCGATTCATTGGAAAAAAGGTATCCCCATTTAAGGCTATTTACAAATGAAAATAATGTCGGAACTGCAGGTGCTTATTCAATGATCCTTGAAGTAGCTTTTAAACTCGAAAAGGATTTTTTCTTTTGGTTTTTAGACGATGACAATCTTCCAACCCCAGGTTCTCTCAAAGCATTGAAAGATGCGTATGCCTTACTTTCGAAAAGTTTTGAACATCCAGTTTTGTACAGTTATAGGGGAAAACATTGGAAAGATGATTTTTTAGCAGTTTCTAAAGGAATTATCAAAGGTCCAAAAATCAATGCTTTTTGTGGATTTGATATCCTAAGTTATTTAGGAAATAAGCTGTCTAGGAATCTTGTTTCTGAGACCGTCCATGAAATTAAATTTCCAGTAATCAAAGTAAGTTATGGACCTTATGGAGGTCTTTTCTCTCATATTAGTAATCTTAGGAAAATTGGATTGCCAAAAAAAGAATTTTTTGTTTATGCTGATGACCATGAGTTTACCCTTAGGTTTTCTCAAATAGGTGTGAGTCAATTTTTGATTTATTCCAGTCAGATAGAAGATTTGGATATGTCTTATAAAGACGGTGAGGATATTTTTAGTCCTAATTTGTCACTGCTTAAATTATTTTATTCATTTAGAAATACGACTTATTTCTATAGCCAAATAAAGACCCAAAATTTCAAGTATCATTTGAATCGTATTTCATTTCATTTAATTATATGTTATTGGTCATTCTTTCGGTTTTTAAAGAATCCTAGCTTTATTTATAAGCGTCTCAAGTTTTTGTTTTCGGCAGTTAAAATGGGGGAAAAAGCTGTTTTTAAAAACTATTCTTGATTTCCTATTCTCCTGGTTATAATTTGTAATTATTTGGTATTTTATTTATTCTATGTGTGGAATAGCAGGTTTTGTTGATTTAAAATTTACTTCAGATGCGAATGTCTTAAAAAGGATGACGGACTCCCTAGTACATAGGGGGCCTGATGATTCTGGCTATTTTTATCAGAATGATTCACGTTTTCAGGTGGGACTTGGCCATAGACGACTTTCTATTTTGGATTTATCAAGACACGGCCATCAACCTATGGTTTTTCAGCAGTATCAGATTATTTTTAACGGTGAAGTTTATAATTTTAAAGAGATACGTAAGGATCTAGAGACAGAAGGTTTTTTATTTGATTCTAATTCTGACACTGAAGTTATCTTGAAAGCGTTTAGTCTATGGGGCAAAGAAATGGTTCATCGACTGAATGGGATGTTTGCTATTGTTATTTATGATTCGATTGAGAAAAAAATCACATTGATTCGTGACAGAGCAGGTGTAAAGCCTATCTATTGGTATTTTAATAATGGTTTATTCATGTTTGCGAGTGAACTTAAAAGTTTCCACGAGCATCCATCTTTTTGTAAGGAAATAAACAAGCAAGGATTAAACTTGTTTTTTCAATATGGATATATTCCAGAGCCTTACACTATTTTTAAAAACACCCATAAACTTAAAGCAGGTTATTTTTTGGAGTTTTCACTTGAAAATACTCAAATTCATACTTCCAAATATTGGGATGTCGTGAACTGTTATAATAAAGAGAAACTTTTTCTTTCAGAACAGGATGTTCTAACAGAGACTGAAAACCTGTTAAAATCAGCTTGTGAGTATCGGTTGATTTCAGATGTTCCTGTGGGTGTATTTTTGAGTGGGGGGTATGATTCTTCAGCCGTTACTGCTCTAGTACAGTCTTCTCGGACTGAGAAAATCAAAACCTTTTCCATTGGGTTTTTAGAAGGAACATTTAATGAAGCTCACCATGCAAAAAATATTGCAGAATATTTGGATACCGACCACACAGAATATTATTGCAGCCAGCAGGATGCTTTAACTATTCTTCCAGATATAGCTTTTTATTTTGATGAACCCTTTGCAGACAGCTCAATGATACCTACCATGTTGGTAAGTAAATTGGCTAGGCAGCAGGTAACTGTTTCACTTAGTGCGGATGGTGGCGATGAATTATTTGGAGGCTACGAAAAGTATTTGGAGGCGGGTAAATATTATAACTTGTTTAATCGTATTCCCAACCGAAAGGATTTTTCTACTGTGTTGGAAAAGGTTACTCCGCGCCGTGTAATGGTCAATTCTCTATTTCCAAGGTTTAGTGAAAGATTCTATCGTGCTGTGTCTTTTATGAAATCTGAGTCGCATTCCGGATTTATGGAAAGTTTGCAGAAATTTTTTACTACTTCAGAATTAAATGAACTGGTACGTTTTGATTTGGACAAGACAATCACTGGTTTTGACGACTTGGAATACCTCTCGGATGAATTATCTGAATTAGATAAAATGATGGCAATAGATTTTAAAACTTACCAACTGGATGATATTTTGACTAAGGTCGATCGCTCTACCATGTCGGTAAGTCTGGAAGGTAGAGAACCATTACTTGATTATAGACTTATTGAATTTGTGGCTCGTTTGGATTCTAACTTGAAAATTAAGGATGGAAATAAAAAGCACCTTCTTAAAGAGATCACACACAAATATATCCCTAAGGATCTACTTGATCGTCCAAAAATGGGCTTCAGCATCCCTTTGGAAAAGTGGTTGGTAGAGGGATTTAGGGAGTATTTAGAATATTACTTCCATCCTGATAAATTAAAAGAGCATGGATTATTTAATGAGTTTGAGATTATAAAAATCAAAGAGTTATTTTTAAAAGGACATACCTATCTTTCAGGAAAGGTTTGGACTGTTTTGATTTTTCAGATGTGGTATGAAAAATGGATGAAGTGAAAGTTAATCGCTTAGTGGTTTATACTGCACTTTTTGGTGATTATGATCAATTACGAGACCCCAAAGGTGAATTTGATTTTGTTGATTTTGTGTGCTTTACAGATCAGAAGTGCATAGTTTCCAACGTTTGGGATATAAGGCTTGTATCTAAGGATGAGTTAAGTTCCATTGAGCTCAATAGAATGTATAAGTTTTTGCCTCATCTGTTTCTGAAAGAATATGAAATAAGTTTATATATAGATTCCAATATCTTGATTAAGAAGGAGGCAAGTGAGTTGTTTCAACAACTAATCGATAGTGAATATAAGTTTGCCCTGCCAAAACATTTTGCTAGAAATTGTATTTATCAGGAAGCCAAAATTATCATTCAATCCAAGAAAGGAAATGTTGACATTGTCAATTCTCAAATGAGAGGGTATAGGGATGAAGGTTTTCCTGAAGAATTTGGCTTAACGGAAAATGGTCTTCTCTTTAGGAGACATAATGATCCTCAGGTCATCGAGTGTATGGAACTCTGGTGGAATGAGTTCTTTCACAAAAGTAAAAGAGACCAACTTTCTCTGATGTATGTACTTTGGAAATCTAATTTAGATTACATTACCGGTTTATTTTCTTTAAGACGTAGCCCCTATTTTTCAATAGAAGTACACAAAAGCCTGGATACCAGATATAATCATTTGATCGGCTATGTTTGGTTTAAGCGGTTTTATGATTCTAATCAGCCCTTGTCTCCCTTTTTTGATTTGGTTGATAGAGTGTATGGCAAACTGGCAAATGTTCATTAGCCGTGTTTGACGCCGGATTTATTAACAAATTACACTAGCTTAATTATTAAATAAGTTTGACTACTCTTGTTTATGCCGTATATGAGCGAAATTCCGAATTAAGAGAGGATGTTTTGATCTTCTTGGATTACATTTCTCGTCATTCAACTTTTCAGGTTTTGCTTATTTACAATGGTAATTTGACTAATCTGAACGAAATCCCTGAAAGTATTACGAGTATTTCCAGTGGTACACAAGGGTATGACTTGAATTGTTATATAAAGGGTTTTTTAGAAGGCATATTACATGGAAAAATGAAATTCATTTTTTTTAATAATTCCCTATTTATCTCAAATCCGGTAATTTTTACTAAAACCTTATTATTACTAGATAAAGAACTGGATCATGTTAATTTTACTGGTTTTAGCATTAGTGAAGAAGTAAGAAAACATTTTCAATCTTTCTTATTTGGAATAAATCTCACTAGAGATGCTTACGCTCTGCAGATCATTAAGGATACTTGTATTAAATTTGATCGAGCTTTTACCAGAGATGAAGTTATTAACCTATTCGAATTAAGAAGCTATGTTTATGTAGTTGACCATCTAAAATGGAATTATTCGGTTTTGTTTAAGCCGGGGTTTTATTTAAAGTTAAAAGGTTACCTCACGTTCTTGCTTCACTTAGGTTTTCTGGATAATATTCCGGGCCTTCTTAGATTTGAGAGGATTAATTTTAGTATTTTTTTAAAAAGAGACATTGAAAGAAAATTCGGTTTTAGAAAGATTAAATCTACGAGCATTATAAATAAGTGGAATGAAAGTTAAGGATGTCCGATTGACGAATTGGATTTTTTCCGTTTGGCCTTTGTTTTTATTTATCAGTCAAAAAGCTCTTATTCCAATACAGATTATCTCATTTTTAATTTCTGAAAGAAAGAAAGATATGGTTTTCATTTTTCTTTTTTTCTTTATTTTTGGGTCTTTTCTGACCTTATTTTGGTTAAATGATTCCTTAAAAAATGAATTTGGATTCAGTCATTTTTTAGGATTTATTTTATTTGTTTTATCTATTGTATTGATCGGACATGAGTGTAAATTGAATTTTGATTTTGATTTAAAATGGATTACAATATTTAATTTAGTTTCTGTAGTACTAGCTACAATATTTTTTTCTCTCAATCTGGATTTTAGTTTTTTTAGGGGGCTTAATTTTATTAGGGGGACGGATGGTTCCATCCACCGTGTCTTTATAGAAACTACACCACTTCTAATTCTCAACGATTATACTTTATTTAAACGAAAATCTCTTAATATATTTTTGTTTCTAATAACTTTTGTCTATGTTTTTATTTTGTGTAAAAGTGTTTTTATTATTATTTTCTTTGTCTGGCGAGTATGGAAGGATCATAAAGATTTGATTAAAAGAAATTTTTGGTATTTCTTTCCTTTGATACTATTTGGAGGATTGTTTGTTGGTATTGAATTACTTTCCTATGTATTAAGGGCTGACCTTGCTTTAAGTATTGTATTCAAATACAATCAACTTTTAAGCATTGTAGATTTAATTAGTGGAGATTATCTATATATCGGGCGAGGTTTTGGTTTTGTGATTGATGAATTTGTTACAGACTATAATCAACCTTATCAAATTGAAATGCAATTACCTATGTTGTTTCTTCAGTTTGGAATTGTGGGTTTTTTGCTTTTCGCGCTGTTTATTATGGCGATTTTTTACGTGAGTGGTATCAATAAACCTATTCGGAGCACGATGATGTACTTTTCCGTTGGTTTTGTTAATCCTTGGCTGTTTCTCCCTATTTGGTTTTTGACATGTTGCTATTTCTTTAAAAAATAGAATGGTGAAAATTGCATTGATATGTTCGCACAATGGACAGGACTACATTGAGCAACAGGTGCTGAGTATTATGGACCAGTCCTTAGAGATAGATATGATTTTCATTCATGACTATGGATCTACAGATTTATCCAGAAGTAAGATTGAGAAATTAAGTAAGGAATATGGTCATATATCAGTTCAATTTTTTGACTATGCTAAATCAGCTTGTCATTCCTTTCTCAATTCCATTGCTATTATTAGAGACAACTACCTTGATTCTGATTATATACTTTATTTGTGTGATCAAGATGACGTGTGGATTCATACAAAGAATGAGATTGTTTTTCAAGAGTTTCAAAATGGGGCGAAGTTCGTTTTTCACGATGTAGTTATTGTAAATTCTGAGCTGGAAACACTCAAGCCATCTTTTTATAATAAGTTCTGGGATGTTCAAAGAGATTTTTCGCTTCCAAGTTTGTTCCTCTCCAATTGTGTAATTGGCCACACCATAGCTATGTCTAGTTCTTTCTTGAAACATCTTAATCTTGAATTTGATGAAAGGATTCCAATGCATGATTGGTATCTTTCATTATTAGTGTTGAGTAGTGATGTTTCCTATAAATTTATTCCTACCCAATTGAGTTATTATAGACAGCATTCAAACAATGTTTTGGGGGCTTCTCAATCTAATCCTATTTCTAAAGTTTTAAAATCATATAATCATGGAAGGGTTTTACTTCTTTTCCAAGAATTCCTGCTATCTAGAGGTTTCGATACCACTGAAAGCCTAGCTAGGCTATTCAGATACTCCCTTAATCTCAGGCCTTTTAATAAATTTGGCTTTATTTTTTTGACCTTATCTTTTTCTATGGTTTACAAATTCAAAAAATCATTTTTTAATACTTTTTCCATTTTAAAAATTCAAAAGAAAAGTTCTAATGTCTAAGAAGAAACTAGCAATTCTTGGAATCGTGGGTGTACCAGCTAACTACGGAGGATTTGAGACTTTAGTAGAGTATTTATTGGACCTCCTTCCTAAATTTTATGATATTACGATTTACTGTCAAAGCTCGAGTTATCCAGAGAAAATAGATACCTACAAAGGAGCTAAGCTTCAGTACTTGAATCTTAAGGCTAATGGTGTACAAAGTGTAATCTATGATTCTGTTTCCCTATGGAAATCGACTAAAGGATTTGATTATATTCTTGTTCTAGGTGTTTCTGGAGCAATTTCCATCCCTTTGATCCGTCCTTTTACTAAGGCGAAAATAGTCACTCACATAGATGGACTTGAATGGAAACGCGATAAATGGGGACCTTTTGCCAAGCGATTTTTGAAATTTTCTGAGTCAGTGGCTGTAAAGTATTCCGATGGGATTGTTTCAGACAATAAACATATCTATGATTATGTCAAGGAAGAATATAATACAGACTCGCATTTGATAGCGTATGGAGCAAATCACGTGAGTTGTGTAGAGCCTTTTCCTTATATAAAGAAGTATTCATTTCTTACTTCTCCCTACATTTTTACAGTCTGCCGCATAGAACCTGAGAATAATATAGAGATGCAGCTGAAGGTTTTCTCAGAGAATGACCTTCCTATTCCCTATGTAATTGTGGGAAATTGGAGTTCCAGTGACTACGGTATGCGGCTGTATGAAAAATACTCTACCAAAAAGAATGTGATTTTGTATAATCCTATTTATGCAAATGAGGAGTTGAATGTATTGAGATCAAATTGCCATTACTACCTACACGGGCATAGTGCTGGAGGGACTAATCCCTCGCTTGTAGAAGCTATGTATTTAGGACTTCCTATTATAGCTTTTGGCGTCAATTATAATAGAGAGACCACGTTCAATCAGGCAGTTTATTTCAATGATTCTAATGATTTGCTGGAGTTGTTATCCAGGCTTGAGGAACTTGACAGGGAGGAAATGTCAGCTGTCATGTATAAACTAGCACGAAAAAATTACTCTTGGAAAGCTATAAATAAGAAGTACGTCAAAATGTTGAAGTCAATTTGAAATTGATGATCCGAACATCCAAGAGTTGTTTCTTAATCCTATTTCTAGTTGCAAATTCTGTTTTGGCACAGACCATACCTGCTGGATTTCCAGTCTTGGAGGAAAGTCTCAGAAGGCAACAGTTACAAGGATTGGATCAAATAAAAGACTTTTCCTTTGGACTGAGGCCTATCGTGAGTTTGAAGCAAAACCGCTTTAATACGCTTAATGACACTTTTCCTATTCCAGAAAAAAAGGCTCATCTGGAAATCTTGCCAGTCTTGAGTACTACAGTTTATAATTCTAACAGACCTTTTGGCTGGGGCAATTTCAGCATGATGAATAGTGCAGGGCTGCAGACGCTGCTCTCTCCTGGTGTTTATGGGAAATTATTTTTCCTGAAATTTCAGTTCAGGCCAGAGTTTGTAGCCAGTCAAAATAAGCCTTATCAGGGATTTGGCGAGAATTATTCTGAAAACGTCCTTTTAGCAAGATTCAGATATTGGAATTACGGTGATCATCCGGAGCGTTTTTCTAAAGAGTATAATTCTTTTGCCTGGTGGGGTCAATCCTATATCAGCTTAAATGCGGGACCGCTAGCCTTAGGTGCTTCCACAGAGAATATTTGGTGGGGGCCAGGGCAGTTCAATTCTCTCATTTTCAGCAATAATGCCAGAGGAATGAAGCATCTTTTTCTTCGCACGAGTCGTCCAGCTAATATTTTCATTGGTAAACTGGAAGCAGAACTTATCGTGGGAAGGGCTGAGGATTCAGGTTTACTGCCCTCGCAAAATGAACGTTTGAATGGTTTATTTGCTAATCCATTTCGAGGAGACTGGAAATATGTAACGGGACTAACGGTCACTTTTCAACCCGTATTTTTACCTAATTTTTTTGCTGGGTTAAACAGAACTTTTCAACAGTATAATGACGATGTGACGGATGATTTTCAAGGGAGAATGCCTATTCTCGAAGCCTTTCAAAAGGTGAACTTATTTACCAATGACAATTCAGTGGTTTATGATTCTAGAGGTCAGGATCAGCAGGTATCGTTTTTCTTAAGGTATTATAACATCAAGGCTAATTTTGAGGCTTATGCGGAGTACGGTAAGCAGGATCATAGTTACAATTGGAGAGAATTTATTTTGAACCCTGAGCATGCTCGGGCATATTTGATGGGTTTTACGAAACTATTTAAAACAGGCACACCAGGCTCTTTATTCCAAATAAGGGCTGAGATTGTACAGCAGGCAGAATCTGTAAATAGGTATATCCGATACGCTGACCAGAACGATGGCAATACGAGCTGGCATACACATTATCAAGTTCGAGGATTTACGAATGAAGGTCAATCCATGGGCGTGGGAATTGGTGTAGGTGGGAATGCCCAGATTTTGGAAGTTTCAAAAATTTCCAGCCTCAATAAAATAGGAGTACTACTTCAAAGGATAGAAAATCACCAAGATTTTTATAACAGAGCATTTGGTTCTAGCTCTAATAAAAAGCCCTGGGTAGATTTTAGTGTCGGTTTACTTTGGGATCATCAGTGGGATAGATTTATACTCAGTAGTAAAACTCAGGTAATTCAAGGTGTAAATTACCAATGGGAAAACTCTTCAGAATCTAGTGCTGATTTCCCTCAAGGACAAAAGCTCTTTACCTTCTCGGGAACCTTGAATTTGATATACCAGATACATAAGTAACACCAGGGATATTAAAATTAGTCAAATTCCATTAGTTTTGCCCCTTAGTTGAAATGAGTAACTTTAGTACTCATTAAACGAGTAAATGAAGATTCAGGAGCTTTGAGGCTGTTTTTTGAACTGTTTGTGTGCAGAAAGTAACGTGAAGTCTGCCTTCCAAACTAGAGCTAAGTTTTGGGACTGAAAGGGCGAAGCTGCCAATTATTTAAAATTAAAAACTTGGAAGTCAGTTTTTTAAGAGATTTCTTTAGAAAGTAAATTAACTATGCATACAGAATTACAAGACGTTAAAATTGCCATAATAGGCTTAGGATATGTAGGGCTTCCTTTGGCAGTGGAATTTGCTAAGAAATTCCCCACCGTAGGTTTTGATATTGACACCAAGCGAGTAGGGGAGCTGAACGAAGGCAAGGATAGAACGCTCGAAGTGGAAGATGAAGTGTTGAGATCTGTTCTAGTCTCGGATTTCTCTAAGGATAAAGCGAACGGGCTTCTGATTACTACCCAATCGGAAATTCTTGCAGATTGCACGGTGTACATAGTCACTGTCCCAACTCCTACCGATAAACACAATCGTCCGGTTCTCACTCCTATGCTTAAGGCATCTGAGAATATTGGAAATTTCCTCAAAAAGGGAGATGTCGTTATTTACGAATCTACTGTTTACCCTGGTGTGACAGAAGATGAATGTGTTCCAGTGCTGGAAAGAGTATCTGGAATGAAATTCAATGAAGATTTTTTTGCGGGATACTCTCCAGAACGAATCAATCCTGGGGACAAAGAACACACGGTGGCAAATATTCTCAAGGTCACCTCAGGCTCTACTCCAGAGATAGCTGAATTTGTGGATCAGTTGTATCGCACGGTCATTACCGCAGGAACTCACAAGGCCTCTTCCATTAAAGTAGCTGAAGCGGCCAAGGTAATCGAAAACTCCCAGCGCGACATCAATATTGCTTTTGTCAATGAGTTGTCCAAGATTTTCAACCTGATGGGAATAGATACTTCAGAGGTTCTCGAAGCGGCAGGGACAAAATGGAATTTCTTAAAATTTAAGCCTGGATTGGTTGGCGGACATTGTATTGGAGTAGATCCTTTCTACCTAGCCCAAAAAGCTCAAGAACTCGGTTACCATCCGGAAATTATCCTAGCCGGTCGTCGCTTGAATGACAGCATGGGTAAGCATGTAGCCACAGAGGTGATCAAATTGATGATGAGAAAAGACTTGAAAGTGATCGATTCGAAGGTGTTGATCCTTGGATTTACTTTCAAGGAGGATTGTCCGGATGTGCGAAATACCCGCGTCATCGATATTTACAATGAGCTCAAATCCTATGATATGGATGTGGATGTGTATGACCCTTGGGCTAATCCTACCGAAGTAAGTCACGAATATGGCATAGCTATTCATTCCGGGTCAAATGCGCCAGATTTGGCACAGTATTCTGCTATTATTTTGGCGGTAGCTCATAAGGAGTTTATGAACTTACAGATCAAAAAATCAGGCAGTCAAGTGGTGTTTGATGTAAAAGGCTATCTACCGAAAGATAGGGTAGATGCACGTCTATGATACCTGGTACTAGCTATTAGTACCTCAATTATTTACCTTATCTTCCATGATTTAATTTATACCCTACTAGATGAACACTAAGAACTTTAAAAATCTAATTCCTTTTTCGATCCTCGCTATAGTGCTTTTCTCCTGCGTGTCAAATAAGAAAGTGATTTACATGCAAGAACTAGAGGAATCCACAGGTCCGCTAGTAGAGTCAAGTAATCGGTATGGATACCAAGTGGAAGACTATTTGCTGCAGGCAAATGATATCTTAGAGATTAGTATCAAAACTACTGATCCAGCATTAAATGCGATTTTCAATGTGGTCAACGCGGATGAAAACAATGCTTCTGCAATGGCCGGAGGACAGGGTGCTGGTGATGCTTTCTTTATGAATGGCTACTCTCTTGATGATTATGGTAATGTAGAAATTCCCTTAGTAGGTGTCATTAACCTGCTGGGATTGACGACTAATGAAGTAAAAGCATTGGTCGAGACTAAGGTGCAAAAGTACGTCAAGGAAGATGAGTATTTTGTCAGAGTAAGACTTGGGGGGATCAGATTCAGTGCTTTAGGGGAATTCAATAGATCTGGAAAATATACCATCCTGCAAAATCGTGTCACCATCTATGAAGCTATTGCATTCGCAGGTGACCTTAGTCGTGTAGCCAAACGCGATGAAATAGTTTTGCTAAGACAATATCCTGATGGATCTCAAATGCACAAGATCAATCTCCTCGATAGAGAATTATTAGGCTCCGAGTTTTTTTTCCTAAAGCCTAACGATATGATCTATGCTGAGCCTATGAAGGTTAGAGAGATTGGTGCAGGAAATACACTTGTAGAGACCATCTCTTTAGTCACAGCGACAGTAACGGCTATCGCTCTTATTTTTACCATCACGAGAAACAACTAATATGAACACGGAGCTAGAAGATAATGACTTTCATCAGGAAGGGGAAAATCTATTTGATTTTAAGTCACTAATTCCCAAACTACTTAAGATTTGGCCTTGGATCCTCGGAAGTGTGATACTTAGTCTAGGCGTCGCCTATTATTTGACTAAAACTACACCTCCTTATTATAGTGTATCGTCTAAGTTTTTTATCAAACAAAACGAAAAAGGCTTATCACTTTTTGAAAACCCTACCATCTCTCAAGAGCAGGGGTTAGGTTTGACCAATGAGATGATCATCTTGAAATCAAGACCCATTGCTAAAGCTACGTTGGAAAAACTTGATTTTAGAGTTGAATATTATCGACAAGGGTCCTTTATAGCCGAGGAAATCTACAGAAATACACCTGTTCTCGTTGAGGTAGATTGGAAAGCTCCTCAGATCCTCAATGGACCAATCCAAATAGTTTGGACGGATAATAAAACTTTTACGCTCCAATTTCCTGAAGAATCCTATTCTCAGCTGTTGCCAGATGGAAGTTATCAGACAGTGAAGGAGTTAGAAGCTAAGACTTTCAATTTTGGAGAGTGGGTTGAAACTCCGCAATACAAAATCAAAGTGAACAATACTTCAGGCACGTCTGAGGGTACTTCAAATTTTGTACTTAGAGATTTGGAGTTTTTGATTGGAAAGTATTCTGGAGGCTTGCAAGTGAACCTTCAGGATAAGAATTCTTCTATTTTGAACCTAGGCTTGGGCGTTGCAAACAGATCCAAAGGAGAAACCTACCTCAATCAATTGATGGAAACTTACCTCGATTTGGAGCTTTTAGAAAAAAATGAAATTGCCAGCAGAACAATCAACTTTATCGACAGCCAGGTAGCTGGAGTAGCGGATTCACTATCCATTTTCGAAAATAGGCTACAAGACTATCGATCCTCCAATCAGATATTTAATCTAAGTGATGAGTCTTCGACGGTATTCACCCAACTGACGGATATTGAGACTGAATTGGCGGAAGCTCAGCTGAAGAGACAATACTACCAACGCTTGAAGGAGTATTTGGTACGTGAAAACTACAATGAAATAGTAGTTCCATCTGGTCTGGGTATAGACGATCCCTACCTCAATGGGTTGATAGAAAACTTACTATCCGTGCAGGTTGACAGATCAAGGTTGATGGCTACGCAAACTGAGTTTTCTCCACAAGTAAAAAGTGCCAACCAAAGACTGATCGATTTGAATTCTTCAATCAGGGAAATTCTTGATAACGTTGATCGCAATAACCAAATGACCATTGCAGACCTAGAGAAGAGAAGAACTGTAATTGAGTCCTCGTTCAGAAATTTGCCAAAAGCCGAGCAAAACTTGATCAAAATCCAGCGGCAGCAGAGTTTGACTGAGAATATCTATAATTTCTTAACTGAAAAAAGAGCCGAGTCAGCTATTTCTAAAGCCTCAAATGTACCTGCCAACAAGATCATAGAATATGCTCGTTCGGGTGGGCAAATAAGCCCTGTGCCTTCTAGAATTTATGGAATAGCTCTTTTCATAGGTTTATTTGGACCTATTATGATCTTCTTGGTGAGAGAGTTTTTCCGTTCAAAAATTGAAGATCCTAAATTCCTTGAAAGGAAATTAAAAATCCCAGTGCTTTCTACCATCCTCTTAAATAAATCGGATGAAAATCTGGTAGTATTTACTAATGGAAAATCTGGTATTGCAGAGGGATTTAGGTCTTTGCGTTCAAATATCAAGTTTTTGGTTCCGAAGGAGAATCAGTTGACATTTATGATCACTTCGACCATCTCTGGAGAGGGTAAAACTTTTTGCGCATTGAACTTGGCCTCCGTCTATTCGCTCACCGGCAAGAAAACTATCCTTATAGGATGTGATATGAGGAAGCCTAAAATCTTTAATGATTTTGGGTTGAAAAATGACGTAGGACTTTCTACTTTTTTAAGTGGACAGGAAGATGATTACAAGAAAATCATCAAGAAAAGTGGTCATGAAAATCTTGATATTATCGTAGCAGGCCCTATTCCTCCTAATCCTTCGGAGTTGCTGTTTTCTGTTTATTTTGAGCAGCTGGTGACAGCTTTGAAAAGCGATTACGAAGTGATTATTCTTGATACTCCTCCTGTAGGTTTGGTTTCGGAAACCTTGGATTTACTCACTTTGGTTGACTTTACGCTATTCATTTTCAGACAGGATTACTCTGAGAAATCATTCATTGACGCTGTCAATGGGTTGAAATTGCAAAAAGGATTGAAAAATATCTACGCGATTTTCAATGGTCTTGATGCTTCAAAGGTTTCCTACGGAGGATATGGTTATTCCTATGGATACGGGTATGGCTATTACACGGATGATACCAAAAGGAGTAAGTTTCTTAAATCGAAATAAGTGTTAAACTATTTCAAGGGTCAGTTAAAGCACTTTTTTTTCTTCTATTCCTTTTTAGGAAAAAAAGTGTACGTACTATTAGCACTTAGTCTCATTACCGGTTTTTTGGATGGATTTGGCTTAGCCATGTTTATTCCATTAGTACAAGTAGCCGGAAATGAAGCACTCGATAGCAGTGAGGTTTCAGAATCTCTGGGGATTTTAAAGTTTTTAGTGGATGGGATTACCGGTGCGGGCTTTGACCTTACTCCTGCGGTAATCCTTACTTTTCTTTTTCTGCTGTTCTTATTGAAGGGGATTATTAAGTATTTCGAGGGGTATTACAAAGTGCTCGTCCAAATGTACTTCGTCAAAAAGATCAGATACCAAATGGTAGATGACCTTGGCAACATGGGCTACCGTAGTTTTCTGAAGCTGGATGCGGGTAGAGTACAAAACACCCTTTCAGGTGAGGTTTATAAAATCATCTCTGCCTATGTGGCTTATTTTCCTACGCTTCAGTCTATCGTTTTATTGCTGGTTTATCTGATTCTGGCACTTTTGGCAAACTTCCAATTTGCATTATTAGTGAGTTTTGGAGGTTATCTCACCAACTTCATCTATAAAATGATCTATAAGCGTACGACGGTCGCTTCTATTAATAACAGTAACCTGAGCCATGTGTACCAAGGCTTACTAATCCAGGCGGTTCACCATTTTAAGTATTTGAAGGCGACAGATTTTTTTGGAAAGTACAAGCAGAAGCTCAAAAGCTATGTAGATCAGATTGAGGACGAGCAAAAGAAAATAGGCATCTTCAATGCCATACTTCAAGCCTCGAGAGAGCCATTGGTAATCGGTATAGTCATTCTGGTTATCCTTATTCAAATCACTGTGTTGAATAGCAATATGGCTGCTATTTTTCTGAGTTTGTTGTTTTTCTATCGTGCATTGAATTACATCATGTTGGTGCAGACTAGCTGGCAGGCATTCACTTCAAATCTGGGTGGGCTACATGTAGGTGTAGAATTATTGGAGGATTTTAGAACAGGAGTTGAAAAGAATCCAGGTAATATTAAAGTCAATCAAATTCAATCCATCGAGCTGGCAGATCTTACTTTTGGATACGATCCTTCAAACCCTATTTTGAAAAATATCAATTTTAAAATAGAGAATAACCGCACTTATGCCTTGGTAGGGAAGAGCGGAAGCGGTAAAACTACGCTGACAAACATTCTAGCTGGCTTGATAGAACCTAGTTCCGGTGAGTTCCTAGTCAATAGTTCCCAGCGGGATGAAGTTGATCTAGGGTCTTTTCGAAATCGGGTGGGCTACATTACACAGGAGCCCGTTATTTTCAATGACACCATTTTTAATAATGTCTCTTTCTGGTCGGAACCTACCCCAGAGAACAAGGCCAAATTCGATAAAGCAATCAAGCTTGCTCATTTGGATGAGTTAGTGGAATCTTTTCCTAAAAAAGAAAATACCCATCTAGGAGATAATGGTGTTCTGATCAGTGGAGGTCAAAAACAACGGATTTCTATCGCGAGAGAATTATTCAAAGAGGTGGACCTTCTGATTTTTGATGAAGCCACTTCAGCCTTGGATAGTGAAACAGAAAAGGCCATTCAAAATAATATTGAGTCTCTCAGAGGAAGTTGTAATATAATTCTAATTGCACATCGATTAAGCACTGTGAAAAATGCGGATGAAATTTTGGTGATGAATGAGGGAATAATTGAGGACAGTGGAGAGTTTTCAGAACTGATGTTGAAAAATGTCAGGTTTAAAAATATGGTAGAATTACAAGAATTTTGATCGGTTAGGAACATGGTGACATTTTTGGATTTAAAGAAAATCAATCTAGTCCATCAGGTGGAGTTGGAGAAGGCAATGAAAGACGTGCTGGAGAGAGGCTGGTTTATCAGAGGTCAGCAGGTCAAACTATTTGAAGAAAGATTTGCGTCCTATTGTGGTACTCAGCATTGCGTCGGAGTGGCAAATGGACTGGATGCGCTTATCCTAATATTCAAAGCGTATTTGCTAATGGGCAGGTTGAAGCCAGGAGATGAAGTACTAGTGCAGGCAAACACCTACATCGCCTCAATTCTAGCCATTTCAGAAAGTGGACTCAAGCCCGTTTTCGTAGAACCCGATCCTTCTACCTTCAATCTTTCTTTGGAGCAAGTGAAGAAGGCAATCTCGCCACAAACCAAGGCTATTTTAGCGGTACATCTCTATGGAAAGTTAAATCCTATGGAAGAGTTGGCGCATCTAGCTGCTTCAAATAATCTTTTACTCATAGAGGATTGCGCCCAAGCTCACGGTGCTAAAAACCCTCAAGGTAAGTTAGCCGGCAACTTAGGTGATGCTGCTGGTTTTTCATTTTACCCAGGAAAGAATCTAGGCGCTCTAGGCGACGCTGGAGCTGTAACGACCTCAGATGAAGAGCTTGCTAAGACTATCAGCATTCTTGCTAACTATGGTAGTGAGAAGAAATATTATAACCTATACAAAGGAATGAATTCTAGGTTGGACGAGTTGCAGGCAGCTATCCTGAATGTGAAGCTGAACTACCTGAATTCAGAAAACAACAGACGGGTAGAAATAGCCAAGCAGTACAGCAAATCCATTTCCAACCCTAAGATTACTTTGCCAAGTTGGGACTCTAGCCTAGAAGATCATGTTTTTCACCTCTATGTAATTCAGACCCAAGATCGGGAAGCGCTGATGTCTTACCTTGAGACGAAAGGGATTCAATTTTTGATCCATTATCCAGTACCCTTTCATCACCAAAATGCCTATAAGGAATATAGGCACCTTTCACTTCCTATCACCGAACACATGCATCAACACAACCTAAGTATTCCAATCAGCCCTGTGATGACTGATCAGGAAGTACAGGAAGTGGTAGAGGCACTGAACCACTACTAACTAATGGTAGAGAAAGAGCTACCATTAGTTAGTATTATTGCGATTGCTTACAACCACGAGCAGTTTTTGAAGGATACGCTGGATAGTGTACTCAACCAAACCTATCCTAATATCGAATTGATTATCATTGATTCGGCTTCTTCAGACAGCAGTGCCGCACGGATACAGGATTGGGTAAAAGACAAGAGCTTACCGATCCAGACTGTCTTCCATCAGGATCGCCGATCCATCACCCAAAATGCCAATGTTGGCTTACAGCTGGCTAAGGGAAAGTACTACCAAATTCTCAGCTGTGATGATAACCTAGAACCTGAGAAAATCAAAAATCAAGTCGAGGTATTCTTACATTCTGATGAGAAGCTGGCTATGGTTTACTGCGATGCAGTTAAAATTGACGATAAAGGATTTCATCTACCTGAACCTACATTTTTTGAGGAGCGAGCTTGGCAGGTTGAATCTCAGCTACCTTCCGGATCTATATTCCCCATACTCTTACAGGATTATTTTATCGTCGCACCCACCGTCTTAGTCGATTTGGAAAAAGTCAGAGAACTAGGTGCCTATGACGAACATTCCAT
>NZ_JBDVOL010000006.1:0-1883 GCF_039969095.1 Reichenbachiella sp.
ATGCCCATAGATTGATTCATATTCACATGAATGAACCAGGAGTTTTGGCTAAAATCAACCAGATCTTGGCAAACTTCGAAATCAACATCGTTGGACAGTACTTGAAGACCAATGAGAAAATCGGATATGTGATCACAGATATTGATAAGGCTTACTCCACTGAGGCAATCGATGCACTAAAACAAATCCCTGGAACAATCCGATTCAGAGTTCTTTACTAGGATTCAATAGCTAAAGGATTAATGCATTAAACTAATAAGACCATCCAAATTTTGGATGGTCTTTGCTTTGTAATCAAATCTAGTCAGAATTGAATCGGGCAACTTCTTTTGTGAGGTAGATATCCCCTACTAGTTGATTTTGAATCCAAATGGTTCTCTGGGTACAAGTGATACATTCAAAAGTTGCTTCAATGCATTACTGATAAGCCGCAAATCTTCTGCGTGGGTTTTCGTTTTGTCCCCTTGCTTAAGAATATTTGCAATTGCCCAACCTTAAGCGACAGGTTAGTAGTGGATACCAAAACCTCTTGCATTCGATTATTTACTCGGATGATTTACAGGTTTACTTCTATAGCAGCATCAGAATTCAAAACGCTTGATACTAGTGCCAATTTTTGTTTTAAGCACATTAGGCAACGTTCGCAAACTCATTTTCTCTTTGTTGGAAGTCGCCTAGAAAGACTTCAGATCTTCTAACTTTTCTTCAGTCAACCGGAAAAAAATCAGGTGGAAAACCTTTTCATAGCGTTTAACATGCTCATTTAAACGTCTTGCTTCGACTCCATACAGATCGACTAAGTCTCTATCCATCATCACATGGTCCTGATGAGATAGATTTAATAGAGAACCTATTCATCTATCGCAGCTATGGATTTATTCATTTATGACTCATAAAAAATTGAACTCACCTCTTTTTTTTAGAGATATGAGCATTCTTTATAGTTTACTGTATCATGAATTACTTCTACTTATCCAGCAATCGTCTATGGTAATTGATCTGGCCTAAGTGATAGCTAAAATGGCCAAAAAGGTGAATAAGAAAGTAACTATAAGACATTTTCTCTCCAAATACCTCCAAGGGATAATGCTTTTCCAGCATAGACTCATCCAAGCCTTCTAAGCTGACAGTGACTACCTGTTGAAGCCTCTCTATTCTAACCAACAAGTCAGATTTTGGTACGTGTTTACCAGCAAACTCAAATTCCCGATCTCTGATATAACCAAATCCGCCTATCTCTTTTCCTACAAAATGAGACATATTCCCCACCAGATGTAAGCATAAGTTACCTGCGGAATTCGTGATGTTAGGTTCCACTTTCCATAGGTTTTCTTCTCTGGAATAGGCATTAATTTCTACTTTTAACAGTTCAATATCCCGCTCAAAAAGTCTTATTAATTCTTTAAGTGCCATAGCGTTTAATCGTTTAAAAATTTCAAATAGGCCTTCGCCATTTTTTCGTCGTACTTATTCTGTGCATAAGCTGGACCATTATAGCACCTGGCAAAATTTGCCCAATTCTTAGTCTGCAAATGCTCTAAACAGCCATTTTTCAAAATATACCTTCCAAAAACTTCCAGATGATTTCGCTCGTGGGTGTGCATTTCATCAACAAATTGTTGAACTGATGGATATCCCAGCGGAAGGGCATGGAAGCCCATCACCTGATAGCTTCCCCATGAGGCTGAGGCTAAGGCTGCTTCCCTGAATTTTGGATTTGGGGAGATCGATGCGGCTTGTTCAAGTCGATCATATTCCTTGGTTCCACCTTGGTAATGCTTTTTGCTGAAGCTTTTATACAAGACAGATTCATTGGATGGGTTAGAGAAATCTTCTGGCCTAATTCCTCTGGATTTTAATTCTCTCCAAAAAATATGACCCTC
>NZ_JBDVOL010000007.1:0-3433 GCF_039969095.1 Reichenbachiella sp.
CATCTCTAATGATGTAAACACCAATCTGGCGACTATTGAAGACCTACCGAAAGGTACTTATACCGCCATGGCGGTGAGCAACACCACTGGATGTAGCGAAACTTATGAGTTCATCATTGGTGAAGTAATCACTAATCCAGTAATTACTGATACAGATACCTCTCCGGGTGGGGCTGATATCGATATCACCGAAGTGTCATCATGTACTGGAGGAACTGTGGATCCTAACGGTGCAATCGAACTACTCGACGTTGTAGCCGGTGCAGATGTAGATCCAGCAGCTGACTTTAACTATGTATGGTACTTCGGAGCTTCTAATGATCCGGCTAATGTGATCGATGATGCCGATGATATCTATACTCAGAAAGGGGAAACGCCTACTTCTACTGTTGATGTAGTGGGATCAACCACCAATCACATCCAAAATCTAAGTGCTGGGTTCTACACCGTAGAGGCTATCAACAATACTACTGGATGTACTTCTGCTCCTATCACCGTCGAGTTGACTGAAAACCTGATAGCCATAGTGCCGTCAGTATCTGTGACTCAAGATGATTTCAGTTGTGATTTAGCTGACCCTACTGGACAAATCACAGCTAATATTACGAATTATGATGGTTCCCCAGTGGTAGATAATGCTGGCTTTACTATTGAATGGTTTGTTGGTACGAATACGAATATTGCTAATCTAGTAACAACGATATATCCTTCAGCCGGAGTTGTGACTGATGGACAAGGAAATCATCATATCATCAGTGATTTGCCAAATGGAACTTATACCGCAAAAGTTACCAATGATGCAGCAGGCTGTTTTACTACGGAACAAGTGGTTATTCGTCGGGCGACACCAGTAATGGCCTTGACTTACGACGTGAATGACGACCAAACTGACTGTACTCCTAATGGTGAGGTTGAAGTAACGGCAATAGGGCTTACTTATTCTGACGGAGGAGGAGCTCCAATTAATTTTACTCCAGCTTACACTTATGAATTCTATGAAGGACAAGATGAATTTGGCACTGTTGTTCAAGCCAATAGCGCCAACCCAATTTTGACTGGACAAGCATCTGGATATTATACTGTTATAGCTACTGAAACTAACTCTGGCTGTACAAGTGACCCATTTACCCAATTCATTGATGACCTTACACCAGCTGCTCCAGGCGTCAATATTGCCTATGGCATTTTACCTACAGACTGTGCATCTGCTACTGGAACCATAGATGCCACATTAGGAGGTGATGCTAATATAACCTTTGAATGGTGGGAAGGTTCAGATGATTATACAGATGAAACTCAAAACGGCATAGATGGAATATCTCCCATTAATCCAGCTGGATATAATACTGATGGGTCTACAGGTGCTACTACTTTAACTGGGCTTGAATCAGGTCTATATTCCTTGATTATTGATTATACTGGTTCCACACAATGTAGATATCAAATCGTTTATGACCTCCCTTTTGTTGGTCAACAAGCCACTACGACAATTGCTGTTGAACATGTGGAAGAGTGTCCGGACGATGGAAGTGCTGAAGTTGGTATTTCTGAAAGTATATTCATAACCTATACAGCGACAAATGGTTTTAGTTTTGATGATGGCGAGACTGTGGTTGCAGTCCCAAGCGGAGCAACAGGTACTGTAAGTAATAATACCGATGGAGTTTCAATGAGAATTTCCACTACTTCCTCTCCTGCTTCATTCACTGATGCGGATGGTATTACCGGACAACTTAGTGGAGCTACTGCAGACATTGATATTTTAACACCTGGATATTCAGCAGGCAACTTCGATGATATATCTGAATATGATATCTATTTATATGCTGGAGATGGTGTCCCTGCAGATCCATTGGCAAATTATACAGTTAATGGTATCACCTATCCATTAATTAATCTTTCATCAGGAAGAGGAGCTGGCGATAATGATCCTGGAGATGTAGTTCAGTTCACTGGATTACCTGCGGGAGATTATACTGCAGTAGCAAGACAAATTGATAATCCTGCTTTTGCTCCAGCCAATACCGATAGATGTTTTTCAGCTAGTGCCGTGGAAACTATTGAGCAACGTGCTTACACACCATTTATTGATGGATTTACAATTACTGATAATACAGTGTGCGACGGTGACCCAGGAGATGGTGAAATTACAGTAGTTGCTAAAAAAGATGCTGAGGATACATACGGACCATTCGACCGTCCAGAAGATTTTGAATTTAGATGGTTTGTTGTGGGAGCTGAGACCTATCCTGGTGATGAATTATTGGTTGAACAGCATGAGACTACTTCGACTCTATCTAATTTAGGCCCAGAAGATTATATTGTTAAAATATATAGAATTGTAGGAGGAACAGGTCCAGCATCCTATGTGTATTCAGGATGTTCTGTGGAGGGAACATACACGATAGACACAGACCCTCAGGAACACACAATCGCTGCGCTTACTTCCCTTTCTCATATCGAAGATTGTGGAACTACAGGTACAGCCACTGTTGAAGATGCTGACGTCACTTCTGGAGATAGAGATGACTATGACTTCACCTGGTACGAAGATGACGCAACCACTCCTATTGCGACTGGTGCAAACGATTATGAATTACTTGGTCTAGATGCAGGCACTTACTTTGTAGAAGCTGAACATGTACTATTTGGTTGTTCTACTTCAATGATTGAATTTGAAATTGAAGATCAAACAGTAGTACCTACTTTAAGTTTAACTTTGAATGTAATTGATACCAGTTGTGATCCAGACGCCAACGAGGGTAACGGAGCTATTGACTGGTCTATCACTAATGATGACACAGGTAACTATTCTTACCAATGGTATGCAGGTGCTTCTGTTGCAGCTGGTACTGCCTTAGTAAATGGTGCTTCTATCAATGGAGCTGTTGGCGCCGCCGCTGCTGTATCTTCAGGTACATTGAGTGGCGTTGATGGTGGTTTCTACACCCTCAGAGTTATTGACGAACAAAATACAAGTGAAGATTGTTTTGTGGATGCAACTTTTGAGTTAGATGAAGATATTCCAACAATTACAATTGCAGCTGCAGGCTCAACTAACACCCCTAACGACAACTGTTCTGGTGGTGGATACAACGGAGCTTTCCAGATCACTAACGTATCCATCAATGGCGTGCCACAAGGCAATACCACAGGCTTCAACTTCGCTTTCACTAAAGAGGGCGGAGCACATGGCGGTACACAAACTGGTACTGATCCTTTGCTTGAAGATCTTGAGCCTGGTGATTATGAAGTAATTATTACAGACGCTACGGGATGTTCAAGTACAACTACTGACTTTACTATCGATGACGATTCTACTGATCCTATCGCTGAATTGAATATCAAAAACCCTGATACCAATTGCGTATCGCCGGGTACCAATATCGGTAACGGTGACTTGACCGTACAAATCACTGGTGGAGCTGCTGTA
>NZ_JBDVOL010000008.1:0-469315 GCF_039969095.1 Reichenbachiella sp.
TTTTAAAAGTTTTTTAGGCTCGCCTTTCGACATTTTTTAACACTAATATCCAACGCCAAAAACCTAATCCTACCTCTCATCATGTCAATCTAAAAAGTACCTCTTTCAATACCCTTTCCCCTTAACGGGACGCAAAGATAATGAACTTAATTTTTCAATTCCTAAACTCTTTACAGATAATTTTTAAAATTAATTTCAACTCTAAAAATCAACATCAAAAGAAGTCAGATTCATTACCTCAACATTTCAATTTCTTCATTTCTGAAGCCCGTTCCTCTCAAACGGGACGCAAAGATAGAGAACTATTACTTTCAAATCCAAGCACAAAAGCAAAGTTTGTTAATATTATTTTTAGAATAATCCAGAATCCCACCAAACACGAACTGAAGGCACTTTAGTTGATTAGAATTTTACCCAGCGATCTTGTATTTCTATCATTTTTCACCACAACCATGACCATCTGTCTACTAGAAGAATAGACATCTATATCTACACCTAGATCATGAACGGACTTATTATGTGGAATTCTCTTTCCAGATAAACTATAAATTTCAATTTCGCCTAAATCAAGGCTTGTAGAATAGATAGAAAAGCGTCCAGCTTCCGCGGGGTTTGGCACCAACAATAATTCACCTGTACCTAATTTACTTCCTGTATTAGTTACAAGTTGATACACCCGAACATAATCGACTTTCATTTCCTGTGGAAAGACAGATTCATCTACGCCTTCTACTCCACCCCAATTGCCTCCAACAGCAATATTGAGCAACAGATGAAATCTCTTGTCGAATGGCCACTTGTCCGAACCCGTTTCTTTCACGAATGTGAAGTATTTAATATCATCAACATAGAAATCAATTTTGCCATGCGACCACTCTATCACGTAGGTGTGAAATTCATCTTCACAATCTTCAATGGCAATCTCTCCTCCCTTTTGCGTGCCGATAGAATGATGATAAGCCTTTGAATGTACTGTACCATATATTTTATTAGGCTCAAAGCCGACATGTTCCATGATATCAATTTCCCCACTTTCTGGCCAGCCGCCATATGACCAATCTGTGGACAGCATCCAGATGGCTGGCCAAGTACCTCTTCCAGAAGGAAGCTTAGCTCTAACTTCAATACGGCCATACCTCCAATCTCCTTTCTCTCTCGTCACTAATCTGGCTGAACTATACTCTTTGGTTCCCATCTGCTCTTTAAGGGCAGTAATGATCAAATGACCATCTTCCACTCTAGCATTTTTAAGTCTCTTTTCTGTATAGTATTCTAGTTCATTATTACCCCAACCACAAACATTAGGACAACCATCGCCCACATCATAGCTCCATTTTTTTTCATCAGGCAATCCTGTGTAGTTGAATTCATCAGACCAAACCAATTCGAAACCATCTTGTCCTAATAGTGAATGGGAAATAAAAATGAAACCTATTATTCTAATGATGGTGTACATGAGTAGTTTCTGAATTTAGTTCTATAGAATTCAAATTTTGAATCTGAGGCTCAACCCCTTGTTTTATGCGATAGGAATGATTGATCTCAATGTTTTTAATAACCTGTCTTGTTTTTTCAATGTCTGGCCATTCGATAATTACCTGAACAACATTTTTGGCATCAGCTAAACCTATTTCCGCTCGAAGTGCATTTGCTCCAAATGAACCTCCGGTACCAACATAATGATAAACCTTTCTTTGTTCGCCAGAAGGTAGAATAATTTGGACTTCAATTTTTGCTCCAATGGCAGAACGATTGGAAGTCGTGCCTTCCAACTTTAGTGTTAACCAATTATTTTGAAAGCCTGGATTTTGAAAAAGCATATTTTGGAACACATCACTCTCTGCTGCACCTCCTACCTGATGGTAGATATCCTGATCACCATCATTGTCCACATCGCCAAAAGCTACGCCATGGCCTTTTTGGATTTGGCCAAACTCGCCTGCTGTAGTGACATCCGCGAATTTGTTTCCACCAACATTGAGAAAAGCACGATTAGGTACTGATGCCCAGATGTTAAATTCTCCTGTGCCTAAATAAAAATCAGGATAGCCATCATTATTTAAATCGCCATAGTTACCTCCCATCACATACAATAACTTTTCCAATCCGACCTGCTTGCTAACATCAGTGAATGTTTCATCACCATTGTTTTTATATAGTCTTGGCTTTTCGCCTTCAAAAGGCTCTCCCATGTAGTCTTTGGTAACTTCACTGGCAATGAGGTGCGGATAATTATTATCATAGCCAAAAACCATTATGTCCTGATATCCATCCTGGTTATAATCCCAAAACCATGTGGTGAAACTCATGATTGGCTCGTTCACTCCTGCTTTGATTGAAACTTCTTCAAAGGACCAGTTAGCCATATCCGTACCCCCTCTATTTATATATAACAAATTTTTGCCTCCATATATAGATAAATACAAATCTGGTAACCTATCATTGTTAACATCGCCCCAAACGGCTCCCTTAATGAACTGATTGATTTCCAACCCAAGTTGCGGCGCCCAATCCTTGAATGTACCGTCACCTTGATTGATGTAGAGTTGCGAAGGATTTTTACTGCCTCTCCTGCTTTCATTGCCAACAAACAAATCTAAATGGCCATCCAAATTGACATCGGCGGCAGCAATTGATCCTGTAGGAGCTTTAGCGTATAATCCAGCAACTTTGGTTTTGTCAGAGAAGCTTCCATTTTGATTAATCAATAAGGAATTTGGGATTTGACCATTTTGGGCCAACCAAGCACCACGCATAATATAGATGTCTGTCAGCCCATCGTTATTGAAGTCTGCGTGAATATTGTTAAGACCGCCAACCATGCCTATCAAACCGTAGGCCTCAGTTTGATCCATGAATCCACCTTGCCCGTCATTTATAAATAGATGAGATTGCTCTCCCAAGCTATATGAAGTAGTAAATATATCGAGCAGACCATCGTTGTTGAAATCTTCGACGCTGGCTCCGCCTGCATGGTTATTGACAGCTACTCCCAACTCCATGCTGATATTCTTGAAAACTGGAAAGTCCACTTCAGATTCAAATACTTCCTGTGGAATCAAAAACTCAATTGGAACCTTTTTTGGGTAAGTTCCAATGGCTTGATGACATAAATTTAGAAACCATTTTGACTGTAAGTCATTGGGATCATATTTCAGTAGTTGTTCATACTCAATGATTGCTTGCTGTACAGGTTCGAGTATTTGATGTACGCCATCACCTTTGATGGGCATAATGCAAGACTGCCCAGAATGATTGTTGATGCAATTCTCAACTTCGCCCTTTCGAAGAAGTGCCAATGCCCGAATTTTATGAAAGGCTATTGATTGAGGATTAACTTCTTCACCACCAGTAGCTCTATAATATTCATCAATGAGACGGATGCATTCTTCATTATCACCTTTCAACACAAGCATAAGCATGTAATCCAACCAATTGCCTTGGCGAATGGTATATGGTAATCCTACCAAGCCTGATTTCAGTTTTTTAATCAGTCCATCAGTAAAGTAGGGATAAGTACCACTAACTTTAGCTTTCTCAGCTATGGTACTGAGCTCGTCAGCCATTTCTTTTGTTGAAGCAGTTCTTGAGTCATTATTCAGCTTACAAGCATTCAGTGCAATCAAAAAAATAATACAAATTCTAATTCTCATTTCACCTGACGAAAAGCTTTGAGTGGACCAGAGTTAGAAACAAACAAGGTAATATTCCCATCATTCGTTTGAATATTCATCACATGCCGAATATCAAAAGGAACATAAAAACCACTCCTAGCATAATCAATTGTTGTGAACTGACCTTGACCGTTACCTTGCAATAGCCATCCATAACAAGCGTCGTTTCTAGGCGTTTCCACTTCTGAAGTAAAATTATTTCCTCCGGCTACGATGTCTAAGTTTCCATCTTGGTTATAATCCATAATTGCCATTGAATTGAGGGATGAAGTTTGAGCCGCAAAAGGCAATCGGGTCATCTCCAACTGACTTTCTCCAATATTTTCTATATAGACACTTGCAAATTCCTGCGCTTTGTAATGTATCCCTTCTCCTAGATTTTGATCTCCATAAATGTCTGAGAGTGTCGCTTCTGCAAAGACGTTGTATTTGTTTTTAAACTTTTTCTTAATTTCAGGAATTTGAGCTGAACTGCAAGATAGACCTCTGACAGGAAATTGTTGATCGTCTTGGTAATAACCCAATACAATATCAAGGTTTCCATTCTCGTCGTAGTCATTGGCATACACATCGAAGGTCTTCTCAGGTTTCGCTTTATACTTGTAATTCAGTCCAAGATTACCCGCTACCAGATCATCATCACCATCTTGATCAAAATCTGCTTTTTGAATGGTATTCCACCAGCCTACTGTGTTTTCTAATTGATAATCAGCAGTAACATTTGTAAACTCGCCACTCGACTGCTCAAATACTGTGATAGGCATCCATTCTCCTACTACTATCAGCTCCTGTATACCGTCTTGGTTCAGATCTATCCAGACTGCGGATGTCACCATACCCAAATTCTCAAAAGCCTCTTGAGAGGAAATTTCAAATCTGACTTCTCCTTTCTCGGACTTGTTTTCTAATAATATACTGGAAACTGGTAGTGGGTAACTTCTGGGTGATTGACGTCCTCCAACAAATAAATCTAAATCTCCATCGCCGTCATAGTCTTCAGCAACTGCTACACTACCACTGATTAGAAAATCGGGAATTACGTCAGAGCGAGTCATAACACCCTGCACATTGAGATATAGCCTATCTTGATAAAATTCAGATCCATTCTCAAAGTCATTTCCACCACTAACCACATACAAATCTTGATCACCATCACTATCAGCGTCAAAAAATGTGGCAGACACATCTTCATAAACAGCTTCTGATGATTGAAAAGGCTTCCTCTCAAAACTACCATCAACTCTTTGATAAAAAAACTCTGCTAGCTGACCTGCAGCCCCACCTATAAATAAATCTTCTAATCCATCTCCATTGACATCTGCTTTCGCAAGAGCAGGACCTAATCTGGACATCATGTGTGGTAATAAGATTTGATGTTCGTAATCGTCAAAGTCATTTTCAATATGTTCATATACATTCAATCCATCTATTGACATTTCTTCAAAAGCTGGATTTGATTGCTCTTCTGCTTTTTGGCTTGGTTGGCTATCTACAATAGCAATGCTTATCTGTTGATTAGACGCCACCTCCATATGCTGACTAGTTTTGCCTTTTGGCCAAATGACTTCAACGGCATCCACTTTCATTGCATTTCCCAATCCAAAATGCAAGATGGGATCGATAGAAGACTGATAGCCTCGCACAAGTGTTTGTTCTTTCAGGAAGATCTGATCCCCCACTTTCACTCTCACTTTGGCTCCCAACCCTAATGGGTTTTGATCTGACCCAACGAGTTTAATTTTCAAGAAATTACCATGAGCATTTTCAATACTATTGTTTTTAAAAATACTTGCGGTAGAATCTATGTTGTTGACTATTATCTCTAGATCGCCGTCATTGTCTAGGTCAGCGTAAGCAGCCCCATTAGAAAATCCTTCATATTCAATTCCCCATGCAGCATTTGATTTCTCGAAACTCTTTCCATCGGTATTTTTGAACATGTAATTATCCACCTTTTTTGAAGGTAGTTTTTCTGTCAAGTCATTAAAAGTAAGCTCTTCATACTTCACCTTCATTTTGATATCTAAGCGATCTAGCCAATTGAAAAAGTCTTTATTATTAATATCTCTTCTAGTTCCATTCGTTACATACAAATCATTGAATCCATCATTGTCGAAATCTGCAAAGAGAGCCGCCCAACTCCAATCTGTTTTATCAATTGCAGACATCTTTGCCACATCTGCAAAGAATGGTTCCCCATTGGGTCGGATGCCTTGATTGACTTGTAGTGTATTGTACATGTACTGATAATGAAAACCGGCGGCAATATTTTTCCAGAAATCTGGAATGTTCATACTAGCCATGTTGGCCTTAGATCGGAAATTGTCTGCCGGTGTCATGTCTACCTGCACAATATCCATGAGCCCATCGTTGTTGATATCGGCAGCATCTACACCCATCCCGTAAAAGGCAGTATGCTGGGTAGTTTCTTTGATTAGGTCGGTAAATGTGCCATCTCCATTATTGAAATAGAAGTTGTCTGGTGTATTAAAATCATTCGACACGTATAGATCAGTGAGATTGTCGTTATTGAAATCGGTGGCGATGACACCTACAGCCAATCCGAAATTCAGGAGGCCCGCATCTACTGTACCATCTGTGAAGTAACCATTGCCGTCGTTGACCCAAAGATGGTCTGATGTCTCTAGTACAGGATTATCCACTTTTTGTTTGTATTCTGCGATAAAGCTTCCAAAAGACATTTTTTCGTAATTGGCAACATAAATATCTATATCACCATCTTGGTCATAATCAAAAAAACAGGTTTGAATACTTTTACCTTCATCTGCTACACCACGTAATTCAGCTTCATCCTTGAAAGTCGGAATCCCTTTTTCGTTCAATCCCTGATTGATATAAAGAATGTTTTTAGTACTTGTCCAGATACCAGACACCGACACATACATATCTAGCCATCCATCAGCATTCACATCGTGCATAGACACACCTGTAATCCAACGGTCGTCAGCGCCTACACCAGATTGTTCTGTAATGTCTTCAAATTGAAGGTTCCCTTTATTTAAATATAACTTGTTCGACACCTGATTTCCTGTAAAATAGATGTCAACAAGCCCATCGTTGTTGATATCGCCAGTAGATACACCGCCTCCCATATATAAATAGCCATATTTGAAGAAGTTGACAGAGTCATTGACAGTGATGTTGTTAGAGAAAGTTACACCAGATACTTCAGGATCGATACTTTCAAAAATCTTCTCATTTTTTTCTTTGGTTGTTGTAGTACAGGAAGTGATATAAAAAGCTACTATGCCAGCAAGTGTAAAAATTCTTCTCATAAAAACAGTTTTAAAACAACAAAGGCTACCCACATAAAGGTAGCCTTTGTAAACAACAATTTATTTCATATTTAAACTCCGAATCAATAGCCGTCGTTTTGCGTCATATTAGTCGCTGCAGCCAATTCTGAAGCTGGAATAGGGAATACAGCATGTTTAGCAGTATATCCTAAACTTCCAAGCTCTTGTTCTGCGAGTCCCCAACGTACCAAATCAAAGTATCTATGACCTTCGAAAGCTAGTTCTAATTGTCTTTCTTTAACAATCGCATTGAATAAAGCATTGCCTGAAGCAGTTACATCAGGAAGACCAACTCTTGATCTAACTTCGTTTAAAGCAGTTCTAGCAGCGTTTTCGTTATTATCAAAATAATGAGCTTCTGCCAACAACAATAGTATATCAGCATATCTAATCAATCTCCAATTCGTGCCATAATTAAGCTCAGGCGTAGAAGCAGGATCAGTCAAGATTGTTTCTGATGTATAAGGTCCATACTTCAATCTGAAGTAACCATCGTAATCCCACCATGCACTTGGATCGAATTCAGTATCTCCAGAAATAGTGAGATAATCAGCCTCAGAAAGAATGGTAGCGTTGTATCGCTCAGTATCTCCTTCGTCTATGAAAGCCTGAGCCATCTTTTCAGAAGGGTAGTTGAACCCCCAACCTCCAAGCATACCTAATCCATCTATGTTTCCTGATCTTGGACCCATCAATTGGATATGTATATTATCTTCATGTCTTGACCCCCAAGGGTAATTATCCCAATTTGACTTACCTAAAGAGGAGTATGAAGCTTCAAAGATGGACTCTACACCGAACTCACCACTTTCTACGAATACGTCAGCATAATTGGGTTCCAAACTATAGCCAGTCACGCTATTAAATGAATTAATTGCTTCTGAATACTTTCCTTGGTACAATTGAGCTTTACCTAAAATAGAATAAGCTACACCTTTAGAAACTCTAAACTTATCGCCAGCAGCATATTGTGCTTTTGTAGGTAAATCTGGTATTGCTTCAGTCAAATCAGTTTCAATCTGCTCATATACGGCAGCAGTAGATACTCTTGCCTGATTGTACTCGGCAGGCGTCAATCCTGTCAATACCAATGGCAAATCTCCAAACTGCGTCACAAGCTCCAGATAGAAGAATGCTCTTAATCCTTTTGCTTCAGCGACAATTCTCTTTTTCAAGTCATTGTCAGGAACGATGTTCTCAATTACCATATTGGCTCTAAATACACCATAATAATTGACGTTCCAAGTTCCAAGCAATGCGTTATTTGTTGCATCCCATTCGTAATCATCCAATGCCTGATATGGCGGTTGATCCGTATCGTTAGCTCCTCCACAAGTCCCTTCATCAGAAGGTAATGTTTTTATAAATGTAGGACTTGCCCAACCCCAGCTGTTTTCGTGCCAGGTCAAAATATCATAGGTGGCAATAATTGCCAACTCAGCATCTTCATCGGTCTGATAGAAAGTCTCGATCGAAGAAACGCCATTTACATCGGTGTCTAGGAAGTCTGAACATGCTGTAACTACTACAGTCATGATCAATCCTACCATACCTAATATTGCTAATTTCTTATTCATCTTATTAAAATTTTAATATTGATTAAAACTGTACAGTTAAACCAGTAAGGAATGTCTTAGGCACTGGATATGAGCCTCTATCAATTCCAAGACTCGATGGTGTGTTACTTCCACCCACTTCAGGGTCAAACCCTTTGTAATCCGTGAAGGTGAAGAAGTTGTCCAGTGACACATAAACTCGAACTTTTGATACTCCGATGTTTCCAATCAAGGATTTTGGTAAATTATAACCCAATTGTACTTGTCTGATTTTAAGGAAAGACCCATCAAAAACCATTAGATCACTTGTATATGCCTGAGTAGCAGTTCCAGCTCTAAACCAGCTATTTGTACTGCCAGATTCTGTCCATCTATCTTCATAAAAGAATGAAGGCTTGTTAGATTCGATTCTATCTGATCTGTTGAAGCCCATGATCACGTCGTTACCGAAAGAGCCTTGAGCAAAGACTTGAAAATCAAATCCTTTGTATTCTAATTTAACCCTTGCACCTAACATAAAATCAGGGTGAGGAGAACCTATTTCAACAAAATCTGCTTCAGAAATCATTCCATCAGTCGCATCTGGCACACCATCATCATCTGTATCTACTGTCAATTGATCTACTATGATCGGATCTCCAGGCTCAGGCGTATATCCACTTACACCACTTGTGTAAGCATTAACTTCCGTTTGATCCTGGAAGATTCCTGCTGTTTCATAGCCTCTGAAAAACCAGATTGGCTTACCTTCTTGCATGGCGGTAGCACTATTCCAATCGATACCGATGTTAGCTCCTCGCTCATAAATTTTGTTTGGATCAACCTCAGTAACCTTATTGTTAATTTTAGTAAAGTTTAAATCAATCGCATATTTAAGAGGACCAGATTCATCCTGGTATCCTAATTCTAACTCAATACCCTTGTTCTCTACTGTACCATTGTTAACGAGTCCAGCAGGATTACCTACAAATGATGGAGGCGTTCCTGGTACCAATAGATCTTCTGTAGTCTTGATAAAATAGTCAAAAGTACCTGTAAACTTGTCATCAAAGAATCCAAAGTCAATACCGATGTCTGTTTGTGTGGTAGTCTCCCATGTTAAGTCTGGGTTGGCTACTGTTGTTGGCTCAGCTCCAATTTGGAAATTGCCTAAGTCATCCGTATAAATAAAGCCAGCTGATACTTTTGCCAAAGACTCACCAGGATTTACATTAGATAAGCTACCATTGATACCCCAACTCGCTCTTATTTTCATAAAATTCAATGGGCCTGCAGAAAAGAAGTCTTCATTAGACAAAACCCATCCCCCAGATATAGAAGGGAAGTATCCCCACTGCTTTCCTTCAGCCAATAGTGAAGATCCATCTGCTCTCATAGTTACACCTAAAAGATACTTGTCTTTAAAGTTGTACTGAATTCTACCAAAATAAGAATTCAATGTTTCCAACTGTGAGTTACCGTTGGCGATAGTATTGCTTTGTGGATCAGGAACAGCATCTAAATAAGCCAATTCCTCTATCTCATTCAAAAGAGGTGCTCCGTAGCCAGATACATATGAATCTTCCTTACTATAAATAGAAGTACCACCCATTATGTTAACTTTATGATCTCCTACATTAATATCATAAGAGGCAAAGTTTTCCCACTGGTAATTAATTCTTTCAAACATGGTTTGAGAAACACCATTAGTTCCAATGGCTCTAGGGTTGAGGAAATAAGAGTTCGTCCATGAACGATCTTTTCCATTCCCAATAAACAAACCAATTCTTGAAGTAATGTTCAATCCTTTTAAAGGACTAATTTTTGCATAACCAGATCCTGAAAAAAGATTTTGGTTTAATCCTCCGTGAGACTGATTCATCCGTGCAACGGGATTGGCCATTTCTCCTTGCATGAGTGTAGATACACCGTAGTATTTTCCATTGTCATCCACTGGATAATTTTGAACTCCGTAGTCCGTATTGTTCAGTACCCAAGAAGGTAATCCATTGTTATACACCACAGGCGTGGCTGGATCCATCAATATACCACTTTGTACGATACTACCAAATTCAGTGTTTTCTTGAATCGAAGAACGATTGAATTGTGCGAAAGAGAATTTATTTCCAACCTCTAACCAATCATTCACCTGATGCTTCATATTGAATCTTAATGACAGACGATCAAATTTGGCCTGTTCTCCACCTACAATACCTTCTTGAGTAAAATAGTTACCACCAATTAAATAAGTAGTCTTATCCGTACCGCCAGAAAATGTAATCGAATGTCTCTGCATGGCAGCAGACTGGAATATTTCGTCTACCCAATCTGTTCCCGTTGAAGGTAATTGCTCATTCGGATCTCTGTTAATACCAGCTTCAGCATTGTACTCCTCAAATTGTTGAAGATTCATTACTTCCAATTTGGAATTGAAATTTTGAACTCCATACTGAAAATCGTAACTAATCTGGCCTGCTCCGTCTTTTCCTTCTTTAGTAGTAACCAATACTACACCATTTGCTCCCTCAGCACCATAAATAGCTGCAGAGGCTGCATCCTTTAGCACTTCGACGGATTGAATTTCGAACGGATCAAGATAATCGATAAACTCCATTCTCATCCCATCTACAATATACAAGGGCTGAGTACTTCCATTAGAGCCCGCACCTCTAATTTTGATATTGAAGCCACTCCCTGGTGATCCAGAACTTGGTGTGATTTGAACACCGGACATTCTTCCTTGTAAAGCTTGATCAACAGAACCAGCAGAGAAGTTGGCCAAGTCTTCTGCTTTTACACTAGAAATAGCTGCAGTCAAAACACTTTTCTTCTGCTCACCGTATCCTACGACCACTATTTCTTCTAAGGAAGTAACGTCATCTTCCATTTTGATATCAATAGTTGAGCGCCCACCTACTGACATCTCTATCGGTTTCATACCGATGAAAGAATAAACTAATACATCACTATCTGAATTTACAGATAGCGTATACTCACCTTCCAAATTAGTCACGGTTCCATTGGCCGTACCCTTAATTAATACACTCACTCCTGGGAGGGACTCTCCTGTAGTGACGGAAGTAACCTTACCGGTTACTGTTCTGTTCTGAGCCTGAGCGCTAAATGAAATTAGCGCTACCAGCATCAGAGACATTTTCATCAGACCTTGCAGTCTGATCTTCATTTGTCTAAGTTTTATCATGCCTTTCAATTTTTTGATTTTAGTGAATAGTTTTAATAAAAATTGATACTCAAACTTCTTAAATACAAACCCTACTTGCGTTGGGCATTTATCACAAAGGCGGATGGTAATTGTTTCAAATAGTGTTTAAACACTTGAAACAGCGATTTTACGATGCTTTTTCCTCAGTATCACTTGCATATTCTGAAGGATTTACCCCAAATTGTTTTTTGAAGCAATCTCTAAAATACTGCAAATCATTGAAACCTACCTGGTAGGTAATCTCAGAGATGGTTAGTTGATTTTGACGTATGAGCTGTGCTGCTCTTTTAAGTCTTATGGATCGAACAAATTCATTTGCTGACTGGCCGATCAGCCCCTTCAATTTCCTATACAATTGCATTCTACTCAAGCCAAGCTCTCTACCTAGGTCGTCAACATAGAATTCTGAATTGGACATATTGTCCTCCACAATCTTGACCGCTTTTTTAATAAAATCCTCGTCACGTGAAGCGATCTTTACATTGGAAGGTTCGATATTGAGCGTTTTTCTATTAAGAATGTTATTTTTGATATGATCATGAATATTGAGTACGTTACGTACTCTCAGCGCAAGTAATTTTGGATTGAAAGGTTTGGTGATATAGTAATCAGCTCCTTTTTCAAATCCTTCGAGAGCGCTATCATTGGATGCCTTTGCGGTAAGTAGAATCACTGGGATATGACTGGTCTTGGTGTCGTTCTTTACTTTTTTACAGACCTCAAACCCATCTAGGCTTGGCATCATAATATCTGAGATGATCAAATCAGGAATGCGCTCCAGCGCTAACTCTGAGCCATCCATGCCATTGTCAGCTTCGATCACTCTATAATCAGGTTCCAAGATTTGTTTTATGTACCCTCTGATATCATTGTTGTCTTCTATGACCAATATCAACGGCTGCTTCTCCTGATCCTCTAAGCTTTCTAAGCTTTCTGCCAAAGGCTGGGCATTGGCTTGTTGGTCAGATTTGAAAAGTTCTTGATTTTCGTATTGGTATTCTGATCCCGGGCTAGAAAAATCTTCAGGATTTAAGTGATCAGTACCTTTCTTAAGGAAGACTGTAAACACCGAGCCTTCATTCTCTTTGCTTTCCAAGTCAATCACGCCTCTATGCAGCTCAACCAATTCCTTGGTCAATGACAGTCCGATTCCTGTACCTTTGCTCTTCTTATTTTTAGCATCTCTTACTCGGTAATACCTGTTGAAGATATATTCCATCTCATCTTCAGGGATTCCAATACCATCATCTTTAACAATCAGTGTTACCTGACCTTTATCTTCTACCAGTTCAAATTCGACATGCCCGAATTCAGCAGTGTATTTAAAAGCATTTGAAAGTAGGTTTACAACTATTTTTTCTAGTTTTTCTCTATCGAAAAACAGAGCAATCTCATGCTTCGGTACAGTTACTTTGTAACTAATGTTTTTTCTTGCGGCAAAAGATGAAAAAGAATGAATGACTGGCTTGAGAAACTTACAGACATCTTGCTCTACCGCTTCAAGTCTCATTTTTCCTGATTCTAGCTTAGAAAGCTCTAACAACTGGTTAATCAAATTGAGTAAACTTTCAGCATTACGAATCATCATACTGACTTGCTCCTTGATGCTGCTGAATTCCACATTATCATACATGGCTTTGAGTGGTCCAAGTATCAATGTAAGTGGCGAACGAAACTCATGAGAGATATTGGCAAAGAAGCTGGATTTCATTTCATCTAATTCTTGCATTTTGGATAACTCCATGTGCTCTACATGCAACTGAGTCTGCAATCTTTCGCGATTCACGATCGTTTGAATTCCCCAAACCAATAAAGCGGTGATGATGACTATATATAAGGAGTAGGCCCAATAAGTACTGTACCATGCCGGGGAAATTACAATTTCTACAGCGGACTCATGACTACTCCATATTCCGTCATTGTTAGTCCCTTTTACCTTGAATACATAATATCCTGGTGGAACATTGGTGTAATAAGCTTCGCGACGATTACCGACTTTTTGCCATCCTTCGTCATGATTTACCAACTGGAAGGCATATTCATTTTTGGAGGTTTGTGAAAAGCTTAGCACAGCAAACTCAAAACTGAAATCATTCTCATCGTAATTAAGATTGATCTTCTCAGTTTTTCGAATATTCTTTTTGAGAGGCGAATCTTCTCCCACTTTGACAGACTGATTGTACAATCGGAAATCACTAAAAAACACTTTTGGCTCATAAGTATTCTTTTTAATCTGATCTGGTCTGAATCTGTTGAAGCCATCTACTCCACCAAAAAGCATTTCTCCAGAGCTTAATGTATAGCTCGAATTTTTGAAAAACTCCATGCCTTGTAGGCCATCAGCTTTCCTATAGTTCTGAACATCACCAGAAATTGGATCATATTTAGACAACCCTCTATTAGAACTTAACCAAAGATTCTTTTTTTCATCCTGCTCTATTCCATATATCACTTCGTTAGGCAATCCCTGCTTTTTTCCAATTTTGGTGAATTCTTCTTTTTTAGAGTCTAATCGGTCCAAGCCTGAAAATGTACCCACCCAAATAATACCCTCCTGATCTTGCATTAGAGAAATCACTGTGTTACTTGATATCCCTTTATCATTGTTCTCATCGGTCATGTATCTTTTGAAACTATATTGGCCATTAGTTTCAAACATTTGATTCAAACCTCCCCCCTCTGTTCCTATCCAAAGTGTGCCATTTTTATCTTCCATAATAGCACGTACATAGTCCGAACTAATGCTATGTGGATTATCGCTGTCATGGTTGAATCCAATGAAGGACCTATCGGATGGATCATAAGCGAAAAGTCCATCTCTAAAAGCGCTAAACCAAATTCGGCCCTTTTTATCTTCATGGATAGCGAAAACATTTTCAAATCCTTGACTCGAATTCAGTGGGTGATCTAATGTGAACCTCTCAAATTTGTCAGATCCTTTTCTTTTCAGGTTTATTCCTCCATCCCACGTACCAATCCACAAGTTTTCATTACTGTCTAAAAGCAGAGACAAAATAGCATCCTTAGAGATCGGATTTGATTTGTCCTTTGTGGTAAATGACTTGAATGTATTTTTTTTCACATTCCAGTAGTTCAAACCTCCTCCATCAGTTCCTATCCAAACATTGCCAAGTTTATCCTCTACAAAGCAGCTCACTGCATTGTTGCTCAGGGAATTAGAAAAGTGTGGATTGTGCTGGAAGTGTTCGAATTTGCTGGCGTTTCGGTCTATCTTGAAAATTCCCTTATTGAATGTCCCCACCCATATGATTCCAGTATTATCTTGATACAAACTCCAAATAGAATTATTCTGAAGTGAGTATTCTCGACGCGGGTCAAAAGTGTATAGGATTGAATTTCCTGTCTCTAGGCTAATTACATTCAAACCTCCATTTTCTGTGCCAATCCACAGTTGATTGCTATCGTCCTCCAAAATCGAAAGTATAACTCGTGTGCCTGACTTTCCTAATTCTGTATCCAACTTTTGATGATGAAAAACAAATCTGCCACTTTCGTGATACTCTAATTTATCCAATCCACCATGGGTACCTAGCCAGATATCACCTTCCTTAGTTTTGTAAAGTTTTCTAATGATGTTAGACGCTATAGATTCTGGCTTGTCTTTATCGTGCTTATAAACAATAAACCTTTGACTATTGTGGTCAAATAGATTCATACCTCCGCCCCATGTAGATATCCAGAGATTTCCAATATTATCTTTTACAATGCCAGTAATGTGATTGGCTGAAATACTAAAAGGATCATCCAGGTTCTTTTGATAAGACTTGATTTCTCCCGTGGTTCTATTATAATAATGAAGGCCATACTTCTCCGTGCCAAACCAAATATTATTAAACTCATCTTCCAAGAAGGACTTGACACTGGCTTTTTTAAGATAAGCTGGCATTCCTGGTACATGGAATCTTTCAAAAGAATCTAAATCCTCATTGTATAAGCAGATACCTCCGCCCATTGTACCCACCCACAATTGATTGTCTGAATCTTCGAAAACTAATCGAATATAGTCATTGCTCAAACTCGTAGTATCAGACCCATCATATTCGTACGAAGTCATATTGATACCGTCGTATCGGTTGAGGCCATTGCGCGTGCCTATCCACAAAAATCCATTATGATCCTGAACAATGGAGGCCACTGTGTTTTGTGACAACTCCGCTTTGATAGAAATGAACTTGCTACTTCGGTTTTGACCCAAGCAAGCAAAACTGTGCCAGACTAGCACCCACATTAGTAACTTATACTTTCTCATACCGCTCACATTAATAGATGTAAATATTTCAATAATATTTTACACCAGCCTACCCCTGATACAATTACCCCTGCTCATTGAGAGATATGCCTAGCAATCTAGGAGATAAATGATTGAGTTTTGTATAGTGATAAAATTCTTCACTTCTTAACATATTAAAATCAATGAAGCTTATTCAATTTAAAAAATATATACTTCCCATTCTAGCTATCGGTACATTTTACTCTTGTACTTCTAGCCCAAAAACTTCGAAAGCAAAAGATCCAGAGGTGCTTGAACTCATGAGTAAAATGTCTGTCGAGCAGAAAGTGGGACAGATGACTCAAATTACTTTGAGCAAATTTCATGAAGATGGAAATTTAAACCTTGATCTCCTCAGAGAAGCAATCATTGATAAAAACGTCGGCTCTATACTCAATACCAATGGTAGTCCATTGACTGTAGCAGAATGGCACAAATTATTAATAGCCATTCAAGACATTGCCGCTAAAGAAACTGAACTTAAAATACCAATCCTATATGGCATAGATGCCATTCATGGTACTTCTTATACCAAAGGTTCAACACTTTTCCCTCATAATATTGGTATGGGAGCTGCCCGAAACCCAGCTTTGGTAGCGCAAGCGGCTAAAATTACGGGAATGGAAGTGCGTGCCTCTGGTATCCGTTGGAACTTCGACCCTACGCTTGGGATCGGTCGTCAGCCACTTTGGTCGAGATTTGAAGAGACTTTTGGAGAAGATGTCTATCTCACTTCTACACTGGGAGGAGCCGCTATCAACGCTTATGAAGAAGATGGACTGAAAAACATCACTGCTGTCGCCAGCTGTATGAAGCATTTCATTGGCTACTCTACCCCACAAAGTGGAAAAGACAGGACACCAGCCTATATCCCAGACATTCAACTCAGGGAATACTATTTACCTCCTTTCGAGGCGGCTGTCGCCAACGGTACGTCTACTGTGATGATTAATTCTGGCGAAGTAAACGGTGTGCCTGTGCATGCCAGCAAGTATTACCTACAAGACATTTTGAGAGGTGAATTAGGATTTGAAGGCTTGGCGGTTTCTGACTGGGAAGATATTATCAGACTTCATATTCGTCATCAAGTAGCGGCTACTCCAAAAGAGGCCGTCAAAATTGCCGTAAATGCTGGAATCGACATGAGCATGGTGCCTACGGACTACTCGTTCTACGACTATTTGGTGGAACTGGTCAACGAAGGCGAAGTAAGTATGAAGCGCATAGATGAAGCCGTTTATAGAATTCTGAAACTCAAATTCGACGTTGGGCTTTTTGACAATGCCTATCCTGAAGAAGCGGCGATTGCCAATTTTGGGAAAGCAGAATATGCCGATGTTGCGCTCAACGCTGCCTTAGAATCCATTACACTCCTGAAAAATGAAGAAGATGTATTGCCATTGAGCAAAAGTTCCAAAGTACTGTTCACAGGCCCAGGTGCCAATAACATTGGTGCTTTGCACGGTTCGTGGTCCTACACCTGGCAGGGAGATGCTGAGTCTGCCTACAACGAAGGAACATTGACGTTGAAAGATGCCATGATTGAAAAAATTGGCGCAAGCCAGGTCATCACCAATGCAATAGCTGATTATAATGATCCAACCAATACGAATACCACATTCGTGAAAAACAATGCTGCTAAAGCAGATGTGATTGTTTTGGCTATTGGGGAAAAGGCGTATGCAGAATCACCAGGAGGTATCGATGATTTGACATTGGATGAAAATCAATTGCAATTGGTAGAAGCCGCTGTAGCTACTGGCAAGCCTGTTGTTTTACTTCTTGCCCAAGGTCGACCGAGAGTGATCTCATCTGTAGAACCTGGCGTCAAGGGCATTTTGAATCTTTATCGACCTGCAAGCCAGGGAGCTAAGGCGACAATGGAAATTCTATTTGGAGACTATAACCCGAATGGTCGACAGTCATTCACCTATCCTAAAAACACAGGAGACCTCGTGCTTTACGATCGCAAACACTCAGAAAACTATAAAGAATCAGAACCAGACACCTATGGACTGGGTGGATTTTCTCCTCAGTGGTCTTTTGGTCATGGGTTGAGTTATACCACATTTAGCTACAGCGACCTGAAACTGGATAAAACCACACTGGATGCCAATGGAAAAATCAATGTTTCAGTGACTGTAAACAATACAGGCAGCAGAGATGGTAAAGTAGCAGTTGAATTGTATGTAGCCGACCTATACGCATCTGTCACACCAGGGGAAAAACGATTAAAAAAATTCAAGAAGGTAGAGATCAAATCAGGAACTTCTACACAAGTAGATTTTCAACTAGCTGTAGCTGATCTATCATTCATCAATCAGAATAGCGAGAGAGTGACTGAAGAAGGTGAATTCACCTTGATAATAGGAGATCAGCAGGAAAATTTCTTTTATAAGAAATAAGGTCTTTATACCGTTCACAGTGTCGCCTCGTAAGGGGCGGCACTTATTTTTATAAGTACTTGATAACCCAATGCTCGACTTAGAACTATTAGATATAGCCGTCATTGCTGTCTACTTTGTTTGTATCTTTTTAATCGCGATCAGAGTAGCTAAAAAAAGTAAAAACGGACACGATTCCACTGGTTATTTCCTTGGCGGCAAAGATATGGGCTGGTTTGTCATCGGAGCTTCCCTCTTCGCTTCTAACATAGGATCAGAGCACTTGATCGGACTGGCTGGCACGGCGGCGAGCAGCGGCGTAGCCGTCGCGCAATTTGAATTGTTGGCAGGTATTGTGCTTCTGCTATTGGGTTGGGTGTTTGTTCCCTTTTATATTCGAAGTGGTGTGTTCACCATGCCTGAATTTCTGGAGAAACGCTATTCCAAAAACACCAGAGCGTACCTTTCGGTCATTTCAATTGTGGCCTACATCCTGACAAAAATATCAGTCACTATCGCGGCGGGAGGCATCATCTTCCAAGCCATGGGCATGGACTTCTGGACAGGTGCCGTTGTGATAGTTGTCATTACTGGTATCTACACCACGATCGGTGGATTGAAAGCTGTCATCTATACAGATATGATCCAAATGTTTGTGCTGATAGCGGGTTCCCTAACAGTTACCGCGGTAGGACTTTATCATTTGGGGGGCTGGTCGGCCTTTACCGCTGGGTTAGACGCTAGCTACTTCAGCCTTTGGAAACCCATTTCAAATCCTGACTTCCCTTGGACGGGTATCATCTTTGGAGCTCCTATTCTAGGTGTTTGGTACTGGTGTACAGATCAGTTTATTGTACAGCGTGTATTGGCCGCTAAAAATATCCAACAAGCTAGGAAAGGCAGCATTTTCGGGGGCTATCTCAAAATGCTGCCACTGCTTATCTTCGTAATCCCAGGGATAATCGCATTGGCTTTGAGCCAAAAAGGTGAACTGTTGCTCAACACGCCAGATGATGCCTTGCCGATGCTTATCAAAGTCTTGATGCCAGTGGGATTGAAAGGACTGGTGATCGCAGGACTCTTAGCTGCTCTGATGAGCTCATTGTCGTCTGTTTTCAATTCCTGTTCTACGATTTTCACACTTGATATCTACAAGAAGATTAAACCTGAATCCACGGAAAAGCACTTAGTGCTTGTCGGCCGAATCGCCACCGTTGGTTTGGTATTCTTCGGTCTGCTCTGGGTACAGTTTATCGACAATATCTCTGATCAGTTATTTAAGTACTTGCAGAGTGTCCAAGCTTATATTTCACCGCCTATTGCTGCTGTATTTCTATTGGGTATCTTCTTCAAGCGGCTCAATTCCAAAGGTGCCATGGCTTCTATGGTAACTGGATTTGTACTGGGGATTGCAAGACTGATCGGTGAAGTGAACAAAACCGACTTACAAGGAGCCTTTTTCTACTTCTGCGACATTAACTTCTTGCATTTCGCCATTTTCTTATTTGTCATCTGTGTAGCAGTGTTGATTCTAGTCAGTCTATTGACAAACAGTCCAGATTATGCGCAAATCGAGGGCGTTACTTTTCACAAGATGTCTATGGTAGATACCCGCCAGGATTTGATTCTGTCCGGTATTCTCGTTTGTATCCTGGCTTCTATTTGGGTTTATTTTAGTTAGAACTGTTTGTCATTCCTAAATGGTAGGAGTAAGAAGTGTTGGCTACAGAAGTTTGTTCGAGTCAACTCCAACAAAGGCAGCATTTGACCTTTTTCTTATTCTAATTTGACATAAATCTCTCTGATCACCCGATCAACATCCAGGTCTTCGATCTTCTCTCTGCCCTCCTGAATCAAAGTATCGCCTTTGATCTTCAACTCAAACTCGAAAGTATTGCCTTCCCATTGACGTCCAGTGCAGTATTCTAAGTTTTCTATGTAATGTCCATTTTCAAAAGTATAAGAGCCACTGCCTGCAGAAAACTTAGCTAAACTATCTGTGCCCTTGCTGAGGTCATGCTGGAAAAAAGCAAAATAGTTTTGGTTGATCATTTTGATCCCTTTCATGCCAATGGTGTAATCGGTGAATACGGTATCCTCACCCGTGATATTCTGAGCGGAAAGTAACTGCCAGGTGCCTTCGATAGGGCTTCGTTGATTGGAAATATTTTCCTGCTTTGGTGCGCAGGCACCAAGAGCACAGAAAAGTACAAAGACAAAATGTTTCATTAATTTTTTGATTATGATTTACCTGGCCTTCTGGAACATCCAAAAGCTTCTTTATCAGAATCAAAAATATAGTCTTTTTTACATTAGATGAACTATCCGTATTTCAATTCGGAGGGGTAAATTTCACAAACCTATAAGGTTTTGGAAACCTTATAGGTTTAAAGCGAAAAAACCAGACGAGTATCCTCATCTGGTTTGTATTTTCTGGAACGCTGTGCGTTTCTATTATTTCAATAAAGTTTGTTTTCTGTCGGGTCCAACAGATACGATATCGATCGGTAAGCCCACATGCCTTTCAATGAACTCTACATAAGATTTCAATGAAGCCGGAAGATCATTGTATGAAGATATTTCAGTCAAATCTTCTGACCACCCTTCGAATGATTCGTATACTGGAGTTGCCGTATTGTCATTCAAATCATACGGCATTTGATCAGTTAGAATGCCATCAGCATCCTTGTACGTAGTACAAACCTGAATCGTATCAAAACCAGAAAGCACATCTGCTTTCATCATGTATAGCCGAGTGGCACCATTCACCATGATCGCATACTTCAATGCTGGCAAATCCAACCATCCACATCTACGAGGACGACCGGTAGTCGCACCAAACTCACCCCCATTTTTTCTTAGTAATTCGCCAGTTTCGTCGTGAAGTTCTGTAGGGAAAGGTCCGCTACCTACTCTGGTACAATATGCCTTGAATACACCAAATACATCGCCAATTTTGTTGACTGCTACACCTAGTCCTGTACAAGCCGCGGCTGTAGTCGTATTAGAGCTCGTCACAAATGGATAGCTTCCGAAGTCAATATCTAGCAATGAGCCCTGCGCACCTTCAGCCAAAATAGACTGACCATCAGCTAATTTCTTGTTCAAGTGATATTCACTATCAATCAATTGGAATGTTTTCAAAAATTCTACTCCTTCCATGAAAGCAGTTTCCAATTCTTCCAATTCAAATTGGAAATCATATCGAGACAAGATATCCAAGTGACGCTGCTTCAATGCCTTGTATTTCGCATCGAAATCTGGACTCAAAATATCTCCAGCTCTTAGTCCTACTCTTGAGATTTTATCTTCGTAAGTTGGGCCGATTCCTTTTAGGGTAGAACCAATTTTTTTGTCCCCTTTGGCATTTTCATAAGCACCATCCAAGATTCTGTGGGTCGGCAGAATCAGTTGCACTTTTTTAGAAATCAAAAGGCTGTTTTTGTCGTAATTTTCAAACTGTTCCAAAGCCAAAATTTCTTTTTTGAAAATAGCTGGATCTAGCACTACGCCATTACCAATTACATTTTCGGCTCCTTTATGAAAAATACCAGAAGGGATCTGGTGCAATACGTGTTTGGTATCTCCGAATTTCAAAGTGTGCCCAGCATTGGGGCCACCCTGGAAACGAGCAATTACGTTATATTTTGGTGTGAGATAATCTACAATTTTACCTTTTCCTTCATCTCCCCATTGAAGTCCAAGCAATACATCTACAGACATGTGGTAATTATTTATTTAGTTCTTCTTTCGCTCCGGCTACGCTTTCCACTACAGTGAAAATGGCATTAAGCTTAGTGATAGCCAATAGTTTTTTAACATGTTCGGATGGGTTCACAAGTACGACCTCGCCACCTTTATTTCTAAATTTGGTCAGGATTGTGATCAAAACACCAATGCCGCTACTGTTGATATACCTCACTTCGGAGATATCTACAGCGCATTTCACGATGTTGTTGCTTAATGTGTCGTTTACAGCTTCAATAATCTCTGGGCCGTTTTCTTCTCCAATGAGATCGCCTTCAAAATTAATGAACACCAAGTCACCTTCGTGATTTATTTTATAATTCATAGGGTGAGTATAATTTACTTTTTGTTAGTCCTTTCTTTTGCAAAGAAATACAACGAATGATGGGTAATATCAATATCAAACATATCCTCCAGGGTTTGTTTGATGTTTTGAATTCGTGGGTCGCAAAACTCCAATACTTTTCCGCTACCCGCCATCAAAATATGATCGTGCTGTCTGAAGCCATAAGACTTCTCGTATTGTGCCAAATTCTGACCAAACTGATGTCTGGTAACCAAATTGCACTCTACTAAAAGGTCGAGTGAGTTGTATACTGTAGCTCGACTCACGCGATAGTTTTTGTTCTTCATACTGATGTACAAAGTCTCCACATCAAAATGACCTGATTTGCTATAAATCTCTTCCAGAATCGCATAACGTTCTGGCGTTTTACGCAAAGCTTTGGATTCAAGAAATTCAGTAAAAATGTTTTTTACTTCTTCGTAAATCTTGGTCTTAGGATCGATATGATGTTTGATTTCGCTCACTATTCGAACTTTCTAAAGCACGGTTGTTTTTCCGCGGGCAAATATAGCCTATTAAAGATATTATTTATCATATAAGTCAAAGCGACTCACACTTTCTATTCCTTCTACATTTTTTAGCTTATCCAGCATGGTATTGAGGTGACTCGTATCGTCTACATATACGGAAATATTACCTTCAAAAATGCCATGATCCGTGTCAATAGTCAACGATCGCATATTAACTTTCAGGTCGGTAGATATAATAGATGTAATGTCATTGACCATGCCTATTCTATCTGTACCAATCACTTTGATACCTGCTAAAAATGCAATTTGTTGCTGCGACGTCCATTTGGCTTTAATGATCCTATAACCATAATTAGACATGAGCTCCGTCGCATTGGGACAGGTGGTTCGATGAATCTTGATCCCTTCACTTACAGTCACAAAACCAAAAACGTCATCGCCAGGGATAGGTTTACAACAATTGGCAAATTTGTAGTCCACCACATCCATATCCTCTCCAATCAGGAGCATATCGGCTGTCCCGGTATCGTGAACTTTTTTTATAGTTTTTTTAACATCCTCCGCACTTTCCAGTTTAGTCTTTTTCGGTTTCTTTGAAGCTTCTTTCTTGATCTCGCTGATCTTCTTGATATCCTTTGAATTAATCTTCTCAGTACCAACAGCGTAGAAGAAATCTAGCGGACTTTTTGCACCAAAGTAGGCGACTAGCTTATTGATCGTTTCATTGTTCAACGTGAGCTTAATTTGCTTCAGTTTTCTAATGACAATTTCTTTTCCTTCAAAGGCAGCTTTTTTCTTTTCTTCTTTCAGAAAATCCTTAATCGCTGACTTGGCCTTAGAACTGACCACAAAACGAAGCCAATCTTCTTTCGGCTTCTGCTTGGAAGAGGTAAGAATCTCCACCTGATCTCCATTCTTTAGTTTGGTATTTATGGGTACCAATTTGTGATTGATTTTGGCGCCAATACATCCAGCTCCTACTTCTGAATGTACATCAAAAGCAAAATCAAGAGCAGTAGAACCATTTGGCAGGGTAATCAATTTACCCATTGGGGTAAAAGCATAAACCTCTTCGAGAAATAGATTTGACCTAAAATCATCCACAAACTCTATGGCCGAAATATCATTCTGCTCCAAGGACTCACGGACACTATTGATCCACAAGTCAAGAGCAGATTCGTTTTCTTTAGCAGAACCATCTTTATATTTCCAGTGCGCTGCATACCCTTTCTCAGCAATATCATCCATCCGACGAGTTCGAATCTGAACTTCTACCCATTGACCTTTCTTGGTCATGACGGTAGTGTGCAGTGATTCGTAGCCGTTGGCCTTAGGAATACTCACCCAGTCTCTTAACCGATCTGGATTAGGCTGATAGAAATCAGTCACTATAGAATAAACATGCCAGCAGGCTGCTTTTTCCTTCTCTAAATCTGTATCAATGATGATTCTAATCGCAAAAAGATCATATACCTCTTCATAAGGTATGTCCTGCTTTTTCATCTTCTGCGCAATGGAGTAGATGGATTTGTTACGACCCTTTACTTCTACGGTATACCCTTGATCATTAATAGATTTCTGAATGGGTCTAACAAAGTTTCTAATGAATTTATTACGGTCGTCTTTAGACTGCTCAATTTTCTTAGCTATAGCTTCATATTCGTCAGCCTCCCGATACTTCATAGAAAGGTCTTCCAACTCCGTTTTGATGGCGTAAAGCCCTAAACGGTGAGCCAATGGCGCATATAAATAAAAAGTCTCTGAAGCAATCTTCAATTGTTTGTGACGCGGCATGCTCTCTAAAGTCCGCATGTTATGCAGTCGATCAGCCAATTTGATGAGAATCACACGTGTATCACTGGATAAGGTGAGCAACATCTTTCGGAAATTCTCCGCTTGCTCTGACACATTTTCACCAGGCACACCAGATATCTTGGTCAGCCCGTCGATAATGCGCATGATCTTAGGACCAAACTCTCGATTGATATCATCCAATTCCCAATCTGTATCTTCTACTACGTCATGAAGCAGTGCTGATATAATCGAAGTAGTACCTAATCCAATTTCATGGACACAGATGTCGGCTACTTCTAGCGGATGGTAGATATAAGGTTCGCCAGATTTTCTTCGCATGTCTTTATGCGCTTCTAAAGACACATAAAATGCTTTTTTTATTTCCTTGGCATCGTTGTCTTTAAGAAAGGGCTTGGCATGACGCAGTAGCTTTCGGTAGCGACGGATGATCTCCTTCTTCTCTTCCTCTTCGTCAATCGTCACTGTTGTATCCATCATTTGGTCTTCATTTCATGGCATAAAATACACCTGACAAATTTAATTGTAATCGCCTTCATTTTCGAACCTGAAAAAAACAAAAAAATATTTCCAATCACCTATTGTCAAATTGAATTATCTCCTTAGCTTTGCACTTCCAAAAATTTCACGCATGCGGATGTGGCGAAATTGGTAGACGCACTAGACTTAGGATCTAGCGCCGCGAGGCATGGGGGTTCGAGTCCCTCCATCCGCACAAACAGACACCCTCTTTCTTGTGAATATTCAGGAAAGAGGGTTTTTAATTTTTTGAATACATACCATAAAAGATCACAATTTTGGACATTCAGTTAGATCAAATTTCAAAAACAGAGGCTCTTATTAAAATTAATTTAAAGGAGGCTGATTATCAACCCAAAGTTGAAGAAAAACTTAAGGAGTACAGTAAGAAAGCTCAGATCAAAGGATTCCGTCCAGGAAAAGTTCCAAAGAGCTTAATTACAAAAATGTACGGCAAATCCGTTCAGGTTGAAGAAATCAACACGATGGTTTCTCACAAAGTGATGGACTACATCAAGGAGAATGACATCCAAATCTTAGGTGATCCACTTCCAAATGCTGAAAAAGCAGCTAACATGGATTGGGAAAACAGCAAGGATTTTGAATTTGAGTACGAAATCGGTATTGCGCCAGAGTTTGACCTCAAAGTAGATAGCAAAATCAAAGTTGATACTTTCTCTATTAAGATCGAGGATAAATTGATTGCTGAAACGGTAAACAATCTGCAAAAACAATTTGGCGAAACCACCAATCCTGATGTTTCTGAAAGCGGAGATTCACTCTATGGTGAAATCGTAATCGAAGGTGATGACGAGAATGCTGCTGGCACACTCCTGGATTTCGATCATGTAGACAAAAAAGTGCAGAAAGAAATGGCAGGCAAAAAAGCTGGAGATGTGATTGAATTTGACCCAGCCAAAGCCATCAAAAACGAAGATCAAAGAAATGCCTTCCTAGCTACCAATCAAGGATTGACTGGCAAAATCAAATTCGAAGTCAAAAAAGTGAACAGAATTACACCTGCTGAAATCAACCAGGATATGTTCGACAAGACTTTTGGCAAAGATGCGGTGAAAACTGAGGAAGAATTTAAAGAGAAGATCAAAGTTTCTATTGGTGAAAACTACGTGAAAGAAACGGAAGGTTATACGGAGTTGAAAATCAGAGACAAATTCATTGAGAAGACTAAAATGGAATTGCCTGATACCTTCTTAAAGAAATGGTTGGAGCTCTCAAACAAAAACAATTTGACGAAAGAGCAAATTGACACCGATTATCCTTTGTATGCCAATGACTTGAAATGGTCATTGATCAAAAACAAAATCGCTACGGATAATGAGATCAAGACAGAACATGAAGATGTGGTAAACGAAGCAAAAAACATGATCAGAGTGCAATTTGGCTCCATGGGCATGTCTGACGCGATGGAACAAAACATCGATTCTTTTGCGGACAATTACTTGAAAGGCGAAGAAGGACAGAACTATATGAAGTTGAACGAAAAAGTATTCAACGACAAAGTGATGGCTTTCATCAAAGAAAACATCACCATCAAGGCCAAAGAAGTAACTGCTGACGAATACAGAGAAAAAGCTTAAGAAAAATACCTTGTTTTATTAGAAACCTGTCTAGTCATTCATTATGGTGATAGACAGGTTTTTTATTTCAAAGTCGATTTAGGAATAAACTTTTACCTTAGTCTATCGTCTTTAAACAAAGCCCTTTGTATTATGGACTTTTTTAGTTTTTTTGTACCTACATATAACACCTATTAGAAATGGATAAAAAAGAATTCAGAGATTTCGCCGTAAAAGGTCAAAACATAAATGGTAACACTTTCGACCAATACACCGGTCATATCGAAAACATGACACGTGCAGTCATCGAAGAGCGCCCAACTAACTTCCGTGAGATAGATGTATTTTCAAGACTCATCATGGACAGAATCATCTTCCTTGGTATGGGTGTGGATGACAACATCGCCAACATTATCACCGCTCAGTTGCTATTTTTAGAATCAGTAGATGCTAAGAAAGATATCTTGCTTTATGTCAATAGCCCGGGTGGTTCTGTGTACGCTGGACTTGGCATCTATGACACCATGAACTACGTCAACCCTGACGTAAACACCATTTGCACAGGACTAGCGGCTTCTATGGGCGCAGTATTGTTGGCTGGTGGAGCAGCAGGCAAAAGAGCTGCGTTGCCTCATTCAAGAATTATGATTCACCAACCGATGGCTGGCATGCAAGGGCAAGCTTCTGACATGGAGATCTCTTTGAAACAGACACTATCCGTGAAGAAGGACTTGTACGACATCCTAGCTAAGCATAGTGGCAAAACTTATGATCAAATTGAGAAAGACTCTGATCGTGACTACTGGATGAAAGCATCTGAAGCCAAAAAATATGGATTAATCGATGAAGTACTAGAACGAAAAGCTGACGATTAATCGTTATCTTTGAAAAATTTTTAATATTAAAGGGAGGATATGGCTCAAGTAACCTGTTCATTTTGCGGAAGGAATAAGAAAGATGTTGATTTGATGATCTCAGGAATACATGCTCACATTTGTGATAAATGTATTGCGCAAGCCAATCAGATATTGAATGAAGAGTCGAGCACCAAGAGTAATCTGGATGCTCCGAACTTCAACCTTATCAAACCTGTCGAAATGAAGGAACACCTTGACCAGTTTGTCATTGGTCAGGATGAAGCCAAGCGAGTGATCTCTGTGGCAGTGTACAACCACTACAAGAGGCTCTCTCAACCAGCAGACGATGATGAGGTGACGATTGAAAAATCGAATATTGTGATGGTAGGAGAAACCGGAACAGGTAAAACTTATCTGGCTCGCTCACTCGCTAAAATTCTTCAAGTGCCCTTCTGTATTGCAGATGCTACGGTATTGACCGAAGCTGGCTATGTAGGTGAAGATGTAGAAAGCATCTTGACCCGACTCCTTCAGGCGGCTGACTACGATGTGGAAGCAGCCGAGCGTGGCATCGTATATATTGATGAATTAGATAAGATTTCTCGTAAGTCTGACAACCCGTCAATCACCAGGGATGTGAGTGGAGAAGGTGTGCAGCAAGCCTTACTAAAACTCTTAGAAGGTACTTCTGTGAATGTGCCCCCACAAGGTGGACGTAAGCACCCAGATCAGAAGATGATTTCTGTGAATACAGAAAACATTCTGTTTATCTGCGGTGGAGCATTTGACGGTATCGCCAGAAATATTGCTACTCGATTGAATACTCGCCCATTAGGTTTCAACAATAAGAAGACGGACACCTACGGAGAGGTAAACAAGGAGAACTTACTTCAGTACATCACGGCGATGGACTTGAAAAGCTTTGGATTGATTCCAGAGTTGATTGGTCGTCTACCTGTATTGACGCACTTGAATCCATTGGATGGTACGGCGCTTCGTCAGATTTTGACTGAGCCCAAAAACGCTTTAGTAAAACAATACACGAAACTTTTCACTATGGAAGGGATCGAGGTAGAATTCAAAAAAGGCGCTTTGGACTATGTGGTAGACAAAGCTTTAGAATTCAAACTGGGAGCTCGTGGACTGCGATCAATCTGCGAAGCGATCATCAATGATGCGATGTTTGAAATGCCATCTCAAAAGGATGCTAAAAAACTAGTCATCACCCGTGCTTACGCCGAGCAGAAATTCGAAAAATCTAAATTGAATAAATTGAGAGTGGCGGGGTAAGTCGATCCGTCATTACCCGACGTAAGTTCGGGTAATCCCTGGCGGACTAGCAGACTGCTTTTCAAACAATCCATTTCGACGATTTAAAATATCAAAGCCCATCTCGATAACTATCGGGATGGGCTTTTTTATGGCAGTTGGTTAAGATCAGTCACGCATCACAGATGCGTACTTCAAACACTTAATTGCAATTCAATTTCCGGCATTTCATCGTAAGTTTTCCCATTAAGTTCACGACCGGCCTTTTTCTTGTTTTTCCCTCCCCATTGTTTGAAAAAGAATGCTACATCATTTTTTTCACATTGTTCTTGAATATCAACAACCCAATCAGTATTCATTGGTCTAGGTTTATGCCCACTTTCTCCTCCAACTATCACCCAATCCATACCTTTTAAATTAAGGTTTTGCAATGGGCCAATTAATGGTTCTAGCGACAAAAATTTAACCTTTGCTTCCGTATTTCTAAGAAATGAAACCCGCTCTACAACCCTTTCATCTTCCACAGATACACCCATCCAAATGTTATGAGACCATTTCAAATGCTCACTTAGTTTATGCAACCTTTCTGCTCTTTTTGTCAAGACTTGAAATACATGCTGAGGGTTTTCTCGCATCACCTTGAATACCTTTTGAATAAACTCTAACGGAACATCTTCATGAAATAAGTCACTCATTGAATTTACAAATACAACTTTGGACTTTTTCCAAGAGTAAGGTGTTTTCAATGCTTCAGGATGAATTCTAACTTCAAAATTGTCCTTATATTTTTCAATGCCCATTGCCTGTAACCTTCGAGACATAATTTCAGCATAACAAAACTTACATCCAGCTGAAATTTTTGAACATCCAGTTGTTGGATTCCAAGTCATTTCTGTCCATTCTATACTTGATTGAGCCATGTTTATTTTTTAATAACTCTGTAAGTTATAATATTCTCATTGCGAAATACATTTACGTAAGTCAAGTATGGAGAGGATGAAGCGTAATATATTTTCTTCTCACTTTTTAATTTTTTTAATACTTCCACGGCATGGGCAGGAATGTGTCCATTTTCATAAGTATAGATAAGAACATCTTTATTAGAAATATCTTTACTTTTTAATATTAAACCTTCCAAGTCGATCTGAAATTTCTCTTTTTTTGTCAAATCCTTACTACCAAAAATATTAAGCTGACCTTTACCAGAATCTTCATCAATGTCGAAATCAGCCTCACCATTTAATTCATTCCTTTTCCATGCGATACTTAAAAATTTATCAACGGCCGCATAATTTTTTGAACCAAAAATTATTCCATAGATATTTGAATTTTTCTTTATCGAAAACGGAAAAAGCTTTAGTTCAGAATTTATCGGAAGACGTGATTTTATATTACTTACTACGAGTCGATGCATATTACAATATTGTTCCGATTCCAATTCATTAATATCAATTTCCAAAGCCTTTTTAAACTCTTCAGTCTTTCCATACCTTTTAAAAAACGAAGAAGACACAAAATAGAGAAAATCAGATTTTTTTATATTATCCAATTCATCCACATATTCTTTTGAAATAAACTTAACCCCGTTTTGATCCAGATAAACTAGTGATGGATACTTCGTTATTAAGGGAAGAAGTTCAAAAAACAATTCTTCAGCATTTTTATTGTAAAAATTAATATCTAAGAAATATTTAAACTTAGGATTCTCGTGCACAAAATTCAAACAGTTCTCTTTCAACATTTCGAATTTTCTCTGTGACTTGAGTTTTGGTTCAAATTCATTAAAATGCAAGACAATATTTGTCCTTGTCTTAAGAATTTGGCCTAGGTGCTCATTTATTTTCTTTAGAATTCTGATTGGACTGCCAGGCACTTCATTGCAATCATAACCAGGGCCAGAAAAGAAATCGAAAATATGAATTTCCTTAACATAACTCTGCATTACAAAAGTAGGAATCCAAGCTTGAGCATAATCTTGAAAAATTTCCAATTTTGTAATTGTCCCACGATCGAATGGTTCTTCATGAATATTCTTAGAACTCATTTCTTATATTATTCAATTTTTGGTAATATTAAATTGCAATAATAATTCTCCGAAGTGCTGCGAAAGACCAGCTGCTGAACCAGTCTTAGAACCATAATAATACACCTTTTTGAAATGAGATCAAATTGGCATGGTCAAAATTGGCTGCCTTCAAATGAGGATATTTCTTCGCCACGAAATAACACGAGGAAGTAAATTCCTCTCTAATTAAACTTATACTTTACACTAAATTGCAAGCGATTGGCGGTGCCGTCCTGCTCACTTTTGTCTTCTCTTGTACCTCTGAGGTATTCCACTCCAGCGAAGGCATTCTCTACGAAATGCCAAAGTAAATTGGCTGCAAAGTAATTGGTGTGTTTTAAATCAGTCCCAGGTTGTCCGTCGGTGTTGTTGTTGGTGCCTTGGTTATAAACCAACAGCGAGGAGAAGGCTGATGACCAATAATGTTGATACCCTAGCGTGACCCCTGTATCTACAATGGCTTCCAAGTTGCCATTAGCATCTAATCCTGTGGAAAGGCCACCTCTAAAACGACCAACCCCAGGACCATATACGCCTTGATAGATCAGCTTGTCTTTTTCACCTATATTGAACTGTCCAGAAAGATTTGCTCCATAGAGCCCCACGTCCTGCGTTTGTCCATCATCTTGTCGGTATCTGATTTGAGCAGCAAATGCTGAAAGTTGAAAGTGACCCCAATCTTTAGTGATTCTATATCGTCCAGTCAAATCGGGATATGGACTTTCAAAAACACCTGGTGTGGCAGGTGCTTGCGCTCGCTCATTGGGATTTTCCAATGCAACGGCGATGTAGGCATCTTCCGACAATGCTTGTGTGTACCTCAACATCGGGTGACGAGCAAAAACATAAGCCGCTGGTTTTTCAAAATCAAGCGTACTTGGGATGATGGATTCATCCATGAAATTTGACCACCACTGACCTGCCCTCCATTTATCACCGATATCTACAAAAGCATGTCTGAGTCTAAAGGCTCCACTGGTTCCATAAAAGTCTCCTTCTATATAAGTCCTCAATACGCCGACTTTTGTCGGTGTCTTGGTGTCTATGTAAAGCCTGGTTTCCTTCGCATGAAGTGTTGTTCTTTCTCCTTCCGACCCATCGGTAGGGATCGTAGCGACATCAAAATAATCTGTGGATCCTATAGGATTGAAGTCGTGGATCATGTCAAATTTCACATAGCCACCGATTTTAAATTGAGTATTGGTCTTAGGAATTAGCCACCAACCTGGAGGAAGCTCTTCTGCATCTGGCGTAGTAGTCTGTGCATTCACATGTATCATAGACGATATGACACATGCAACAATCAATAAATGTCTCATAAATCTGAGGGGTCTGTCTAGTTATAAAAGTCTATTGAATGAAATTTATTCCGCAGCGGTTTCTACCAAACCACCCGTTTGAAGTGTTCTTCCATTCAATGCCTGAACCGGACGATTGTTTGGACCTATGATATCAGAAATAGCTTTAATTTGCTCTGCGGACATGGTTGGGTTTTCTTTCAAAACTACCCATTGTACCTCTTCGCTACAAGGAGGAGTGGTCAAAGAACCATTGTAAAAATATCCGCTCACATCCTCTGGAATGTGCATATGAAGTTGCAAAATTTCATCAGATAGATGCTTACTTTCCCCTTTTGTTTTAGGTAGGTTCGGTACAATTTTAGAGAAGTTGTCATTTTCAGCACCTTCTTTAAACATCACGCTAAGCACAGCCAAACTTTCATCTTTGCTTTGGTGAACAAAATGCATTTCTAATGGTAAATTTTCTCCGTCGATAGTATGCTCACTTGGTGTATGAAAATGAAATTGTTTTAAATCGTAAGACTTCTCCCCAAAGGTCATCGTACTGCCTTCATCCACATTTACTTGAATTGTATGACCATTGTCCACTATATTATCAACATGTTCATTGAAAGCTATTTTTAATGGCGTAGAACCATAATCCAGAATGAATTGGGCCTCATCCCCAATTTCAGTATCTGAAATATTTATTGGTGATTGTCCATTTCCTTCTTCACATAGCGCATAAACAGGACTCAGTTTCCCCCATTCAGATGGACCTACTTCACCACCATATCCCCAATGTGCTGGTCGAACAGAAGTTGATTCTTTTTCTTCGGGTGCTGAGGTTTCCGTTTCAGGCGCTTGAGAATCTTGTTTTGAAGCAGGATTGCAAGAGAATAGAAAGGCTACCAAACTGACCGATAGGATCGTCTGGTGATTTGCATTTAATTTCAACATGGTTCTTTTTAAGTTTAGATTAATTGATAGTTAAATATAGGTGTAAAATCTGGTTTTGAAGAATTGAATCGTTGCTTGTAACATTTCTCTTGATCTTGTCGTTGGATAGTTAGTTGTTTTACAAATAGGTAAATAATGAAACACTCGTTAGGAGAATTTGAAGAAATTGTATTGCTGCTGGTGGCAGCCCAGCACGACAAGGCTTATGGTCTATCCATCACTAGGGCTATCGAAGAAAAGCTCGAACGCTCCGTCACGCTCAGTAGTGTGCACACAGCCCTCTATCGTCTGGAAGAAAAAGGTTATGTGAAATCTCAGATTGGTGGTAGCAGCACGGCACGGGGCGGCAGAAGGAAACGCCTATTTACCATTACCGCCACCGGCAAGTCAGCCTTACAAGAATCCAGAGCTTCAAGAAATCTGCTGTGGAATATGATTCCAAATTTTGTCTTAGAATGAAAAAGCAGCATCAACCACCTCAATGGGCAGATCGTTTTTTCAGCTGGTACTGCCAGAATGAACTGGCCGAATCCATTTTGGGCGATTTGCATGAATGGTTCGATGACCAGGTAGAAAGGAAAGGACTCTTTCGAGCTCGCCTTCTTTATTGGCTTAATGTGCTGAAGTTCATCAACAGATTCACACTCAAAAGAAAAAACTCAAATCCATACACTCCACTCAACACTACTCCTATGATTAAAAATTACATCCTTGTGGCCATGAGAGGGCTAAAGAAAACCAAAGTATTCGCCAGCATCAACATCATTGGACTGGCACTTGGGCTGGCCAGTTGCTTCCTCATCTTTTCCTTTGTAAAAAAGGAGTTGACTTTCGACCAGTTTCATAGTAAAGCTGAGAACATCTATCGGGTAACCAATCGTTTCGAACGACCCAACCGCACAAATCTATGGGCGCGGACTCCTCCTGCCCTTGCTCCAGCCATTCGAGCCAATTTTACCGGTATCGAACGAACCACCAGGTTGCGCTATACAGACGATGTCCTGTATACTGTCAATGACCAATCATTTTATCAAGGCAATGGGTTTTATGCAGATTCTCTTTTTCTTGAAATGTTTGACTTCCCTCTTGTAGCAGGTAATCGCCATACAGCATTAGATGAGCCTGGAAACATTGTATTAACAGAAAAAATGGCTAAAAAATTCTTTGGAAACCAAGACCCCTTGGGGCAGCTCATTATTCTGGAAAACGAAACTCCGCTGAAAGTCACCGGCATTCTTGAGCCCATTCCCTTCGACTCACATATCACCTTCGATTTACTGATCTCTTTTCCCACCTATGTGGTTCCCGAAGGTTATTTGGCCGACCTAAATAGCTGGGGGTGGGCTGGATTTTGGACTTATGTAGAACTAGAAAAAAACACCTCCCCTATAGCACTTCAAGCACCAATAGCTGAATTGTATAAAGCCAACTATCAAAACTCATCTGAAGTCAAAATAGAAGTCTTTCTTCAGCCACTAAAGGACTTATATCTAGGTTCCTCTAACTATTCGAACATAGGTGAGTCTATAAGGGTCGGCAATCGAACTACCATATTGGGATTGAGTGTGGTGGTATTCTTAATTCTGCTAGTGGCTAGTTGCAATTTTATGAACCTTTCTACGGCCATGTCTCTAAGACGCGGCAAAGAGATTGGTATTAGAAAAGTGTTGGGGGCAGTTAAATCCAGAGTGTCCAAACAGTTTTTGATAGAATCTGTTTTGATCAGTTTGATTAGTCTGGGCTTAGCTTTGGTTATTCTCATACTGTTCGGACCATATTTCAATCAATTGTTCGCCCTAGAGCTAGAATATTCCAATTTGGAGTTAATGAAGTCGCTTCCATTTTTCATTGTTGGTACAGTTCTCATTGGTCTTATAGCAGGGATTTATCCTTCTTTTGTCTTAGCTGCTTTTAGTCCCATACTGGCACTGAAAGGTGGTCACATCAGTTTTAAATCTGGTGCATGGCTTAGAAAAGGGCTTATTGTTTTTCAGTTCGTTATAGCAGTAGGCCTAATCATTTCCACTGTTATTGTCACCGCTCAGATAGAATACATCCAAAACAAGTCATTAGGATTTGATAAAGAAAATCTGGTTAAGCTCCGGATAGGAACCGAAGAAGGACATTATGAAGCCCTGCGCAACAGGCTCCTTGCCAATTCACGAGTCATTGGGTTAACCAAGCACAGTCACGCCTTTAACGGATCAGCCTCAAGCGGACCGGCCTGGCTCAATGGCCAATCTCGCAACGATGCTCATCAGCTATCCTACTATCAAACGGAATACGACTTCCTCGATGTCTCTGGTGTAAAGTTATTGGCAGGCAGATTTTTTTCAACGGATTTCTCTACTGACGAAGAATCGTCCTTGGTACTCAATCAATCTGCCGTAAATGAACTTGGACTCTCAGATCCGATTGGTCAAAAGGTAAACTTTCACAATCGTGAACGCATCGTGATTGGGGTCGTTGAGGACTTTCATTTTGGTTCGCTACATACTCCCATTGGGCCTATGGGTATTGTCATGCCTTTCGTCAATTTGGAGCAGATTCTGATCAAAGTAGAGGGCAACGATTTGAGGCAAACCATGTTATCCTTGGAAAGCGATTGGCATGAAGTAGCTGGTGATTTACCTTTTGAAGCGGGCTTCGTGGAAGACAGCATCCGAGCCCTGTATGAGAAAGAAGAAAAGATCGCCAAATTAATCTCCACCTCTTCGACATTAGCCGTGGCATTGGCTTGTCTAGGTCTGTATGCTTTGGTGGCGTTTTCGATTCAAAACAGGCTCAAAGAAATAGGCATTAGAAAGACATTAGGAGCACCATTAAATCACTTGGTCTTATTGCTCGCCAAAAAATATATAATGCTAATTGCTATCGCCAATTTGATTGCCTGGCCAATCACTTATTTATTGGCTGCTGGATGGCTAGAAGATTTTGCTTATCGCATTTCTATAGAACCTATTCTTTTTATAGCATCTGGTTTTGCCTTGTTCGTCTTAGCGATGGCTACCATCGGATATCAGTTAGTAAAAGCCTCATTAATCAGTCCCATGAAGTATTTGCGAAGTGAATAACAGGACAATCTTATTGGTTTTAAAAAAACAAGGAGTACAAAAACCTGCCTGGCGTAAATGTGAAGCCGCCAGCAATCAGGATAGCACCAAAGTAGAGCAAAATCATCTTTCTCTTGTGAGACTTTATATCTCCCCTTTTTACAGCCCAATAAGCTGTGGGCACGGTATAAATAGTCAAGAAACTAAAGCTGTGTATCCAGCCGAAATGATTCAGCATTCTTGGCCCCACTTCTGCGGGCATAAAAAGCGTAATGCCTGCTGTGATCAGCATGAGGATCATATAGACTCTTCCCAGGTTTTTATGGATATTGGTTCCCTTTTTGATAATCAACAGGATCGTTCCTATGATGAAACAAGGCACAACAGTCGCCAGATGGGCATACATCAAATCGTAATAAGTCATTCGCTTTTTATCGTTTTATTGCTTCAATCGAGTTTCGAAAAGCCATAGTTGGACTTCATTTACTTAATGATAGAACTTTTTGCATTAGCATCAAATGGGTCAAGAAAAAACCTCTCGCAAGAACTGTATATTCGGTCTTGCGAGAGGTGTCTAATATAGAGATGGTTGAAAAGAAATTGTGTTACACCTTGAGTCCAAACAAGGGTCTTAATACTCGAATTCTGCGAATAACAAACTCATAGGTAAGAAAACAAGCGACATTGGTGAATGCGATGAGGATCAAATACTTACTCATAGCCGGTAGCTCCAACCCGAATAAAAACACCGACCCTAAGTAGAGATACACCATGTGAATGATATATATCGGGTAGGCCGCTTGGCTCAGGTAGCTGAGCAAATTGCTTGGGCGATTGAGGTACTTATGTCCAAATCCAAATACGGTGAATATCCAAAAGTTGGATTCTATGGCGATGAGGTAGTCAGGACTTTTAAGTTCAAAAAATGCAAGCCTTACCAGATATAACCCCAAGGCTAAAACGAGTAGCGGATATCGATACGAGGTGACCATTTTCCAAAAAGACGCGCCGCTGTACACACAGCAAAAGCCGACAAGAAAAGCAACTAGCCCAAGCCAGAACCCATGCATGGTCATGGCATACAATTCGAAATTAGTAGGCTGAACAATTACCGCCTCTAATACGAATGGAATCATGACTAAGAGGAGCCCAGCGGGATGACCTAGTACTTTTTTCAAAAAAAGATGAATGGCCCTCTCACTATTTTTCTTGAGGTAGAAGAATAATGGAGAAAGTACCAGCACGTAAATGAAAATATTTCCTAAAAACCACAAGTGAGCAGGGTTAAATACATAGTTACTATCTTGATGGTAATACCCTTGCCACAAGAAAATATGAAGCGGCACGATAGCTGCCATCCCAAACAGGAATGGCACAAGTATTCTTTTGGATCTTTCGATCAACAGCTCCTTCCAGTCTCGTCTTTGGATGGCAAAATACACGCCCATCCCCGACACAAAAAAGAGCAATGGAATTCTCCAAACGTTGAGCATAGACATGGGAATCCAGATGCTCTCTAATGAATCGTTGTTTTGAATAAATCCGATAAACACTCCCCATGGCTGAAAGCCAATAGCGATGTGATATATCAGTAAGAGCGCAATGGCAATGACTCGCAACCAGTCAATATCGTATCTTCTATTATCTAATGACATATCAGAGATAATTATTTACCTTGTGCGCTTATCAATTTTGCGATTTCAGGTCTGGTCTTTTCTATATAATCATAATCGAGTTTAAGCCCCATTGGCCCCAAATTTTTACTGAATTGCTCATAAATCATTTTTACATTTTCGAACGGACCAGTAACAGACTCCAGCGCAGTAGCTCCAAAGTTGTTTCTAATGGTTACATCAGCTCCTTTTTCCAATAGCGCCTTCACAATCTCTACCCGACAGAAGAAAGCTGATGTATGTAATGGCGTAGAACCGTCTCCACCTGTCACATTCAGATCTGCTCCAGATTGAATCAACAGCTTGGCTATTTCTGTTTTTCCAAATGTAGCTGCGACTGTCAAAGGTGCTGAACCATAAGCATCTTTTTCATTTAAATCAGATTTGGCAGCTATATGTGCTTGCACAGCATCAAAGTCCCCCATGAAAGTAGCTTCATGTATGGTCATATTTGGTGCTTGATTTTTTGACTCTTGATTGTCAGATGTCTCCTTCTTAGTATCACAAGATCCTAACCCTAAAATGACTACTACAATCATTATGTTACACCAGTTTTCAATTGAATTCATTTTTAAATTTTTCATGATTTTGATTTTAATTTTTTATTTAGATTTTGATAAGACAAAGGTCGGAATGGCAAAATCATTCGAAAATCAACCATGAAGCAGGGTTTGTCAACTATGCATATTCATTGAAAACTATGACTCACGACTATAAACTATGACGCAAATGGTTCTTTTTGACCCTAGATAATACTTGCAAATGGCCGTATTCTTGTCGAGTATTGTAGCCACCTAAACATAGATAGATGTCGGAATTTCCATATGCCAAAAATGAGTTTCTGAACAAAGTGATTGCCGCTATTGAAGAAAATCTATCTGATGAAAATTTTGGTGTAACAGAACTGGCTGATCAAATCAGCATGAGTCGTTCCAATCTACTGCGTAAAGTAAAAAGTGCTACGGGGCTATCCGTAAGTCTTTTGATCCGTCAGGTTCGCCTGCACCACGCCAAGGAATTGCTGAATGAAGGAAATTTGAATGTTTCTGAAATTTCTTACAAAGTTGGATTTAGCAGCACCTCCTATTTCACCAAATGCTTTCGTGAGCATTACGGTTATCCTCCGGGAGAAGAGGGCAAGAGAAGCTTAGAACAATCAGAAGTCCCTCCGCCTAAAAAATCTAAACCCACTATTTTCATTGGCATTGTCATTGGTTTATTGATCGTAGGATCACTACTTTTTTTCTACACCCAAGATATAAATGAAACAACCCTCCTGCTGGAAAAATCCATTGCAGTATTGCCTTTCAAAAACAACAGCGATGATGCTACCAATGTTTACCTGATCAACGGGCTCACAGATGCCATTCTGAATAACCTTCAAAAAATTGAAGACCTCAAAGTAACGAGTAGAACTACCGTCGAAAAGTATCGTGAAGTCATCAGAACCATCCCTGAACTTTCCGAAGAATTGAACGTCAACTACTTTATAGAGGGTAGCGGCCAAAAAATTGGCGATCAGATTTTGCTGTCTATTCAATTAATTGATGCCAGAAATGACCACCCGATTTGGTCTCAGCGCTACGAAAGGAAGTCGAAAGACATCTTTCAACTCCAGATGGAAGTAGCCAAAAATATTGCCATGGAGATAGAAGCTGTGATCACACCCGAAGAAGAGCAACGAATCGAGAAAATCCCAACTGAAAACATGATCGCATACGATTATTATTTACAGGGATTGGAGTTCGCACGTCAAGAAACAAGCGAAGGGTTGACGGCTGCACTCGGTTTTTTCGAAAAAGCTATAGCTGAAGATGAGCAATTTGCTGCAGCCTATGCCTACATCGCCATATGCTATTACTACCTGGATCTTTTTCAAACTGATAAGCAATATGGGTTAGAGATCAATACCTACGCGGATCGGGCCATGCTACTAGACCCCGAACTCGGCGAAAGCCTGATTGCCAAAGCTTCGTTTTATATGCAAGATCGTCAATACACCTTGGCTGCTCAGTATTATGAGAAAGTGCTAGAACGCAATCCTCATGCGGGATGGGTACACAACTGCTTATCCGACATTTACACGACTTACTTACCTAATGCTGAGCTGTATCTGAAACACGCACTACAGGGCATTCAAGCGGGTGTAGCCGGACAAGACTCCACCATAGCCAGTTTTACTTATTTACATCTGAGCAATGCTTTAGCACAATCTGGATTTATAAAGGAATCAGAGCGGTATATCAAAAAATCACTTGCCTACAACCCAGACAATCTCTATTCCGAGACGCTATACACATACTTGCGCTTGGCCGAAAATTTTAATCTGAAAATCGCTCAAAAATCGCTCATTCAGACGTTGAACAAAGACACCACTCGCATAGACCTCATTCAGGAAGTCGCCAAGACATCTTATGCGCTAAGAGATTATGAAACTGCTTGGCACTATTATGAAAAGTTGATCCAAATCAAACAATCGCTGGATTTGAACATCTATCAAGGTGAGGATATTAAGATAGCTTATGTGCTGAAGCAGCTTGGAGAAATAGAAGAATCAAAAAAATATTTGGCCTCTTATTTAGACTTTGCCCAAGAGGACGAGTCCATCTATCACGACCTCATTCTAACTGCTTATTACGCTTGTATTGAGGATACAGGAAAAGCCATGGGGCACTACGCTGCTTTTTCTGAACAAGAAAACTATCATTATTGGTTTATTCTATTTCTAGAAAAGGATCCTATTATGGAGCAATTGTATGGCCATCCTGACTTTAAAAAAATTACCAAAAAGATCAAGGATAAATTCTGGAATAAACACAAAAAGACGGCTGATCTGCTGAAAGGTCAAATTTGAGGAAACAAAAAACTTAAATCAATGTGGCAAATGTTTTCTCAATACTCCATAAAGGAATGTACCGAACATAGCTGATAGAATGACAAGACCAAAAACTGATGCTCCATAGCCTACCAAAATAAACATAGGTCCTGGACATGCACCAGTCATGGCCCATCCCAAGCCAAAACAAGTGCCGCCTATGAGATATCTCCAAAAGTCAGGAAACTTGGATTCGACCTTTATAGGTTCACCTTCAATAGACTTCAATTTAAAATGTTTAATGCTTTGTGTAATTACAACACCCAGTAGCACAGCCGAACCGATGACACCATACATATGAAAAGACTGAAAACTAAACATTTCATATATCCGATACCAGGAGATCACTTCTGCTTTGGTAAGCACAATTCCGAATAGGATACCAGTAAATAAGTATTTCATGAATTTCATTGTGCCTGAATTAAGTAGTCAAGAGAAATGGTAGGATAAAATGAGTCATAATCAGTCCTCCAATGAAGAAGCCAATTACTGCAATCAAAGAAGGCCATTGTAGATTGCTCAATCCACTGATCGCATGACCAGAAGTGCAACCGCCAGCATAGCGCGTTCCGAATCCAACCAGTACGCCTCCAATAATTAACATCAAGGCATATTTCGGAGTAGAAAGCGCCTCCCACGTAAAAATAGATTCTGGAAGATATGTGGAGCCAGGGTTTTCAATACCTAAAGCTTTTAGCTGGATAATGGTAGCTTCTGAAATGCCCACAGATTCCGAAACACTCAGATATTCCTTGGCTATGTATCCGCCAATCAGCCCTCCTAAGACAAACACAAGGTTCCAAATATCCTCCTTCCAATTGAATCGAAAGAATTCACTCACTTTTCCTGCACCTACCATACTGCACATGGTGCGCAAATTGCTCGAAACGCCAAACTTTTTACCAAAATAGAGCATTAAGAACATCACTACCGAAATCAATGGCCCGGCGACATACCATGGCCAAGGCTGGCTAATCCAATCTAACATCTAATCCTTATTCCATTTGTGAACCGACAAAAGTAAGAGAATATATCAGACCCTTATGTAACAAATGTTACCTTTCACTTGATATGTAGTTTGTATCATTAAGCCAATTAAAAAATCACTTCATGAAACAATCCTATCTTACACTATTCCTACTATTGTCACTTACACTTGGACTAGCTCCCTTCTTTCCAGAACCACACTTAGTAGGCAAAATTCGTTGGATTCTGGGTGGTGGTGTAGGCATGCAACCCATGGATTATTTTGATCTAGGCCTGCATGGAGTACCTTGGGTGGGATTGATTTTCTTTGGATTCAAAAAAGCATTAAAAAGTAAGTAACCGACATCTAACAAAGACATCGGTTGCTTTTTTTACAAATTTAGCATTAATCCATTGAGGCTCATCCAACCTCCGCCATTGTAGGCTTCGATGCCTGCACTTTTGGCTTGGCTGGCAGCTGATCCACTTCTCATTCCACTGGCACAACAAAATACAACTGGTTTACCTTTTGCTTTCAGGCTGGCCAACTGAGCACCCACCGATCCCAAAGGAATGTTTTCTGAGCCATCTACGTGACCTCCCATAAACTCTCCAGGTGTGCGTACATCAACGATGAGCGCCCCATTTTTTATAGCTTCTTTCATTTGTTCTTTCCTTTTTCCAAATCCAAACAGATCCAATAATCCCATTATTTTTCTACGTTTAATTTTGCAAGGATGTCATTTAGCAAACACCATTTAGTCATGGAAGACTGCAAGAGATTGACTCCCACAAATCCCGTCATCCAAAACCAATTGGGATTGACCCAAATACCTAATACTAAGCTGGTCAATATAAATATGCCAGCGATGGCTCTTATTATTCTTTCTCTCATTTTATTAAAATTTAAAAATTAAACACTTCTTTCTACTGGTTGAAGAAAAGCATGCATTGGACTCATTGCCTGCTGATTGATGTTCCAATCCTGAATGGCATCCAAAATCTGATGTCCTACTTCGTCTGGAACAAAAGCGAAATACATGACTGAAAAATCTGAGTCTCGACTACTGGCAAACCAATTGGATAAATCAACACTCCCATGAGTACTTTTACATCCTTCGATATCTACTTTACTGAAAATTGGAATTTCCAATCCTTTCAGCATGGTCTGCAATTCAGACTCAAAATCTTTGACTGATAATACAACGACTTGTTTCATTATTGAATTCTTTAGTTATGGTCTACTTGATTAGGCTTTTCAACTGCTACTGTATCTGTTTCACGATCCAAATATTTATGTCTTTCGGTCATATAATAGATCAATGGTACGATCAGTAAAGTCAGAATGGTTGATGCGATCGAACCACCCATGAGTGAAATCGCCAATCCTTGAAAAATAGGATCAAACAAAATCACAAAAGCTCCGATCACTACTGTCCCTGCCGTTAGCAAGATTGGAGTTGTACGTACGGCTCCAGCTTCTATGACTGCTTGTGCCAACGGCACCCCGTCATCCAATCTGATATTGATAAAATCGATGAGTAAAATGGAATTTCTAACCATGATACCGGCCAAGGCTATCATCCCGATCATGGAAGTGGCAGTAAAAAAAGCACCCAACCACCAATGGCCCACCAATATTCCAACCAGCGAAAGTGGAATGGCAATCATCATGACGAATGGCACTTTAAAATCTTGAAACCAGCCGACAATCAGTAAGTAAATAATGATGAGAACCACTGCAAAGGCACTGCCCAAATCACGAAATACCTCGTAGGTAATATGCCACTCTCCATCCCATTTGACTCCAAAATCTTCTTCCATAAAGGGCTGCGTCGCAAAGAACTCTTTCAGTTCATAACCCTCTGGCACATTGATTTCCTTTAGCTGTTCGGAAGCTGTAAGGATCGCATAAACTGGTGATTCTAATTGTCCCGCCATATCAGCCACCACATATACCACACGTTTCTGATTTTTTCTGAAGATGCTTTTGTCTTGCAATCGTTCTTCTACTTTCACCAAGTCACCTACAGCTATCATATCTCCTGTCTGGGTTCTAATGGTTAATTTATTCAAATCATTGACTGATGAGCGACCTGCCTCATTCACCCGAAGGTGTATTGGCGTTGGGCTCACTTCATTGACATCGTGTAGGAATGTCGCATCAAAACCGTTCAATGCGGTCTGAATTTCATTTATAATGCCACCAGTAGAAATTCCGTTCATCATTGCACGTTCCTTATCCACTACAAAGTCATAAGTGATCTGATCCGACTCTACCATCCAATCCACATCTACCACATCATCAATTCCTGATAGCTTCTCTTTGATCTGTCTTGCGATTTCTACCTGCTCATCGGTATTTCCACCATAAACTTCCGCCACGATGGTAGAAATTACGGGTGGCCCAGGAGGCACTTCTACTACCTTGGCGTTCGCACCATATTTCATCGCAATTCGCTGCACTTCAGGACGAACGATCTTAGCGATATCATGACTCTGCAAGTCTCTTTCCCCTTTCGGTAAAAGATTGACTTGAATATCTCCCACATGACCAGATTTTCTCAAATCATAGTGTCGAACCAATCCATTAAAATTGATAGGAGCCGCAGTGCCTACATAGGTTTGATAATTAACCACTTCGGGTTGATTCTTTAGATACAAAGCGATTTCCTTTGTTACAGCAGCTGTCTTTTCCAGCGGGCTTCCTTCTGGCATATCAATGACCACTTGAAATTCATTTTTGTTATCAAACGGCAACATCTTTACCGCTACCATTTTGAAATATACCAGCGTAAAAGAGGCAAACATGAGTAGGGATATCGCACCAATAAACGACCAACGTTTAGCCGGGCTATCAATCAGCGGCTGAACCATACGCTGATACCATCTATAGATGAAAGTATCTTCCAATACAAAATGAGCTTCTTCACTATTGTCATTCTTCAATAAATGGTAAGCCAAATACGGTGTGATGATCAAAGCCACCAATAACGAGAAGAACATAGCCATAGATGCTCCTATTGGCATTGGGCTCATATATGGCCCCATCAAACCAGACACGAAGATCATCGGAAGTACTGCAGCAATGACTGTGAATGTTGCTAAGATCGTAGGATTGCCAACTTCATTGATGGAGGCTATGGCCGCTTGCATAAATGGCTTTTTCTTCATTCTGAAATGCCTGTGCATGTTTTCTGCAATGATGATAGAGTCATCGACGACTATACCAGTCACAAAAACCAATGCGAAAAGTGTGATTCTGTTCAGTGTGTATCCGAATAAATAATACACAAAAAGTGTCAATGCAAAAGTGACTGGCACAGATAGAAAAACTACCAAACCTCCTCGCCAACCCATCGCTAACGCGACAACGATAGTCACCGCAAGAATAGCAGATGCTAAGTGTACCATTAGCTCACTTACCTTGTGAGAAGCAGTCTCTCCATAATTTCTAGTGACTTCTACTCGAACATCTGACGGAATCAAATCTCCTTTTAGGTTTTCAATCTTATTCAGCACCTGACTAGCAATCTGCATGGCATCCGAACCTCTTCTTTTGGCTACAGATAAAGAAACCGCCGAATAGTCTAATGGCATCTTAGCTTTCTCCATCGAACTGGCTTCACCATATCCGAAGGTTACATATTCTGAAGGTTCTTCTGGGCCATCTAAGACTTTCGCTATCTGCTTCAAATAAACCGGAGAATTACCCTCCACTCCTACGACAAGGCTTTCTAATTCTTCAGCATTTTTAATAAAATTGCCTGCTTGAACTCGATAAGTATAGTTTCTTTTATTGAAGTTCCCTGCATGTCGCTGTTGGTTTGCCCCTTGGATCGCTTGAGATACAGAGCTAAAATCAACTCGATGTAAGGTCATCTGCTGTGGATTGAGAATCACCTGAATATTGCGACTTCGTCCTCCATATAATTTCACTGTACTCACATCTTCAACCTTTTCCACTTCCAATGAGACTTGTTCCACGAGTCGCTTGATTTCATAATCTGAATAACGCTCACCAAAAAATGACAAACTCAGCATCGGCACATCATCAATAGAACGCGTCTTGATCAGCGGCATGCTTACTCCCGCAGGCATTTGATCCATGTGTTTCTCAATTTCGTTGTAGAGTTTGACTATACTCCGCTCAATATCCTCTCCTACATAATACCGCACGACTAAAAATGCCTGTCCTTCCATAGATTGAGAATAGACATATTCTACACCTGGTATATCAGCTATTAAGGCCTCTAAAGGTTTAACTATTCTTGACTCTACCTCTACACTTCCAGCACCTGGAAACTGCAAAAAGATATCTGCTATGGGTACATCAATTTGCGGCTCCTCCTCTTTAGGTGTTAGCATTGCACTGTATATTCCTATGGCCATGAAGGCAATCATCAACAACGGCGTAAGCTTAGAGTTGATGAATTGACTGGCCAAATTCCCTGCTAATCCACTCATTTTATTTTGATTTTGTAGTTGTAACTTTCATACCATCTTTCAAGAGCCCTTCGCTAGAAACAATGAACTGTTCTCCTAAGTCAAGACCAGCGAGCACTTCATACCCTTGACCTGATTCTCGTCCCAGTCTCAACCATCTCTGCATGGCCTCATTTTGATCACTAATTACAAACACGCCTGTCAGTTGGCCTCTACTATTCAAAGCAGATGCTGGAATAATGACTTTCTTGATACTGGCACCCTGACGTTCTACCCGACCAAACATGCCTGGCATTACAGACTTCGGAGCATTTTCCATAAGGACGGATACTTTAAATTGCGTTCCAGAATAAGCCGAAGACGGTATAACCTTATCGACGAAACCTTTAAAAGTTTGATCCTTGAATGCATTCAAATAGATTGTAACCTCATCACCTTCATTGAATAAACCCACTTCAAACTCGGGTACGTTAATGTCAATCTTAAGCTGCTGCGTAGATTCTAAGGCAAGCAGTGGACTGCCAGGATTGGCCATATCTCCAGGGTTCACATATTTTGCAGATACAAATCCATCAATATGTGACCTAATATTCGCATAGGACAATAACTCTTCCACATTTGCCACTTGATGACGAGCTGAATTTACCCTTGCATTCGCCATATCCCTGGCTGTCATTGCTTGATCCAACTGTTCCTGTGTCGCACTGCCTTGAGCTTTAAGGTTACTCATTCGTTCCATTGATTTGTCGGCATTTGCTTGAACAGCAATAGCCTCATCCAACATAGCTTTAGCAGAAGCTAATTGTGCATTCACGCCTTTGCTTTTAATCGTAACCAACAAGTCTCCTACTGAAACATGATCCCCAGCTTTTACAAGAACTTGACTCACCTGTCCCATTGTTTTTGTACTTAATACTGATTGGTTAAGTGAAACCACTTGACCTGCATACAATAATGTACTGGTAAAGTCTTGCTCTTCCACTTGCTGAACTACTACTTTCATTGGAATCTTTTCAGTGCTTTCTGGCTTATTTTCAGTGCCACAGGCGACTAACCAAATCACTGCAGCTAGTGTGGTTGATATTCTAAATATTGATTTCATCGTTTATGCGTTTTAAAGATTTTCATCTGTTAGATTTTCTGATATAGCCGCCTCCAACTGAAACATCAATTGCAGATAGGCATGCTGTGCTTTTAATAATTGTATTTCCTGATTCATGTAATTAGATTCTGCCATGAGCAGATCAGAAGTTTTTTCCATTCCTTGGCCAAATCTATCTTGACGGATTTGGAGCAACTCTCTAGCTTGATCGGCACTTAAACCCGCCAACTCAATTTGTTTGATAGAAAGCTCGAAATCATTTTTGAGTTGGTGCAACTCATGATGAGCTCGGCTTTGCGTTTCTTCCAATTCAATTTGTGCAAACTGACTTTCGTATCGAGCTTTTTGAGTGGCTCCTAGTTGCTTTCCTCCATTGAAAATATCCCATTTGAGTTGTACACCAACTAGGTAATTATTGCCTTGCGTACCGAAAAACTGTGTATCATTGAAAGTGTACCTACCAAAAGCATTGATCCTAGGAGCAAAACTCCCCTTCTGAGATAGCCATCCAAATTCCGCGGCTTCTGCCTTGAGTTTCAATGCTTTCAAGTCAGCCCTTTCCTGAGAAATCTTGGAATCTGACAACATACTTTGAGCCTCCAGAGGAATAGGCAATGAATCCACAGGGTCGATTTGATACGAATCCGTTTCACCCATTTGTTGGAGCAATTCCGAATTAGATCGTTCTACTTGATGTTTGGCCTTAAGCCATTCGCTTTCTACTTGCTTCAATCGCAATTGAGCCCCGAGTAAATCAGCAAGAGTAATGATCCCCTGATCAAATAATCCCTGAGCCACTTCTTGATTAGCAGCTGACGCACTTTTCATTTGCATCATCACCTGCTCAGCACGTTTCGACAGCACCAATTGATAATAGAGGCTTTTGGCCTTGATGACCATCATCTTTTGAATCCATTCCCTATTATAAAGGCTTGCTTCCGATTGTTTGCGAGCAGCCTTTCGTCCATAAAGACCATCCAGATTAAAAAGTGGCTGCTCAACATTGATGCTAGTACTGAAATTTGAAATCTGATCTGGGTCATTCAAAACAGCAGGAATAAAATCAGCTTGTTCGATCGACGATTGACCTAATTTGGTTCCAAAAGCCAACATAGGATCTGTGGTATTGGTAAATGTCTCCGTAAAATTGACTGACGGCAAAAACACGGAATTGGCGGATTTACTTTCTGATGAAGCCATGCCTACTTGCTGGTTCATCTTTTTCAAATCCCAATTTTGCTGCTGTACTTTTCCAATGACCTCTTCTATAGTCATAGGCTTCTTAGCCTGAGCCAGGCTCTGATAGGCCGTTGCTATAATCAAAATCACTGTCAGTAACTTTGATATATTATTATGTATATATGTTAATATTTTCATATTTAAGTGTAAATTTTTTTAAATCTTACATTTAGACATACAGTCTATCACATTGAGTACCTCCATCAACTTGATGCTGTAGTAAATACTCTTACCTTCTCTTTCGCTCTGAAGTACACCTTTGAGCTTCATGTTGGTCAAGTGATGTGAGATGAGCGATTGCTCTACCTCACATTTTTCACTAATCTCATTGACGCTCATTTGCTGAAATTCGGATAACAACGAAAGAATTTTTAATCTCACCGGATGACCGATAGTCTTCAGTATGAAGGCCACTTTTTCCAGCTTATCCTCTTCTTCAATCAATTGACTCATTTTTCAATATTCTAAATCCTGTGTCCAACCCAAAACTCCTCCTTCAAGGTTATAGAGTTCTCCAGTGAAACCCATCTGAGCCATCAAGCCGCAAGCCTGTCCACTACGATTGCCACTCCGGCAGTACACATAGTAGTTTTTGGACTTGTCCAGTCCTTCTAGTTTGCTTTTGAAGTCTGGCTGGAAAATATCCATCAACTCACAGCCAGCGATGAATCCGCCATCGTATTCTTCCTGAGTTCTCACATCAAGCAACACGCCGTTGGCATCTGCTTCAAACTTCTCTGCAAAATCTATTTCATCAATATTCTGATACATCCTATTCTATTTTAAAGTTGACGGACAAACATATTCCGTTGTTTTTATTCCAGTTTGGCTGATTCCTTTGAAACCCTCTTCCACATTCACTAAATCGTGAATACCACGTGATTTCATAATAGAAGAAGCAATCACAGATCGATATCCACCAGCGCAATACACATAATATTTATGATTGGTGTCTACCTCACTCATGTGTGTATTGATAAAGTCTAATGGGAAAATAGCCGACTCTTCCACGTGTTCTGCCTCAAATTCACTTGGTTTCCTTACGTCAAGCACATCCAAATTGCCCTCACTCATTCTACCTTCAAATTCTTGTGGAGTAATAGATTCCAACGTGTCAGTTTCTTTACCGGCAGCTTCCCAAGCGGCCAAACCACCTTTCAAATACCCTAACGTATTGTCATACCCTACTCTGGACAGACGCGTGACTACTTCTTCTTCACGTCCCTCATCAGCTAAAAACACAATCGGTTGTTTCAAATCTGTAATCAAAGCACCTACCCATGGGGCAAAGTTTCCGTCAATACCAATAAAAATAGAGTTAGGGATATGTCCTTTTACAAAGTCATTTTGGTGACGCGTATCAAGAACCATCGCTCCTTCATGGTTGGCCATGGCTTCGAAAGTCTCTACGTCCAAGGCCACTGTTCCGGTTTCCATCACAGTATCTATACTTTCATAGCCCGACTTGTTCATCATGGCATTTTTAGCAAAATACTGTGGTGGCGGCATAATTCCCTCAGTTACTTCTTTGATAAACTCTTTCTTGCTCATATCTGCTCGCAAGGCGTAGTTTGTTTTCTTTTGATTGCCCAGCGTGTCCCACGTCTCGGACGACATATTTTTACCACATGCCGAACCAGCTCCATGGGCTGGATATACCACCACATGATCTGGCAAAGTCATGATTTTATTTCGTAGACTGTCAAATAAAAAACCTGCAAGATCCTCTTCAGTTAAATCCGATTTCACAGCTAGATCTGGTCTTCCTACATCTCCTATAAACAAAGTATCTCCTGAGAAAATAGCTTTTTCTTTTCCGTCTTCATCTATGAGCAAAAAAGTACTACTCTCCATGGTATGTCCAGGCGTGTGCAGCAATTTAATTTTTGCTTTTCCCACCTCGAAAATTTCATCATCAGTTCCAATATAGCTATCAAACTCGGTAGTCGCTGTTGGACCAAATACAATTTCGGCTCCTGTCTTCTTTGCCAAGTCTACATGACCTGAAACGAAATCTGCGTGAAAGTGAGTTTCAAAGATGTATTTTATGGTTGCTCCATTCTCCTTCGCCTTTTCTATATAAGAATCAACTTCTCTCAAGGGGTCAATAATAACTGCTTCATTTCCACTTTGAATGTAGTAAGCACCTTGTGCAAGGCAACCTGTGTATATCTGTTCTATTTTCATAGTAATTCCTTTTTGGATATCTTATTGCAAATGTACGCTAGTCAAAACTATGGGTTTGTAACTTTTGTCACACGAAGATAAAATAACCTTTTGGAAACGGCAGGAAAACCCTACACCAAATCAACAGCCTTTCAATTCTTAAGTTCATCGAATATTACAGTCATAGCATCAATAATATGCATTAAAAAGAGATTATTATTAGCTCAGTCCAAGTTGTATTATTTTTTTAGTACTTTTAAATTTTGAAAAAATGAAAGAGACTAAATTATTTCTTCCCTTATTAGCCATTTTCTTGGTAGCCATTCTATTAGGATCTAAAAATAATTTGCAAGCTCAGTGCCCAGCAGATATCACGACTGGAGGGCCTCATACAATTACTTCAGCAATATCTCCTTGTAGTGATTCTGGTGATAGCATGAATGGAACTGAAGACATTACAATAGAAAATGGTGCTACGCTGACTTTGACTGTAACCACTCGGTACAGAGTTAATGGGGCGACTATATTAGTTGAAAACGGTGGCACACTCATTGTCAACGGATCCGGTGGATTATTAGTAATAGTCAATGGAGGCTCCCTAATAGTTGAAGGAGGAACACCAGGGGGATCTCTTCAAACTACAGGCAATCTGAACATTGGTAATCCGGCAGGTTCTAACTCTGGATCCATTCAATTAGATGGAAATGCACAAGTTGGAGGTTCTTTAAACCTAAATGGTATGGGGACAATTAGTGGGTCAGGCACAATTACGGTAACTGAAGATATTAATGACAATGGCGGCGATGATACAGGGTGGACCGGCAATGAATCGTGCTCTGGAACTTGCGATGATTTACCTGTGGAACTCACAAGTTTTACAGGTCAAATAGCGATGGATGGTTCTACACTACTCAATTGGCAAACAGCCAGTGAAATTAACAACAAAGGATTTTATGTTCAAAATAGCTTAGATGGAATATCTTTTGAGAACATCGGGTTTGTGGAGGGATATGGAACTATCAATACTACAAAGAATTATACTTTCCATGCAATTACACCATCGAACTGGTACTACAGATTAAAGCAGATAGATTACGATGGTGCTTTTGAGTACAGTAAAACCATTTATGTATCTGATGAACTTGGACGTCAGTTAGATATTTATCCAAACCCCGTTTCCAATTATATGAAACTGAGAGGCCATTCTGGGCTGGTCAACAAGTTGACAATTACAAATCTGACTGGTCAAACCCTATGGACATCGACTGCTTTAACTTTTGAAGGTTTGGAGAACGAAATCAATGAGTTCTTATCTGACTTAAAACCAAGCATCTATTTGATAAGAATAGACAACGGACGCGAATCATTGGTAAAAAGAATAGAAAAGATATAGTATTCAAATAAAATCAGCAATCAACTCATTGATCTTCTCAGTTTCTGTAAGAAACCCATCATGACCAAATTTGGAATGAATTTCATGATAATAGACATTGATCAAATGATCTGAAATTGTACGTTGTTCTTCTATTGCAAACAATAGATCAGAAGAAATTCCGATTTGTAAGATGGGCGTTTTCAAACGTTCAAGCGTTTCTATCAATCCGCCACGACCTCGTCCTATATCATGACTATCTAACGCCTTAGATAAATTCCACAACATATAACCACTAAAGCCTCGATTCACCAATTTGTCACCTTGGTAGCGGATATAAGATTCCGCTCTGAAATCATCGACTTTCTCCTCAGTATCCGACTGCGTTTGTTCAAATATTCTGTGATTTCGATAAGACAATATACCAATTGCTCTAGATGCTGCCACTCCTTTGGCTCCAGCATTGACAGAATGACCCTTCCAAGTTGCATCCGCTTCTATTGCCAGACGCTGCGTCGCGTGTGTACCTATTCTCCAAGGAGATTCCTTAGGAGCTGTAGCTACCAATATCAACTTCTCAAAAGTATCCGGTTCTTGCACAGCCCATTCAAAAGTCTGAAAGCCACCCATCGACCCACCTATACCAATAGCAATTTTTTTAATCCCTAAATAGTCTCTCAACACTTGATGTGCTTTGACCATATCCCTGATTGTAATCATCGGGAAATCAGAAAAATAAGGTTTACCAGTTTCTGGATTTACTGAATGAGGACCTGTAGTACCATAGGTTGAACCTAAAATATTCGCACAAACAATGAAATGTTTATCTGGGTTGATTGCACAATCAGCATCAAATAGGCCGGGCCACCAATCCAAAGCATCAGAACTAGCTGTAAGCGCATGAAACACCCAAACCACATTGGATTTATCTGAATTCATTTCGCCATAGGTGTGATATGCTATTTCAAGTTGTGGAAGCACGCCACCTCTTTCTAGTTCAAAAGGTTCCTTGTACTGATATATAGAGGCTGTTTGGCTCATAGTAAAATTTGAAGGCGCAAACCTAATAAATGTACCATAATAGTTCACGGTAAGAATCCATTTTAGATACGAACTTCACATATTTGCAAAAAACTGTTAGAATTATTGAAGGCCTTTCTATGAAAAAGTATAAACATTTCGAAACCAACGCCATCAGAACTCAAATTGAAACCACACATGAGAAGGAACATTCCTCGCCCATGTATCTCACTTCTAGTTTCGTATTTGATGATGCCGAAGAAATGCGAGCCACTTTTGCCGAAGAAATAGACCGAAATACTTACAGTCGATTCACCAACCCCAACACCACCGAATTCATTGACAAAATGTGTGCGCTGGAAGGAGCTGAAGCAGGCTATGCCACGGCTACTGGCATGGCGGCTGTATTTTCTACCTTCGCTACGCTATTGAATGCTGGAGATCATTTGCTTTCTTGTCGCTCTATTTTTGGATCTTCGCATTCGGTCATAACCAAATTCCTACCTAAGTACCAAATAGAAAGCACTTATTTGGATCTAGACGATACAGACAGCTGGCAGAGCAAAGTTCAGCCCAACTCCAAAGTCTTATTTTTAGAAACGCCGACTAACCCTGGCATTGAACTCATCGACTTGGAGTTTGCGGGAGCTTTTGCCAAAAAAAACAATTTGATTCTCATTGTAGACAACTGCTTTGCCACGCCCTATTTACAATTACCAATTGAATACGGTGCGGATTTAGTGATACATTCTGCTACCAAATATCTCGATGGTCAAGGCCGTGTCATGGGAGGCATGATCGTAGGCAGAGCAAATTTGATCAAAGAAATTTACACTTTCAGCCGTAGCACAGGACCAGCGCTTTCCCCTTTCAATGCTTGGGTCTTGTCAAAAAGTTTGGAAACCTTAGCCGTTCGAATGGATAAGCACGGCGACAATGCCATAAAATTAGCCGAATGGCTTGAGGCCAATGAGCATGTAGAGTGGGTACGCTATCCTTTCCTACCTTCTCACCCTCAATATGAAATTGCCAAAAAACAAATGAAAAGTGGTGGTGGCATGGTGTGTTTTGGGATCAAAGGAGGTGTAGAAAGAGGTCGTCAATTTCTCAACAGCATAGAAATGTGCAGCCTTACTGCAAACCTCGGAGACACCCGTACGATAGTGACTCATCCAGCTTCTACCACACACGCCCGATTGACGGATGAAGAGAGGGCAGCAACTGGAATCGCTCCAAATCTCATTCGAATTTCTGCTGGTCTAGAGCACATCGAGGATATTATTGCTGACTTGAAGCAGGCTTTTGAAGGGTCTCATCAATAATTTATCTACACATCAATCCTCCCACCCTCCTTATCCAAGGATGAGTATTTATTAATGTCAAATGACTGGCCAGACATTAAATAATCAGTCGTTTGAGGTTTGCTATGAAAGTAGACCATAAAAATATTATTCTCAGGCCAATTGGATTAAGTCACGCTTCTGCTAAATTTAGGAAAACCAAAATCTAAATGAGCGACAAAAGCAAAGATCAGATCAGTGATTGGCTCAACAAACTGGAGCGCGAAAGTTGGCAGCTTGAACTGCTTGTATCTGCATTCACCATTTTTTTATTGATACAAGCTACCATTTCATTTGAGGGGTTCATTACTGAGTTAGAGTATCAATTCGATTTTAGATCGGGGCAATACAGTATGCTTTACCTATTTATCGGACTGGTATACAAGTCCTTAGAAGCTCTTACATTTTGCTTAATTACTCATTTGATGCTTCGTGGTTTTTGGATTGGAACTATTGGACTTCGTTCCGTTCAGTCAAAGATTAATTTCACTGATCTTAATTACTCTTTTTTTTTTACTGAGCGATTGAAGAAGAAAGTAATCAGCTTGGATCAGTTAGTCATCAAACTAGATGAAATCTGCAGTGTCATTTTTGCCTTTGCTTTTTTAGTCATTTCCATTTTAATGGCCTTCGGTTTATATCTCTTACTCTTCGGGCTAACGGCTCTAGTACTCAACTTCGTCTCAGACATCACTCCTGATTGGCTTGATCCAGCCATTGTCCTTACTGCCCTAGTAGTCTTTCCGGTTTTATTGATTACTGGATTGATCTATATGATCGATTATTTTACACTCGGTTTTTTCAAGAAATTCAAATGGATTGCCAAGGTCTATTACCCCTTTTATCGGTTCTATAATATCATAACGTTGTCTGTACTCAGTAGAAGTATCTACTACTACATGATTAGCAAATTCTCCAAACGCAGAATTCGAATGGTATATACCCTTGTGGGTTTTCTTCTATTTCTTTCCTTAATATTCAAATTTGACCAGCACCAGTATTTTCCGGACAAAACAAATGAATATGTTGTGTCAGCAAATTATTATGATGATCAACGTTCGTCTGACGATTACATCAATCGGGCAAGTATCAGTTCTGATTATTTGGACAAACCTTACTTCAGAGTATTTCTAAGATACGATGCGGCTGACAACCCTGAAATAAAAAAGCATTGTGACGATTTCATCCCTTTAAAAGAAGATGGTCTCAACTGGCGATTTAGCACAAAATTTAAAGACGGAAACTTAAATATAGGAAGTCAACGATTTTCAGATGAAAATTTTGATCAATTGATTAATTGCCTAAGTGATTTCTATCGTCTGTCAATTAATGATTCTGTCTATTCAGACTTGAAGTACCGATTCTATATCCATCCTTCTAAGGATCAAAAGGGAATTATTACAACTATCCCAACAGATCGATTCAAAAAAGGGGAGAATATTTTAAAAATCGAGCAAATCTATCTTGATTCGGAAAAGACACCGGAGTATGAATGGCTCGCTACCATTCCCTTTTGGTACGAGAAATAAATCAGGCCTTCACTGCTGCCAGTTGACTGTCAGGTGTTCCTAGCCACTTGAGCATTTTTGTGTGCTCACTTAGTGTTTCAAAGAAACCTTTCTTGGCATGATATGGGATGTTAAATTCAGCAGCCGTTTCTTTCACAATCGGAGCGATATTCACATAGTGCACATGACAGATATGTGGAAACAAATGATGCTCTACTTGAAAATTCAAACCACCTCCATACCAAGTCACCAATTTGCTGCCATTAGCAAAATTCACGGAAGTATACAGCTGATGTACAAAACGAGAGTATTTCATTTTGCCATTTTCATCCGGCTCTGGATACTCAACTTCTGGCAATAAATGTGCCGGTTGGAATATGACACCCACTCCCAAACCCGCAGCCAAGTGCATGATGAAATAGCCTAGAAAAATCTCTCCACCAGAATAAGAGGTAAACAATACTGGAATACCAATCACCCATGAGAAATAGATGATCTTTGTTGCAATTAGAATGGCATACTCTTTAGCTACACTTCCTACATTTTTATGTAAAATGCCTTCCTTCTTGTATCTCGTGATTTTCGCAAAATCCTTGATGGTCACCCAAAAGAAAGTACCCAAAGAATAGAAAAACCAGACATACAAGTATTGATATTTATGCACTTTTTTAAGTGGTGTAGCAGGAGAAAACCTAAGTATAGCCTTTGGTTCAATGTCTTCATCGTGGTCTTCGATGTTGGTATAGGTGTGGTGCTTCACATTGTGCTGAATTTTCCAATTCATGGCATTAGCACCTACTAAGTTGAGCGTGTAGCCCATCAGGTTGTTCACCCATTTGTGCTTGGAATAAGAACCATGGTTTCCATCATGCATGATACCCAAACCAATTCCAGCCATTCCCAGCCCCATCAAAATGGCCAACCCTAAAGCGATGTACCAAACTGGCTCAAAATAAATAATGGCTGCAAAAGGAGCAAAAAACAGAGTGAGCATAAAAAAAGTTTTGAAGTACATTTCTCCATTTCCGTATTTTGAGATCCCCTTGGTCTTAAAGTATTCGTTCACTCTTCCATTCAACACCTTAGCAAATTCTTTACAATGAGGATCCTCATTGTTGAAATATATATTTGTTACTTCTGCCATTATAATCTCAATTCTTCGTTTTCACTTTTCCGTATTGCCTTACCAACAAACCGACTCGCAATTTAATTCATTAAACCGAAGATCGTCAGAAATGCATTGATTACTTCCTATGACAAGAATCAGTATGTTTGCCACAATCAAAAAACAATAGCTTACCCATGAGTCCATTATTGGTGTTTTCTGTCATTGCTGGATATTTTATCCTGCTGATGACCATTGCTCATTTCACTTCCAAAAATTCGGACGCCGAATCATTTTTTACAGCCAATAGACAATCTCCTTGGTATTTGGTTGCCTTTGGGATGATTGGTGCTTCGCTTTCGGGAGTTACTTTTATCTCTGTTCCAGGAGAAGTTGGGAATAGCCATTGGGCGTATTTTCAAATGGTGATTGGTTATCTGTTGGGTTATTTTGTAATTGCTACGGTCTTGCTGCCGCTATATTATAAAATGAATCTGGTTTCCATTTATCAATATTTGGATTCCAGGTTTGGCAAAAGTGCCTACAAAACCGGTGCTTTCTTCTTTCTTATTTCAAGAGTTATAGGCGCTTCCTTCAGGTTATTTTTAGTTGCCACAGTCTTACAGATTGCCTTTTTCGATGCGTTCAATATTCCATTCTCTGTTTCTGTATTTGCAACGATCGCATTGATCTGGCTCTATACTTTCAAGGGCGGAATAAAGACCATCGTTTGGACAGATACACTTCAAACGCTATTTATGCTTCTAGCCGTAGGCATCAGTATTTCTATAATTGGTAGTCAGCTGGACTTGTCTTTTGGAGGTTTGATGCAAGTGGTTCAATCCAGCGAATTATCAGACACATTCATTTGGGACTGGCAAGCTCCCCGTAACTTTTTCAAACAATTTTTTGCAGGAGCTTTCATTGCCATAGTCATGACTGGGTTGGATCAGGACATGATGCAAAAGAATTTGACTTGTCGATCACTAGGCGACGCCCAGAAGAATGTATTCTGGTTTAGCGTAGTTTTGATTTTTGCCAATCTTCTATTTCTTTCTTTAGGCGTTCTACTTTATCATTTCGTAGAAATCAATCAAATTGATTTAACCAATACCACTGATGCGCTTTTTCCTTATTTGGCTTTAAATCATTTCGGCATTTTTGGTGGCGTTGTGTTTTTACTAGGTGTAACTGCTGCTGCGTACTCAAGTGCTGATTCTGCTTTGACAGCTTTGACGACCTCCTTCTATATTGACTTTCTGGACAAAGATCCGAGCAAAAGCGATAGCAAAAACAGGATGCTTGTTCATCTTGGCTTTTCTGTTTTGATTTTTTTAGTCATTCTGATTTTTCAGGCCATCAATGACGACAGTGTGATCAACTCAGTTTTCCGTGTTGCAGGCTATACTTATGGCCCACTACTTGGTTTGTATGCTTTCGGGTTATTTACCAAAAATAAGGTCGAAGATCAATGGATTCCGATAGTTTGCGTTGCCGCTCCGATACTGACCTATATCATTAATGAAAACTCCATGGAGTGGCTTGGAGGTTACAAATTCGGTTTTGAACTGCTCTTATTAAATGGACTTTTAACTTTCATCGGACTCATAGCCCTAATCAAAAAATCATAATTCGAGCTCCAAAGCTGGATCCCAAAAGTGCGTTTTGAAGTTTTGGATTTTGTCTTTGATAATAGTCAATCCTTCAGCCTCCAGTTTTTCCTGCATCAATGACGGTGTCGCAAAATGCATTTTGCCTGTGAGCAAACCTTGTGCATTCACTACTCTATGAGCGGGCACATCATGCTGACCATGAGCCGCATTCATCGCCCAGCCTACCATTCTCGCACTCAATCCGGAACCCAAATATTTCCCAATCGCACCATAATTGGTCACCCTTCCTTCTGGGATGAGTTTTACGACTTCATAGACGTCATTGAAAAACGAGTGTTCTTTCATGGTAGAATAAATCTCCAAATTACAATAAACAAATCACAAGTCTTGTCATTTCGACCGGTGGGAGAAATTTTATCATTCTGCGTTACGCTAATGAGATTTCTCCGCTGCGCTACGAAATGACAATATTGTTTTGAGCATTCACTCTCACTTATAAATCCCAGCCTTATTCATCGCTCGCTGAAATTTCTCTGCGTTTCGATTGTGATCGATTAAGTTGGTGGCAAAATTATGCCTCCCAGAAAAGTCTTCCTTAGCACACATATATAAATATTTGTGTTTGTCGTAATTCAATACTGCATCCAAAGAATTGATATTCGGCATATTGATTGGTCCCGGAGGCAAACCAGCGTTCAAATAGGTGTTGTAAGGAGAATTTATTTTTTTGTGCTTGTTCAATACTCGACGAATTTCAAAATCTCCACTAGCAAATACCAAAGTAGGATCCGCCATCAAAGGAATACCTCTGCGAATTCTATTATAATAAAGTCCAGCCACCACTTTTAACTCATCGCTTTGGATCGTTTCGGCTTGAACGATAGACGCTAAAACCGAAATTTCTTTAGGTGTTAGTCCCATTTTTGCTGCTTTCGCCAAACGCTCTTCATTCCAAAATTTATCATATTCCTTTTTGAGGCGACCAAGTAAATTCTCCGGATTGGTAGTCCACCACATTTTGTAGGTATTTGGAATAAACATCCCAATAAAATTCAAACTATCAAATCCTAGTAATTGCTGAATGGAATCATTGAGAATTAGCTCAGCCAATTGCTCTTCAGTCATTTCCAGGTTTCTGGTGAGCTTTTCTGGCAAATCAGCCAATAATCGTGCATTGTTGAAAGTCACATTCACTTCCGTTTGATCCCCAGACCGAAGCATTCGAATGACCTGGATATTTGTCATTTCTGGTTCGATCAGATACAGCCCTGGTTTTACGAGTTTATCATAATCCATCATCTTAGACAAGAAACTGAATGACACCAAATCATTCACGTAACGGCCACTGTACAATTGATTCTGTACATCTTTAAAGGATGATCCTGTACGAATCATCAGTGGCTTTGAATCCTGCTCTACCAAAAAATTCGGAGAATAGATCATCTGCCAAAAGTAAAATCCAAAAGAGGAAAGCATCATGGAGAAAGCCACAATTGCCGAGCCCAATACTATTTTCTTTTTATCCATCGGCGGCAAAAGTAATTATTTAGAATAATCTTGAACCATTTGTTTTAAATTTAGCCTCGAAATCATGGAGACACAACTCATCAAGCTATACGAGGAAAACCCCGACCCTCAAAAAATAGACACCATTGTAAAAACACTTAAAAATGGAGGGGTGATCATTTATCCCACTGACACGGTGTATGGCATGGGTTGCAGTATTTTTAATACCAAGGCCATTGATAAAATTAGAAGACTTAAGCAAATCAAAGGAAAATCGAATTTCTCTTTTATCTGCTATGACTTGAGCCACATTTCAGAGTATACCAAATCTTTGCCAAATCCAGTCTTCAAGCTCATGAAAAAGGCCTTACCTGGTCCATTTACCTTCATTCTCAATGCCAGCAACAAGGTCCCGAAATTGCTGAATGCATCAAAAAAAACCGTTGGTATCAGAGTCCCAAACAATAATATTCCAAGAGAAATTGTGAGAGTATTGGGTAATCCGATCATCACCACTTCCATACATGACGACGATGAAGTTTTAGAATATTCAACAGATCCAGAACTCATTTATGAGAAATATGAGGGTCTGGTAGATATCGTCATAGATGGTGGCTACGGAGAAGTGGTGGCCAGTACCGTGGTAGACTGCACTTCTGATGAACCAGAGCTGGTCAGAGAAGGGCTCGGAGATTTGGGGGATTATCTATGAAAACACTAATAGAGAGCCAATATTTCCCCTGTTTAGAGTATTTCAGTGTTATCAAAAACCGAAAGGAAGTTTGGATTGAAACCAAAGAACACTTCGTCAAACAGACTTATCGTAATCGCTGTTACATATTAGACGCGAACCGAATTTTACCTCTGGCCATTCCAATGATCGGTGGAAATAAGAATATTCCCATGGACGAAATCAAAATCGATTATGGACAAAAGTGGCTCAACAACCATTGGCGAGCTATCATCTCAGCCTACAACAAATCCCCTTTTTTTGAATTTTATGAGCCCTATCTCCATAAAATTTTATTCAAAAAACACGAAACGCTTTTAGCTTTAAACAACGAAGTGCTGACATTCTGTCTCAAAGTGCTCAATATTGACGCCAAGATAAAATACACATCCACCTATGAAAAAGGGCCATTCGACGAAATGGAGGATATTCGTTCGGTAATCCATCCCAAATCAGATTATATTTGCAGAGCGTATTTCACGCCAATTCCGTATCAACAATTGTTTGGTAGCAAATTTGCAGCTAACCTGAGTATTCTGGATTTACTCAGCTGCGTTGGGCCGGATGCAAACAAATACTTATAAATTCTAAAGTCAGGAAACGAAACAATTAATTATTTCGTTTTTGGATTAATGTTTAGATTTTATAAGATTAAAATTTATTTTTACTACACACTAAGTAGCATATGGAAGCAAAGTTTTCAAATAGGGTAAAGGAAGTCATTTCGCTGAGCAGAGAAGAAGCGTTGAGACTGGGTCATGATTATATCGGAACTGAGCATCTGATATTAGGCATGATCCGCGAAGGAGAAGGAGTAGCAGTGAGCTTATTGAAAAAACTAGGTGTGTCTTTGGACGAGCTGAGAGCTTCTATAGAAAAGGCGACTAAAGGTTCTGCCACAAACAATGTGAAGAACTTAGCCAACATTCCACTTACTCGCCAATCAGAGAAAGTTTTAAAGATCACTTACCTAGAAGCAAAAATCTTCAAGAGTCATTTGATTGGCACCGAGCATTTGTTGCTTTCTATTTTAAGAGATGAAGATAATATTGGCACTCAGATATTGGACAAATTTGATGTGGCCTACGATGTAGTGAAAGAACTACTAGAATATCAAACCGAGCATCCAATGGGATCGTCTGATACGGACGAACCGGACGAAGACTCCTCTAGACTCTTTGGTTCTGGAAGCGGTGCTGGAGGAGGTTCCTCATCGAGCAAAGAATCAGCCAAAGGTGGCGATAAGTCAAGAACACCTGTTTTAGACAACTTTGGGCGTGATTTGACGAAAATGGCTGAAGATGACGCTTTGGATCCTATCGTTGGTCGTGATAAAGAAATTGAGCGAGTCGCTCAGGTATTGAGTCGAAGAAAGAAAAATAATCCTATTCTGATTGGAGAGCCTGGTGTAGGTAAAACTGCCATTGCGGAAGGTCTAGCCCTACGAATCATTCAGAAAAAAGTATCTCGTGTATTGTTTGGCAAAAGAGTGGTCACACTTGATTTGGCCTCATTAGTTGCAGGCACAAAATATAGAGGTCAATTCGAGGAAAGAATGAAAGCGGTCATGAATGAGATTGAAAAATCTCCTGAAGTGATTCTTTTTATTGACGAATTACACACCATAGTTGGTGCTGGTGGAGCTTCTGGCTCACTAGATGCTTCCAACATGTTTAAACCAGCCTTGGCTCGTGGAGAAATTCAATGCATCGGGGCGACTACGCTGGACGAATACAGACAGTATATAGAAAAAGATGGGGCTTTGGCTCGTAGATTCCAGATCGTAATGGTAGATGCCACGACGCCGGATGAGACCAAGCAGATCTTGAATAATATCAAAGACAAGTACGAAAGTCACCACAATGTGAACTACACAGAAGAGGCGATCGAAGCTTGTGTGAATTTATCAGACCGCTATATCAGCGACAGATTCTTGCCGGACAAGGCCATCGATGTGATGGACGAAGCAGGATCAAGAGTTCACATTAACAATATTTATGTGCCTGACGAAATTGTAAGCCTCGAAGAGTCTATAGAAGACATCAAGGTGCAAAAAAATCAGGTGGTGAAAAGCCAGAAATACGAAGAAGCAGCGCAACTTCGCGACAAAGAGAAAAAACTCATCGAGCAACTGGAAACAGCTAAAGCGAAATGGGAAGAAGAGACCAAGTCTCAACGATTCACAGTAGACGAAGACAGCGTGGCTGAAGTAATCGCCATGATGACTGGTGTGCCGGCCAAGCGTGTTGCTCAGAAAGAAAGCAACAAGTTGCTCGGCATGAAAGATGATCTTAAGAAAAAGATCATTGGTCAAGATGAGATTATTGAGAAATTGGCGAAAGCCATTCAGCGGACCAGAGTAGGCTTGAAAGATCCAAAGAAACCCATCGGTTCATTTGTATTCTTGGGTCCTACTGGCGTAGGTAAAACTGAGCTGGCGAAAGTGCTTTCACAATATCTATTCGATAAAGATGATGCGCTCGTAAGAATCGACATGAGTGAGTATATGGAGAAATTCTCTGTATCGAGACTCGTAGGAGCACCTCCAGGATACGTGGGATACGAAGAAGGTGGTCAGTTGACTGAGAAAGTAAGAAGAAAGCCATATAGCGTGGTGCTATTGGATGAGATCGAAAAAGCGCACCCTGATGTATTCAACATCTTGCTACAAGTGCTCGACGATGGAATTCTCACTGATGGTTTGGGACGAAAAGTAGATTTTCGTAATACCATTATCATCATGACTTCAAATATAGGTGTTCGTGACTTGAAAGATTTTGGAGCTGGCATCGGCTTCATGAATAAAAATAAGCAGGACAACTTGGATGAGGTGATGAAGTCAACGATTCAAAGTGCTTTGAAGAAGACTTTCAGTCCGGAGTTCTTGAATAGATTGGATGACGTGATTACTTTCAATTCATTGGAAAGACAGCATATTCACAAGATCATCGATATCACGTTGGATAAGTTGCTAGAGCGAATCATCGACTTGGGCTACAACATCGAATTGACGGATAAAGCCAAGGATTTCTTGTCTGACAAGGGCTACGATTCTCAATACGGTGCAAGGCCACTGAATCGAGCAATCCAGAAGTACTTGGAGGACCCAATCGCTGAGGAGATCCTTAAAGGCGAAGTCGCTGAAGGTGAAACCTTAGTAGCGGATCACAAGGCTAAAGCAGATGAACTAACCATCTCCATAAAGAAGAAAAAAGCTTCTAAGAAAGAGAAGAAAGAAGAGGAGTAGTTGTCATTTAGACCAGCGGGAGAAATATCAATGAGATATCTCGATCCGCTCGTAACAAAATCAAAAAATAGCTCAGGGTTTAAACCTTGAGCTATTTTTTTGTTCACACATATAATGACGTTAAGATCTCTCCTACCGTCGAGATGACATTTTATTTTCACACTCACATTTTTATTGTCATTTCGAACAAGCCGACCAACAGGGAGGTGAAGAGAGTAATCTTATTGAAATTGAAAGACTGGATCGAAAGGCTGTGGAGAATTGTTGGTCACCCCAAAGGCATCCCTTAGGGACAAGACCAAGAATGGCGGAGAATAGCTTACTTTATTTTTTCCAGTATTTCCCAGTAACCAAAATTAAAGTAGAGAAGCAAATAAGCTCGGTAACTTACAAAAAGCAAACTTAATGTCATTGCATTGACATTAAGTTTGAGTTTATCTCGAGATCTGATATTATACTTTGAAAGTATTTGAAAGGAGTTTAAAATGGCAATAATGATTAATGGAATCAGAACCACTAAATACTCCAAAAAAGAAGGAGAATATTGACTCAGAACTTGCGGCAATGCCACGAAAATCATATCAAACAATGAAAAATAGAAAATATTCGCAATGGCAATCCAACCGATGTAATTAGATTTAAATAAACCAAGTATTGCAATAATTATGATTATTAATTGGACGTATCTATTTGAATAAAAAATATATTTCAGACACATCAAAAGTGTAATTTCCACATCCTGATATAGATTAAAATCTATGATAGAATTGTATAAAATATTAGACCAGATAATTGACACTGACAATACTACAAATCCAATAACCAACCGTAAGTCCAAAACACTTTTCATAAATAATGACCATTCGAAAAAGGAGATCATTCTTAATACCCCCCATTATACTTCCTCACAAACCACTCGATAGACACTAAAGTCAACAGCACAAACAAGATCCATTGGAGGTGAATGACAGGGAAGATATCTTCCTGCGAGTGGATGATGCCTTTGAGTTGGAAGTTGTCGATGTCAGAAAGAGGAGTTTGGGTATCAGCGTAAAACTTGCCTTCGGTATTGTATGCTAGCTGTCTGAGCAAGTTGAAGTCTGCAACTTGGTCTAGTTCTTCGAGCTGGAGTTCTTTGACTGAGAATTTGCCATAGACGGTTTCTGTTTTGCCGTTGAGTGTCACCTTCGCTTGGTAGTTGTAAAGTCCGGGTTCGAAGTTGCTGGCTTCTAATTTTGAATAGGCCGAGCTTGGGGTGAAGTTGTATTCTTTTCTGAATCCGTCATCTTTAGATACTACCACTTGCACCTGCTCACCATAGATTCGTTCATAGATCTGATTGTAGATTTCTGCATGGAATTTTACGGTTTGGTTTTCGAAGTAAGTATTGCTCTCAGGGTAGAACTTAAATTTTCTTTTGTCAACCTTGGTACTTAAGTATTGAATGGTTTTCAAGAATAAGTCATCGAATGCGGCTGAAGCATCTGTAGTTGCGAACTCCTGCATGCGCCATTTCCAAATGCCGTCTGCTAGTAAAAAAGCTGACTTCTGTCCATTTTGCTCCATCAGATACAGCAATGGCTTGTCCGTTTGAATACTCCCAACTCTTTGGTATATCAAGACTTCTGCATTGGCAGGTACTACTCCTTCTCCATAGGGCACACTTACTGGAGGAAAACTACGGAAGTTTTCTCGAGCATCTTCATTCAATGAAAACAGATTAAAATCTTCATTGAGCGCCCCAAAGACGACGTCTCTTTTGGCTCCTTTTTGTTTGAAAGTAAATAGTTCCTCTGTTCTACTCGCCATCAAAATATTAGATCTACCTCCAAAGATGAGCAGTGCTGGCACGCCTTGCTCTCTTTGTTTTTGAATCGCTTCATTGGCTTGTTTGTATCGGCTGTAGGCCTGATGTGAAATGACTAAATCGTATTTGTCTTCTTTCAATTCATTAACCCCAGGAATATAGGTAGTCAATTCATAATTTTGATTTTGTTCGATCACAGCCGCCAAAGTTTTGATATCCGGATGAGGAGCTGGAGCGACTAAAAGGATCTTTTGCTTGCCATCGACAACGTCCACAAAAATCCTTCGAAAGTTGTTAGAAGTGACAGATTCACCTTCCAACACTTTAAGTCTAAGGTCTAATTGCTGCATGCCATTTTCGCCTGCTTCTATTTCAAGTTCTATTCTGGAAAGACCTTCATTACTACTCAATTTTAGATTTTGGCTAGCCAGCACTTTTCCATTGCCCCTGATTTCGAGTCTGGCTTCTTTGCCCGCAAATCCATGATTGACCACTTCTGCTACTACTGGAAACTTGTTGCCCTGATAGGCAATCTTGTTGTACAACACATTCTGCAACACCAAATCTTGCTTCTGCAACGTATCCCCTACACCAATCGCATACACAGGATAATTGTATGGAAAAAAGGCCGGAGATGTGCCTTGGTTGTATTTGCCATCAGAGATGAGATATACACCACCCAAGTTTTTGCCCTCATAATTAGACTGCATATCTCTCAACCACCGATCCAGATTTGTGATTTTCTGATCAAATATAATTTGACTTACCTGAGCAGGTTTGTCGTCCAGGGTGTGAATAAACACCTCATAATTTTTAGCTTCAAGCTTTGTTTTTAGTTCGCCTGCATCTGCCAATAGTTTTTGCTGCGCCACAGAATCCAATCCTTGGATCATCGAGGTGGAATTGTCTACCGCTAAAACAAAAGAAGGCTGCTCTACCTCATTCACCAATTGGTTCAATAATGGATTAAGGAGCAGAATTAGTAAAACGAAGATTAAAAGAAACCTTAAACTTGTCAGCAGCCAATTAGTCCATCCATTCCAAGGCGACTTTTTGGTATAAACCAAATAGGAAATGGCTGCTGCGATAAGCAGGCACAGTGGCACGTACCAAATGGATTGTTCAAAAGTTAATTCAGGCAATTTCTAAACTTCTAATGGAAAGAGTACTAACGAAAAAATGAAGATAATGATTGGTAGTGGAAAAGAAAAGGGGGTGGGCTTTATTAAATGTAACACGTCGTCATAGCCCTGTTTATCAGGGCTATCCCTTTCGGCTTGCAGCATGACCCAAAGAGGCAGTCATTTAACAGACGGATCACCCGGACTACCGCCGGGTGATGACGACTGCTAGATATTTTCTCTTACGTCAACATCGCTCCATCCACCTGGATCACCTGACCTGAGATGTATGTAGACTGATCGCCACCTAAGAACACGCAACAATCTGCCACTTCTTCTGGTTGACCTCCTCTTTTCATAGGGATAGCGTCTCTCCAGCCTTGTACCGTTTTTTCATCCAAGGCATCTGTCATGTCCGTTTCAATGAAGCCCGGAGCTACTGCGTTGCATCTAATGTTTCTAGAACCCAATTCCAAAGCCACAGATTTTGTGAATCCAATAATACCTGCTTTAGAAGCCGCGTAGTTCGCCTGACCCGCATTTCCTTTTACACCTACCACAGAAGTAATATTGATGATCGATCCAGCTTTTTGCTTCATGAAAGTTCGAGTAGCTGCCTTTACAGTATTAAAGCAAGATCTCAAATTGATATTGATTACATCATCCCACATCTCAACCGTCATTCTCATTAATAGGTTATCCTTCGTAATCCCAGCATTGTTGACCAAAATATCCAAACTCCCGAAATCCGTTACCACGTTGTTGATCAGTTCTTCAGCTGCGGCAAAATCAGAAGCATCTGAGCGATAACCTTTGGCTTTCACACCTTTGGCTTCCAATTCTTTCACCAAAGCCGCCCCTTTTTCCACACTTGACAAGTAGGTAAATGCTACGTTTGCGCCTTGTTCGGCATATTTCATCGCGATGGCTCGTCCGATACCTTTAGAAGCACCCGTTACCAAAGCAGTTTTCCCTTGTAATAAACCCATGTTTGATTTGATTTGTATCTCGTTAGATTTTCTTAAAGCCTCAAAAGTAATCGCTTTCGCTAAATGTGCCTTATCCACTTCGAAAATATTGGTTTATAAACCACAAATCAGTAAAAACAAAAATCCCACAAGATCTAACTTGTGGGATATCCAACAACATAACCTACCTTTTCTTTACAAAGTCGCTGCTTCCAATTCCTTGGCCGCTGGAAAATCAACTGGAATTTGAGTTGATCCAAACAAGAAGTTACTGATTGTCTTGTCTCCAATAAGCAATACTGTATCTACTAAATTCTCTTTTGTATATCCAGCATTGAAAAACCCATCAATCGCAGTTTGTTCGGGATTACTACGGTTAACTACGGCACTTTTTACATATTTAGCTAGCGCATCCAATTTGGAATCGAATGAAGCCTCTCCTGTTCTGATTTCTAAAATCTCGTCTTCAGTAAATCCATTCATTTTTCCGATAGCCGTATGAGCAGCCTTACAGTAATCGCAGTTATTCACTTCACTAACTACTAAGTTTACTACTTCCTTTTCTTTTCCTGATAGCGAAGTTTTTCTTCCGGACAAAGCCAAATAATCAGCTAGAGCATTTTCTGAATGGGTATAAGTGGCATATAGGTTTGGTACAAATCCAACTTGACTTTTTAGATTGTCAAAAATTGCTTGATTGTTAGCTGATACTTCTTCTCTTGATGGTACGTTAAAGCTTTCCATTTTTTGTTTGTTTATGATTTAAAATTTTAATTTCTAATCATATAAACTGGATAAGTATTGATTGGTAATAGGCTATTATTCCCGAATGATTGTCGATTTTTCCCTATCTAATGTATTATGTTTTTTAAATTCGACAGGCGTGAGGTTTGTGCATTTTTTAAACAATTTATTGAACGATGATACATTTTCGAATCCAAGGTCAAACGCAATTTCTTTGGCCGTTTTATCTGTTTTCAATAATTGACGTCTAGCTTCTATGATCACTCTTTCATGAATCACTTGAAGCGGTGGTTTACTCCCATGTTGTTTAAAAACATTTGACAAAGTTTTAGGTGACTTAAACATCATCTCCGCATAATCAGCCACTTGTTTCAATGACTTATAGTGCTCATCAACTAAGACATTAAACTTCCTGATGGTTTCGGATGACTCATTTGCTACAGAAACACCCAGTGTCTGTGCTCTTGCCAGACGTGTACATTTGATGATGAGTCTTTTCAATAACATTTGAAGCATTTCACCTTGAATGTTGTCCTTATTTTGAAACTCATCTTCAAACACATGAATGAGGGATTGTAAGCTTGACCTTTCTCGTTCGTCCAACGAAATAATAGGCAAATCCCTCGCACCCATAAACAACAGACCATTGCACGAAACTTCATAGTCATGGTCTTTGATGCAATAAAACTCTCGATTGAAGGATATGATGGTAAGCTTTGGAAGCGGCCCTTGAAACTGGACCAAATGTACATAGGTCACTGTGGTCATTTCATTTGAAGCTAAGGAAATAGAGGAACCATCAACGCTGAAAGTTACCTTTTGCAACCCCCGATTCCATATAATATGAATCAATCCTTTTTGTATACTACTATCTTCAACGATCAGTCCGACATTGTCGGTCATTCGAAGTAGGGCATTGAGTTGATTGTCTTTATAATCGAAATACATTTCTTTTCATTTCCTTCTTAAACACATCTTACAAAATTTGGTTCTTTGACTTAGCTTTTCTTGAACGTTTGAATGATAACCACTCACAAAGAAGTCAGACCAAATAGAACCTTTTGCTTGTATATCAGTTAAAAAAGCAAGATTTTAGCAATCGATCCAATGGATCTGCTATTAGAAAAAGTAAAATGCGACGAAAGAAAATTACAGATACTGCGATAAACACGCTGATCATGCTGCTCATGGTCACTTTTGTGATTTCTTCTGTTTTTCCAGATTACTCTCTCGAACGACAAACAGTCAACATGGAAGAAGCCGATTTAGATGGTGAAGAATCCAGTGAAGAGAAAAAGGAAAATAAAGAGCAAAAAGAAAACTTTCAACAAGACGTTGCTCACGGTAACAGCATGCTTTTTATACAACAGGGCAAACTCAGTCATTTACTAAATGTACTAACCCTACAAGAACTTTGCCTACCAGTAATCACCCCTCCCCCAGATCAATTGACTGCTGACTGTTAAGTCAACTATTATTATCCCTTAAGCTAAAGTCAATTGTTCAATCAGACTCAAAGAGTCTAATCTTTTACGCATCATGAAGAAATCAGGAAATCATGGATTTTTCGATCACTTGGGTAGTGATCTTCCGGCCAGTTTGGTCGTGTTTTTAGTTGCTGTTCCGCTTTGTTTAGGAATTGCCTTGGCGTCAGGAGCGCCATTATTTTCAGGAATTATTGCTGGGATTGTTGGTGGTATCGTTGTAGCGCTGATCAGTAAATCTCAACTTGGAGTAAGTGGGCCAGCAGCGGGTCTGGCGGTTATTGTATTGACTGCCATTGGCGATATGGGTAGCTTCGAAAATTTTTTAGCGGCTGTTGTAATTGCTGGGATTTTTCAAATACTGCTTGGTATTTTCAAAACGGGAGTTTTTGCTTATTACCTGCCTTCATCAGTCATCAAAGGGATGTTATCTGGAATTGGCGTTATTATTATTCTTAAGCAAATTCCTCATGCCTTTGGATATGATGCAGATCCAGAAGGAGACATGGACTTCTTCCAGCCAGATGGTCACAATACCTTCTCCGAATTATTTTATGCCTGGGAAAATATCACGCCGGGTGCTTTGGTAATCAGCGTCGTAGGATTGGCCATTCTTATTCTTTGGGAACAACCTATCATCAAAAAATTCAGCTTTTCTAAAATATTAAATGGTCCGCTTTTGGCCGTTGCAACAGGAATAGGTTTAAATCTCTTTTTCGAAGGAAACGAATACTTTTCTTTGCATGGAGATCATGTAGTAAATATACCTGTCAATGAGAGTCTGAATGATTTTCTTGGTCAATTTACTTCACCAAATTTCGCTGTATTGGCCAATAAAAAAACATACGTAGTTGCTCTAACCATTGCAATTATTGCAAGTATCGAGACTTTGCTTAGTGTGGAAGCCGCAGATAAGATGGACCCTGAAAGACGTATCACTCCTACAAATAGAGAGTTGATTGCACAGGGTATTGGAAATTCTATTTCTGGTTTAATTGGTGGCCTCCCTGTTACTCAGGTTATTGTAAGAAGTTCTGCCAACGTACAATCTGGTGGCAAAACGAGAGCCTCTGCATTTTTTCATGGTGTTATGCTTTTAGTATGTGTCGTGGCCATCCCTCACATTTTGAATTTGATACCGCTAGCTAGTTTGGCTGCGGTGCTTTTAGTAGTGGGTTATAAATTAGTAAAGCCGGCTATTTTTAAAGCAATGTATAAAACTGGGCATTCTCAGTTTTATTCCTACATTGTTACCATAGTGGCCATCGTACTTACAGATTTGCTTACAGGTATCGGGCTTGGCTTGGCTGTTGCAATGGTGTTTATACTTTGGAATAACTTCAAAACACCTTATCACTTCGATCCAGATGAAATCAAAGAAGGTGAGCCAATTAAAATTGATTTATCCGAAGATGTGAGTTTTTTGAATAAAGCTGGTTTCATCAAAACTTTTGGGCTTATTCCCGAAAATTCGCATGTGATCATAGATGCCACACGTAACAAAGACATTCACTGGGATGTATTGGAAGTGATTGATGACTTTAAAATCAACGCAAAGTCTAAGGGCATCAAACTTGAATTAGTAGGATTCAAAAACGAAAACTCCGACAATGTAGTTGAAGAACTAGAGTCAGTGGTAAAATAATCTAAGAATCATCACGAGCGACGTGAAGTAATCTGAAGCCGAATTACAGTTTGGAATAATAAGATTGCTTCACGTTGTTCGCAATGACGGAACTATTAATCATCCGTTCCCAGTCAATTTCTTAGCCTTTCTTTTTTCTTTATAGTGGTCTTTGGTAGCGATATAGAGTACTTTTTCCACTTCGGCATATACTTTTCCTTCAGCGTCTACTAGACCCACCTTGAGCATATAGTCTTTTTCTTTTTGCTGCTCAATTTCCAACTTAATTTGAGATACAAACTCCTTTGTAATTAAGAATTCCGCAAACAAAGTGGTATTTCCCGGTCTTCTAAAACGTATGGAAGCACTCTTATCCCAGACTACATACTCCTTTCCCAAAATGTTGATCAACTGAACCATGTAAATACCATCCACACAGCTGTACATAGAGCCGCCATAGATCGTGCCTACATAATTTCTTGTCTTGTAATTGAGTGGCAATTTGATCTTAGCATAGTGAAAATCATCGCTCGCTTCAATCATCCGAGCTCCTGTTCTTCTAAACCCAGGAAACAGATTAAACATGAGTTTGAATACCCTTCCTCTTCCAAAAATATCACCCAGCCTGTAAAGTAGTTTTTCCATGTTACGTTATTCGTCCGTTAAAACTAATCATACGAAAGTTAGAAAATATTGGATAAGAACGAATAAAAAAGCCTCTCGGTGGTTAATCCAAGAGGCTATTACGTGTAAAACAAAACTAATTTTTACCAGAACATGGCATAGAGCACTGCAGTGATAATAAAAATGGCAAAGGCTGCAATGTTGAAAGTAGGACTTGTTTTGAAAAGACCTCCACTCAAGTCAATACCCTTTTCGTCGTCAGCTCCTTTGTTTTCCATTTGGCTAATGATAGCAATCACAATCATGGTGCCTATAGCTGTCAATCCCATCTGATTCATGAATGGAATACCTGGAACCATTTTCAATCCAATAGCGATTGGCACAGATAAAATGGCACCCCAAATCGCAGCTTTGTTGGTTGTCTTTTTCCAGAACAAACCTAAAATGAATACAGCGAGAATACCCGGGCTTACAATACCAGTGTACTCTTGAATAAACTGGAAGGCCTGATCTATTCCTCCCAATAGTGGCGCCATGATACAAGCCACTACCAATGCAGCGCCAGCAGTCCATCTACCTGTAGAAACCAATTGCTTCTCAGAGGCATTTTTGTTGATGTATTGCTTATATATATCCATCGTGAAGATGGTAGATGTAGAGTTAAGCATAGACGCCAATGATGATACTACTGCAGCGGTCAAAGCTGCAAAAGCCACACCTTTCAACCCAACAGGCAACAACTGTAACAACCATGGATAGGCCTTATCTGAAGCTCCAGTACCAGGCAAATTCATTTGTCCAGCTTCTCCTAAACGAGCCATGATTTCAGGGTCGTTGACCATGACATATGCCGCAATACCTGGGATCACTACTATAAAAGGAATGATCAATTTCAACCCCGCCGCTAGTGCAATCCCTTTTTGAGATTCTTCCAACGACTTAGCTGCCAATGTTCTCTGGATAATGTACTGATTGAATCCCCAGTAGTAGATATTGGCTACCCACATACCTCCTACCAAAACCCAGATGCCTGGTAAATTTTTGAATTCGGGATTGGACTCGTCCAAAATCATGTGGAAACTATCAGGAGCTGCTGCCAATAAGTGATTGAATCCAGCCATGACGCCTTGACCATCTGAAACTACATCCAGCGCCAAATAGGTAGTAACCAAACCACCAAGTACCAAGAAAACTACTTGAATAACGTCAGTCCAGGCAACAGCTGAAAGGCCACCATACAATGAATAGGCGGCTGCAAAAAGCCCTAGTCCAATGACCCCGTACATCATTGGGATACCCATGATGGTTTCGAGAGCTAATGAACCTAAATAGAGTACGGAACTCAAGTTGACGAAAACATAAAGCGCAATCCAGAAGACCGCCAGAATAGTTTTTAGATTGGTGCTAAATCTTTTTTCAACAAATTCAGGAATGGTGTAAAGTCCCTTTTCTATGAAAATGGGTAAGAAATATTTACCTACAATGATCAAAGTAATAGCTGCCATCCATTCGTATGAGGCGATGGCCAATCCAAGCGCAAAACCTGAACCTGACATACCAATGAATTGCTCAGCGGAAATATTCGCGGCTATCAAGGAGGCGCCAATCGCCCACCATGGGAGGGATTTTCCCGCCAAAAAGTAATCTTCAGCATTCTTTTCGTGCCCTTTTTTATCTCGCGACACGAATAAGCCTACACCCAGAATAACCGCACAATAGGCAGCAAAAATGATAAAATCTAAGGTCGAAAAATTCATATTTTTAATTTAGTGGTATGTTTTTGATGCCAAAACTCATTGACACCTTTTCGTTTGGTTTTAGTATTATTAATCCTTCTCCAGTATTGAAAGCATTAGGAAGGCAAGTGACAGGTTCTATGGCAATAGATTTTCGCGTTGGCGGAGTGTAAATTTGAAGATATTTGTATTTCTGGCTCTCATTTTCTTGCCAAATTTCTAGTGCCAAATCCTGTGCTTCATCTCTTAATTGAAGTGAAAATCTTTCTCCTCCTTTAACTTCAAAACAGTCATCAAGGCTTTCTGATCCAATAGCTCGAGATTGCTCAAAGCCATGAGTCCCATTCAGTTGATTTCCAAAGTTCGATGACAATCTATTTGCTTTCCCCATTTTCATTTGAACATGATCCAAATGATCAAATCGAAAATAAGGATGCCAACCATCACCCATTGGGATTGAAGTGTTAGACGTGTTTTCTATTTCAGTTTTAATGGAAACTTCTTCCGTTCCAAATTGGTACGTCAACTTTAAAGCATAAACAAATGGGTAACCTTGATCCGTTCCATTGTATTCATGTCCCAATATCAAAATGGCCTCATTTTCAGACTCCTTTTCTTCTAATATTTCGAAGGGTTGATTATGTAATAAAGCGTGTAAGTTATTGTTTGCACCCACTTCATTGATCGGCAATTGATAGCTTTTACCATTGAAATTATAAACTCCATTTAGAATTCGATTAGGAAATGGGGACAGCTTCGAACCCTTAAAAGCGGTCGAATGATCGTTGACCACCTCTTGCTCCGAGCGATAGCCGTCAATTACTGATTTCAATTGATTTTTTCCATTTTTGACCACCAAATCATTGAGTCCCGCACCAAAATCAGTGAGGACTTCTAAATATTCATCAGTCAACATATTAATCAATCGCACAGTATTAAATTGTCCTAACTTATGTTTTTCAATTTTAAACACAACGCAATATTTGCCAATTCACCCCGGCAATGGGATTAGATATATTTCAAAATGGGGGGAGATTTATTTCAATCGTTCTGGGGGGATGGCTAAAGTGACCAAAATCAAGCTTATTTCAAAATTTGAATAAAAAATTTGAACACAATCCAACCTAAAAAAACTATATCCCCTCTCTTCCCCACGGGATTAATAAGCAATATAATTGATTATTTTATTAAGCGTATAATTTACATTTAATAATTGTGCTCTATTCGAACTCATTTATTTTTGCTTAATGATATCTGTATTCACAAAACACTTCTTTGGATTTAATTCTTTTTACAAAGTCTGAAACAACCACTTGATTCTCCGAAAAAAACGCATTAGCAAAATCATGTCCTCCACCCTTAAATGTAATTAGCTGAACCGTTCCATTTTGTTGAGACAAATGCTGTGCGATCGAATATGAACCAAAAAGCATCATCCACCCTGAAGCATTCGGCCTACAATAATGATGTGCAGCTGTAGCATATGGAACCAATTCATCCTTGTCGCCATGAAACATCATTGTAGGTAAATGATTTTCTCTAGTGATTGCGTTGAGATCTAACACTGCACCAGCTCCAGCAATTATCCCTGTATACCGAAAGTTAGAATCAAGTGAGGTTTCAAAAAGATCCATTTCTTTTCTATTCCAATAGGCGGCATGAAGTACAGTCTCCGCTCCTGCACTACTCCCAGCCAAATAAATATTTGTTTTATCAATCTGGTATGGGTTTTTACCTTGTATCAGATAAGCCGTTGCTTCCCATAATTGGTTAGCAGCAATCTGAATTGCTCGAATTTTTTCAGCTGTTATCCCATCGCAACTAAAGCTCTTATCCTTCATAAACAATGTATAGCTTATCGAAGCACATGCTATGCCTTGACTAACTAAATGATTAGCTAAGGCATGACCAGAAGAACGATCGCCAGTTGCAAAACCTCCTCCATGAACAAAAATCACAAGTGGCAAGTTTTCCTTCGGTTTATCTGGTAAAAAAAGATCCAAGTCTAAACTAATTGTATCTTTCTCAAAATAGGTGAGCGTCTGAAAAGACTGTCCAATTAAATCAGAAAACAACAACAACAAAACACTTGTAAATAATAATCGCATCTCGGCTTTTTTTAATAAAAAGTAAACTTACTAAAAGTAAATACTCTTCCAACTCTGATCCAAAGTACCAACCCATTACAGAAGCACTTTATACATCGATCAAGATTTGGTTCCGCACCAAGTCCTCATAATTGTCTCGCTTGCGAACCAGGTGAGCTTGACCATCCACTACAAATACCTCTACCGGTCTGAATCTTGAGTTATAATTAGACGCCATGCTGTAACCATAGGCTCCAGCGCTTTTAAGCACGATCAAATCACCCTCTTTGGTTTCGGGTAGCATGCGATCTACCGCAAAATTGTCTATCTCACAGATGTTGCCAACTACTGTGTATTTTTCCTTCGCTCCGTTAGGGTTGGATGCGTTCACAATTTCATGATAGGCACCATACATCATCGGACGAATGAGCTGATTAAATCCACTATCTACACCAACGAACTCGCTACCACCGTTGCGCTTGCGGACAACACAAGTCGTAATCAACGAACCGGCATTACCAACCAAAAACCTGCCCGGCTCAAACCACAGCTGCAATCGTCGACCGTACTTCTCGCAGAAAGCAGTAAACTCTACATCCAATTGTTTGCCTAGTTCCACTACATCGATCACTTCATTGCCATCTCCCACATCTACCTTGATACCTCCACCGAAATCAATGAAATCCAATTTTTCAAACTGCATGGCAATATCAAAAACCGCTTTCGCTCCATTGATGAAAATCTCTGGACTCATGATCACTGAACTGGAATGAATGTGTATGCCATCGATGTGCATATCATATTTGGACTCCAGTGCTTTCACTGTTTCAATTTGATCTAGAGAAATGCCAAACTTGGATTGCTTGTGCCACCAGTCTACTTTGTCGGTATTGGACTGTGCGGCAATTTGTGGATTGAGCCTGATACATAATGGGACTGCACCTCCGTACTTTTTCCCAAACTTTTCCAAATTGGATAAGTTCTCGATATTAATCTTCACACCCAGCTCAACAGCCTCTTCTATTTCCGAAAAGTCAACGCAATTGGGTGTAAATACGATATCGCTGGGCTGATAGCCTACGGTCAAGCCCATCTGGATTTCCGACAGGGAAACCGTATCTAGACCTGTGCCTTGTTTCAATAGATACTTCATCACACTCATGTTGGTCAATGCCTTACATGCGTACTTCACCTTTAGGTCTACACTATTAAACCCTTGACGAAAGCGATCTAAGTGTTCTTTGATTACTTCGGCATCATAGACATACAATGGCGTTCCGAATTTCTCAGCCAATTCCTTTACGGTAGTATCTTGAATCTTATAGACGTTGTTTTCTAATTTCATAGCAGTCTTGGATTGGTCATTTGACCATGTTTAAAACTTTATTTTCATTGGATCGCATCCATTGCGTACGACGCATGAGATCCAGTACTCTTTCGAATTGTGTCTGATTCGGTACATGGATCAGCTCGTTGCGCATATGCCAGCTCAACATGCCGTGGCTCCCCCATTGCATGTACACGGGAAGCGCTTGCCACTCCTTTGTAGTCATTTTTCTTTGTTGATTATAAGCTTTTAAAAATGCACGAAGTAAGTCAGGCTGTAATTCATTATTGACAAAACAAAAACCATTAATCGTCATACCTACATCAAACATCAGCTGATCACTACAGGCTTCTTCGAAGTCTATAATAGCCACCAATTCCTCCCCATCATATATGGTATTGTTAGGAAAGATATCACCATGTACTATCCCTTTGGGCAATGACGTATCCAGCTTTGCAGTCAAATAATTGGTTTGCTCTTCGAAATATTCAAACACCTCAGGCATAGGATTTTTGCTGTTGTCAAATTCAGAAACCAACTGATGACAATTATCGATATGGACAGCATTCTTCTTTTCTAATCCTTCCGCCAAGGAGACTTGACTCAACTTACCCACTTCAGCACCAATTTGGAAAGCAGTTTTCTCAGTTAACTCCGGCTCCGTTCCATCTTTGAACTCGTAGAGCATCACATAGCCTTCATCTGACTCCTGGACATACCTTCCTTCTACATCTACCAGTGGAAAAGCCGTCTTGATTTCTGCTTTTTTCAGTGCATCCATCAGTCGAACTTCGTACTTCAACAGATGCAATGGTTGTTGCTTGCAGATTCGATAAAGGACAGGGCCTTGTTCCGTGATTACTTTTAAATTTTCATTAGCGTAGCCTTGGGTTAGGGATTCTACACCTATCACCTTTTCCAAGTTATATTTTGATATGATTTTTTCGTCTATCATTCTTTAAAAATGCTTTCAAATCCCTAGCCTCTTGTTTGATGGCATGAAGTTAAGCCTGTCATTTCTCCCTTTGGTCGAAATGACAATCAAATGTGCTTAAATTATATACATTACCTATCCAGACCCACAGGGATCAAAGTAAACCCATAACTGTATATTTTGGCTGGGATGGTATATTCATCATGCACCCGTCTACCCCAGCTGGTGTCTCCTCCTACGCCCATTTGTAGGTGGTCGATATTCCATGTCACTAAAGGTTTATTCTTGATATCTATGGTATGTCTATTGGGACTTGGTCTTGGCGTATGGTCTATGTCCACCAGTTCCAGATTCATCGCACGCACATTCAACAAGGAATCACCAACCACTTTCAATCCCAATCCATCTGCATTGGTCAGGCTTGCCCAGCGGACGGAGGACTTGTTACCGAACTCCTGTGGACGAACATAAGGATGATATTGCTCCCAAACAGAACCACTATACTGATCCACTTTGGCTCCAGTGTTTTTATCCCAATAGGTTTCATGCGGCCCTTTTCCAAACCAGGTCATCTGATCAAACTCCGGCTGCAATACCATAGCCATGCCAAATCTTGGTAAATCTGGTAAATCTCCCACTGGCACAAACTGATTCTTGACATGTACACTACCATCTGCACGTATGGTATAAACCGTGAGATACTTTGAATCATTGGCATCTGGGATAACGAACTCAGCTTGTATCACAACTTCATACGGTTCTGACATCACCACTTCCAATTTTTGATTTTTCTGATTCTTACCTGCAAAGTGCCAAATACCATTCCTTGCCGGCATACCATTGCCCAAATCATTGTCTACTGGGGCTCTCCAAAAGTCTGGAGTCAACCCTGAAATAAGCATCTCCTTATCATCCATCTTCCAACTCTCCATTTGTCCTGTAGTTTTTGAAAAAGTGATTTCAAAGTTTGAATTCCCTACCACCAAGTTCGATTCATTATCGACTAGTTCCAGGGACTTCAAACTAGACAATGTAGTATCCACGACTGGGCTAATAGCTGGAATAACAAACTGATCCCAAGCTACTTCGTGGCCCGCTGGTACGAGTACAGTAGCTTCCTTTGTTTTAGCCGAAATGGTCAGTAGTAGCTCCTTTTTAGCATTCTGTAATTTGAGATTTGAGATTTGAAACTCTTGGGATTCATGCGGAGACACATCCAACACCGGTAAATCTCCTTTGGCTATCAGGCCATCTTCATCTTTGAGCTCCCAGCTGAATTCGAACTGATCCAAATTGGTAAAATCATATTTATTCTGAACCTCATACTTTCCTTTCACCAAATCAACAGCTTTGATTTCAATGTACTGATAGACCTTTTTGACTTCCCAAATGTGAGGATTGATGGTTCGATCGGCTTGTACTAATCCATTAATACAGAAATTGGAGTCACTTTTTACTGGTGCGTGTGGGTAGTCTCCCCCGTAGGCGAAATACTCCTCGCCATCTTCGGATTGTTCTAACAAACCCTGATCTACCCAGTCCCAAATGAAGCCACCTTGCAATTCCTTGTGCTTTTCAATCGCATCCCAATAGTCTTGCAGGTTTCCTACGCTATTGCCCATCGCATGGGCATATTCGCAGAGAATTAGCGGTTTATCAGTGTGCTTTTCCGCGTATTCCACGATGCGTTCAATCGAATGATACATGGGTGCTTGAATATCTGAGTAATTGGTATTTTGAGCCATTTCGTACTGGACTGGTCGACTTTTGTCCTGTGCTTTGAGCCAATCGTAAGTCGCTTGGAAATTGACTCCAAACCCTGCTTCATTACCCAATGACCAGGTCACTATACTCGTGAAATTTTTGTCTCGTTCATACATAAGTTGTACACGATCGAGGTGTGCTTTTTCCCAAGAAGGTTGATTGGCTAAAGTCACTTTTGGGTTGTGGATTTCCATGCCATGTGACTCGATATTGGCTTCGTCCACTACATACAATCCAAATTCATCGCACAGCTCATACCAACGTGTGGCATTAGGGTAATGGCTGGCTCGTACCGCATTGATGTTGAACTGCTTCATGAGCTGAATGTCCTTGATCATGGATACTTCGTCCACCACATGGCCTGTCACAGGATCATGCTCGTGTCGATTTACTCCTTTGATCATTACTGTTTGTCCATTGATCTTGAAATTGCCGTCTTTGATTTCGGCGGTTCTAAAGCCAACTTTCTGGCTATAAGCCTCGACGGTTTTACCTAAGCTATCTTTTAGGTCTAATGTAAGTGTATATAGGTTTGGAGTTTCTGCTGTCCACTTTTTTGGATTTGAAATTTTTGATTTGAGATTTGAGATTTGTGTATTGTGACTTGGGATTTGAGATTTGAGATTTGAGATTTCTTTTTCTCCATCCATTAATCGCACCTCTAGCGACCCAGAACCTCCGACTACACTCGCTTCGATTTCCAATATTCCATTTTCATAATTCTCATCAAGTCCAGCTAGTATGGTATGATCGATTAGATGGAATTTGGGCTGAGCATAGACGAATACTGAACGATCGATTCCACTCAAACGCCACATGTCTTGGTCTTCCAAATAGCTCCCATCGCTCCAGCGATAGACTTCGATAGCAACTAGATTTTTACCTGATTTCAAAAATGAGGTAATGTCAAATTCCGCCGGAAGTTTAGAGCCTTGGCTATAGCCCACTTTTTCACCATTAACCCAGAGATAGAAGGCAGAGCGTACCGCTCCAAACTGGATTATCACATCTTTACCATTCCACGAAAGTGGCAGGTCGAAGGTCTTTCTATAAGAACCCACCGGATTATAATCATTAGGGATGTAGGGTGGATTGGGTGAAAATGGATAATCAACGTCCAGGTAATGAGGCACGCCATACCCCAGACGCTCCCAATTACCCGGCACGTCGATCGAATTCCATTTACTATCACTAAAACTCAACTCGTAAAAATTTTTTGGTCGGTCAGCAGGCTTTCTCACCCAGTTGAATTTCCATTTACCATCTAGTGATAAATACCGCTCCGAAGCTGACTTGTCACTTGTCATCGCTAACTCCAGCGACTCGTAGGGAAAATAATCTGACCTGGCTGGCAGCTTGTTGATCTCTGTGACCGATTCATCTTCCCAATCATGATGCTCATTTGGCGCAGTACAACCCAGGGCCAATACACAGATCAACCATCCTATTTTTTTCATTCCTTTCTTCATTTTGATTATTCTCTGATCAACATCAATAAGTGAGCGGCAGACCAACTAAAATGTTTGGCATTTAGACCTTCTCCTGTGATTGGATGATAATTTTCTCTGATCGGACCATCTGCCATCAAGCCTTGAGCATTGTTAAATAATTTCATTTTTAGCTCATCAGCTTCTTCCTGATAACCGTATTTTTCTAACCCTCGAATGGCGAAATACACCTGATCCAACCAAACCGGGCCACGCCAATAACCATTTTTGGGATTGAATTTAGGGTGTGAAGCATCGAGTGTGGGTAGCGGTACTTTGGTATTGAATTTAGCTGCGTCCATGATGCGCTTTAGGACAGCCCCAGCCTGTTCTTCTGAAGCTAATCCCGCCCACAGCGGAATCCACCCTTCGGGGCCGAATACCTCTATAACCTTACCATCGAGCATAACATCGAAGAAAAAGCCAGTCTCTGCGTCAAAGTATTTTTCTTTGATTTGATTGGCCAATTCCTTTGCCTCCTGTTCATATCTTTCGGAATCGCCTGATTGACCCAACACCTGAGCCAACTCTGCTAGATATAGTTTCTCTGCATACAAGTAGGCGTTGAGATCAACGGACTCCTGATCTAATGAATACCCACCTCCTTCATTGGTGAGCATGGTGGCTTCGTCGAAGCGTACGGCATTGTCCATCCCACTCTCCCAAGCAGCGGCTACCCGTGTACCATCTGTTGAACCGTACTCACACAAACCATTCTGGTCGTGATCACGGAAATCATACCACCACTGATGATATTTTTTGAGTTTAGGATAGAGCTCCTGAATAAATACCGTATCTCCCGTAGCTTCAAAAACTTTGGCAATCGCCCAGCCAGACAGTGGCGGTTTGGTATCGCGCCAGTTGTGCTTTTCGATCAGCGTATCCCTAAAAATACAGTCAGCAATCATGCCATCAAGATCCTGATAATCATACATGGTTAGGATTTGATCCTTGGCCAATTGTGGTACTATATCCGCCAATCCTACGGAGTGTTTCCAAGAATCCCAAGCCCAAAAACCATGAAATCCACGATAAGCATAGGATGGAAACAATCCATCGTGTTTGAGTTCGCCAGCTGCACTTCGCCAATTATTGATAAGGGTATTAAGAGACTTGACTGCAACTGTTTGATATACAGAGTCAATCGTCGCACCATCCATTTTAGTGAGTGTTTTGCCCAAATATTCATTCCATCTTTTTTGATTATTGGCTAAAGCCCATGTTGGGTTTACTAAGGCTTTGTCGACTGTCAATTGATCTTTTGTTCTTTCCTCCTCTGTGAAATAAGCGGACTGAACGTAATTAATCTTGACAGGAAAGCTTGGGTTCAAGTCAAATTGTTGTTCTTGACCCATGAATGAATTGGAAACAATTGAACCACTAGCCAGCTGATCAAATGTGAGCACCACCTTGGTTTTGCTGCTGTCGGACTGTAGAAGCAGTTGACTATCCTCCACACTGAATTTCCAATCTGGAAGCCAAGTGGAAGTTTTCAAGCTCGTCACCACTTTCGGCTGTTTGCCATTGCTTTCGATTTGAAACTGCACCAAAGTGGACCTATTGGATATGAAAATTAGTTTTTGTGTGATAGTAATTCCGTCAAGGAGATAGGTTTGAATTAATCGTCCAGGAAAATACTGACTATTGACCATTTTCGCTGATGCCCAATCTAGCGCCCGATCCCCAAGGGAAAGCTGAAGGGTAACCAACTGTTTAGATGCCCACAAGCCATTCTCATCTGTCATTAGAAATGGTCCAGCAAATCCACCAGATGGTTTTCCACTTAAAGAATAACTATGCCAAGCACCCAAATCTGAAAAGCTATAGACTGATCGATCTTTTGGGTTGGCTGGGATACCGGATAAATCAAGGGTGTTTGGATATTCGGATTGTAGGTTTATTTCACTTGGTTCAGTTTGGCCGTCGCAACCCACCAAATACCACCCGATACATAATATCCAAAACTTACTCATAACCATTGCTGTCTTCTTCATTCGTTTCACTCAATTTACTTATCCCTTCTTAATTTTTCCTGTTTGGTAGTACACTGCTCTTGTGTAATTAAAGGTTATCACTTGATTGGCATTCCTCCCTGTCTTAATTTCTTGTTTGCCATCTGGCCAAATGACCATAATTGAATCCGCTTTATTCGCCATTCCCAAACCAAAACTCAAAAGATAATCAACCGAAGATTGGTAGCCTCTAGTGGGGTACTGCTCTTGCAGTTGGAAACCATCATTGGTAATGACTTTCACCTTTGCACCTATCCCGAAAGGATTACCTACAGGCCCGTTTAATCTCACCTGCAAATACTGATACCCCGGAACCGAGGCCGAATTATTTCTCAAAATCATCGCTTCCATATCTATATTGTTTAGTACTAAATCCAAATCCCCATCTAAATCCAAATCTGCAAATGCAGCCCCATTGGAAAAAGTTGGAGGTAAATATTCCATATTTGAACTGTCTTTAAATTGTAAATTGCCTTGATTCAAATACATTTTATTTTTTACCAATCGCTGAGGCGTATTGGCGATCAATTCATTCATCAGCTCTTTGTAATCTTCTCCGTTAGTATGAGCTACTTCTACTCGTTTCTTTTTATAAATCCTGTAGTCATTATTTCTGAAGTCACGTTTCAGCCCATTGGTAACAAATACATCTTTCAATCCATCGCCATCCAAGTCCACAATGAGTGGAGCCCAACTCCAATCGGTAGAAGACAGCCCAGATAATTGAGCGATTTCACTGAAAAAAGGTTGATTGTTTTGAATACCTCTATTGAGTTGAAATGAATTGTACATGTATTGATAATGGAAACCATTATCCACTGCAAAATTGAATTTAGCTGGATCCATACCACTCATGCTGGTCTTGATTGCATAGTTGTCCTGGGCGGACATATCCAACACCAAAATATCTTGTAGACCGTCATTATTGATATCGGCCATATCTGTACCCATCGAGAAGTTGGAAGTACGGGCAGTAACTTTCTTTGAGACTTCTTCAAAACCTTGATGTTCACCATTTTTATCACCCTTATTTAGATACAGATAATCATGCTCCATATAGTCATTGCCCACATAGACATCTGGCCAGCCGTCATTGTTCAAATCCCCGATAGACACTCCCAATCCATATCCAAACTGATTGGAAATAATGCCTGCAGCATGAGTGACATTTTGATACTTTCCATTCACATTTTCAAACAATTGATCACCGGCAAATTCATTGGGGATCCGTCTGGCCAACTCAAGATTGGTGAGTTTGGACTTATCTATGTTGTGATTTAGTAAATACATATCCAAGTCGCCATCCAAGTCGTAATCGAAGAAAGATGCTTGCGTACTATACCCAGAATGGTTCAAGCCGTAATAGGCGGCTTGTTCAGAAAAAGTTTGATCTCCGTTATTGATAAAAAGAAGATTGGCTCTTTTTTCAGCACCAAATCGTCCGGATTTGCAAACGTAGATATCCAATAAACCATCCGCATTGACGTCGGCCATGCATGTACCTGTAGTCCAGCCTTTGGTACCCGCTACGCCAGCACTAGTGGTGATATCTTCGAATCGTAGATCACCTTTGTTCAGATATAGTTTATTATCAAATATGTTGGACGTAAAATATATATCTGGTAGCCCATCATTATTAATATCCCCTATAGATACACCACCACCATTATAAAAATACTCGTACACATGACTATTCATGTCGGCTCCTTCTGGAATTCGGTTTACGAAATCTATACCTGTCGCTTCTACAGATAACTTCGTGAGCAAGGAAGTAGCAGGCTGTTCTTTAGAGCAAGACAAAAGCACTAACCCAATCAAAACGATATATATGCTGTATCGCTTTACCATTGGATCAATTGGAGGAAGTCTTGGTTTTTACCAACAATCATAGCCTCGGAGCTGCCTACTTGTAAAGTTTTTATGACTTTGGTATCTCCTTTTATGAATAGTCCGCTTTCGCTAAATGGTGCCGTTCTAAAATCACCTTTGCCATTTCCCAATAGCAACAAGCCATAGCCTGCATCATTTCTGGGAGTTTCTACCTCAGACTGATATAGATTTCCTGCCAAGACGATGTCCAAATTCCCATCTTCGTTAAAATCTCGGATTACAAAATCATTGACTGAAGAGAACTGTGATTCAATAGGCAAAGCCGAAATGGCAAACTGACCGTTTCCTAAGTTTTCAATATAGGAACTGGTAAAATTGGTTGCAGCATAGTGAGTAGAACCTTGCAATGATTCTATTCCATATACCTCATCTATAGTTGCTGATCCAAAATCGTGGTAAGTAGGAAATTTCTTCTTGATAAAAGGCATTTGATTAGACGAACACTGCCTTCCACGAAGCGGGAATTCTTCCCCATTATTGTAATAACCCAAAACGATATCGAGGTTCCCGCTTTCGTCGAAGTCCTTTGTATAAACACTAAATGGTGCCTCTTTTGATGCTTTATATTTGTAGTTGAGACCGAGGTTGCCAGCTACGAAGTCCAAGTCGCCATCCTGATCAAAATCTCCCTGTTCGACTGAAAACCACCAGCCCATTTGATCCTGAATTCCTGAATTTTCAAATTCTTTCCATTTTCCGTTTGAACCAGTAAAAAATCTGGGTGCCATCCATTCGCCCACAAGTATAAAGTCCGATTTACCATCCTGGTTGAAATCTGTCCAAATGGCATCGGTCACCATACCGATGTCCATCAACTGTGGACAGGCACTTGCCGTAACATCAGTGAATTTTCCGTTGTCATTGCGCAACAAAATACTCTTAGTGGGTAAAGGATATTTTCCTGGTACTAGTCGACCACCTACAAATAAATCCATATCACCATCTTGGTCAAAATCGTGCGGTTTTACCTTGCTTCCAGAAATGAAATTTTTCGGAAGGTCAATAGATTCAGAAAAATTACCCATTCCATCATTGAGATAAAGACGGTCTTGTAAGAGCGGTGAATTTATTTCAAATTCACTACCTCCACTCACCACGTACAAATCGAAATCTTCATCGCCATCCGCATCAAAAAATGCAGCATCTAAGTCCTCATAATCCTTTTCTGCAGTCCACAATTTCGATGCTTGTTTTTCAAAAGTCGCATCAGCTTGCTGGACATACATGGCACCAGCCAAACCTTTGGCTCCCCCTACATAAAAATCATCCCTACCATCACCATTAATGTCTCCAATGGCCAGTGCAGGCCCAAACTGGCTCATACGATGGGGTAAAAGGCTTTCATTCTCGAAATCATCGAATGGGTTTTCAATATGCTCATGTGCGATTCCGGATTGGATCGTGAAATCTTTGAATGCCAGTGACGAAGCATTGAGAGACTTACGATTGGCTAGTGAAACAAAATTTTTGTTTTGAGCTTCTGAATAATTGATGATTATGGTTTGATTAGCCTTTGCATTTTTCAGTTGGTTTGTTTTTCCATCCGGCCATATGACCCTAATTTGATCTGCGAATTCAGCTGAATCTAAGCCAAAAAACAACTCTTGAGCAACAGATGATTGATAGCCTCTCGTCATGTATTGCTCCTGAAATTGCAATTGTCCGTTTGCTTGCACCTCTATTTTTGCTCCTATTCCTATTGGGTTTTTATTGCTCCCTTCCAATTTGATTTTCAAGAAATTTCTAGACTCAGGTATTGATTGATTTTCATAAATCTGTGATGGTTCATCTACATTATTGATCACCAAATCCAAATCACCATCATTGTCCAAATCAGCATAAGCTGCTCCGGTAGAAAAGGAAGCCTTGTTCAGCCCCCATTCATTCGTTTTATTTTCGAATTGATGATTTTGAGAATTACGGAATGCATAATTGGGAATATGAACCGAAGGAATTCTTTTGACCACCTCAGTCATAAAGGCTACGGTATCTGTGGCTTTATTATCTTCAAATTCTTTGAGAGCAGATTTATACCATATTTTAAAATCATTGTTTGAGTTATCTGCTTTGTAGCCATTGCTTATAAACAGGTCTTTGTAGCCATCTAAATCAAAATCAGCAAACAGTGCTGCCCAACTCCAACCCGTATTGGCTATTTGTGCCAGCTGCCCAATTTCACTAAAGTGGCCATTTCCAGTATTGACCTGAAGCGTATTATACATATACTGATGATGCATACCGTTATTCACCAGTCGATAGAACTGTTCTGGGTTCATCCCACTCATGCTGGTTTTAATACTATAATTATCTTCTGGAGACATTTCCGCAGTCACCAGATCCAAATAGCCATCATTGTTGAAATCAGCCATATCATTGCCCATTGAGAAATTGGAGATTTGACTGGTTTTTTCCTGAATTACATCTTTGAAAGTGCCGTTCTGTTGGTTGTAGTATAGATAATCTGGTTCGGAGTAATCATTGGTAACAAACAGATCAGGCCAACCGTCAGCATTGAGGTCACCTACCGCTACACCTAATCCGAATGAAAGAGGATTGCCTAAAATCCCAGATTTTTGACTAATGTCCACATATTTTCCATTTTGGTTTTCGAAAAGCTGATCACCACCAAATTCATCAACTTTTTCTCTTATATCTGAGAAATCATGAACTGTTGTTTTTTCTATTGGGTGATTAAGTAGGTAGGCATCCAAATCTCCATCTAAATCGAAATCCAGAAAGGCCATTTGAGTGGAATAACTTACTGAATTGAGGCCATAAGCTGCAGCTTGTTCTGAAAAGGTTCCGTCCTGTTGATTGACGAATAATTGATTGGCTCTTTTTTCTTCTGAAAGTCGACCTGATTTGCACACATAGATATCAAGCCAGCCATCCGAATTGATATCAATCATAGTCACTCCTGTACTCCAGGATTTTGCGTGAGTGATCCCAGCTTTCTCTGTGATGTCTTTGAACTTAAGACCACCTTTATTTAGATATAACCTGTTCGGTAATACATTGGCAGTAAAGAATAGATCGGGTAGGTCATCATTGTTTATATCACCAATGGCGACACCACCACCATTGTAATAATAGTCATACACCATATTGTTCATCATATGGTCTGACGGCAGTTGATTGATAAAATCAATGCCAGATTCTTGGGTTGTTATTTCTCGAAAGAGCGTTGCATTAGTTTCTTTGTTTTGACATTGGCTAAAGCCAAAAAGCAGCAGGAATAAACTAAAGGACTTAGCCAAATACATGAATTGCTGATATGGGGTATCTATCATATTCATAGTTTATGAGGTTTAAAAGTGTCTGTCTCAAAACTTGGTCATTTTGAGAAATTGAAGTTTTGAGACAGACCTAAATATTTAATCAATTAATGGATTACTCATCTTTTCACTCGCAGGCACTGGCAAATAGCTGTCACTGGATACATTGAAGTTGTCGACTCCATCTTTTCCACTATTGCCAATTGCATCTTGAAGCACATTATTGCCCCATCGTCTGAGGTCGTAGAATCTACTGCCTTCTAGTGCAAACTCAACTGCTCGCTCGTGCATGATGGCCTCTCTAACCTGTGCTTGAGTGGTGGCAGTAGTATTTGGCATTAAAGCCCGTGTTCTTACCTGATTGATCAGAGGAATAGCGGCTGCAGTGCTACCTGATTCGTTCAAAGCTTCAGCTCTCATCAGCAATACATCCGCATATCTTAGTAATGGAGTATTGATATCAGAAGCTTCGAATCTTGGCGCATCCCAAGGAGCCACATCCCTGAATAAGAATTTTTTCCATCCAAGTTTGGTTGCACCTGCACCAAATACTTCCGCATAGGTATATCCATAAATATCTACATCTGGGTCATCAAAAAAGATAGAGCCGTACAATCTGGCATCGTACTTTCCTGCATCTGTTGAAGTTCTGCCTTCTGCTTGCATCTCATCAAGTAGTGCCTGCGTAGGCAACATTGCTTCCCAACCGCCCATTTCAGCTGCGGCCACATTGTAGATACCTGCGTACTCTACAGAGCTACCTCCTACTTCATTGCTAGTAAAAGCTAGCTCGAACAAGGTCTCATTATTCAATTCATTAGATCCATCGAATAACGAAGCGTAATCAGCTTCCAAATTATATTCATTCAGGTTGATCACTTGCAGTAATGTAGCAGCCGCCTCTTCATATTTATGCTGCTCCAGCTGTGCTTTACCCAAGAATCCAAGAGCTGCACCCTGTGTAGCTCTGCCTTTGTTGTTGTCATTGTAGCTGACAGGCAGCCCATCTGCAGCATCACTAAAATCCGCTTCAATTGCAGCCCAGGCTTCATCTCTTGAAGAAAGCCCTTTGAACAGCTCTTCACCCGATTGTGCTAGAAAATCGAATACTACAATCTCTTCCCAGTTCATCAATAATCTCATGTGAAACAAGCCACGTAAAAATTTAGCTTCTGCAAGAAGCTCTGTTCTTCTGGCAGCCTGCACTTGGTCATCTGTCATGAGTGGTACGTTATGAATCACCTGATTCGCTGTGGAAATAGCAATATACTGCTGTCCCCAGTAGCTGGCCATTCTTCCATTATCGTCTGTCACTCTGTAAGAAGAAAATGCTTCCTGATCTGGGTAATTGGCAACCACATCGGCACCAGCCTGACAAAAATCAGATCTGAAGTTGTCTATCACATACACCACTTCGGTGTGGCTCCAATAGCCAGCATTCAATTGCGTGTATGCCGCAGTCAATGCATCTGTTGCATTGGTTTCATTTTCCCAAAAGGTCTCAGAACTGGTCTGATCCAATGGTACTTTTTCAAGGTCAGATTCATCACACCCGAAAGCCAAAAATGCCATCGATGCCAACAGTAACCTGTACCAGTTTTTATTATACAATTTCATATTTGTTTCGTTTAGAAGTTTACTTGAAGTCCTACCAACATCGTTTTGATATTCGGATAAGTAGCGAAGTCTGTCCCTATATTAAGCGCAGCATTGGCATTGCTCGAATCCTCATAATTAGAATAAGAAGTAGAAATTTCAGGATCAATCCCTGAATAGTTAGTGAAGGTGAACAAGTTCTGCCCACTCACATATACTCTCACTTTGGATACGCCAATTTTATCTGTCAATAAACTTGGAATCGTGTATCCCAATTGGATATTTCTCACTCTTACGTAATTGCCACTTTCGATAAATCGAGTTGAGTTTCTACTGGCATTCTGGTTTGGATCTCCATAAACAGCACGTGGGATATCGGTATTTGTGTTGCTAGGAGTCCAAGCATTCACTCCTGTGGACAAGTGGTTTCTATAGTTATCGAATCCTTCATAATTCTGTCTAACTGCGTTGTACAATTTATGACCACTTGCTCCGTAAAGAGAAACTGTGAAGTCCAAGCCTTTGTAATCTGCAGTAAAATTCAACCCAAAGTTGAATTTTGGCATACCAGAACCTGCATATACCAAATCTTCATTATTGAGTACTCCGTCGCCATTCACATCAGTGAATCTCATGTCGCCAGGTGCTGCATCAGGCTGCACTACTACTGAGTTTCCATCTGCATCTGTGCCTGTGTGTGCATCTACTTCTGTCTGATCCTGGAAAATTCCATCTGCCTGATACACGAAGAACGCACCGATCGGATACCCTAGCTTACTGACGTTTGCTGACGTTCCATCCAACGTAGTCGGACCACCGAAATACTCATCTCCTTCACTCACCACCTTGGTGATCTCATTGGTATTATGCGAAATATTTCCACTTATAGAATACTGAAAATCACCAGTGTTCTTTCTGTAAGTCAATTCGAGTTCTATTCCTTTGTTGACTGCATCGCCCGCATTCACGAACGGATCCCAGAAACCCGAAGAAGCTGGTAATACCTGAGGAATAATCATATCCTCCGTGTTTCTTTTATAGTAATTGAATTCACCGACCAAACGATCAGCAAACAATCCGAAATTCACGCCTACATTTATTGTAGTAGCCGCTTCCCACTGTAGTGTAGGATTTGGGAAGGCACGGAATGTGCGACCGAATCCTTGGGTTTCACTTACTCCAAATGGGTATCGGTAAGGTCCTGAAGTGAAGACTGCAAAATCGTACGCACCCAAGGCTGCTTCGCTACCCAATTTACCCCAACTGGCTTTTAGCTTTAAAAAACTGATGGCCTCAACATTGAAAAATGATTCATTAGATATTTTCCAACCCATAGCTGCAGATGGAAATGTTCCGTATCGATTATTGGCTCCAAATCTTGAAGATCCATCTCGACGTACTGAAGCTTGAACAAAATACCTGTCCATAAACGAATAATTCAATCTTCCATATTGAGACATTCTAGTTACTTCGTATCCCGAACCTGAAGCATTGAATATTCCACCTGCTCCAGCATCGAAAGTATTGAAATCTTCTTCATTGAAACCGATGGGTTCTTCCGTGCCATCATCCAAAATCCGTTTGCCCTCAACTGAAGTTGACATCCAATCCTCTTCTATATCCTGTCGAGAGGCACCGACCATTACACCAATGGTATGATCTCCAAATGACTTGTCATAATTCAAGAATCCTTCAATATTCCGATTCAACTCATGGTTTGTACTTTCTTCTAAATAATGAAATCTTGTTTGTCTCTTATTTGCGACTTGATGTGGTCTAAATCTGGTGTAGTTATCAGTGTCTCTATTGTCTATACCGATTCTACCTGTAGCTTTCAAACCATCGATGATATCCACTGTTGCACTGAAGTTAGTAACCAGGTTTTTGATTCTTCTAGTTGCGTCCTTGTAGGCGTTTTCACCAATCGGGTTTTCATGATCTGGTTGATCCCCATAGTCATCATCCGAGATATATCCATAACCATACTCCTTTGAAGAATCTAACACTGGAACGATTGGCATAATCTCATAACCATTATTGATATTTCCTGTAAAGAAATCATCGTCCATTTGACTATAGAATATATTGGCGTCAAGTGAAAGTCTACCAATGGTAGTTCCAAGCTTCGTTCTTACTTGCTTCTTGTCTCGCTGTTCGTCTAGCAGAATACCTTCTCTTTTGTTGTAACTACCAGAAAGCATGTATTTGGTCTTTTCGCTACCCCCTTTTACTGTAATGTTGTAGTTGCTGAACGCTGCATCACTAAACATTTCATCCATCCAGTTGGTATTGGCTGCCCAATTCTGATTTATGAAATCAGGTTCTGTTCTGCCTCCATTTGATGCTACTGCCTGAACAATCTGCGTATATTCTGATGCGTTAGCAAAATCTAGGGTGTTCTGAATTTTGTCCACTCCGAAATACGAGCTAAACTCCAATTGTGGTTCTCCAGACTCACCAGACTTGGTTGTAATAATGATCACACCATTGGCCGCTAATGAACCATAGATAGAAGCGGCAGCTGCATCTTTCAATACTTCCACACTCTCAATATCATCTGGGTTGATCGCATTGATGTCCCCCTGAAGTCCGTCCACAATCACCAGAGGATTGGTACCATTCACTGAACGGAGTCCACGAATGGTAATTCGAGTATTGGCCGTAGGACCTCCACTTCCTTTGATTATATTGACTCCAGCCATTTGTCCTTGCAACGCGTCAACTGGAGAGTTTGAACTAAACTTACGAATTTCGTCACCTTTCACTGAAGAAATAGCTCCAGTCAAATCACTCTTCTTCTGTGTACCATAACCAACAACTACGACCTCTCCTAGCTGCTGTACATCTTCAACCAAAGAGATGTCAATGGTGCTTCTTGATCCCACAGGTATTTCCTGAGTTTCAAATCCAATAGAACTAAAAACCAAGGTCGCCCCAGATTCTACTTCTATACTATAAGCACCATCCAGATCTGTGATGGTTCCTTCGGTAGTCCCTTTGACTACCACATTCACTCCCGGCAATCCCTGTCCATCCGAAGAGGAAGTGATTGTTCCAGACACACTACTTGACTGTGCAAGTGTGCTGAAGCTCAAAAAGCTTAGGCCCAAAAGGAGCATCAGTAGCTTTTGATTCTTTTGTAAACAATTCATCATACTTTATCAATTATGTTTTTAAATGGGTCCGTGAAAATGAAACTTGATGTCTCCATTTTCTTAACTAACATGAATCAAAAGTATGATTTATAAACGTCCATTTTACATTTATTACCCCTACACACCCCCTACATATCTTAGAATAAACCCCTACATGAGCTCATTGAGACTAATAAAATATGCGTTTGGGTTAATATCGTATCAGATGAGGTGAACTGCCTTTTCAGAGAAGTTGACTGATTTATGAAAGAGATACATGCTCTCCGTACTTCGAAAAAGTTCTAACGGTAGTTTCTCAAAGACTAAATGTATAGGTCTAAATATTCTGAAGGAACTCAGAGAAGTTGACGGAACTGTCAATGCCCATTTTCTTACGCAACCTGGATCGGCCAACTTCTACCGATTTTAGAGATACGTTATTGAGTGCGGCAATTTCTTTGTTGGAAAGGTTCAACCTGATTTGTGATGACAGTTTTTTATCATGATCGGTCAAATCAGGAAATTTCTCTGAAAGTTTGAATAAAAAATCCTGATGCACCAACTCTGTATGACTATAGAATTCTTCCAGGTCATGATTAATCTCTAATCGCTGTTTGAATGACTTGATAGCTGACTCCACATGTAACTTATCAAAATCTGTTTTCTCAATGTTTGTCAACTGCTCAATGAATTCACTAAACAACTCATTTTTTTGAGCGATATGCATTCCAAACGTAGTGAGTTCTTTGTTTTTAAATTCCAACTCATTCTTGAGTCTTTCCTGACTTAGTTTACTTTTTTCCAGTTCTGCATCTGTCAATGCTTGCTTAGTTTCTAGAATCAATTTATTCTTTCTGTAAGAACTACGTAATCGACCACCCAATAGTAACCCAATCAAAAGCACACCGGCCAATCCACCGATTAGCATATTTCGTCGCATATTGGAAAGTTGCTTCTCTTGTTCCAGCAATTGAATCTCTGCCTCTTTTCTTTCTAATTCATAATCCACTCTTAGCTCCATCAATGCATAACTTTTTTCTTCCGAAAGAATATTTTCTCTCAAGTTGTTGAACTGACGCATGGCGTCCAGTGATTTTTTGAAATCTTGTTTTGCCGCATACAAGATTGATTTGGCCTGAAGGTTTTCCATCAACAGCACAGGCTTATCTGCCAATTGATTTTGGTCTATAATGGTTTTTGCGCTATCGAGTAGGATTTCAGCTTGCCTATAATTTTTCAAATCCAAATAGGCATTACCCATCCTATTGAGACTTTCTGAAAACAAGTCCATATCATCAATCTGCTCATTGAGATTCAAGGATCTTTGCAAATAATCTATAGCCTTTTGGTTGCTGCCTAGTTTTTGATAGCAGCTGCCCATGTTGCTCAATACAACGCTTACTCTATGATTGTTTTTTGAAGATTCTTCAATTTCCAAAGCTCTTTCTAAATAAGACAAGGCAGTTTGGTAATTCTCCTTTTGCATGTAGACCAAGCCGAGGCCATTGAGCGCATTTCCAATGCGACTGAAGTCTTCTATTTCCTCATATAGTTTCAAAGATTCTTTGTGATACTGGAGGGACATGTCTGAGTTTTCCATGTCATAATACAACCAACCAATTGTTCGAAGAATAAATGCTAAAGCAGGTTTATCATCAGATTGTTGTCTTAAGTCAAGGCACTTTAAACCAAAGTCTAAAGCTTTTGCGTAGTCATCTTTATAGAGGTATCCTTGGCAAAGGTTAAGATAGACTTGGCTCAATTGCTCTGTGTCTGCTTGTTCTTGAGCTATTTTCAGTGCCTCATTTGCATACGCCAAGGTTTGATTTGGGTCTTTGCCCCAATACAATTCGGCCAAATAATTTAAGGCTTTCAACTTGATATTCGGATCGGAAGCTGAATCAACCACATGTCTGGTACTGTCTATTTCGCTGTAACCAAAGCTCGTGTCAATGAAATAGAGGGCAAACAGACAAAACAAAAACCAAGATTTTCTCATATCGATAAAAGCTGCAAACAAAGCTGTACATTAATCAGATGTAATACAAAATTTTACCTCAGGCTAAGCCAAGACTTCTCAATTCGGACTAAACAAGTAAATATTGTATCAGTTTTATATCGAACAGAATAACTAGTCCTTCCCTTTCGCTGATTTGAATGACTCTACTATAACAGCTACTGAAATGAGTGCCCCACCTATCCAAACATTGCCCTGAGGCATCTCATCCAAAAACAGAAAACCAAGTCCAATGCCAATCAAAGGAGTGAGTGTACTTAAAATACTAATGACGGTGATTGAGAAATTTTTGAATGACATTACGAATAAAGTATGACCTATTGCTGTCGTAAGCAATCCTAGCGTTAGTAATTTCCACCAATTAAGAACAATTAAATCAAGTTGCCTATTGATATCACCTAAAAAGAAAACTGGGCTGAGCAATACTGAAAGGCCCACTACCTGCATAAACATCAATGTGATGCCTGAGTGGTTTTGCACATGCAGTTTCAACAAGATATTTCTCAAAGAATAAGTGATGGCTGAAAATATGCCAATCACTACTCCAAGCGTGACATCATTGGTTAAATCAAAATCTGGCACCAAGAAAAACACACCAAAAAATGCCACGAAAGAAAGTACAATATCAATTAATTTTGGTTTCGCCTTCAATATAATTGGCTCCAAAATGGCAGTAAAAACCGGATAGGTAAAGAGTGATAGCATGCCAATAGCCACGCTAGAATAATACAATGAGTAGAAATAACTCACCCAATGCATCCCAAAAAGTAGGGTACTGAAAACAATAATAGTTAATGCTTTCCCTTCCTTTACCCAGAGTGGTAATTTCATGAATTTGAGTACCAACCCAAGCGCAACAGCGGCTATCACACATCTTAACCAAATGGCCAATTCAGGTGGGACGTTCATAGCTCTGGCAAGTACTCCAGAAGTACTCATCACTACAATGGCTGCAACTAACTGGGGGAAATGACTTTTAGATGGATTCACTCTATCAATAATTATTTCAAAAAGTGAACATAATCAAGCATTCTCTAATTTCAGGAATCTTATCGGATATTTAAAGAATAGAATTTTCAGTCATTAAGCTAATGATCAAAAGGCGAAATGCTTTATTCTAGTTTAAAACACACTTTCTCCAAGGCTGGCTCAGCTCTCTCTTCGCCCAAATCATACGCTGTACGAAGTGACTCACATGCCTCATCATCCTTTTTGGCTTTCATGTAGGCAAGTCCTAAATTATAATATACCACGCCATCACCTTGCTCTGACCTGAGATATCTTTGATAGTAAGTCACAGCCTGAGGGTAGTTATTCAATTCTTGATACGAATTGCCAATTAGAACAAAATTCCGAACCAACGTGTTGTCTGTATATACTGAATTTTCGAAATCTCTGATGGCATCCTTATGTCTGTCAAGTTTGGCTTTGACCATTCCACGATTCATTAGATCATTGGCATTGTCACCTTTGATCATCAAAGCAGAATCATAATCCAATAATGCCTCCTCGTATTTACCTTTTTGATATTTTTCGAAAGCGCGTCTAGAATAGGCCATCGCAAAATCACCTACTCCATAAAGTATCTGATTGATTTCATCTTTTTCTTCGTCATCTACCAAAAAGCTCAAGTTGTAAAGCGCCAAACGATGATATTGATCTATCTCCAATGCACTTCTAAAGTCCTTTTTCGCTCCTTCTGTATCTTCTTTACTCAGTTTAAAAAGTCCTCTTTGCACATAATAATTCGGCTCGTGATTATTCAATTCAATGGCCTTGTCAAAATCCAGTCTTGTTGGGGTATTAAAGCCCATTTGCTCATAAGTCAGTGCCCGAGCCAAATAGACATCAGCTTTCATGTCTTCGAGTGTAGCAATACCTGAAAATATCATTTCACCTTTTTCGTCATAAGAGGCTCCTTTAAAAACAATGGCCTTCGTCTCAAAGGTTTCTACATTGTTGATCAAAAAAGTAAAGTCCTGAGCCGCTTGTTTGTAATTTTTCTGTTTGTGGTAAATCAGCGCTCGTTTAAACATCGCCGTATAATTCTGTGGATCTATGCGAAGTGCAGCTTCAAAATCAGTCAATGCGCCAATATTGTTGTCAGCCAGTTCTTTGGCCTGACCACGGGCAAAGAAATATTCAGTAGAACCTCCAAATAACCTGATCGCGCTATCGTAGTACAATACAGCTAACGGAAACTGTCCTCTACTACCCGCTCTATTTCCTCTTTGATAATAATCCTCTGCTACTCTTTTTCTTTCTGCCGGGCTGGCATTCAGGTCTGCTCTTTGAGCATACCCTTCAGTAGCGAAAGCAACAATAAACATCCATAGCCATAGGTGTGTTTTTTGCAATCTCATCGTAATAGTGTCAATCTTTCAAATTTGCTTCAATATTAGTTTGAAGATCAATTTTGAAAAATCTCTTCAAACTACAAAATGAACTAAAAAAGTAACCTTGCTCATTCCCTTGGTTAATTTACAAAATTTGTGATACAAATTTATTTTTTGGGATTATTATAAGAAGCATATCCAAAAATCCTTGAACCATCTATCTTTGTCGACTTATTGAAAAATGAAAAGATTGCAATGACTAAGGATTTTGTTGAAGAATTGAAATGGAGAGGCATGATACATGACATGATGCCCGGAGTACAAGACCAACTAAACAAAGAAATGACTTCTGCTTATATCGGCTTCGACCCAACTGCAGATTCATTACATATTGGTAGTTTGGTTCAGATCATGACCTTAGTGCATTTTCAAAGAGCAGGACACAAACCGTTCGCTCTGGTAGGTGGAGCTACTGGTATGGTGGGGGATCCTTCGGGAAAATCAGCAGAAAGAAATTTACTGTCAGAGGATATTTTGAATCACAATTTGGCCTGTGTCAAAAAACAGCTAGAACAATTTTTGGATTTTGATTGTGGAGATAATTCAGCTGAAGTAGTCAATAACTATGATTGGTTCAAAAATTTTAACTTTTTGGATTTCATTAGAGATGTCGGCAAGCACATTTCTGTGAATTACATGATGGCCAAGGACTCCGTAAAAAGTCGATTAGAGTCTGGAATGTCTTTTACAGAATTTAGTTATCAATTAGTGCAAGGCTACGATTTTTGGTGGCTGTACAACAATAAAAACTGTAAAGTTCAATTAGGCGGTTCTGACCAATGGGGCAATATCGTCACAGGAACTGAACTGATCAGAAGAAAAGGACAAGGCGAGGCATGGGCTATCACAACTCCACTAATTAAAAAGGCAGACGGAACTAAATTTGGCAAGACTGAGGGTGGAAATGTTTGGTTAGACAAAAAGCTCACGTCTCCTTACAAATTCTATCAGTATTGGTTGAATTCTTCAGATGAAGATGCTACGAATTACATCAAGATATTCACTTTAAAGAATAAAGAAGAAATAGATGCCTTGATTGCTCAACATGAAGAAGCTCCTCACCTGAGAATACTTCAGCAGGAACTAGGCAAGGAGATTACCATTCGTGTGCATTCTGAAGAGGATTATAATATGGCTATCAAAGCATCAGGGATTCTTTTTGGGAAGTCTACAACGGAAGATTTGGAATCTTTAGATGAAGACACGTTCCTATCTGTGTTTGAAGGAGTACCTCAAACGACGATATCTAGAAACACTTTTGCCAATTCACAAAATGTAACTGATTTACTCTCTGAGGATAGTAATGGCATTGTATTTCCATCAAAAGGTGAAGCTCGCCGTATGATAAAAGGTGGAGGAGTCAGTATCAACAAGATCAAATTGGAAAGTGAAAACCAAAATGTTGAATTTAAACTGCTCAACAACAAGTATTTACTTGCACAAAGGGGTAAGAAAAATTACTTCCTGATCACTGTAGAAGACTAATATGCGCGGCGGACTTGTATTATTAATTATTGTTTTATCCATTCACGCTTGCACGCAAAACATGGGACAAGAACAAAAACATACGAATCATTTAATATCAGAAACAAGTCCCTACCTGCTTCAGCATGCACATAATCCCGTGGATTGGTTTCCCTGGGGAGAAGAAGCTCTGGACCTGGCCAAGCGTGAAGACAAGCTGATGATCATCAGTATTGGCTATGCCGCTTGTCACTGGTGCCATGTAATGGAGCATGAATCCTTCGAAGATTCTACAATTGCCGCCAAGATGAATACCAACTATATTTCCATCAAGGTGGATCGTGAAGAACGGCCTGATATTGATCAAATCTATATGGATGCTGCTCAACTCATGACTGGGCGAGGCGGATGGCCACTTAATGTGATTACTCTCCCAGACGGTAGACCCGTGTTTGCCGGCACTTATTTCCCGAAAGAAAACTGGGGTAAAGTAGTCGACTACTTTGCAGAAATGTACCGTACTCAGCCCGGTAAAATGCTAGAGCAGGCCGAAAAAGTAACTGAAGGAATTAATCAATTGGAAGTACCCGAATTGAATGATTCAGGAGCAAAATTTGACTCTGCACTTTATATCGCAGCTGGACAAAAAGTAGTAGAATCAATTGACAAAAAATATGGAGGAAGAGAAGGAGCTCCCAAATTTCCAATGCCCGTCATTTATGAGTTTCTATTAGCACAAAACTACTATCATCCTAGTGAAGAAATTAATGATGCTATAAAAGTCACGTTAGATGGCATGGCAGATGGCGGTATATATGATCATTTGGGGGGTGGATTTGCTAGATACTCAGTAGACGAAACCTGGACTGTACCGCACTTCGAAAAGATGCTGTACGATAATGCCCAGCTGATTAGCTTATACAGTCATGCCTATCAAGTCTTTGGAGATGAAAAATACGCACAAGCCGTCCGAGAAACTATTGAGTTTTGCAACAGAGAGTTGACAGATGAATCTGGTGGGTTCTATTCTTCTCTGGATGCCGATAGTGAGGGTGAAGAAGGCAAGTTTTATGTTTGGTCTGAAGAAGAGATTGACCAAACGCTAGGTACTGATGCCGAGCTTTTCAAAGCTTATTATAGTGTAAGCAAAAAGGGAAACTTCGAAGGACACAACATTCTTGAACGCAAAGTATCGCTCAAAGAACTAGTGGAGAAATTCAGCCTTTCTGAATCTGAGATTCAAAGTCGCATAAACACTTCCAAAGCTAAGATGATGAAAGTACGAGATGGTCGTGTTCGCCCTGGACTCGATGACAAAACTTTGACTTCTTGGAATGGGTTGATGATCATTGGGTTGGTGGACGCTTTTTTCGCACTAGAAGATGAAAGTTATTTACAGAGGGCATTGCAGGCTGGCTCTTTCATCCAAACCAATCAAATTCAGTCTTCAGGACAAATACTTAGAAATTACAAAAAAGGCCAATCTACCATAAGTGGTTTTTTGGATGATTACGCATTTACTATCCTGGCCTTCTCCAAACTGTACGAAGCTACTTTCGATGAATCCTGGCTCACCGAAGCCAATAAACTGAAAGAATACGTCAATACGCATTTCTCCGATGAGAAAACTCAAATGTATTTTTATACTTCTGATCAGGATGAAAAACTGATTGCCAGAAAAATGGAATTGACGGATAATGTAATCCCAGCTTCCAATTCTGCTATGGCTGAGGCCCTCTATTTGCTAGGCCAGTTTTATTATAACCAAGATGACTTAGATAGAGCTGTTCAGATGGTTTCCAACATGGAAAAGGAATTCAATTCACAGCCATCTTTCTATAGTAATTGGGCACGACTGTATGGCCTCATGGGACAACAGCACTTTGAAGTAGCAGTGGTTGGAAAAGAAGCTCAAAGCAAAAAATTAGCTTTAGCTAAAAGCTATATTCCAAACAAAATCTTATTAGGAGGAGCAAACGAAGGTACTCTTGAGTTGCTTGATGGGAAATTGTCAGAAGGCCAAACACTAATCTACGTTTGCGAGAATAAATCTTGTTTGCTTCCAGTGCAAGAATCCAAAAAAGCATTGGATCAAATTCTCAAGTGATATTCAGGGTTAAATTATCCATTGGTTAATCCAATGTGACGTCCGTATCAACAGAATTTAACATCTGTTTATTAAATCATTAAGCTGGCTTAAACTGCTAGATTAGGAACTTGGAAATGTGTTGATTTGATTATCACTTTATCAATCAGCTCATGAAAATTTCGATCTTTATAACTCTTTCCATCTTCTCTTTACAATTCGCCAATGGCGACTCTAGTAACGCTTCCATCAATGACAAAGATGAATACATCGTCAGCCATGGCAAAGTGATTTTTGGAGATACAGATATCAATCTTGCGTATGAAGATGCCATCATCCGGTCTGGAAATGATATTGTACACTACCCTTCGAGTCAGATAGAAAAAGTAGCAGTAATAGATGATAAAACAGGCAATGTAGAATTGTATCACTCGGGTTCGTTTGGACTCAATAACAGACAATACTTATTTCAAATATTGGCAGAAGGACAAACCACATTGCTCTATCGAGAAGGATTGAAATTTAGTGCTTATGAGGATACGGAATATCCTCCATTTTTCATCCTCGTTAATGATCAAGTTTATTCCCTTAGTTCTGATAGAAAAGAAATGCTCAAGCAGCTAGACAATAGCTTCCAAAAAGAAACAAATAACTATATCAAAGAAAACAAACTGACTCTCTCTAATCAAGAGGATATGATCAAATTATTCAACTTCTATAATCTGATGACTTTAGAATAAAAGTCTCAAATAAAATTTTTTATTATTTAAGGTTTAATCATAATAAAACCCAGCCTGATTCCTCAAGCTGGGTTTATCTTTACTAAGGAGAATATTTTTACTCTTCAGTGTATTTAATCTTCAGAATACGCTCATCTATGAGCAATAGTGATGCGGGATCTTCTCCCAACATTTCGAAGAATTCAAGCGCTCTTCTTGCCACAAACTCTTCTTCTACTTGCTCTTTCACAAACCATTGCATGAAGTTTTCTGTTGCAAAATCATTGGCTTTTCTACACGCTGACACAATCTGATTGATAGACTCTGTGACATTAATCTCACTTTCCAAAGCCAATTCAAATACTTCTCTGAGAGAACTAAAATCACTCTGTGGCGCATCTATTGTTGCCACTGTAGGCTGACCGCCCATATCACTGACATAGTGAAATAACTTGAGCATATGTCCTCTCTCTTCATTGCTTTGCTCATAGAAGAAATGAGCACTATCGTCAAATCCATGCTGATCGCACCAAGCTGCCATAGCCAAATAGGCCGCAGATGATTGAGCTTCCAACTTCACTTGCTTATTGAGCATACTCATGACATTGTCTTGAATAGCTACTTTTTGTCTCATTAGATCTTTCATGTTCTAGTATTTTATGTTCCTAAGAGGAGATCGGATTCATCAATTATTACTCTTATTCAATATAAATATATACTATAGCTAACCAATTCGCTTGTAAATAGTTCTGACAAAATGATATTTAGAACTAGTCTAATTTAGACTTATGATAGGATTTGTATTAAACCAATGCCCGAACGAGGCGTTGCTGCACGATACTGTTGAGTTCCAGCATGACTAGGGTCCCAGGAATCAGATCCTTCATCTCAATAATTTCATCTAAGGTCAACACTAATAGATGTTCCCTATTACAAAGAGGCATGATTTCTAAGGCGTCGAATGAGGCGTCACTTAGCAACATCTCTTCCACATTCAGTTGATCCAGTTTGGTTTTGAAGGCTATCAAGGCACATACAGCCATTCGATATTCTTTACCCTTGTACTCAAGGTAAAAACGATTGTCTTTATCGTTTTGTAACACTTTCCCGTTGGCTGTATGATATATCTCGTGGATCACGATGCAAAACTACTTCTTATTTAGACTTATTACAAATAATACTTTAGAGGTTTAATCACTTTATTTTTCAAAGCTTCAAATACTCAATTAATTACTCGTTTTTCTTAATAGCAAGTACTAAACCAAAGATCATTACTAATAAATAGGGGAATTTCCCTTCATGCCGTTATATTCATAGTTGAAGATCTAATTACAGAATTTTTAGGTATACGGCTCATTTTTGAGTCATGGATTTACTAAATCTATTAAATTTGTCTTCAAACCAACCATTGTTAAAGTAAACTAAACGAGTGCATGCAGTATTTGAGAAGATCATTTCTAGCATTTTTCCTAATTCTTCCATTTTCAATTTTCGGTCAAAAAGCTACTTACATCGCAAATAGTGGTGTTTTGATCCAGTCTGGAAGTATTAATATTTTGATTGATGCATTTTTTACAGATGGCAAAGGTAGATTCTTAACCCCCGAAAGCTCACAGTTGGATGCCATGGTTGCAGGTAGGCCTCCTTACAATAATCTATCTTTGGCTTTGGCCACTCACGCACATCCAGATCACTTTAGTCCTCAACAAATCGGAAAATTACTATTTACAAATAAAAAGCTGAATTGTCTAGCCACTCCACAGGTAGTAGATTCAATTGAAGCCGTAATGGATGATTTCGAAAGTATTCATGACCGAACCCTCACATTTCCGCTGTCAAGATCATGGAAAACCTATACTCAAGAGGGATTAACCGTGCAAGCTGCATATGCCAGACACGCCGGAAAAAGCAATGCAAAAATTCAAGATTTGATCTTTATCATAGAAATCAACGGTAAAAAAATTCTGCATTTAGGAGATGCAGATATGGACACTGATCGATTTGAAGAGTTAAAATTGGACTTTGAAGAAATTGACATTGCCTTCGTGCCCTTCTGGTATATGACCAATTTTTATGGTGGAGAATTTGTAAGGCAGCACATTGCTGCCAAAAAAGTAGTAGCCGTGCATATTCCAGACAATTATAATCAGGAATCGCTCGACAAAATCAAAAAATTTGTGCCCAATGCAATCATTTTTGAGCGACCTGGACAGTCTGTGACTTTTTAGTCACTTGGCTTGGCGACCAACTTGATGTGGCCATCTTCCAGCAGCTGATAACCTTGATCGTAGCAGTAGTAGAATAATTCTCCAGTTCGAGTTTCTCTTGTATTCGTATGAAAATCAAAATCGAATCCAGCTCTCAACAGCTGATCTCGATGTGCTTTTGAGTCTTTTCCCTTATTTAAATCCAATAGGATTCTTCGATTTTTCCGAAGTGCGTTATTCACATTTCGTACAAAATTGGTTGCATCGGCATTGACTCTATTGTTGTAAGAATTTCGGCAGGCATCAGAACAAAATTTCTTGTCTGTTCTGCCAAATAGAGGACGTTCACATTCAGAACAAAGGCGTTGGTCGGTATTTTCGTTCATTTTTTTAAAGTACTGAAATACTGATATATATCCAACAATAAACGACTACAAACGGTTACAAATGCTTAATAACCGATTCCAGTTTGTAGCTCATTCCATATTTGCCAAGTCAATCGACAAATTCATCTGCCATCAGGTGAAACATTATTAAAACTTAACTATTAAAATTATGACTACTTTAAAAAACAACGTGCAATTAATTGGCAGATTAGGCAACGATCCAGAATTGAGAACTTTCGATAGCGGTAAGAAAATGACTGCCTTCTCGCTAGCCACCAACGAAGTCTACTACAACAACAAAGGTGAAAAGGTAGAGGATACCCAATGGCACAATATCGTGGCATGGGGCAAAAAAGCTGAAACCATTGAATCTTATCTGAAAAAAGGCAGTGAGATCGCCATTCAGGGCAAACTGGTGAATAGAAAGTATGAAAAAGATGGTGTTACTAAATATATCACAGAAATCAGCTTAGGAGAAATGCTGATGCTGGACAAAAAAGAAGAATAAAAAATATTCAACACATTCATCAAAGTCAGCTCATTGATTGGGCTGACTTTTTTTATTTAAGCTTTCGGCAATTCAATAAAAAAGGTACTGCCTACCCCTACTTCACTCTCACACCAAACCCTTCCTTTCATGGCTTCCACATATTTTTTTACAATTGGCAGACCAAGCCCAGTAGAGGTTTCATTTTCAGTTGGCCGAATTGAAATCTTGGCGTATCGAGCAAAAAGCTCCTTCATTTCGGATTTAGGAATTCCTTGGCCTTGATCTTGAACAGAAAATCTTAAATGATCACCCTGCTCACTGACCGAAACAAAAATTTCAGAATGCTGTCTGGAAAATTTTATTGCATTGATGCATAGATTCTCTAGTACCTGCAATAGATAGTTTTCATCAGCTGTGCAGTGCAGTTCTTTGCTGGAGTTAGCGAAAAATGAAATCTGCTTACTTTCAGCTTCAGGTGTGATATGATGCACTAATTTTGTTAAGATCTCAGATACATTTACATCAGTTATCTTGAGGTTGATTTTTCCTACATTAATAGCCTCAACATCCAGAATTTGGTTGATTCTTTCCCGTAAAACGTCTGTAGATTGATTAGCTAATTCTATCATACGCTCTTGGTCATCAGCATCTGAACCTTTGATAATGGCAAGCAAACCTTTGATATTATTCAAAGGACTACGCAAGTCATGGGCGACCATGGCAATCAGGTCATCCTTTTCTTTATTTAGTGCTGTCAATTGCGTTTTTTGATCCGAAAGTATCATAGAAAAATCCTTTTGTCTTCTATAGAGATAGAAAAATAAGGCCACAACTAGTAGGGCCAGAAAAATTCCGAAAGAAAGGAATTGACTGATTTTATGCTCTTTTTCTGCCAGTGATCGTTGATAATTACTGATTATCTCCAAATCTTTGATGTCTTCTTCCTTTTGTTCCAAATCGTATTCAGTCCTCAACCTGTTGATTTGCTCTTGGGATTCATTATTCAGAATACTATCCTTCAACTGCCCATACTCTTTATAATATTTCAGTGCTAATTCATGTTCACTTTGCGACTCATAATTTTGAGCCAAGAGTTCTGTCAGCTCTTCTAACTTCTCTAAGAAACCATGGTTTGAAGCCAAATCGTAGGCTCGCAAAGCAGATTTATTAGAAATATCTGGGCGACCCATACTTTTAAGTGCTTTAGCCAATACAATTTGATTGCTCACGACAATCCGCCAATATTGTAGGTCAATGGCAATAATATCCGACTTATCTACATGGTATAATACCGAATCCAAATTGTTTAACTTCAAATGAATCTCAGATAAATTATGATGAGCTATTGCCATAGCATAACTCATTTTATTTTTCTCAAAAGCCTCCAATCCTGCTCTCACGCCATTTAGTGCATCATCATATCTCTCCTGATCCTTATATAACATCCCTCGATTGAGTAGCGCAATTGCCAAGCCTAATTCGTCATTTACTTTAACATTCCAACCAATACTTCGGTCATAATATTCCAATGCCCCTTCAAAATCACCTAGTTTTTTGTACACTATCGCCACATTATTGATGACCCCAGCATATTCGCTGCTATCATTTATTGATTCATAAATCTTTGTGGCTTCCAAATACTTACTGAGTGCCTTTCCCAAATTGCCATTATTGTCGTGTAAACCTCCTTCGTAGGAACACATATCAGCATAGGAAGCAGAATCTGAATCCGACAAATACAATTGCCCGGCAGAATCTAAGTGACTCAATGCTTTAAAATATTCGTTTTGATTTCCAATATAGTTGCCATAATGATGATGTAGTTTCGCTCTTATTTTAGTAGAAAGCTCTAGTGCCTCCCCTTCCCTTATCGCTTTTTTAAAGTAGTATGCACTACTATCTCCATCTTGTCTTCGAACAAATTCTAATCCTTTTTCGATTAGAGCTTCAATCAAAGCGTCATTATTTTGTTCAGTTTGGGCATATTCAATAGCCAGATCAAGTAATAAAAGAATGGAATCTGTCTGATCTGTTTCGAATGATTGGTCTAGGTAAAAGTCTGCCTTTTTTTGAGATTGTTCTTTTACTTCTTGTGCAAACCCAATGGAAGATCCGGTTATCATCAGATAAATAAAACAACAAAACCTCACCTTGTATCTCATGCTCCTCACTGTACCTATTGGTATCAGTTCACAATTTAAATCAATCCTCAAAAACTATAGTTAAATGCTCTAATATTTAAATTTTAATTGCTCAATTCATTGAGCAACTCTGCCAATCGTCCAGTTAGATTCTTTCTTGAAAAATGATCTGTGAGCTCCATTTCTATTGGAGGCTTACCTGATTGAAATTGCTTATAAAGATCTAAAATCATTTTTTTGATCTTTTCGTGCTCTTCGATTTCAAAAACTTCGCCGGCTTTTGAGGATTGTAGAATCTCGTGAACTTCACTTTTCTTCTTTCCTATTGCCAATACAGGTTTTTTGACCAACAAATATTCGAACAATTTGCCCGGAATGATCAACTGCTCGTCATCATTAGGATTGAGCAAAAGCAAAAGAATATTTGAATCTCTATAATATTCAAATACCTCTTGATGAGAAATGTAATCCAAATGTGAAAGTTTTGTGCCTAAGGATAGTGAAGTTTGGATTCTCTTCAAAATCGAATCGCTTACCATACCTGCCAACAACAATTCCAAATCATTCTCAAATTGCGGTATTTCAACGCAGATTTCTTCTAGGCAATTCCAAAGCACATCCGGATTTCTTAATTCATTAAGTAAACCCAAATGCGTGATTCTGAATTTTTCGTTGGATTTATTAGGCGTTATTTCAGCTATGTCATCGGGATCAAAACCATTGGTGATTACAGATATAGAAGTTGAGCTGTGCTTTTCTAGTAGAGATCGTTGAATGCCTTGGCTGGCTGTGAGTACATGATCTGCATGGTGCAAAACTCGTTTTTCTAGTTTTTCATGTATTCGCCGGGCAATGCCTTTGACTCCAAGTTTGTCCAACAAATCCCAGTCAGACCAAGGATCTCTGAAGTCGGCCACCCATTTCACATTACATTTCTTTTTAAGCCCCAATCCAATTAAGTGCATACTGTGAGGTGGCCCTGTAGTGACAATTACATCTACCTTATTCTCAACAATATAGGAAGACAAAAATGCGACAGATGGTTTTACCCAGTATCGACGTGGGTCTGGAACAAACAAATTAGCTCTTACCCAAACACTCAGTTTATCTATGAAAGACATATTTGCCTTTTCAATCACAATCCCTTGCTTAAGTTTTTCCTTCTTTTTAAATAGTTTTTTATAAACACCAAAAGGTTCCCAAATGGGAAATTTAATCACTTCCAATTCAGGGCTGATGTCCTTTTTCAAGGAATCATCTTTCAAATCAAACTCAGGATTTTCGGGTGTAAATACGATAGGTTCCCATCCGAATTGAGGAAGGTACTTAGCGAACTTGAGCCATCGTTGCACACCTCCACCTCCACTCGGAGGCCAATAGTAGGTTATTATCAGCACTTTCTTCTTAGACATAAGACATCGACTAGATTTCGCTAAGTAAATCAAAAATGAACGGTATGTGATTAAAATATGAAATTTTAAAAGATTAGACCTATTGAGTAGACGAAATGATAGAATTCAAGCAAATTGTTGATGAAATTTTAGTTTTTTATGACTTACTTTGAATGCCCAAAACATCACAACACCCAAAAACGGTATAAAGGTTAAGCCCGCCTTGTTCACTAGAATGTCATTAAGAATATTGTAGTAGAATGGACGGATGAAGTATAAAATTTTAGTAAATACCTTATGAAAAAAATCGCATTATTTACCTCAGGGGGCGATGCACCGGGCATGAATGCCTGCATTAGATCTGTAGTGAGAAGTGCCATATACCTGGACTTAGAAGTCTATGGTATTAAATATGGTTACGATGGGATGATCCGAGGCGAAATTTCAAAAATGGAGTCTTACTCCGTGAGTAATATCGTACAGACCGGAGGCACCATTCTCAAATCAGCAAGAAGTGAAGATTTCCGAACCAAAGAAGGAAGAGAAAAAGCTTACAAAAACCTCAAAAAACATGGCATTGAAGGTTTAGTCGCCATCGGAGGTGACGGTACGTTTACAGGAGCCAACTTATTTTATGACGAGTTTGGCATTCCAGTAGTAGGTGCTCCAGGAACCATCGACAATGATTTGTATGGATCAGATTATACCATCGGATTCGATACAGCCGTCAATACCGCACTTGATGCGATTGACAAAATCAGAGACACGGCAGCTTCGCACGATAGGGTCTTCTTCATAGAAGTGATGGGACGACACAGTGGCTATATCGCTATCCAGTCTGGAATTGGCGGAGGAGCTGAAATGGTCATGGTACCTGAAACTTCCACCACTATCGATGATGTAATCAAAAAATTACGAGAAGGAAGAGACAACAAGAAAACTTCTTCCATTATTGTAGTTGCTGAAGGTGACGAGCAAGGTAGTGCTTTACAAATCGCAGAAAGAGTAAAAGCAGAAACACCTAAGATGGATATACGGGTGACCAGTTTAGGTCATATCCAAAGAGGTGGAGGACCTACTGCATTCGACAGAATTCTTGCTTCGCGTCTTGGGCTAGCCGCAGTAGAAGGATTGATGAACGGGGAGAAAAATGTAATGGTGGGAGTGATTGACAACAAAATCACCTACACGAATTTGAAACTTGCAATATCTAAGTCCAAACCTTTGAACGAAGAGTTGATTAGATTGACTAAAATCTTGAGTATCTAAAAAGTAATATAAACACACACAAGATATTACGAAGAGAGGTTTCATTTTGAAACCTCTTTTTTTAGTTGTCACCAAAAGCGTAAGATGCAGAAATTTGAATCATTGAATTTTTTAGGGATGTAACACTTCCAGCACTCGTCCCCGCTTCATCAATCATTTCTGAAAATCCTTTTGACCATCTCAATGAGCCACTCACTTTATACTCAGGGATGGTGAGGCCCACTCCGATGACTGCAGCCACATCTAATCCTTTGATCTGATCTTTTGCATCTACTCCGGGGCCTCCAGAAAAAGATACTTCGGCCTGAATAGGAATACCAAATTGTGGCCCTGCTAGCACATGAAAATATTCCATGAAATTGTACCTCCCGAGTATTGGAATCTGAATCAGGTTCAATTTGAATTCGTGCTCCTGCGTATTATTAATACTATATTTTCCACCTTGCATGGAGTAGTAAATCTCAGGCTGAATGGCAAAAAGCTCGACATCAATGGTTGAATAAATACCGATATGAAAACTTATGCCTCCTGACCCAACATCAGACAATTCGCTTCCTCCTGTATCAAATGCATTGATTTTAGGCGAATTGAAGTTGACCCCTCCCATTACGCCAAACTCTACTTCAGCTTTTGATTGAGACCGCGACCTTGATCTCGATCGATTTTGTGCATACATCAACTGACTCACAGACAATAAGACTAATAGGAATAGTAGTTTTTTCATGGTTTTTGGTTTTGAACTCCGACACTAATGACCACTAAGATTTGTAAAACCCCAATCAATTGCAAAAATCTATTTAACCACTGTAGTTGGTATTAAAAGCTACGTTGGCTCAATTACGGCTTCTTTTAGCAACTCCTTATAAAGTCTCTTCACATAAGTTGGGCCAAAAGCTTCTAATTCGCCGTAGTCAAAAATTTCAGACCTACCTGACCATACCAGTATTCCGCCTTTCAATTCATAAAAATTGTCTCAATTAAATTCTACAGAAACTCCAATCACAATACAAAAAGTGTATTTTAGACCCATGCAATACATCGAAAATTCAGAAATTTCAGAAGCGACTAAAACCATCTTGGAGAAACGAATCATTCTTCGCAGCAATATCAAAGATTTTTTCTTCATCCTAACAGGTGTGTGTATGGCAAGTGTAGGCTTGAAAGGATTTTTGTTGCCAAACAATTTTTTAGACGGTGGTGCTATGGGAGTGGCGCTACTTTTTGATTTAGTGACTCCTCTTGATCTGTCCGTTCTCATAATATTGGTCAATGCTCCATTTATTGCGATGGGATACAAACAAATTTCGCCTCAATTTGCGATAAAAAGCACCCTAGCCATCATCGCCTTATCATCCTTAGTACATATTATCGAAATACCTGCTTTTACTGATGACAAATTACTAATTGCCGTATTTGGGGGCTTCTTTTTGGGTAGTGGTATCGGGCTTTCCATTCGGGGTGGTGCTGTGATTGACGGCACAGAGGTATTGGCCGTATCTGTGAGTCGCAAATCCAGTTTGACCGTTGGCGATGCCATCGCCTTATTCAACATTCTGCTTTTTGTAGTGGCTATTTTGCTAGTCAGTCTTGAAACTGCCATGTACTCGATGCTTACTTACTTAGCTGCTTCTAAAACTGTTGATTTTATCATCAATGGGATTGAAGAATATATTGGCGTGATGATAGTTTCGGATGAAGCGGAGCAAGTCAAAGCCTCGATTGCCAATGATCTGGGAAGAGGTGTTACGGCATTTCGAGCAGATGGTGGCTATGGCAAAAAAGGAGACAATTTACCCGATAGAAAAATACTCTTCTGCGCAATTACACGAATGGAGATTTCTAAAATCTTATTGGAAGTAGAGAAAATAGATCCCAAAGCCTTTGTGATTCAATATCCGATCAAAGACACCAAAGGGGGCATGATCAAAAAAAGGCCACTACATTAAATAAAAAAGGCTACTTCAACAATTGAAGTAGCCCTCTTAATAGATTTTTCTAATCTTAGTTATTACCGATCAAAGCAAAAGTTACAGATAGCTGTATCATTGAGTTTTTCCAATCTGCACCTGATACATCTGAAACATTAGCCAAAGATTTTACCCAACGTACCTGCGCACCAAGACCCATTGGCAAATCCAATCCAGCACCCAAAGCAATAGATGTATCCATGCCTTTCAAGTCCTCCTTGAAGTCGTCGCCATCAAATTTCGCTTTTGTATTGAAACCAAACTGAGGGCCAGCATTCAAATACAAAACTTTCAAAATGCCTAATCTCAATAAGATAGGAACCTGCACATAGCTCATATCGATGTCACCGGCATCTGTACTCAAGTTTTGAACTGAGAAATAAGCTTCTGGCTGAATTCCAATTGGGCCTGCTTTGACAACAGCGTATGCACCAAAATGATAGCCTGTTTTGTTATCAACTTCAGTAGAAAGTCCATCTACATCAGCAGAGTTGAAGTTTAATCCACCTTTCAATCCTACAGTAAGTTGAGCTTGAGAAGCAGTAGCCATAAATAAGGCACCGATAACGAGTAGTAATGTAATTTTTTTCATAAGTCTTTTATTAGATGTTTTTGATAAGACTGCTAATATAATGTCTTCCCCCAAAAGAAACTTGATTTTCCTTTGGGTTGCTTAGCAGAATATTAAAGATTTGCATACCTGTATGACTAATCACATTTCACAAAAGCTACTGGAAAGAGCACGTGCAGATAGTACGCGAAAATTGCTCACTACTAAAGGCTTGACAGATTTTGTATCCAATGATTATCTTGGACTTAGTAGATCAAAAGACCTATTTGAGCGAATTCAATCTTATGATTATAGTCAAGAGGTAAATCTCAATGGCTCTACCGGTTCTCGATTATTGGCTGGCAATTCTGATACAGCACAAGCATTAGAAAGTAAATTGGCTGGCATATTCAAAAGCGAAGCCGCCCTTCTTTTCAATTCTGGCTATGTAGCCAATTTGGCGCTAATCTCTGCAGTACCCCAGCGAGGAGATACTATTCTCTACGACAACTTATCTCATGTTTGTTTAAAAGAAGGTGCTTTTTTGAGTAAAGCCCAGCGGTTCCCATTTCGACACAACGATTGTGAGGATTTGGAAGTCAAACTGAAACAAGCCACTGGCAATATTTACATTATCATCGAGTCTGTGTACTCGATGGATGGCGATCTGGCTCCTTTCGGAGACATTATAGCATTAGCAGAAAAATATGGTGCTAAAATCATCGTAGATGAGGCGCATAGCACCGGACTATACGGTCGAGCAGGATCAGGAAAACTATGCGCTCTCGGACTAGAAGATCATCTATTCGCCAGAGTGCACACTTTTGGTAAAGCGATGGGCGTGCATGGTGCGGTGATTTGTGGATCGCAAGAGCTAATCAACTATCTGGTTAATTTCGCCAGACCATTTATTTACACAACAGCATTACCCCTTCATAGTTTATTTTCTATTGATGCGGCATTTGACCACCTTTCAGAAAATATCGATTTGCAAAAATCTAGCAAGGACAAAATTTTCTATTTCAATTCACTTTTCAATCAGCAAATTGGAAAGAATGAAAATATGCACAAATTGGAAAGTCACACACCTATCCAACCCATAGTGGTCCCAGGAAATGCAAGAGTCAAATCCATCGCAAATGCTTTACAGAAAAATGGATTTGACGTGAGGCCGATCTTGTCGCCTACTGTCAAAGAAGGATCAGAAAGATTGAGAATCTCGATCCACACCCATAATACAGAAGAAGAAATAGCTTCATTGATAACCGAATTAGCCAAACACTCATGAAAAAATACTTTGTAACTGGCATAGATACTGATAGTGGAAAAACAGTAGCCAGCGCCATTTTAGTCGAAAAATTAAAAGCAGACTATTGGAAACCTATTCAAGCTGGTGAGCCAACAGATTCGGATACCATAAGGAGTCTAGTGAGCACAGAAAGAGTGATCCACCCCGAAGGCATCGTGCTAAATGCACCTATGTCTCCTCATGCCGCAGCTAAACTCGAAAACATTGATCTAAGGGCAGACCAGCTAGAGGTGCCAGCCACTGAAAATAACCTTATCATCGAAGGTGCAGGTGGATTATTAGTACCCATCAACGACGAAGAATTTGTAATCAATCTGGCAAAGCAGTTTGACACTGAAGTGATTCTTGTTTCTAGAAACTATCTGGGCAGTATCAACCATACCATGCTGTCTATAGCCTATCTCAAAGACAATGGGTTCAAAATCGCAGGCATTATCTTTAACGATATACCCAACCCTGAAACAGAACGATTCATCCTGCAACACTCAAAATTGCGTTGTTTGGGAAGAATCGAGCCTTTATCAGCAATCAACCCAACCACAATTCAATCTCAACTTAAAAATATCAATCTATGACCATCGATGAAATCAAACAAGCTGATAAAGATCTGATCTGGCACCCATTTGCTCCACTGATTAATCCATTTGAGTACATTCCAGTCAAATCAGCCAAAGGAGCTAAACTATTCACTCACGAAGGCAAAACCATCATTGATGCGGTCTCCTCCTGGTGGGTCAATATTCATGGTCATGCTAATGAACAAATTGCCGATGCGATTCACAAACAGGCACTAGAACTAGAACACGTTATTTTTGCGGGATTTACCCATGAGCCTGCCGTCCGACTGGCTAAAAATCTCATGACCATCCTTCCTGACAACTATTCGAAAATCTTCTTTTCAGATAATGGCAGTACTTCTATCGAAGTGGCATTGAAAATGGCTTTTCAATATTGGTACAACCAAGGAGCAAAAAACAAAAGGAAAATCATTTCCTTGGAAGGTGCCTATCATGGTGACACTTTTGGTTCGATGTCTGTAAGTGGTCGCAGTAGCTTTTTCGAACCCTTTTTCCCTTTCCTGTTTGACATAGAGACGCTCGACTTTCCTACTGAAGAAAACTTTGATAAAGTAGTGGCTCAGTTTGATCAACTGACTTCAGATGATGACTGCGCAGCTTTCATATTCGAACCACTGGTGCAAGGCGCAGGCGGCATGAGAATGTACTCACCAGATATGCTTCAGCAGCTGGTAGCCATGGCACAGTCCAAAGGCATCATCTGCATCGCTGATGAAGTGATGACGGGCTGGGGACGTACAGGCACTACATTCGCCTGCGATCAGATCGAAGCCAATCCCGACATCACTTGTATCTCCAAAGGCATCACTGGAGGAGCCTTGCCACTAGGCATCACAGCGGTCAATAGCAAAGTAGAGGCGGTATTCCGAAGTGAAGAGCTGTCCAAAGCACTCCTACATGGTCACTCCTACACTGGTAACCCAATGATCTGTGCTGCAGCGAATGCCAGTTTTGAATTATTTGAAGCCAAGGAATGCAAAGACAATATCCAGCGAATCCATCAGCGACACCAAGGATTCATGGAAAAGCTCAAAACTTTTGACCATGTAGAAAACATTCGTCTACAGGGTACCATTGTGGCTTTCGATCTCAAAGGATTCGGTGAAACCGGTTATAATAGCGACGCCAGAAAGAAAATTTACCCTTATTTCCTAGAAAAAGGAGTGCTCATCCGTCCGCTCGGCAATGTGATTTATCTACTTCCTCCTTATGTGATTACAGATGAGGAGCTAGATCGAGTCTATGAAGCGCTTTTAGAGTTTTTAGAAGAGAATTAATCTAATCTCTATTGTTTCCAACCACTCGAACGGTCTGAATTCTAACATCCGCTACTGGCCGATCATAAACTCCGGTCTGAACAGCAGCAATCGAATCCACTACTTCTAGACCTTTGACAACTTCGCCAAAAACTGTGTAGTTCTGATCTAGATGCGGAGTGCCACCAGTAGTTTTATACACTTGACGTTGTGACTCAGGAATAGAGTATGGCTCAAAGTTTTCATACCCTTCGGCCATGGACTTGATACTGTCGTTGATTTGAGTGTAAAGCACCCAGTCATCATCCTTTTCTGCTTGTTCTAACGCAGCCACCAAATCACTATTTGCACTGTCATTTTTGAAGTAATGTTGACCTAACCACCCATTGATTCGACCTTCAGCTACCGTGAGTAAGCTGTCATTATGCACCTTCCCTTGTACGATATAGAATTGCATACTGCTAGATGCTCTGGCTAAGTTTCCATCCCGGGCAGCGCCTAAAGCACCTTTCTTATGGAAAAGTGAAGGGACAAATTCTGCATCTACGCGATAATCCAAACCGCCATTTCCAAGGGTATCACCAGGCTGAGCATTTTTACTATCAGGATCTCCACCTTGAATCATAAAGTTTTCGATCACACGATGAAAAAGCACACTATCAAACGCTCCGTCATTAGCCAATTTGATGAAATTATCTCGATGCTTGGGTGTTTCATTATACAGTTCCAAGACGATGACACCGTAGTCTGTGACCATTTCTACGGCCGTTCTTTTGTCTGTTATTGCTTCTTTAGTTGATTCTGCCTTCTTGGTGCAGCTTGAGAGTACAACGGCTACTACTAATATCAATAAGTGTTTCATTGTTGGGGATTTAATGTTTGATTGTTGGGCTTGACGAATTGGCTTAGTTAAGATTCGATTACAAATTATGGCATTATTTACCAATACGCTAGCTGAATCAGTAACGTTTTTTAAGCATGCTGATAATTAAACAAGGTAGTAACAACATAGTAAAAGCGTAGGTGAAATCCTCAATAGGGATGGTGGCTACTCTATAATTTAGGTTTTCTAAATTGTTGTACCACACGACTTCATCTTTGATAAAAGAACCAGTTAATAGGCCATTGACTATCAAAAATGGAAGTAGGATAACTAAATAACCTACATAGTACGAGTTTAAAATTTGAGGCTGGGCTTTCCATGTAATGGCAAGAATCATCACTGCAAAAAGATAATTAACCGCCGTATACGACCGGTCAAAAAAAGTAATACCGAGGATTGAGCCTATCAATAAAATGGCAACTGTAATTAGACGAGTGGCCTGATTACTAAACTTAAAATCCTTCAGATTCTTATTCATAGTGTACATGGTGAACAGACATGCATATGGGATGCAGAAAAAAAACATCCATTCTTCTAATGGTAAGTCAAAAAGGTAGACGCCTAATAAATATTCAGGATTGAATCCCCAATAGCCCGCTTTGGCAAACCAAACATCCCAAAGTAGGAATGGTATTGCAGTAAAAGTTAACGCCGGAAAAAGATATTTCCATTCTTTATTGAATTGGATTTTTGGGTGAAAACTAAAAAGTAATGGCAGGGCAATACTTCCGAGATTGAGTAGAAGATATAACTTCATTCTTTGTTTGATTCAGCCTTAAAATATTTGAAAGGAACAAAGAGCATCCCAAAACATTCGCCGTCCTCTTTACCAAGATGTTTATGATGCACCTTATGCGCTCTTCTGATCGCTCTAAAATACCAATTGTCAGAGTTTCTCAACCATTTTATTCTCTGATGAATAAATACATCATGCACTAGAAAGTAGCAAATACCATAAGCCGTAATTCCAATTCCTATGGCATTGACATAAGGCACATTCCAAAATGAGCCCAAGAACAGCAAAATAATAGCAGGCGTTGCAAAAATCACAAAAAACGCATCGTTGTCTTCTAAAGGAAGTGCCCGGTGATTGGGTTTGTGATGATCTTCATGAAGGCGCCAAAGGAACCCATGCATAATGTACTTATGTGCAAACCATGCAACAAATTCCATGCATGCAAATGTGAATACAAAAAGGATGCTATTGAGTATCATGACAGTTGCTTTGGATTAAGGTTGTTGAACTTTTCAATGATCAATTTGAACCAAGGCGTAAAAGAACTCGGGTCTTTCTTGATTAATTCAGTAAGTTCACTGTGACTTAGATACTTATAGGCTGCTACTTCTTCCGTATTGATATCGGGAACGTCATTGGTGATCACTTTATAAACGTGGTCTATTTCATGTTCGGTGAGCTGATTTTCAAAGGCGACTTCATACTTGAACTGAAATAATTTTTCGAGTTGAGTGGCTTTTATACCCATTTCTTCCTGCAATCTCCTAATTGCTGCGTCTCTGGATTTTTCTCCAGGAGCTGGATGACTACAGCATGCGTTCGTCCAAAGTCCTCCACAATGATATTTTCCGAGTGCTCTTTGATGGATGAGCCATTCACCCTTTGTGTTAAAAACCAAAACTGAAATTGCACGATGAAGCTGGCCTTGAACATGAGCTTCTTGCTTACCCATAGTACCAATGGCCTGGTCATTATCATCTACCAATATGACTTGTGGTTCATTCATTCAGTAATTGCTTTAAAGTGTTTTTCCAAATCTCATAGTCTTCTATATGTTTAGCATTCAGCATGTTTTTCACCATTTGACCTGCTGGTAAGGAAGTTTGATCAAACATCGTGACAAACAAGTCTAAATCTTCGGCTATACTTTCGTTATATCCTAAAAACCCAGGAGCATTCAGTTGTACTATAAGACGTATATATCTTAGCTCTGGGTTATTTGGTTTTTCTTCGATACTTTGATCAATTAGATCCCTACCTTCATAAAAGTAGCTGAGTTTGCTGAAAGGTGAAAACACATGTTCAGCCATAAGTGTCATACTTAACCCTCGATAAGCCTGAATGGTATTGGATTGGTTTGATTCTTCATCACCAATATACGTTTTTAGCTCCTCTTTGGAAGGTTTTTCAAAAAGGAACTTCAGCCTAGATTTCTCAATTTCAGAGGAATCATTTTCTGAGTTTAGAAGTAAAACTAATATCGTACAAAAGCAAATCACACAAAATTGAATTTAATGTCAAGATATGACTTCGCCAATAATAGAAGTTTAGTTGGGTCATTAACTCTAACTCGTTTGTCTAATATTTCATTGGATGGTACTTTCTTAAGCTTACATAATAGTTGCTTGTAAAATACGTATGCTACATAGACACCAAATTTAGCTGCCACTGGCAGTTCAATTATACCTTTATAAGCTTGCTCAAAATCATATTCTATTTCTTCTATGATTTGAGTTTTGTCCTCGTTGCTCAGATTTTTTAGATCCACGTTTGGAAAATAACTCCTTTCCAGTATCTCTTGATCACTTTTAAGATCTCTCAAGAAATTAACTTTTTGAAAAGCAGACCCTAGTTTCATCGCAAAGGGTTTCAAACGTTCATATTCCTCTTGATCTCCATTGACAAATATTTTTAAACACATCAGTCCAACCACATCTGCTGAGCCGTAAATATATTTTTCATACTCTTCACGTGATTGATAATCCTTTTTGGTCAAATCCATGCGCATACTATACAAGAAAGCATCCACTAACTTTAAATCAATATCATAACGTTTCAACGTCTGAACAAATGAATGAATAATTGGATTGAGGCTGATGTCTTCTTCCAATGCCTGTAGGTAATCCTGTTCAAAATTGTTGAGAAGATCTTCCTGTTTATATCCTTGAAAACTGTCTACAATTTCATCCGCAAATCTCACGAAACCATAAATACTATGGATGGCTGGTTGGATGGTAGGTGATAGGATCCGTACAGCGCCATAAAATGACGTACTGTAAGTGGCCGTAACTTTTTTACTGGCCTCAAAAGATAATTGATCAAATAACAGTTTCATGATCTCTGGTGATTAGGTGTTCTTTAATTATTTGGTCACTCACTATTTTACCGGATATTAGGCTGGGTGGCACTCCTGGGCCGGGAACAGTTAACTGACCCGTATAATAGAGGTTTGTAAGTTTTTTATTCTTGATTTTAGGTCTTAGAAAAGCAGTCTGCGTCAATGTATTAGCCATACCGTAGGCATTGCCTTTGTAAGCATTGTAGTCATTTATAAAATTTTGAATGCCATAACTTTCTTTAAAAAGAATGGCATTTTTGAGTGATTGCTTCGTTTGCTTTTCTAGTCTTGAAATAACCATATCGAAATATTTCTCGTGCAACTCCTTACTGTCTTCAAGACCAGGAGCCAAAGGAATCAACAAGAACCCATTGTCATGACCCACTGGTGCATCGCTCGGGTCTGTAGTACTCGTAAAGTTGGCATAAAAAAGAGGATTGCTCGGCCATTTAGGGGCATCATAGATCTCACTGGCGTGTTTTTCAAAGTTTGTATCGAAAAACAACATATGATGCTTGACGTTAGCCAGCTTCTTTTTAAACCCGATATAGAACAGAAGAGATGATGGCGCAAAGGTCTTTTTATCCCAATAATGCTCAGAATAATTTCTCTTAGTTTCGTCTAGAAGGGTTTCTGTATGGTTGTAATCTGCACCACTCACAATGATGTCCGAAGTGATTGTTTCTCCATTGACGATAAGTCCAGTGGCACGATTATTAGCATATTCAATTTTATCAACTGGACTATTAGTTTCTATTTTACCACCTAATGATAAAAACAGTTTTTCCATACCCTTGATCACCTGAACCATCCCCCCTTTAGGATACCAGGTACCCAATCCAAAGTCTGCCCAGTTCATGAAATTGTAGAATCCTGGGGTATTTTGAGGTTTAGCCCCTAAGAATAGCACAGGAAACTCCAGTATTTTAATCAGCTTCGGATTGGTAAATCTCTTTCTGACCTGAGAAGAAACGGTTTGAATAAATTGATTTAATCTCAGGGCCGTACTTGGTGTAACCAGCTCTAACGGACTCAGGCCTGGTTTGTAAACCAGATCCTTCATGGCTATTTCATAGTTCGTTTTAGCCAAAGCCAGAAATTCCTTGAGCCTGACAGCACTTCCTGGCTCCAACTGATCGAAGACTTTATAAATCTCTTCCAAAGAGTCAGGCACGTCTATATACTCCTCATCTTCAAAATGTACTCGGTAGGAAGGAGATAGTTTTATCAATTCATAGAAGTCTGACGTTTGATGGCCAAAGTCTTGAAAGAATTTATCAAACACATCCGGCATCCAGTACCAACTAGGTCCCATATCAAAACGAAATCCATCTTTATGCATTTCTCTAGCTCTTCCACCAATGGTATTATTTTTTTCAAGCAAGGTTACTTCATAGCCAGCCTTAGCCAGGTAACACCCTGTCGCTAAAGACGAGAATCCTGATCCGATGATATGTACTTTATGCATTTTCAGTTGTGTGAGTATATCAAATATACATAATGTTTAACTTTTATTTAAATTTATTAAACATAATTAATAAATAGAGTTCGTGCTCATAAGTTTTTATAGGCTGCCAAAGTTCTTTCCCTAGCCATTTTATGATCCACAATAGGCACTGGGTAATCTAATTCATTCACCTCAGGCACCCATTTATTAATGTATTCCAGTTGACCATCAAATTTCTTCGTTTGCTCCCATGGGTTGAAAATCCTGAAATATGGCGCGGCATCGCAGCCAGTTCCTGCCACCCATTGCCAGTTACCATTATTTGAAGCGAGGTCATAGTCTAGTAGCTTCTGTGCAAAGTAGGCCTCTCCCCATCGCCAGTCAATAAGTAGATGCTTAACCAAAAAACTGGCAGTAATCATCCTGACTCGATTGTGCATGTACCCGGTGGCATTGAGTTCTCGCATACCAGCATCCACTATTGGGTAGCCCGTCTGCCCTTGGCACCATTTCTCAAACTCTTCTTCGTTGTTACGCCATTTTATATCGTCGTATTTAGACCTAAATGACTGAGAAACCACATGAGGAAAATGAAAGAGAATCTGCATGAAAAACTCTCGCCAGATAAGTTCGCTTAAGAAAACCTGATTCGTCTTTTGGGCGATACGTGCCATTTCCCTTACACTCACCGTACCAAATCTAAGGTGTGGACCTAGTTTGCTAGTGGAATCTTGTGCAGGATAATCTCGTGTGGCTCCATAATCAGAAAGACTAGACATACTTGGCGGCAAAACTTGTATAGGAGACGAGGTGAAACCAATATCAGCCAATTCTGGCCAATCATGAATTTCATTGACCAGGTTGTCAAAAGAAGGATTTTCAGTTTTGAACGAATCAGGCTTAATGCTCGAGAGCCATTTATTCTTGTAGGGCGTATAGACAGTATATGGCAACCCATCTGCCTTAACGATCTCAGATTTCTCAAAAATCACTTGATCTTTAAAAACTTGAAATTCTATGTAGGACTCAGAAAGGAATAACTGCACCTGACGATCTCTTTCAGTAGCATATGGTTCGTAATCCTTATTCGCAAAAACTGAATTTACTTCATACTCACTCAATATTTGTTTCCATACCTCCTGTGGATTTCCGTGAAATATGCGCAGTGATTTACCTGCTTTAACCAATTCTTGCTGAATACCCTTCAGCGATTGATGAATGAATTGAACTCTGGGATCATTATTTTCTAATTCATCCAAAATGTTTGAATCAAAAATAAAGATGGGAAGAACAGGGAGTCCTGATTTAAGAGCGGAGTTTAGACCTGTATTATCATTTAAACGAAGGTCTCGCCGAAACCAAAAGATATTGATTTTCATTTTTTTGATAAGTTTAAAAGCATGCCATTGAAGATGGCTCCATGGAAAGGCAACACACTATACCAATAGATTCGTCCCCAAAGCCCTTTAGGCCTAAAGGTGGCCGTCTGTAATAATTTCTTGCCACTTATTTTAAACTCCAACCAAGCTTCTCCAGGTAATTTCATTTCAGCAAATAACAAGAGCCTTCCTTCCTGTTTATCACTATACAAAACCCTCCAGAAATCTACACTGTCTCCTATATTGATGTCTTCAGGATTAGTTCGCCCCCTACGAAGTCCTACTCCACCTGATAGCTTGTCTATAAAACCTCTCAGCTTCCACAACCAATTGGCATAATACCAACCCTTATTTCCGCCTATGCTCCATATCTTGGATTTGCAGGATTGAAGATCTTCATATGCAGCAGATCGACGATCTATGAAGCAGCCATAGGTAGGGACTTCCAGATGTTCTGATAGGCTGTGGTCAAATCTGCCACTCACCAATGAGTCTTTCCAGCTTGAAACCACATCATTACTGACCACTTTGTGCAAAGTTTTTTTTAGTGCTTCTTCATAAGAAATGGTCTTGAGCTGAAGAATTTCGTTAATTCTTTGGTCACGGCAGACCACTTCTACTTTCATACTATTGACTAAAGCAATGGCTAGTTTGTAGGATGTAGAAGTCACAAAATACAACCAGTAAGAGCTCAGTTTTGGTGTCATCACAGGTAGTGTGAATATGGCTCTTTTCAGTCCGCGAACTTTGGCATAGCCAAGCAGCATTTCTTTATAAGAAAGTACATCGGGTCCTCCAATGTCAAAATTCTGATCATACGTTTGCTCGTTAAATATCGTCTTTGATAGATAGGTAATGACATCTTGGACACCTATTGGCTGGCATTTGGTATTCAACCATTTGGGAGTAACCATCATAGGCAATTTCTCAACCAGATCTCTAATGATTTCAAACGATGCGCTGCCGCTGCCAATGATGATTCCCGCTCTGAGCGTCGTCAAATGATAAGAACCCGTTGACAATTCATTTTCCACCATTTTACGCGAAGCCAAATGCTTACTCAATTCAGATTCATTGATGATTCCGCTGAGATAAATGACGTGTTTACATTTAGTCAGTTCAACGACCGACTTAAAATTTTTAGCGGATAACTCTTCCAATGATTGATAGTCAGTAGAAGAAGACATGGAGTGCATTAAATAGTAAGCGCCGTCGATATCATTTGGGATTTTGTCTAGTGTCTCTGCTTTTAGAAAATCTACTTCAATAATATCTATATTCTTATGATAAGAGGCAGGTGGGTTGAAACGGTTTTTGTCTCGTACACAGCACACTACTTGATGCCCATGTTCTATTAAGGAAGGAAGCAGCCGCTTGCCTATATATCCTGTAGCTCCGGTTAGTAAAATTTTCATGGTTGAGTCATTTAAAATTATACTGCGACATCGAGTTTTACTTCTCCAAATACTTTAATCAAAGCCTTTCGACGAAACTCAAAAATCTCATTCAGCTTTCGCTTGATGATCAGCCTATTGGCTAGTTTTCCTATCCACCACAACGGTGGTGCATAGGTCACTATATCCTTCATGAGGACTCCATTTTCTATTGGTTCAATAAGATGTTGGTGATGCCAAAGTGCATAGGGACCAATTCGTTGTTCATCCACAAAGAATTTACCTTCTACCATATGCGTGATTTCAGTCATCCAAGCTGTCTTGATACCAAATAGTGGACTTACTGTATAAGTTACAATAAGTCCTGGATACATTTTATCAGGTGCTTCTGAAATGATATCAAAACCCATGTATGCTGGAGTTATCTTCTTCAGATTCGCTGGAGAAGAAATAAACTGCCAGACTTCTTCCATAGATGCAGGTAAAATCTGCTCTGATTTATATTGATAGAATGCCATGTTTATGTCTTGATTTTGTCCAACTGATCTAAAATGCTCTGTGCCTCTGCAAATTTCAAATCGCTCTGTGCTCGATTGATCGTAGAAAGTCTATGTGAATCTTTCATAAGTTTGGCGTATTTTTTTTCAAGCATGCTCACCTTGGAGAAACGATTAAATAATCCGAACATCATTCATTAGTTTAATTAAAAAATGAGACGGAGGCATTTACCTCCGTCTCTTACTCAACAACCTCAACTGTATTCTAAACCGAAGCTTTAGAACAAAGTGTTTTCTATTTTTTATGGTTCTAATACAGCATCAATCACATGTATGACACCGTTAGTACCTGTTATATTAAGACTAGTGCTCACCAATCCACTTGTTCCACCATTCCCATCAGTAATAGTCAAGTTGGTCAGATCGAAAGTCAGGTTTCCGTTTAAGGATGCAATCTGATTCGATTCATCAACAGCGTCTGCTAAATCCACGCTGAATACAGCTCCACTAGCCACATGATGCTTTAATATATTTTCCAACGTAGTGATATCCACGGCATCTAAGTCAATATCATTATCATTTGCGAAAGTGGTAAACGCTGCATCAGTAGGTGCAAAAACGGTGAATGGCCCTGCTCCACTTAGTGTTGCAATCAAATCTGCTCCTCTTTCTTTACTTTCACTCAGTGCTTTGACCAAAAGCGTAAACTCAGCTCCCGGATCTGCTTCTGAAGCGGCTACAGCGATATCTACTACCGTACCTGTTGGTATGGTTAGCACCTGATCAATCACATGTACCACTTTATCTGTTTCACCTTCAACTGAAACCACATCAGCAGCTGTCACCTTAGTTGTACCATTGATGTACACACCACCTGCTGATGGAGTAGAAAAGAAAAGCTCTGTAGTTTCCAATGAGGCTACGGAACCATCAAGGCTCGGCACATCAGCAGCAAAAGCTGTGGCACCTACTACGTGATACAATAGCGTAGCTGACACATCTACATTTGTCAAATCTGCTGCTGCGAATGCCTCATTGGTCGGAGCAAAAATGGTAATGTTATCATAACCAAGGATGGCATCTACCAAATTGTTTTCTGCTACAGCGCTTACTAGTGTAGAAAAATTATTGTTGAAATATGCTGGCTCCAAAACGGTATTGACAAACTTACCAACAGTAGATGGCACCAAAACTGAATTGATAGTATGAATCACTCCATTGGTACCTTCGATATCTATGAGATCTGCTACTACAGTAGCTCCATTGATCGTCACGCCACCATCCGTAGCTAATTCCAAGGCCTCACCTTGAACTGTAGCTGGAGAATCTCCTGCCGTAATATCAGCAGAATAGACTGCCGCGCCTGAAATGACATGATACTTGAGTACTTCTTCCAATACATCAATTGGAATATCATCTAGGGAAGTTTGACCAATTACTCCTAACAATTCTAAGAAGGCAGCATCGGTAGGTGCAAATACCGTGAATGGCCCATCCGATTTTAAGGTCGAGATTAAATCTGCCCCTTCGTTCGCACTTCGCGTCAAAGCCGCAACCAGTACCGTAAATTCCGGGTTGTCTCCGGTAGAGGTGGCTACTGCGAGCTCTACAATATCTGAACCCTCAGCATCTGCCATTACATCATCATTGGGATCGTCGTCGTCGCAAGCTACCATTCCGACTGTCAGAAATAGCATGCCTAATAGATAGAGAATGTTCTTTTTCATTTTGTTTAACTATTTATTGATTAAAGTTAAACATTATTACGAGGCTTAATAATATTATGTTTAACTTTTTTTATATTTTATTTAACATTATAGAAAGTTTTAGTATCAAAAGCTCAATTATTTAGGCCTACGGTTATTTATTTGTTTATTTTTGAACACTATCTATTAAACAAAATTAGCATGAGTATCTATTCTGTTGCACAGGTTGAATCGTTGTCAGGGATCAAGGCCCACACCTTGAGAATTTGGGAAAAGAGGTATTCATTTTTAAAACCTGAGCGTACGCCTACCAATATCAGGTTTTATAGTGACGACCAGATGCGACAGCTAATTAATATCGGCATACTGATCCGAAATGGCCATAAGATTTCTCATATAGACAAGATGACCAGTGAGGAAATCCATGATACAGTTAGCGAAATTGTCTCACAACCGATTGCCAATGCCTATCAAAACCAAGTGCAAGCCATGACCCTTGCCATGCTGGAAATGAATGAGGAAACATTTACAAAGGTTTTTCATAAGCAGGTATCTAAATTCGGGCTTTTAGATACCATGCTTAAGGTGGTGTACCCATTTCTAAAACATGTAGGCGTATTGTGGGGTACCAGCAAAGCTATCCCTGCTCAAGAGCATTTTGTTTCAAATTTGATCAGACAAAAATTGATTGCTGCCATAGATGAAATCGGCACCACCAGAGGAGAAGCCAAGAGAATTGCTTTCTTCCTACCTCAAAAGGAGCAGCATGAACTGGGACTTTTGCTCGCAGCCTATATCGTCAAAGATCTGGGATGGAAAATATACTACTTAGGACAAAGTCTTCCCTATGAGAACCTGGAGCAGATTGTTGAAATTACGAAATGTGATTTATTGATGAGTGTCTCGGTGATGAGTCAACTCAGTGAAATCGACGCGCTGATTGATCAGGTGACTGAGGTTACGACTATTCCTTTGCTACTTTCTGGCACTGTCATCAACGAAGCGTTCAACCCAAAGACTTCGCAAGTCATTCCTATCGCAGATCCTTTTGAATTGATTCGGTTTTTGAAGGCTTATTGATTTTCTTCATCAGCTTCAAACCATTACGGCCAAAATAGACCATAAATCCTATGATTATCACAAGTCCTAAAGCTGATGGCAAATATTGACTCTGCGGCTGATATTGATCGAGTACAGTTCCTGAAAATGCTGACAACAAAGCAGCAAAAGCACTGACCATTTTGTAAATATGCTCATACATCCAGATTTGGTAATTCTTGTATACTCTTTTGGGTATAAAGTATTTGCAGAAGTCATAAATGATTACAAAAACCAAGGCACCCACTGTGCTGTAAATGATGATCGGTGACCAAATCATGCCGGTAGTCTTAAAATAGTATAGAAAGTAGGCGAGCACCACAATAGTAATCGCAGCCACTAGCATATCTAATTTTCTTGGTTCGTTAGATTTTAGTTTCAATACTTGAAATCCAGAAAATGCCACATAGCCACTCAAAACAGTAATGACCAACAAAAACGTATTTCTTTCGAAGACAAAAACGCCTATTAGACCAGTCAAAATCACAACTGAAATAAATACCAGAAAAAGCCTACCACTTTTGTTATGTACTTTTCCTCCTTTAAGACTTAACAAGGCAACTAGTCCAAGCAACAGCGCAACTGTTCCGGTTAAAACGTGAAGTACAATATTTGTCTTATGGAGTAATTCCATTTGTTTCTAGAGGTGGAAACGACTCTGTGTGGGTTTGTGCCCTTGGAGTCTCTTAAAAGCACTAAAGTAACCGATACGATCTATACAGCCAAAGTCGGCCTTCTGGAATTCTGTTGATCCGAGAATGCTACGGCTACAGTCTGCCCATACCTCGGCCTTCTACTGATTCCGATCGGATCGGTGGAACGTCTGCATTGATTCGGTAAGTCAGCATGGGCATAACCTATACAACTTGTTACATGCTTTTTACTTTGTTGGTATGTTGACCGAGCCACAGCCATCAACCATAGTAATTCCATCAATTAGTTTAAGCAAAATGGTTTGTTTGAAGTTGTCATTCCCAACTCCAACTACCGTCGCTGTTCGAGTTGCTCTATTATATTCCAGAAGTTGGTAAGCGTCAGGGAAATCTTGTGCGTCAAGAATAGGGTCATATCCCAAGCCATATTCTGGGTCGCTTTTGAGCGCATCGTTGATAAGTTTAGTAAGTGCCGTTTTGTAGTTATCAGATGCCAGAGTTGAATTGTTAATCCATTCAACTCTATCAACATAGCCGCCGTCATTGATATACGAGTTAATGAATAAGACTGCGATGGTTGAGTCGATTGTTACCAATGCTGAAGCCCCAGTTTCAATTGTTTCGGTTGTTTCGGTTGGAGATTCTTCGGTTTTTTGTTTTGAAGAGTTTGGCTTGTTTGTACAGCTTGAAATTAGAATAATGCTTAAGAAGGTAATTAGTATTTTCATTGTGTTGTTAATATCTAGCATATAATATTCGTATAAAGTGCACTGCGCACTTTATTTACACTGTTTTTTCGTGACTAATATAAGTGATCTTTTAGCTTGATAGGAGAAGTTTTGAAAGAGACTTATTGATAGACTTTAATCATACTCAAAAACAAAACCACCCAGAGCTTTCGCCCGAGGTGGTCTGTTTACCTAACCTAAAAATCTATTTCTTGATTTTCTCTTTTGCTGTTTGAAAATCTCTTGTTTCAATAGTTTAAAGGCTAAAGTATAATTAACCCTACTCACCTACTCTTTCAATTTTGGATTCTCTGTTGCTCTTCCTGTGAGGCAGCAGCTTTGTTTCTTCTCTTCTTCAATTTGTTATTACCAAACGAACGGGTATAGGTCAGATTGAATACCTGGTTTTCAAATCTGAACCTGCTTCTTAGATTGAGGTTTTCTTCTGGCACGAGCGTTTCTCCTTTGAAGTCTCTTCCTCTAAAAGCATCCGTTAACGAAAATTTGAAAGAACCCTGATCTTCCTTGAGCGTCTTCTCCACGCCGAAGTTTACAATGGCATAAGACTGGAATTTGGAAATACCGAAATACGAAGGCGTGCCCATAAAGGCTGATACTTCTACCGTAAAATTATTTGGGAGCTTAAAAGTATTGCTTCCATTGAATCGGACATTGAATGCAGAGACGCTAATAGGCGTGTCCAACTGTTCCGTCTCCGTAATGCTATAGATTCCTGTCACCGTATATTGCATATCCCACCAATCGGTAACGGTGATCGGCACGCTTACACCTACACTATAGTTATCTCGGTACTTCATATTTTCTGCAGACATTAGTTGCGTACGTCCATTGTCAGCCAATCTGGGTTGGAATCCGACAATAGCATCCTCGTCACGACTGTATTGCACATTGAACAAGGTTGACTTCCATCGGTACTCCGCTTTGAAATTGTTCGTAATGGCTGGCAATAGCGATTCGTTACCAGTCCAGAAGGTCGTAGGATCCAAGAATATCACGAAAGGTGCTATTTCGTTAAAGGTTGGACGGGTTACTCTTCGACTATAGGACAGTACCCAGCTGTGATCGTCATTGATGGTCTTGTTGACAAATACACTCGGAAACCACTGCCCATACTCACGGTTGACCACATTTTGTTCAGTTCGGCTATCCAAGTCTGTTGTGGTATGCTCATACCTCAAACCTAGGTTGATACCCAGTTTTTCGGTTGCTTTAAAGCTGATGGAGCTATAGGCTGCCAAGATATCTTCAGCCATATCTACATCGCGTGTCAAATCAGGATCTATGGTAGAGGCTCCGTTTTCGACATAGATCACCTGAACGGAATTATCTAAAGTGTTGAAAGCACCTTTCAGTCCTGCCTCCAGCTTGGTGTTTTCATTGATTTGGAAAGTATAATCTATTCTGGGTACCAGAGTGCTTAGCGGTGTTTCTTTACTTGAGCGAATATCCGGAAGGCTACTAGCACCATTAGATCCATCCAAATCCTGAAAATTTTGTTGGTAGTCGGTAGGATTAGACGAATCAAAGGTGATATAGTCTACCTCTGCTGATATAGTATGTCGGTCATTAAACACATGTTCCACATTTGCATTGTAAACAAAATAAGTGCTTTTGTTCACTTCATGATTGATCATATTCAGCGCATAGGAAGGGTTTCCATTGATTAAATAGTCCACTTTATTGACAGCATCCATATTCCAATCTCTATCAAAGAAAGTCACTCCAGCTCCTACTAAAGTCTTCTTTGTCAACTGATAATCAAATCCTAATTGCGCATTGTGCGAATAGGTAATCGGATCGCGATTACTAACCGTACTGGTTCTCGTTTCATCTCCTGTATCAGTCAAGATAATTTTATCATTGCCGTTGAGCTGATCGGTATGATCCAATCGATAGGAGTAGTTGCCAAAGATATTCCAACCCTTCTTTCTGTGGTTGAAGTTCAAACTACCACCTACCTTTTCTCCTCCACCGTATCCGGTAAATAAAGAGAAGGATCCATTCGTTCCAGCATCACTAGTTTGCTTCAATACAATATTGATCAAACCTGCATCGCCTTCCGCTTCGTATTTGGCTGGTGGCGTAGTAATCAACTCCACACTTTCTACATTGTCGGCATTCATACCTTCCAGCATCTGAACGGCTGCCGACATAGGCATGCGGCTGATTTTGCCATTGATCATCACTCGAACGCCTGATTTGCCTGCGAGGGCCAAGCTGTAGTTCGATCGATCCACAGTTACCCCTGGTGACTTTTCCAAAATATCCAGTGCTGTGCCCGCACTGGTTGTAATACTACTTTGCACATTGATCACGGTACGATCGATTTTCTGTTCAAAAATTGGCTTATGCGCCACTACAACAACCTCTTCCAATTGCTCTGCATCTTCTACGAGTGTAATAGTTCCCAAATCCTGTTCACCTGGAATGACTTGAATAGAAGAAAAGTGATCTTGATAGCCTATAGAAGAAATCTTGAATAAATAGCTTCCTGGACTGAGGTCCAATTTGAAACTTCCTTCAGCATCTGAAACTGCTCCCTTGACCAGCGTGGAATCTTCAGGGCTTAATAGTAAAACATTGGCAAAGGAAATTCCTTCCTTGGTATCTCTTACTATGCCAGACAATGATCCTTGAGCGGCAATTTTTGAGGTAGACAAAATAAAAAGGCCTATGGCCATGAGGGTAAAATTGATAAATCTAGACATTGGTTTAAAAGTTGAGTTTTTGAATTCTTATCAATTCTGGGTAAGTGCAATCATCCGTTTGATGAAAGTATTGACGTTTTGGTATGCTAGATTACGGGCTATTTTTCAAAAAGATGGGAGCTGTGACTTTTTGTGACAAACTATGACATATAGCTTCCAAGCTTCTATAAACTAGGTTGAAAACAAAAGAGGCAACGGCTTCATGGCATTGACTCTATCTTTAATCCTTTTCGATGAACAGAGTTATACTCGATGAGATGCACTGAGTACTAGAAAATGAGATAGTTATCTTTAAAAATTAGCAGTCAAAGACAAAAGGAAATTTCTTCCTGGACCTGAGAGTCCAGAACTGAAAGGTCTATAGCGTTGATCGGTAATATTCTCCAGACCCGCACTCATGGTAAAGGTCTCCGTGTATTGATACATGGCTTTAAAATTTAGTGTGTACCAAGCAGGTGAATAGTTGTTGCCATGTGAGTCTTTGGCATATATCTCATCTTTTGATTGCTCTGACACAGGCAGGTCATCAAACTTTCGTTCTGATTGGTAGGTTGAATACAGTTGCAAATTCAGTTTGTCCGCCTTGAACCCTAATCGGCTCACGCCGAATAAAGGTGCCGCATGACGAGAAGCACTTGTCGTCCCGTCGTCCACTTCCTCCTCTCCTTTCTGAAAATTCAGATCAGAAGAGAGGTTGAAACCCGCAGGAAGTTTGACTTCAAGACCCAATTGCACACCATAAACATTAGCTTTAGCCGCATTCTGTAGTGCTTGCACCTGACTCAGTTCTCCGTCATAAATAATACTATCCTGACCATTGAGCTGATAGTCTCTACGAACCATCGCATTTTTTAAGATCGTATAATATCCAGTTACATCTAATTTCAAAAAATCATTGAAAACTTTGGCAACACCCAAGTCTATATTATAGGCATATTCCGCATCCAGATTTGGGTTAGGAATAGTCACCGTTCCAGGTTCAGAATCGAAAACCTTTCCAATGTCATCCACATTAGGAGATCGGAATGCAGTTCCAAAATTTGCATTCAAAACCCAAGTATCAGAGGGTCGATATACACCGCCTAAGCTTCCTGTTAAAGCTCCATTGTTAAGATTGGCCTCCATGAAGGGAAATGGGTAGAAAGTATCATCAAATTCTGCATCAAGCTTAAATTGGTTATAGCGTAATCCTGCTTGCGCTGTGAATTTTTCTGAGACCGTATATTCGTCATTGACATAAACAGCCATAGAAGCCCATGTGGCTTGCGGATACCTCGAAGGACCTGCTTCACTAAGATTGTTTGTTATATCGGTAATCAATCCCTTGGATGTTACATCGTTCCTTATATACTCAACTCCATAAAACAGTTTATGATTTGAGTTTAGTGCTTTCATAAAATCTACATTAACTGAATAGGCAGCGACTTCCTCTGTGTTGGTTGTACGGTCATCATCATTAAAATCTCGATCGATTCTGCTTTCTTCAAAGGCTTGTTGAGCCAGTCGAATAGTCATTTGATCATAAGCTGAATGTTCACCAGTATGGGTAATGTTCAAATTATTCATCATCCACTTTTGTGGGCCGTAATTCCATTCGGCGTATCTGACTGTCCCATCTCGCACTCGATTATGACGATCGTATCTTCCGTAGGTCGAAGTTTCGGAATAATGAAATCCATATTGAAAATCCCAATTCTCATTTGGCTTAAACCGAACTTTTTGCATAAAATTGATTTGAGAATAGGCGGATGGCACTTGCAACAGCGGATCGCTTTGACTCACCACAAGATCCAAACCATCTACACGTTCAACATGATAAGGTTTTAAATAATCATCTGGACCATGACTCCCTTGACGCAAATCGTCATAGTCCCAGTAGCTGACGCTAGACACAAGTGACCATTTTTTCCATCCGACATTCACATCAAAATGTCCTGTTTTTTCCTTGTTGGCAGAAGCAAATCTCGTGCTTGCCTTACCTGAAATCAGGGGTTTGTCTGCAAGTGACAATTGTGGAGTTAAGGTCTGAAAACTCATGACTCCTCCTATGGCATCACTACCATAGATGACCGATCCTGGCCCGAAAAGCACTTCTGTACTTTCTGTCGCAAAAGGATCTAGGCTGATCACATTCTGAATATTGCCTCCTCTGAAAATGGCTGTGTTCATACGGACGCCATCAACAGTATAGAGCAATCGATTGGTTGCAAATCCTCTGATCATTGGACTGCCTCCTCCTTGCTGACTTTTTTGCACATAGACTTTTCCCGAAAGGGTAAGTAAATCAGCTGCTGTTTGTGGATTTTGCAATTCTACATCTTCGGTACTGATAGCAACAATTTTGGATGGAACATTCGTGGAAATCTGATTCCATCTGGTACCAGAAACTACTACTTCATCCAGATTTAGGTTTGAATGCTCTAAATAAACCACCATAGAGTCCAAGATTAGTATTTCGTACGACTTAGAAACAGGCTTATGTCCTAGTCTTCGAATTACAATTTTCTCCGCTCCTTGAAACGCTGATATATCAGCTTGACCTTTCGCATTCGTAGTAGCATAAGCATTTGGTGAAATACTGGAAAGCGTGACTAACTCCAGTGGCAACTTTGTATCTCTATCCTTGACCGTAATAGTTTGAGCTTTGGCCATTGAACTGACTATCAGCAACAGCATTAAAACTAAGAAATTCTTCATTTTGAATAATGGCCAATGAGTCTGTATTTGAATAAATACATTGAAGTGGAGAAAGGAATGATCTTAAGATACGAATCAGACTGAATAGGAGTCCATTTCCTTGATGAAGGCATAATAAATTTCAATACAAAAGCTAAAAAGCAATTGCAAAGCAAATATCATACTAATGTTAGAAGATTTTTAAAAAAATTGAAAAGTTACATGATCAATAAGACAACACATCCGTTGCTTGGACAATATCAATAATTTAAAATTCTTACTTAGCGTAGCTAATTGATCTCATTTCTCTAATAACTGTGACCTTGATCTGACCAGGGTATTGCATGTCATTTTCAATCTTTGAGGATATTTCAAATGAAAGATCTCCCGCTGATTTATCGGTCACCTTATCTGCATCTACTAATACTCTGAGCTCTCTACCCGCCTGTATTGCATAGCACTTGTGTACGCCTTCAAATCCTAAAGCCAGAGCCTCTAAGTCTTTGAGTCTTTTGATATAGGATTCCATGATTTCTCTTCGCGCACCAGGCCTTGAGCCAGATATGGCATCACAAGTTTGGATGATTGGAGAGATCAATGTAGTCATTTCGATCTCATCATGGTGTGCGCCAATCGCGTTGCATACGTCTGGATGCTCTTTGTATTTTTTAGCCAGTTCCATGCCTACGATTGCATGTGGCTGCTCTGCTTCTTCTGGCCATACTTTACCGATATCATGAAGCAATCCAGCACGTTTGGCTTGCTTGGCATTGAGTCCTAATTCCGAAGCTAAAGTCGCACAAAGCTTGGCCACTTCTCTAGAGTGTTGCAATAGGTTTTGACCATAAGATGATCTAAATCTCATTCGCCCAACCATCTTGATTAACTCAGGGTGCAACCCATGAATACCCAAGTCAATTACTGTTCTTTCTCCAATCTCAACAATTTCTTCTTCTATGTTCTTCGTAGTCTTAGCCACAATCTCTTCAATCCTAGCAGGATGGATTCTACCATCTGTAACTAATCTATGCAAAGACAATCGAGCGATTTCTCTTCTCACCGGATCAAATCCAGATATGATAATAGCCTCTGGTGTATCGTCAACTATGATCTCGACTCCAGTAGCCGCTTCCAATGCTCTAATGTTTCGACCTTCTCTACCAATGATTTTGCCTTTGATATCATCGCTTTCAATGTTGAAAATCGATACACAGTTTTCTATAGCGTGCTCCGTTGCCGTACGCTGGATGGTCTGAATCACGATCTTTTTGGCTTCCTTAGTTGCTGTGAGTTTAGCTTCTTCTATGATGTCTTTGATGTGAGAAGAAGCCTTGGTGCGAGCTTCATCTTTTAGCGTTTCTTTCAACTGATCAATCGCTTCAGTAGCTGACAAGTTTGAAATCCTTTCAAGGAGAGAGGTCTGCTCTTGTTTGGTTTTTTCGAGCTCTTCCTTTCTGCGCTTTACGATTTCCATTTGCGCATCGAGGTTTTCTTTTTGGCTTTCGAGTTCTGCTTCTGTTCGTTTGTTTTGTTCTACTTGTTTGGATACCTGGCTTTCTCTTTGCTTAACCTTATTTTCATTGGCAATGATCTGATTCTTTTTTCTATTCGCCTCTTCCTCGTATTCTGATTTTTTTCTTAGGAAATGCTCTTTGGCTTCAATTGCTTTTTCTTTTTTGATATTCTCTGCATTGATCGTTGCCTCTTTAATAATCATTTCGGCCTGACCTTTGGATTCCGACAATCTCTTGCCTTCAGCTCGTTTAGCCATAAACTTGCTGATTCCAAAACCAACGACGAGCCCGCCCAAGGTTGCTATTACTATAAGTAGTGTGTTGTCCATGATATATATATTTATCATGGCACGGAAGCAAAGAATGCTTAGCAGAAATGAATATTATAGTTCAGCAGAGACTAATCGATTGAGTTTAGAAATTTGATCCATCGCCACTTCGTCTGTAGTTTGCCGAAGCTCCATAGCTCTCAGTTTTTCCACAAAACTATCGATAGCCACCATGGCCAATAGGTCCTGTTTATCATCAATACCAAATTGGTCCTGAAAAGACTTTAGTCTTTCATTTATTTTTTTACCCGCTTCACGAATGGTTGCCTCTTCACTGGCCGCAACCTTCATTGGGTATTCTCTGTTGCCTATTTTTATTTTTATTGATAACTCTGTCATAAAGACTATTCTATTCGCTCAATTGAGCAATACATTTATCAACTTCAATTATATATTCATTCAGCATGTCACTCAAATCTGCAGCACTATGGGTGCTGTTCACTACCATGCCATTCACAATTTTACTAATTTTATCTTGATTTTGAAAGCTAGAGATTTCCTCTCCTTTCTCTTCGAGTTGCTCTCGCAAATCGCCGTTTTCTTTTTTCAGCGTCTGAATTTCCTCTCTCATTTTTTGATGATCACTGATCAACAAAACTAATTTTCGTTCTAAATGGCTGAGTTCTGAGCGTAGAGGATTGTCTGACATTTTTACTTTCTAATTATTGCTTTTAGGTCTTTTTCAAAACTGGCAATTAAGCCATTCATTGTTTTGTCTATCGCTTTGTCATTAAGTGTTTTATTTTCATCTTGTAAGATAAAACTCAATGCGTAAGACTTCTTCCCTTCACCAATACTCTCTCCTTGATAGACACTGAAAACGTTGATTCTTTTTACCAACTTTTTCGATTCTTTTTTGGCCAATTCCAGTATTTGCTGAAAGTCAACTTGCTCATCCAACACCAATGACAAGTCCCTTCTTACTTCTGGAAACTTAGGTACTGGTTTGTATAGTATCTTTTTACCATACTTTTTCAGCATTTTGGCCCAATTGAACTCAGCGTAGAATACATCTTGGGTTACTTCAGCTACCTTCTGCACCTTTGGGTTTACTTTTCCAAAGGACACTAATAATTGACCATCCTTTGAAATATCTAAACCATAGTCGAATACAGAATTGTTGGTCGGCACGGAATCGAATTCAGTAATGCTAAATTTATCCAAAATTTTATGAACTGTAGATGATATGTTGTAAAAATCAATCGACTTTTTATCCACATTCCAACTTTCGTCCGTTTGGTTGCCTGTAAGAAACAATGCCAGCTGCTCTAGTTCTTTATATTGGCCTTCAACTGAATTATAAATTCTACCAAACTCAAAAAACTTTAGATTAGTCTGTTTCCTGTTAATATTATATTTCAAAGACTCAAGACCTGAAAAAACCAAAGTCTGTCTCATCACCCCCAACTCTTCACTCAGTTTGTTGAGCACCTCCACATTTTTAGCTGGATCCCAAAGACCAGTTTTAGTCACATAGTCTGGGTTGGTCAAAGAGTTACTTATGATTTCATTAAAGCCTTGAGCAGCCAGAAAGTCTGTAGTCTTAGACTGAATTTTATCTTTATCAGGCGTGGGGAAGGCCGCCAAATAGTCTGCTCCATAATTCTCTTCCAATTCCACATTGTTGTAACCATAGATTCGGAGAATCTCTTCGATTACATCAGCTTCTCTAGTTACATCTACTCTATAAGGAGGTACAATTGTTTTGAAGCCTTCTTCAGACTCATTAGACACTGCAATATCTAAGTCTTCTAAAATTTCTTTGATACGATCATGTGGCACTTGTTTCCCTATGAGCCGATCGATGTTTTTGTATTTCACATTAATCTCAAAATCAGCAATTGGATTCGGATAGATATCAATGACATCAGAGCTAATTTCACCACCCGCCAGTTTTTTGATCAAAATGGCAGCATACTTCAAAGCATGAACGGTCATATTGGGATCAGTTCCTCTTTCGAATCGGAATGAGGCATCTGTTTTAATGCTATGTCTTGTAGCAGTATTGCGCACCCAATCCGCAGAAAAATAAGCCGCTTCTAAGAATATGGCTTTTGTACTCTCTTTCACACCAGAAGTAGTACCTCCAAATATACCTCCAATACACATGCCCTTACTGTCGTCGCATACCATGAGGTCTTTATCCGTCAACTCCCTTTCTTTCTCATCCAGTGTAGTGAATTTGGTACCGTTTGGTAAAGTCTTTACCACGATTCTATTACCCGAAACATCTGCCATGTCATAAGCATGCAATGGCTGCCCCAGACCATGAAGAACATAGTTAGTTGCATCTACTACATTATTAATTGGCGCCAAACCGATGCTTTTCAGTCTATTTTTCAACCATTTTGGCGATTCTTTTATTGTTAGATTCGAAATGGTCAATCCAGAAAATCTTGGGCAAGCCTCAAAATTTTCTACGACTACATCAACTGGATTGGACTGGCTGTCCACTTTAAAGCTGCTTAAGTCTGGAAAGATCGTTGGTCTTCTAAAAGCCGCTTTCAAGTCACGGGCTACCCCGTAATGAGAAGCTCCATCTGCACGATTTGGTGTCAATCCAATTTCTATAATGGTATCTTTTTCTGGCTTGAAGTATTCCCGAGCTGGTGTACCGTTGGGTAGATCGGTATCCAAAACCAGAATACCATCATGTGACTGACCTAGGCCAATTTCATCTTCAGCACAGATCATACCCAGTGATACCTCTCCTCGAATTTTAGCTTTTTTGATTTTGAATGGTTCACCACCTTCTGGGTACAATGTTGCGCCTACGGTGGCTACTACTACTTTTTGTCCTTGAGCTACATTAGGCGCTCCGCAAACTATGGGTACTGGTTCATCTGATCCAATGTCCACAGTAGTAACGCTCAATTTATCCGCGTCAGGGTGTTTTGCACAGGTCAATACTTCACCAATTACTAACCCTTCTAGCCCGCCTTCGATTTCTTCGAATTTCTCTAAGCCTTCTACTTCTAATCCCGTATCTGTTAATATTTCGGAGATAATATTTGAGCCTTCTTTCAACTCAATAAAATCCTTCAACCAATTCAGAGAAACCTTCATTAAACTACGTGCTTTTTAGTCTTGATAAAACAAGCCGTAAAATTAAAAAAATAAGGGAGGATGCGGCATGCCACCGCATTTTATATTTCAGATTTGGGAATCAAAATTGACTACTTCCTTCGACGCTTACCAAAAAGTGTATTGAAAAGGATGATGCCCATGCCACAAGCCATGACCAAATAAAACCAACGCGGGGAACCAGCTTGATAGGAGCGGCAAAAATGAAGGGAGGCTAAAAAGATGAGTACGAAGCCTCCTAGGATGCCGTAGCGATTGAGTTTTTTGATATTCATGAAAGCTCAATAGTTCTTTCCCACGCCTCAAATTTTTCGATATCTTCTTGTACACTCTTATAGATCCAGTACACAATCGAAATATCATCGGTCAAACCTAAAATAGGAATTACATCAGGAATCAGATCTAGTGGAGTGACAAAATAAATTAATGCACCTACCATCATAGCAAGGGTACGCCAAGGGAATTCTCGGTAATCGCCAGCAATTTGTGCTTTTACCATTCGAATCATTACATAAACCTTGTCTGAAAAATCCTTCAGCCGATCATTGTTCTCCAGCACTTCAGTCAATTTTTCACGTGTAGATCCAAGCAAGCTTTGAACACGCTTATTATCCTTTAGAACTTCAGTTGCTTTATTTTGATATTTTTTGAAATTTTCTTTATTGCCCATAATCTCTATTTAAAATACTTGCTGAATCTCATTTTTAACGAAAGACAATGCTATATCCGTGCCCAAGTCTTGTTTTTCTATTACTTTCTCAAATACTTTTCTGGCCAAATCTATACTTTTAGCCTCTTCCTCTAGCTCTCCTGAGGCTTCGTTTACAAGCATGATAATTTCTTCCATAGCATTTTTCACCAAGTTCCATGACTCTTCTGACATATAAACTTGCTGGGACAGATTGTGACCAAACTCTTCCCTTATTTCATGTAATAGTACTTGCTGAAACTCCTTTGCGCTCATTTCACCCACATTGAGGCGAACGATCAAATTTTTGGGAGCTATTCGTTCTAAAAAGAGACATATGCGTTCATAGGCTTGTAGGCGAACTGGCAAGACGGTTGCATTATTTTTGATTTTAATATCTATCAATCTTTTTTCATATTCTTTATTCAAAAACATGCGCGTGGTCAGGAACATTGCGTACAATACTGCTCCCGCAGGTAGAATGATTTTTCCGAATTCTGTCAGTGCCTCCAAGGTTCAAATTTTAGATTGTGTAAACCAAAAATAAGTATTTTTGCCATAGAAAAATGGAAGTGAGAAAAATGAGTCTTGAACCAGTAAGTATTACCCCAAAGGCGATAGAGGAAGTGAAAAATATTATGTCCAACAAGGGCATTCCTGAAGACTATGCACTGCGCATTGGTATCAAAGGTGGAGGATGTGGTGCTATGGGATATATGCTGGGATTCGACAAACCTAATGACTCAGACATCTCGTACTCACATAACGAGGTACCTATTGTCATTGAGAAGAAACATGTGATGTACCTCATGGGTCTGGAAGTTGATTTTTTGGAGGAATCCGATGCTCGTGGATTTTGTTTTAATAAGGATTAATCAACAGATTTAGATATTTTTCTTATCAAGTTGTGTATTTTATTAATTCTTAACCAAACACTTAAGTGTAACTAACATAGGAGGTGTTTAGAGAATATGAATAGCTCTTTCTCCCAAAATATTAAAGGCCTTTCTCTCATTTTTATATTTCTTGCTTTGCTTTCCGTATTGGCCAGCGCTCAAGCAATGAAGCAGCCGATGGGTCAAATTATTGATACCATTAAGTGCGAAAATTCAACTGATCAATCTTATGCTCTCTACTTACCTTCTGAGTACACGTCAGACAAAAAGTGGCCAGCCATCTTTTTTTTCGAACCGATGGCAAGAGGACGCTTACCCTTAGCACTTTATGCTCACCTTGCTGAAAAATATGGTTTTATACTCATTGGGTCGAACAACTCAAAAAATGGACTAATGGATAAAAGCCTCTTAGTGTTCAACTCAATAAAAACTGATTCCAAAAAAAAGTTCAATATCGATGGCGATCGTATCTATACCTCAGGTTTTTCAGGAGGAGCTAGACTGGCTCAATACATAGCCAACTCAGAGGACTCAATCGCTGGAGTAATCACCATTGCTGGGCCAAAATTGGAAGAAAAAGTAGAATTTAGGGACAAGAAGGATTATGTATACTTTGGTATTGTAGGATCTAGAGACATGAATTTTATAGAGCACAAAGAATATCAAAAAACCTTGGATAGGTTCGGTATTAAAAATACACTTCTCACCTATCCAAGCGGACATCAATGGGCTCCTTCTAAGTATTTTGACATGGCCTTAAAATGGTTAGAAATTCAATTTCTGTTGAAGCAGCTTAACCCAAGTGTAGATTCTAGAATAAATGAATTAATAGCCGAAACACTAGTTGGTTTAGACTCCATAAGTGCATTGAATAAAATGGACAAAAATTGTTATTTAAGTTCCGTGAAAAAAAGTATTTCACCAAAAGAAAATGATTTACTCAATAAGCAATTGAAAGTTTTGGAAAACGATAAGAACTTAATGAAATCATTAGCAAAAGAGGAGAAAGCTTTAAAAAAAGAAGTGAAGTATTATGAGACCATCTATAGTGCACTATATCAGCTCAAATTATGTGCGTATAATCAAAACCAACCTTTGGATTCATCGATTTATTCTATGAGGTGGTGGCAGCTACAAATAAATCTACTTCAAAGCAAAGCAAAAAAAGATGGTGTAAAAGGCGATGCCGCTGCACGGAGTTTGGATGTAATTAGGGGTCAAGTATTTGGTGTTAATCTCCAGAAAAGTGCTCAGAGCAATTTAGATTTCAAACTATATCTGAGTCAGATTCAAGTCCTACTTTACCCGAAATCTGTATGGGTACTTTGGAATCAGGCACTGATTTTTGCAGAACGATCTGAAAAAGAGTTGGCTATTGAGTGTTTAGACAAAGCTGAACATTTAGACCATGATCGACTACAAAATATTAAACAAGACCAATTATCCTCCGCCGCATTATATCCTTATCTCTATTGAATTGTGATTGAATTCAATCCAGGCCATTCGGTAATCAGCTTTCACTATAATACTCAGCAAGTAATAATATGGCATTCTCTTCTGTCGGTTTTAGGTTTTCACTTTTATAAAGTTCCTTACAATCAGAATTCTTATTTAATGATTTAATAATTTTTTTAATGGATTGAGAACGTTCAATTATTTTTTCATTATCCATTAGAAAGTATTCGGTAGTATTAATATAGGTTGACCCTCGATTGCCTATATCTAAAGCTTTATTGTAAGCATTTTCTTGCAGATTGACATCCATCAGTGAGTAGAGCTGAAATTGACCATCATAAAGTTTACAATAGAACATATCATTCAGAAACTGATTGGATATGAATTTTCCAGCGATATAAACATTACCTCCTTGTGTAAAGGATTTAATAATTTTTCCGCTATACACCATCAATTGATCATCAACTTTTTGTTCTAGGTTTTGTCGTTCTAAGTTAAATTTGGTAGGGACATCTTCGAGGCTATTTCCATCAATAAACTCAATATTTGTGGGCAAGGGTGATTCAGTTGCATAATAATGTCCATTGACTAAGTCTGGGCTATCAGGATCAATTCTTATTGGGTTGACTTGAACTTCTCCTTGACCACCTGGACGGTAATATAATTGCGCCGATAGCTCTGTGATTCCAATATTTAACATAAAAACAAGTAACACACATGCTCCTTTAACCATTTTACTCTCTTTCATATTTTTCCTAGTTTACACTTAGCCTCCAGCCGAAGAATGTTTTGTGATTTTCATTGATTCAATAATAGTTACAACATATTATCAAATTTAAACCACTATATCAATTTAAAATTTTTCGTTGAAAAAATATAATACTCCATTCTAAAGTGAGCAAATATTAAAGTACAATTACTCAATCCAATTGATTAAGTAAGAGCATCATGTGGGTGTCATTAAAAAAAAGGTGAACCTTTAAAAGGTCACCTTTTTCGTATTTATATCATTGATTAATGACTATAATCAAACATATCAAACCATAATCGGTTAGTGACGATATCACTTTCTCCACCAAATTTGGCTTGAGACCATCCTTCAGCATTCAAAGTCTGTTCTACCACTGGATAGGTATATCGTACTGGAAATCCAGATTGTGCTCCTGTAGGAACAACTAAAGTAGGAAAATCAAGTCTCCTCAAGGCTGTCCATGCATCAAAGCCTCTGTTGTAAAGACCTAACCATCTCTGAGTCCCTATTTTTTCCTGCCAACTACCAGTAGCTGTAGTATATGCTACATTGGCTTGACTCAAGTATGAAGTTGCTTCTGTCGCTGTACCACCCCAGTGGATAATGGAAGCAGTGATGCCCGCATTATAATGATCTTCAGCTGTACCACCACCAACATTATAACCTCTTGCTGCCCCTTCTGCCAATAGAAATTCCATCTCTATATGATCAAAAATTACACCGGGTTTGGTAGCCTCCTTAATTGAAGGAGCGAATGTACTCCAGTTAGCTGCTGGTGTATTATTATTTCCGACTACTCCACCAATATAACCACCACCTCTTGCTTCGGTAAAGTAATCATTCATCCTTGGGTCATTCAATCCACTCATCATATCTATTATGGTATTAGTGGCCACATAATCTGATCTTCCACTCAAGACTAATGTCACATGATCAGGATTAGTATTCGGAGTTGAACTCAAATAATGAAAGTTTGCATCCTCGCTTGCCGTCCTTATCAACCCAATGGGGTCTGCCACAGCTTCCTCGACTATTTCCTGCGCAAATCCATTGTCCACATCTGAATACAACATGCCCATTCTTAATTTCAAAGAATTACCGAACTTCATCCAACTAGCAACATCTCCATTGTACATGTTATCAGTACCTGCATCAAATGAACCAAAATTTGAATCCAAATTTTCAAGAACAACATCTAATCGAGTGATGAGGTCCCTATATATGCCATCTGCATCTTCATATGCTGGATTTAATACTTCTATGTTCAAAGCTTCAGAGTAAGGGACATCTCCAAAAGTTTCCACCAGAATACTATACGCATATACCTCTAATAATTCAATTAAAAGTAGTTTATTCTCTTTTACCTGCGGATCTTCTGTTTCGGGATATACTGTCTCCGTGATGACTGATCGAGATTCATCTAGATTTTTCAACACGTATCTATATAATCTACTCCAGTGTCCTTGTGGAATCGCTCTAGTTACCAAATCATAGTTAGTTTCATCTCTATACTGCGTCTCGCACGAATATTGTACCCATAATCTGGTATTGTTCCAGTTTACCTGTTGTTTATCACTTGATCAACTGTCTCCTTTAATGCTGTATTGAAGAGTGATTCACCACTCACTTGCAATGGGTCTTTGGTATTTTTGTTCAACTCATCCAAGTTATCAGAGCAGGACACTACCAAGATTGCGATAAATATTATTAATATATTTTTCATGTCTCTTTTCGTTTATAATTAAAATGTGAGTTTGACATTGAATCCAATCTCTCTGACAGATGGCAAAGAGCCAATGCTATATCCTTGAAGATTACCTGAGCTCAAACCTGATTCAGGATCGGCATGAGGTAAGTGTTTTTTAAGAATAGCAAGGTTGGACCCATAAATTCCAACAGAGGCTGTTCTGATAAAAATATTAGAAAGCAAACTTGAAGGAAGAGTATAATTAAGAGCCACCTCTCTTAACTTGATATATCCAGCATCATAAACATGAGCTTTATTTGATACACCACCAACATACCCGAAGCCTCCCCACTGTTCAGCGTCTCTTCTTACTGTGTTTGGCGTTCCATCAGCTTGCACCCCTTCGAAAATATATCCTCCACCATCAGCTAATGAATTTCTGACAGGATTACCTAAATCATTAATAAAATCTGTTTCCTCATACAATCCTGTTGCTCTTCCGTATGCTTGATCTAGAGAGAATATACTCCCTCCATCCTGAATATCTATCAATGCCGAAAGAGACAATCCTTTGTAAGTGAATGTGTTTGTTATACCTGCTGTCCAATTGGGGTTGACATTTCCAATAGCATTGTCAGAAGTAGCTGTAATTACATAATCTCCACTTGCATCAACTATTCGCTCGCTTGCTTTAGGGTTATCCGGATCTAAGTAGGTATAATCTGTACCAAACAAAACACCATATGGCTCACCTACCTTTGCATTCATAGTGACTCCGTCACCAAATGTACCCAACTGAAAATTGCCCCAACAACCTAAAAACCTTTCCCCATTACTCCGAAAGACGGATTTGTATCATTGCCGACATTCCTATCATTAGTGCAATGAAATAAATTTTACAAGTGACGATATCCTTTAATTTCGTCCTGCTATACTACCTATTGCAAGGAATTGGCAGACTCAAAAAATACAGAAATATTTCTTTCAAATTAGATGTACGAAACTCTTACTCACCGATTGCATGGTTGCGCATTTATGCTAATTCTTAGCTTCCTACTATTGACCAACCATTCCCTTTTTTCTCAATCCTATAAAGCCAAATTATCTGGGAGAGTAACTAGCAATTGGACAGGAGAAGGTTTGGTGGGTGTGAATGTCTATGTACCAAGTTTAAAAAAAGGAACAATTACAGATACCAATGGGAACTATGAGATTATTATTCCACTTGGCACATTTGTAATTGAATATAGTCGAGTTGGACTGGGAAAGCAGGAGGAAAAAATCGATTTCCTCAAGGATCAAGTTTTAAATCTTGAAATGTCGGAAAAAACGCTTGAACTGGATGAGTTTATTATATACAGTGAAAAAGCTGATGCCAATGTCAAAAGTCTTGATGTCGGTAAAAATTCATTAAGTATAGAAAAAATCAACTCACTGCCTTCATTTATGGGAGAGCCTGATGTGATTAAAAGTTTGATGCTTTTACCTGGCGTATCAACAGTTGGTGAAGGGTCTAGCGGATTTAATGTAAGAGGCGGTGGAATTGATCAAAACCTTGTCTTACAAGACGGAGGTTTGTTATTCAACTCTTCACATGTTTTTGGATTTTTCTCATCCTTTAATCCTCTGGTGGTCAAAAACGCAACCTTATATAAAAGTGGCATCCCATCCAGCTATGGTGGGCGTCTTTCGTCACTTTTGGATGTAGAACTTAGAGATGGAAGCTACAGAGATTACCATGTCTCAGGAGGAGTGGGTTTAGTATCAAGTAAGTTAGCTGTAGATGGACCAATCATTAAAGACAAAGTTTCTGTTTTGCTCGGTGGTCGTATTTTTTATACGGATTGGCTGCTCAAACGAGTGAATAATATTGATGTTAAAAACAGTTCTGCCTCTTTTCAGGATTTTAATGCAAAGGTTTCTTATTTAGTGAATGACAAATGCCAAATAAGCTATTCAGGCTATATCAGTGGTGATGGCTTCAGCTTTGCATCAGATACTAGTTTTAGCTGGCAAACATCCAATCACGTCCTAAAATGGAACCAGATGTTTTCGGAGAAGTTATCATTGAATACAACTGCACTAGTAGGGAAATACTCCTATCAAATAGAAAATGAGGGTAATGCCAATGATTTTAGAATTGATTCTGAAATCGCATATAAAAGCCTAAAGTCTAATATAGTCTATAAGTTAGGTGCGTCAAATACAATAAATTTTGGATTCGAAACATTGTTGTACGATTTTTTACCTGGAGACAGAAAGCCATTATCGGCAGATTCACCAGTAGAGGCTAAATCCATAGAAAAAGAGAAGTCATTGGAGTCTTCCATCTTTATAGAGGACCAAATCAAAATCAATGATAAGCTATCTATTCGACCAGGAATAAGGTTTTCTAGGTTTGATAATTTCGGGCCAGGAAGCGATTTTATTTATGGAACAGGTGACTCAAAAAACAATTCTAATATTGTAGATACCATCTATTACAATAGTGGCAAAACCATTGCCACCTATCAGGGATTTGAACCCAGAGTAGTTCTAAACTATACGATCAACGATTTCAACTCCATAAAAATGAGTTATAATCGAACTCGACAGTACCTACACTTGATTTCAAATACAGCTGCAGCTACACCTACAGATTTTTGGAAAACAAGCAATAAATACATTGAGCCAGAGATTGGAGATCAGTATTCCATTGGGTTCTTTAGAAATTGGAATGACAATGCCATAGAATCTTCAATAGAAGTTTATAAGAAGAAGGCCAGCCATATTTTAGACTATAAAGATGGGGCAGTTCTTCTTATGAATGATAACATTGAAAGCGAACTGATCCCAGGCAATTCAGAAGCCTACGGTATTGAAATCTTCGTGAACAAAAAGAAAGGGCTCACTACAGGTTGGGTCAGCTATACTTACTCCAGAACATTTAGAACAGTAAGTGGAGAATATGATGATGAAAAAATCAATTTAGGTCATCGCTATCCAGCAAATTATGACAAGCCCCATGATGTTACTTTGGCTATCAATCATAAGGTAAGTCCAATTGTTGAGATTGGAACTAATTTCACCTATAGCACGGGAAGACCTTTAACTGTTCCATTATCTGCATACAATGTCTCTAATTTAACTGGTGTGGCCAATTTCTCAGCGAGGAATCAAGACCGAATTCCAGATTATTATAGACTGGACGTATCCATGACTATAAAAAGTAAACCAAGAATAGACCGTAATTGGGATTACAATTGGACATTTTCAATTTACAACCTACTTGGAAGGAAAAACGCATATTCCGTATTTTTCATTAATAAGTTAGGCGTACCACCGAAGGCATATAAACTATCAGTTTTAGGCCATGCTTTTCCTTCCCTTACATTCAATTTTAATTTTTAATCTTCCAATTGCATGAGACACTTTTTCAAAGCCCTATCAATTGTATCATTTTTTTTAGCCGGCTGCGTTGACGAAATTGATATTCCGTTGTCTGGAGAAGCTATTCTTACAATCGATGGGTCTATTACAGATGAGGCTAAAAATCATACTATTCAACTTTCACATTCTTATTCTTTCAATGACAACCCTACGTTCACACCCATTGACCCCTTGGTTTTTGGAGCTCAGGTTGAGATATCAGATAATGACGGTAATGTGACAGCATTATTTGAGGGAAAAAATGGAGCATACCACACACCCTCTGTTTTTGCAGGTGAAATTGGCAAAATCTACACCTTACAGGTCACACTAAAAACTGGAGAAGTTTATTACTCCAAACCCGAAATATTGCTTCCTGTCGGTGCTGTTATTGAAGAGGTCTGTTTTGAAAATGTACTCACACAAGTAAGTACATCAGAATCAACTACCGATGTAAAAGAAGTACAGTTTACTGCTAAGTTCACAGATCGAGGAGAAACGGATGATTACTATAGATGGGGATATACAGGAGTCTACGAAGTGGAAGCTCCTCTTGCAGACACATCTCCTCCTTGTGATGCTGAAACACCTCCTTCAGTTAAATGTGGTCCTTGTAAAGTTCCCACTAAAAGATGTTGGGCCAATGTATTCGACAATGAATTTATCAAAGTTGTTAGTGACGAACTTTTTAATGGGAAAACGGTTGATGATTATGCTATCTATACCACTCCCGCAGATCGACAATTCAATTTTTACTATGCCGCACATATAGAATTATATTCCCTTACAAAATCTGCATTTGATTACTATAATGCACTAAGCACTCAACTCACAAACAATGGGACTGTTTTTGAAACGCCTAACTATCAAATTCGAGGAAATATTTACTTCGATGAGGATCCAGAAAAGCTAGTACTTGGATATTTCAGTGCTTCTGCAAAAACAACCGCTAGATTGATTGTTGATGGTTCTGAAGTGCCTGATGTCATGTTCAAATCTGGCCCGATAGACTGCTCTGCTAATGCCTCTGGCTGCATACCTGCTGCATGTATAGATTGCAGTTTTTGGCCAGCCACAAATATAAAACCAGACTATTGGCCTTAGATGAAAAAGATGATATACTTCTTAACATTATCATACTTCATTCTGACTAGATGTGTTGATGAAATCAAAGTGCCTCTATCTTCTGAAACTGCATTGGTGATTCAAGGATGGCTAACAAACGAACCCAAAGCCCATCGGATACAAATTGCTCTCTCTTATCCATTCGATGAAAACCCTCTTTTTAAGGCAATAGATCCAATTGTCCAAAAAGCTCAAGTGGATATATCAGATGATGAAAACAATCTAGTACAATTGATAGAAGGAAAAAATGGTAATTATTATACACCAAACAACTTTGCTGGTATAATTGGCAGAGTTTACACATTACACGTAGTCCTTAATGATGGAAGAGAATATTACTCCAGATCAGAAAAATTATTGCCTAATGGCGCAACAATAGATAATGTTTGTTTTGAAAACACCTATAGTGAATCCTTATCATCAAACAATGGTTCAATTGTAAAATCCCCTGAAGTAAGTTTCAGTATCACTTTTACAGATAATTCGGAAACAAAAGATTTTTACCGCTGGGGGTACAAAGGTGTTTATGAGGTTTTCGCTCCTTACTCAGAGAGTATTGAAGTACCTGATGACTGCGACCCTACCTGTGGGATATGTCCAGATGAGACCATGAAGACATGTTGGGCCACGGCTTTTGATCTGGAGTTTCTCAAACTTGACGATGATTTGCTTTTTAATGGTAGAACAATTGAGGAATACTTTATCTATTCTTCACCTGCCGATCGACGATTCAATATTGGATATGCCGCCAACATAGAACAGTTCTCTTTGACAAAAACTGCCTTTGAATATTGGAACTCAATCCAATCGCAAAACGAAAATACGGGCACTGTATTCGAAAGCCCAAATTTTCAAATCAGAGGTAATATTATTTCAAAGGACAATCCAGATGAAATTGTATTGGGATATTTTGGAGCTTCCGCCATAACTGTCGCTCGAGTGATACTTGAAGATGCGGATGTTCCTGGAAATTTAGGACCTATAAATTGCGATAGGGAGTGTATTCCATTGGAGTGTATTGACTGTAGATACTGGCCTGCTACAAATGTCCGACCCGATTATTGGCCATTGTAGCAAATGAACATGTCAGCTAGATTACAATCACACAATTAACTGAATAGAATAGTAGGTGATAAAAAGAATCTTGCTGTTAGATTTTTATGATAGCACTTCCATATAAGAGAACATTCATCCTTTTATTCTTAATTAAGACTGCCTTATTGGCTTTTTCACTTAAGGGAGCTACCCCAGAAGATGACAAAAACAAACACAAGGTCGTTCCAGGGTCAATTATGGACTCCATTTTTTGTAAAAACGATAGCAATCAATTTTATGCTGTTTATGTTCCATCCACTTATGACAAATCAAAGTCTTGGCCAATCATTTACATTTTCGAGCCTGCTGCTAGAGCCAAACTACCCTTAATGCTCTATAAAGAACTGGCAGAGACGCATGAATTAATACTGGCTTGTTCATACAATTCGAGAAATGGCCCAATTCTGAACAATGAAAATGCTTATCAGAAAATGTCTGATGATATTAATTCTTGGCTCAACATCGACCTCCAAGATCAGTTAACCAGTGGGTTTTCTGGAGGCGGTAGATTTTCTCAGCTAGTTGCTCAGAATAATCCAAATATATCTGGAGTAATTGCTGTCGCAGGACCACGAGGAGATGGTGCTTTATTTAATGAGCAAGCTTATATCACTCCATATGTTGGCATAGTGGGCAACCGAGACATGAACTATTTAGAACATACTAAATTTCAACAAACGCTTGTTGAAATGGGAGTCAAGAATACTCTCATTACTTACAATGCTGCGCACCAATGGCCTCCTAAAGAAATATATGATCAGGCGATCCTTTGGCACTTAGGTCTTCATGAGTATAATGTCAAAATGAATGAACCTTCGAAATTGAAATCTTATATAAATCTCAGAACTCAATATTTAGATACAACACAAGCCATGTCTAATGTAGAAAAATACAAAAGTTATCAGGCGATTTTGAAGAACTTCAAGGACTTCAATCATTCAACAATAAACGAAAGAATCTTAGATATAGAATCAGAAAAGAAATTCGATAAAGCCTTCAAGCAAGAAGAAAAAATACTTAAAAATGAAGAGGAAGAACAAATCGCATTGGTAAAGGCTCTAAACGAATTCAGATCATACTTCTTCATACCAAATTTTGAAGCTGACTCCGGAAAATATTCACTTCGATGGTGGAAAAGTGAAATAGGTCAAATAAGTGGTAAAGTAAGTCCAGACAACTCAAAAGGACTTTCGGCGGCTCGACTTATCGATTTCTTAAGAGGACAGGTGCATAACCAAGTACAAAGTGCTAAAACCTTCAATAATCCTAAGTTGGTCCTATCAATGCATGAACTCAATTTGTACCTTTATCCTAATTCAATCTGGTTCTTATGGAATCAATCCATTCTTTGCGCCCAATTCAACCAAAAAGAAGAAGCAATGGATCATCTGAAAAAAGCCAAGAAAATCAACATTAAATTATTGCATCAAATACAACAGAATCCTGCTTTTAACGGTCTAAAAAGTCAATATAGTTTTTTATATGACTAAAAACACGAAGTTCAAAATAGCAAATGTCGTTTTTATAAATACACTTTGATGAATGGATTCTATGTTAGAATTCACAAGGAAACATGCACAATTTATCTGCTGTAGCAGTAATCTATAGGATTATGATTTTGTGAGAACCGGGATTAATTGAAATAATTCAATTAAAACAAAAAAGGCTTGCCATATGGCAAGCCTTTATACTTGTTATCAAATCAGTTCTTAGTGTTGAAGAACCGTATATTTATTTGGTTCTGGGGTTACAGTAGGGCTATCACTGTAGCCTTCATTACCAGAAAATACAATTGTATAAACACCTCCAGAAGTAACATTTACAGAACCTGTAAAATAAGATGCACCATCTCCGTCTAAAGTCTCAATGTTCAACGAACCAGCAGAAACTTCTACAAAATCTGTGATAGCAGCTCCAAATGGTCCCCAAATAGCAGTCCCCAAATTAGTAGTGCCATTCATAAATGTAGTGACACAACTGTTGTTCCAACACTCGCCACCAGCTGCATTCACAAATCTGACTTTAGCATTACCTCCTGTTGGCGCAGTCAAATCATCTTCTATCAACTGAACAGCAGGGTAATCATGGCTGAGTCCACCAAAGTCAAAGTAAATGGCAGTGTAAGAAGCGCCATCAATCAATTGACCTTGCAACGGAACATTGTGTTCTGCTGGAAGCATGGCAGCTGCAGTATTTGAAGCAAAAATGGTGTGATAATCTACCACTCCGTTAGTTAAGTAAGTAGGAGATTGATCACCATGTACCGCTCTAAACATACTACCTTGAGGAAACTCATGATCTACAGTAAGAATATCTCCTAACTGCATATTCTGTCCATGTTTAGTTTCATCCACCCACAGATCCACACCGTTGATTGGAAAGCCTTGTGCTTCCAATTCGTCTGCCGAAGTCACGGCATTTATTAAATTAATAGTAGCTGTACCCAACTTAGGAGTAAATTCTACATCTCTATCGTCACCATCATCTATCTCACAGGATGTGATCAAGAACAAGGCGCAAATAATAGCTAAATTAAATTTATATATCGTTTTCATATTAATTGTCCTTTTAAGTTATTGTTGAACTGCAACCACATCCCAAACAGAATTAGCAAAGTTGCCTTCGCCTGACCATGTTATGGTTTTTGTAGCTGCATTTACAGTCATACTAGTGATAGTGAAATTAATTCCGAAACCTGAGAAAAAACCAGAGGTAAAAGTATAATCACCAGGACCATTTACAGTTATTGTACTACCAGCACCTAAGTAAAGGTTATCCGTAGGTCCAAAACCTCTACCATCAGCGTAGAAGTGACCAATGTTACATGAAATTCCATATACATTTCCGCCTTCGGGCCAAATCATCACTTCCATGCCACTATAAGACTCACCACCTATTCTAGTGGTAGTAGCAGTGTAATATCCAGAAAGGTCTGTCACCAAATCTCCTGCCACTGGTGGTACAATCACTGTACGTGCGGCTGTACCAACGAATCCATCTTCATTGGTAGCAGAATAATTCACATAGTATACATCTGGATCAGAACCCACTTCAGATCCAGAGTACCCTCTGTATCTAGAAGATACGGATGTTTCAAGAGGCAGTACCTCATCACCCTGAAAAGCATCTACGCCCGGCTCTTCATAAACTTCACCTGGAGCCAACGTAATTGATGTTTCCCCAGTAAATACAATTGTAGGGTATGTAATCAGCTCACCTGATGGCATATCCTCGGCACAACCCGATAGAACAACAGCAGGTAAAATCGCTAATAATAAATATTTCAAATTTTTCATTTTTATTCATTTAAGATTAAAAGATCACCTTATCTGTCCCACCAAACTGGGGTTGCCAAAGAAACTACTTCAGGAGTATTTTCATTCAAATCTGCTTCAGTCTGAGTTGGAGGAAATCTCAAAGGAAATTCTCCTGGATTTAACAAACTTGCAGTACTAGTGGCTATCACATCAGTATCAGGATAACCTGTTCGCTTCCACTCATTCCACATTTCGATAGGCTGGCGAATCAGTGCCACCCATTTGGCCATCATAATAGCCTCCAATTGGTCATCGAATGTTCCCCCAGTTGGGTAAGGTGCAAAGTTAGCTATCCAAGTATCAGCACCAGAAAGGCCAGCGCTAGCAAATGAATCTCTGATTCCTTGCTCATAAAACTCCTGAGCTGTTCCTGTAGTAATCCATCCTCTTAGCGCTGCCTCGGCTTGTAAAAAGTTCGACTCTGCTGCAGTGAAATATGGAAAAGCTGAACCTGTGCCTATCATGTAATTCCCTCTCGCAGAATAATAGCTCAATCCTGCGTCAGGACCAGTTACATTTGGACCATCAGCTTGTGTAATAAATTGATGTGGATTCACGGGATCAGGATCAACTGGCGCACGAAAGAAAATATCAATCCGTGGGTCGTTCATAAGAGCCATGTAATTTCCAATGGTACCACTAGCAGCATTAAAAGATTGAGTTCCTATATCAGCCAATTCTGCTGGGTGTCTGTTTGACGGATTTGATTGATCAAATGCCATCAGTGCATCAGTAGCTAAAAATGCCTCACCATCCAAAGATTCAACACCATTTTGAGCCACAGAGGCACGAGCTTCTGTCTGTCTTAGGTATATTTTCAATTTCAATGTGTTAGCAAATTCCAACCAACGATTCATATCACCTCCAAAGATGACATCTCCAGTAATAGACTCAATTGATAATGGATCAATAGCCGCAATCGCGTCATTAATTTTCAAAATCAAATCGTCATATACATCTTGACCATCGTCATATACTGGGTTTGGAAATTCATCGATTTTATTTGCCTGAGTATATGGCACACGATCAAACATGTCAACCAAAGAATGGAACGTGTAAGCTTTCAATATTTCAGCAATTGCTGCAACATTAGTTTGCTCTCTGAGCACACCTTCTTCAGAAGTATAAACCAGATCCTGAAGAGGTCCTGAATACAAACCGTTAAAATCTCTCTGATAAGCATTATCTCCAGGCAAAACCTGGTACTGATCTTGAGCCGTTACCCCAGCTACATTTCCAGCCTGGGTAATATACTGCACCCAATAACCTGCTGCTAGACCATACGCATCAGTATGGAAATATGCAACATCAATGATCCCTGAAGTCAAAGTAAAATTGGGATCTGGGTCTACAACCTGCGTTGGGTCGTTGTTTATATCTAAATAATCATCACACGCACCTAAAGTCATTAGACCAAAAGTGGCTGAAACAATCATTAGTTTATTTATATATTTCTTCATCTTTATAATATTTTAAAGTGTAGCTCTCAAAGAAAAACCGTAAGACCTGGTAGAAGGAATTGAAGCATATTCAAAGCCTGGTACACTACTTGTTTGACCAATACCAAACCCAAGAGATTGCTCTGGATCAGCATATACATTTTCGCTTGGTGTCCACAAGAATAAATTGCTTCCGATTGCCGCGATATTAAGTGATCTAATTGGCGTGTTTTCAAACCAACGAGTTGGAAGATCATAGCTCAATGAAAGTTCTCTCAACTTGATATAACTAGCATCAAGTAAGTAGTCCTCAATTGTTCTGTTGTTCCAATACTGATTCGCGTCAGTGACAAAATTCGTAGTGTTAGGAGAGTAAGTTCCATCTCCATTATCCAAAACGGATCCAGGTACAATCCATGGATGTCTCATATTGTAGGTAGTAGAATGAGATTTTCCTGGAGTCTCAAACTGTGCATAAGTAGCAGAATAAAAACTACCTCCACTTTGTCCTTGGAAGTTTACTGATAATCTCAATCCTTTGTACCCAAAAGTATTACTGATACCTGCGGTAAAATCTGGTTGGATTGATCTTCCGTCAGATACATTTCCGTCGTTATCAAACTGAGGACGTCCGTTTGCGTCTACAATCAAATTGCCGTTTGGATCTTTTTGGTAAGTTGTATACTCAAACAAACCATATGGCTCACCTGGGATAGCTACAATATTCATAGCGGCTCCACCTGATGTGATACCTCCAAGATTTATTTTGTCCAAACCTGGAGCAATCTCTTCTACGATGTTTTTGTTTTTAGTGTAGTTCATACTCACTGTCCAAGTGAATTCTCCTTCTACTGGTACAGCAGTCAGAATCATTTCCACACCTTTATTTCTGATAGATCCAGCATTCAAAATCCTAGTAGTAAATCCGGTAGTATTAGGAACTGCTACTGGCTGGATTTGATCTTCAGACAATTGATCGTAGTAAGCCACATCAAAACTGATCCTTTCATTCAAAATTCCCATCTCTGCACCAATCTCAAAACCTTTAGTAGTTTCTGGCTTCAAAGCTGGATTACCAACAGTGTTACTCGCTCTTGCCCCTACAAACCCGGTAAATGGATAAGCTGCAGAACGCTGTGAATTAATATTTGGATCTAGTGAAACTATATAAGTTGAGCTCGTATTATATGGCTGAGCATCATTTCCCACTTGAGAATAAGCTCCCCTAATTTTTAATGAGTTAATAGGACCCATATCAATTAATTCAGAAACGATCACGTTAGCTGCTGTAGACCAATAGAAAAATGAATTGGCGTCTACTGGTAATGTAGAAGACCAGTCATTTCTAGCAGTAAACTCCAAGTGATAAGTATTTTTGAAACCCACAGAAGCTTGTCCGTACGCTCCAACTAATCTTCTCTGTGCGAATCCTTGTCCTACAATCGGAGGTGCACTTGCATTATTCAAACTTCTAAACCCTGCAATACCTAAAGCAGGTTGCTGTGCTGTAGTAGTTTCTGCCTTGTTATCTCTAACATTCAATCCAGCAAGTACCGTCAAACTCAAATCTTCAGTTATGTTCTTGTTGAATGTTGTAATTGCATCCAAATTGAATTGTGAAGTTTTGCTGTTGGCCACTCTAATAGTACCAGGTCTGTTTATGTTATTTGGCGCACCTGCAAACTCAATCGGTCTCCATTGCTCCAATTCTCTATCACTTAAATCAGCTCCTGCTCTTATTGTAAAGTTTAAAACATCAATTGGTTGAAATCCCAACTCCACAAAACCATTCACACGGTTCCAATCAGTTAAATCTTCGCGCGTCGCAGCCGCTCTAAATGGATTCGAGTTGAAAGGAGTAAAGTATCCAGCGATATCATAAAATGGATCGTTGAAATCTTTTGCTTCTTCAGTATTCAAATCCGATGAAGTTCTTAACAAGTTTCCATAAAAACCAGCATCAGAGTTTCCACCAAAACCTTGAGGACTACCATCTTGGTATGTTTTAGTATACTCTACTGATCCTTTAATAGAAAGGTTATTGCTCAGCTTAGAACCACCTGTCAATTTCAAGTTGTGTCTTTCAAGTCCTGTATATGGAACTATACCCTCTTGGTCAAGGAAAGAATAAGAAGCAAAAAAGTTTGCTACATCACTTCCCCCTGAGAAGGTAATTGTGTTTTTGAAAGCACTACCTAGATCAAACGCATTTCTTAGCGATTGCGGAGTGGCCGAATAAGGTTTCCACAATTGTTGATCTCCAACTACTTGTGAATAAGGTCTCGAAACTCCGTCATAAGGCTCACCCCATGTTTCCTGATCATTATTATAGAAAACATTTTCTCCAAGCTGTCCCAATCCGAATACAGTTTGTACTTTAGGTAATCTCAATGGAGATTCCATCATATATGAAGAAGAAAAAGTCACTTGAGATCTTCCTTGAGAAGCTGCTCCTTTACCATTTTTGGTTGTAATGATAATGGCACCGTTACCAGCTGCTGATCCATAAAGAGCCGCTGCAGAGATACCTTTCAAGATACTTACGCTTTCGATGTTTTCAGGCTCCAAAGTGGAAATGCCATTACCCGCATCAGTAACTTCAGAAAATGATCCAGCATCTCCTATAGAAGTCTGGCCATCAAATGTACCCATCTGCCCATTGTTCATTGGGATACCATCAATAATGATTAGTGGCTGACCATCACCATTCCCTAAAGTAGAAATACCTCTTAATAGAATTTTTTGCGATGAACCAGGAGCACCTGAAGATGTTTGAATCTGAGCACCAGGAACCTTTCCTTGTAGCGAATTCAAAAGAGTTGTACTTTTAGTCTTTGTCAACTCATCGTTATCAACAGCCGTTACAGAGTAGCTAAGTGTTTTGGCACTTCTTTCAATTCCTACAGCTGTAACCACAACTTCGGTCAACTGCTGAGCATCTGGAAGCAAGGTAACGTCTATTACACTTCGCTGACCAATTTCCACTTCTTGAGAGGCCATTCCCACGAAAGAATAAACCAAAGTTCCACCTTCACTTGGGATAGATAATTTGTAATTACCATCCAAATCCGAAGTTGTTCCTGTGACAGTTCCTTTTAATACAACCGTCACACCAGGCAAAGTCGAACCATCCTCTTCGGAAGTCACCTTACCAGACACGGTACGATCTTGCGCCCACGACTCACCTATGAGTGCAGACAGCAACATGATACTTAGTAGTAGTTTTCTCATATTGTCTTAGTTTTTAATGATAAAATATGTTTAACTGGCCTGATAAAAGGACAAGTCAATTTTACCCTTACGGTACTAAGACATTTAATTGAAAAGGTTATTTAGACGACATTTAGTCTAAATAAAGTAATAATAAGGCATAAGGGTGAGCATATAGGTTTTATACGCTATTGATTCGAAATTTCCGAAATTTTAAACTCAATTCTCCTATTCTTGGACTGGTTTTCCAAATTATCATTGGGAGCTATCGGGCGGGTTTGACCATAGCCCACGTATGAAATTTGCTCTGAAGGGATTCTTTTGAATCGTAAGAAATCATATACAGACTTGGCTCTTTTGGTCGATAATTCCATATTATATGGTGCAGATCCAACATCATCTGTGTGGCCAGATATTTCGACTTTTACTTGGGGGTTTTGCTTCAGAAAATCATACACTTCTTTAAGCTCAGACATAGATTTTCTTTGCAGTGTAAACTCATTAAAATCAAAGAATATATTTCCTAGAACTGTAGTGGCCCCAATCTTAACTGGCTCCAATTCTATATCCAACAGATTAGAATCGAAGGCATCGATTTCATCAAACGAAAAAGAAAAATCTTGGAATAAATAACCTTTGCAAGATATATACAAGCCATATTGGTTTTTTTCAGACAGTACCACAGTATAATCCCCGGTCTTTTTATCTGATTTCAACTCTGAATAAAAGTCTTCATTATTCAACTTATAAAGCTTGATATCAGCACTCAATGGTGACCCAGACTCAGCATCCGTAACGGTACCTTTCAGATAGGAACTTTTATTGGAAACCTGAAAGCTATCTGGTAAGTCGAAACTATATAATTTACTCTCAAAACCACCTCTTTCTTTCTTCTCTATGGTGTAATAACCCTTCGCTCCATTGGACGAGATGTAAAGCGAAACTTGATCATAAGCATCATTCAATGGGTAACCCAAATTGACTGGATCAGACCAAAGAGAATCTTCCTTTTCACTCATATAGATATCTAAGCCCCCAAGACCAACTATGCCATTGGAAGAATAGTAAATAGACTCACCATTCGCATGAATAAAGGGTGAAATTTCGTCTTTATTTGTATTAATTTTTTTACCAAGATTGACAGCTGTTTCCCACTTTCCTTTCTTGTTTTTAACAGATGACCAAATATCCTTTCGACCAAAGCCTCCTTGCCTATTAGAAACGAAATAAATCGTGCGCCCATCAGCAGATAAGGAGGGTTGAGCTTCCCAAGCTGCAGAGTTGATCATATTGCCCATGTTTTCTGGCTCCGACCAGTTACTGCCCTCCTTGTAAGACACATAGATATCACAACTCCCGTATCCTCTCCTACCATCACATGAAGTAAACACCAACATTCGTCCGTTAGCCGACAACGAAGCTGCTCCTTCGTTGTACACGGAATTGATTTTATCAGAAATTGACATGGGTACCGACCAACTGCCATCTGGCTGTTTGTCGCAATAGAAGATATCCTCGTCGTTTTGTACAGAAAATCCTTCTCTTCGTGTAAAATAAATTTTCTGCTGGTCTACGGATAACACTGGAAAGTATTGCAACGCAAATGAATTGGCGTGATCGGGTAGAATTTGAATATTGTAATCAAATGGTGTCTCCATCGCCTTCAATGCGAATTGACAATTATCCACCATTACTTCTGCCTGCTGACGCTTTTGAATCTCGGTATCATCCCTTGAAAGATAATGACCTAAATAGGACTTGGCCTCCTCATACTTTGCCTGTTTGAAGTAAATCTCTCCTATCAAAAAATAAGCATAAATGGACTTGGGATAGTCAGGATCTATTTCCAATGCCCGATGCAAAGCAACCAATGTCTCATCAAATCTGCCCAATCGGTAATTGGCACTGCCCATCGCCAACCATACTTCAATGAACTCAGGATCTTTATCCAAAGCATCCTGGAGTGGCTCGAAAGCTTCCCGAAACTGAGCGCGTTTCAAATATTGACGAGCTTCTTCGTAGTATTTTTCTGCTCTTTTGTCTGTGGTGTGATACTTCGTGTATTGGCCAAATACACTAAAGCAAGTAAAGAATAATAAGGTGGTAATGGCAATTCTCATAAGACTCGTTTTATGCACTAACGAAGATATTATGGAATATTGAGGTATTTGTGCGTTTGTAATGAAATATTCCATTGGGGATGGACTTTCGCATAGTCAATGATCTTTTCCGTCATTTGATCCGCCTTCCCCCATTCAGGCTGAAGATAAAGCATGCATTTTTCTTCTACACCCGCTGCGTGTTCTTCCGCAAATTTGAAATCTGATTTATTGAAAACGATAGCTTTCAACTCATGTGCTTGGGCATATACCGATTCATGAGGCGCTTTGAATTTTTTTGGTGAGAAACACACCCAGTCCCAAATACCTGTCATTGGGTAAGCACCAGAAGTCTCCAAATGCATCTGATAATCCGCTGCTTTCAACCGACTAGTCAATTCTTTCAAATCATACATCAAAGGCTCTCCGCCTGTAATGATCAGCGTCTTGCAAGGATATTGACTCAGCTCGTTGAGAATCTCGTCAATGGTCAAAAACGGATGATCGGCTTCATTCCATGATTCCTTCACGTCACACCAAACACAGCCCACATCGCATCCACCTAACCGAACAAAAATCGCTGGTTTACCAGAGTGAAAACCTTCCCCTTGAATGGAGTAAAAAATCTCCATGATGGGTAGTTTCTCTGATATTTTGGGAATGAAAGTCAAGCTTACGATAGGTTCTTTTTGGCGGCTTCAAGCGTATGGATCATCAATGAAGCAATAGTCATCGGTCCAACCCCTCCTGGCACTGGTGTAATATGACTCGCAATCGGCTCTACATTTTCAAAATCCACATCACCCGACAGTCTAAAGCCTGATTTTTTTGAAGCATCCTCTACTCTGGTAGTACCCACATCAATCACCACAGCACCTTTTTGCACCATATCTTTGGTAATTAAACCAGGTAGACCAACGGCAGAAACAAGGATATCTGCTTGTCTGGTGTGGTTGGCTAGGTCAACCGTGTATTTATTACAAAGCGTAACAGTTGCATTTCCTTCTTTAGACAACATCAAGGCTAATGGAGCGCCTACTAATCGACTGGCACCTACTATCACACAGTTTTTGCCTTCTGTCTCAATTTCGTATCGTTTGAGCAATTCCATTATGCCAAATGGGGTGGCTGGCATCAATTTCGGATGATCGGAAGTGATACTGCCAAAATTTTCATTCACAAAACCATCTACATCCTTTTCGGCTGAAATACTTTCTGTGACTTTATCGACAGAGATGTGAGCTGGCAATGGTAGTTGGACAATAAATCCGTCAATATCATCGTCCGTATTGAGATTATGCACATGTTTGAGCAATTTCTCTTCTGAAATACTCTCTGCAAACTGCATCAACGTATACTCAAATCCTACAGCAGCACAAGCCTTGATTTTCCCTCCTACATACGTATGGCTGGCTCCATCATCGCCCACAATAATAATAGCCAAATGCGGTGCGCGCTTGCCTTCACCTTTCAGCTCATCTACTTGCGCTTTGATTTCTAATTTAATATCTGTCGATATCTTTTTACCGTCGATTATTGTAGCCATTTGATCTAGTTTTTCCTGTTTGCTTTTGGGTCAATGAGGAATTTTGACTTTAATCCAATTTCAATACTGCCATAAATGCATCCTGAGGAATCTCTACATTACCCACCTGACGCATACGTTTCTTACCTTTTTTCTGCTTGTCCAGCAATTTACGCTTACGCGAAATATCACCACCATAACATTTGGCCAATACATTCTTACGCATGGCCTTTACAGTCTCTCTTGATATAATTTTGGTTCCTATTGACGCCTGAATTGGAATCTCAAACATCTGCCTAGGGATCAACTCTTTCAACTTTTCACACAATCGTTTGCCCCATTCATAAGCCTTGTCTCTGTGTACAATCGCAGATAATGCATCCACCGGCTCTCCGTTCAACATGATATCCAATTTTACCAGTTTTGATGGTCTCAAGCCTGTCAACTCATAATCTAAGGAAGCATAGCCTCTGGAAATAGTTTTCAGCTTATCAAAGAAGTCAAAAACAATCTCCGACAATGGAATATCGAAAGTCAACTCTACACGCTCTGAAGTTAGATACACCTGATTCTGAATGGTTCCTCTTTTGTCCATACATAGCGATATAATCGGACCAACGTAATCAGCCTTACTTATAATCTGCGCCTTGATGTAAGGCTCTTCAATCTCTTTGATTCTACTAGGATCAGGCATCTCAGATGGTGCGTTGATGAAAGTTTCCGAACCATCTGTCATTTTTGCCTTGAATTGTACGGAAGGTACGGTAGTAATCACCGTCATGTCGAATTCACGTTCCAGTCGCTCCTGGATGATCTCCATGTGCAACATGCCTAAGAACCCACATCTAAACCCAAATCCTAGGGCAGCAGAGGTCTCTGGCTCCCAAATCAAGGAAGCATCGTTGAGCTGTAACTTCTCCATCGATGCTCGAAGCTCTTCGTAATCAGTAGTCTCCACTGGATAAATGCCCGCAAATACCATCGGCTTCACATCTTCGAAACCTTTGATCATTTGCTGAGTTGGTCGATTTACATGTGTGATCGTATCTCCAACTTTCACTTCTTTCGCTACTTTGATTCCAGAAATGAGGTAACCCACATTTCCAGCCGAGATTTCTTTTTGTGGCTTTTGCTGCAAACCTAAGATACCAATCTCGTCGGCATCATACGTTTTGCCAGTCGCCACAAATTTTACTTTATCTCCTTTTTTGATCGACCCATTAAATACCCGGAAGATAACTTCGATTCCTCTGAACGAGTTGAATGTTGAGTCAAAAATCATGGCCTGTAGCGGCTCGTCTACGTTACCTTTTGGCGCAGGTACTCGATTGACAATGGCTTCCAAAATATCATCTACTCCGACCCCAGTTTTTCCGCTGGCGTGAATAATGTCTTCTTTTTCACATCCAATCAAATCTATGATCTGATCTGCCACTTCATCAGGCATAGCGCCTGGAAGGTCAATTTTGTTTAAGACTGGAATGATTTCCAAATCATGTTCCAATGCCAAATAAAGATTGGAAATGGTCTGTGCTTCGATACCTTGAGAGGCATCCACGATCAATAATGCGCCTTCGCAGGCCGCAATAGAACGAGAAACTTCGTAAGAAAAATCTACATGACCAGGGGTATCGATCAAATTGAGGGTGTAGTCCTTGCCTTCATGGTTATATGCCATCTGAATAGCGTGACTTTTGATCGTAATGCCTCGCTCGCGCTCCAGATCCATATCATCAAGCAACTGCTCCTGCATGTCTCTACCAGACACAGTCCCAGTTTGCTGTAATAATCGATCCGCCAAGGTGCTCTTGCCGTGATCAATGTGTGCAATAATGCAAAAGTTTCTTATATTCTCCATTTTTTTCAAAAACGAATGCAAAAATAGATAAAGTTTAGTTCAGATTTGCATGATAATTCAAAGATCGAAATCTGTTTTTGAATTACAATTTGATGCATTGGCTCGTGTCTTCACGAGACAACATCATGCAAGGTTCGTGAGGACACGAACCTGAGCGATAATGACAATTAGTTATTTTCCTATTTTGTCATTTCGACGGCAGGAGAAATCTTATTTACAAATGGCAGGTTAATGAGATTTCTCCCTCTGGTCGAAATGACAATTAAATTTAGTTTTTAATAAATACGATAAGGCCGTTATGACCGAGCAATCCAACAATATTTCTGAGTACATCATCTCCATTTATCGCAAAGAAGACCTGATGCGGGCTTATCATTTTGATCTGGAAAAATTTGGTACTCAGGTGATTAATTTCTTCCCAATCTCAGACAAGGAAAAACTGGCAGAAGTGAACCACTATGAGGAATTCATGCAAAAAATGAAAGATCAGGGGATCGAAGAAAAAGGCCACCTAGAGGAAGTGAATGAACTGGTCAAAACGCTGAGCAAAATGCATGACCAACTCAAAGCTGATGATGAAGACTACTACGGCGTATACCAAAAAGCTTTGCCATTCATAGAAAACAACATGAGCCACGCCAAAGGCGCGATCCGCGACGAAATCCAAATCTGCCTCAATGGCATCTATGGCTTCCTCCTCCTCAAAATCGCTGAACGCAACATCGAACCTGAAGACCAGACGATGGTAGATCGTTTTGGGGATTTGCTTTCGCTATTAAGCTTTAAGTACGAGGAGATGAAGGGGGCGAATTAAGATAATCAAGAACTTATTCCTATTTTGTAATCTATTTGTAATCATGAAAAAAATCGAACAAGTATTATTTATCACTTTCGCAATTGGTTTACTTGGACAAATAATGTTAGTCCCTTTTTCTGCCGAAATTCTGGCTCTGTCACTAAATTTTCTAGCAATCCTATATTATGTTTTTACACTTCCTTATTTCCTCGGAGTTCCAATTAAACGAATGTTTAAGAAATCATCTTATGAGGGAATTTCTAAGAAGCGCATCATCGGGACAATTTTTGTTGGCTTTGGACTATCAATTGTAATAATTGGAATTATGTTCAAACTATTGATTTTACCTGGAGCAGTAGAAATGCTAACTATTGGAACTCGTGGAATTCTTGCAGCTAGCCTAGTCCTATTAATAAAGAACTTCAGAAACAAAAAGAGCGCTCTAAATCATTTTTCCTTAGTAAGAATGGTGCTAATTCTCATTATTGGCTATACTGTATACCTAACACCTTCAAATCTCATCGTTCAAGTTTTCTATCGTGATAATCCAGAGTTTGTTGAGTTGTTCAATGAATACTATGAACATCCAGAGAATGAAGAATTGAGAATTGAAGTAGAGGAAGCATTTCGCAATTTGAGATAGCGATTTATTTACGAAAAGAGCCGCAGTTACACCTCAGCCTGCCTGAATCAAACAGATCGCCCGGACTGACGCCGGGCAATGACGTGTTTTGTCTTTTTCTTCCTTCAGAGTTACTCTCTAGAGAACTCTGAAGAACTAGTCACGACAAACTCAGAGTCCCTTATCAGGTGACTCTGAGAGGAGACAAAAACTCTAAAGAAACTCATTTCATACCCGTCATTACCCGACGTAAGCTCGGGTAATCCCTCGTAGAGAGCAGACTGTAAGGGTAGCGCAGCGTTACCCGCCGACAGATTCCCTGACAGCTCCCTTGTCGCTTCAGAGAATGACGGTTTTACTTCGTGTCATTCCTCCACTTCGTTGCGGAATGACTTTTAACTGATTTGCAGGAATTATTTCACACCTTCAGAGTTACTCGTTAGAGAACTCTGAGGACTAATGAACGAAAACTCAGAGTCCCTTTCAGGTGACTCTGAGTGACGTTATCATTTTTTATCATTTCGCAAAGCATTCAACGGATGTCGGATTATTGGAAAAATCACCTCAGTTACTAGCAGCCTGCTTAAAGCTAACGAGATCCCTCCGCAGGCTACAGGATGACTTTCTGACCTAAGAGCAAAAAAAAAGAATAATGGAATTATTTCCACTCTGCTGTGGTTATTGGGATAGAAATTTTAAATTCAAGAATTTAATTCGAGAATTATAATTTCACCTACCTACTCATAACCAATACATACATGGATAAGACATACTACGATCCTAAGGATCTCAAAAAATTTGGCGATATCAGTAAATTACAGCCTGAGCTCGGAAAAAAATTCTTCGATTACTACGGAGATGTGTTTAAAGAAGGCGCATTAACACAAAGAGAAAAGTCATTGATCGCCTTAGCTGTTTCGCATGCGGTTCAGTGCCCGTACTGTATCGATGCCTATACATCTGATTCGCTAGAGAAAGGCGCCGACGAGACGCAAATGATGGAGGCAATTCATGTGGCGGCGGCTATCAAAAGTGGGGCGTTGTTGGTGCATGGCGTGCAGATGATGAATAAAATTGATGACTTAACTATGTAATTCACCCGTCATTACACGAGGCAACCATAGGGAGCATTTGGGTAATCTGACAGAAAAAAGTGGTGAATTCCCAGACATCCTGCTAGACGAAAGAGATTACCCGAATAAATCGGGCAATGACGACATTAGAAACAGAATAAAATCAATGCTGAAAGAGCGTAAAATATCATTACAAGGCCAGGACCACCTGCTAAGTCATACGGACAAGCAATTGGCCATTCTGGAAGATTTGGATCAGGTCAGTTTTTCAGATCGGTTGGATGGATTGGACAACATTCCATTTAAGCCCACAGGGATTGACATCTTTCAGGTGAACTTGGGTAAAATGTGTAATCAGGTTTGTAAACACTGTCATGTGGATGCTGGGCCAGATCGCAAAGAAATCATGACCAAGGGTACCATGCAGCTTTGCCTCGATGCATTGGATCGATCAGATATCTCGACCATTGATCTCACGGGAGGGGCACCAGAGATGAATCCTGATTTTCGCTGGTTTGTGGAAGAACTTTCCAAACGTGGCAAACACATCATAGTGCGCTGCAACTTGACCATCATACTGGCCAACAAGAAGTACAACGACCTTCCAGAATTTTTTAAGAAACATGAAGTGGAAGTAGTTTCTTCCCTCCCTCACTTCTCTGCTCGCAGAACTGATGCTCAGCGTGGTGATGGTGTTTTCGAAAAGTCAATCGAAGCACTCAAAATGCTGAACAGCGTTGGTTATGGTTTACCTGATTCAAAATTGAAACTAAACTTGGTTTACAATCCGTCGGGTGCTTTTCTGCCGGCCGATCAAGGTGGACTAGAAGCAGATTTTAAACGAAAGCTGAAAGGCGATTTCGATATTGATTTTAATGAGCTTTATGCGATCACAAATTTACCCATCTCAAGATTTTTGGATTATCTGGTGGCCTCAGAAAACTATGAGGATTACATGCAGAAACTGATCGATGCCTTCAACCCATCTGCTGTAGAAGGTGTGATGTGCAGAAACACCATTTCTATCGGTTGGGATGGCTACTTGTTCGATTGTGACTTCAATCAAATGCTTGATCTGAAATTGAATCATGGCGCGCCAAATCATATCAGAGATTTTGATGTTCAGGCCTTGACCCAACGAACGATTATCTTAAACAATCACTGCTATGGCTGTACGGCAGGTGCTGGCTCAAGCTGTGGAGGAGCCACCACGTAGTGGAATTGATAAAACGACATAGGTAGTTGTTCGCGTTGTTTATCATTAGTAGATGCCTTTTTGTTCTTAGGACTAGTCAACCAACACACATCTTTTGTTAAATTTGAGGCTTATAGCAAAATCAAATGGCAATAGATAAAAAAACTGTTCAAAAACTAGCACACTTATCGAGACTTGAACTCACTGAAAAAGAACAAGAAAAGATGAGTGAAGACCTGGGAGACATCTTGGATTGGGTAGAAAAACTAGAAGAAGTAGACACCACTAATGTGGAGCCACTCGGCAATGTAAACGAGGAACCGATTCACCTAAGAGAAGATAAAGCCGATAATTTTTTCTCAGGAGATGAGGCATTGAAAAATGCTCCTGAAAGTGATCAAGGCCATTTTATTGTACCTAAGGTACTCAAGTAATCTTATGAATAAACTGGCTTTCTGGAATGAATGGGAATCTTCATTCAAACTCGTTTTTAAAACATTAATTTTTCTCCTTTTTGCATTCATTGCTACTTTCCTAGCTATCCAATGGGGAGATCTCAGTCCATTCTACTATTGGAAATTAACAGGGTATTTAGAAAACATTTCCTATCCAGTCTTCTCCAACCATTCCGAATTTATTGAAAGCACGATCAATACAGATTTGCCTTTGATCTTCCAAAAGGTATTTGGCGGATCGAAAACTTTACCTACTACTTATACCTATAGCTATCTTGTGCTTTTGTACGCCTGTTTGATGGGCTGCCTGACCATCTCTACTTACCTGGAAAAATTCTGGTACTATATCGGCGTTGGTTTATGGATTTTATTAGTAGTGCTGAGCGGCATTAGTAATGTAGGATTCTTTGATTTATACAATCAGACGGCCATTATCGTTGTGCTAATGCTTTTTCTTCCGGTCTCCTATTACTTCAATTCCATCAATGAAAATATTGGAATGGGCAAGAGGTTTTTAGCCTTCTCTGGTTTAATGACACTAGTGTTTGGATTGATCTATTTTGGCAGTACGTATGAAAGTCCGCTGCTTTTTCTAGCAAGATTTTCCTACTTGCCTGCTGCTTTGATTTGTTTGGTTTTTATCCTCATCATCGGACATGAAATCATCTATGCGATATTGTCCTTGACCACGCCGTACTCAAAGAATTCGTCCAATAACACCACCCATTTCATCGTGCTGAGTGTAGCGTATCTTTTGAATTTAATTGTATTATACCTATTCAAGATCGATTATTTGGATTGGGATATCTTTTATATCAATGAGTTTTTACTACTAGCCATCTCCACCATATTGGGTATTTGGGGGATCAGGTCCAGAGAGAATCGTTATTCAAGAATCTTACCCTACTATCCATATACGGCTTTTTTATACCTTGGCTTGGGGCTCATTACGTTTATTACTTTAGGCTTTCAAGCATTTCATGCTAATGATGCCTTCATTACATCGATGGAGAACCTGATTTTGTATAGCCACTTCGGGTTTGGATTAATGTTTTTTCTGTACATCATTTTTAATTTTATCACACAGCTGAAACAGAATTTACCCGTTCATCAGTTTGCGTACGTAGAAGATAACTTCCCTTATATCTCAGCCAGGATAGCAGGATTGATCGTAGTAGCTGCACTTTTCTTCAGAGCCCATTATGGTAGCTTCTATCAGGGAGTAGCAGGATATTACAATGGCTTAGGGGATTTGAATTTAACTTTAGACAACGAAACTGTTGCTCAACATTACTACAAAGAGAGTGTAACAAAAAACACCAACAATCATCATGGCAATTTTCAATTGGCGCTATTGGAAAAGGATCCTTTGAAGCGTCTGATCTATTCGAAAAATGCCATCAAACAAAAACCTACCCCATATGCTTATGCCAGTCTAGGTAAAGAATATGAAAATTCCAGTCGGTTTTTTGATGCGTTATTTACTTACCAGGATGGGTTAAAAGCATTTCCAGATCACTGGGCAATTCAGAACAACATTGCACTGCTCTACAATAAAACCAATGTCTTGGATTCGGCACTCTACTACTTAGAAAATAGCACTCCAGGTTCTTGGAAACAATCCGTGGTAGATGCCAACCGAAATGCCGTTGCCAGCATGCATGGGTTGAAGTTATTGGATGAAAACAAAACAGATTTAGAAAGATTTGATCTACAAAGCAATGCACTTGCGAATCAGCTGATCAGTTCCGATACATCGAAATTATCTTTTGTGACTCAACCACAAAACATCGTGCTTAACTTATTTACTTTCAGCTACTTGAAGAACCTGGGACTTTACTGTTATTCCAACAAATTACCTGAATTCCTACAGTTGATCGATCCGTATTTGGAAGCACCTGAAAATGCAGCCTTTAGGAAGGAAATAACCATGGTTAAAGCTTTTAATCTTTATCAAAACGGAAAGGTCTCCAAGGCCATCGAGCTGATCTATCAACTCAAAGAAGTGTACGAAGATGAATCTGGAAAATGGAATGCGCTTTTAGGCAAATGGTGTTTAGAACTGGAAGCCCCAATACAAGGGTCAAAATATCTGGAAGCATCAAGAGAGGCTTATTACCCCAACGTTTCTGCTGATTTGGCGCAGGCGTATCACCGCATGGGAGATCAGTCACTGGCCTTATTTTTATTAAGCAAGGAAAGCATCGCCAACGACTCCATCAATCCAGCACTAGCTGCCGAATGGACAAAACTTTTTGATGTGATGCAAAAAAATCAAGTCACATGGGAAGATTATTCGTTTGACAGAGAGCAGCAACTTTTAGCTCGGGCTAATGATTCCGGTGCTGATCAAAGATTGCTGTATGAAAGACTAGGATTAGACAATCCATTTTTCGAAAGAGGTGTTTTGGCTGCTGCCCAATATTTTCAGGAGAATGAGGAAGACGAAATGGCTTACAGGATTTTGCATGAAGCAATTACTGTCAATGAGTATTCTGAAATTTTAATTAAAAATTATATTGATCATTGTTTGAATAATGGCTTGATAGATTTCGCCGAAGATGGATTGATTAAGTTGATTGACATTCTACCTAGAGAAGACTATGAGGCCTACGAAGTAGCATTTGAAGCCAAAAAAGACAAAGCGCAAGCACAATTGGATCAAGATTGGTGATACCCAAAACAACTACCCATGAAACAACCTAGTAAACGACTCATCGGCCCATTCAAAGAAATTATTACTATGTCAGAAGCTCCGATGAAAGGAGCATTGGCTGAAGATGCTCTTGGCGTGATTCCAAAAGGTGGAGTATTGATTGAAGACAGTCAAATCATTGAGGTTGGAGCATTCAAAAACTTAAAAAGCAAAGCAGATCAGGTCGATTTAATTAAAGGTGATCACATTCTCATGGCTGGCTTAATTGATAGCCATACTCACATTTGTTTTGGTGGGTCAAGAGCTGGAGATTATGCGCAGCGAGTAGCTGGTAAAACCTATCAGGAAATCTTAAAAAATGGCGGCGGCATACATGACTCCGTGAATAAAACCAGAGCTGCTTCAGAATCAGATCTCACGGACTTGGTGAAAATGCGTGCCAAAAGACACCTGGAAGAAGGAGTAACAACGATAGAGGTAAAAAGCGGCTATGGCCTTTCTGTAGAAGAAGAAATCAAAATGCTAAAGGCTATTCAATCTGCTAACAGTCTGGTGCCCGCTGATTTGATCTCAACCTGTCTGGCAGCACATGTCTGTCCTAAAGAATTTGACGATCATGCAACTTATTTGGACCATATAGTAGAAAATCTATTTCCACAACTGAAAGAGCAAAACCTGACCAACCGAATCGACATCTTTACCGAAGATGGTGCCTTTGACACCGATCTTTCAGCTAAATACTTGGCAAAAGCTAAAGAAGCCGGTTTTGAAATTACGGTTCATGCGGACCAGTTTACTTCAGGAGGCACACAAGTAGCAGTGGAAGCAGGCGCACTGAGTGCTGACCACCTAGAAGCAACTTCTGATGAGAATGTTCAGTTATTGGCTAATTCGGAAACCGTTGCCACCGTATTACCAGGTGCTTCATTGGGATTGGGCATGCATTACTCACCAGCCAGGAAGTTACTGGATGCGGGCTGCTGTTTGGCCATAGCTACCGACTGGAATCCAGGCTCAGCCCCTATGGGTGACTTATTGATCCAAACCGCATTGATGGGTGCCTTTGAGAAGCTTTCTATCCCCGAGTGTATCGCTGGCATTACCTATAGAGCAGCCAAGGCTTTGAACTTGTCAGATCGAGGAAGAATCAAAGCGGGGCATTTGGCAGATTTGATTTCATTCCCAGTGAGTGACCATCGCGAGATCTTTTATCAGCAAGGCAAAATCAAGCCCGATGGGGTTTGGAAGGGTGGAGTAAGAGTGGTTGGTTGAATCACTTGTATAACTTTTCCCCCGCTGGAATGGCCATTTTCAAATAGTTTTCCAACGGCGGCAATGGGCAAGAATACACTTCATTGTATTCGCAGTAAGGGTTGTAAGCCAGATTAAAATCTAGTGTGATCTTTTCGGCTTGATCAGAGAAATTAAGATTAATGTATCTCCCGCCTCCATAGGTAGTTTTATCGTTGGTCAGATCAGAAAAAGCCAAAAACAAACCTCCATTATCTTCTCCTTTCAGCACCAACAATTCTTGTGGTTGATCATTGATTTTGAATTTTAGGAAGGCGTGTTTGTCATATACTCTAGGCACTCCATCTGATGTCGCTAACGTCAATTGGCCTCCGTTTTCTATTCGTTCTATATCAGCGATCACTTTGAACTTTTCATTAGCTGGAAAATAATTCAAAGTAACGGTCGAGTCTGCTCCAACAAAAGGCGAATCCTCGTCATTATTCATGAATTCATGTGTTTCTTCCCGGTGATTGGAAATATATTCTTCATAAGACCGCGAAGATTGCTTTGACTCACAGGCCCACACAATCAAGAAAGCCCAAAGGCATAAAATATTTTTCATCACATCATAGATTCATCTGCGAAGCTAAAATAACCGTCATCTGTGAAAATAATATGATCTAAGACTGGAATATCTAATGTTTGACCCGCAGCTTTCAACTTTTTAGTCAATTGAATATCCTGTGTACTTGGCTGAAGATTGCCTGAAGGGTGATTATGAGCTAAAATGACACTAGAAGCTAACACCTCCAAAGCCTTTTTGAAGACTAATTTTGCATCTACTACAGTACCAGACACACCACCGGCGCTGACCATTTCAGGTTTCAGTATTTGATTGGCTCGATTCAGATACAACACCCAAAACTGCTCATGATCCAAATCCATCAAATGAGGTTTAAGGAAATGATAGGCATCTGATGAAGATTGTACTTTCGGTTTTTTAACAAACTCGGTTTCTTTCCGTCGGCGCCCAAGTTCCAAAGCGCTAATAATCGAAATGGCCTTGGCCTCACCTATACCATTAAATTTTTTCAGATCAGCCAAAGAAAGTTTAGCCAATTCATTCAAATCGTTTCCTGTTGCTGCTAAAATGGTTTTGGCCAAGTCCACTGCTGATATTTTTGGAGTCCCTGATCCAATCAAAATCGCGATCAGCTCTGCTTCTGAGAGCGACGATTTACCTTTAATAATTAATTTTTCTCTAGGCCTGTCTTCCTCTGCCCATTGCTTGATGGACAGATTATCTGAACTGTACATAGAGATTCTGTTTGTGCTATACCGAAAGTAGGGAAAACCAACTAAAACGAGAAGGGCTTAAACAAAAAAAGCTCCCTTGAAAAAGGGAGCGATCTATATTTTCGTAAGAGACTCTGGCTTATAGAGAAGCTACTAACTTAGTCAGTTTTGACTTTTGGTTAGATGCTTTGTTTTTGTGGATGATGTTGTTCTTAGCCAACTTATCGATCATCCCTACTACTTTTTTCAATAGTTCTTCAGCTTCAGCCTTGTTAGAAGAATCCTTCAATCTCTTGATGAAAGTTCTAGTTGTTTTGTGCTGATACCTGTTTCTTAGCCTTTTAGCCTCGCTTGATCTTATTCTCTTTAAAGCCGATTTATGATTCGCCATTCTCTAAAATGTTATATTCTTTTTTTAGGACTGCAAATTTAGAGCTATTATGTATAAATACAAACACTATCTGCTAAATAAATTAAGAATGCATTTTGTGGGTAAAAAAGCCCGTTTTAACTTAATTATGCCAGTTAAAGTATACCAAACAGTGGCTTAATATTTATGAGCATAAATAAATTCCTTTTTTTCGCCCTTTCATCTGTGATTAGCTGTGTCCAACTCCAGGCGCAACAAGCCAAAAAAGATACTCTTGCTTATGCCTCTCCGACGATTTGCAAAATAGATTCTGCTCAACTTTATGCTGGAATAGATTCAATCATTACTGAGGCTCTCGACTCAGGAGCATTCCCAGGCTGTCAAATTTTACTAGCCAAAGAAGGTCAAATATTCTATTATGAGTCGTTCGGTTATCATACTTACGACAGCATCCAGAAAGTTAGAAACTCCGATTTGTATGACTTGGCATCGATCACAAAGATTACAGCTTCTACCCTTGCCCTCATGAAGCTATATGAAGATGGTAAATTTGACTTAGACCAAACTCTTGGTTACTATTTTCCATACTTAGCTAAATCCAATAAATCGGATTTAACAATTAGAAAAGTATTAGCCCATCAGTCTCGCTTGAAAAATTGGATTCCTTACTATTCAGAATCCCAACGAAAAAGTGGCAAATACAGACGTAAGACAATATCCACAGATTCTTCAGCAAAATATCCAAATCGAATACCAGGATCAGACCTTTTTCTTTACAAGGACTTTAAAGAAGATAGGATTTATAAAATGATCAAAAAATCGGATTTGTATGAAAATGAAGCTTATGTCTATTCAGGATTGGCATTTTATCTTTTTCCAGATTTGATAGAAAGGCTCTCAGGCTCCTCCTATGAAGAGTTTTTGAATGAAAATTTTTACACTCCTTTGGGGGCAGAGAGCTTGGGATTCGATCCCCTGAGAAAGTTCAGTTTGAATCAAATTGTGCCTTCGGAGGTAGATACTTTTTTCCGAATGAGCAAACTCCATGGGGTCGTACATGATGAAGGAGCTGCCGTGATGTTGGGGATTTCTGGCAATGCTGGTTTATTCAGTAATGCCTACGATTTGGCCAAGGTTTATCAAATGTTGCTGAATGGAGGTGCCTACGATGGGGTTCAGTATTTACGATCAGAAACGATTGCTGAATTTACAAGATGTCAATATTGTGAATTCGAGAACCGGAGAGGTCTTGGTTTTGATAAACCACTGATCGAATACGACAGCATCAAAACAAGTGTAGCTAAACTTGCTAGTTCAAACAGCTATGGGCATTCTGGCTATACGGGCACTTTAGTTTGGGCTGATCCTGACAATCAATTGTTATTCATTTTCTTAGCCAATAGAGTGTACCCAACCAGAACGAATAGAAAAATCTATCAACTAAACATTCGGCCACGAATTCATGATTTGGTATATGATTTGATTGAAGATAAAAAAGAATGAAAATTACAAGTTGCAATTAATCTGTAAGCATGGCACATTTGCTTACGGCATCAACCAACAGTATGAATATCAAAAGAGCACTATTTTTCCTTTCAATTTTAACTAGTTTCAACACGTTTGGACAAATTGAAATCTATTCACAACAAATATCCTTGGACTCTGTTGTCAATAGCACTTCAGATGAAATCAATGTGGTATTGAGTCCAGATGGCCAGCTGCTATACTTCACAAGAAACAATCACCCCGAAAACCTTGGTGGCAAAAAGGACAATGGAGATATCTGGGTGAGTGAAAAGAATAAAGATGGAAACTGGACGCCTGCCTATAATTTGAAAACAGTGAACACTACTAAATCCAATTCGATCATTGGTTTTTTGAATCAGGGCAATGCTATGGTGATCAGTAATGGCAATCAATTGGCCATTGCGCATCTCAACAACGGACAGTGGTCACAACCCAAACCTTTTGAAATCCCTTACCTCAACTCAAAATCCCAAACACTGGGAGCCAGTATTTCTGCCGATGGCAGACACTTGCTGTTTGGTATGGAATCCTTTGGAAATTATGGCGTAGAAGATATTTATATCTCTCGCATGAAAAGTGACGGATCGTGGACCAGCCCTAAGAATCTTGGATCAACTATAAACACGCAAAATCAGGAAATCACGCCTTTTCTTGCTGCAGATAACAAAACACTCTTTTTTGCATCGAATGGCCACGAAGGATTCGGTAGCTTCGACATTTTTATGTCAACACGACTCGACGACACTTGGCAAAAATGGAGTACACCGGTCAATCTCGGAGCAAAAATTAACTCCAAAGGAAGAGAGCAATCCTTTACATTTTTATTGAATGACGAATACGGCTATTTATCAAGCACTCAAAATAGTGATGGGTATGGAGATTTGAAAAAAGTAAAAATCATGCCCGATATAACGCCTATTGAAATAATTGCGGATACAGCTGAGGTCATAGACATTACATCCGAAGAAAAGATCATTGCCATAAGCGGAACCGTGCTGGATAAGAAAAGCAATCAGCATATCATAGGTGCTGAGGTAATTATCACTACCGAACCCACTAATAAGGAATTTAAAACGCTGACTAACTCTCAGGGCGCATTTAATGTGACTGTAGATGAAGGCAACAACTACAAAGTAAAGGTGAAAGCCTTTCGATACCTATCAGCCGAACTAGTCCTAACCGATGCGGCTTTATTTGAAAATGAGCCTTTAGCTTTTAGCCTTGAACCTATTATAGAAGGCAATACGGTGACATTAGACCATGTACTTTTCGAACAAGGAACTGCCAATCTAATTCAAGGCTCAGAGAAAGAACTCAACTTGGTGGTAGAGATGATGAAGTACAATTCTGATTTTTCAATATTCTTATCAGGCCACACGGACAATCAAGGCAAATCGTCCTTGAATGTGGAATTGAGTGAGGAACGTGTGCAAACCGTTATGCAATACTTAATTTCTCAAGGGGTAAGCAAAAAAAGAATATCTGGCAAAGGATATGGGGGAACCAAGCCTATAGCTAGCAATGCTAGCATCGAAACTCGAAAACTAAATCGGCGAGTTGAATTTACCGTTCATAAAACGAAGAAATAAAAAAAGCACCAAACTGTAAAGTTTGATGCTTATGGTAAATTGAGGTTATTCGTTTTTGGTTAGCCAGCCATTTCTGACGGCCAATTGTGATTCGGTAGGCTCTTCATTCAACGAGAGTATATGACTGTACTCTACATCTACTTCTACAATCTCTGCGGTCAAATCAATCTTAGATTCTGAACCGTCTTCTCCTTGCCTCATCACGGTATAAGTCATCTCAGCTCCCACTTCCATTCCTTCTTTCACACCTTGCAAGAATGCCATGATACCAGTCAAAGGTATCTCATTTCCGTTAATACCCACTAATACATCGCCATTTTTTAATCCAAAGGATTTTCCAAACTCATTTAAGCCCTCTACATTCGTTAAATAAATGCGGCTGGTTTCTGGATTATATCCGATGGTACCTTGCGGTATACCCATATTGATTTCCTTTCTTGTTTCCGAGGCTTTATAGTCTACCCCAGCCAATTCTAAAAACTCATCATAAGGCAGTGGAGTTGTGCCTTCTACATAAGTAGTGAAAAATGCTCTGATTTCTGGATAAGTCATCTCAGTGATAATATCAAAAAGCTCTTCGTCGTCAAAGGCCTGGTCTTTACCATACTTTTCTGCCAAATCAAACATCATATTTTGAACACCATATTCACCATCCGACAAGCTTCTCAATTTAAGATCTAAACACATCCCGATCAAAGCTCCTTTTTCATATACATTTCCATATTGATCAGAATATTTATTCAAAGTATATTTACTGAGGTCAGTGAACGCCAAAGAATCATTGAATCTATAAGAAGCATTATTCATTTTGCCTTGTAGCGCCTGAAAGTATTGTTCTTGGGTAATGATATCATATTTCACCTGCACGTTACCAGCAAAAAACTCCGTGATTCCTTCATAAAGCCAAAGGTGCTTAGACATCTTGGGCTCGTTAAAATCGAACTGATGAATCTCTTGTGAATGGATATTCAATGGCGTTACAATATGAAAGAATTCATGGGCGGCAAATCGATTAAACATACCAATCATAGATTGGATGGGTTGATTTCTCATCGAGTAAAGTGAAGAGTAAGAATGCTCCAACGCCCCTACTGCTCTGACTGGTCGTTCTGTGAAATAACAAATGAAGGCATATTTATCTACAGGCAATTCACCTCCTAAATATTCCTTTTGGGCCATGAGTATTTTTTCAATGGCTCCTTTCACTTCTTCAGATTTGACTACCTGGCCTGGCGAATAAGTTGAAATTAGAACCTCTGCTCCAGCTACTTTTATGATACTAGTATCAGGTTCGCAATACATCAAAGGATTGTCCACTAGATGGTCATAACTTTCTGTGAGATAGGTATCTACAGAAGCTTCACTCTTCGTTAATTCGATCTCACTCAAATCCAGGCTGGTGTCCATCGGCCTTCCAGTACTCAATGCAATTAATCCAGTAGATCCATACATTTTGGGATCGCGTACCACATTAAATTTGAATGGCATTCGCGTCATATTTTCAAAGTACCCAAAAAATCCTGCGGAGTTAATCACAAAGTTTTTTCCTTCTTCTATGTTCGTACCAGCAGGTTCGAATACGCCAGGACCTTCGACATCATTGTCATAAGAATCCTTCACCCAATAAGTCACTTTACTCAACTTATTGGCCTTATAAATTTTCCATGAGTTCACTGAAGTTTTTTCTACTTTCAGTTCCTTACCTTTCTTATCGAGCGCTTTGAAATCTTCCACAAATCTACCATAATCTGACACAGAATAAGTGCCTGGAATTATTTTAGGCATATAAAACGTGGTCTCCGATTCTGTAATCTTTGGTGGAGTTAATATCACCTGTACCTTATCATCTTTGACAATGGTGAGGTCTAATACATATTCATATTGACCATCTGGTAGCGCTTGCGCTACTAGGCAAATGGCCATTGCTAATACACTTGTGTATAGTTTTTTCATCTGAGTTTATTTTGAGTTTTTAAGTTACCACTGTTAAGATAACGTCTGATTTTCATCATCACCTATCATAAGTACACAGACAAGCTTTTTTATTACATGATTGGTCAAATGGCTACACTAGAACAACTGATATTATATCATTTTGGAAGCATGAAAAACTGATATTAATCATGTTTCAGTCTGACCCACTACTGTTCGTATCTAGCGATTGCACGCTTGATTTGCTTATTGCCAAAGGATAATTATTAGTTCGAAAAACAAGCAATCATGAAATATATTTTGACCATAATCATCATAAGTTGTTGCGCTTTTTTAATTAAAGCTCAACCCTTAAAATTCGACAAAAGTGCTAGCAAGATGGAAATACAAGGAACATCTTCTGTGCACGACTGGGAATCAACAGTAGAAAATTTCACTGTAGAAGCCAATTTGAATGGGGATCAAATCAGTGACATACAGTTTTCAGCCATTGTAAAGTCCATAAAAAGTGGAAAATCTGGCATGGACAGTAATACCTACAAGGCTTTAAAGGAAGATGATTACCCTGAAATCAAATTTGAATCAAGTCAGCTAAGAATACAAGGAAATAAGCTTGTAGGAACAGGAAAGCTGACGATAGCAGGAAAATCAAATGAAATTCCAATTGACCTAGACATTAATCAAGAATCAATGATAACAGTCGATGGAAAAGTAAAAATTAAAATGACCGATTACGACATCACCCCACCTACAGCAGTATTCGGCACCATTAAAACCGGGGACGATATAACTATTCAATTCAATTTTACTCTTACAAAAAATTAAACTATTTCAATCATGAAAACATCTCAAAATTTAAATTTCATTGTTTTTATATTAACAATGCTCTGGATGACTCCAGTATTTGCTCAAACACCGATACAATACTATCGACCGGACGGACAGCCGGGACTAAACGTCTTTGAAACTTCCAAAACTGATACAGTAGTATACGATGGATTAAAAGTAAAAGTAGGCGGCGACTTTGCGATGCAGTTTCAAAGCATCAACCAGTCTAATGATGCTGATAATATGACAGAACTTGGCTCTAACTTAAATCTACCTACAGCCAACTTAAATCTAGATGTGCAATTGGAAGATGGGCTAAGAATGCACTTAAGAACCTACCTGTCTGCCAGACACCATGAAGAAGCATGGGTAAAAGGCGGATACCTTCAAATGGACAACTTGAACTTTGTAAGTGACGGATTTCTCTCTGGATTTATGGAAGTAGCCACTATCAGAGTGGGTATGGATGAGTTCAACTATGGCGATGCTCACTTTAGAAGAACAGATAACGGGCGTGCTACTTACAATCCATTTGTAGGCAACTACATCATGGATGCCTTCTCTACAGAAGCATTCTTTGAAGTCAACCTTCAAAAAAATGGTCTAATTGGAGTACTTGGTGTGACTAATGGCAAGTTGAATCAAAACGTGACGGTCAATGACAACACGGACAACAAACTATCTTTCTTTGGTAAACTCGGGTATGACAACCAAATCAACGATGATCTAAGATTCCGTCTAACTGGCTCTTGGTATATCAACAAAGGGGCTACCACTGGTACTTACCTTTATGGTGGGGACAGAGCAGGGTCTAGATACTATAAAGTTACAGATTACTTCACAGGCGAAACAGACCCTAACAGTGGCGCACCTATTGTTTCTTCAAGTGACTTCGGTGGTAGATTCAATGCCAGATACTCTGAAATTACCGCCATTCAATTCAACCCTTTTGTAAAATACAAAGGGCTCGAGTTCTTCGGCATATATGAAATAGCAAGTGGAGGTGGTGACGGTGAAGGGTCTATGACTCAAGTAGCAGGAGAAGCCATCTACCGATTAGGACAAAATGAGCAATTCTATCTTGGTGGTCGTTACAACATGGTCAAAGGAAATACTGTTGATGGAGCACCAGATTTAGAAATCAAAAGATTCAATTTCGGAGGCGGATGGTTCCTTACTAAAAATGTAGTCACCAAACTCGAATACGTAAATCAAACTTACGGTGGTGAAGGTTATGAAGGTAACGCACAATTTCAAGGTGCTGAATTCAAAGGCTTCGTGATCGAAGCAGCCATTAGTTTCTAATAAGTAATTATTACCGCTGAATTATAATCAAAAAGCGAATACCAATGTATTCGCTTTTTTTATTCTACTAGCTGAAGCATCACTTCAAATTCGATGTCCAATTGCTCCTGAACGACTATAGTACCAAAGAATTTACTTGGTGGCTCAATCTGATACGCTCGCATATTCAATTCATGTTTTCCCCCAAGAATCAATTCATTACCTACTTCATTTAAGTAACTGTCATAAATCTCCTCTGTCTGTTTTTCTCCAGCTATGGTTAGCATCGTATTGGCAGTCATATTTTCCAAAGCACTCAAGTTGGGTAACGGAGGAAGATAAATCTCACGTATCTCCATTGAGAGTTGAGGATATTGTTCTGATTTAAGCAAATTCCTAAAATCAGCGGTCATAGGTGGTAACCCACAGTTAAACCCATCTACAGGAACTTGTAAGTATAATCCATCAAACTCCACAGATTTCCCATTCCAAATCCCATTAATCTTTAGGGTATCATTGGAAACATACTTCTTTAGTTTACAACTAAATTTATTGACATTTGTCTTGCCCTCGATCACAATACCAATGGATTTGACCACATAGCTGCTCCCACCATTATCCTCCTGCCCGCTCACATTTAAGACCCAACCCAATCCAAACGAAATCAATAATATTCTTCTTATCAATTAATCCTTATTTAAAAAATTCCAATAATGACCATATTCTATTAACAACTAGCACATGCACTTGATCAATTGCTTTCATCGATCAACCAATTTTTCGCTTCTTCAATTTCATTAAATAAAACGGTATTCCTGCCGGTCAACTTAATAACAGATTTGGCAATGAGTTTAGCCACTGAGTTTAATCCGACTATGGCTGTTACTTTTACATACGGTTCATTCATTCTAGCGATTTCCGTCACTTTTGCAATTACCACCTTATTAAATCTCATATCAGTCATGTCAACCAAAGACATCACTGATTTTGGAGCATACTGTGAAATAACTCTAGCAGCTTCGTCCATCACTTCTGGCCCCTCCTCTGGAGTCAAATTTGCCAAATCGGTAAATATGATGGTTTTATCCTCAATTTCAATTTTAGTTACACCTGCCATGTCAAGTTAGATAAGGTTAGATTTGTTGATTTAAATATAGTCATGCTCAAGGGATTTTGAAAAGACAATAGTTATTCGGTTAGAATAGAATCGAATTAATACACAGTTTGAGGCACAACAAGTCTCTTCTAAAAAGAAATTTTGCCTAATTTGCATCTTCTTTTTTTGTGAATGAATAATGCAAAGCGCATGGATGGAAAACTAATTTATGGAATTCAGCAAGTAGGTGTTGGTGTAGATGATGCTGAGAAAGGATTTGAATGGTATGCCAAGATATTAGGTGCAGATTTGTGCATTTTTGATGACGACAATGAAGCCACCTTTATGGCCCAGTACATGGGTGGTGAGCCTCGACCAAAAAGAGCCATCCTTGCCATGAATGCACAAGGAGGTAGTGGATATGAGATCTGGCAGCATACAGGCCGAACACCTTTAACCATAGAAGAACCCGTTTTCCTTGGTGATTTAGGTATTAATATAGCCAAAATCAAATCTCAAGATATTCAAAAAAGCTACGATCGGTTAAAAACCAAGGGAGTTGTCATTTGCACAGACATAAATGAAGAACCTGATGGGTCGAAGGGATTCTATATCAAAGACCCTTGGGACAATATCCTTCAAATCAAGGAATTCGACTCCTGGCTGAAAAAATCTAAGTTTGACGTAGGTGGTATTTGTGGTGCCACCTTGGGAGTATCTGATATTGACCAGTCTTTAAAGTTATATGCCGATATTCTAGGCTATGATCAGGTGATCTACGACGAGTCAGGCACTTTCGAAGACCTTAAAGGCCTCAATGGTGGAGATGGTAAATTCAGACGAATCCTACTCACCCATAAAAAGGATAGAACGGGGGGATTCTACCCGTTACTTGGTGATGGACAGATCGAACTCATTCAATCACTAGATCGCACACCAAAAAAACTCTTTGAAGGGCGATTCTGGGGAGATGTGGGATTTATTCACCTTTGCTTTGACATTAGAAATATGAATGCCCTTGTTGATGAATGTAAAGCAAAAGGTTATCCTTTTCAGGTATTGAGTTCAGAGCACTTTGACATGGGAGATGCCAATGGACACTGGGGATATATTGAAGACAATGATGGTACGCTGGTAGAATTCGTAGAAACGCATAAAGTACCATTGATTAAGAAAATAAACTGGAGTATCAAACTCAAAAATAGAGATCCACACAAGCCTCTACCTAGTTTTATTCTAAAAGCCATGGCTATCACCAAGAGAAAAAAATTCGACTAATAAATTATGAGTTTAATTAAAGACCTAGAGCAGCGAAGTGAATCCAAATGTGAGCTTTGCTCTTCAACAGAGGACCTATCAGTCTATATAGTTGCTCCAAAATCTGGAGAATCTGCAAATGAATGCGCCTATCTGTGCAGTATTTGCCAGACTCAAATTGAAAATCCAGATCAAATGGATTCAAACCACTGGCGTTGTCTCAATGATAGCATGTGGAACGAAAACGCAGCTGTACAAGTATTGGCCTGGCGCATGCTAACTCGACTCAGAGGGGAAGGGTGGCCCCAGGATTTGTTGGATATGCTTTATCTGGAAGATGAGACTTTGAATTGGGCAAAAGCGACTGGAGAAGATGAAGAAGAAAGTGATAAGATTATACACAAGGATAGTAATGGTGCTATACTAGAAGCTGGTGATAGCGTGGTGCTCATCAAAGATCTCAATGTGAAAGGTGCCAACTTCACTGCCAAGCGAGGTACAGCGGTAAGAAACATTACACTCACACATGATAACGCAGAACATATTGAAGGAAAAGTCAATGGCCAGCACATTGTTATTTTAACAAAATTTGTCAAGAAGTAGCGCATCCAATAACTAGAACTACTATTCTACCGCAATCAATTCTTGAGTTAATGTTGTTTTCTTTTTTGATTCATCCATGGGTTGATTTAGATATATCACTAAATACCTATACATCAAAAAAGCAGGCTGCTCATTCTCATAAACAGCCTGTCTGACTTTTATCACGCACTTTTAGTCGTCTGAGCATTCCATACACCAGATTGAACGGTCTCTTGGACATACTCTGAGAAGTCTTTCGACTTCCTTCCTAATATTTTTTCAATGTCATTAGAAATGACATCGTTACCTTTGGCGTCCAATACTTCAGCAAATAAGTAGTTGATTAGCCAAATGTAATCAGCCGGAACATTTACTTCCTCAAGCATTTTGACATACGCGTCCAAAGAAATTGGTGTAAACTCGATATCTCTGCCTGTAGCAGCAGCTATTTCGGCAATCACGTCTTTGAATGTCAAAAGTCGAGGACCTGTTAATTCATACATTTGACCATTGTGTCTTTCTTCTAACAATGCCTCGACCACAACATCAGCAATGTCCTCAGTATCGACGTAAGGTACTTTAGCCTCAGCTTTTGGAAGAGCTACATGACCCGCAATAATCGGATCCAAAAAGAAACTTTCGCTAAAATTCTGATTGAACCAACTAGCTCTGACGATCGTAAAATCCATCCCTGAATGCATGATCACTTGTTCACACAATTCTGCTTCGCGCTCTCCTTTTCCTGACAAAAGAACGATTTTCCTAACACCACTCTTCAAAGCTTGTCTCGTTAGGGCTTCTATAGTATCCAATGCACCTGGCACTGCTAGATCAGGTTGGAATGTCACATACATTTTTTCAATTCCATCCATGGCTCCTTCCCAGGTACCAGGATTGTTCCAATCAAATGCTGGACTTGCACTACGTGATCCAATTCTTACTTCATAATTAAGTTTTTGAAGCTTTTGAACTACTTTTCTACCGGTCTTACCAGTTCCACCAATAATTAATATGTTACTTTTCATGATTATAATATTTTAAAAGGTTATTAAAATTTTTAAGATTTTTGATTGCATAATTGCTGAAAGTAATGACGACAGTTTTTCTTCATTGAAACTGATTTGTGCCAATACTTCTATTTTGATCGATTGGATTTAAAGCTTGGATATATGGCTATTATCATTAGATACTCTACGGCGATAAGCCAAAAAGCAGGTGATGTAAAAAAGCTGTAATAAGTTCCGCCGTAAGGCATGACCAAAAACGGCACAGTTATCAACGCATCAAGCAAAACAGCGGTAATGACCATGCTTATTGCTACCTGAATACCATATTTATTACTCTCCTTTTTGAAATACAAGCTGGCACCAAACCATGCAACCGGAATCAGAGTAATAGCCAAAATGATATTGGCCTGCATCTCCGGGTTTTCAAGGATTGTATTAAAATAAGAAGCGGTATAGGCACTAGCTCCAACAGCCCATATAAGGGCTCCAATTAAGATTGATTTTAATGTGTTCATCTCTTTTAACATTTAGTGATGACACAAAACTGCTACCTAATATATGGGATCATTTATCAGAAAAGAATCAAGATTTATTCTAAAAGTATTATCCTTTTATGGCACTTGGTCTAAACCCAAATTTCTTCGAAAAAGCATTAGAGAAGGAACCCAAGCTATCATACCCGACCTGCCAAGCGGCCTCTTGAATGGTTGCGTTTTGGTTACGGATTAAATCATGAGCTTTAGTCAATCGCTCATTTTGCAAGTACTTGAAAACAGGAACACCAAACAACTCCTTGAATTTCTTTTTTAATTTGAATGTATTTAATCCAATTTCTTTAGAAAGCTCTGAAAGCGAAGGGGGTCTTTCTAAATTTTTGGATAGAATCTCTTTAGCTAGTTGTAGTTTTTCACGTTCATCCTGAGGGATACTATCTTCAGGCATGACAGAAAGTTGACCAAAAAAATGTGCCAATAGCGAAGTCATTTGACTTCTAAAAAACATCATTTTTGCTTTCCCTTCATATTTTGAATGAAACACTTGATCAACAATAGATTGCATTTCAGGACTCATGAAAAAACTAGGCCCTTCTACATAATGATCTTTCGGGTGAACGAGTTGATGAAGCATTTCTCCGAAGAGTTCCCCCTCCATAGCAGGAAGCTTATCCAAATTTCTTACTGAAGTAGCAATAACAATACACGCTAACGGTTTAGCAGCAGAAACCGTATGGACAAATTCCACTTGATCATCCGCATAAAAAGATAGAGCCAAGCCTTTGGTGTGATTGAATTGCTTATGCTTCTCCCCAAACTTCACTGAAAGATCCACATTGCCGGCGCCATAGCAAGCTACTGCAATAACTGGCTCATCAAAAAGACAAGAATCTACTGTTGGAACATCCGAACTGCCTTCTTCTACCAGAATAGTAAAGTCGTTGATATCGATGATGTCCCTCGTCATTTGATCTGCTATTTCTATTTCATCTATGAACCGACAGTTGTAAGCAGAATAAAACTACTAACCATACACTATCGGCTACAGGAAGATTTATTCTTAGTTTTTACTCAATCGGTCCTTCACATACTCAACTTTTATTTTGCCATGCGGAGCTGGTTTTCCATCATCACCAATATTAACCAGAACAATCCTATCTACTGTGATTATGGTTTCTCTTGTCATTTTATTTCTGACTTCACAATTCAATTCCAGAGAAGTTCGACCAAACTTAGTAGGTTCGATGCCAATCTCAACAATATCACCCTGACGAGCTGAACTTAGAAAATTGATCTCCGACATGAACTTGGTGACCACCTTTTTATTTTCTAACTGAATAGCTCCATATAATGCCGCCTCTTCATCTATCCAAGCCAATAACTTACCTCCAAATAAGGTTTCATTCGGATTTAAGTCTTCGGGTTTAACCCATTTTCTTGTATGAAATTTCATAATATTCTTTTTCTAATCTAACCATAAAATAATAGATGAAGTTTCGCATAAACTAATATTGTATCTCATAAGTTTTTCCCTTTTAGGGAATACTATTTGAATTGGCTATATTGTTGTTCTTCAAGTTTTAATGGCTCTATGAAAACCCTAATAGTCCTTCTAGTCACCTTCGTACAAATGCTGAGTGCTTTTTCTCAAAAAACAAATATCGAAAATGTGCCCTACCATCACACTCGATTACCTTCCAATCCTGTTCCAGAAGGAGTTTCATCTTTTTATTTGGTTTATGATTTAAGTAAGGTAAGCCCAAAATATATGCAGGAAGACTATGAGTTGAGTTTAGATAAAATAACAATTAATGGACTGACTAGATCTGAAAACGAAGGTGTGAAAATAATGGTATTCCCAGACACTCTGTCTGTTACTCACTATGCTAATTCAAGTAAGTATAATGACAAAATGAGATACAATCAGGTAGTAACAGTTAATAGAACCCTAAAATATAAATTGACAATGCCTGATGCCGATGAGGCATTCATTGAGGATATAATTGATGGTCATAAATACATTAAACACGGCGAATGGCAAACGTCTCAAAGTTCTGCAGAATCCTGGTATATCAACAATCGAAGTAGGCTAATTCAAGAGTATGACCCAGAAATAAAAACAAAAAATATTAATGCTTTATCTGCCAGAATTAGTAATGCTATTGGACATGGGCGAATAAAAGGCAGCGTACCTATTGGAACAATTAAAAAATTTAAAAAATACAGCTACCCAGAGTTAGATAGAGCACTGACTAATGCCAAAGGTGCCTTGGCCCTTCATGCAATAGAAGATGAATACATGCCAATAGTAATCAAAGACAAACTTCAAGAGAGTCTATTGATTTGGGAAAACATGCTTTTATCCAAAAATTTGAAAGAGAAAAATTCTAAAGTGAACAATGAAGTTGCAGCACTGCTCTACCAAAACCTATTGATCGTTTATGGGTTAATGGATGAATACGATAAAGTCGATGCTTTATATCAAGAAATTGAGTCGCTCATTAGTTCGTACCATCCAAAAAGCTGGGAATCCTATCTTGAAAACTGGAAAAATTACGTCGATTATCGACGAAAAAGGGTTTTAGCAAATCAAAGATAGTTCTATTACTAGACGTGAACTATAAATTTTGTTCAAGGTTGACATCTGACCCAATAAACTCCACCAATTGCTTAGCCAACGTCTGATAAGTCAATTGTGACGGATGAACACCGTCACTGAAATAAAGTGAAATGTCTGATGAAAGATTATATTCTTTCACCCAATTCTCAATAGAAATAACCTCAGAAGAGTAATAAACCTGATTAAACTCACCTACCACATCGTCGAGTGCCTCCCCCAGCAATTCCACCAAATTACCAATCGTCCATTTCATTAATGGCGTGAAAGCAGGAAACTCTTTAATTGGCGGCATATTAGTAAACACAATCGGCACTTGAGGAAATCTACAATTGAGTTGATTAATAAATTCTCGTATTTGACTTTTCCAACGAATGGGATTATTCAGCTTAAAGGCGTCATTACCTCCAATACCTACGACCACTAAATCCCAATCGTTGTCTTCGATTTGTATCAGTAATTCTTCACTCATTCTACCCACTGTAATTCCACTTTTGGCATGCACCGTCCAATGGACACATGATTTAAGTTTGTTTGCCAATTCATCAGCCAATGTACCTGCAAACCCATCTCTGTGATTTTCTACCCCTACACCAGCCATCGTGCTTTCCCCAATGATTAAAATTTTCATTTTCGGGCATTCAGAAAAACCACTTACTCCTGAAGGTTCTTTGGCTTCTGGTAAATCAGGTATTGATTTTTTAACCCTACGCCCCTGCAAGTACAAGAGTGGTAATAGTGGAATTGTTATGACCGCTCCTAATGAATATTTAAGGATCATAGTTTTGAATGAAAGTCATTTTTAAGAATTTCCAAAGGTAAAAGCATTCGAATAAAACCTTATAAGGTTACAAAAAATTTCCTGCTTTTTGTAACGACATATTATTGACCAGAAAAAGAAATGACTTCTGTAGCTAAGGCTAATTCAAGAAACTCTAACATTTGCACATCATTCATTTCTCTCGGCAACGGGGTCAGCATCATCATCGCTGCTACGTTGGAACCGAGCACCTCTCCTCCAACGGCCAGCAAATAATTACTTCCATCTAAATTGACTTCCTTAAAAATCACCGCATTTCGATATTCATTGTATTCATCTATTTCATCGTCATTTTCAAAATTGATGGCATTAGTATGCTGTTCAAACCCATTCAATATCCCACTGATGAAAAGATCCATCACATTAGAAGCTTCTTGAAATGATGGAGCATTAAAAGGGGCAAACGCCAAATAACTATGATCCCTTTCAATATGAAAAAGTTCATCTTCATAAGTAACCACAGCCCCAAAAGGAACGGCAAATGAAGCTCCAGTATTATAATCTTCATAAATATCGAAATTGGAATTGGATAAAATTTCATACATCCCATCTGACAAGAAATCATCCATATCTGCTTGGTCCTCTTCATCAAGTGTCCAATAAATATCCTCAAGCGAAGCAGTCCATGTTTTATGAACAGCAGTCCCTTTATCTGAGCTTACTGTACTTTTGGCTTCCGCATTGGCTACATAGCTATCGATCTCTGCGCTATTAACCGACTGTGGAATGTAATAGGAATGACTATAAAGATTTTGCTGTAATGATATTTTGGTAGGAATAGATTCGTTCGAACGAGCCAAACTTACAAGATATTGCTCTGAGGGCATCGCCCAGTTGATTCTTGCAGTTCCGCCTCGCAATCCACCATCTGCAATGCCAATTACTTCACCTTTTGATGTCAGAATTGGAGCACCTGAATGACCCGGTTGTATAATTGAACTGATTCGATAAATTTTTGCCGTTGGAAGCGGGTATCCCTGCGTCATCAGTTGCTGCTTCAGTTTATTCCCAGTCAGAATATCTGAAAGCGTTGGATAACGATTCAAACTACGCGAGAATTTAATCTCATCACCCTGAATTGTATACACACCATGAGGATAACCCCAGATAAAATAAGTCTCAGTCGACTGTGGATTTACATTTTTCGCTGTAAGCGGATTTAGTCCCAAATTCTCATCCAATTGCATTAGCGCCAGATCAGCTTCTTTGAGTACCCTCACTACTTTTGCAGAACAGCATTTTCCAGTAGTCGAGCAAACTTCAATATTACCCTCCATGCCTGCTACTGAATGCAAGGTGGTTACTACCCAAAATGGATCATTCCATGACCAACCAGTAGATGTATTTACCACTGTTGCAGGATTCCCATTTTCGTCAACACCAGGATAACTGGTCTTAATTTTCACTACAGATTGTGCACTATTCTGATCACTTTGTGCTTGTAAAAGCCATGAACTCAGTATAAGCATTGATAAAATTAAATATCGCATAGGTTTGAAGGTTTAGTTTAGTTCTCAATTGAGCAAAAGAATTTTTTAATGGATTCAACCAATATCATACGTTTTTGATAGGGCGTGGTCACTAGCAAATCAGCAACCTCCTTTGAAGTTTTTCCTTCCCAATTCATCATATTGTCAGAAAGTTGGCAATAACTGGATTTGTTCTCTTCTACTTGAAAGACCATTAATTGAATCTTTGAAAGAAAAGCCAACTGATCCTCTTTCGGTAAAATATTTAATGCATGCTGAGTCAATTCATGCAGAGTCGGCAGGTTTAACTTTTGCCATCCAGCCACCATCTTATTTACATTTCCTTTCCATAAATCTGGATCCATTTGCTCGCTCAATCCTTTGGTATCGCTCGACTTAAACAATGCAGATGTATTTGAACGCTGGATCGCGCCCTGCTCTTTCATGGTTTCACCCGTTTTAGGATCAATACCCAGTTTTTCGTAGAGGACATATTTTCTCGCTGCCAATGAATCATAACCAGCTTCTGTATAGACTTGAATTCGTTCACTCAGCGTAGGAGCAAACAAATCATGGGTTCGAATAGTAAGTCCCCAGAGAATACCTCCTGCTACAGCCAACCCGAAACTACCTAACTTTATATTGCTTAAAAGTGACGAATTTTCATTCGAATCGCGCTGACCAATTTTATTTTCGAATCCCAAAAATCCTCCCATTATTCCGACTAAGGAACCCATAACTAACTTGACCGTAGGTGATACAGACAGACCAATGATGAGCCCCATAAGCAAGCCCATTCCGATTCCGGCATAAATATTTGAGATGATTAGACCACCTTTAGATTTTTCTTGCATGGTTAGATTAGGGTTAGGTTCAGGATTAAGTAATATTAGATGAAATAGTTATCTAATTTTCTCTGATGTGCTGGACAAGATCAAATAATTAATTCTTGCAGGTATAATAATAGTGCATTTACCCTAATCAACAAAGCAAGTGGGTTAATGGATTATAAAAATAATTATCGAATCCTCTTGATCACTTTTCCATATCACTCAATTCTAAATTGAGCGCTTTTGTAGACATCTGGATTTCTATAAGTGAATAAATCAGAGAAATAAGGAGTGAGAAAAGACTGCTTCCAAATAAATAGTTTGCCAATACAAAACCTTCTTGAAAAAGGGCAAACATGCAAGCAACTGTAAGTAGAAAGCTAAGCACCCCGAAGGCCTGCATTCGACGAACCATGTTAAGCCGTTTTCTCAAATTCTTAATCTGTCCTACAAGCACATGTTGTTTTTCCGTTTGTTGATATTTAGCATGCAGATTTCTAATCAAAGTGGCCAAGGCCAAAAAACGATTGGTATAGGCTAGAAGCAATAAGGTAATAGCCGGAAATAAAAGAGCCGGAGTAGATATTTCTAGTTGCAAAATATTGGTTTACTTTTTTTCGATAAGGGCGACCAATTCATCAGCATCCCAAGGCTTGCCTACGCTGCCCGTGAAGCCGAAATTTTTAATGGCATTTCTGATAATTTCGTCATTGACGTATTCAGAGATAATGATTCTGATCATATCTGGATAAAGATTCCCAACCTGCTCAAGTAACTCAACACCAGTCATTTCCGGCATTCGATGATCAGAAATGATCACATCGAACTTATCTGCCTCCATAAGCTTGAGTCCTTCTTTAGCGCTTTCGCATGTGGTTACATCGTACTTTCTTTTGAAAGCGATTCTGAAAACATTTAGGTTAGCTGCTTCATCATCCACATACAGCAACTTAATCTTATCTGCCATAATTATCGTTCTTTCTCTTTTCCTTTACTGGTAATGTAAAATACAAAAATATTATAACAATTTAAGGTGTAAATTAAAAGGCTTCTCGAACTGAAAGATAAAAGGCATGTTGCCCGTTATCAGTAAAACCTAAATCCATCCTAAAATTGAGTTTTTCATCTTTCAACGCTCTAAACCTTCCGCCAAGCCCATATATTGCCCTTAGCTTATTGGCCTTAAACTCCCCGAAATTATCAAAGACCTCGCCTACACCAGCAAAAATCACTCCTCCAAATCTCCAAAAAAGCTCTTGTCTTGCTTCGACCTGAAAATAAGCGGACTGACGGTCGCGATACAAATTTCTATGCTCTACTCCTCGTAGTCTTCCTCCACCTCCTATTTTGTTCAACTTATAAAATGGGATATTATCTCCTGAAGTCAAGTCCATTCTAAATTGAATAGCTAATACACTTTTAGGCCCCAAAAACTTAAAATAATGACGATAATCAGCTACATAATTGATGTAATTGTATTCACCTCCCAATGCTGCCCCATAGAATGTAGCACTGACATTAATAAAACGTCCGTGTGTTGGCCACAAGGTACTATTTCGGGTGTCGTTTCTAAAACCAGGCCCTAATCCCATATTTCTACCACCTGAAAGCCCCACTGGGCTATCATTTTCCAATAATCCCTCATCCTCAATACCATCGATCTTGTTATACTGAATATCAAATGTTAACCCTCCAAACCACTGAGGATTCACAGGTTTATATAAGCTTCCTTTCAGTTGAACATATTTGTCAGTATATATTTCTGAAACGGATGGATCCGTATCTGGTCCTATGCCATAATAATTATCTGGAAAATCAAAACCACGAGCCTCCATGTTCAGATTCATCCCATTACCAAAAAAAAGATCAAAGTCTGATTTAACAAGTATTTGCTTGTTTGTAGTAAAAACGACATAGGGTGTAATCGAGGACGGTCTATGAAATGTGGAATCCTTTGATTTTGTATTGAATACAAAAAAAGCAATTGTTCCTATATTGACTTTCGTTTCTGGAGCGTAACCTACCGCTGGATATATAGCAAACTTGATTCGCTTTTCTTTCACGCTATCCTCCTCTTGAGCCCATCCCGTAAAGGAAATGCTCATTAATAAAAAACAGCAAATTAAGGTTTTTAGCATGTAGTTATTCGGCAGGCAATAAATTGAGTCCTAACTCATCCAACTGATCCTTAGCAATCGGAGAAGGAGATTCTATCATCACATCGCGCGCAGAGGTATTTTTAGGGAAGGCTATAAAATCTCTGATAGAATCTGAGCCTCCAAACATAGAGCATAATCTATCAAATCCAAAAGCAATTCCACCATGAGGTGGTGCTCCATACTCAAAAGCATCCATAAGGAAGCCAAATTGTTCCTTCGCTTCTTCATCAGTAAAGCCAAGGTGCTTAAACATCATAGCCTGTGTTGCTCGATCGTGGATTCTTATAGACCCTCCACCGATCTCAACTCCATTGATTACCAAATCGTAGGCATTGGCATGAACTTTACCTGGATCTGTATCTAATAATGGAATTTCGTCTGGCTTAGGCGAGGTGAATGGGTGGTGCATCGCATGATAACGTTCTGTATCTTCGTCCCATTCTAAAAGTGGGAAATCCAACACCCAAAGCGGTTTGAAGTTCATTGGGTCTCTTAGCTCCAGCAGGTCACCCATGTGCAATCTCAATTCACACATTTGTTTTCTGGTCGCATTCAATTCGCCTGACAATACCAATATTAAGTCTCCCGGCTTTGCTTCGGCTTTGTCTGCCCAAGCCTTTAAATCCTCTTGCGAATAAAATTTATCTACTGATGATTTGAAAGTACCATCTTCATTGCACTTCACATAGACTAGGCCTTTCGCTCCTACTTGAGGTCTTTTTACAAAGTCCGTCAGAGCATCTAGCTGCTTACGTGTAAATTCTGCACACCCTTCTGCACAAATTCCAACAACCAACTCTGCCTGATCGAATACATTAAAGCCTTTGTTTTGAGCTACATCATTCAACTCTATGAATGGCATGCCAAATCTTACATCAGGTTTGTCTGAGCCATAGAGACGCATGGCGTCATCATACTGCATATGTACGAACTCTCCCACCTCTACATCGAGTGCTTGCTTAAACAAATGACGGGTCAAACCTTCGAAAGTATTCAAAATATCTTCTTGAGTCACAAAAGACATTTCACAGTCTATTTGTGTAAACTCTGGCTGACGATCTGCTCTCAAATCCTCATCTCTGAAGCACTTCACAATCTGGAAGTATCTATCAAACCCAGACACCATCAATAACTGTTTGAATGTCTGTGGCGACTGAGGCAAGGCATAAAACTCACCTTTATTTACCCTAGAAGGTACCACAAAATCTCTTGCTCCTTCAGGTGTAGATTTGATTAAAACGGGTGTCTCGACTTCCATGAAACTTTGGTCAGACAAATATGACCTTGTGGCCTGAAGCATTTTATGACGAAGCATCAATTTTTCCCGAACCTCGTCCCTTCGCAAATCGAGGTATCTATATTTCATTCTAAGCTCTTCACCACCATCCGTGTCATTATCAATGATAAATGGAGGTACTTTAGAAGCGTTCAAAACTTCCAATTCACTCACTTTTATTTCTATTTCACCCGTAGGGATCTTGTCATTTTTTGCATATCGCTCGACTACCTCACCTGTAGCTTTTAATACAAATTCGCGACCCACAGTCTTTGCTTTCTCTACCAACGCCGTAGCTGTTTGGCCTTCTTCGAAAATGAGCTGAGTGATTCCATATCGATCTCGCAAATCGATCCAAACCATTCCACCTTTGTCTCGTACTTTCTGTACCCATCCACAAAGTGTTACTTCTTTTCCGGCATCTGCCAATCTCAATTCGCCACAAGTCTGCGTTCTAAGCATAATAATTGTATTATAAAAAATGAAGCCGCAAATTTAATCATTGTCTTGTTTTGGGCTTCATCACGAGGTAGTTTAATTTTGATTTTTCACTAGCTTTAAAAAATTCGCAAAATCATGGGTGTCTTTTTATTTATAAGTCTAATCTTTTCAAATTTTCTTGACAGTGGGTTGACAAAAGTCAATGTCACAGAAGAGATTACAATGATGATTCCTTCTAATTTCAGATTGATGACTGATGACGAAGTAGCCAGTCGCTATTTCACTACCAAAAGGCCAATTGCCATCTATACCAATGAGGCTGTGATTGTAGATCTAGGTATTAACAAATCAGTGACTGAATGGATCGCTGATGATTTAGAGATTATGGTGAGTTTTCAAAAATCCAATATTTACAATTTCTATGATCAAATAGAAATGATGAGTCAGGGTATCAAAGAAGTGAATGGTAAAAAAGCAGCATACTTTGAATTTATATCTACAGTCAAGCCAGATACTCAGTCATTTAGAGCTCAAAGCCCAGTAAAAAAATACACTTACATCCAATACATGATCGTTGGTAGCCACTCTTGGGTGTTTAATTTCACCAGTCCAGTTCAACTGCAAGCCGAATGGCAGCCACTGCTAGCAGATATTATGAACAGTATTGAATTCATCAAAAAGAAAAAATGATCCCTGGCTTACATAGCGATGAGGCTTTCATGAAAGAAGCACTCAAACAAGCGCACTATGCTTTCGAAGAAAACGAAGTGCCAATAGGGGCAGTAGTAGTTTGTGAAAACAAAATCATTTCTCGCGCTTATAATCAAGTAGAAAAATTGAATGACGTATCAGCTCATGCCGAAATTTTGGCGATCACCGCGGCAGAGAATTATCTAGGGACTAAATATTTAGTAGGATGTAAATTGTATGTGACCCTCGAACCTTGTACCATGTGCGCAGGAGCCACCTATTGGTCACAGCTCGACGAAGTCATCTATGGAGCGAGTGATGAGAAAAGAGGTTATACTCATCTTGCACCTAAGGCTACACACCCAAAAGCCAAAATCACTAAAGGTATCTTAGCCGAAGCATGTGGTGGACTGGTAACCGAATTCTTTAAGCGGATGAGAGGTAAAGATTAATTCCATTACAACGCCATACCCTGATTCTTTCAGGGTATCTGCCCGACCAACCTCTGCAGTCTCAGAAACAGATCACCCGGACTAATGCCTTGTGATGACGAGAGAAGTTTACGTTTGGTTCTAGAATCATATATCTTGATTCTATTCCCGTATAGAATAGAATGATCAATTGCTTACCTTTATTTTAGATTTACAATTAACTTTACTCTCAAGAATTTTTTAAACATAAATATAGATTAATCATGGCTTTTGAATTACCATCATTACCATATGCACACGATGCATTGGAACCTCATATCGACGTACGTACAATGGAAATCCATCATGGAAAACACCACAATGCCTACGTAACTAATTTGAATGGAGCGATTGCCGGTACTGAAATGGAAGGCAAATCTATCGAAGCACTTTGTGCAGAACATTCAGATGTGCCTGCTGTAAGGAATAATGGCGGTGGACACTTCAACCACTCTTTGTTCTGGACTGTAATGAGCCCTAACGGCGGCGGAAACCCTACAGGTGACATCGCTGGAGCTATTGACTCTGCTTTTGGTTCGTTTGATGCCTTTAAAGACGCATTCGCTAAAGCTGGTGCCACTAGATTTGGATCTGGCTGGGCTTGGCTTTGTGTAAAAGACGGTAAACTAGAAATTTGTTCTTCTGCGAATCAAGACAATCCATTGATGCCAGGTGTAGGCTGCGGAGGCACTCCAATTTTGGGTCTAGATGTTTGGGAACATGCATATTACCTAAATTACCAAAACAGACGTCCAGATTACATCAACGCATTTTTTAATGTAATCAACTGGGAAGAAGTAAACAAAAGATTTGCGGCTGCGAAATAAGTAAAGAAGTACTTACCCGATAAAACGCCATTTTAGCAAAACTAGAATGGCGTTTTTTATTGTTTAATCGAATAAAAAAGAGAATTCATCCAATAAGCAGAAATTAGAAGTAATTCTCGTTGCACCTAGGAGAAAATAAAGCATAAATTGCGGGTGCAATAAACAGCAATAGACCGAAAACCGATAAATTATGAGAAAAACACTACTCATCTCAGGGATAGTGATGACTACAGCTACCCTATTTCTTGTCTCAATTCAAAAATCAACCGATTTAGACAAAAAATCTTATGAACAACTTTTTGAGAAATATGACAAAGTAAAAGACCTGTCATATGAAGAAATCAAGAACCTTCCTAAAAGAGACCGCCCTGATTTAGCGCTGCTCCAAGAGTTTGAAACTACTAAAGATTTAAGCTTAGGATACCCTCCAATTAAAAGAAAGGTGGAGGCATTCAAAGTCGCACGCGAAAGGCTAGCAAGAAAATCTCAAGCACGTACAATTGATAACATTGAATGGAACGAAAGAGGGCCTAACAATGTAGGTGGTCGAACACGTGCATTAATGTTTGATCCAAATGACGATACAAACAAAAAAGTTTGGGCTGGAGGGATCTCTGGAGGAATTTGGTATAATAGTGACATTACAGACAGTGATGTCAGTTGGGTAAACGTGGACGATTTCATGACCAATTTATCCATTTGCTCATTCGCTTATGATCCAGGAACAACAACCACATTCTATGCTGGGACAGGTGAAAGCTGGACTAATGATTTTAGAGGGACTGGTATTTGGAAATCAACAGATTCAGGAGATAGTTGGAATCAGTTAAGCAGTACGGAAGATTTTGGATATACTACCAAAATTGTTGTTACTAGTGACTCCAAAATAATTGCAGCTACAAGTAATGGAATAAAAACATCAACCGATGGAGGGGACAATTGGAGTTCGCCGTCAACTGTTGATATTAATATGTCAGATCTTGAAATTGCTGAGGATGGTACATTAATTTGTTCTGGATTTATTGGAGATATTTACAAGTCCACAAACGATGGAGAAAGTTGGACAGACATTTCACCAAGTTTGGGAGGAAATCGAGTAGAGACAGCTATTGCCCCATCAAATTCTGATGTATTCTATGCCGCAGCAGCTCAAGGTAGTGATATTGGCTGGATGGCGGTTTCAACCGATGAGGGTTCAAACTGGACAGAAATCACAATCCCTTCCTATTTAGATCAATCTACATGTCAGGAATCTAGTAGCGATTTTTCTAGAGGGCAAGCGTGGTATGATTTAATTCTTGCCGTAAACCCTTCAGATGAAGATGAGGTAATAGTTGGAGGAATTGATCTACACAAATCCACAGATGGTGGTACAACTTGGACTGCCATCTCCTATTGGACAGGGAGTTGTGCGCCTTATGTGCATGCAGATCAGCATGCCATTGTGTTTAAGCCAGGCTCGTCTAGTGAAGCAATATTTGGAAATGATGGTGGAGTTTCTTATTCGGATGATATAGACCAAGAATCACCAACTTTCGAAACTAGAAACAATGATTACAATGTCACTCAATTCTATGCGCTGGCTATGCGTAATGAAGTAAATTCGAATGACATGCTGGCTGGCTCTCAAGACAATGGTACCCAGCAATACAGCACTTCAGGAATCAATTCAACTAATGAAGCTACAGGTGGAGATGGAGCATATTGCTTTATTGACCAAAACGAACCCGACATACAGATCACTAGTTATGTCTACAACAATTATTATTTATCACGAGATGGAGGCGCCTCGTTTAATGGCTTTGGAGTAGGAGATTCTGGTGGATTTATCAATCAATCAGACTATGATAGTGATGCAAACATTTTGTACGCCCGAGGAAATGATGATAACGTTTTGAACGTCTATACGATTACTGATTCAGATATCAACACAAGTACCATTTCAATTGAAATCGGTGGAGAAGCAACTCATATATTAGCATCACCGTACGAAGATAACGTACTTTACATTGGCTCAGATCTCGGTACTGTTACAAAAGTGACTAATGCAAACACAAGCAATCCAAGTACTGAAGAACTATTCGACACCTCTGGCACTGTAACAAGTATCGACATTAATGAGAACGGTGACAAGATGTTAGTTACAATTGGTAACTATGGAGCCAATTCTGTTTGGTTTTCAGCAGATGGAGGCGAAAATTGGGTAGATATTGAAGGAGACCTTCCTGATATGCCTGTATGGTGGGGAATGTTTACACCAAATAGTGACAACCAAGTCATATTGGCAACTGAAGTTGGGGTTTGGTCCTCTAGTGATATTTCTGCGACAGATGTAGAATGGGGTCCAGTAAATGAAGGTCTAGCTAATGTCAGTAGCCGTATGCTACAATATAGAACTTCTGATCAACGAGTAGGAGTTGCTACGCATGGCAGAGGTTTATTTACCTCATCGTCCTTTTCTAGCATCTCATTTGCCGATTTTTCTGCAGATAGTTACGTGACTTATATTGGAAAAGAAGTGGAATTCACAAACGAATCTGAAGCAACAATTTCTTCAACCTCATGGACTATCACTGATGGCTCTTCATACACAACTGAAGATATAACCCATACTTTTGATGAAGCAGGATGGCATAAAGTAACCCTAGAAATAAATGGAGAATTAACAAAGACTAAAAAAATCTTTGTTCTACCTAATAGAACCGTCAACTATGTTTGTGAAATCGAAAACGAACCAGTTGATACTTACGCAGATAATATCAAAGGAGAAGTAGGTTTTGAATTAGGCAATAGCACAATTGATGGAAAAGACGGTGTAACTAGTGGCGAATCTGCTTGGGTACTAGGATTAGAAGATGAAACATATACGGATGAATCTGAGACGCACATTTATTTCCCTGAATATGATTTTAGCGCTGATGGAACCTACACTATCTCTTTCCAAACAAATTACTCTTTCGAAGCACAATGGGATGGTTTTATAGTCGAGTATACAATAGATCAAGGCGACAACTGGGTCAAATTAGGAAGTGCTGTTGAAACGGGCTGGTACAACCAAACATCAGATGCTCAATCAGTTTTTGGAGAATCGGTTCCAATTTTTAGTGGTTCTACAGATGGCTATGAGCTTAAATCAAAAGATGTATCTGGACTAGCTGGTAATCCAAATGTTACATTTAGATTGGTGTATATGTCAGATGCAGCCGAAGTTGAAATTGGTATGGCTCTGGACGACTTCAGTGTTACCGGACCAGATGCAGACATCGTTCCTGATTTTTCCATTCCTTACCAAGAAGAACACTGCACGGAATCAACAATAGTATTTTACCAAAATTGTTCTATTGGAACTGAAAGTTATAACTGGGATTTCGGAGATGGAGCTTCACCTGAATCTGCAACTGGAAAAGGACCGCATGAAGTTTTTTATTCAACTACTGGAGATAAAACAGTCTCCCTTACCATTACAGATGACTCTGAGACTGAATTTACTGAGACTAAAACAGACTTCATATCAGTTCTTGAGAGTATGACTAGCTCTGCTAGTATTTCCATATCTGAATCAGACATTTGCAAAGGAGATGATGCTACTTTTTTGATTGATAATTCTGAAGATGGAAAGACTTATCAGGTATTTGACAATGAGTCAAACGAAGCAGTTTCAGAAACTGAATCAGGGACTGGAGATTTGTTGGAAATAGCAGTTAGTGATATTGATAATTCTGGAGAATTCTACGTCGAAATTGCAAAAGACGGTTATTGTAAAGTTTATTCAGATATACTCGAATTGACTGTGACTGATATAAAAGAAACAGAACTAAGCGACAGTGAAATCACTATTTGCGAAGGAGATATTGTTAGTATCGGAATCGAAAATTCTATTGAAGGCGTATCATATCAATTGGTTTTCGAAGAATCTGGAGAAAATACTGGCAATCCAAAAGCAGGTAATGGTGATACAATTATATTAACTAGTGATGAATTAACATCCGATACTGTTTTAAGTGTAAAGGCTGAAAGTGAAAATGCTGATTGTGAACTAAAATTTGCTTCTACGGTTGCTATTACAACTATAGCCTACCCAGATGTTACTATTACTGAATCTGATTTTATACTTACTGTAGAAGAAGGCGCGGACAATTACCAATGGTATATTGACGAAAGAATAATTTTAGATGCCAATTCAAATTCATATGAAGCAACTATGAATGGCGTATACTTTGTAATCGCTCAAAATGGCAATTGTGAAGCAACTTCAGATAATCTTAGCTTAATTGTAAGCGGAATTGAAGAAGCAGACTTGGCAAGAAGAGCGTATCCCAATCCATCAACTGGGACAATCAGTTTCGACATCAAAGAACCAATGCAAATTAATATCTATGCAATTTCAGGTGAATTGGTAATAGTGAAAGAATTGAATGCAAGCAAAGTGGTAGATCTAGGCAACCTTCAAAACGGACTCTATATTATAGAATCCATCACTAATGGTACTAGACAAAAACAAACGGTGGTATTGAACAAGTAAATCAGAGCCACGCTTAATAAAAAAGGCATTTCAGTTATGAAATGCCTTTTTTATTTACAGCTGTTAACCTTACTTTTCAAGATACTCCTTCTTTGGGATCATTGTTTGTGTTTTCAATTCATAAATTTTAGTAAAGTCATCATTGGTTTGATCCTGTCTTACATATCCAGGCGTATTGAAAATTTCTAATCGTTCATCATCAAACCATTTCACATTTCCACCATCGATGCTGGATTCGTAAATTACCGACGAATCATCAAGGCTTATCACCATAAAAGAAACTGTATTCCTCGGTTGTTCTGGAGTACTCGGAGATTCGTTAACACAAAGCACCATCGTCTCAGATTGGTTTTTCAAACATTGAGCGGTTCCACCCAATTGATCTTCTGCTATTTGAACAAAAGGAATAGGATCGGTGGAGTTATTGTTTACGGCTTTTGGTGCATTACATGCTGATACGAAAACTATGAATAGTATTGTTAATCTCATTGGGTTTGTTTTTTGACAAAAATAGAAGAATACATGGCCATCCAAAGAAAAAACTATCTTTTAGGCCTCTTCTTTTTCAAATCGAAAATGTCCTTTCTTCGATCTTTCAAATTTTGCACACTTCCAAATTGATTCAATTCTCTTAGTAAATCGATATCTACATCTGCGATCAAAATCATTTCTGCATTGGGTGTAGCCTCCGCCTTAATGCCGTTAGTCGGGAACGCAAAATCACAAGGTGTAAATACCATAGACTGAGCAAACTGAATATCCATATTATGCACTTTGGGTAAATTGCCTACACTTCCAGCTATAGCTACATAACATTCGTTCTCAATCGCACGAGCCTGCGAACAATTTCTGACTCGTGAATATCCATTTTGTGTGTCAGTAAGAAATGGAACAAAAAGAATATCCATACCTTCATCTGCCAACAATCTGCTTAACTCTGGAAACTCCGAATCGTAACAGATCAACACACCAATTTTCCCGCAATCTGTATCAAATGCCTTTATTTCATAACCACCTTGCATCCCCCAGACTTTGGATTCATCAGGAGTAACATGAATTTTTTCATATCGCTCGGTCGTACCATCTCTTCTACACAGATAGCCCACATTATAAAGCAAATCCTCTTTAATCTCTGGCATACTACCCGTGATGATGTTGATGTTGTAAGAGATTGCCAATTCGGAAAATCTCCTCACGATTTCATCTGTATGTTTGGCCAATTCTCGAATAGCATCTGGCTCTGACAAATGATTGTTCTCTGCCATGAGTGGTGCGTTGAAAAATTCTGGAAAGAGTGCGAAATCACAACGATATCCAGAGACTGCATCCACAAAATACTCTGCCTGTTGCATCAGTTCTTCCAAGTCTTTGTACAATCTCATTTGCCACTGCACCAATCCTAGTCGGACTATTTTCTTTTTGGTTTCGGCTTTTTTCGTTGGCTTTTTGTAATAGATATTGTCCCACTCTAACAATACAGCATATTCACTTGAGGCCTCATCTCCTTCTAAATAGCCAGTCAATACTTTAGATGGATGAAAGTCATTCGAAATTTGAAAGTTCAGAACAGGATCATCTATTTCCTTCCGTTTCACTCGCTCGATGTATTCCTTAGGCGAAATTTCTTCAGCAAAGGTGTGGTAATTTGGAATCCGACCTCCAAAAGCAATCATTCTGAGATTCATCCGCTCACATAACTCCTTGCGATAATCGTAAAGGCGCCTACCTAACCTCAGTCCTCTAAATTCGGATTTGATGAAAACATCAATGCCATACAATACATCTCCTTCATCTGTATGTGTGTCGAAGGTATAGTTGCCTGTGATTTCTTTGTAGGTATGGTGCTCGTCGAATTGATTGTATTTGACAATGATGGAAAGTGCACAACCAGCCAATTGACCATTGACTTTGATCACCACCTGTCCGTCTGGAAATTTATCAATTAAAGATTTGATCTCGTCAGCCTTCCAATAAGCATCTTGAATGCTGCTATACGCCTCTATCATGGCCTTTTTCAACTCCTTGTAGTCTCCAAGAGTCAAATAGGTCAATTCAATATTTTCAATTTCCATTAAATTATTCCATTTGGATATATGGAATAAAGCTAGTGTAATAAGTTAGTATTTGAACAAGCGAAGTATAATTTTAGAAAATAAGGGTTGATTAAACTCAACCCTTATTTATTCATATTCCGTATTTCTTAAGAACTAACTTTAATTAGTTACAATTACCAGATTCATGCTCCGTTTGATATGCCGGTGAGTGGTCATATTGATACCAAGAACTCCAACTCGTGGATTCTGATCCATATGTCCATTTAATCTTAATACGTCTTAGACTGGTACCATGGAAATTATCGAAATAATGAGTACAACCATTACTTGCATATTGCTCCAAAAGGTCTACCCATTCACCTGCACCTGAATTACTTCCTTGATAAGTAAATATTTGCATTTTAGACTCAATTTTCAATAATTCAGAAGTGCTATTGATACTATTTCTTTTATCATCCAAAATTTCACAAAAACCCCACCATCCATAAATTAAATTATTATAATCAAATTCGGCATCACAGATATCCGGTGGGTTGAGATTGCCACTAGTCGTTTTAGAAGTTGAAGCTATAGGCGAAACTTGTGAACCGTTAATTTTAGTTCCTTGCATTTTGATGTAATATTTTACTCCTGGAACTAAATCAGTAAACGTAAAACTATTACCCGTTGAAAGTCCACCACCCTGAACCGAGGAGTAATTAAAATTTGAAACTCTGGAAATTTTCAATTCAACTCTCATAGCTACATTGGTAGTCCAGTTAACTGTAATTGTAGTACCTGTACTAGAAACAGAAGTAATGTTCGGAGGATCCACATCTCCTAATTCAGGTAGAGGTCTTGAAGCTTCATCCTCAATGTTTGGTTTCGGTAATTCACTTCCCTCCTCGCAGTTGGTAAGTAAAAGGGATAGACAGGCTATGCCTAAAATTATTTTTTTCATAGTAAGATTGTTTATAAAAGTTTAGTTTTAATTATTTACGAATTAGTCTTTATTCTGAATTGTAATAAAGGATTTGGCTTGCGTTGTTAACTGTTAAGTAGCATGCCATCTAAGAGAGAGCAGAATTCTACTCCTGCCCTCTGTCAGATGACTATTATTCAACGATTAGCAGCTCTTGTTTGACAGACCCGGCGTCGTGGCCTGTTTTAATAATGTAGTTTCCGGATTTTAGATTTACATTTTCAATCGTACCATCTTTTGGTGAGATTTTTCGAGAGAAAATCAAAGCGCCATTGAAATCATAGATTTTAATTTCTTCATCAGGCTGTTCTATACTTGCCGGCATCTCTGGTCCTCCACCTCCATCACATGGATCACCTGGACCATCATCAATCTTCTTTAAAGTAATAAATCCATCTTTTGAAGGATTAGGAAAAGCTTTAACCATCATCGGAGCAGTACCACAAGGGTTTCCTCCACCACCTCCTGAGCCGCCCAATATTTCGACATATTTATCTAAACTGACAGACCCACATGCATTACTCGCTGTTACGGTTAGCCAGCCTTGACCATCACACTCTGCTTGTGCATATAATTTTTTTGAATTATTATTCAATATTTTCCAACTACACGAAGAACCAGGATAGGTATAAGTCCAGTTATAAGAGGGGTTGTTGGTTGCACTAGGAGCAGTGTAGTATTCGAAATTTCCAACGTTCACTTCGTCATCTCCTTGTATAGAATTAGTCCCAAATTCAGGAGATCCAACCCATACAGACTTATGTGTCCAATCACCATACTCATTTGATGGTAAAATTTTACATCTTGCAGATACCGTATATTTTCCTGAAGCTGAATTGGGAGCAGAAAGAGTCACCTTACCATTCGATCCGTAGGAAACCGACAAACCTTGAGGAATTTTCCAATCAATCTCCCAGTGAAAGCAGTCTAGGGTAGCACTAACAGTTGGTGTATATACTTTAGATTGACCACCTGGGCATAATACAGAAACACCACCAATAGATGGTTTAGAATATTTTGTTAAAACATTCAACGTTCTGGTTTCTGTATTATAACATCCTATACCGCCTGAAATTGATGCTTGAATTTTATAAGTTTTATTTGCGGGAGCCGGAAATGTAAACTTTATATTGGGTCCAGCACCGTACTCAACCTGATTGCCATTGGAGTCATAAATGGCCCAAATATATGTACCACAAGATCCGAAAAAAAAATCTGAATCCAGTGTGTATGTATATTCTTGCCTAGGACAAACCTCACTTGGGCCCGAAATAGAAAGCCATGAAGCACTAACTACAGTGCTTTCTATAATTATTATTAAGGTGAATAAAAGTGTTTTCATATTCATAATAAAGTAGGTTTTAAAAATTGATTTTGGTTTTGATACTTAGTGTATGGTTGAGCCGATAGGTAATCAGTCATTCAGGAATTTTATTACATTTGTTTTCAGAACAGCATAAAATCACGCTTTGAAAACCAACCAAACAGAGCAATTAAAATCCGACCTATTATCTAGAGATCCTTTACTTAGAAGTGAAGCGTTAGAAACGATCTACAAAGTCTCATTTTCAACTGTAAAGCATTTTATACTCAACAACACCGGTAGCGTAGAAGATGCTAAGGATGTTTTTCAAGATGGCACCATGGTGCTATTTCAAAACATATTGAATGACAAATTCAACAGCGAGTCTTCCCTAAAATCATACTTGTTTGGGATATGCAAAAATTTGTGGATGAATCATTTGAGGAAACAGAAAAATTTGCCAGCAGACTTTTTAAATGAAGATGGTTTGATGATCATAGAAAACAATGAACATGTGATTGACGTAGAAGCCGTCAAAAGTATCATGGAGGAACTGAAGGAAGAATGTCAGGATATATTGAAAGGATTCTATTATAACATGAAATCGATGAAAGAGCTGGCATTAAAATTTGGGCTTGCAAGCGAACAAGCGGCGAAAAACAAAAAATCGAGATGTCTGAAGTACTTGACTAAATTGATACAAGATCGTAAAATGACACATGAAGACTTTGTAATATGAGTTTGAGTGAAGAACATATCGCGCAATTCGACCGACGATTTGACGGTACTTTGAATGATCAAGAGCGGATAGATTTTGATGAAAAATTGAAAGCTGATAAAGCTTTTGAAGAGCGTTATGATCAATACATTCAAAGCAGCAACTTCATTAAGACGTGGGCCATAGGCGAAGAAATGAAGGACATCATCAATGCCAAAAACAAGAAGAAAAAAAGGCCGAAAAACTGGTTGCTATACGCAGCAGCAATAGCTCTTGTATTGGGATCTACATTTGTTTTGTTAAACCAATCCAATTCGCTGAGTAACGAAGAATTGTTTGGAAAATATTACGAGCCCTATCCTGCCGATAACAATCTCAGAGGCATTAGTGATGAAAATCAGGCCATGCTACTGTATAAAAACAAGAAATATTCAGAAGCAACTTCAGCATTTACTCAATTGACAGAACTCAATCCCGAAAATGAAAAATATAGGCTGTTTCTAGGTATCTGTTATCTACAGCAAGATTTGATAACGCAATCAATCAATCAATTCAAATTAATCTCCGGAAGCACCAGCAATACAATTAAAAACAATAGTGATTGGTATTTGGCGTTGGCCTACTTCAAGGCTGGACAATCCTCAAAGGCTAAAGAAGTGCTTATTGAAATCAAGAATTCAAATCATCTATTTTCGAATAAAGCTGAGGTGATGCTTCAGGAACTAGACCGATAAATTTCTCCTTCTTATAATCAAAAACCCAACAACCAAAATGGCCATTCCAACTCCAATCCAGATGTAAAAAAGATCATATCCATTGTATTGATCAAGAGCGTCTTCATTTCCAATCAGGACAAAGCCTGCCCAATAAGAAGGGTTTGCATATCTACTAGAGGGATCATTCAGAAATTTAAGTTTGGCTTCTCTCAGCGCCTTACTTTTGCTCATTCCACCTGAAAGGTTTTCAAAAAAATCTTTCATTAGTATACTTGTTGATTTGTCGTCCACTTGCCATTGACTCATCACAATACTTGGGCATCCAGCATATGCAAAAGCATAAGCCAAACTATTCACCCCTTCTCCTCTTTCTAATTTCCCGAAACCTGTATTGCACGCACTAAGCACCACTAACTCTGGATTCATATTCATATTGAAAATTTCATACGTGTGTAATAATCCATCATTGATAGAATCATTTTCATCTTTCGCAAATACCAGCTTTGACAGCATTGGATCCTCATCATCAATCAATGCATGCATGGCTAAATGAAGAATATTATAATTTGAAGCATCTTCTTTGAATTTTGATTCTGTTGCGTCATTCTCCAACCTATATTCACCACCAATTAAGGATGAAGAAGTTAATACCTCTTCCTTATTCCATTCTAAATTCGTAACGGAACTTCTGAATTTACCTATTGCTAACAAATTTGAAGAATCCAAGGGCAAAGTGGTGTAGGAAGGTGCAAACCCAATATATCCTCTAGGTGAAGGCCCCTTTCTCAACCGGTTATTAAATTCAAAATTTAAGGTGGCTGAATAGGCATAACTTATATTGTAATCTTTAATAAGATAGGGCAATGAGCTGTAGTCTCCAACTTGCTTGAAATTGTCATCCGTTAACAAAATTTCGAAAGGAAGGTACGACAGTTTCCCGTCAGGAACAATCACCAAATTTTGGATGCGATTTTTTTCAAGAAAATCATCAATGTTATCACCTAGAAGAGAGGACTTCAAATAACTACTGCACCTCACATAACTTAGATAAGTGCTATCAGATTGATCCGAAATACTCCAATAGTACTGAATTTCTCTAAATAGATCTATCTGGTTATTAATCTCTCCTTTTGATGGGATCACCGAAACTCTAAAGTCATTTTTTGCAATCGCAAATAAATAGATTGTTGAATCACCTTCAAAATATTCTAATAATACTGTTTGACCGGGAAGATTATTTTTAAGCTCTTTTATCCCACTTATATCCTGATAGTATTTGAGTTGATAGTAGCGAGGAAAATCTTTTTCAAAAACTCCTACTAAAGAATCCCTTTTACGATTGAGACCAAATAGCAAACTTTCTAAGTTCACTAATTTTGTAGTATCATAACCATCCTTTGAGGCCTTCATTTTTTTTATCTGATTCTCATAAAAATTTTGATCCACTTTGATTTGATCCTCTATTTGTATTATTGAACGAGGTAAAATTTCAAAATCTTCTGCAGAATTTTTGGCCACAGCTTGTGACAAATTTCCCCTCCTATTTTTCTCAGTAAAAACATATGCCTCTTCCAAATATTTGGCGTCTTTGCTCATTTCATTGAGTTTCATGCAAACGCTGACAGCTCTTTGATACATCTGATTTGCGTGAGCTTCAAAAGTCATTTTATCTTTCAAATTTGTTTTATCTCTTCTAATTTCTTTAAGTACATTATCTGCTTGATAATAACAATTGAGTGCATGATTGAGGTTCTCAGCCCCCCCTATTTGTTCAAAGCAAAGTGCTTTTTGGAGCAACGTAATAAATAAATCAGTAACATTTTGTGCATGAACCCCCAATGGGTTATGAACAATTGAACTATCATTAAAATCCAAAGCATTAGCAATTAAGGCATTTTGATTCGCTTTTAAAGATTCACCATAAAGTCCTAGGTCGTAATACAAATTAGCCAAGATTCTGTATGCAGAGCCTACACTATAATGTTTATCTCCATAATACTTTTTTTGTATTTCTAATACTTTAAATATGCCTTTTAAGGCTTCTTCCATTTGCCCCATTTTCCTATAGGAATCTGACACTCTTAATAAGGTCCATGCAATTTGAGGGTGAGAATCTCCATAAACTTTTTTTTCTATGTCCAAGGATTTTTTGAGATAGTATACGGCAGAATCTTCATTACCCATTTTACCAAACAACCTTCCTATAGTGTAATTATCGTTTGCAGCGCTCGGTCTATTTGTCCCCCACTTATTTGTAGACTCCTTATAAATTGAAAATGCCATTTCATATTGATTAAGCCTTTCCATTAAGGTGGTTTTTCTCGAAAAAAACCACATCAACAAACCATCCTCTTTTTCCCCTTCTACTTGCACAACATCAATAGCAAAATCAATGTATTCCAATGCCAAATCAAATTGATTCATATAGATATAAGCTCCTGAAATTTTATAGTACAAGAAAGCGACTTTTGCATTCTCAGTTTTTCCAATTTTATTATGTATGGATAGAGACTCCTTATACTTCTTTAATCCGGATTTAAAATCTCCTTTTTTAAGGAATAAATCCCCAAGGTTTATTAATTCAGCTGCGACTTCAGGATGACTCTCCCCTAGCTTAGCAACATGCTTGGGTAGTGCCAAACCATAATAATATAAAGCAGAATCATAAAGAGCTAAACTTTTATAATATGTGCCTAGATTCCCATATATAGAACCCAGTTCAGTTGATAAATTGCCATAATGATCCTTAACTAAATTGTAAGAACTATCTAGAAAGCTTTTTGAAATTTTATAATTTTTACGACCTAAATAGGCTAAACCTAAACTATTAAGTGTTGGTGCTAATTTGTAATTATCCCTCTCAGGTATTTTATTTAGTGTTTTTAGTTTTTTTTCCAAATTGACTATCGCGGAATCATATATATGCATAGCTACATAAGTATCACCTATAAGCCCATAGCATTCAGTCAAAAGCTTAGATTCAGGCCTCTCACTAGCTTCCATACTTAATTTAAGCGCTTGTTGGAATGATTCTAGAGCACTTGAATTGTTGCCTTTCAATAGAAATGTTTTCCCTTTTTCAATTTCAAATTCAGCTAAAAATAATTTTTCTTGATTGGTTGAACTTAATTCTGTTCCTTTCTGTGCCGTTTGAATGCTTTTATCATACAAACCCAACTCTCTCTCCATTTCAGCTATTTTCAAAATAGATTTCAAGCGAATATTTAAAGTATTCTTTACATGGTTTAAGTTTTCAGCCTTTCTATAGAAATTCAACGCTTCTTCAAATGCTTTTAAATCCCTTAGTGAATCGCCAACCTTAATTAAGAGCTCAGCCTCAGTACGATTATCTATTGCGGATACATAGAATGCTTGACAAAAAAGGAAAGATAGAATTAGAAAATACTGTAATACTTTCATCATGGCTGTATTGATTGTTAATGCCATGCAAATTAATGAATAAGACTTTTACTTTCTACTTGTCTCTTCTACTTCCAAAAGCCCCTCCTTATAATTCTGAGCGACTTCATCTCCTCTTTCATCATTCATGAAAACTGTACCTTCTGAGAAATCAATGGTACCTATAGGTACATATCCATTGACATGAAAGTCGATCGATCGATCCTGGAGCATGAAAATAGGCGCATCCAATAACCAGCCTTTTTCAAAATAGTTTTTGTCCATACCTATATGCATTTTGATCTCTTCGCCAACTGGATCTTCTTCTGCAAAATATCTCCCTTCCATCAGAAAAAACTTATACCCCGTATTCCAATCCCAGGCCATGCCATTGGTAGGATCAAGATCGCCTACATGATCGATAGAAGTATTGGCTTCAGCATCCACACCTATGGCCATTTTGATCTCGGAGATTTGATAACTGGCAGGTATTTGGTCGATGGTGAATGATGCTGTGCCATTTTCTGAGTCAAAACTGATCAAGTGATAACTATCAACCTCTTTGTAAACTTCATTAGTTTCTAAATCACGCAAGGCTACGTTACTCAGATAAATCGAAAATCGCTCAAAAGTTATTTGTTGATTAAATGGGGTCAAGTATTTTTTACTTTCAAATACCATATCCTCCAAATCAGCCTTTATAGTGAAATTGAAAGTCAAAGATTTAGTCTCTATCACATCATCGGTTGAGCAAGCAATTATTCCGCACAAGACTACAAACCAAAAACTAAAACGGATCAGAAAATTCTTCATGGTTTATAAAGGTTTCGTCTGTTAATGTATGCAAAAAAGCGATAATGGCTTCTTTTTCTTCAGCAGTCAATCCCAACATTACGGGTAACACATTTTCGGGATTATTAGTTGCGTCTGAGATTAAAACATCCAAAGTAGTACTGGTCTGTACATTTTCATTGTAATGATCTAATACTTCCTCCAATGAGGAAAATCTACCATCGTGCATATATGGAGCTGTCAAGGCAATATTTCTTAAACTTGGGGCTTTAAATTTACCTTTATCGGTTGCTTTTCCCGTAACCGTCATTAACCCATCTTCTAAAGCATCTTCACTATCTATTCCATTATTGTGAAAGCCCTCAAATCCTTTTCGATTTCCTGCTGTCAAGATATTCAAATGACAATCACCACAATTGCCTCCTCGCAGGCCTATGGTCGGCTCAGGATGTGTGAAAAAAAGATCCATTCCCAGTTTTTCTTGATCAGTCAGCACATCCTGTCCTAGCAAGTGTTTATCATATTTTGAATTTGAAGACACCAAGGTTCTCATGAATTGACTTAAGGCTTTGGCTATTAAGTCTGCAGTAATATTCTCAGTTTCAAATGCCTCTAAAAATTGTCGAGGATAATCTTCAGAAATCGATAAGCGCTCTACAGCTTCATCTAGTGGCAAGTCCATTTCTATATGATCGGGAATAGGTTGTAGAGCCTGCTCTTCCAAACTCAAAGCCCGGCCGTCCCAAAAAAACTTCGTCTGCCAAAGTAGATTCACGAGAGACATCGAACTTCTACCAGTCAATTCTCCATCCAAACCAGTACTAAATTTAGCTCCATCTGTAAATGCTTTTGCTTGCTGGTGACAGGATCCACAGGAGACTTGATTATTTCTCGAGAGCCTTTTTTCATAGAAGAGATTTCGTCCCAAAGCAATTCCCTCTACTGTCAATGGATTGTCCTTTGGTAGGATATAATCATCACCAAAAAGCGCAGGCGGTTCAAACACATAAGGTGTAGGCTTTTTGATTTGCGAATCTTCTGCGCAAGAAAACAGCACCTGCATGAGCACCATTAAAATCACAACCTTAATATTCATCCTTTTACTCAACTCTCTATTTTTATAATTGCTTAACTTAACAACTCACTACAAATTCATAAGCCTGAAACGATTTTTTGCCATATTATTATTAGTTCTGCTGTCAGTAATATGGAGTTGTAATACTAACTCAAATTCAACAAATAAATTACAAATAAACTACCCATCCTATTTCCCAAAACCGATCCTTTCTCCCAACAGAAATGAGTTGACACAAGAAGGCGTTGCTTTAGGACGAATGCTATTTTTTGACACCCGATTATCTGCAAACAATCAAATTTCATGCGCAAGTTGCCACCAACCAGAGTTAGCCTTCTCTGATAACAAATCCTTCAGTTCAGGTCATAGCGGTCAACTCCTTAATAGAAACACGCCCCCACTTTTTAATCTAACCTGGTCAGAAAGCTTCTTTTGGGATGGTGGAGTGAAAAATCTCGAATCTTTGTCTTTTACTGCTTTGATGAACCCTCACGAAATGGGATCAGACTTGAGTCAGCTTTGCCAGCAATTGAACGAAGACAAAAACTACTCTTCTGCTTTCAAAAAAGCTTTTGGAATTGATTCTGTTTCATCCGCTTATGTCAGTCGAGCACTCGCCCAGTACATGCGAACACTGATTTCAGCCAACTCAAAATACGACAGTGTACAACAAAATTTAGCTCAATTTTCAAATCAGGAATTAAAAGGACAAGTAGTATTCAAGAATAATTGTGCTTCTTGTCACCAACCACCACTTTTTACCGACAACCAATTTCACCACAATGGTTTGAAACAGTATTTTTCTTCCGATGACCTATCACTGACCACTGGTAGATTCAGAATTACTAGAGATTCATCAGATTTAGGCAAATACAAAACACCTTCCATAAGAAACCTGTCTCGTACGGCTCCTTTTATGCACGACGGTCGTTTTAATACAATAGATGAGGTACTTACTCATTATCAAAATTTAGACCCCATGAACCAATTACAAGATTCACTTGTTAGAGTTATCAGGTTTTCGGACGTTGAAAAAGAAGATTTGAAAATTTTTATGAAGACGCTTGAAGGCAGACCAACTAGAACAAGATGAAATTCAATAGTTCAACTTTCGTACTAAATGTACGTAAGAAGCTTTAATTTTAAGTTAACGATTAACTCAAAGTATTATCCCGATCGATACTCAAACAGCATCTACTCATTCTACACTTTCCTATTTTAAGGAAAAATACCAACGAGTAAGAAATCAAACCCAACACCTCTGTGCACCCCTCGAAAAAGAGGATATGGTTGTTCAGCCCATAGTAGATGTAAGCCCTCCCAAATGGCACTTGGGTCATACCACCTGGTTCTTCGAAAAGATGATTCTTGAGGAGTATTTCGAAAGTTATCATGTTTTTCACGCTGAATACAACTACGTTTTCAATAGCTACTATGAAAGCATTGGCAAACGAGTATTGCGTACCGACCGTGGGAACTTAACCAGACCAACTACTGAAGAGGTCTATAAGTATAGGGCCTATGTAGATGAACAAATGGCTCACTTTTTAGATAGTCAAACTGAATTATCAGAACAAGTCTCGGAACTAATAGAATTAGGGCTACAGCACGAACAGCAGCATCAAGAATTGTTGATGTATGACATCAAATACATTCTTGGAAACAATCCGCTATTCCCTGCTTACACCAAAAAGGAAATTATTCCTTCATTAAAAAGCAGGTCACTCAATTTTTTACCTGTTTCAGAAGGAAACTACACCATTGGCCATCAGAAGGAAGGTTTTTGTTTCGATAATGAATTAGGTGTACATCAGGTGTATTTGCATGATTTTGAAATTGGTGATCGACTGATTACTAATGGCGAGTATTTAGAATTTATAGAAGCAGGCGGCTATCAAAATTTCAAATACTGGTACATGGAAGCTTGGGCTTGGGTGCAAGAAAATAAAGAATTTGCTCCTATGCATTGGCACCAGATTGATGGCCAGTGGCATCAGTATACTTTTTTTGGTTTACAGAAGCTCAATCCGCACGAACCAGTCACCCACATCAGCCAGTACGAAGCAGCGGCTTTCGCACAATGGAAGGGCATGCGACTGGCTACCGAATTCGAATGGGAAGTAGCTTGCCACCAATACGAGTCAACTATTCACAAGCAAGCCAACTTCGTAGAAGGTGCTGCACTATCCACCCAAACTGCCGAACAAAATCATTTTCAGTTTTACGGAGATGCTTGGGAGTGGACCAATTCAGCTTATCTGCCCTACCCCTACTTCAAAACTGAAACGGGACCTGTGGGCGAATACAATGGCAAATTTATGATCAATCAAATGGTACTACGAGGAGGCTCTTTTGCCACACCTCAGGATCATATCAGACCATCATACAGAAATTTTTTTCACCCTAATTTAAAATGGCATTTCACTGGAATTCGCCTAGCAAAGCATGTTTGAAACCATAGAAAAAGAAATAATAAAGAACAAGCAGTTCCTGACGGATGTGATTGATGGCCTTTCGGCTGACACCAAACATATCTCGTCTAAATATTTCTACGACAAAAAAGGTGATGCCATCTTCCAGCAAATCATGCACATGGATGAATATTATCTGACAGATGCCGAGCTAGACATATTTCAAACCCACAAATGTGAAATTGCCAATATATTTTCACCAGAGAAAGAACCGTTCAATTTGATTGAATTTGGCGCAGGCGATGGCATGAAAACCAAGGTCTTGTTGAAAGAATTATTGAGTCATGAGATACCGTTTGACTATATACCGATCGATATTTCACAAAATGCATTGGATCAATTGAAACAGTCGTTGACTAAGGAAATGCCCGACCTTTCTTTCAAAGGCATTCAAGGGGATTATTTTGAGGTGCTCAATCGCTTAAAAGAAGACAATGGTAGAAAAAATGTAGTGCTTTTTCTAGGATCCAACATTGGTAACTTCACGAATGAAGAAGCACTTTCATTCACTTCTGACATTAGCGACAAGCTCAATCCAAAAGATTTGCTATTCATAGGGGTAGATTTAAAAAAAGACCCTAAAAAGATACTCTTAGCATACAATGACCCCACAGGAATCACTGCCGAATTCAACTACAACTTGCTAAGAAGAATCAATCGCGAATTAGGAGGCAACTTCGATGTGGAGCAATTCGAGCATCACCCAATTTATGATCCGGTGACTGGAGAATGCAAAAGTGCTCTATTGAGCAAAAAAGAGCAAGAAGTCCAAGTCGACAATCAGACCTTTCACTTCGCCAAATGGGAACCAGTACATACGGAGATCTCCAGAAAATACTCACTTAAGCAGTTGCACAGACTAGCCGAAAAATCAGGATTTAAAGTCAAAAAGGACTTATTCGATTCGAATAAGTATTTTGTAGATTCTATCTGGGAGATTGTATAAGCACGATTGCCGTTCTCAATCTCCCCAGCCCTCTTCTCCAAGAGGGAGTTTTCGCGGATCCCATTCCGCGACCTGCCAGCTTATACAGCTGCTCTCATAGCGAGAGATGCCGTAACAGGTACGGCGAGGCTGTGACTCAAATCATTCCCCCTTAGAAAAAGGGGGCTAGGGGGATTTTATACGTGCCGCGTACATCAATCAAACCACCTTCGCGCACCCCGTTGTGCGACATTCCTGAACAAACAGCAGCTGTCATAGTAACGGATACCGCAATAAATGCGGCAAAACTATTAAACCAAAATCTTCTCACAATCTCCACATTTACTTTGGGCAATTGGAGAATAAATCTATTTTTGCAACCCCGATCGCATCGGGCTCATCACTTACAAATGCGCACGTGGTGAAATCGGGCGGCGTTCCGCTGGTAGACACGCCAGCTTGAGGGGTGGGAGCAATCCCGTGGAAGCAGAAAGTCTGCCCTGTCGAATCTTCTCGTGCACACAAAAATACTCCTCCCATAATTTTAATCAGTAACTCTGCAATTACTTTGGGCAATTGGATAATAAATCTATTTTTGCAACCCCGACTTCGTCGGGCTCATCACTACAAAAATGCGCACGTGGTGAAATTGGTAGACACGCCAGCTTGAGGGGCTGGTGGGAGCAATCCCGTGGAAGTTCGAATCTTCTCGTGCGCACATTTTAGGTTTAAGAAATGAACTTTTCCTAATATACTTCTATGAAATTCACTTTAATATTTACCATATCTATTTCTTTATTATTTTCTAATTGTGACGATAAAGATGAACTTCCTGAAAAGATTTATGAAGGGGAAGTAAATTTACTTACTCAAGAAGATGTAGATGAATTTGGATCTGAAGGGTATACTCGAATTGCTGGAAATTTAAACATCGGTATTTTTATTGAACCAACAACTGAAATTATCAACATTGACGCCCTTTCCTCATTGAGAGTAGTTGATGATAACCTTAGAATTTCAAGCAATATAAATTTAAAAAATATCGATGGGCTCGAAAATCTAAAAAGTGTTGGATGGTCCTTAATCATTCTCGACAATGCATCATTAGAAAATGTATCTGGGCTGAAAAGCTTGTCATTTGTAAGGAATGATTTTGACATTAGCGGCAATACACTAATTACTAGCCTTGACGGTTTACAAAATTGGAATTCAAAGACTACAGGGTTAGATATTTTTATAAATAGCAATAGCAATCTTACCATTTTTTGTGCATTGGAAGGGATACTTAGAAACAACGAACTAAGTGAACTTTATATAAGCGGCAATCCATATAATCCAACAAGGCAAAAAATACTTTCAGGAAAGTGTAGTGAGTAAAAACATTCCTACATTAAGTTTTTTCTTGGCTAAAGACCAAGCAACCATAATCTACCAGATCAAGAGCAGACTCCTAATAAACAAAATCCTATTTTACTTTCAAGTTTAGAACTATTGATTTGTGATCAATTCTTAAATTCGCAGTCTAAACAGGAATTCTTAATAATATCGTATGGCTCTCAATATCCACTTGCTCAAAAATATTTGTGAAATCGCTGGTGCACCAGGTTTCGAATCGCGTATTAGAAATCTGGTGATCGAAGAAATCAAAAACCATGTGGATGAATATCACATCGACAACATGGGCAATCTGGTCACCATCAAAAGAGGCAACAGCGACGACCCAAAGAAAGTCATGCTAGCCGCTCACATGGATGAGATTGGCTTTATCGTCAGCCACATCGATGACAACGGCTTTTTAAGATTCCAGACCCTAGGCGGCTTCGACCCTAAAACTTTTACCGCACAGCGAGTGGTCGTTCATGGCAAAAAAGACATTATCGGAGTAATGAGCAGCAAACCGATTCACGTGATGTCTCCTGCCGAGAGAGAGAAGCCCGCCAAGAAAGAAGATTACTTCATCGACTTGGGCATGCCCAAAGATGAAGTAGAAAAAATTGTAGCCGTAGGTGACCCAGTGACCAGAGAAAGAGACCTGATCGAAATGGGCAACTGCGTCAATTGTAAATCGATAGACAACAGAGTTTCGGTTTTCATTTTGATCGAGACACTAAAACAATTGAAAAACAATGCGCATGATGTGTATGCCGTCTTCTCCGTCCAAGAAGAGGTCGGAATTCGTGGCGCCAACGTGGCTGCACATAGCATCAATCCTGATTTTGGGATTGCTTTGGATACTACGATCGCCTACGATCTTCCAGGCGCCCAGCCACACGAATATGTAACAGAACTAGGAAAAGGAACCGCCATCAAAATATTGGATGCTATGACGATCTGCGATACGCGGATGGTGAGCTTTCTCAGAAAAACCGCCGACGACCACAAAATCAAATGGCAGAATGAAATCTTGGTTGCTGGTGGCACGGACACTTCTGGGATTCAACAAAAAGGAAAAAATGGCGCCATATCAGGAGCAATATCTATCCCTACCCGGCACCTACATCAGGTAATCGAAATGGCCGACAAAGACGATATTCAAGCTTCTATTGATTTGACTGTGGCTGCATTAGAAAATATTCACACTTATAACTGGAGTTGGACTTGAAAAAACTACTGATCATACTAGTACTCTTATCTTCAAAGAGTTTTGCACAAGATTATAGTGGCTTGCGCCAAAAGTTGGAGCAGTTTGTAGATCAAAGCATAGCAGTCAGACAATCGGTGATGCCGACTGCTCAGGAGTTTGGCTTTGAGTCTTATCAAATGGATTCGCTCAATCAGTTGATTAATTTTCGTGATTCAATACACCTCCAATTTGTAGTCGCTGTGCTCACAGAACATGGCTGGTTGGGCACTTCTGTGATTGGCAAAAAAGCCAATATTTCGATATTCTTAGCCATCCAGCAAGCGCCAAATGATCAAGTACGAGAACGCTACTATCCTATGCTGGAAGCCTCTGCCAAACGCGGTGAGTCAAGTTTGTCTCAAATGGCTACCATGAAAGACAGGATATTAGTCAACAAAAAACTACCTCAGATCTATGGTACGCAATGGAATTATGTTGATGACATTCAAGTATTGTTTCCTTTGGAAGATGTAAATTCGGTGAATGAAAAAAGAGTCGAAGTGGGTCTAGAACTGCTGACAGACGAAGAGTTGAAAACCGCACAAAGCAAATACCAATAACATGGGCATCCGATCGGTACTAAGCAAGCCTTACGCCAAATACATTATCAACCAGCAAAACAAATGGGCTTCCAACCCCAAGGAAGTACAAGACAAAATTCTTTCTGAGATTACTAAAAAAGCCACCAACACTGCTTTTGGTAAAGATCATAAATTCAAAGACATCGGCAGCTATCAGGAATTCAAAGAGGCCGTTCCTGTGGGTGACTACGAAGCACTGCGCACATATGTGGATCGAATCAAAATGGGCGAACCAGATGTGCTGTGGCCCGGGCTTCCTGCCTATTTTGCCAAGACTTCAGGCACCACGTCAGGTACTAAATACATTCCAATCACCAAAGATTCTGTTCCCAATCATATCAATAGTGCTAAAAATGCACTTTTAAACTATGTACACAATTCTGGTAACAGCCAATTTTTGGATGGCAATTTGATCTTCCTATCGGGAAGTCCCATCATGACGAAAACCAGCGGCATTCATACTGGAAGGCTTTCTGGAATAGTGAATCACCATGTCCCTAACTATCTCCGAACCAATCAAATGCCTTCATACGAAACAAACTGTATAGAGGATTGGGAGCAAAAAGTAGATCAAATCGTAGAAGAGACGTATCAAAAAAACATGACACTCATTTCGGGCATTCCACCTTGGGTGCAGATGTATTTCGACCGATTGACTGCAAAGACTGGAAAAGCCATCAAAGACTTATTTCCAGACTTTTCCCTATTCGTCTATGGCGGCGTTAATTTCGAACCCTACAAAGCCAAACTATTTGAAAGCATTGGCAAGACGATTGATTCAGTAGAAACCTATCCTGCTTCCGAAGGCTTCATCGCCTACCAGGACACCTTGGATCAAGAAGGACTTTTGTTGCTTCTCAATTCAGGAATATTTTTCGAATTCATTCCTGCGGATGAATACTTTGATGAAAATCCAACAAGACTTAGCATCAGCGAGGTGAAAACTGGCATCAACTATGCCTTGATCATCAACAGCAATGCGGGCCTCTGGGGCTATTCTATTGGCGATACAGTAGCATTTGTTTCAACCGACCCCTATCGTGTGGTCGTAACGGGCAGAATCAAACATTTCATTTCGGCATTTGGCGAGCATGTCATCGGTCAGGAAGTGGAAAAGGCAATGAATGCTGCAGTACAAGAGCAAAGCCAGACAGAAATCACAGAATTCACCGTAGCTCCACAAGTCACACCAGAATCTGGATTGCCCAAGCACCAATGGTTTGTAGAATTTGGACACATGCCAGAGGATATGGAACGATTCGCCAATACCATTGATCAAAATTTGAGGGAACTCAACTCCTATTATGATGATCTAATTACTGGCAATATTCTGGAGAGATTAGAGATCGTCCCGCTAAAGAAAAATGCTTTTATCGACTACATGAAGTCGCAAGGTAAGCTGGGTGGGCAGAACAAAGTACCTCGATTATCGAATGATCGTAAGATTGCGGAGGAGTTGATTAAACTCAAGCTTTAAGATTATACAATACCTCGCTGAAAGTCATTTCGTAGGGAGGGACGACCGTAGAAAACTTTTTATTTGGATGAAGATCGGTCCGGACAGCAAGTAGCCAAGAAGATCTCTCCGCTAAGCTGCTAGATGACATTTAATTTTAATGGCTTTGAGAACTTTGAAAAAGGTCAGGCATAACCATCTATTCTTTATAGTTTTGCAGTTGTTTTTGACTTTAATGTCAGAATATGAAGTGAAATCAAGGTTTTCTTGTCATTTCGACGACAGGAGAAATCTCATCGTTCTACAAAACACTAACAAGATTTCTCCCTTTGGTCGAAATGACATAAGGATAGAGAATAATCACTATAAAGAGTTGTAAAGCAAAATCAAAAGAATGCTTCAGGCACATACCCCAAAAAAGTTATTGTGAAGAAAAAGATATCCATTCTTGGCTCAACAGGTTCTATCGGCACACAAGCCCTGGAAGTCATTGAAGCCAATCCAGATCATTTTGAGCTAGAGGCTATCACGGCCAACGAAAATGCTGATTTGTTGATCCAACAAGCGATTCAGTTCAAACCAAACTTGGTAGTGATCGCCAATGAAGACAAATACCAGAAAGTATTTGATGCCTTGGATTACTTGGACATCAAAGTCTATGCAGGAGAAAATGGAATTTGTCATGCTGCTGAGCTAGAAGAAGTAGATGTGGTTTTAACTGCATTAGTGGGATACGCTGGATTGAAGCCAACACTACGAGCTATAGAAGCGGGCAAAGCCATCGCATTGGCTAACAAGGAAACTTTGGTAGTAGCAGGTGATTTGGTGACTAGACTGGCCAAGAAGAAAAGGGTTCCAATCCTACCCGTCGACTCTGAGCACTCAGCCATATTTCAATGTCTAACTGGTGAATATGCCAATCCAATAGAAAAAATAATATTAACCGCTTCTGGAGGGCCATTCAGAGGAAAAGACAGAGCTTTTTTATCGAAAGCTAAAAAAGAACAAGCACTCAAGCATCCCAATTGGGATATGGGCGCGAAAATCACGATTGACTCGGCTAGTCTGATGAACAAAGGCTTGGAAGTCATCGAAGCCAAATGGCTGTTTGACTTGACTGATGAGCAGATTGAAGTAGTGGTACATCCCCAATCGATCATCCATTCGATGGTGCAATTTGAAGATGGATCGATCAAAGCACAAATGGGATTGCCGGACATGAAACTTCCCATTCAGTATGCCTTGACCTATCCAGAACGACTGAAAAATGATTTTCCAAGGTTCAACTTCATGGATTACCCTGAGCTGACTTTTGAAAAACCAGACCTTGAAACATTCAAAAATTTGGCTTTGTCGTTCGAAGCATTAAAAAAAGGCGGCAATCAGCCTTGTATATTGAATGCAGCTAACGAAATTGCGGTATCAAAATTTTTGGAAGACCGTATCGGCTTTTTAGAGATGTCCGATGTAGTCGAATCCTGTCTCAATAAAATCTCGTATATCTCTACTCCTAATTTTGACGATTACGTAGAGACTGATAAAGAAACTCGAATATTAGCAACAGAATTAATTAATTGATGGAAGGACTAATAATGACAGCCCAACTTTTGTTGGGATTATCCATTTTGGTGGGTGTACACGAATTTGGGCATTTGATTGCCGCAAAAGCTTTTGGGATGAGAGTAGAAAAGTACTCGATTGGATTCCCTCCTAAAATTTGGGGTTTCCAGTATGGAGAAACCGAATACTCTTTTGGCGCTATTCCTTTAGGGGGATTTGTAAAAATCTCAGGAATGATCGATGAATCGTTGGATACCGAAAGTATGTCTGCCGAGCCAGAAGAATGGGAATTTAGAGCGAAACCAGCCTGGCAAAGACTGATCGTGATGATGGGTGGTATTATTGTGAACGTAATCACTGGTATCATCATCTTTGTATTCTTGGTCTACAGCAATGGCAATTCATATATTCCGAAAGAAGAACTCAACAAGCACGGGATTGTGGCTTATGATCTAGGGCAAGAAATCGGATTAAAATCTGGTGACATTATACTTAAAGTCAACGGCAAAGATTACGATCGTTTCACTGACCTGAGAAGTATGGAAGTGCTTTTTGCAGATCAACCGACCTACAAAGTACAAAGAGGAGATTCTGTGTTTGATTTGGCTTTCCCAGATGGCTTTTTAAATAAGCTAACGGACAAGAAATATAAAGATCAATTCATTGCATTCAGATATCCATATAATGTAGGACAAGTGATTGCTGGAAGTGCCGCTGCAGATGGTGGTCTATTGGCTGGTGATGAAATTCTTACGATCAATAATGAACCTTCATTGTACTTCGACCAATTGAAAGAAATACTAACAGCGAATAAAGACAAAGATGTCGTAGCTACTGTAAAAAGAGCTGACAATAGCACTGCTACTTTGACCTTTCATGTTTCTCCTGAAGGGACTATTGGATTTCAACCCAATCCAACAATCAACTTCCAACATGATGAATATTCGTTTGGTGAAGCCATTCCTATTGGTACCAATCAAGCCTTCAATGTGGTTTGGGCTAACATTAAAGGATTGGGTAAAATATTCTCTGGAGACGTGGCTGTGTCAAAATCTTTGAGTGGTCCAATTCGCATCGCACAAATGTTTGGTGGTACTTGGGATTGGAACAAATTCTGGAACATGACTGGATTGTTGTCTATGGTACTTGCTTTTATGAATTTCTTACCAATTCCTGCGCTAGATGGTGGACATGTGGTATTCTTGACTTATGAAATTGTATCTGGTCAAAAACCTTCAGATAAATTCTTGGAAAACGCACAGAAGGTAGGTATGGTGATCTTATTGAGCTTGATGGTTTTCGCCTTTTTCAACGACATCGTTCAGACCATTTTTTAAGAAGCTGAAAAACATTCAAATTGAAGAGCACTGAAATCATCAGTGCTCTTTTTTTATTTATATTGTTCCGTAGATTGAAATCAACCTTTTTCAATGCGAATACTGATTCTTATTTTTTCTATACTTTTCACCCACCATCTTGTCCTTTCTCAAGAATTTCAATACCAAGTAGAAATAAACAATCACCGAGCGGGAAGCTTTAAGCAAATCACAGCAATAGATCAAAGCATTCATACTTTCACTTTCCTAAACGTTCAATTACTTACACTAACAGATTCACTTCAGTTCACATCGGACGCTCATTTCGTTGAATCGGATTCCGGGTATTTGAAATCCATTTCATGGTCACAAATTTTTCAGGATACTTTAGGTTATGAACTAAAGTTCGAAAATGTGAACATCGTTTATGGACCAGAGAAAATAAGAAAACTCAGCATTAAAAGGCTTGATACCATAGGGGCTAACATTTGCTACCCAACCTTTTCACCAGAGTTAAATCAAACGGTGCAAGTCAATAGAGAATTAGTAGGATTCTCTATTCAAAACGCTCAGAAGTTTAAAGTGGTAAAAGAGACTATCCAGACTCAAGCAACAACCAGCCTGTTCGACAATGACTTTTATTTAGTTGAGACTACTTCAAAATCCCCATTCGGGGAAATTAAACTAACCCGAACTAAAACTATTAGACCCTCTCAATTCTTTGAATCAGGAATTCCCAATACGGATCGTTTATTGTCCAATATCAGATTCCCAGACCCCCAAAATATCTCCTCAGTCAAATTAAAAATTACAGGGGTAGATTCGGTAGCAACTAGATATTTCAAGTCCAACAATCAAAAAATCACCAAACATGATAGCTCTTTGGTTTTGGTCATTTCAAATGAGAAGGCACCATGGGATAAAACAGACTCCATTCCATCCACTCATTCTGAAATCATCTGGAGAAAGACTAAAACACATCAAGTACTCGACTCTTTGTTGTTGAATTCTCTGAGTATTAATCAAAAGCTCAACAGCATCCAATCTTATGCTAAAACTCAGCCGTATCCAGATCTGGCTTTTTACCAGCTGGCGTTAGGATTGGGATTGCCCGCTCGACAGGTGTATGGATATGTTTACAACCAATGGTTTTGGCAGTCCAAAGTTTGGACAGAAGTAGCTATTAACAACATTTGGGTCATTCAAGATATTACTTCAGAAATACAAACTAACCCAGCATTGAAAATCGTACTATACAAAGGTAAAACAGGTGAAATCATGAGCAATTTCTCTATCAAAAATTTCCCTCCTATTTCAAATATACAAGTGCAATCATTCAACTTAAATGGTAAAAAGCATCCTGTTTCAAGTCAGGTTTTGCCTTATTATTTCGAAAATCCAGTATATGAAAATGAAGGACTGGGCATTCGATTCAACCTACCAGATGGATTTAAAATTACCGATGATGGCACAAAATTTCCATCTTCACAATTCTTGTCTTTAGCCAATAATTACAATGAAACGATAAAGTTCTCACAAGTAACTACTGATGATAAAAAACTGACAGAGTCAGTAGCAAAAAACTTAATAACACAACACTTAAATGATGCAAAAGTTGCAGTCTTCAAAGGAAAAAAACTTCGTTTATGGTATGGGTTTAAGGATCAGAAAGGGATAGTGGTGATTCCACAAGGAAACAGTGGACTCATAATTACGATTGAGCATGAAGACCCTGAATTCACCATACTTGTGCTTACAAGAAAAAACCTCCATTTAAAATACTAATGACTGAAAGTCAGCAACGTTTGAAAATAATCTTTGATATCAAAAAGGTAGCGTTCGCTTTCTTCATCTCTAAATTTTAAGGACAACAATTCTTCTTTTCCCCCACCATCCATATAAGCTGTAATAGTATAATGGAACTCTTTATTTGAATTTGAGAATGGATCAGTCCCAGTTTGTTTGGCTTGGACTTCAAGTTTCAGTTCGTTGACTTCTGTAAATAGATAGGCCCTTGAATAACCCGCCCTGAACAACAAAGTTTTATTGTCGAGATCAATAACCAAACTGCGATAGGCAGCCGTCAAATAACTAATAAAAGGTAAAAGTATCAAGCCAACGCCGATTGTGATCAGCAAAATAACCAATGAGTATATCTCTGTTTGACTATTCATCAAAATCAATGTCCCAAGTGAAAAAAACAATAACCCAATTGAAAGGAGTAGAAACGTGAGCCAAAATGAGGTAAATACCTTTTTCCTCACAATAAAATACGCCTTGGTTTGAAAAACCGTGTAGCCATTTTTGTCCAATAAGGATAAAAGGTTTGCTGTCATTAACTCACTCTTGATTTACCATAATTTACCCATATTCAGAATGAATAAAACCTGACACCTTAAATAAGTATTAAATCCATCAACTAGCTTTCTAATATTTCTATCTTTGCCGAAAAAAAATCCGTGCAAAAAGAGTTTAAAAGATACACCGTCACCTCTGCCCTTCCTTATGCGAATGGGCCGCTTCATATTGGACATATTGCTGGAGCGTATCTACCAGCAGATACTTATGTGCGTTACCTCAGAGGCAAGGGCAAAGACGTCGCTTATGTATGCGGTAGCGATGAACACGGTGCGGCCATTACGCTTAGGGCGAAAAAAGAAAATACCACACCTCAGACGATTATAGACAAGTATCATCAAATCAATAAAGAGACTTTCGAAAGATTCGGTATTTCTTTCGATATGTATCACCGTACTTCTGAGCAAATTCACCATAAAACTTCACAGGAATTCTTCTTGAACCTGTATGAAAAAGGGGAATTCACTGAAAAGGAATCTGAGCAGTTTTACGACGAAGAATACAAACAATTTCTAGCCGACAGGTACGTAACTGGCACTTGTCCCAAATGCAGTCATCCAGCCGCCTACGGAGATCAATGCGAAAAATGTGGTACCTCTCTCAATGCCACGGATTTGATTAATCCTATTTCCACTTTGAGTGGAAAAACCCCAGTTTTAAAAACAACTAAGCATTGGTATTTACCTTTGGACAAATATCAGCCATGGTTAGAGGAATGGTTGATAGAAGGCAAAAAAGGCGAATGGAAATCGAACGTATACGGACAATGCAGTTCATGGCTCAAAGAAGGGCTGCAGCCGCGTGCAATGACCAGAGATTTGGACTGGGGAGTTGACGTTCCGCTACCCAAAGCAGAAGGCAAAAAGCTATATGTATGGCTAGACGCCCCTATCGGTTATATCTCTGCCACCAAGGACTGGGCAAAAGAAAACAACAAGAACTGGGAAGACTATTGGAAGCAACAAGAAAACTCAGATGATGACGCCTGTTTGATTCACTTTATTGGAAAAGACAACATTGTATTTCATTGCATCATATTCCCAGCGATCTTACATGCGCATGGAGATTACATTTTGCCTGAAAATGTACCTGCCAATGAATTCTTAAATCTGGAAGGAGAAAAAATCTCTACCTCCAGAAATTGGGCAGTGTGGCTGCACGAATACTTGGATGAGTTTCCCGGCAAGGAAGACGAATTGAGGTACGTGTTGACTTCCATAGCACCGGAAACCAAAGACAGTGAATTTACCTGGAAAGACTACCAAGCCAGAGTAAATAACGAATTAGTAGCCATATTCGGAAATTTTGTAAATCGAGCAGTAGTGCTTACACACAAGTACTTTGATGGGCATTTGCCTGCAGCCGCCTTGCAAGGAGAAGATGAAGCTGTTATCAAAGAATTAGGTGCTTTTCCTGCTAAAATCTCAGAGAGCATAGAGAAATATAGATTCAGAGAGGCTCTAGCCCACTTGATGGATTTGGCTCGATTGGGTAATAAATACTTGGCCGAAACTGAACCTTGGAAACTGATCAAAACGGATGAGAAGCGTACAGCTACCATCCTAAATGTAGCACTACAGATAGCTGCCAATCTGTCTATTCTATGCGAACCATTTTTGCCAAGAACAGCGGAGAAAATCGCCACTATGCTCAACATGGATGGTGAAAAATGGGATGAAGCAGGATCGGCTGGAATATTATTAGCCGGACAGAATATTGAAAAACCAGCTTTATTGTTTGAAAAAATAGAGGATAAACTCGTGGAAGAACAAGTAGAAAAATTGAAAGCAACAGAAGCCAATAAAACTGTGAAAGTAGAAGACTTAGAAATAGCCCCTCAAAAGGCTGAAGTGACATTTGATGACTTCATGAAAATGGATATCCGTACAGGTACAATCCTGGAAGCCGAAGCCGTTCCTAAATCCAATAAACTCTTGAAGTTTAAAGTGGATACTGGCGTAGATACCAGAACCATCCTGAGCGGCATCGCCAAGCACTATTCTCCCGAAGAAATGATCGGTAAGCAAGTAACCGTTTTGATGAATCTGGCTCCACGAGCAATCATGGGCATCGAATCTCAGGGCATGATCTTAATGGCCGAAGACCACGATGGCAAACTCAGACTCATCCAGCCTAATGAGGTAACTCAGAATGGGATGGGAATTAGTTAAGTTCATTAAAAAAATTAATCACTAACTTTTAATAATACAATGTTAAAATCATTAATAACAGTTTTATTTTTATCTGTTTTATTGTTCAATTGTCAATTTGCAATTGGTCAAAAAAACTTTCAGCCCGGTTATATTCTTACCTTAGGTGGTGACACTATTCGTGGACAAATAGATTACAGAAATTGGAAAATAAACCCAGATCAAATTAATTTCATTGACCCTAGTAGTATAGAACAGACATTTTCACCTCTTGAAATTCTTGAATTCGGCGTAGCAGATGAAAGGTACTTGTCAGGTATTGTAGATTATGAAACAAGCTCCACTTTATTGAATTTCAGCAAAATGAGTCAGTCTGGCCAATTTGATTTAGCTTCGGACACAGTCTTTCTTCAAGAATTGTTTGGTGGAAACAAACCGTTGTATTTCTTCTACAACAATCAACAGCGAGAATATTTTTACATTGAAAATAATAATAAACTTGAACTGCTCAATTATAAAAAATATTTAAAAAAGTCCCCATCAGCCGATCCTGACGCTCCACTGGCCGCTCACAATTCAGCTGTTGCTGAAAACAACAGGTTTAGAGCTCAATTGATGGCCTATCTTTCAGACTGCTCATCAGTAAATTCAAAAATAACCAGCGCTGGATATGGCCAAAAAAGTATGTACAGGATATTTGAGTCTTATGAAAAATGTGTTAATCCTGAAGGATCTAATCAAAGGAAACGAGAAAAAATTGAAACCAAATTTGGTGTTTTAGCAGGAGTCTCTTTGAGCTCAATAAAATTTAGTGGAACTGATAATTATAATAGTGAGTTGATTGAATCAGATTTTGGCTCATCAGTTGATTTCACCGCTGGTGTCTCAATTGAATTTGTTTTTCCTAGATCTGGAAGAAAGTGGTCCATTCCTAACGAACTCATTTACACATCCTTTTCAGTAGAAGCGGATCATTCAGACATTACTGACCCAGACTATTTATATACAATATCACATATAGAACTAGCTTATTCCTACATCAAACTAAACAACATGGTCAGGTACAGCATTCCGATTGGTAATATCCATACCTTCATTAATGTAGGACTATCTAATGGTTTTGCCATTAGCGAAACCAATAACATGACACAAACCATACAAGCCTATAGTTCAACCAGAAATACCGAAGAAGAGGCCATAGAGTTTACCAGAAAATATGAACAAGGTTTGATAGCTGGGTTGGGAGTTAGAGCAAATAAAATATCTTTCGAAGCCCGATACGAAGGCAGCGGTGGCATGTCAGAAGCTGTAAACCTTAGTTCAAAAGTGAAGAGATTCTACTTTATGCTAGGGTATAGGTTTTAACTAAGATTAACCCTCATGGCGGAAGACCACGATGGCAAACTCAGACTCATCCAGCCGAATGAAGTGACGCAGAATGGGATGGGGATAAGCTAAGTCCAACAGACTTTCAAAAAATAGCTCAGGGCATTCACCTTGAGCTATTTTTGTTTTAGATTGGCGGTTTCAAAACTAAATCACGCTTATTATTGAAAATACTAGTCGCAATTGCTCTGTGTTTCACACTTAGTAATCCAGCCTTCTCACAACACAAATCATTCAGCAAAGAGCATGACATCTGGCTAGATGGTTATGTCTATTTGTCTACAGGAGAAAAAGTGAAAGGTAAAATCAATTACAATTTCGTTTCCGAAACGATTCGAGTTGACAAAAATAGCAGGATCAAAACTTATGCTGCTAAAAATGTAAGTAGGTTCGCTGTATTTGACTCAATCAGAACAAAGAGTCTTTATTACTCATTCCCATATTCTTATTACGCCCAATCCAAAATGCTAGGCATTTCTAATAAAACAAGTGGATCTATTGATATAAAATCCTCAACAAAAAAATACCACTTTTTTCTCGTAATACATCAAAATGATAAGGCCGCAATTCTTAGCAATTTAGAAATAGATTATGCAACCAAACACAGACAGCATATGACATACCAGCACCAAGGATCAAGTAGTAAATTATCCAGGTATGAAAAAGTTTTGGAAAGAATTTTTATAATAAACAAAAAAGTTTCCCCTAGTCTTATTCTAGAAGGGAAAATTGAAAAAAATAACACCATATATATAAATCCTTTTTCGCAATTTTCGAAGTATGACCATACCGCATTTAAACCTAGCGAAAAAGAAAACCCAGACTTTACTGAAAGCGCTGCGTTAAAGTCCGCGAGGAAATATAAACTTTTCAACAAAGACTTCCTTGAGGAACTAGACTCAAAAAATTACAGAAAATTGGAAGCTTACATTGAAAAAGAAGACATCGACATCAAAACCGTAGAAGGTCTGATCCTGGTGTTCGATTATTGGAGTGATATCTAAGAGAGGTCAATCCTTCCACTCCACTTGATAATTGCTGAACAATTCTAAAAGTCTTATCTTTTAAAAAAGATAAGGCATGTCTCAGACACACTATCGTACCTGCAACCTATGCGAAGCCATGTGTGGCTTGGCGATCGAACATGATGGCAAAGAAGTCATCTCTATCAAAGGAGATGTAGATGATGAATTTAGTAAAGGACACATCTGCCCCAAAGCACTCGCTCTAAAAGACATTTACGAAGATCCTAATCGACTCAAGAAACCAGTTAAACGAACGGAGAATGGATGGGTTGAAATATCATGGGCAGCTGCTATTCGGGAAGTAGCCAATGGCTTAGCTGATACAAGAAAAACGTACGGCTCGGATGCTGTGGGTGTATACAGCGGCAACCCAAACGTTCATAACTCAGGCGCTTTGTTATCTGCACCTGAATTCCTAAAAGAACTCAGAACCAAAAACAGATTCTCCGCCACCAGCGTAGATCAATTGCCTCATCAGTTTATGGCCTATCTGATGTATGGTCACCAACTTCAAATTCCTATACCCGATATCGACCGGACAGATTTATTAATCATTTTAGGTGCCAACCCAATCATATCCAATGGTAGTCTGCTCTCCGCTCCCAACATCAAAAAGAGATTAAAAAACATTCAAGACGGAGGTGGTCAAATTGTCAATATAGATCCGCGCTACACAGAAACATCGGCCAAGTCTGACCAACACCTTTTCATTCGACCAGGTTCGGATGTATTTATGCTATTGAGCATGCTTCATATCCTGTTTGAAGAAAATTTGGTGAAGCTGGGACGATTTGAAAAGCACCTCAAAGGTTACGAAGAAATACGTCAAGTGGCCAATGCTTACGCGCCAGAAAACACTGCCACGATCACGGGAATTGACTCAAAAGTCCTTATAGATTTAACCAGGCAATTTGCTTACACAGAGAAAGCCGTCTTGTATGGTAGAATGGGTGTATGCACCCAAGAGTTCGGGGGTATGTGCATGTGGCTCGTCAATGTCATCAACATTCTCACTGGTCACTTCGATGAACCAGGCGGATATATGTTTACTACTCCGGCTATTGACCTCAAACCACAAATATCAAGAGGTCATGTGGCCAAATGGAAAAGCCGGGTAAGAGGCCTACCGGAAGTCGGTGGTGAATTGCCGTCTTCAGTCATGGCTGAAGAGATTCTAACTCCTGGCGAAGGGCAAATCAAAGCGATGGTCATTAGTGCTGGAAATCCAGTCCTCTCCACTCCCAACGGCATACAATTGGAAAAAGCATTTGAGTCTTTGGACTTTATGGTGTCAATTGATATATACATTAATGAAACTTCTAAGCTGGCCAATATCATTTTACCTACAGCTACGGGACTGGAAACTGAGCTCTATGATATCATATTTCATACGCTAGCGGTAAGAAATACATCCAAATATTCACCAGCACTATTTAGTAAGTCGAATGGAGCCAAATATGATTGGGAGGTTTTCAGAGCTTTGAGAGTTGCTTACCTGAAATCGATGAATAAGTTATCGCTAGCCAAACGCATCAAGATTGGAATTTCACATCTGTTTTCTCCAGAAAAGATGCTCGATATATTACTCAAAAGAGGGCCATACAAGAATGGGCTTAGCATAAAAAAATTAAAGAAAAACCCGCATGGTATCGACTTAGGTGCATTAAAATCTCAAATGCCTGAGTCTCTTTATCACAAAGACAAAAAGATCGATCTATTTCCTTCAGAAATAAAAGTAGACCTTCATCGGGTAAAACAAAAGTTGGATTCATTCCAACCAGATGACTTTCTACTCATCGGCAGACGACAACTAAGAACCTGCAATTCCTGGCTTCACAATAGTCAAAGGCTCTTGAAAAACAATTCGTGCCATTTATTCTTACACCCCAAAGACGCTGAAAAACTAGGTCTTAATGGAAATAGCACAGTCAAAGTCTCTTCGAAAGTGGGGCAAGTGGTGGTACCCTTCGAAACCACAGAAGAAATTATGCAGGGGGTTGTGAGTTTGCCTCATGGCTGGGGGCACAAAGGCAATATCAAATTGGATATCGCTTCCACTTCTCCAGGCACCAACATCAACGAATTGACTGATGATAATTTTGTAGATCAATTGACAGGAAATGCGGCTATCAACGGAGTACCTGTGTCACTCGAAGCCATGTAAGAAATATGGTTCTGCACTAATCTGTCACCATCAGCTTAGCTTGAGATATTTGATTGCTACCTTGATAAAGACGTAGGATATAAATGCCTTCTGCCAAATCAGCGATCGGAATTTGGGCAAAGTCAAAGAACACTTCTTCTTCATACAACAAATCTCCACTTGTATTAAGGAGCTGCAAAGTTGCTCCAGGTTTTCCGGTGAGTACATTCAAAAAACTACTCTTGGCTATTGGATTAGGGAATACAATCAATGTATTTTCTTCTGTGTAGTAAATGCTCGTGGTATCGGTTTGAATCTCTTCTCCACTTTTCAGATTAATTTGGGCATAATAATTATTCACGCCTTCCCATGGGTCGAGGTCCTCAACTTCAAGATCCGCATTTATATCAACATTCAAAGAAGATAAAAGGTGATTCACTCCATCTTTTCGATTGTAAAAATCAACTTGCTCAATATCTGAAATACTGGTTAAACTCAAATTATTTTTCACGAAGGAGTCATCAATCAATTCTGAAATAAAATTTGTGTAATAACAATTCACTCCTTGCTCCGAAAAATCTATAGTCCGAGATTTGTAATTGGCATCAAACTCATAGATCGGTTTAACAGCAAAATTCAACGTTTGATCCATTGATTTAGAGGCTAAATAAAAGGTATCGGAAACAGAAGCTATAGAAACCATTGCCTTATTGCCTAACTCATACAATTCATAAGCTATAGCAAGCTCATCTTTTTCCCAAATCAGCTTAAACTTGTCTTCACAATCATAATCTACGTTCAATGCCGTTTCATTCACAATATTAAATTCACCAGACAAGAAGCTCCGTGCTCCAATAGTCATTTTCAATTGCGATTGGAAATAAGGTGTATCCGTTGTCCATGAGAAATATGAATCATTCAGATCTACATTCTCGTCTAGAATATCCCATTCTCCAGCACCATTTTTCAATTCAAGCCTTCCTGTACCGATGAACTTTCCATCCCATCTAAAAATTAATTCCTCATTGGTCAAACAAATGTCAGAGCTACTAGGAAATGTCCACTGAAATGAATCTTCGTCTGTAATTTGATAGGCCAAAGAGAATTGTTGAGCAAAATCCATTTCAGTGTCAGTTGACACGTGAATAGAATAGGTTCCAGCCTGTGGATTTTCAATGGAAATGAGTTCCACGTTGTTTCTAGCATCCTTTCCTCTCATCGGAGGATTACTAAGCGATTCAAAGTTGGGACTATAATCCAATACCCAAGGCAACCATTCCTGATCATTTGGATCCATTATTGCTAAATCTAAGTCGTTGACCAGTGCCAAATCAGACCCTGCTATACCTGCCTCATCAGTCCAGCAAAGTACCATTTTCAATTCTTTGAAGTTCTCAGGAAGAACAATTTCAAATTCAGATGGATCATTCTTTTGGACCTCTCCAGTTATAAACTGTTCAGAATTAAAAATCTTCACTGCTGCCAAGGCATTGAGCTGACCATATCCAGTTTTAAAACTCATTGGATCAGTGTAAGGTTTAGCTCCAGCTATCAAAACAGCTTTCACTAGGCTAGATGGTGGTAAATCATCATATTTCTGTTGATATCCGTCCTGAATGAGAACAGATGCACCACTCACCAAAGCAGCTGCGTCAGACGAACCTTCCTGGCCAAAAGCCATAAGGTCTGGTTTCACTCTACCGTCGAAAGTTGGACCCGCCGAACTCCTTTCATCTCTTACTCCAAATCGATTAGTAGCACCAACTATGAGACCGTTTTTAGCCATTTTCTGACTTCCAGATAGATTGGCATAAGATTCGATATCTGCATATGTTCCTTCACCACTTGTTTCTATTCCTTTATTTCCTGCTGACATCACATCTAAAACATTCGGTAATTGAAATGACTGGTGATCAAATGCTTGCGCCTCTGGACTATACCGATTATCAATTTCAAATCCATATGAGTGATTTTGAATGGATATTTCGTTTGCTATCAATAACTCATTCTCATCTGGAAAAATCGAAGTAAAATCAGAAGAGGTAATATTAGCAAATGGAGCCACTCCAAAACCCAAATGATAAGTATTACCTGCACCGGCTATCATTGTTGCCATGAAATTGGCATGTTGCGAAATGATTTCACTCTCCAATCCGACTGAAAAATATCGGCCCACTAGGTCAATATCTGTTGTATCCAAGAATTGCTCCTTTATAGATACTTGAATATGCTCACCTTTTAATCCTGGATAGGCCGCATGAACCGCATTGATACGATTCACAGATAGGTCCATGTAGTTGATACTATTTTCAACTTTGGGAATAACTTGACTTAAACCTATATATGCCAGATGGGGATATGTCAGTACTGTCGCTTCTAAAGTTCGACCAGCGCAATCTAGGATCAACGCATTGGTTTGCGAGTTAATAGCCTTTATCTCACCTTCAAAAGTTCTTGAATTCAAGTATTCAAGAAAGTGATCTACGTTTCGAACAATTACTGTATATGTAATGTCATTTTTATTCTTAAGCGTTTGGTAAACTTCAGGTTGAATTATTATTCCTTGCTTAAGGGCAGTTGACACATTCGAATTCTCTTTAATTCTGAACTGAGGCTTGGCTATGGTTTTGAATGACTTTGCACCTGGGTTCCTTCCCTTGACTCTTCTAATTTTAACCGAATCTTGAATTGAGTTTATCCTTAATTCAACAGAAAAATTCGATCTGACACATTTACCCACTTTGCCATAGGATGGATAGACAACGACAATAAAAAGACTGCAAAATAGCGCGACCAAGAAAAAAAATACTCTGTTTATTCTCAGCATTTTATAAATCCTAAAATCTGTCTTTTTGTTATTTTTTCAATCATCATTGTGTCTTTTGTTAATTATATAACACTTTATATGTTTACTGTCAATTTTTATCAATATAATATTTTGTCTAATTGATGATTCATAAAATAAAGTTAATTTATATATTACTGGATTAACTAATTATTTAAACTAAACTCTATAACAAAAATGAAACAATTCGCTTCATTATCTCTCGTAGCTGCAATTGCAGTTACCACTGTTTTCACTTCTTGTGAAAAGACTTCAGTAGAAGCATCACAAGCAGTTCCATCCAACACATTGGCAAAGATTGAATCTTTAGGATTCAATGTAGAAAATGCTCACAAATTTACGGATCCATCTGGAGAAGCTGGCTACATTGTAGAAGGAGACATTTTTCTAACAGAAGAGTACATTGCCAATGAAATGTCGGCAAAAGAAATCGTACCAGGTATCGAAGAAGAGCACTACTCTACCAATAATTTGGTTACCGGGTTACCTAGAACTGTAAAAGTTTATGTTGATCCTAACTTTTCTAATTTCTACGTTCAGGCAACTGACATTGCGATAGACAGGTACAATGCAGAGAATCTTGACCTCCAATTTACCAGGGTAACTAGTAATGGAAAAAGAAAAGTGAAAGCGGACATTAATATTGTAGCATTTTACGAAGGGCCAAGCGGTGGTTATATCACACTTGGGTCTGCTGGATTTCCAACTAGAAGAGGAAAGCCCTATAATAAAATCAACTTGAACACTTACTACTATGATACTTTTGATGATGTAGATGCTTTAGCTACTACAATCGCTCATGAAATGGGTCACTGTATTGGTTTCAGACACACAGACTATATGGACAGAAGCTTCAGCTGTGGAGGATCTTATGCTAACGAAGGTGCTGCTGGAATTGGTGCAAACCATATCCCAGGAACTCCTACTGGACCAGAAAATGGATCTTGGATGCTTTCTTGTTCAAGCGGAGATAATCCATTCTCAAACAATGACAAAACTGCTTTGGATTATCTATACTAAGATCATCTGAAAATTAATAGAAAGGCTCTCAACTCATTGAGAGCCTTTTTTATTTCCTTCTACTCTTTCCTGATCGCTTACCCTTGAATTTATGCTTACCGAATGGCTTAGCCTTTCCATCTTCCTTATGAGTAAACTGCTTTTTCTCTGGACGGCTGTACAACAAACGCTCAATCAAATCCTCTCTGCCTTTGCTTTGCAGTTTGTCTTTGATTCGATTGCGATATTCGCTCTTATGCCAGAAGAAAAACATGTGCTGATTGCGCTTTTCTTTTTCCGACTTCGGAGTGAATAGCTTCTGCATGGTGTAAGGATGGTAGCCAGAGTAATAAATCACAGTAGCCACGGTCATCGGAGTGGGCGTAAAGTCCTGCACCTGCTCTAGTCTAAAGCCCATGTCTTTCGTTTCAGCCGCCAAGTTAGCCATATCCTCCTCCTTGCAGCCAGGATGGCTAGAAATGAAATAAGGAATCAGTTGCTGATTGAGCTGATGCTTTTCATTGATCTTGTCGTATTTCTTCTTGAATTCATGAAAGTGCTTAAAAGAAGGCTTTCGCATAATCTTCAGCGTATCGTCCGCCGTATGCTCAGGGGCTACCTTGAGGCGACCCGACACATGGCGTGTGATCAGCTGCTCCATGTACTCATCAATGCTTTCATTCGCTTCCTTGTTGTAACTCTTGGTAAGCAGGTCATATCGGATGCCACTTCCTACAAATGCTTTTTTGACTTTGGGGTGTTTATCTACCTTTCGGTAAAGCTCCGTCATCTGACTGTGATCCGTATCCAAATTGCTGCAAATCACCGGATGAATACAAGACGGACTCACACAACGGTCGCAGATTTCTTGCACTTTGCCCTTCAAGCCGTACATATTGGCAGATGGTCCACCAAGATCCGAAATATATCCTTTGAAATCAGGCATTTGAGTCACCTGATCTACTTCCTTCATGATGGACTCTTGACTTCGACTAGCGATAAACTTGCCTTGATGCGCCGAGATCGTACAAAAGCTACAGCCTCCAAAACAGCCACGGTGCATATTGATCGAAAACTTGATCATCTCATACGCTGGAATCGGACCTCGTTTATTGTACTTGGGGTGAGGTAGTCTGGTATAGTTCATATCAAATGACTGATCTATCTCTTGCTCCGTCATGGTGTAGTATGGCGGATTTATCACAACTTGAAAGTCATCTGCTGCTTGTATGATTCGATCGGCTTGAAGTCGGTTCGACTCTTGTTCTACAAATTTGAAATTAGAGGCATAAGATTTTTTGTCTCTCAAACACTTTTCGTGTGTATTGAGCACTATGTCCTTCCAGTCTTTATGTTTTGGCACTTCTTCTTGTCGAGGTGCTTTGTAGCTCGTCTGGGGAATATTAGTAAGCTGATGAAAAGGAACTCCTTTTCCCAACAAATTCATAATCTCGCGCAAAGGCTGTTCTCCCATGCCATATACCAACAAATCCGCTCCACTATCTACCAAAATGGAAGGCATCAATTGATCCGACCAATAATCGTAATGCGTCACTCTCCGAAGACTGGCCTCTACTCCTCCTATGACAACAGGCACATCCGGATAAATCTCCTTTAGAATCTTGGTATAAGTAATAGTGGCATAGTCTGGTCTAAATCCTGCATCTCCCCCTGGCGTATAAGCATCGTTCGAGCGTTTTCTTTTATTGGCAGTATAATGATTCACCATAGAATCCATACAACCAGAAGTCACACCAAAGAACAACTTAGGCTTACCGAATTTTTTGAAGTCACGCAAGTCATCTTGCCAATTGGGCTGAGGAATAATACCCACGCGATAGCCTGCTGAATGAATGATTCGACCAATAACCGCTCCGCCAAAAGCAGGGTGATCCACATAGGCATCTCCAGATATGATAATCACATCAAGTTCATCCCACCCATGAGCTTCCAACTCCTTTTTTGTAATAGGGAGCCAATCCTTCAATTCATGCTTCACTGCCATTTTGCAAAGCTAGACAAAAAGTAGTGATTAGATTGAAATCCCATTCAATTCGAAAAAGAACAGGGGTATTCAAGATTAAATAAGTCATTTCGTAGTACAACGGAGAAAACTTCTCAATTCAAAGCAGTCCGACTGACACTCACAAGATCCCTCCGCAAGCTACGGGATGAGTGGTTTTACTTTTGACGGTCATTTAAAAGGAAATTAAAAAGGACAAGATTACATTTGCCGCTTACAAGCTAAACTCATGGAAAATCACCGTACAGAAATCACGAACGACATCACCCAAAGTATCCGTAATTTCCTTGACGGTAAAAAGTATAGTAAAATCGCAGTGATCTGTGATGAAAATACCGAAGAGCATTGCCTTCCTCTCGTCCTGAATGCATTGCCCGAACACTACCTCCTGCGTATTGATAGCGGAGAAGAAAACAAACACCTAGGCACTTGTGAACAACTTTGGATGGCACTTACTGAAGCTGGATTTGATCGCAAAGGGCTTGTGATCAATCTCGGTGGTGGCGTAATTGGAGATATGGGGGGATTTGTGGCGAGCACGTATAAGCGGGGTATGGATTTCTTGAATATCCCAACAACTCTACTTTCTCAGGTAGATGCCAGTGTAGGCGGCAAATTAGGCGTTGACTTCCATGGATTCAAAAACCATATTGGGCTTTTTGCTGAACCACAGAATGTACTAATAGATACTTGTTTCTATTCAACACTACCCAAAAGAGAACTTAGATCAGGTTTTGCCGAAGTAATCAAACATGGATTAATTTATGACAAGGCTTATTGGCAAAAAGTAAAAATCATAGATTTGGATAATGCTAATTGGTCAGAACTCGTTACACGATCCATTGACATCAAAAAAGAAGTAGTGAAAGCAGATCCATTCGAAGGTGGGTTAAGAAAGATTCTAAACTTCGGTCATACGCTAGGTCATGCGGTAGAATCCTACTTTCTAGACAAAGAAGATCAGAGATTGCTACATGGTGAGGCCATAGCAGTAGGGATGATTTGCGAAGCTTATTTGTCTCAAAAGTTCACAGGGCTTTCTTCAGAAGAGCTGGAAGAAATCACAGCATATTTGATAGATCTATACCAACCGATAAGTATTGATAAATCGTTATTCGATGAAATCATTGGTCTGACACTGCAAGACAAGAAAAATGAAGGCGGTGCGATTCAATTTAGCCTCCTAGCTGGAATTGGTGAATGCAAAGTGAATATTCCAATATCTGCTCCAGATATGCTGGACAGCTTGTTTTATTTCAATAAGCAAATAGGATGATAGTGCTCGGCGTTCTCTCTGAGTAACACTGAGTGCTTAAAAATAAATAGAGCTGACCGTATTGCCTCTTAGACAAATAGGTCAGCTTTGGAATCTTCAGCTACGATGAGTTGATCCACTTTATTGGTCTCAACCTTGTCGCCTTTTAAAAACAAGTAAGTCGCTAGCCCAACGGTAGCTCCTGCGGTTGCCCCCGCAACCAATTTACCCAAAACTCCTTTTCTTTTTTTAACTTTTTGCTTCATTGTATCATTCTTTGACCTAATTATATAACAAATCTTGAGGTTCATTCCCTCATGACATTACCCGATATTCTTAACGTAAAAACCGAACAATAGATTTACTTAATTGAGGATTAACAACAAATTCGTTTAAGTCTGTGGTTTAGGGGATAATCTGTTGTTTATCCTCAATTAAGTCATAAGCAAGTTGGTTAGTACTCAAATTAAAATCCTGTCTAATGACTTCATTTTCCTGCCTAGACTTTAATATTGCAACTCCAAAAAATTTCAATTCAAGAACATGAGTGGATCGATCAAATTAAGCAGACCTACAACAACATTATCCCTCGATGTTCCTTTGACCTCTTCAAAAAGTGAAAGCAATCGTGCATTACTTTTGAATGAGCTGGGAGGTGGTAATTCTAAGCTAGAAAACCTGTCTTCAGCAAGAGATACTGATACCATGACTAAATTATTGGCTTCAGATGAGTATTCATTGGATGTGTTGGATGCTGGTACGGTGATGAGGTTTATGACAGCGTTTCTCGCTATTGGTCAAAAAGAAAGACGAATCACAGGCACGCCACGTATGTGCAAAAGGCCAATCAAACTGTTGGTAGACGCACTAAACGACTTGGGAGCAGACATCTCATACGAAAATGAAGAAGGTTATCCTCCACTCCTTTTCAAACCATTTACAAAACAAAAAACAAACCAATTAACCATTCCTGGAAATATCAGCAGCCAGTATATTTCTGCCTTATTGATGGTAGCACCTACGCTACCGGAAGGATTGACGATTACGTTAGAAGGAGATATTTATAGCAGACCATATATTGAAATGACCCTGAATCTAATGAAACACTTCGGCGTTTCGGGTCAGTTTGAAGGGAATGAAATCAAGGTCTCAGCTCAATCTTATCAATCAAACAGTTACACCATAGAATCCGACTGGTCTGGTGCCAGTTATTGGTATAGTTTATTTGCGCTGGCTGACGATGCACAAATTACACTGAAGGGTTTACGCTCAACTTCAAATCAAGGAGATCATGCCATTGCCTCCATCATGGAAGGATTAGGCGTCCAATCAACTTTTGAGGGTGAGATTGTAACTTTAAGTAAGACTGATATTAAAAAGAAATTGGTCATAGATTTCAAATCTTGTCCTGATTTGGCTCAAACTGTTATGGCCTGTGCCGCGGCGAAAGGGGTCGATTTAGAAATGACTGGCTTAGAAAGTCTCAGAATCAAAGAATCTGATCGAACGGCTGCCATGGCGACAGAGCTTTCAAAAATAGGTGCAAAACTTGAAGAACATGACAATGGGCTTTGGATACTCTCCTCTCCTGAAAAATTGGAAGTGAATAATGTTATTGAGTTTGATACTTACGACGATCACCGCATGGCGATGGCTTTAGCTCCATTGGCCATGAAATTCGACTGCATCATACATGAACCCGAAGTGGTGGTTAAATCTTACCCAGAATACTGGGATCATTTGGAAATGGCGGGGGTGAAGGTGATTACCAGTAACTAAAACCTCACAGAAACGGCATAGCCCACCCAGGCAGACAAATGCAAACCATCTTCTGAGGAGGATTGATAAAATCCAGAATGATCCAGATCACCATAGGTATCTGCGGCTGGGTCATAAACTTTAGTGAGATACAAATTGAGCGTGGGACCAGCATTGATTGATAGATGTTTCCCTATTTGATAGCCTATGTTGAGATTTAATCTATTGAGTAGATTAAGCTCGTCGTCTTCTTGGTCTCTTTCTGGATTTTGAATGCTATGAGCGGTTAGCTCAATATTTCCATACCATTTTTTCCTCAAATCGAGTTGCGTACCAAAACCTAATCCATAAGTCCATAAATTGTCTTTTGAGGGGTCAACACCAGCAGATAGCACGCTATAAAATTTGTGCAAACCTGACCTGAAGGAAGCATTGTAAGGCATAAAGTCGTTGTGCTCCATGCCAAATTGGTGCAAACCGCTTTTCACAAAACTGAACAAACCAATAGGAACGCCTCGCTCTACTGTATCTGCAATATTTAAGACTCCGATTTGTACTCCTTTTAATTTTTTGGCAATATTTAGAAAACCAGCTACCTGAGCTCCATCCACGTCATTGGTCAGATTGACAAAGCCTGCCGCTTGAACACCTTTTATAGACTTGGCCATATTTACAAAACCTGCACCTTGGACACCCGCAAGTTCTTTCGTGGCAAGATTTACAAAGCCAGCGGTTTGAACACCACTTACTTTCTTAGATAGATTGACAAATCCGGCGGCTTGAACGCCTTTCACATCATCCGTCACAATATTGACAAAACCTGCCGCTTGAACGCCATTGGTATAGCCCTTGGTAGTATTGAGAAAACCAGCCAACTGCACACCATGTGATTCTCCACCTACTGCATTGCCAAAGCCACCCATTTGCAAACCTGTCATCCCTTTTCGGTCAATGTTGTAGAAGCCGCCAATTTCGACTCCATTTACTCCCTGAGCATATCCAGCTAATAAATTAACAGAAAGTTGGTTGGTTATTTGTCCACTCATTTTGCCATTCGTTCCCACCTTCGGTATGACTGAAAATTGAAAAAACCGTTGTTCATCGAGTGAAACATTTCTAGCGTTTTTTCGAGACTCATTGGGAGTAAAAAACCGTACCAATTTCTTTGTCTCTATCTCAAATCGGTCAATTACTTTTGACTTCCCCTTTTTTTCAGGTCGTAGTGAAACGGTCATCTCTGAGATATTTCGGATCTGAATAACTGTATCCTGATAATTTTCTCGGCTTATCGCAAAAGTTAAATACTCAGTTTTGGCTTGTACGGTCAAGTCAAACTCGCCTCGGTCGTTAGTTAAAGTCGCATCCAGTTTGTTGACTTCATAGACCGTAACATCTTTAATCGCTTGACCCGTTTCAGCATCTTTTATTGCACCCTTTAATTCAATCGGGTGCTTTTTTTTTACTTCTTTTTCTTTTTTGGGTTGAATGATCACATAACTACCACGATACTTTAATTCGAATGCTGATCCGAGGATTGATTTTAGGATCACATCCAAAGATTCATTTTCAAAAGACTCATCGATCAATTTTTCATTCGAAACGTGATCTGGATTATATGAGAGTTTTACTTGATCTAGCGCATTGATTTGGACTAGGGCATTGATCAAAGTCACATTTTTGAATTGAATTGAAACGCGCTCATTTGAAAGCCCTTGTCCCACAAGCGGATGGCACCAAATGAAAAGAAGAAGCATTAAACTTGTTTTATTGAGGGCAGCCATAACCTGATATCAAATACGAATCCCCTTGATTAGACCATACCAAATTCAAGGTTTCACTCATGATTTCCAGCACATGCTCAATTTTCTCATCTTGAAAATCAACATTGATTTTACAGTTTGCAATATCAGCATTGGAAAAATCAATCTTCACTTCGTAAATATCTTCAATGGCACTAACAGCCTGTGCCACTGTAGCCCCACTAAATGACAGTGTCTTGGTTCGCCAGTAGTTGTGCATTCCCGTTCGTTCTGATATGATTTTAACCAACTGTTGACTACTTCTATAATAGACGCCCTGATAACCTGCGGGTAAAGTCTCTTGATTGCCACCTACAGTCATCAATACCTTACCTGTATCCACAGTCACTATGATACTATCAGCATTTGCATTATTCACATTAAAAGTTGTTCCCAGGACTTGGACCACCACCTCATCTGTTTGGATTAAAAATGGCTGTTTCGGATTATGAGCTACTTCAAAATAAGCTTCTCCTTTCAACTCAACCTTTCTTTCGGCTCCATTAAATTTATTCGGGTAAGTCAAGCTACTGCCCTGGTTTAATGAAACTTGAGATCCATCAACAAGTTGAACTGCTTGTTGGGAATCCTCAGCCAACAACTCCAAAGTTTCCACCTGTCTCGACATATAAGTGAACCATCCCATACCGATCATGACTAAAACAGCTGCTGCTATTTTCCACCAACCAAGGACTGATCTCGTTTGGCTGCTGCCACCTTTTTTTGATTTCAAAATTTTCTGCCAGGCACCATCCACATCATAGACAGCCCCATCCTTACCTATATTATTAACCGCCTTTAGATCAAGGAAAAGCAAGTTGACTCTCTCAAATTCTTGTTGATTTTTGTGATTTTCTGATTTCCAGGACCATACCATTTCTTGCTCATCAGGATTCACCTCATTTGCGAAATATCTGAACAACAGTTCTTCTGATACGATATGTCTGTTTTTCTCACTCATTTTCTGCTATAATGTGGACAACTAGTATTCATTTTACCCCCACAAGTTTTTTTGAAGTACTGTGATTAGCCAAAAAACAATACTTGGCAGATGTCTACTTAGAGCAGTTCTCATCACCTTGAGTGCTCGGCCCATTTGGTTTTCTACAGTCTTGATAGACAACCCTAATTCCTCCGCTATTTCTTTGTATTTTTTTTCTTCAAAACGACTCATTTCAAAGATTTGGCGACATTTTTCTGGCAATTGATTTAATGCTGCGTCTATTTCCATTTGCAACTCATCCAACTCCAAAAAGTCGGTCTCAAAACCATCAGATTTCAATAGTTCTTGTTCCTCGTAGCGCCGTTCTATTTTTTTATGCTTAATGAAATTGAGACAGGCATTTCGTACGGCTCCATAGAGGTACGACTTTACAGCCGTTCGAATCTCAATCTGATCTGATTTAGACCACACATTCGTAAAAACATCTTGTACAATCTCCTCGGCCGTCTCGTGACTTTCTACATACTGATAGGCGAAAGCCGCCAATTGCTGATAATAGGCCTTGAACACCTTTTCAAAGGTATTTTCGTTTGATAGATCGGTGATGTTTTTGGCGATTTCCAAAATCTGTTTTCAACAATTCGACGAAACTATCAATATTTGAGCTTAATCACATTGATAATCGACACTTTTAGAGCCCTACCATCCTATTAAGCAAATAAACCATTCTTTTCACATAATTTTTTTTGGTGAATTGGATGATTTCCGTAGCTTAGTTTACACAGAATAACCTGATGTAACTAAATTTTGTACTAATCAAATATCTATTCACTTAATTCTTCCTATGAAATTATTGCCATTCATGTCAAGACATCTCCTTCTACTGATAGTTGTTCTATGGTCAGTAGGGTCTTCAGTTCTTGCTCAAAAAGGAAGTACACAAGACAAAGAAAGAATAGATAACCTTCTGGCTAGCGCAAAGAACAACATCAATCGATCGAATCTCTCTGGAGCATTGACTCAAGCCCAATCCGCCCTTGAACTTGCGGAGAGCATTGATAACGTTCAGAAATCATGGGAAGCAAAGAACTTGGTGGGTGAAATCTATTTAACCCAAAACGATTTTCAGAAAGCGATTCATATCTTTTTGGAAATGAGTATGCGCTCCGAAAAGGTTAACAATTTTAGTGTTTCTGCCAATGGGTATTTATCACTTGCCAACATCTATTCTCATATGGGTGCTTTCGCTAAGGCCAATGAAACCTATGAGTTGGCTTATGATCAATTTGATAAAATCGACTATGAAGTGGGTATGATCGAAGTGAAAGCTGCAGCCAGTTTGAATCATCTGACAGCTAACAATCTTGACAAAGCCCTGATCTCATACAATAAGTTGTTGGATTTAGCCACTAAAGATAATTTGGCCTATTTCAAACTAATCGCACATGATGGATTATTGGAGGTATATCAAAAGTTAAAAGACACCAAAAAGGGCATTGAAGTAGGAACATCTTATTTAGTGTTGATTGAAAAAGAAGGTGGAAGTGAGCAAATGGTTGCAAACGCACATAATAGAATGGGAGCGTTATACTTAAATAACAATGAAAACCAATTGGCTCTGGAGTCTTTACAAAAAGCTGAAGTGATAGGTCAAAGTGGTAAAACAGGTGATAAAATACTTTCAAAAACGTACCAATTACTCTCACAAGCACATGATGCTCTCAATAATTCTGATCTATCAACGCAGTACAACAATAAATTTGAATCACTCAAAAGAAGACTGCCAGCAGAAACCAATTACCACCCAGACGATCTTGAAGAAGCCGAAATACTAGCTCGTGAGCTTGAAAGAACCTCTAGAGCGATAATTTCAGAACAACAACTGGCGCAAGAAGAAGCCGAAAAGAACAAACATGAAGATATAGTAAGTGATGAAATCCAAAGGCTAAAACTTCTGGAGCATGAGGCACTTGTGGGCAATAGAAACTTGGGACACACGGCGTTAGAAGCAGAGTACATTCATCAGGATTTGATGGTTGCTCAGCACGAATTCGAAAGTACAGAAAGACAAGCAGAAATACTCAGATATAAAGCAAGCCTCGTTAGACATCAACTCGAGCTAAAAGTAGCAGAAGAAGAAAAACTGATTCTACAGCAGCAGGCAGAAATCAGCGAAAAAAGGCAACAAATCTACCTCGTCATCGGCGGGGCATTTCTGCTTATTTCAGTGATATTAGGAGTGGAATACGTCCGAATCAGAAAATTAAACAAATTGCTCAAATCTCAACAGACTACTATCCATCAACGAAATGTAGAGCTTCAAATTAGCAATGCTACTATAATGGAAAAAAATGCCAAGTTGCATAAGGCGCATAATGAACTCAAGCGAACACAGGCTAATTTGATACAAGCAGAGAAAATGTCAGCCTTAGGTATGCTGACTGCAGGGATCGCGCATGAGGTCAATAACCCAATCAGTTTTGTAAGCAATGGTCTTCAAATACTGGATGAGAATATATCTGAAGCTTTTGATACACTTTCCACTTTTGAACAAATCATTCAATTGAATGATATAGATGATATCAAAAGCAACTACAACATTCACAAATCTGAAAATCAAAGCGTATCGGTACTCAAAAAAGACACAGCTGATTTACTCGGAGATGTGAAATTTGGAGCTACACGGATAACTGAAATTGTAGACGGGCTAAGAATATTCTCAAGAAAAGATGAAAAGAAATTTAAAAAAGCTCAGCTAAGTGATATTATTGAGTCTGCTCTGTTGATTTCGAAGTCTAAATACAAAGGTAGAATTCAAATTATCAAGGATTATGGAAATAATATGCCTTCAATAGACTGTTTCCCCGGCCAATTGAATCAAATTTTCATCAATCTCATAGGTAATGCCTCAGATGCCATTGAAGGCGAAGGATGGATTAAATTGATGCTACAAAACATTGACAATAAATATGTAAGAGCTATCGTGCAAGACAGTGGTAGTGGCATGACGGAAGACGTAAAAAAGAAAATTTTCGAACCACTCTATACTACTAAAGAATCTGGCAAAGGCACAGGGCTAGGACTATCAATCACTACAGACATTATAAAAACCCACAGAGGTCATATCGATGTCAGAAGTAAAGTAGGAGTCGGCACAGCTTTTATACTTACGCTTCAGGTCGACCTGATGAAAGGCAAGACTCAAGAAGCAGAAAGCTAAAGATCACCTGACCAAAATCATGTTGCCATCACTTCACCAAATTAGGCAGATCAGTCAATTCTCTTTAGATTTGCCGTTTGGCCTACGGAAATTTTTTTCCTTGGTTGCCATATTGGCAAGTTTTAGTCCTAACCAAAGAAAAAATTAAGCAGCTATGATCAGATACAAGTTCTCTAAAAAACAGGATCAAGAATTTACAGCAACCCTTCGATCTAGAGTCAATTCATATTTTCAAGAGAATGATCTAAATAGAGATGCTAATACAACCATGTTTTTTAAGTCCATTTGCCTTTTCACTTGGTATCTTACCCCCTATTTCATTCTAATATTTAGTGGAATTACGAGCATTCCAGTATTGATGTCCTTGTGGGTAATAATGGGTCTAGGAAAAGCCTTTATCGGAACCGCTGTAATGCATGATTCTTTGCATGGATCTTATTCGAACAACAAAAGAGTAAACTTCTGGATGGGTCTTTCTGCCATGATCATAGGTGTAGACTCATTAATTTGGAAAATTCAACATAATGTCATTCATCATACCTATACAAACATAGAACATACGGATGAAGATATTTTGCCACGATTCGTCTTCAGATTTTCGAATAATCAACCTAAAAAGTGGTTTCACAGATTTCAACATATTTATGCTCCAATCTTCTATTGTGTACCCTTGTTAGAATGGCTCACAACTAAAGACTTTCTCAAAGCATTTGATTATAAAAAAATGCGTCTGATTAAGCCGGGGGCTGAATTCAGAAAGGAACTTGCGGCCATTATTGTTAGAAAATTCTTCTACTATATTTTCTTTGTGGCTGTTCCAATGCTTGTTATCCCAATACCAGCATGGATCACATTAGTTATGATTTTGATTTCTAGCGGGGTTACAGGAATCATGCTCGCCATGATATTCCAGACTGCTCACGTAGTACCATCTGCTGCTTTCTATGAAATCGAGGGTGAGGAAGTAGACCACAGCTGGTCTGCCCATCAATTACTAACTACATGTAATTATGGTATGAATGATAAAGTGTTAAGCTGGCTTGTAGGTGGATTAAACTTCCAAGTAGAACATCATTTATTTCCAGATATTTGTCATGTTCATTACCCAGCTATAGCACCGATTGTTCAGCAGACCACCAAAGAGTATGGTCTGCCTTATTATGCGGTAGATTCATTTGGAGATGCTGTTGCCAGTCATTTCCATATGCTTAAGCAACTGGGCAAACAAGAAGAATTTGAAGGCCAGCCAGCTTTCTTTGTGGCAAAATCTTAGTCTTTAGAATTCTCTCTTTAGTTCATTTTGAGCGAAATGGACAATAAATCCACAGATATCTAGGTAAAAACACTAATCGATAGGTAAAAATACCTATTTTTTTTATTTTTTTACTTAGCTTTGACTTTGGAAAAGGTTATTCTCAATCTTTTCGAATACCAGCTATAGTATTTACAATTTTCAGTATCAAACAGTACTTAAATGATTAAAATCTATAGATTCCATTTATTGGTATTTTCCATTCTTTTAATTGAAATACTATCCTTTCCTAATTTGGCACAGGCTCAATGTACCGTATCAGGTTTGTCCGTGAATTCCTATAGCGATCCACTAAACTTAAATACAATTACCACAGAATTTACTTGGGACGTCTTGGAAAATGCGGAAGAATATCAAGTGAGTTATAAAATTTTAGGTAATCCTGATCAAGTTTTTTCTCTTTTCATGAATACCAACACATTCACCGTGTTTAGTTTAGTTCCAAATACGACCTATACTTGGCGAGTCAATGCTAAATGTGATGGAGTTTGGGCGACATGGCCTGCATACATTGAACAATTCACTACGCCTGACGGCGCATCTTGTGAGGCCCAAAGTCTGACTTCTAATATTGTCGTGGAAGAAGACAACACAATATCGGCTCAACTAACCTGGGACAATGAGCTATCAGACATGTATCAAGTGAGTTACAGGAAAGTAGGTGAGTCGCAGCTATTTTCAAGTATTCTATCTACCAATGAACACAGTTTATCTGTTTTGGAAGCTAATTCCACCTATACTTGGCGTGTACGAACTAGTTGTAACGGAAATTGGAATGCATGGCCTCCATATGTGGAGCAATTTGTCACACCAAATGGGACAGGTTGCCAGCCAAACGAATTATCAGTATCACTTATAGAAAATGAAGATGGTTTGTATACCGCTGATTTAAGTTGGGAATTGACATCAGCTGAAGCGTATCAAGTAAGTTATCGAGAGGTAGGGCAACCTCAAGTTTTTTCAGCAATTTTAACTAGTAATAGCATTTCTCTTACAGACCTTTTGCCCAATACAACCTATAAATGGCGTGTCAAAGCACAATGTAATGGAACATGGACCAATTGGCCTCCATATACAGAGACTTTTTTGACAAGTAATTTGGACACGACTCCACCAACTGTTCTAACACGAGATATTACCGCCTCTCTTAGCGATTTAGGAATTATTTCTATTGCACCACAAGATATAGACAATGGTTCTTTCGATGATCAAAGCACTATCATCTTAGCACTAGACATTATGGACTTCGATTGCAGCAATATTGGGGTCAATGATGTTACTCTAACTGCAACTGATGAAGCTGGCAATGCTAGTTCTGCGACAGCTCTAGTTACAATTGTAGATGATATTGCACCAGTGATACATTCAAATGAATTGACAGTATCGCTCGATGAATTTGGCAATGCAGAGATTTCAGTAGATGAATTAAATAATGGATCACAAGATGCTTGTGGCATAGGTGCTATCACATTAGACAAAACTAGTTTCGACTGTACGGATATTGGTGAAAATATCTTGACGTTATCGGTCACTGACAATAATGGAAATATGTCGTCAGAAACTGTTACTGTCTATATTATTGATGATTTAGCTCCAAATATATCTGCTTCCATAGATCTGATCAGCCATCATGGCAGGTCTCGTAGCTACCATCATAATATTTATCAAATAAACTATTCTGCCGAAGACCAATGCAATGAATCAGCCGACGTTGATGGGCTTATTACTGTTCCAGACATTAGTGGATTTACTGTTAAATTAAAAAGAAGTTGGTTTAGTCAAAAAGTTAAAATTGATACTCATAAAAAAAGAATCGAAATAAAATCCTACAATCCACAAGAAATATACGAATCAATTCTGGAAACAGGTGGTTTAAAAGTTGCCAATAAATCTCTCGCTTACTTAAAGCTTCATTCTGGATCAAAACATGAGTACAGGTTATGGAGAGGATGGTTATACGCGGCTTATGCTCCTGAAATTGAATTGGTAGCCACCTCTACTGATGCTTCAGGGAATATGGCTCAAGCTTCCTATAAACTAGGTGAAACCCTTGAAAATAATCAAGACAGCAATGCTAGAATCGTTGATTTGGATAATGAGGAAGAAACTCTCTCAACAGAATTACAATCTTTTGACCCAGTCATTTACCCAGTTCCAAGTACAGGCATATTCAATATCAGCCTAACACAAGATATGGGTCAAGAAGAATCAATAGTTTCGTTGTTTGATATTTCAGGTTCTTTGATTCAGCAAAAACGAATTAGTGGTCAGAATTCATTTACAGCTCCAATTCAAATTGGCAACCCTTACATGCAAGAGGGTGTTTATATAGTTAAAATTGAAAGTAAAAATTCAAGCACAACTAAACGCGTCTCTGTTAAAAAGAACTAGTAGCTAAGAGAAGTGTCATAACATCTCAACATTAAATTTTAGATAGTAATTCCATCCATTTTGGATATTACTGTGTCTTATAATCAAGAACAAAATAAGTATTGATTATAAAGTTGAAACATGAAGTTATTCTTATTCCCTCTATTTCTATTTCTAAGCATGGCCTCTTGCTCGGATGACGAACAAGATTGCATTGAAAAGCTAAAACCCGCATGTGGATGCACACTAGAATATGATCCAGTATGTGGCTGCAATGGTACAACATATCCCAATGCCTGCGCTGCAGAATGTGCCAGCATCACTATATATGAAAAGGGCGAGTGTTTGAATTAATTATTATATAGATATAGTTTTTAGCACTTCTTCCAGCTGACCCAAGTCAGCATTCATTCCAATGGCCACCTTTTTTCTATCGATATAATCTTGAAGCCTTTGAGGAATCTCAACTTTCTCTTCAATGATTGATTCTACAACATCTAAGAACTTAGCTGGATGAGCAGTTTCTAGGAACACACCAACAGCTTGGTTCTCTTTTAAATATTCTTTCAATCCCAAATATCCGACAGCCCCATGGGGATCGAGTAAGTATCCAGTTTCACCGTATACTTTCTTGATCGTGCCACTAGTTTCCTCATCAGTATAAGTATAGCCAATCAGTTCTTTTCTAAAAGTCTCCACATCTGCACCAAACAAATCATTCATTCGATAGAAGTTGCTCGGATTTCCCACATCCATGGCATTGGAAATGGTTTCTACCGATTGTCGTGGTTCAAAATTGCCCGACTTCAAATATGCTGGCACAATATCATTGGCATTGGTTGAAGCGATGAACTGCTTGATCGGTAAGCCCATTTTTTTGGCTAGCAACCCAGCAGTTAAATTGCCATAGTTGCCACTAGGTACTGAAATTGCCAATTCATTCTCTTCACCGAGCATGGCGTACGTCCAGAAGTAATAGAACGACTGTGGAACCAATCGCGCCATATTGATGGAATTAGCAGAAGTCAAATTATATTTTTCTTTAAGCTCTAGGTTTAGAAATGCATCCTTTACCATTTTTTGGCAATCGTCGAAAGTCCCTTCTACTTCGCAAGCTGTAATGTTTTCACCCAAGGTCGTCAATTGCTGCTCTTGGATTTTGCTGATTTTCCCTTTAGGGTAAAGGATCACGACATTGATGTTTTTCATCCCTAGGAAACCACTAGCTACGGCACTACCCGTATCGCCAGATGTAGCCACTAAGATGGTCGCTTTTTTATCACTCTGTCTGGAGAAGTAGCTCAAACATCTAGCTAGAAATCTAGCCCCCACATCCTTGAATGCACAGGTAGGGCCATGATACAATTCTAAGGCATAGACATTGTCTTCCACTTCTATCAAGGGTAAGTCAAAAGCTAACGTACCTTCCACTATTTCTCTCAATTCCTTTTCTGGAATTTCATCCTCGATGTAGCACTTCGCCACTTGGTAGGCTATTTCGTGCAAAGGCATGTCATGGATATTATCAAAGAACTCAGCAGGCAACTGCTTGATTTCCTTCGGCATATACAATCCATTGTCATCGGGTAGCCCCTGAAAAATAGCTTTTTCAAAACTTACTTCAGGAACTTGCTTATTGGTGCTATAGTATTTCACTTTTGATTCAAAATTTAAAATTCAATGTTCAGATTGTTAAAACATAAGTCGCTTTACATTTTCTCTCCTTTAAACATTAAAATAGATTCTACGGACTCATCTTTCAGGTGTTTGTACTTAAGGCGCGAGTTGTCATTCATAAACTCGTTCAGTTTATCCTCAGATTCAAAACTCACAATATGAATTTCATAAGGTTTTTTGTCTTCTCCTGCTACATACGCTGTAGCGTCAGGCCTCAGTCTCTGAACTATTTTTCCTGTGTACTTTTCCATCAACGGAATCGCATGGTTTTCAAATGCTTGAAAAATGGCTTCCTTGCCAGGCTTTAAGTAAATAAATTGTGTGATGTAAATCATGACATCAAATGGTTCTCACCCCTTCTTTTCCAATCTTGGACATATAAGTATAAGCCAAAATTCCAACTTCATCATATTTAGCTTGCATCACATTTTTGATTTTCAAAGCAGTCTCTTCTCCTTTACTAAAAGTAAAAATAGACGGCCCTGATCCCGCAATGCTGCAGCCTAAAGCACCCTCTAATAAAGCACTTGATTTCACCTCATCATAGAGTGGAATTAAAATCTTGCGAATAGGCTCCACTATGACATCCACCATCGAGCGACCAATCAAATCATAATTTGACTCATACAATCCCGACACTAAGCCACCAACATTGCCCCACTGCTGAACAGCCACTGACAAATCCACCTGCTTCTTCAATATCTTTTTAGCATCCGTAGTTTTCACTTCGACCTGCGGATGCACTATGGTGACGAACAAATCTTCTGGCACCGGAAGAGTCAAAATATCCAAAGGTTCATAGCTTCTTACGAGTGTGAATCCGCCCAACAAATTGGGAGCTACATTGTCTGCATGTGCTTTTTTGGAAACTGCTTTCTCTCCTTCCATGGCAAACTCAACCAATTGTGAAGGGGTAAATGGGCGGCCCAACAATTCGTTGACAGCGAATACTCCACCTGCAGAACTGGAAGCACTTGTTCCCATTCCGCTACCTGGATTGATTGTTTTTTTGATCGAAAAAGAAAAACCTTGTGTGCTTCCCACAGCATCCAAAAGGGCTTGTGCGGCTACTGTAGCTGTGTTCACCAGTGGATCTTTTGGTAGATCAAAGCCAATAATCTCGTCAATGACCAATTGACCATCATCCCTTTTTGAGACCTCCATCTCTTCTCCAATTCCATCCAAGGCGAAGCCCAGGACGTCGTATCCACAACCAACATTGGCCACGGTGGCTGGAGAGAATACTTTTATTTTTTCTGGCATAGTTTAGCTATTTGCAATTCGCATGATATCGGCAAATATACCCATCGCAGTTACTGCAGCTCCTGCCCCAGCACCTTTTATCACCAAAGGCTGATCCTCATATCTGTTGGTGTTGAACAAGACTATATTATCGCTTCCTTCCAAAATATAAAATGGATGAGATTTTGTGATTTCTTTGAGTCCCACTGATGCTTTTCCATTGTCGTATGTAGCAACCACTTTGAGTCGCGCATTGTTATCTTCAGCTTTCTTCACGAGTGACTGGAAATGATCTTCGTGCTCCTCCAACTTGGCATAGAATTCTTCATTAGTCTTCGTCTTCATACAGTCTTCTGGAATGAAAGATTCTGCGGTTATATCTTCAAGTTCAGCCTCAACTCCACACTCTCTGATCAAAATCAAAATCTTACGCATCACATCAACTCCACTCAAATCAATCTTCGGATCTGGTTCGGTATAGCCTTCTTCGCCAGCCTGCTTGACAATGTCAACAAACTTGACACCTGACTTGAAATTGTTGAAGATAAAATTCAAACTCCCCGAAAGTACAGCTTCTATTTTCTTCACCTTGTCCCCACTCTTGATCAAGTCTTGGAGGGTAGTGATGACTGGCAAACCTGCACCTACATTGGTCTCATAGTAGAACTTCGACTTGTACTCGCGAGCCGTATTTTTCAGTTCTTGATAGTTTTCATACGACGAGGCACAGGCTATTTTATTCGGTGTAACTACAGAAATGTTTTTGCTCAGAATGCCGTTGTAAAGACCAGCTATCTCTGCGCTGGCCGTATTGTCTACAAACACACTGTTTCGCAAGTTCATATCTTGAATAGACTGAATGAATGCTTCGTTAGCCATTTTCAACTCACTGTCTAATAACGAATCCTTCCAATTCACAAGATCTATACCCTCTTCATCAAAGAACATCTTTTTGCTATTGGCTATACCCACAATTCGTAAATCTACATGTTCGTTCTCACTCAAATATTCCTGCTGCTTAGCAATTTGCTGGATGAGTGTACCCCCCACATTACCAATTCCGACCAAGAATAAATTGATTCGTTTTTTCTCAGACAAGAAGAAGCTTTCATGTAATACATTAAGAGATTTTTTCAAGTGGCGCTCTTGGATCACCACGGTAATATTTCTTTCAGAAGATCCCTGCGCAATGGCTTTGATGTTCACCCCATTTTCGCCCAACGCAGCAAACATTTGCCCGCTGATCCCTACATGGTCTCGCATTTTGTCACCAACTAATGCCACAATAGCAAGATTTTCTTCAACCTCTAATGGGTCAACTTTATTGAGGCTTAGCTCAAACTGAAATTCTTCGGCAATAGCTGCCCTACTGGCCTCCACATCATTGCCATCTACACCCACACAAATCGAGTGTTCAGAAGATGCCTGAGTGATGATGATCACGTTAACCTTTGCTTCAGACAATGCTTTAAAAAGTCTAAAGGAGAATTTTGGTATTCCAATCATTCCACTACCTGACAGATTGAGTAGTGCTATATTTTTCACGCTCGACAAGCCTTTGACAAACTGCTTAGAACCATTCGAGTCGGAGCTAATAGTCGTACCCGCATCCTGTGGCTTAAAAGTGTTTTTAATCTTTATCGGAATGTTCTTATCCATGGCCGGCTGGATAGTCGGCGGGTAGATCACCTTTGCCCCGAAGTGAGAAAGCTCCATCGCTTCCTGATAAGAAATCTTCTCAATCGGGTGTGCTGAGGAAACAGCTCGTGGATCGGAAGTCATCATGCCACTCACATCTGTCCAAATCTCGAAAGCGTCTACTTCTAAAGCTGCGGCCAAAATAGCGGCAGTATAATCAGATCCTCCACGACCTAAAGTTGTATTGACGTTGTCAGCATTGGAAGAAACAAAGCCTGGACAAATCACCAAATCTGCGGAAGATTTGAAAAAGTCTTTGATGTTATGATTAGTGCTGGTAAAATCAACAATCGCATTGTTGAACGTACTATCTGTTTTGATCATTTCACCGGTATTTCCCCAGTCTGTGGTAAGGTCTTCCGAATTCAAGAAGTCAACGATGATATTGGAAGACAGTATCTCTCCCATTCCCAACACTCGATCCAGGGATCGCGGTGACAATTCACCAATCAAGAAGATACCTTTCATGATATCCTCTAGATCGTTCAATAAGATTTTGGTTTTGCTCAAAGTGCCCGATTGGCTTTTCACTGGAAGCAGTTCTTTTACTGTATCGAGGTGCCTGGCTTCTATTTTTGTTAGCAACTCCTGGTATGACTCATCGCCAGCTGCAGCCAAATCGCTACACTCATGGAGTAGATTGGTGACGCCACCAAAGGCCGACACTACGCATACTTGTTTTTCATTCTTTCCAGCTGATAAGATATCCTTTACCACTTTTAGATTATCCGGGGTACCTACGGATGTACCTCCAAATTTCAACACTTTCATTATATAAGATTTTAGACGTTAGACTCAAGATTTTAGACTTAAGTCTCTATTTATTTAAGTTTTGAACTTTCGCTTAAAACAAACTAAGCTAGGGTTCTTTAATTCAATTCTATTAAACTAAATACTGCATCAAATCAGGCTTTTCATTCAGATATTCGAACACGAAATTTTTGGCTGCTAACTTCTTAAACAAGTCTTGAAGACTGTCTTTGTTTTGCAATTCTATTCCAATCAAAGCTGGTCCTTTTTCTCTGCTGTTCTTTTTCGAATATTCGAAATGAACAATATCATCACCAGGCCCCAGTACTTCAGTCAAGAATTCTCTCAATGCGCCTGCTCGTTGTGGAAATCGAATGATGAAGTAGTGTTTAATCCCTTCATAAAGTAAAGACCGCTCCTTGATTTCTTCGGTTCGGGTAATGTCGTTGTTACTGCCGCTGATCACGCAGACCACGTTTTTTCCTTTGATCTTTTCTTTGTAAAAATCCAAAGCTGCCAAACTCAATGCACCAGCTGGCTCGACTACTATCGCCTCTTGATTGTATAATTGAAGGATCATAGAACACACTTTCCCTTCTGGCACTAAGATGATATCATCAAGACCCTCTTTGCAAATTGCCAAAGTCTTAGCACCCACCTGCTTTACTGCTGCACCATCTATGAAAGTGTCGATTTTCGGCAATACGATGTTCGTCTCCTGAGCAATAGATTGTTTCATGGCCGGCGCACCGGCCGGCTCCACGCCAATGATTTTTGTCTTAGGAGACAAGGTTTTGAGTGCAGTAATGGCACCTGCAGCCAAGCCTCCACCACCAATGGGTACAAATAGATAATCTAGAGGACCATCGGCGTCTTCTAATATTTCAAGTGCTACGGTTCCTTGCCCCTCGATCACTTTATCATCATCAAATGGATGAACAAAAGTGGCCTTTTCCTTCTCACAATACACCATAGCTTCATTGTAAGCATCGTCAAACGTGTCTCCCGTGAGGACTACCTCCACCATGTCCTTACCAAACATGCGTACCTGACCGATCTTCTGTTTAGGTGTAACACTCGGCATGAAGATCGTGCCTTTTATCCCCAATTTTTGACACGAATAAGCTACACCTTGCGCGTGATTTCCAGCGCTGGCGCAGACAATTCCGTTTTGTCGCTCACTTTCGTCAAGACTCGAAATTTTGTTGTAAGCCCCACGGATTTTGTAAGACCTTACCGCTTGTAAATCTTCTCTTTTGAAAGAAATATCCGCTTGAAAGCGCTCCGAAAAATTTAGATTTTTCATCAGTGGCGTGCGCACAACTACATTGTTGAGCTTCACCTTGGCGACCTGTATCCCTTCGTAAGTCGGTATCATCAATTTTGCTTCTGCTATTTCCATTTCCTTACCTTAGGCTACCACTTCTTCCTTGACATCAGAGGTGCAAAATTCATTGATCGCATCTGCGATTTTGCTAAAAGTCTCGTGTAAGACTTCTTTATTTTCTTCTAGTAATGTGATTCTAAATCCTCTCAGTTCAGACTGAAAAGAAGAAAGAGGTACCACACAAACTCCCTTAGCTGCGAGCAAGTAATAAACAAACCTTTTGTCGGGTTCGCCGATTCGCTCCACCCATGAATCAGCTAATTTTTTGATTTCGGGGTTATCAACCTGTAGCTCTTGATTGTTGTTCAAGACACCTTCTTTAAACACGATGGTATTGTAGAATGCTCCATTGGTTTTATTGAAAGTCACATAAGGTAGATCCTTCAAGTATTGAGAAATAATCTCGCTCCGCTCAGCTATTTCATCTCTACGTTGAGCCAAATAATTCTGATATTTCGGATGCTCTTGAATCAAGGGCAACGCCTTCTGAGGAAGCGTAGTCGAACATACTTCGACCATTTTAGCATTCTCTAATGTTGCGCAATACTTATTAAATTCTTCGTCTACTTCTCTGTTATAAAACTCCATCCAGCCACAACGGCTACCTGGCCATGGACAGTCCTTTGAAATTCCTTTCAACGCAATTCCTGGCACGTCACCCAAGACTTCTGCCAGTGCTCTGGTCTTCGTGTCGTTGTAAATGATGTTGGTATAAATTTCATCACTTGCGATGAACAGATTAAACTCTTTGGCGATTTCTACAATCTTGACCAGATATTCTTCAGGATACACCATGCCCGTCGGGTTATCTGGGTTGATGATCAGAATCCCGACTATGTTGGGATTGTATTTTACTTTCAGACGCAAGTCTTCCAAGTCTGGATACCAATTATTTTCTGGGTCCAAATTGTACGTCAAAGGCTCTTTGTTCGAATGTGCGGCCTCTAATGCAGAATGTGTAGAGTATGCAGGCGAAGGTCCGATGACACGCGAATAAGGACTCAAGAATTGATAGAGTTTGCCGATCGCATCCCCTAAACCATTGAAAAACAAAACGTCATCTGCGGTGATTTGCACACCGTTTTTTTTATTGTTCTTCTCAGCCAGATACTGTCTGGTCTCCAAGACCCCTTTTGAATGACAATAGCCATAGGTTGCATTTTCATTGACTAAATCAGTCAAAATCTCTTTGATCCAGGCAGGTACTACGGCATGCTTCAATATAGGGTCTCCAATGTTTTCCCAATAGATCCGCTGACCCAACGCTTGTAGGGCTTCAGCTTTCTTGACTATGTCTCTGATTTCATAGTCTAGCTGACTCGATCCTTCATGTAGTAGTACTTGGCGCATTACTTTTATAGTATTTAGTAGTTAGACACTAGTATTTAGACCCTTTTTTTTAAAGTCTAGATACTAATGTCTAATATCTGATTAGTAGTCTTTTATACTCAGCAGGTTCGACTTGGTCTCTTCCAATTCTTTGATGTAAGCTTCCGTCTTACGCTTTGATTTGGAAATCGCCACCCGACCCGACCTTACAAACTCCAATAGCCCTAATGGCTCTAGTTTTTTGTAGAGGTCGTGGGTATCTGCAATGTGTCCCGTTTTTTCGATGATGATATGATCTTCTTCGATCACCAGAATTCTTGCACCATTGTTACGAACTAAAGTTTCTATTTTATTTCCATTAAGGAATACCGAAGTAGGAACCTTGTACAAGGCGATTTCTTGGTAGTAGATCTCGGTTTCTTCGTAAACAAAAGCACCCAACACTTCGATGAGCTTTCTAAATTGCTTGCAGCAATTGTCTGCGCTGTCACGCGTAGTGGTAATCACAATAGTGAACCTACTAATTCCGGCCACTTCTGTAGTCGAAACGTTGAGAGAATCAATATTGATTTTTCTTCTGTTTAAGATAACAGTGAGGTGATTGAGTAAACCAGCTCTATCTTCGGTCAATACTGATATGGTATATTGTTTTTCTTCTTCCATGATTACTATGCTTCTAGTTTTACTTCTGCAACAGACGCTCCAGTCTGAACCATTGGGAAAACATTCCCTTCCTGTTCTACACACACTTCCAGCAAATAAGGCCCCTCGTGCTCCAAGAAAACATCTACAGCCACAGCCAATTCATCTCGGTTTGTCACTTTATTACAAGGAATGCCATATCCCTTAGATATCAATTGAAAATCGGGGTTGATCATTTCCGTATGTGCGTACCTTTTGTCAAAAAACATTTCCTGCCACTGACGAACCATTCCTAAGAATTGATTATTCAAAATCAATACTTTCACTCCAATATTGCTCTGGAAAATAGTACCCAACTCCTGGATGGTCATTTGAAAACCACCATCACCAATAACTGCAATCACCTGCTTTTCTGGGCGAGCCACTTTAGCCCCCATCGCTGCTGGCAAGGAGAATCCCATCGTACCTAAGCCTCCAGAAGTCACGTTGCACCGCGTATCATCGAAAGCATAATATCGACTCGCTATCATTTGGTGCTGTCCTACGTCAGTCACAACAACTGCTTTTCCTTTCGTTTGGTCAGAGATCAATTTGATGACTTCTGCCATTTTTATTTCGTCCTTTTCAGAATGGAGGTCAAGTTTCCCTACCTTCTCAAATTCCTTGGCATCACAATCGCTAAATTCCTGAAGCCATGCTCCATGTTTATTTGAAGTGATTTCCTTTTCTAATTGAATCAAGGCTGCTTTGGCATCGCTCACGATTGCCACATCTGTTTTTACGTTCTTATCAACCTCAGCTGGATCAATTTCGATATGAACAATTTTTGCTTGCTTAGCATACCTACTCAAATCGCCAGTCACCCGATCATCAAATCGCATACCTACGGCTATGATTACATCCGCTTCGTTGGTCTTCAAATTGGGGCCATAATTGCCGTGCATTCCTAACATACCCACATAAAGTGGATGTTTGTTTGGCACGGCTGACAAACCTAGCAGTGTAGAAGCCATTGGAATTTCAGCCTTTTCAGCGAAAGCCAACAACTCACTTTGAGCCTGCGAGATCAAAACACCATGTCCAACCAGCATCAAAGGTTTTTTCGCTTGATTAATCAGCGCTGCAGCTTCTGTTACTTTCGACTTTTCCAGAATTGGAAATGGATGGTAACTTCTGATTTTCGTGCATTTTTCGTACAATGGAAAATCGAATTCAGTGATTTGCGCATCTTTAGTGATATCAATCAATACTGGTCCCGGACGGCCAGTGTTGGCAATATAAAATGCCTTGGCAATAGCCATCGGAATTTCTTCGGCTTTAGTTACTTGAAAATTCCATTTGGTTACTGGCATGGATATGCCGATCACATCAGTCTCCTGAAAGGCGTCAGTTCCCAACAAGTGAGAAAACACCTGACCTGTAATTGCAACCATCGGCGTAGAATCAATTTGCGCATCTGCGATACCAGTAATCAAATTAGTCGCACCTGGGCCAGAAGTGGCCATACAGACGCCGGTTTTCCCATTGACTCTTGCGAACCCCTGCGCGGCATGTGCAGCGCCTTGCTCATGACGAACCAAGATGTGATTTAGTCGGTCAGCATACTTATATAATTCATCATAGACTGGCATAATGGCTCCGCCTGGATAGCCAAAAAGTGTCTCCACTCCTTCGGCAAGCAAGCACTCAAGCAATGCCTGAGACCCCGTCAATCTTTTCGTACCTTGTTTTGGTTTCTCTTCCAATTCTAGTGTCGATGTGTTCATTTTGATAGATTCAAGATTTAAGAATCAAGATTCAAGACTTCTTATGTCTTTGCTCTTATTTCTTGGTTCATTTTAGGTTATTCGTCAGTTACACAGCCTTCTGAAGCTGATGCTACTTGATTGATATATTTTTTAAGAATTCCTTTTGTGGCTTTGTAAGCTGGCTGTTTCCATGCCGCTTTTCTCTTCGCCATTTCTTCATCAGAAATTTTCAAATTCATTTCATTTTTTACTGCATCGATGCTAATGATGTCGCCATCCTTCACCAATGCCAAAGGCCCACCTTCTTGCGACTCCGGCGTAACGTGTCCTACCACAAAACCGTGAGATCCACCTGAGAATCTACCATCTGTGATCAATGCTACATCTTTACCGAGTCCAGCGCCCATGACGGCACTTGTAGGTTTCAACATCTCTGGCATGCCTGGCGCGCCCTTAGGTCCTGACTGTCTGATGACAATCACTTCACCTTTTTTCACATCTTTTCCGATACCTTCGATTGCCTCGAACTCATCGTCGTAACATCTGGCTGGCCCTTCGAAGTATTCTCCTTCTTTACCGGTAATCTTCGCTACTGAACCTTCTGGTGCCAAATTGCCATACAAGATCTGCAAGTGACCCGATGGTTTGATCGGATCAGAGAATGAATGGATGATTTGCTGTCCTTCCTTCAATGACGGCCCTTCTTCAATATTTTCAGCCAAAGTTTTGCCTGTCACCGTCATGCAGTCGCCGTGTAGGTATCCTTCATGCAACAAAGCCTTCATTACTGCTGGAACACCTCCAACAAAATGTAGATCTTCCATCAAATATTTACCACTTGGTTTCAAATCAGCTATAAATGGTGTACTATCAGAAATTCTCTGAAAGTCGTCCAAACCTATTGGCACATCTACTGATTTCGCCATGGCGATCAGGTGAAGCACCGCATTCGTAGAGCCTCCTAAAATCATGATGATTCGGATGGCATTTTCAAAAGCCTCTTTGGTCATGATATCTTTTGGACGCAAGTCTTGCTCGAGCAAATGCCTTACTGCTAGTCCTACTCTATAAGTCTCTTGCTTTTTGTCTTCGCTTTCAGCAGGATTAGAAGCAGAAGATGGTAAACTCATACCCATAGCTTCGATAGCCGAAGACATGGTATTGGCTGTGTACATACCTCCACATGCTCCTGGACCTGGAATTGAATTTTTGATAATTCCATTATAATCTTCATCCGAAATATTGTTGGCTAGCTTTTGGCCATAAGCCTCAAATGCCGAAACAATGTTCAGGTCTTCGCCTTTCCACTTGCCTGGCTTTACTGTGCCACCATAAACCATCAACCCTGGTCTGTTCAAACGACCCAAGGCCATGATTGAGCCAGGCATATTTTTATCGCATCCTACTACAGGCACTACAGCATCATAAAATTGAGCATTGACCACAGTCTCAATGGAATCAGCAATAATGTCTCTGGAAATCAAAGAATATTTCATCCCTGTCGTACCATTAGAAATCCCATCGCTCACGCCTATGGTGTGAAAGATCAATCCTACTAGATCTGCCTCACGAACACCTTTTTTCACCTGATGTGAAAGAATATTGAGATGCATGTTGCACGGATTGCCTTCGAACCCTGTGCTCACAATCCCAACTTGCGCTTTTTTCAAATCTTCTTCTGACAATCCAGTGGCGTACAACTGCGCCTGAGAAGCTGGCTGCGAAGGGTCTTGAGTGATCGTTTTGCTGTATTTATTTAACATTATAGTATTTAGACTTTAGATATTAGTATTTAGATAACTGAGGTAGCTAGACTAAAGTGAACTCACTTAATTCTGCATTGCTCACTCGTTGGCGATACATAAGAAAAAGATCGTAAGCCACTGTTTCTTTCCAATCGGCAGCAAACTCCATATCGTCGATCGATTTAATACTTGCCACTTCTGTTGCCGTACCTGTGAAGAAAGCCACTTCTGCGCCTTTCATTTCTTCAGGCTTGAACAGTTTTTCTACTACTGGATAGCCCAATTCCATCGCATATTCTATGATGGTCGCTCTGGTGATACCAGGAAGGATATTACCCAGTGGTGGCGTATAAATCACATCATCTTTCACAAAGAAGAAATTCTGACCAGATCCTTCTGCTACATAACCTTCCGAATCCAAAAGTAGCGCTTCGTCGTACCCATTTTTTTTGGCTTCGTTAGATGCCATGATCGAATTGGTGTAGTTACCAGTTACTTTGGCGTCTACAGGGATCGACTTAGGGTTTGGTCTCTCTACAGAAGAAATCATTACTTTCAAGGCTTCATCACCCAAGTATGGAGGCCAATCCCAGGCTGCCATCATGATATGCACCTCTCCACAAGAGAGTAGTTTCATATTGGCTCCGAGATAAACCATTGGGCGGATGTAAGCATTGCTCAATCCATTGCGATCCAATAACTCATAAGAGACTTTGACTAATTCATCGACGGACTGGCTGATTTTAATACCCATCTTCTCAGCAGAGTATTTTAGTCTTTCAAAATGTTCCTTGGCCTTGAAGACGTTAGGTCCGGCGGCACCTGCGTACGAGCGGATCCCTTCAAAGGCGCCATTGCCATAGTGCATGGTCTGGCTAAACAAGTCAACTTTAGCTTCTGATGCTTTTACCCACTGTCCGTCTAGGAAAAGGATCGAGTTGTCGTTGTAATACATAGTCTGTCTCTTTAGTTAATAATTTCTTTTATTCGATTCTTGTCATAAAAAAAGCCTTTCTCGCTGGAGAAAGGCTTTTGAATAATTAAATTCTTATATACCTCTCTCACGTACTACCAATAATGGTAATAATCACGATGGCTAATACTGTGACAATTGTCGTTATCATTTTTTGGGTCAACATTTGGGTATTATCCTATGTGAATTTCTCAATTCACTTCGGCGTATAAATAAAAAAAGCGCCATCCTGTTGGGAATGACGCTTTAGAATATCTTTTTAAACTATTGCATATCATTCCCGATCTGAGGTGACTGTGACCTCAGTAATAATCGCTAATGCTATGACAATAATGTTCTTCATTTTTGTTGTTCTTTCGAATTCCAAAGGTAGAACATTTCATTTTTATCATCCTAGCATTTTAGGCAATTTTTGATACTATATTACCTAACCTTCTAATACTGTGCTACTTGCACGGATCAGTTCGGCTATCTTATCTCCTACCTCTGTAGTAGATTTTGCATTTTCTTTGTTCAAATCTTCTGTCAAGTAGCTCTCTTCGATCACTTGATTCACTGCGTTTCTGATCACTTCAGCTTCTTTCATCAAGTCCAAAGACTCTAGCAACATTGCGGCTGAAAGAATAGTAGCAATCGGGTTGGCGATGTTCTTGCCAGTGGCCTGAGGGTACGATCCGTGGATTGGCTCAAACACTGAAGTATGCACCCCAACTGAAGCCGACGGCAACAAGCCCATAGAACCTGTAATTACACTTGCTTCATCAGAAAGTATATCGCCAAACATATTCTCAGTCACCATCACGTCGAACTTCTTCGGCCACTGAATCAACTGCATGGCTGCGTTATCTACAAACATGTATTCCGTCTGGATATCCGCTCGTTCTTTCTCCATTTTCTGAGCTACTTCTCTCCACAATCTTGAAGTTCCCAATACATTAGCTTTGTCCACTACGGTCAAATGCTTTCTTCTTTTACCAGCATATTCGTACGCCAATTCCAAGATTCTTTCGACCTCTTCTCTTTTGTACACACAAGTATCAAAAGCTGTATTCCCATCTTCAGACCTACCTCTTGGCTCTCCAAAGTAGATACCACCTGTCAACTCTCGAATCACTACAAAGTCAGACCCTTCTACAATTTCTTCTTTCAAAGGTGACTTATAGTTCAATGAAGGAAAAGTCACCACTGGACGGATGTTGGCATATAAACCCAACAATTTTCTCATCTTCAACAAGCCTTGCTCTGGACGAACCTTAGCTGACGGATCGTTGTCATATTTAGGATCTCCGATCGCTCCAAATAGTACTGCATCCGACGCCATACATAGATTGTGTGTAGCTTCTGGATAAGGTTCTCCTACTTTATCGATGGCGGAAGCACCTACTTCTGCATATTGAAAATCAAATTCATGGTTGAAAACCTCTCCCACTGATTTCATGGCTTTCACTGCCTGTTCTACTATCTCAGGTCCAATTCCGTCTCCAGGAAGGGTAGCTATTTTAAACTGCATATTCTTTTACTTCTTTACTTTCTACTATGTTCAACATTCGTGTGGTTGCTTTGATTGCCGCCACGGTTTGGTCAGGGTCTAGCCCTTTGGTTTTTAATATTTTTCCATTCCAATTCCATGAAATAGTCGTCATCACAAGTGCATCTGTATTTCCCCCAGGTGGTATCCTTACTTCATAATCTACCAACTTCGGAAAGGTTCTTCCTACAGTTGCGTAGATCTTCAACAAGGCATTCATAAATGCATCGTATTGTCCATCTCCAGGAGCCGTTTCTTCTTGGACGATACCATCCAAGCTTACCGAAATCGTCGCTGAGGGTTTGAGTCCTTTCGCAACAGAGAGCGAATAATTCAAAATTTCGACCGTTGGGTCAGAAACTGAATTACCCAAAACATCATTCACGATAAACGGCAAATCTTCTTGCGTTATGCTCTCTTTCTTATCGCCCAGCTCAATGATTCGTTCGGTTACTTTCTTGATCTCATCGCTCGACAACTGAATGCCTAATTCGTCCAAATTCTTATGGATGTTAGACTTGCCCGAAAGCTTGCCTAAGGCATAAGTATAAGATCGCCCGAAGCGGGTAGGCTCTAAGGCCGTCTGGTACAAATTGTCTTTGCTGTCACCATCAGCATGAACGCCAGAAGTTTGTGTAAACACAAATTCTCCAATCAATGGTTTGTTGGCTGGAATACGTACGCCAGAGAATGCTTCTACCACCTTGCTCACTTTGTACAACTTGGTCTCATCCAGATTCACTTCTAAGTTGAGATGATCTTTCATGATACCCACTACACTCGAAATTGGTACGTTGCCTGCGCGTTCTCCTAATCCATTCAAGGTGGTATGAATCCCTTTCATTCCTGCTTTCAACGCCTCGAAAACGTTGGCGACAGAAAGGTCATAATCATTGTGCGCATGAAAATCGAAATGGACGTTTGGAAAACGCTTCACCATTTCTTTGCAGAATTTGCTTACATCTCCATGGTTGAGTACGCCCAGCGTATCTGGCAACATGATTCTTTTCACGCTGGTCTTTTGCAGACCTTTCACCATTTGATAGACGTATTCAGGAGAATCAATCATACCATTAGACCAATCTTCTAGATAGACATTGACAGCTATTCCCAATTCGTCTGCGTAGGCAATGGTTTCAGCAATATTTGCCAAGTGCTCTTCAGGAGTTTTCCTTAATTGTGCCTTACAATGTTTCAATGAGCCTTTAGTCAACAAGTTCATCACTTGTCCATTGGCTTCTTTGATCCAGTCCAATGATTTGCCACCATCCACAAAACCAAGTATTTCGATTTTGTGTCCGTGACCATTTTGATTGGCCCAATCCAGAATATTTTGTGCCCCACGATACTCGCCTTTCGAAACTCGCGCAGAGGCAATCTCCAAACGGTCCACACCCAGCTCATCTATGATGAGTTGGGCGAGGGTCAGCTTTTCGCTTTCGGTGAAAGCCACGCCTGACGTTTGTTCGCCATCTCGAAGGGTCGTATCTAGGATTTCTACTTTCATTAAGCTCGCGCTGCTTCGTATTCGCCTATTTTATCTTTCAAGGATATCAGATAATCGATATCATCATATCCATTTTGCAAACATTCCTTCTTGTATGGACTGATCTCAAAATCTGTCGATTCTCCAGTTGAAGAAATAGTGAATGTCTGCGCATCTAAGTCAGCTTCAAACTGTGCATTTGGGTCAGCAGCTATTGCAGTAAACACTTTTTCAGCAAACTCCACAGACACTTGTACTGGAAGCACACCATTATTCAAACAATTGTTTCTAAAAATATCTGCGAAGAAACTAGACACAACTACTTTGAACCCATAATCATGAACGGCCCAAGCAGCGTGCTCACGGCTCGATCCACAACCAAAGTTTTTACCCGCGACCAAGATGGTGCCTGAGTATTTTTTGTCGTTCAATGGAAAATCAGGAATTTCATTTCCATCTCCATCATATCTCCAATCACGGAATAAGTTTTCACCAAAACCCTCTCTGGTCGTTGCCTTCAAGAATCTTGCTGGAATGATTTGATCTGTATCTACATTTTCGGTAGCTACTGGAACTGCCGATGATTTTATTGTTATGAATTTTTCTATAGCCATCTGATTAAGCGTTTACAGGTTCACGAGGATCTACAATTTTGCCAGCAACAGCCACCGCAGCGGCAGTCAACGGGCTAGCCAATAAGGTACGAGAGCCAGGCCCTTGTCTTCCTTCGAAGTTTCTGTTGGAAGTAGAAACTGCGTATTTCCCTTTTGGCACTTTGTCATCGTTCATAGCCAAACAAGCCGAACAACCTGGCTGTCTCAATTTGAAACCTGCTTCTTCAAGCACTTCAACCAAACCTTCTTCTTGCGCTTGTTTTTCTACTTGTTTCGAACCAGGTACGATCCAAGCGGTAATATTTTCGGCTTTTTGTTTGCCTTTCACATAGGCAGCTACTTCTCTCAAATCTTCAATACGACCGTTGGTACAGCTACCCACGAACACATAATCTATTGGCTTGCCTACCAATACATCTCCATCAGAGAATCCCATGTAGTGCATAGACTTCTGGAACGACTCCTGTTCAGATTTTTCAATTTCTGTCAAGGCTGGAATAGAAGATTTGATCTTTGTGCCCATGCCTGGATTCGTACCATAAGTGATCATAGGCTCGATGTCGGCGGCGTCAAATTCTAGTTCTTTATCGAACACTGCATCATCGTCAGTTTTCAATTTTTTCCACTCTTCAACGGCTTTATCAAAATCAGCGCCTTGCGGTGCTTTTTCTCTTCCTTGCACATATTCGAAAGTGGTTTCATCAGGAGCAATCAAGCCTCCTCTTGCACCCATTTCGATACTCATATTACAAACAGTCATTCTACCTTCCATAGAAAGGTTTTCGAATGCCGAGCCTGCATACTCAATAAAGTAGCCTGTTCCTCCACCAGCAGTCACTTTTGAAATAATGTAAAGCACCAAATCTTTAGCAGTAACACCTGCTCCCAAATCACCATTTACGGTGATTCTCATTTTCTTAGGCTTAGGCTGCATGATACATTGCGACGCCAAAACCATTTCCACCTCACTCGTTCCGATACCGAAAGCAATGGCACCAAAAGCGCCATGCGTAGACGTGTGGCTGTCTCCACATACGATGGTCATTCCTGGCTGAGTCAATCCCAGCTGTGGTCCTACGACGTGCACCACGCCTTGGTATGGATGATTCAATCCGTACAATGACACGCCATGTTTTTCGCAATTTTCGGTCAGCTTGTCTACTTGAAATTTTGACAATGCATCTTGGATTGGCAAGTGCTGGTTTTCAGTTGGTACGTTGTGATCAGGTGTGGCGAATGTTTGATCTGGTCTGAATACAGGTACGCCTCTTTTCTCAATTCCTGCAAAAGCCTGTGGACTGGTCACTTCGTGAATCAAGTGACAATCAATATATATGGCGCTTGGCCCTCCTTCGATCTCGCTCACCACATGAGCATCCCAGATCTTATCAAATAATGTTTTTGCTTCCACGTTTAATCTAATTCTCTAATTAATTACTTATTAAAAAAGCCATCCATTGCTGAATGACGTTTACCCTTTTTTATTCGCAGCCAAAGGCATACAAAAAGTTCTCATTGGTTCCCCTGCATTGGGATGAGGCCAAAAAGACTCTGGCATTCAATGCCTTCTTGTCCATTTCGAAATCCTCATGTAAGGCTTCCAACTGTTGATTTTCTTTTTCTGGGTTATTTTTATTGTTGTAATTATCCATCTTCTACATTTCTACATTAGTCATCAAATACTCGCTCAACATGCTTTTAAGCAATTTGTCATCGACTACATCGTGCTTGTCTGCCACTTTCAAAAATTCGTGATAGACTTTCTCCAATTCTTCTTTATTCAAGTTGACATTGAGCTTTTCTACTCTGTAGTTTAATGCAGCTCTTCCACTTCTTGCCGTAAGCACAATTGAAGATTCATCTACTCCAACCTCTGCTGGATCGATGATTTCATAATTGTCTCTGTTTTTGATCACACCATCTTGGTGAATCCCAGAAGAGTGAGCAAACGCGTTGCTTCCAACGATCGCTTTATTAGGCTGTACTGGCATTCTCATGGTTTCCGACACCAGCCTTGACATGGCGTTCAAACGAGTGGCATCAATCTCCGTATCAGATTTCATCCAATTGTGCTTGCGCATGATCATCACCACTTCTTCGAGTGAAGTATTTCCAGCTCTTTCGCCGATGCCATTGATCGTACATTCGATTTGACGAGCACCATTCTGAATACCCGCAATAGAATTGGCTGTAGCCAATCCAAGGTCATTGTGACAATGAGTTGAAATAACAGCTTTCTCAATTCCCTTGACGTTATCCATCAAGTATTTGATTTTAGCTCCATACTCTTCTGGCAAACAATAACCCGTAGTATCGGGAATATTGACCACTGTTGCCCCTTCAGAAATAGCCGCTTCAATGACTTGAGCCAAAAATGCATTCTCTGTTCGACCCGCATCTTCTGCATAGAATTCCACATCATCCACAAAATTCTTAGCCCACTTGACCGCCTGCTTACTTCTAGCAATGATGTCTTCTCTTGTGGTTTTGATTTTAGTGAATACATGCTGATCTGAAGTGCCAATCCCCGTATGGATTCGAGGTCGCTTGGCATGCTTCAATGCTTCAGCCGCACATTCTATGTCTTTTTGTACCGCTCGGGTCAAACCGCAAACTGTTGTTTCTTTTACTAATTTTGAAATCTCTGAAACAGATTCGAAATCACCGGGACTGGATATAGGAAATCCAGCTTCTATAATGTCAACTCCAAGATGTTCTAATTGCTCGGCAATCAAGAGTTTGCCTTTGGTATCTAGCCTGCAACCTGGCACTTGTTCCCCATCTCGTAGTGTGGTATCGAAAATGTGTATGCGATTGTCCATAGTTCTCATTTAATTCTGGCTACAAAACTACTTAGCGACAATTCGCTAAAAAATGCCTATTATTTATTTAATTACGATTTCTAAAATGATTACTTTTGTCCATTATTTAACTCCATTAGTAATAAAACGCAATTTTAATTACAATGTCTAAAGAGAGATCAGACGCTTTGTTCCATTTGATCAAATCACTCAAAAAGAGTGAAAAGCGCTATTTCAAGCTCTCAATGGCAAACGGAGAAGAAAAAAAATTTTCCAAGCTTTTTAATATTCTTGAAAGTCAGACTGTATTTGATGATGATGAAATATTGAAAAAGGATACATCTATCAAACCGACACAGCTTTCTAATATGAAAGCTCACTTATACACTAAAATCCTTAATGCCCTTAGAGATTACAATTCCAATACATTGCCGAATATCAAAATTCGGGATATGATCGATCATGCTGAGATATTGTTCAACAAAGGGCTCTACAAGCAATGTGCGGAAGTAATTAAGAAGGTAAAGAAAATCGCGATTAAGGGAGGAAACCTCGAAATGCAATTGGAGATATTGAAGTGGGAAAAGCAAGTGCTCTTCCATACTTCTGGCAAGGAACACATAGCCAGAACCAATGACATTATTGCCGATGTTCAGCGTGTCAATAACCGAATCAATAACATCAATTCCTTTTCTAACCTACAAGTAAAATTGCAGTCATTATACCAAAAGATTGGCTTCATCCGAAGCGAAAGCGATTACAATAAAATTCAAAATGTTTTTGCAGCGACTTTACCAGTTTTTGTTGAGGATGAACTGTCTAACAGTGAGAAAATCAGCCTCTACAACCTCTATGTTGGTTATTACTTTTTTCTTCAAGATTTTGAGAAAGGATTTCAGTATGCCAATAAACTGGTCAACCTATTTAATGAAAACAAAGCTCTAATCAATTCAATGCTAGAAGCGTATATCAATAGTCTGAATAACTTATTGATCGCTCAAAACAAGCTTTTGAAATACCGAGAGTTTCAAGCCACAACTCGAGAACTCAGAGCGCTTAATAACCTCCCACCAGCTCAATTGAATGAAAATATTCGGATGAAGCTCTTGAAGTACACTTTCGTTCATGAGTTCAACCGTCTGTTTTTGATGGGGGATTTTGAGCGCGGGGTGAAGTTGATGGAGCGAATCAAGCCTGGTATGGAACAGTTCATTAGTCAGATCGATATGCATTCGAAAGTGATCCTTTTTTACAAAACGGCTTGTCTTTACTTCGGAAATGACAATTACCATACAGCCATACATTGGCTCAATCAAATCATCAATTCAAAAGAAGCTGATTTGAGAGAAGACATACATGGATTCGCACGGATACTGAACCTCATCGCTCATTATGAGTTGGGTAATATGGAATTAATAGAGTATTACGTTCGATCTACCTATCGGTTTCTACTCAAAAAAGAAGATTTACACCTCTATCAAAAGTATATTCTCAACTTCTTGGTAAGATTGAAAACTAATATCACGCAAGACGAATTAATCAAACGATTTCGCACTTTGCGTGAAAACCTGATTCCACTGGCCAAAGACCCCTATGAGCGACGGGCATTTATTTATTTTGATATTATTTCCTGGCTCGAGTCCAAAATCGAAAGACGCCCAGTACAGAGTATTATTAAGGATAAGGCACTGGTGAGATTGAGTGAGATATAATCTAAAGAGCATAACAATATTCGGATATTGCATGTAATACCTTCAAAATACCAATTGGTATTTTCCAACAAATAGATATTATTCTACGGGGTCGACTTTCTTCAGCAGACTATTCTTATTTGGTCAAATAATACTGCTTATTAGCCTTAGAATGCCCTGTCCTTTTTATTTTTACCATTATAAAATATTAACCCAGTAAGCAAATGCAAGAAGTATATATAGTATCGGCGGTTAGAACGCCAATCGGAAGTTTTGGCGGAAGCCTTTCCAGCCTTACAGCTACCAAACTTGGATCGATCGCCATCACAGGCGCACTAGAAAAAGCAGGCGTCAAAGCCGAATCAGTGGATGAAGTATTTATGGGCAATGTGGTCTCTGCTGGCCTTGGTCAGGCTCCAGCCAGACAAGCTGCCATCGGAGCAGGCATAGGATACAACGTGCCTTGTACTACGATTAATAAAGTATGTGCTTCAGGGATGAAATCTGTGATGCTTGGCGCGCAAAGCATTATGCTTGGTCATGCTGATGTAATTGTTGCAGGTGGAATGGAAAGCATGTCGAATGTGCCGTATTATGTACCTAAAGCAAGATACGGACATGGATACGGGCATGGTCAGTTACTAGATGGATTGATGCACGACGGACTTTGGGAGCCCTATCATCAGTTTCCAATGGGCAGTTGCGCAGATAATACTGCTAAGGAAATGAACATTTCTCGAGAAGCTCAGGATGAATTTGCGATCAATTCTTACAAGAAAATCGCTGACTCTGTAGCAAACGGTTTATTCAAAAATGAGATTGTACCAGTGGAGATCCCTCAGAGAAAAGGCGATCCTATCGTAATGACTGAAGATGAAGAATACAAGAATGTGAAATTCGAAAAAATTCCTTCTTTGCGTCCTGTATTCAACAAAGACGGATCGGTAACGGCCGCCAATGCTTCTACTATCAATGACGGAGCTTCTGCGCTCATCTTGATGAGCAAGTCTAAAATGGAAGAATTAGGATTGACTCCAGTGGCTAAGATCAGAGGTTTTGCTGACGCAGCACGGGAGCCACTTTGGTTTACAACTGCTCCATCTTTGGCTATTCCTAAGGCTATCAAAAATGCGGGTATCGAAAAATCGGATGTTGACTTTTACGAAATCAACGAAGCATTTTCTGCAGTAGCATTAGCCAACATCAAAGAAATGGACTTGAACCCAGATAGTGTCAATGCATTTGGAGGCGCTGTGGCTTTGGGTCACCCGCTAGGATGTTCTGGTGCTAGAATCATCACTACACTAAATTCTGTACTTCACCAGAAAGGTGGCAATATCGGTGTGGCAGGTATTTGCAACGGTGGCGGAGGTGCTTCTGCTATCGTGATAGAAAAAGCATAATAAAATACAAAATTAGACGTAAGAGACTTTAGATTTGAGGAAACTCAAGTCTAAAGTCTTTTTTGTTTTAAACACTTTGAGTTTCAATTAATCAGCTTGAAAAATAAATGAAGTACGTAATCAGTTTTTTATTCTTATGCTTGATGACCCAGTATTCCTGGGCACAGGAAAAAATAAAAACCTATTATGACGATGAAAGATACGCCTTGAAGGAGGAGTACTATGTGGTGGAGAAAGACACCTTAGTTCTTGAAGGTCCCTACAAGAAGTTCAGTCCATCAGGTCAGGTGATCGTGACTGGCCAGTATCAAAATGGCAAGCGCGAAGGAGAATTCCTGAATATTTATGAAAACGGTATCACCCAGCGAAAGACGACCTATGAAAATGGTTTGAGGCAAGGCACAACAGAAGTTTATGATCAGAAAGGTAATCTAATCCAACAAGTACAGTTCAGGAATGATTCTCTTATTGGAGAACTGATTACCTATTATCCGACAGGGAAAGTTAAAAATACCACTGCTTTCAAAAATGGCAAACCCGATGGTTTAGTCAAAGAATATTTTCCTTCAGGCATACTGAAAGAAGAGGTCAATTACAAGAATGGCAAACAACACGGACTCAATACCACCTACTACGAATCCGGTTCTCCCAAATCAAAAATCAACTACACTTTTGGGGTAATTGACGGTGTTATGATCAGCTACTATCCCAACGGGCAAATGGATACGAAAGCCACTCAATCCAATCATTCATTGCACGGGGATTATATCAAATACTACAGCAATGGCCAGGTCAAAATGCAAGGACAATATGAAAACGGCATGCGTGATGGCGAATTCAAATCTTACTACGAAGATGGAAGTTTGGAGAAGAAACTAAACATTGTAAATGATAAAATGACTGGCGCCAATTTCACTTATTTCCCTGACGGGGAATTGAAAATCAAGGCCAATTATTCTAATGAAGAAAAAAACTGGACCGCTGAAGAATATAATCCATCAGGTAAGCTAATAGCCACACGACAGTATAAAGACGACTTCAAATCCGGCACCTGGAAATATTTTAACTCCAAAGGCGATCTGGTGATTAAAGAAAACTATGCCCTCGGCAAGCTAGAAGGCAAACGCACGGAATACGATGACAAAGGAAACATAGCCAAAGTAGAACCTTACGAAAAAGGCAAAAAGCACGGGGAGGCAATGGTTTATTTTAGCAACGGGAAAAAAGCCGAAGAGCTGAACTACAAATTCGACCGACTCGATGGCGAATACATCAAATACTACAAATCACAAGATCCAGAAATCACTGGACGCTATACTCGCAATGAAAAGAATGGCGAGTGGACTTTCTTCGACAAAAAAGGTGACGTCCTAAAAAAGGAGACTTATAAGTTTGGGCGGTTGGTTTTGAGTAAATAGCAATTACGTTATAGCCCGATTTATTCGGGCTATCCTTTGCGGTTCTCGTGCAGCTCGAAAATAGCAGTGCTAACCAAAGGCAGATTACCCGAATGCTCATAACTTTTCTAAAGTTTGAAACTTTCGAAAAGTTTCTATTATGTACTTTTGCGACATGACAAAAGGGCTAAAATCTACCAACTACAAATTCGAAGGGCAGACCAAAAAATACACCGGCAAAGTGCGCGACGTGTATGAGTTCGAAAACCAACTCGTGATGGTGGCTTCGGACAGAATTTCTGCATTCGATGTAGTATTACCGAAACCCATTCCTTACAAAGGGCAAGTACTGAATCAAATCGCTGCTCGCTTCCTTGAAGCAACTGCTGACATTGTCCCAAACTGGGTGGAAGCAGTGCCTGACCCGAACGTAACCGTAGGCAAAAGATGCGAACCTTTTCAGGTAGAAATGGTCATTCGTGGCTACCTCGCTGGTCATGCCGCCAGAGAATACAAAGCTGGTAAAAGACAAGTCTGCGGCGTGGCTCTTCCAGAAGGATTGAAAGAAAACGACAAGCTGCCAGAGCCCATTCTTACACCAACGACCAAAGCCCATGAAGGTCACGATGAAGACATCTCAAGAGAAGATATTTTAGCGAAAGGCATAGTCGAAGAAAGTCTATATGTGCAATTAGAGGACTACACCAGAAAACTATTCCAAAGAGGGACCGAAATGGCGGCTGAAAGAGGTTTGATTTTGGTGGATACTAAATATGAATTTGGTATGTATGAAGGAAAGATTATTCTGATTGATGAAATACATACACCCGACTCTTCTCGCTACTTCTATCAAGACACTTATCAGGAATTACAAGATAAAAACGAGCCACAAAGACAACTTTCGAAGGAGTTTGTTCGTCAATGGTTAATCTCCGAAGGTTTCCAAGGCAAGGATGGACAAACGGTTCCAGAAATGTCTGAAGAAAAAATCAACTCCATTTCAGAACGCTATATTGAGCTTTATGAAAAAATAACCGGAGATCAGTTCGACCGCGTGCCAACTGAAGATATCGAAGCACGCATTCAGTCGAACATCGAAAAATCGATTAAATTACAATAAGAGTTTAAATCAAAGACTATGAAGTTTACACTAGACAGACAAGAAAAATACAATACGCTTAAAGTAGATGAGGAAAAATTGGATTCAACCATTTCTCCAGATCTCAAATCAGAATTCTTGACCATTCAGGGTCAGGGTATCAAAAACATCATTGTAGATCTGTCTGATGTGAAGTACATCGACTCTTCTGGATTGAGTGCCATTTTGGTAGGCAATAGAGTTTTTACGGAAGCTGAAGGTTCTTTCATTCTTTCAGGCGTTTCAGAGCATGCCATGAAATTGATCAAAATCTCTCAGTTAGACGGTGTTTTGGACATACTGCCTACCGTGGAAGAAGCTGTAGATGCAGTCTTCATGAACGAGCTTGAGCAAGGCTTTGAAAACGAGGAGGACTAAGTCTTCCTCCCTATTTGCTCAATCAACTAAACCAACTTTTATTGTCATTTACCTTACAAATACTCGGCTCCAATGCCGCCATAGCGGCGCATCATAGACATCAGACCTCACAGTTGCTTACTATGATGCAGGTGCCTTTCCTGATAGACTGCGGCGAAGGCACTCAGCTCCGCCTCAAGAAGTTCAAGATTAAATCCCAGCGGATCGATCACATTTTTATCAGCCACTTGCATGGCGATCATTTTTATGGTTTGATGGGATTGATTTCTTCTTTGCATTTGTATGGTAGAAAAAAGGAACTGAACATCTATGGTCCTCCCGGGCTTAAAGAGATCATAGCCATCCAACTCAAATACTCTCAGTCTTCGCTGAATTATAAGATTAATTTAACTGAATGGACGCCTGGAGAGAGTGAATTGTTGTTTGAGAATGTAAATCTGACCGTACATTCCTTTCCACTGGATCATCGCATCGACTGCTCAGGATTTCTCTTTCGAGAAAAGCCTAAGAAACGCAGAATCAAAAAAGGACTGCTAGAAAAAGACATTTCCCCACTCAAAATCATTTCCCTAAAAGACGGTAAAGACGTATTAGATGACGACGGCAATGTGCTCCTAGCCAACGACAAATACACCATGGATCCCGCACGATCCTGCTCTTATGCCTTCTGCTCGGATACGAAGTACAGCGAAGCCATATTGCCTTATATCAAAGAAGTCGATCTGCTCTATCACGAAGCCACCTTCATGGAAGACATGAAAGACCGAGCCGAAGCCACCTGCCACACCACCACCAAACAGGCGGGCACAATCGCAAAAAAAGCTAAGGTAGGCAAACTACTCATCGGCCACTTCTCCACCCGTTACAAAGAGCTAGAGCCCATGCTCCAAGAAACCAGAAGCGTGTTTGAAAATACCGAACTGGCAATTGAGGGGGAAGTTTTTGGGGTGGAGTAGTTGGTATAAAATATACTATTTAGGTTTCCATTTTGACGATGAGATCTCTCCCTCTGGTCGAGATGACATAGGATATTGATTGTCCGATTTATTTTGTCATTTCGAACAATCCGACCGGCAGGAAGGTGAAGAGAGAAATCTTATCGAACTTCTAATCTCTGACCTCATCATTTAAAAAATTCCATTTAGGATTCATAGAATGAATCAATTCTTCCTTTTTCTCTCTTCTCCATTTTTTGATTTCCTTTTCTCGTTGGATGGCATGATTAATATATTGATGTCTTTCCCAATACACTAGATTGTAACAGAAATACTTACCAGCATAAGTTTTTGATTTTCCTCTGTTCTCGAAATGTTGGCCTATTCTGGCAGGTAGGTCATTGGTAACACCTACATACAAAGTAGTTTTATTTGGATTCGTGGTGATGTAGACAAAATAGTTGTGTTGGTTCATGGGTTTAAAATAATGAAGATTCTGTAAATAGTGATGATAAGATCTCTCCCGCTGGTCGAGATGACAATAAAAAGACAATCTCTCTTTACTTGTCATTTCGAACGATCTGACCGGAGGGAGGTGAAGAGAGAAATCTTATCGAACTTCTAATCCCCTACTCAATCATCCCATAGGAGATATCTCGTTCTTGCACCTTTTGATATGATGAACCTGAGTTTGCCTTCATTGCAAATGATTTTATATTGCACAACAAAAGTTAAACTTAATGAACACCCCCTCACCCGACTTCCAAAACAAAAAAACAAATCTCTTTCTAGTATTGGCTGGCATATTTATCACTAGTGCGCTGCTGGCTGAATTGGTGGGTGTAAAGATCTTCTCTGCTGAGAAAGCCATAGGAATCAATCCTGCTCAGATCAAATTGTTTGGCGACTTCGTGTTGGATTTTAATTTGACAGCTGGCGTTATTCTCTGGCCCGTGGTTTTTCTTACTACAGATATCATCAATGAGTATTTTGGAAAAGCGGGTGTAAAGAAAATTAGCTTTCTCACTGCGGGATTGATCTCATTTGCATTTATCATCATTTATATGATAACTATTTTACCTCCTGCGGATTTTTGGCTTAGTGTGAATGGAACTGATGCTGAAGGCAAAGCTTTCGACATCAACTACGCCTTCAAGGCAATTTTCAGACAAGGCCTAGGCATTATTATCGGGTCTTTGATTGCTTTTTTGATTGGACAATTGTTGGATGTTTATGTCTTTCAAAAATTGAGAAGAATTACTGGTTCAAAAATGATCTGGCTCCGTGCAACAGGCTCTACTTTGATCTCTCAGCTGATTGATAGTTTTGTGGTCCTGTTCATTGCTTTTTACCTATTAGCGCCAGAAAATACGCAATGGCCTTTTGCTCAAGTCTTGGCAGTGGGCACCATCAATTACATTTATAAGTTTTGTGTAGCGGTGTTGCTTACTCCCCTTATCTACTTGGGGCATCACTTGATCGACAGATACCTGGGAAAAGAAAATGCTGAACGCTTGACTGACGAAGCTGCAGCATCCAGCAAATCCATAATATAGAATGCAAATTCTTCCTTAGGTGGTTGTTATCGATTAATAAACGAACCTTGTTGCATTAAGCTATAGAAGTTCCTGTATTCATATTTGAAAAACAAAATAATTCGATCAACTCAGGATTTTTAGGCATCAATTAAATTCGAGATCGGCATAATCCCAGCTAAGGGTTTGATTGTAGACAATTTCCTCGCCTTGAATGGCAAGCGGAGAATGGATATTGTTTTCGAATAGCTGACCTGTACCTAGCCCTTGGTGTCCTACATAGTCATAGTTTGCCGTGAACTGACAAATGGCATTCAATCCCATATTGGATTCTAAAGCAGAAGTGATCCACCAGCCGATATGCTGAGCTTCGGCTATCTCGATCCACTCAGCAGTAGCCGCAAATCCCCCAACTAAAGAAGGTTTTAGGATGATGTAATCTGGCTTAATATCCTTGAGCAACTCGATCTTGTCTCTTTTTCCAAATACCCCAATCAACTCTTCATCTAGCGCAATGGGCACCTGTGACTTTTCACAAACCAGCTGCATTGCCTCGGGTTGCTTGGGCATAATAGGCTGCTCTATAGAATGCAGATCAAATTCAAAGAGTCGCTCCAGTTTCTTAAGCACATCTTGAGTGACAAATGCACCATTAGCATCCACTCTTAGAATAAGCTTGTCAGCTGGATATTGCGAACGAATGTATCTCAGCAGCTCACACTCCGCTTCAAAATCAATCGCTCCAATTTTTAGTTTGATACATTTGAAGCCCAACTTGAGTTTTTCATCAATTTGCTGTTTCATAAAATCCTTTTCGCCCATCCAGATCAATCCGTTGATCGGAATACCTTGTTCAGCATTGTAAAAGGAATTATCGAAGACCTTGAAATTACCGCCATGGAATAAATCGAGTAATGCAGTCTCCAAACCAAATCGAATAGCTGGTCGGTATTCAGACACAACCGTTTTTACCAATTTATATATGCCTTCTTCGGATTGAGGAAGTTCAAGTTGGGACAAATCCTTCTTCAATTCTTCCAATTCATTTTCAAAATCAACGCTGTAGTCAAAGCTCAATCGTTCGATCGTACTGACTTCACCCAAACCGTAAATTTTGGGATTGCCCGATTGATAAACCTTCAATATCCAGGCATCCTTGGTTTTGAGTACACCACGTGAGGTGCCTGCATCAAATTTGAATTTGAGTACGTGTTTGGTGAATTTCAGAATTAATCCCATATTATTTTTAAGGTTACTTCAGTAGAGAAAAATAGATTACCTAATCATTTGTATGCCACTATTATTTTGGCTGTCGCAACAAGTATTGTCTTCAACCCAGACAGGCTCTTACTTTTTTCATTGCCAAAAAAGTAAGCAAAAAGACTAGAAAATTTCAAAACTCCTCCGATTACTATCGAAGTCAAACACTGAAATTTTCAAAGAATTAGTTTATGCCCTTGATGGTGTTGCCACCACCCAGATTTCTCACTATGTTCGAAAAGACAAGTAAACTCAGAATAAAATTAGCCATTCGATTCGCATTATGGTGAGAATATTAGAATTTTGATTTTTTGAAATTGGTCAGAAGACCAACTACGGCGAATTAATATATTTTCAGATGGCCTCAGATTCTACTTCGTTAGAAAAATACTTGTACGAACTTCCCGAACACCGCATCGCTAAACACCCGTTGGCGAATAGAGACGACTCCAAGCTATTGCTCTATCAAGCTGGTCAGATAAGTCATCAGACATTTAAAGAAGTACTTGACCTAGTACCAAATAATGCACTGCTTTTTCTGAATAACACCAAGGTCATTGCCGCTAGGCTCTTCTTTCATAAATCGACAGGAGCACAGATCGAAGTATTCTTGACCGAGCCCATTCTTCCACATTCTGAATTTCAAAAAGCACTGAAGGCCAAAAACAAATGCACCTGGAAATGCATGATTGGCAACCTAAAAAAATGGAAAGATGACAATGTGCTTTCGTTGAAGCTCAATGATGAATTAGAAATTAAGGCCAGACTAGTAGATCGTGAACAAAACCTAGTTGAGTTTTCATGGGCCGGAAATCAGGAATTTCTGTCGATAGTAGAAGCCGCTGGACATGTGCCTTTACCTCCCTATCTCAATCGTGAAGAAGAAGAAGAGGACAAAGACCGCTATCAAACGGTATTCTCAGAATTGGAAGGCGCAGTAGCCGCCCCGACGGCTGGACTTCATTTTACTGATGATATTCTTGACCAACTAAAGACTAAAGGTGTAAAACAAGATCGTGTGACCTTGCATGTAAGTGCAGGCACCTTTCGGCCAATCAAAGATGCTGACTTCAAAAACCACGACATGCACAACGAACGCATCATTGTGAATCGTGATAATATAGAAAATATCTTGGCAGCCAAAGGGCCGATTATTCCAGTCGGCACAACAGCCCTACGGACTTTAGAAAGCCTTTACTGGTATGGAGTGAAATTGTCTAAGAACAACTCAACCAAATTTTTCGTGGAGAAAAATGATCCTTATGAATCACATCTACAAGACGTGTTATTAGAAGAATCGATGAAGGCTATTATGACTAAAATGGATGAAGATAAGGTTGATGAATTGAAAGGAGAAACCGAGATTTTTATTTACCCAGGCTATGAATTCAAAGTTGCCAATGGGCTATTCACCAACTTCCATATGCCGGCTTCGACGTTGGTTTTATTAGTGGCTGCTTTTGTAGGCGACGAGTGGCAAAAAATTTATGAGGAAGCACTAAACAATAACTACAGATTCCTGAGTTATGGGGATACTTCCTTGCTTTTACCGAAAGGGTAAACTTTCATTCAGGATAAAACGTATAAAGAAGTAATTTTCCTAGTTTGATTTTAAGTCCCATTACAGTAGCTGTGATGGGATTTTTTATTGATCCATTTTCTTGATCAATTTATCAATCTTACGATTTAATAATTCAATCTGATGCTGAGATTTGCGATGTTCAGCCAAAGTAATTTCTGATTTCATATCCTCTTCGTCTTTCACATCTTGCATATGCATTTCATTCATGGTATTGACCACAATGGCAATAAATATGTTAAGCGTGGTATATGTAGCAATAAGAATAAACGGAATAAAGAAAATGTAAGCGTGTGGAGTCTGCTCCATCATAGGCCTCGCAATGCCAGAAGACCAACTTTCTAAAGTCATTATCTGAAATAGCGTAAACATAGATTCTCCAATATCACCAAACCACTGTGGAAAATCTTGACTATACAAGTTGGTGGCTAATACTGCAAAAATGTAAAACACCATTACCAATAGCACCATGATCCATCCTATACTTGGTATAGATTTAATCAATGCCTCTATGATCAATCTTAGTTTGGGTATGTTTTTGATCAGTCTAAGTGTTCTTAAGATTCGGATGGTTCTGAACACTGAAAAAGACCCAGCTGCAGGCACAGCAGCAATCGCCACAATGAGAAAATCAAAAATATTCCAGGCACTCTTAAAAAATCGAAAACCAAAAGAATAAAGTTTGAGCACAATCTCTATTACGAATATGGCTAAAATGACGTCGTCTATCCATTCAAAAAATACACCGAAGTTTTGCATCAAGGGTTTGGAAGTTTCCATACCGATCGTGATACTATTGAGTATGATTAATCCAATAATGAAGTTTTGGAATTTTGAGCTCTCCAAAAATGCTCCAAGTTTTTCTCTATGATTCGCCATTTTCAAGTAGGAATTCGGTGTTTTTTTAAAAAGTTAGGCAAATATAAAAGACTACTCTAACAGCTCATCTGCTTTGAATTAAATAATTGATAATTAAAGATTACCTGGTACCAAGTGCGAAATCAGTTGACGTATTAATTTTTTTATAAAAAATACCCGAAGGTTAATATTCTCAACCTTATTATATTTGACTAGAAAGTTCTTCTTTACTAAATCTAAACTCAATGCCTAAGTCCACTTTGAAGAGTTACCTGTTAATTTTATTCTTACTTGCATTCAGCTATGCACATGGTCAAAAAGGAGATTATTTACTGTCGCATTATTCGTTAGATGTAGACGGGCTCGACAACCTCAATTTTGAACTCAAGGTCAATGATGATGGCCAACTATGCATTGCCAATCGGTCAGGTGTTCTGCTTTACGAAGGACATAATTGGGTTTATCAGGCTACCCCAAGTGCAGCATTATCGCTCGACTTTGATTCTGTTGGTCATATATATGTGGGATGCGCAGGGGATTTTGGTAAGTTTGGTTTCGAAGATGGCAAGTATCAATTCATCTCTTTAAATCCGAACAAAACAGATGAAAGTCTTTATTTCAAATCCATTGTTAGGGATTCACTCGCATTTTTCGTCAGTGAAAGCAATTTGATACGCTATCATATCGGACAAGAGAAATCATACATCACCTATTTAGAAGATCCAGATGAGTACTTCACTTACCTCTTTGAAGCAGATAGCAATATCATGGTTCAAACCAACAAAAAAATCTATCGCTATCATGACGATCAACTATTGGATGACTTTGATTGGAAGCTTCCTGAAAATGCTCAGTTTCTATTTTTCGACAAACATCCTACCAGAGACCAATATGTAGCAGGCACTACTGACAATAAAGTTTACATCTATAGAAAAAAGAATTTTTACGAATGTAAAATGTCCAAATTCTTGACAGAGCATGAGTCTTTTGTCAATAATGGTGTTTGGGTAGACGAAAACCATTTTGCGCTCAGTACGCTGGAAGATGGAATCATTTTATACAGCAACCGATACTCGAAAATTGTTGATGTGATCAATCATGACAAAGGGCTGCCTGACAACGAAATCTATACCATAGGCCGTGATCATGAAGGTGGATTATGGATCTCTCATGAATTTGGTCTTTCCAGGTTAGAAATCGGTGTTCCTTTTAGGAGCTTTACGAACTATCACGGCCTAGAAGGTAATCTAAAAGATATCTTCTGGTTTAGTGGCCATTTGTATGTTTCTACAAGCAAGGGCGTTTTCTTTCTTGAGAAAAGCCTCAACTACAAAAATACAGTGTACTATGTCCCCGTAAAAGGCGGAGCAGCTACGCCTACAACTGCATCCACCTCCAAAAAAAGTAAAAAAGCGCAACGATCACGTGGAAAGAAAAAGGGCCCTACCTCAGGTGGTAATAAAAAAACAGCTAGCACCAAGTATGAAAGAAGAGTGAAAAAACATTTGGTAAGCTCTGGTTATGAATTTACCAAAGTGGAAGGAATAGAAGCCAAGTGCGAGAAATTTATACGATATAAGAAAAAGCTTCTAGTAGCCTCATCTAATGGCCTATATGAGATCAAAAAAGAGTACAACAAAAAAGAAAAGGAATGGGAGCACATTGCAGAACTTGTAGTTCATGAGCCGATCAGATTTACGTTTATAGATAATCATGAGGGTCGTTTAGTGATTGCTAATCACTACAACGAAATTAAGCTTTATAATCATGAGGATGAGATTTGGGTGCAAGAAGATCAGATTGATTTCCATGGCGAAATGGTATTGAGTGCCCTGCATCAGTACAACGGAATCACTTGGTTCGCCACTCCAAGCCACTTATATAGATATGATTCATTGTCTTCTACTTACCATGATTTCAAAGAATACAAATACCACAATCAGTTTATCGATGAGGTGCGTATTGCGGCTATCGACAATCAGTTGTACCTGATCAATAGTATCGGATATTTCTATCTGGATGGTGCATTGGATACGATCTTAGAAGATACCACCTTGATGCAAGCGATCGGTAAGCCCATCAAACATTTGCAAGAACATGGAGGTAAAGTCTGGGTCAATAATGGAGATGCCTGGTACCAGATCAATCGTAATAAATCAGTTATAAAACGTGAAATATTTGGGCTATTTCCAGATATGACTTTCATCACCAACTATAGAGACAATATCTGGCTGATTGACCAATCTCACGAATTACTAAAATACTATCCAAGCGAAGATGATTCGCTCATATGGCGAAATCACATGTACCTCCGCGAAGCGAAAAGCAACAAAGGTGATGTGAATGTCAACATCAAAGGACCCATTGCTTTTGAACACGATGAGAACTCCTTTTATTTCGAATTGGCTCGTCCAGACTATAGAGGGCTGCTACAGATTGAATATCAATACAAACTCAGCGGCTTGAATGATAGCTGGTCCGAATGGTCAACTAATAATCAAATCAGTTTCAACTACCTGCCACCGGCCAATTACAAATTGGAGATCAGGTCGAAGGATCACTTTGGAAAAATTCAGGAACTTGATGAAGTGAACTTCACCATCAAACCTCCTTATTGGCAAACGCTTTGGTTCTATGGATTGCAAATACTTTTTATGACTGGATTAGTCATTGGATCTGTCATCATGAACCGCCAAGCGCAGCAGAAATATGTAATTGTGACGGAAGGGCTTACCATTTTGACCATCGTCATGGTTATCGAATTTCTGCAAACTGTAGCTGGTGGTACGCTAGGTATTGAGAGTACGCCTGTGATTGACTTTGCCATAGATGTAATGATTGCCTTATGCGTATTCCCGCTAGAACAGTTATTGAAAAAGCTGATGAAAGTGAGTAAAGAAGGCCCTGGTCTTAATGGAAAAGCATTCTTGGATCTATTTAAATATTCTAACCCTGAGCCGCAAAAGGTAAAAACTAAATCATAAACCTAAAACTCAGTGTCCTCTACGAGTGACACTGAGTGAGTATTTAGAGATATTCCAATAACCGCTAAGGATAAATCTTGTTAGCAAGTTCTAGTATCCATATTTTAGAAATCGATTTCTTAGTTCTAATTTAATATCCAAAGTATCACAATGACAATTGCAAGAAGTAAAAAAAAGACACCAATTTTATTTCGAGCAGCCTGCTTGGCTTTTGCTTTTTTTACTAAAATCAAATAATGAATATCTTCTTTCGAAATCTTAAACTTAATCTTTCCTTTAGTGGAAAACTTATCCTTTTTAGATTTATAGTAAGGTTGAGTTGCTTTTAAAAGTTTACGATTATCTTCAAAACTTTTTTTGCCTAGCCTAGAAAATCCAATGCCACCCGTCATCAGAGCAACTCATTGGCCAAATTAGCCAACTCAGAGCGTTCTCCTTTTTCAAGATTGATGTTGGCGAAAAGCTCTTGTCCTTGCAGGCGGTCTACCAAGTACGACAAACCGTTACTTTGCGAATCCAGATATGGTGTATCGATCTGGTGAATATCCCCAGTAAACACAATCTTAGTATTCTCTCCTGCACGAGTAATGATCGTTTTTACTTCGTGTGGTGTTAGGTTTTGCGCTTCATCCACGATGAAGTAAATATTGGATAAACTTCGCCCTCTGATGTAAGCCAGAGGAGTAATCAAAAGCTTTTCCTGATTGACCATATCTGTCAGGCGCTTGTACTCCTTGTCTGTCTCTTTGTAATGGTTTTGAATGAATTTCAAGTTGTCCCAAAGTGGTTCCATATACGGGTTCAATTTGGACTTGATATCACCCGGCAAGTATCCTATATCCTTATTGCTCAATGGTACTATCGGTCGAGCCAAATAGATTTGTTTGAATTCACGCTTCTGCTCCAAAGCACAGGCCAGCGCTAGCAAAGTCTTGCCCGTTCCAGCCATGCCTGTAATAGCCGCCAACCGAACATCAGGATTCATCATACAATGTATAGCAAATGCCTGTTCTGCATTTCTTGGTTTGATGTTATAGACCGTTTTCTTTTCTACATGACCCATCTTTTCAGTCACAGGATTGTAAAAGCTGAGGGCCGAATTTTTAGGGCTTTTTAAGATATAATACCCATTGTTGTGAAATTCATACGTCTTGGAGATTTTCTTTGGATCTACTTCTCCTTTTTTATAGAGCGTATCAATAGTAGTGGCTGGCACCTTGTTTATTTCGTACTTTCCGTGTACCAGTTCGGAAGCATCTTTAATCTTACCTGTTTCGTAATCTTCTGCAGTAAGATCCAAAGATTTGGCTTTTAGACGCAGGTTGATGTCTTTCGAAACCAGAATGACCTTACGCCCTTTTTCTTCTTTCTTAAGTCTTAGAGCAGCATTAAGAATCTTATGATCATTTTTTCTTTCTCCAAAAACTTTAACCGCATCAAACTCTGGTTCGGCTTCAGAATGCATGAGCACCTTGAATTTTCCTCTTGTATTACCATTCAAAGGAATCCAATCCTGTAGCATGTGGTCCTTGGCCAAACCATCTAGCAAACGTGCAAATTCACGCGCCTCAAAGTTGATGGTGTCATTACCTTTTTTGAAATTATCAAGTTCTTCCAGAACTGTGATTGGAATCCCCACATCATGCTCCGCAAAGTTCATTATAGAGTCATGTGAAAAGAGTATTACTGATGTATCAAGGACAAATATTTTTTTCTCACTACCTTTCTTCGCCATATCAATGTAGGAATTAGTTCTTTAGTAAAATGGAAAATTTTACTTTAATCTACAAGCGAAAAGTACGAATATCAGTGAATTAGTATGAAGAAATTATTATCCATTTAGATCTAGCCAAACTGCACCATTCAATTCAGTCTACGACTTAGAAATTATTTGTTTACCCAAGCCTTTCGTAAGGCCATCTGATCTTCGGAAGATTCCTCAATAAGTGAGATAGCAGGTTCAGTTTTTACTTTTACAGACATGGCTTCCGCCTTCAATTTAATCTTTTTTTGCTTGCCATTCTCGTCTGTTCTCAAAACAATGGCTGTGATTTTGTCACCTACTTCATGACGGTCATTAAAGGCAAGAAATTCTTCTTCATAATTTTCTATATCTATCTCCACATCATCAAACTTGTAAATAATATCCCCTTCCAAATAACCCATCTCCTGGCCAAAAAAATTCATTTGATCTATCGAATGTATAATGAGTCTATTGTCCACATCGTTCACAGAAAAGCTAATATGCCCCAAGGATAATTCATTTTTCGTTTCAGCAGGTTTATATAACACACCCACCTTGGCCAAAAAATCCTCATAAGGAATGGGCGTAGGGCCTTCTACATATTTCTCAAAGAACTCTCGAATTTCTGGATAGGTCATTTCTGTAATGGTATCAAACAGCTCATCATCTTTGAATGCATGAGTTTTTCCATATTTCTTAGCTAAATCACTCATTAAATTTTGAATTCCATACGCCCCGTCAGATAATTCCCTCAATCGGATATCCAAGGACATACCTATTAAAGCACCTTTTTGGTAAACATTGCCATACTCTTCCTTAGTACTATCCAAACAATGCAGACTCAATTCTGTAAATGGCAACTCATCATTAAAATCTTCTTTTGACCGGCTGATCTTATCATTTATTACATCGAGGTAGTCTATCAAAGACATCTCTCCATATTTCACTTGAGCCAACCCTGCAGCATATTCTGTAACTCCTTCATACATCCATAAATGTTTGGACATTTTTGGGTTGATAAAATCAAAGTTCCCAATCTCTTCTGAGTGGATATTTAAAGGAGTAAGTATGTGGAAAAATTCGTGTGCAGCCACGTCCCGAACCACTTGTCCTAATCGGTATGGGTCAATTTCTGGCAAACTATAGAAGGAAGAATAGGAATGCTCCAATGCTCCCAACTTTCCAGACATTGGACTTCTATCAAATAGATAAATAATGAAAGCGTATCGATCGACTGGAAGTTCACCCAAGTATTTAACCTGTGCTTCTAGCGTAGGCTCCACTTGTTCTTTTACAAAAAGTGGGTCAAGCACTCTATTGGGTGAATAAACCGATATCAGAATTTCAGCACCACCCACTACAAAACTTGTGGTATCTGGTTCAGCATACATGATTGGGCTATCTGCCAAATCAAAATAATTAGCAGCTAAAAAAACATCAGATGAGTCACTGGTAGAGACTTTATCTAGTGAAGACGCACCATACATCCCTTTGGGATAGTCGACGTGTAGCTCGTACAAAAGGTCTTTTTGTCCTTGGAGGTAGCCTACAAAACCAAAAGTATTGATGACGTAATTTTTTCCTTCTTCAATGTTAGTTCCAGCTGGTTCAAAAATGAAGTTGTTCTTGTCTGAATCAAAAGTGTCTTCTATCCAATAGGACACAAAACTCAGCTTTTTACTTTTCTTTATCAAAATTCGATTATCAGTAAGCTGCTCGGTCTCCAGCTCATTTCCATCAACATCGAATGCTTTAAAATCTGTGAAAAATCTACCAAAATCATACACAGAATAAGTACCCGGAACTATTTTGGGCACTCGAAACTCAATCTCATCCATCGCCACTTTGGGCATGGCACAAATGACTTTCACTTTATCATCTACTACGGTTTTTAAATCGATAGTTACGATGTACTTTTCCTGCGCTACAAGGAGGCTGGATGTTCCTAAAAGTATAGCCAAAAGGCTCATAGTTAATTTCATGTACATTAATTACTGAGTGATCAGATGTATTTATTTCATTCGATAGTTTTATTCAATATATGTGATTTCGAAGCAAATGACAGGTGAATTATTACAAACGGCTACTTTATTGTTGAATATTCAATTTTTTTCTCAACAATATTCGATTTTCAGAAACATCAGGTTTTTCTTCTATTTCAATAATATCGAACCCAGAACTAATAGCGAAGCAAAGCATGTTTTTGTGCTTATTCCTGGTTTTTAGAACAATTGATACAAATCCATTAGCCTTAGCAAATCCCTCTTGAAACTGTGCCAATGCCTTAGCTACTCCAGATTTTCTAAACTGAGGTATTACACCTCCCATCCAAGTATAAAATGATTTGTTGTTGAATTTGTCATAGCCCACTTTAAATCCCACCAATTGGTTTTGCATTTCTGCTATGGCTATAAGGTTCATTTTATCCTTTAATCTTTGTTCATACACTTCGGTTCCGTGTGGTCTGCCAAATTCAGGAACTTTCTGACTGATTGCCACCACCTCTTTGATGGTTCCAATTCGGATCTTCACCATGTTTTCACTCATTCTTTCTGAAAATGACCTAAAATTATATTCAATGGATCTACTCTTACACTGGAGGGTTCGTCGCACTCAATTTCTATGGACTGCTCTCTTTTATCAAGTTCAAGATGCTTGATTTCGAATTTCATATCCTGGTATTTTATCTGAACATCTACATCCAAATGGTACATTTTGTCAGTCAACTGTTCAAATTCAAATATCAACTTATTTTTTTTGTATTTCCAAGTATAATTCACTTTCGGTGCGCCAGGGGTGAAAAACCATTGTTGAAAAAACTTAGTTAGATCTAGCAATGAAATCTCATTTGCTACATCAATAAAATCTTGTGTACTTGCATTTCCATATTTGAACCGCTCGTAAAAAGTGAAAATGATTTTTCGAAAAGTTTCCTTTCCCAATTTATATCTGAGCATACGCAATACCCAAGCAGCCTTGTCGTACGTCAAAGCATTCATTAGATTATTTAGATCTTCTATATTCTGCTGAACTACTGTATGTTCAGGGTTTTTCTTCTGATAGCTCAATATTTTCAACTCTTCCTTTTCAAGTTTAGGCTGAAGGTACTCTTTTCCTAGGGTCTCATGAATCCAGTAATTCTCTAAAAAAGTAGCAAAGCCTTCACTAATCCAAATGTCTGCCCAGTCCTTCTCGGTTACTGCATTTCCAAACCACTGATGGCCAATTTCATGAGCTATTGTCTTATTTAATTTTTGTTTTCCAGTAAGTAACTTTTCTGGATAGAAAATATTTCCAGCATTTTCCATACCTCCAAATCTCGTAGTGGATTCCACTTGATCACATTTTGAAAATGGATATTTCCCCAATAGCTTTTCTAAACTTTCTAAAATTGCAGGCGCTTCAGAGAAATCATTCAGTATCGTATCATCTGAGTTTTTATAAATCCAGGCAGTAATTCTGCCCTTATCATCTAATGTTTTTGTCCTAAACTCTGCTACTCCAATCACCATGACTTTCGTAGAAATAGGATAGCTCATTTGCCAAGTTGTCTTTTTACTATTTGATAAAAGCATTTTTTCTGATAGGAATTCCCCATTGGCTACCACCTGATACTTTTCAGGAGCTGTGACAATAAATTCACACGTAGCTTTTTCTGCAGGATGATCGACTACAGGCAACCACCGATGCGCTTGGTTCGGCCAGTGTTCCGCAAAAAACACTCGATCACCATGAGCATTTTTAGAAATAATTAGACCGTTGTCAGGAATTCCTTCATACGAAATGTAGATCTCTGAAGTATCACCTTTTTGAATGGATTGTAGCGTCTGGATTTTCAATTGATCAGCTTGGTGTTCGAAGCTGACTTTTTCATTATTGATTGTAAGCTCCTTAACTTTCATGCCCGTTCGACCCGATTGATTGGCCAAATCCAAAATGGTATTTTTTGGTACATGCTGACCATAAAAAACAGTCACTTTAGCATTCACAAAAACAACATCTGTGGTATCATTCAGACTCACATCGAATTGGTAATGCAGCACATCGAATGGTTCCAAGGTTCGGCGCTGACCTGTGGCCAAAAGATGCGAACACAAAAGAAAGGATATCAGAAAATACCGGAACAAGAGTTTAGACATACTCGGTAATGGTTTTAATCAAAAATAGAATTATTTAACCATTACTTGAAAAAGATTTTATCAATGGTAGATCAATCCAATGAAAATTTAGGGTCAATCGATTTTGCATGAGTAATCGTTTGGCGCATGGCTGACAACCTTCCCATTCCTTGAAAACTCAGTGCTTCTATTTTGTATTGAAAAATACTATCAGGCCAAATCTCCTTCGTCCATGATATTGCGTCTACTGCTTCTTGATATTGTCCCAAACTCAAATGAGTCTGCGCCACCTTCATATATATATCATAATGGGAAGCAGGAACCATATTGGCATTAATCACGATTGGATAAGCACTGCCTATAGTTACTTCGTACTCCGAAGATGCCATTTTTGCTCCGATTTGATAATAATTTAAGGCCTGACCCAAATCTTGCATGCCATCTTCATATAAGGAGCCCATTTCTAGATAAAAGCTGGCTGTACGATAACCGTACAAATGCATCATTTGATACATTTCCAGTGCCTTCCCAACCTCTCCCATACCTTGATAAGCTGTGGCAATTTTTTTCATATAAGAAATTGTATTACTCACTGAATAATCTTTGAGTAAATCATAATGAGTTATTGCTTTTTCGTATTCTCCTTCTTGCAATAATCTATCACCCTTTTCTTTGATCTCAGTCAGCAACAGATCCTTAAAGTCTCGCATGTCCTGCTCTTCGTACATAAAATACCCCATGCCACTCAGTAAATTTAAGCTTTGCTTCAGATCACCATGCTCATGAGCGCTCATGACCTGCTTAAATGTGGTTCTTCGGCCAGCAAGCAATTCGGCTTTCTGACGGGCTTTATACTGATCGTTTAGATACATCCCTGTTTTCATTATCAAGGCAATGGAAAATGCAAATAGAAAAGCGTAGACCGTTGCTTTCCAATTACTCATCTGGGGTGTATAATACTTTGGGCGTCTGCTGGTTTGGCGATGACCATGGTAGGTATGAGTTACGGTAGTACTCGTCACTCTACCATATCGCAACAACATATCATGTTTTGATCTTTTATAAGGGTTGGAAAGATTCTGATAGGCTTCGTTGACTTGTTTGAACAACTCTTCCATGTCCTTATCTCCATCATGCTTATCTGGGTGACAACCAATAGCCTTAAGTTTATAGGCGGCCTTTATTTCCGCATCCGTAGCATTAGAAAGCACACCCAATACGTGGTAGTAATTGATCATTTCACAGAATTGTGTTTCAAATAAAACGTATGATTTTATAAAAAGGGTACTACTTGCTCCTATTTTTGTTTTAATGGCTAATCAGGACAAAATCATATTGCCCGAAAAGTACTATCTGGACAATTTTAGATATCTACTCAATTTCGTTCATAGTAAATATGAACCCTTACTTTCAGCACCTGAATTAGATTTTATTTCTGATTTTATGTCTTTGTCAGAAGATGGGCAATGTCTCTATGTTAGAATTAGCAATCGAAAAGGGCAATTCTTCCGTAAGGAAAAACTAGTCTACCAAGAAATCACTAATCTCGACAATGCTCATGAAGAATTGTTAGAAAGAAATTTTCTAACAAAAAAATCTATTCTTGAAATTGAAGAATGCTTTCAACTTATCAACATATACAACAAACCTGAGATCATAAAACTGCTAAACCCTCTTGAGGTATCCTTTGATAAGAAACTCAAAAAAGACGAGTTGATTCTTGATTTATTAGAAAACCAAGACCTTAATTTACTTTCAGAGATTTTTTATTCAGACACAATCATTACACAAGGGGTAAGGGATGAATTGGATATGGTTAAACTCTTCTTTTTTGGTCATAATCATGGAGACATGTCAGACTTTGTGATCCGAGATGTGGGTCATGCCAAATTCATGGAAATTGATGAGTCCAAATTAGGTACATCATTCGATTCCAGAGAGGAAGCAGAAGCTGTAATGCAACTTTCTCAACTCAGCAAGGAATTTTATTTATTGGAAGAAGCTGTTTCTCCATTATCCATATATGAATGGTTTAAAGAAGTGGAAATAGGTTACTTCCTCGATATGGACAAAGTCAAACGGCGAGCTGACAAGCTTCTACATAAAGTAGGTTACCATCTGGAAAAGCACAAGCATTTCGAAGAGGCTCTTGAACTCTATCACCTATCTTCTGCTGCCCCGCTTAGAGAACGAAGAATTCGTATTTACAACAAGCAAAAAGAATTTGATAAGTCATTGGCTCTGGCACGACAAATACTTGAGAATCCTAATGACAACAAGGAATACTATATCGCCTTGGATGTGATCAACAAACTAGAAAAGAAGCTAAAAACAACTACCATTAGGCAAAAAGAAGGTTTGGTCATTCCTGTGGATGAAAGCTATCGAAATCGTGTGGAACAAGGCGCATTAGCCTATTTTGAATCTTTGGGCTATCATGGTTATCATTCCGAAAATTCGATTTGTAGAAATGTTTTTGGATTGTTCTTTTGGGGTGAAATATTCGATCCACAATACAACAGCCTGCACCAACCACTTCAGCGTAATCCATCTGATATTTACGGAAAAGACTTCTATGAAAAACGTAAAGTAGCCATCGTAGAAAAACTACAAAACACCAAATCCAAAAAGCAACTTTCAAAAGTACTTGAGACAAGCATTGATTTGCACTTTGGTATATCTAACCCTTTTGTACACTGGGATGAAAACATGATTGAGGCAATGTGGAAGTTTTTGTCCTTTGCACAATTGAAACAAGTCAAAGCCCTTTTGGCAGAAATGGCTTTCGACCCTAAAACTCATTCCACAGGCTTCCCTGATTTATTCATTTGGAAAGAACAAGAATATTCCTTCTACGAAGTCAAATCACCCAATGATCATTTATCTGAGAAGCAATTGTTTTGGTTAGAGCGGTTTCTAGCATGGGGTATTCATGCAGAGATTGCTTTGGTGGAATGGGTCTAAACCTCCAGCATCTCCTTCAACTTGGTCGTCGTTTTCCAATTTCTTGAAGTGCCTTTCACCTTCAGTTTTCGCTCTATGGTATTCAGATCCAATTTTGACTTTCCTGCTCCATTGCTATAAAATATGTATAGATTTTTCCCTTTCAAGATCATTTCTTCTGGCCAATCACGGAAATTCATGAGCAACTCAAAATTTTCTATACTTGGTTTCTCCGACAACAGCGTAACGTAAAGTTTAGTGATTTCTTCATTCCTATCATTGACGAAAGGGTTGTTCTCGAATGTATCCTTCCATTCTTTTTGAGACCGAACTAAAACTGGAACGTCAAACCCAAAAATATCCATGATATTTTGATGGATTTCATCTTCTAATTTCTTTTGATTGGTTTCTGACCATTCAAATAAAATGTTTCCACTTTGAATGTAAGTTTGAATGTTTTTGTATTTGAGTTTAGCCAGAGAGGTTCTCAAAGCATCCATTTTGATCAGCTTCTGTCCACTCACATTTATTCCTCGAAGTAGTGCTATGTATTTAGTCATCTATCAAAAATAAAAAAGAACACCTTATTCCTAACTCCAATTACCCATTACCGTTTCAACTACTGAACTAAAACATATACCAATGAAAAATTTACTTTACATACTATTGATTACTCCTTTTTTAGCGACAGCTCAGGAAGCCCCTCAACCAACCACTTACCAGCAAGAATTTGCAGGAAGCATGAGTTATAGTCAAGATCAGATAATCAAATTGATTGGTGCAATTCCTCAGGACAAGTATACTTGGAGACCAGCGGAAGATGTGAGAAGTGTTTCTGAAGTGATTTTACACATCGCAGCATCGACCTACAACTTATCAAGTGCATTAGGCACTCCACTTCCAGAAGGGCTTGACACGAAGAATCTAGAAAAATCTACCACAAACAAAGATGAAATACTAAAAGCTATTAATGATGCTTATGCATTTTCTACCGCTGCAGTGGCCAGTGTAAAAGATGAGCAAATGAATGACATGGTGACATTGCCATTTGGGACTTTCACGAAGCGTTCTTTGATCATGATCATCGCTACACATAGTTATGAGCACAAGGGTCAACTTATTGCGTACACAAGAGTAAACGGCATCACTCCTCCGTGGAGCGGCAGTAACTAAGAATTACAAATTACGGTTTAAAAATCAGGGTTAGCTTTAATAAGGCAACCCTATTTTTTTGTATATAAAATGCATCAACCACGCAGGGCCTATCATTAAAAACTGGATATCTTTGAGAAAGGAAGGTTTTTTACCCTCTACATTATGTCCATAAAATTGTCCTATCCAAGCAATAACAAAAGCCGCAACACTAACTTGCCAAACTGGGGCTATTCCCAACTGCTCTACAAATAAGGTAAGGTATAAAAAGCCCATAACAACCACTGCCATACCTACAAACAACCAAAAGGAAAGGGTGAAGTAATAGAGTAGTACCACTACCAAAGCAATAGTAGCCCAATTAAGAAATGGACTCGTCACATTTGGGAATGCAGAAATCAAAAAACCATTGGGAATAGACCAAAACAACCCCACAATACTCCAAAAGATCACTGGAACACAGATCCAGTGAATGAACTTATTAGTAGGATTTTGATGGCTTTCACCATATTCTGAAAGTAGCTGATCGATTTTTCTCATAGTAATGTTGTTTTTCTTATCAATGATAACGATTTCTGAATAAACATCCCACGTCAATCCTTCACCAATCGTCTATTTTACTTTAATTTTGCGGCTTCTAAAAAATTACAAAATGATTCTAAGCGAACAGGAAATTAACAGACGCCAGATCAGAGAAAAATTGATCGAATCTGGCATTGACCCTTATCCATCCGACACTTTTGAAGTGAACGTGACCACTAAAGACATTCACGAAAACTACGAAAAACGAAAGACGGACTATAAGGCTATTTCTATCGCAGGACGTTTGATGTCCAGAAGAATCATGGGATCCGCTTCTTTTGCCGAAATACAAGACTCAACAGGTAGAATCCAGATCTACCTGAGAAGAGATGACATCTGCCCTGATGAAGACAAAAGCCATTACAACAATGTCTTCAAAAAGATGATGGACATTGGCGACATTATCGGCATCAAAGGATATGTATTTACTACAGAAGTTGGAGAAATTTCTATTCATGTCACCGAATTGAAATTATTAACCAAATCATTGAAGCCGCTTCCTATCGTAAAAGAAGCCAAAGACGAGGAAGGCAACATGAAAACTTATGATGCCTTCACTGATCCTGAGTTGAGATATCGCCAGCGATATGTAGACTTAATCGTAAACCCAGAAGTAAGAGATACTTTCGTGAAACGTACTCAGCTGGTGAATTCGATGAGAAATTTTCTCGCAGAAAAAGGGTACTTAGAGGTAGAAACTCCTATCCTACAACCCTTGTACGGAGGAGCTGCTGCTCGACCGTTCAAGACGCACCACAATACGCTTGATATGACCTTGTACTTGCGTATCGCCAATGAATTGTATCTCAAACGATTGATTGTAGGCGGATACGACGGAGTTTTTGAATTCTCTAAAGACTTTAGAAACGAAGGTATGTCACGTTTTCACAATCCAGAATTCACGCAAGTGGAGCTTTACGTAGCTTATAAAGACTACGAATGGATGATGGACTTGACTGAGGCCATGGTAGAGAAAGTAGCCATGGACTTGCACGGCACTACCGAAGTGCAAGTAGGTGAGAACGTGATCAACTTCCAAAGACCATGGAAACGATACACGATGTTTGAAGCGATCGAACATTTCACTGGTGTAGACATCTCTGAAATGGGAGAAGCCGAGTTGAGAGCCACTGCTAAGAAGCTCGACGTACCGACTGATGAGTCGATGGGTAAGGCTAAATTGATTGACGAAATCTTCGGGGAGAAATGTGAAGGTCAATTGATCCAACCAACTTTCATTACGGATTATCCGGTAGAAATGTCTCCTTTGGCTAAAAAGCACAAGAGTAAGCCAGGGTTAGTTGAAAGGTTCGAGGCCGTTGCTAATGGCAAAGAGATCTGCAACGCTTTCTCAGAGTTAAACGATCCGATTGATCAGAGAAAAAGATTCGAAGAGCAATTGGAACTTGGTAAACGTGGTGATGATGAAGCCATGGTACTAGACGAAGATTTCTTGAGAGCCTTGGAATATGGCATGCCTCCAACGGCTGGGTTGGGAGTAGGTATTGATCGTCTGACCATGATGATGACCAATTCTAATTCCATTCAAGATGTATTGTTTTTTCCTCAGATGAAGCCTGAGAAGAAAATCGAAGCGTTGACTTCTGGTCAGTATGAAGAATTAGGTGTGGCCAAAGAATTGATCCCAATTCTTCAAAAACTAGGCATGGTGACCAAAGAGCAATTTGTAGAAGCCAAAGACAGCAAGTTATTCAATGACGTGTGTGGCACTCGTAAAAAGCTTAAGTTGAAGGATGTGAAAAATCCTAGTCTTGAAGATGTGCAAGGCTGGATTGAGAAGGCTGGTTAAATAAAATTGATTGTCATTTCGACAAAGGAGAAATCTTATTGCGATCATTTACGACACTTAAGTTCAATAAGATTTCTCTCTTCTCCTCCCTTATGGTCGGCTCGTTCGAAATGACATTTTTTTGAGATGACCTCATTATAATATCTTAATTTAGTGACGCGTTAAAATTCATTTACAGACGTGTCAAAATATGGCTCAGAAATCATTGCTCATAAATATCTTCACTAGAAAACGGAGAACCCTCATCATCGGTATTCATGGCCTAAGTAATAAACCACCTGAGAAGTTATTGACCCACTGGTGGCGGAGATCTATTGAAGAAGGCTTAATGAAGATTGAGAAAAGCCCAACAAAATTCGATTTTAAAATGCTGTATTGGGCAGATTTACTTTACCCAACTCCCTTGAGTTTGAATGCTAAAGACCCAGATGACCCTTTGCATATCGACGAACCTTACATTTCTGAAAAGCAATTGAAGGTGAAGACCAAAAAAGGCCTTCTTCAAATCTTCAAGAATTTGATTCAGTACATCAAGGAAATCGTTTTTCTTAGCAAATTAGGACTAAACAAGTTCAGGCGTCCATTTGATGCGATCCTTAAAATTGGATTTAAAGATCTGGATACCTACTACAATGAAGATATTCCAAAAAACGAGCAAATGTTTGAGGATTACTTTAGAAATAAAGTGAGAAGCCGACTGATAAAATTACTACTCAAGAACAAAAGGAAAGACATCTTACTCGTCGCGCACTCGATGGGCTCTATCATTGCTTACGATGTATTATTATCACTCAAGCATCGAGTGAAAGTAAAATACTTCATAGCTATGGGATCACCCATGGGACTCCCATTGATCAGGGAGAACATTATGAAAGACCATCATCTACCTTTCGTAGAAGATGAAGAAGCATTCCCTCCTACTCCTGAAGGAGTAGAAAATTGGTACAGCTTCTGCGACAAAGAAGACAATATCGGTGCCCACTACAATCTGGCGGACTACTATGTAGAAAATGTTCGTGGCGTGAAACCCATTGGCAAATTCGTAGAGAACAACTACAAAGAATGGAAGACAGACAACGCCCACAAGTCATTTGGGTACCTCAGATGCATCGAATTGGCTGAAGTGGTGAATGAGTTTCTTCTTGGTGGCAGATCTTCTTTATTGGCTAAAGGCAAGCAATTGTTTAAGCGGAAGGGAAGGGAGCAGAATGAGTAATACGGAGTCACTTCGAACAATAGTGAGAAGTCCCCTGCGGATTACCTTACCGATCGCATATGTTGAAGCTTCAGCGAAAGAATATGGGGATATCTCCCTTTGGTCGATATGACGAGGTGCTTTCGGCTTTGGTGGAGTTGTTTTCAGTTCAGTCACTGACATTGGAAGCTTGCTGGTCACAAGACCAACAAGGGCTGAGGATTCGGCTTTCAATTTTTCGCTTGAGGGATTTCCTTAATAAGCTCCACATTTTGGTTGTGTTCAGCACTATATGACATCACTAAAGTGCCTTTTCTACCGTCGATGGCTTCTATTGCAAATACTATAGTTTCATCTTGAGGATTCGTCATACCTTCAAATCGATACGTACTAACAATTTTCAGATCTGTTGGTACGTATTCCTTTTTTGAAATACTTCCTATAATTTTTTCATCTCCCGCCGTAAAACCTTCTTCATAGCCATCCTTTGTAAGTGCATTTATTGCTTGAGATAGTGTATCAAAACTTTTATCTTTTTCCATAACAGTTATAATATAGTTCACTAATTAAAGCTCTAATCCTCATTAAAGTCGATAACATTCAAGTTAAAAGAAATTACTTCCAAGCGCAAATACATTTGTCACGCTTTGGAAAGCGCTCCAGAGGGGATTAATCCTGAGATTGACACTTTCTTAAATCAATTTTAAGTGTTGCAGTTTCTTTAGTCAAATTGTCAATCTGTTTTGATAGTTCTTTAAGTTTTTCTTTGTTCAGATTATTACTCATATTCATCAACATTGTTTGCTTTTCAGCTTCGTTAGCCTTAATAGTTGCAAAGACAACAAAAAACACACAAACTAAAATTAAGAACCCAGATACTACATTTCGTGTCATATTTCCGATGTTTTCTATTTGATTAAATCTTGCTACAAAATAAACTAATGCTAGAATGAATTGCGCTGTTGGAATATTAGTCCAATTGATACAATAAATTACTGTTAACTGAAATACAGCTAACAGTTTAATTACTTCAAGAAAATCATACTTATTTGTCTTCTTCCAATATCGATAAGTATAAAATAAACATCCAATAATAGAACAAAGAAATACAATATAATCAACACCATTCCATGTAATCAATTCCGTAAGAACAAGTCCTATTAGTATAGAGGACGTACCGAAAAACACTCCTATTGGATAAACTAATTTGGAATTACTAGTTCCCAATTGGAGGTAATAAACATATCCAACTGCAATAAAAATATGATATACCAATTGATTCATTGAGGGATATATCGCAGGGACAATTCTAGGAGAGAATATTAGGAAAAGTGGTAGAAAATATTTCAGAAATCCGTTCATAGAGTGTTATTCACAAGGGAGCTAAATATAAGAATTTTCAAAATTTTAACAGCACTTAAATATCCCAAAACAAAAAACCGCAAGGACAATTCCCTGCGGTTTCTGATGTTACTCCAGCAGATTACCTAGATAAACCAGGTAATGACGGGTTGAATATATTACTTAGCCTGTGGGAAACTTGCGGTTTCGCCTAGCTCTTCTTCGATTCTCAATAGTTGGTTGTACTTCGCCATTCTATCAGATCTAGACAAAGATCCAGTTTTGATCTGACCAGCGTTCGTAGCCACTGCGATGTCTGCAATAGTCGAATCCTCAGTCTCCCCTGATCTGTGAGAAATCACAGCGGTAAAGCCTGCTTTGTGAGCCAATTCGATCGCATCTAATGTCTCAGACAAAGTACCGATTTGGTTTACTTTGATCAAGATAGAGTTGGCCGACTTTTCGTTGATTCCTCTTTGTAAGAATTTCACATTAGTTACGAAAAGATCATCCCCTACTAGTTGACACTTGTCACCGATTTTCTCAGTCAACAATGCCCAAGCAGCCCAATCTTCTTCCGCACAACCATCTTCGATAGAATCGATAGGATATTTATCCACCAACTCAGCCAAGTAAGCTACTTGCTCTTCCATGTTTCTCTTCTTGCCATTTGGCCCTTCAAACTTAGCGTAGTCATACTTACCGTCTACAAAGAATTCAGAAGACGCGCAGTCTAGTGCAATAGTGATGTCTTTGCCTGGCTCATATCCAGCCGCTTTCACTGCGCTCAATACGCTTTCCAAAGCTTCTTCCGTACCACCAGTAAATGCTGGAGCAAATCCTCCTTCATCACCTACTGCTGTACTCAATCCTTTGTCATGCAAAATTTTCTTTAAGGCGTGGAAAGTCTCCGCACCCATTCTCATCGCTTCAGAGAAAGTCTCTGCTCCTACTGGACGGATCATAAACTCCTGGAATGCGATCGTCGCATCAGAGTGAGACCCACCGTTGATGATGTTCATCATTGGTACTGGCAACGTGTGTGCGTTCGTACCACCGATGTATCTGAATAATGGCAAGCCAAGCTCTTCAGCTGCTGCTCTTGCTACGGCTAGAGAAACACCTAAGATGGCGTTAGCGCCTAGCTTAGATTTAGTCTCTGTACCGTCTAATTGAATCATCAACTGATCGATATACTTTTGATCAAATACAGACAACCCGATCAATTCTTCCTGAATGATATCGTTTACATTGTCTACAGCCTTCAACACCCCTTTTCCCAGGTATTTGCCTTTGTCGCCGTCTCTTAATTCTACAGCTTCGTTTACACCCGTAGAAGCTCCTGATGGAACCGCCGCTCTACCCAATACGCCACTTTCAGTAACTACATCTACCTCAATGGTTGGGTTTCCTCTTGAATCAAGTATTTGTCTAGCAAATACACTTTCTATCAAACTCATTTTTTCTTGTGTTTATTAATTAATTGAATGAAGTCATCGAACAAGTATCTCGAATCGTGTGGTCCAGGAGAAGCCTCTGGGTGATGCTGCACTGAAAAGGCAGGTCTGCCTTTTACACGAATACCAGCTACTGTATTATCATTCAAGTTAATGTGTGTCAATTCTAAGTTGTCGGATTGCTCAACAGAATCTCTGTCTACAGCAAATCCGTGGTTTTGTGAAGTCACTTCACTTCTACCAGTAATTAAATTCTTTACAGGGTGATTTAATCCTCTATGTCCGTGGTGCATTTTGAAAGTGGTGGCTCCATTGGCCAATGCAATCACCTGATGTCCTAAACAAATACCAAACAAAGGTTTATCCTCTTTCATGATCTGCTTTACAGTTTCAATGGCATATCCCATTTCAGCTGGATCACCAGGCCCGTTAGACAAAAAGTAACCATCCGGGTTATAGGCTTTCAATTCTTCAAAAGGAGTCTCTGCAGGAAACACCTTGCACTGACAGCCACGATCTGTCATGTTAGTAAGGATCGATTTTTTAACGCCTATGTCCAGTACTGCGACTTTATAGGCTGCATTTTCATCTCCAAGCATATAAGGTTCTTTGGTACTCACCTTTGTCGCTAGCTCCAAATGATCCATGCTTGGCACTTTCGCTAACTCTGCTTTCAGTTTATCTATTTCAGTAATATCAGAGGAAATGATGGCGTTCATTGCCCCTTCGCTTCGGATGCTCTTTACCACCTTTCTGGTGTCCAAGTCCGAAATTCCTACGATGTTATGCTTTTTTAGGTATTCATCCAATGTATAATCAGCCTGATATCTACTATGAATATCCGAGAAGTCATTGATCACAAGCCCTTTGATTTTAGGCCCGTCAGATTCTTCTTCTCTGTTTACGGCTCCATAGTTACCAATGTGGGAATTGGTATTGACTACAATCTGTCCATAATAAGAAGGATCGGTATATACTTCCTGATAACCTGTCATGCCTGTATTGAAGCAGATTTCGCCACCCGTTGTGCCTTCGCTTCCAATCGATGAACCTTCAAAACATTGGCCGTCTGCCAGTAATAAATAAGCTTTCTTCTTTTCCTGTATTTTCATATTTCGTTTGGTGCAAACTCTGGGCTAAAATCAGCGCAAATTTTATGAATTTTTAGACATAAAAAAAGCCATCCCGAAACTAATCGAGATGGCTTATATTTTAATGGAACAATATCACTTATTCCTTCTCTTCTTTCTTTTCAGAATCATCAGCAGACTCTTCTTTAGTATCCGCTTCTGGTGCTTCTGGAGCAGCTTCAGCTTTTACTTCTTCAGTAGCCTCAGCAGCTGGAGCTTCTTCCACTTTAGCCTCTTCTACTACTGCTTCAGTAGCTTCTACAGCTGGAGCCGCTTTTTCAGCGCTTCCTTTGCTTCTTCTACTTCTTCTAGTCTTAGCTTTAGCTGGTGCTGCATCTTTCAACATCAATTCGTTGTAATCAACCAACTCCATGATGCACATTTCAGCATTGTCACCTAATCTAGCACCTGTTTTCAAGATTCTAGTATATCCTCCCGGTCTGCTAGCCACTTTTTCCGCTACTTCACCGAAAAGGGTCGTTACAGATTCTTTGTTTTGCAAGTAAGAGAAAGCTACTCTTCGAGAGTGTGTAGTATCGTCCTTTGCTCTAGTGATCAAAGGCTCAACATATTTTCTCAAAGCTTTTGCTTTAGCTACAGTAGTAGTAATTCTTTTATGCAAAATCAAAGAAGAAGCCATATTGGACAACATTGCACTTCTGTGCGATGCTGTTCTGCTCAAATGATTAAATTTCTTCCCGTGTCTCATTTTACTCTTCGTCTAATTTATACTTTGACAAATCCATGCCAAAAGTAAGGTTCTTGTCTGCTACCAATTGCTCCAACTCAGCCAAAGACTTCTTACCGAAGTTTCTAAACTTCATCATGTCCGAAATCTCCAATCTTACCAAGTCACCTAATGATCTCACGTCAGCAGCTTTCAAACAGTTGTAAGCTCTTACTGAAAGATCTAGATCGTTAAGATTAGTCTTAAGCAATTTTCTCATGTGTAGTAATTCCTCATCCACAGCCTCTGGCTCGCCCGCATCATGCGTATCGAGAATCATCGTCTGATCTGAGAACAACATAAAGTGCTGGATCAAAATGTTCGCTGCACCTTTTAAAGCATTCTCTGGGTGAATAGAACCGTCTGTTTCTATGTCCAATATCAATTGCTCATAGTCAGTCTTTTGCTCTACTCTTGTATTCTCTACAGAATATTTAACATTCTTGATAGGAGTAAAAATCGCATCAATCGGAATAAATCCGAAGATTTGCTCAGCCGGTTTGTTATCCTCAGCAGTCACATAACCTCTACCTTTCTCAATAGTTAGTTCTATTTCGAATTTCACTTTTTCGTCTAAGTGAGCGATCACGTGATCTGGATTCAATACTTCAAAAGCTGAAGTAGCTCCACCAATATCGCTACCCTTGAATTCTTTTTGTCCTGATATGCTAACAACAATTTTGCTCTCAGCTACATCAGCAATTTTCTTGAATCTCACCATTTTGAGGTTCAAAATTATTTCTGACAAATCTTCTACAATACCTTCCATTGTAGAAAACTCATGCAATACTCCAGGAACTTTGATACCAGTAATGGCATATCCCTCTAGTGAAGACAATAAAATTCTTCTCAATGCATTACCGACGGTAACTCCGTAGCCTTGCTCTAATGGTTTAAAAGTAAATAAGCCATGAAAGTCATCAGCCTTCTCCATCACCACCTTTTCAGGCATTTGAAATGCTAGTATTGACATAGTTAATTCTTTAATATAAAATTTATGGAAATTTATTATTTAGAGTACAATTCAACGATCAATTGCTCTTTGACAGTTTCAGGAATTTCTTCCCTAGTTGGCAATACAGCTAATTTACCCGTCAACTGGCTAGAATCCCATTCCAACCATGGATATTTGCTTACTACTCCTCTTGACAAACTCTCAGTAATCGACTGAAGTGATTTTGACTTCTCTCTCACAGCAACCAAATCTCCTATTTTTAGTGAAAACGATGGAATGTTTACCAATTCGCCATTCACCATTACGTGCTTGTGCAATACAAGTTGTCTGGCCGCACTTCTCGTAGGAGCAAGTCCTAGTCTGAATACTACGTTATCCAATCTTGATTCCAATAGTTGAAGTAATACTTCACCAGTAATACCACCTTTTTTAGAAGCTTTTTCGAACAAGTTTGAGAATTGCTTTTCAAGCAATCCGTACGTGTACTTAGCTTTTTGCTTTTCAGCAAGCTGGATGGCATATTCAGAAGGTTTTCTTCTTCTGCCACGGCCATGCTGTCCCGGAGGATACGCCTTTTTTTGCAAAGTCTTGTCTGGGCCGAAGATAGGGTCGTTAAACCTTCTAGCTATTTTCGTCTTGGGTCCGGTATATCTTGCCATTTTATATTAATTCTATAATATTATTAAACTCTTCTTCTCTTAGGTGGTCGACATCCGTTGTGAGGAAGTGGAGTAACATCTTTAATCATTGTTACTTCGATACCTACATTTTGGATTGTTCTAATGGCAGACTCTCTACCCGCACCCGGTCCTTTTACAAAAACCTCTACTTTTCTCAAGCCCTGATCGTAAGCGGCTTGCGCGCAATCCTGAGCTGCTACCTGAGCTGCATATGGAGTGTTCTTTTTAGAACCTTTGAATCCCATTTTACCTGCAGATGCCCAAGACACTACCTGACCAGTCAAATTGGTCATTGAAATAATGATGTTGTTAAACGAAGCCTTGATGTGCACTTGGCCTATCGGCTCAACTACAACAACTCTTTTTCTTCCTTTATCTTTTCTTTTTTGTGCCATCGTCAATAATTATTTAGTAGCCTTCTTTTTGTTGGCAACAGTCTTTCTTTTACCTTTTCTAGTTCTTGCATTGTTCTTAGTATGCTGACCTCTAACTGGAAGACTTTTTCTATGTCTCAATCCTCGGTAACAACCAATGTCTAGCAATCGCTTGATGTTCAATTGAACCTCAGACTTCAGTACACCTTCTACTTTGAAGTTTTCGCTGATAAGCGTTCTTACTGCACCCGCTTCATCATCACTCCAATCATCAACTTTCTTGCTCCAGTCTATGCCTGCTTCAGACAAAATCTTTTGTGCCGAACTACGACCCAAACCAAAAATATAGGTAAGTGCAATCTCACCTCTTTTGTTTCCTGGAATATCTACTCCTGCAATTCTAGCCATAATTATCCTTGTCTTTGCTTGAACCTAGGGTTCTTCTTGTTGATTACGTAAACTTTACCGTTTCGGCGGATGACTTTGCAGTCTGCGCTTCTCTTTTTTACGGATGCTTTAACTTTCATTTTTCTACTATTTAAACCTACACATCCCAATCAGATCGGGACATATCAGCGATTTTTATTTATAACGATAAACAATTCTTCCTTTAGACAAGTCGTAAGGAGACATTTCCATTTTCACTTTATCGCCTGGTAAGATTTTAATGTAGTGCATTCTCATCTTTCCAGAGATATGAGCGATTACTTCGTGCCCATTTTCCAATTCTACTCGAAACATTGCGTTAGACAACGCTTCCTTAATTGTTCCGTCTTGTTCTATTGAAGCCTGTTTTGCCATTCTTGTTTTAAAATTATGCTACTGCTATATTTTGAGATCTACCCTTCAACTTACCAGACTTCATCATGCCTTCGTAGTGTCTCATCAATAAGTAACTCTCAATTTGCTGAAGGGTATCTAGTATCACACCAACCATAATCAGTAATGATGTTCCTCCAAAAAACTGAGCAAAGTTTGTATTAACGCCAGCCATTTGAGCAAATGCTGGCATGATAGCCACCACTGCAAGGAATAAAGATCCTGGGAATGTTACTCTTGTTAATACGGTATCAATAAATTCAGAAGTCGCCTTCCCTGGCTTAACACCTGGAATGAAACCTCCGTTTCTTTTCATGTCATCAGCAATCTGGTTTGGATTAACCGAGATGGCTGTATAAAAGAAAGTAAACAACATGATCATGATTGCAAATGTCAAATTGTATTCCCAAGATTGGAAATTGGAGAATGTAGTTGCCACATATTGTGCTACATCACTTGACTCAGCGAAGTATCCTCCTACCATAGATGGCAAGAACATCAACGACTGTGCAAAAATGATTGGCATAACGCCAGCTGAATTCACTTTCAAAGGAATGTACTGTCTTTGACCTCCGTATACCTTATTACCAACCACTTGCTTGGCATATTGTACGGGGATTCTTCTTACTGCCTGAGTCAACAATACCACTGCCATCACTACGAAGAACAATGCTAAGATTTCAAGCAAGAAGAAAAGCGCTTCGCTCATTCCTCTAGTCACTGCTTCCTGCATCAAACTACCAGGGAATCTAGAAATGATACCTATCATGATCAACATGGAGATACCGTTACCAATTCCTTTGTCAGTAATTCTTTCACCCAACCACATACAGAAGATTGTACCTGCTGTAAGGATGGTTAATGAAGAAAGTGTGAACAAAAATTTATTTTCTAATACAATCGCATCTGCAGGAATAGCTCCTGCTAGATAAGCACTACCCTGAGCGAAAGTGATCGCAATAGTCAGTACTCTTGTAATTTGATTGATTTTCTTTCTACCACTGTCTCCTTCTTTCTGTAATTTCTGAAAATAAGGAACAGCCATAGTTAATAGCTGGATAACAATGGAAGCTGAGATATAAGGCATGATCCCTAAGCCAAAGATAGACGCATTGCTAAATGCGCCTCCTAGCATGGTATCTAATATACCTAATATACCTGCAACGTTGTCATCTAATTTAGAAGGATCTATACCAGGAAGAACAACAAAAGAACCCAGTCTAAAGATGATTAAAAAACCGACTGTATTCAGTATTCTGACCCTTAGATCTTCAATGGTAAATATGTTCCGTATGGTACTAAAAAACTTCTTCATAGATTACAATGCTGTTGCTTTGCCCCCTGCTTTTTCAATTGCAGCGATAGCGGTTTTAGAGAAGTAATGAACAGTAATGTCCAATTTAGCTTTAAGCTCACCTCTACCTAATACTTTAACTATGTCGTTTTTAGCTGCTAAACCATTCTCTACCAAAGTATCCACAGTGATAGTAGTAGCTTTTGTTTTCTCAGCTAATGTCTGAAGCGTATCTAAATTGATTGGCTTAGTCTCAACTCTATTCGGGCTGGTAAAACCAAACTTAGGCACACGTTTGTATAAAGGCATTTGACCTCCTTCAAAACCACTTTTTCTAGAATAACCAGATCTAGATTTAGCACCTTTGTGACCTCTTGTAGATGTCCCACCTCTTCCAGATCCTTGACCTCTACCAATTCTCTTGTCAGATTTAATCGACCCTTCAGCAGGTTGTAATGTATTTAATTTCATCTTTCTATGATTTCAGAATAGTTCTAAAATTATTTATTCTCTACAGATACCAAATGGCTGATCTTTCTGATCATTCCTTCAATCTGTGGGGTCAATTCTTTTTCAACAGATCTGTTGATCTTACCTAATCCCAAAGCTTTAATTGTAAGCTTTTGGTTGTTAGGTCTTTTTATGACGCTTCTCTTTTGAGTAATAATTACTTTGGCCATTTTATTATCCGTTAAATACTTTTGACAATTCAACTCCTCTTTGACGAGCTACTGCATAAGGATCTCTCATTTGACTCAAAGCATCAAAAGTAGCTTTCACTACATTATGAGGGTTTGAAGAACCTTTAGATTTTGCAAGTACATCATGTACACCTGCACTCTCTAATACTGCACGCATCGCACCACCAGCTATTACACCAGTACCCGTTGAAGCTGGCTTTAACAATACATGTCCTCCACCAAACTTACCAATTGCATCGTGAGGTACAGTTCCTTTAAATACAGGCACTCTTACCAAATTTTTCTTTGCGTCGTCGATTCCTTTTGTGATAGAGTCAGTTACTTCATTGGCTTTACCCAATCCATAACCTACTACACCATTTCCGTCACCCACAACAACGATAGCAGAGAAACTAAATCTTCTACCACCCTTTACTACTTTAGCAACTCTTTTTATAGCAACTACTTTCTCTTGAAGTTCAATTTCGCTTGCTTTGATTGCTTTTATATTTTGCTTAGACATAATTCAATTAAAATTTAAGGCCTCCTTCTCTAGCTCCTTCTGCTAAAGCTTTTACTTTACCATGATAAGGGTAACCACCTCTATCAAATACTACAGATGAGATACCTGATCCTGCAGCCTTTTCAGCTAACTTCTTACCTACTTCCTTAGAAATTTCAATATTAATATTTGCTTTCCCTAGTTCAGCAGACGAAGTAGAAGTCAAAGTATGACCATTTACATCATCAATCAATTGAACATATATGTCCTTGTTACTTTTAAAGACAGACAATCTTGGTCTTTCGGCTGTACCAGTAATCTTATTTCTGATACCTCTTCTAATTCTTAGCCTTCTTTGTTCTTTAGTAATTGCCATGTCTCTTATTATTTAGCAGCAGTTTTACCAGCTTTTCTTCTAATAATTTCACCAACAAATCTGATACCTTTTCCTTTGTAAGGTTCGATTTTTCTTAGGGATCTGATTTTAGCACTAACCTCTCCGATCAATTCTTTGTCCGCAGACTCCAAAGTAACAATTGGATTCTTTCCTTTTTGAGTTTCAGCTGAAGCTTTAACTTCTTTAGGAATTTCCATGAAGATATTGTGTGAATATCCCAAGTTCAATTCAAGAATTTGACCTTGAGTAGAGGCTTTATAACCTACACCTACCAATTCCAATTCTTTTTTGTACCCTTCACTCACGCCTTCTACCATATTGTTCAACAGAGAACGGTAAAGACCATGAAGTGCTTTATGTCTTTTTTGATCGGTTGGTCTCTGTACAGACAGAACACCATCTTCTAGAGCAAGAGTAAAATCTGTATCAATCTCTCTTGCCAAAGTTCCTTTTGATCCTTTTACTGTAACTGATCCACCGTTGATGTTTACTTCAACGCCAGATGGTATAGTAATCGGCTTTTTTCCTATTCTTGACATCTTATTCTAATTAATAAACGTAACACAATACTTCGCCGCCCACATTGTGCTGTCTGGCTTCTTTGTCAGTAATAACGCCTTTGGATGTAGACAAAATGGCTACTCCAAGACCGTTCAATACCCTGGGTAATGCGTCAGACTTAGCATATTTTCTTAGACCTGGCTTACTTACCCTTTCTAAGCTTACAATTGCAGATTCTTTCGTCTCTGGATTGTATTTCAATGCAATTCTGATTTTCCCCTGGACACCATCTTCATCGAATTTAAAATTCTTAATGAACCCTTTGTCTTTCAACACTTTAGTAAGCTCCTTCTTCATGTTAGAAGCAGGAACCTCTACGATTCGATGATTTGCCTTGATGGCATTCCTCAATCTTGTTAAATAATCTGCTATCGGATCTGTCATTACAGTATACTTTTAACCCCCATTTCTTTACGGGGGTGCAAAGTTAGTTAATATTTTATATTTTAAAAACTCTTTTTACCAGCTTGCTTTAGTAACACCTGGAATTTTTCCATCGCTAGCCATCTCTCTGAATGTAACCCTAGAAATACCGAACTTTCTCATGTATCCTTTAGGTCTGCCTGTAAGCTTACATCTGTTGTGAAGTCTAACTTTAGATGAGTTTCGAGGAAGTTTGTCTAATGCATCATAGTCGCCAGCTGCTTTTAGTTCAGCTCTTTTAGCGGCATACTTAGCTACCAACTTTTCTCTCTTTCTTTCTCTGGCTTTTATTGCTTCTCTTGCCATATCAATTATTATTTTTCTTTACGAAAGGCATTCCAAATGCCTTAAGTAGTTCATAACTTTCTTCGTCGGTCTGGGCTGATGTCACGAACGTGATATCCATACCAGAAATTTTATTGATTTTATCAATACTAATTTCAGGGAAGATGATTTGCTCTTTTACACCTAAAGTGTAATTTCCGCGTCCATCAAAGCCTTTATCTTTAATACCTCTAAAGTCTCTTACTCTTGGAAGTGCTACAGTCATTAAACGATCCAAGAATTCATACATCTTGTCTCCTCTCAATGTTACTCTTGCCCCAATTGGCATTCCTTCTCTCAACTTAAAGTTAGAGATAGAAGTTTTAGCCAAAGTAGCTACAGCTTTCTGTCCTGTAATTTGAGTTAATTCCTCAACTCCAGCGTCAACCAATTTCTTGTCAGATACTGCTCCACCGATACCTTTATTGATAGAGATCTTCTCTATTTTAGGTACCATCATAACAGACTTATATTGGAACTTTTCTTTAAGAGCAGGAACTACGTCCTTCTCATAAATCTCTTTTAATCTTGGATTAGCCATTGTTGATTACCTCCCCTGTTTTCTTTGAAAATCTTTGCAATTTGCCATTTTCGTCTAGCTTTCTTCCAATTTTAGTAGCTTCGCCTGTTGCAGCATCTACAAGCATTAAATTGCTCATATGAATTGACGCCTCAACTTTTTTGATGCCACCTTCTGGACTTTCAGCTGACGGCTTGGTGTGTTTAGTCACCATATTCAAGCCTTCTACGATAGCTCTATATTTAGAAGGAATTACCTCTAGAACAGCTCCTGTTTTTCCTTTCGAGTTTCCTGAAAGTACTTTAACGGTGTCTCCTTTTTTGATGTGAAATTTCATGATCTAATTTTTTCTACGCTATGATAAAATTACAGCACCTCTGGAGCCAATGAAACAATTTTCATAAACTGCTTTTCTCTAAGCTCTCTAGCCACTGGGCCGAAGATACGAGTACCTCTAGGCTCACCACTTTCTGCCAACAATACCGCAGCATTGTCTTCGAATCTGATGTAAGACCCATCTTTTCTTCTAACTTCTTTTTTCGTTCTAACAACTACTGCTTTAGAAACAGTACCTTTTTTTAGATTACTTGAAGAAATAGCAGACTTAACTGTCACAACAATTTTGTCACCAACAGAAGCATATCGTTTACCAGTTCCTCCTAATACACGGATACAAAGCACTTCTTTAGCACCACTGTTATCCGCTACACTAAGTCTTGATTCTTGTTGTACCATCTCTTATTTAGCTCTTTCAATTATTTCAACCAATCTCCACCTTTTGTTCTTAGACAAAGGTCTTGTTTCCATGATCTTTACAGTATCACCGATACCACAATCATTATTCTCATCATGAGCTGCAAATTTCTTTGTCTTGATCATGAATTTTCCGTACATCGGGTGCTTTACTTTACGCAACACTTCTACAGTGATAGTTTTCGACATTTTGTCGCTAACTACTTTTCCGACACGCTCTTTTCTTAAATTTCTGGCTTCCATCTCGAACTAACTTATTGTTGGGCGATTTGTTTAGCCCTGATTTCAGTACTTAACCTTGCTACCAACTTCTTAGCTTCCTTCAATCTCATTGGATTTTCGATAGGAGTGATAGCATGTGCAAATTTTAACTTTGCATAATTTTCTTTTTCAGCTACAAGCTTGCCTTTCAATTCATCAAGCGATAAGCCTTTTATTTCAGAATTTTTCATAATTTCCTCTATTTAAAGGGATTACCCTTGTGCTTGAAAATCTCTTCTAACAACGAACTTTGTTCTTTGCGGCAACTTCTGCTGCGCTAATCTCAAAGCTTCTTGAGCCAATTCTTTGCTCACACCAGCAGCTTCGAATAAGATAGTTCCAGGTTTTACTACTGCTACCCAATATTCTGGAGCACCTTTACCTTTACCCATCCTTACCTCAGCAGGCTTCTTTGTTACAGGTTTGTCTGGAAATATTCTAATCCAAACCTGTCCTTCCCTCTTCATCGCTCTGGTCATGGCAATCCTGGCAGCCTCAATTTGGCGACTAGTGATCCAACCTGGCTCTAGGGACTTAATTCCAAAAGTACCGAAGGCTAAAGTATGTCCTCGCTGTGCAAGTCCTTTGACTCTACCCTTTTGTTTTTTCCTGAACTTCGTTCTTTTCGGTTGTAACATCTGTTAAATATTTTGTTCCTCTAGAGAGAGGGATTATTGTCTTCTTTTTCTTCTAGGACCTTCGTTGCCACCTCTTGGGCCACGGTTTCCTCCGCCACCTCCTTGATTGCTCATGCCTACGTTTGGAGACAAGTCTCTCTTTCCGTAAACTTCACCTTTGAAGATCCATACTTTGATACCAATTTTACCATAGATCGTATGCGCTTCAGAAATCGCATAATCAATATCAGCTCTCAAAGTATGCAAAGGAATTCTACCTTCTTTGTATTGCTCTGTTCTCGCCATCTCAGCACCACCCAATCGGCCAGCTACTTTGATTTTGATTCCTTGAGCTCCTACTCGCATGGAAGAAGCGATGGCTTGCTTCATTGCTCTTCTGTAAGAGATTCTAGCTTTCAACTGCTGAGCAATAGACTCACCAACCAATGCTGCATCCAATTCAGGTCTTTTAATTTCGAAAATATTGATCTGCAAATCCTTTCCAGTAAATGCTTTCAATTCTTCCTTAATTTTATCAACTTCAGATCCTCCTTTACCAATCACAACACCTGGTCTAGCCGTGTGAATAGTCAAAGTGATTCTTTTAATCGTTCTTTCTACAACAATTTTAGAAATACCTCCTTTAGGAATTCTGGCTTTGATATACTTTCTGATTTTGGTGTCTTCTACCAATTTGTCAGGAAAGGTTTTGCCTCCGTACCAGTTGGAATCCCAACCTTTAACAATTCCTAATCTAAATCCTATAGGGTTTACCTTCTGTCCCATGGTTATTTGTTTTCTGAAGTTTCAGTATTCTTTTCTGCGCTCTCTGCGTTGTGGCTATCCACTACCAAAGTCACGTGATTAGATCTCTTTCTAATTCTGTGCGCTCTTCCTTGCGGAGCAGGTCTCAGCCTTTTCAAAATTCTTGCGCTATCCACAAAAATTTCTTTCACGTATAGGTCCGCTTCTTCAAGCTTCGCGTCCTCGTTTTTAGCTTCCCAATTAGAGATGGCAGATAATAATAATTTATCTAGTCTAGCAGCACCTTGCTTTGCCTCAAACTTCAGTACGTTTAATGCATGGTTTACTCTTTGGCCTCTTACCAAATCAGCAACCACTCTCATCTTACGAGGAGAGGTAGGTACGTTTTTTAGTTTTGCTACAGCTTCCATAGTTCAGCTAATTATTTTCTTTTGTCTTTTTTATTAATATGACCTCTGAAATTTCTCGTCGGAGAGAATTCGCCAAGCTTATGCCCAACCATGTTCTCTGTCACAAACACAGGAATAAATTTGTTTCCATTGTGTACTGCAAAAGTGTATCCTACGAAATCCGGAGATATCATCGACCGTCTTGACCAAGTTTTGATCACTGATTTCTTGCCTGATTCACTCATGGCATCGACTTTATTCTCAAGTCTGAAATCTATATAAGGTCCTTTTTTTAATGATCTTCCCATTGCTTATTTCTTCTTTTTACCAATGATCAACTTGTTAGAATATTTCTTAGGCGTTCTGGTCTTTTGACCTTTAGCAAAGATTCCGTTACGAGATCTTGGATGACCTCCAGACGATTTACCTTCTCCACCTCCCATTGGGTGATCGACAGGGTTCATTGCTACACCTCTTACTCTAGGTCTTCTTCCTAACCATCTGTTTCGACCAGCTTTTCCTAATCTTACATTCATGTGGTCACCGTTTGATACGGTTCCAATAGTAGCAAGACAAGTCACAAGTACTAATCTCATTTCTCCAGAAGGCAATTTCACTGTTGCGTATTTACCTTCTCTCGCCATCAATTGCACATATGCTCCAGCACTTCTTGCCATAGATGCTCCTTTGCCAGGCTTCAACTCCACGTTGTGAATGATTGTACCTAAAGGAATGTCAGACAAGTAAAGTGTGTTACCTACTTCTGGTGCCACACCTGGTCCAGATACCAAAGTATCCCCAACCTTTACTCCTTCAGGAGCAATGATGTATCTCTTTTCACCATCCGCATAGAATAACAAAGCAATTCTTGCAGTTCTCATGGGATCATACTCAATAGTCTTCACAGTAGCCGGAATTCCGAACTTATCTCTTTTAAAGTCTATTGCTCTATATTTTCTTTTATGACCACCGCCTACATTCCTGATCGTCATTCTACCAGAATTGTTTCGTCCACCATTTCTGTGAACAGCTTTGGTCAAAGATTTTTCCGGAGTAGAGCTAGTGATCTCATCAAATACAGGTGCGACCCTATATCTGGTACCCGGCGTCATCGGTTTTAATTTTCTTACAGCCATTTTCTAACTATTTATACTCCTCCGTAAAAATCAATTATATCTCCTTCGGCCACTTGCACGATTGCTTTCTTATAAGCTGAAGTTCTTCCGCTTACTACTTTCGATTTAGTGTACTTAGTTTTTGCGTTGCCCTGGTAAACCATTGTGTTTACTTTCTCAACCGTTACTCCGTAGGTTTTCTCTACTGCCTTTTTGATCTCAACTTTATTAGCATCTTGATCAACTATAAAGCCATATTTTCCACTCTCATTAAGCGCAGATACTTTCTCGGTAACTAGTGGTTTTCTTAGTATACTCATCTTCTTATTTATTTAATAAGTTCTGAATCTTTTCAATTGAACCTTCACAAAGTATCAAATTGTCAGCATTCAAAAGATCATAAGTATTGATCTGTTCTGCTGTTGTTACTTTAGTTTTTTGAAGGTTGTTTGACGACAACACAACGTTCTTATTGTCTTCAGCTAATACTAGCAACGTCTTCTTATTATTTAAAGAAAGACTTGTCAATAAGTTTTGGTATTCCTTCGTCTTTGGCGCTTCGAAGCTTAGATCTTCCAAAACTGAAATACTTTTGCCAGTCGCTTTGTAAGTCAAAGCTGACTTTCTAGCCAAAGTTTTCAATTTCTTGTTAAGCTTGAATGAATAGTCTCTTGGTTCTGGACCAAAAACTCTTCCTCCACCTCTGAACAAAGGCGACTTGATACTACCCGCACGTGCGGTACCAGTACCTTTTTGTTTCTTTATTTTTCTAGTCGATCCAGAGATCTCTGCTCTTTCTTTCGACTTGTGAGTACCTTGTCTCTGATTCGCTAGGAATTGCTTTACATCTAAATAGATAGCATGATCGTTTGGCTCGATGCCAAAAACGTCCTTAGCCAAATCAACTTTTCTCCCGGTATCCTCACCGTTTCTATTTACTACGGATACTTTCATGACTATTTCTCTAGAATTACAGTTCCATTTTTAGGTCCTGGTATAGACCCACTAACCAAAATCAGATTTTTCTCAGGAATAATCTTCATTACTTGAAGATTAGTGACTTTGACTCTGTCATTACCAGTGCGACCAGCCATTCTCATTCCTTTGAATACTCTTGCAGGATAAGATGCTCCGCCAATAGATCCAGGTGCTCTCAGTCTGTTGTGCTGACCGTGAGTAGCTTGTCCAACACCACCGAAGTTGTGTCTTTTAACTACACCTTGAAAACCTTTACCTTTTGAATTGGCAATTACATCTACGAAATCTTCCTCTTGGAAAATATCTGCTACACTTAGTTCTTGTCCAAGTTCTACACCTCCATCAAACTCAACTCGGAAATCTCTAAATTCCACTAAGTGTTGCTTAGGAGTAGTTTTCGCTTTCGCGAAATGACCTTTCAAGGCTTTAGTCGTACGCTTTTCTTTACGCTCACCGTAACCAAGCTGTACAGCTGTATACCCGTCAGTGTCTTCGTTCTTAACTTGCGTTACAACGCAAGGACCAGCTTCTATCAATGTGCATGCGACATTTCGTCCATCGGCCCCAAAGATGCTAGTCATCCCAATTTTTTTTCCTATTATACCTGACATTTCAGTATTAAATTTCTTTAATAAATTTCGCCTTTTCGTCCACTTATTCGGAAAAGGAGTGCAAAGATAGCAATTTATAAATTGCAGTCAAACAATTCCTAAACAAAAAAGTAACAATTCCGTAAGGCACAAAAAAAGAACCACGCTTACACGTGGTTCTCATATTTTCAAAGTCTAATTATTAGACCTTAATCTCTACATCTACACCACTCGGCAATTCAAGCTTCATCAATGCATCTACAGTTTTTGCACTGTTAGAGAAGATATCTACCAATCTCTTATAAGTACAAAGCTGGAATTGCTCACGAGCTTTCTTGTTTACGTGGGGTGACTTCAATACAGTAAATTTTTCCTTTACTGTAGGAAGAGGAATAGGTCCGCTCACTACAGCACCAGTAGATTTTACCGCTCTTACGATCTTCTCAGAAGACTTATCTACCAAATTATGGTCGTAAGATTTTAGTTTAATTCTAATTTTCTGATTCATAACTAATATGCTTTAAACGGCCTCGCCTTTTACCTTTTTAATTACTCCCTCTGCGATGTTCTTAGGAACTGGATCGTAGTGTGAGAATGTCAATGAAGCAGTCGCTCTACCAGAAGTCATGGTTCTAAGGTCAGTGATATAACCAAATAACTCAGACAATGGTACGTCAGCTTTCACAACTTGAGAATTTCCTTTTACGTCCATTCCTTTCATCAAACCTCTACGTCTGTTCAAGTCACCTGTTACGTTACCCGTATATTCATCTGGCGTAACAACTTCAACACCCATAATAGGTTCTAGTAATACTGGACTCGCTTTTTTAGCAGCTTCTTTGAATCCAATTTTAGCAGCTAATTCAAACGAAAGTGCATCCGAATCCACATCGTGGAAAGAACCATGATACAATTTCACTTTCATGCTATCCAAAGGATATCCAGCCAAAGGACCATTGTCCATGGCAGCTTTAAATCCTTTTTCAATTGAAGGAATGAATTCTTTTGGAATTACACCACCTACAATTTTATTATCAAACTGCAATCCAGTTTTATCAAAATCCTCATCTACTGGAGACAATTCAAAAACGATATCGGCAAATTTACCTTTACCACCTGATTGCTTTTTGTAAACTTCTTTATGATCTACTAATGTCTGAATAGCTTCTTTGTAAGCTACTTCTGGAGCACCTTGGTTGATTTCAACCTTAAATTCTCTTTTTAGACGATCAATAATAATATCCAAGTGAAGCTCACCCATACCTCTCAAGATAGTTTGACCAGTTTCATGATCAGTGTTTACTACCAAAGTAGGATCTTCCTCTACCAACTTAGCAATTGCCATACCCAACTTGTCTACGTCTGCTTGAGTTTTAGGCTCAATAGCGTATCCAATTACCGGATCAGGGAAATCCATAGACTCAAGAACTATTTTGTGCTTTTCGTCACAAAGAGTATCTCCAGTTTTGATATCCTTAAATCCTACTACTGCAGCAATATCACCAGCATGGAATTGATTAATCTGATTCTGCTTATTAGCATGCATTTGGAAGATTCTAGAAATTCTTTCCTTTTTCATTGTTCTTGTGTTGAACACATAAGAACCAGAATCCAAAGTACCCGAATATGATCTTGCAAAACACAAACGACCTACGAATGGGTCAGTTGCAATTTTAAATGCTAATGCTGCAAATGGTTCGTCAGCAGAAGGCTTTCTCAAAGTTGGCTCCTCTGTGTCTGGATTAGTTCCTTCGATACCTTCTCTATCAAGAGGTGAAGGAAGCAATTCCATTACATAATCCAACATGGTCTGAACTCCTTTATTCTTAAAGGCAGACCCACAGAACATTGGCACAAAAGCCATGTCTATAGTTGCCTTTCTAGATGCCGCAATAATTTCTTCTTTAGTGATCGAATTAGGATCTTCGAAGTATTTCTCCATGAGAGACTCATCGTATTCGGCTACTGCCTCCAACAACTCTTCTCTATACTGATCCACATCGTCAACCATATCCGCAGGGATATCGATTTCTTCGAAAGTCATACCCATGTCTGCTTCGTTCCAGATCATGGCTTTTCTTTCTACCAAATCAACTACTCCTTTGAATCCTTCTTCTGCACCAATTGGCAATTGGAAAGGAACAGACTTAGTGCCCAATCTTTCTTTTACCTGGTTACATACCATTAGGAAATCAGCTCCAGCTCTGTCCATTTTGTTGACAAAACCTAAACGAGCTACTTTGTAGTTATCTGCTAGTCTCCAGTTAGTTTCAGACTGAGGCTCTACACCGTCAACTGCACTAAACAAGAAAACCAAACCATCTAATACCCTTAATGATCTGTTTACCTCTACGGTAAAATCTACGTGACCAGGAGTATCAATGATATTGATATGATATTTATTGTCTTTATAAGGCCAGAATACAGTAGTAGCAGCAGAAGTAATTGTAATACCTCTTTCTTGCTCTTGCTCCATCCAGTCCATAGTAGCGGCACCATCGTGTACCTCTCCTATTTTGTGACTTACGCCTGTGTAATACAGGATACGCTCGGTAGTGGTAGTTTTACCAGCATCAATGTGTGCTGCAATACCAATATTTCGAGTCAAACTAAGATCTCTTGCCATCGTTTCCTGTTATTAAAATCTAAAATGTGAAAATGCCTTGTTCGCTTCAGCCATTCTGTGAACGTCATCTTTCTTCTTCACAGCAGCTCCTTCACCCTTAGCAGCAGCAATAATTTCACCAGCCAATCTTTCTTTCATGGTTTTCTCTCCTCTAGAGCGAGAGTATGAAATCATCCACTTGATTCCTAGGGAAGTTTTCCTGTTCGGTCTTACTTCAATAGGAACCTGAAAAGTTGCACCACCTACACGTCTACTTTTCACCTCTACTGAGGGCATGATGTTGTTAAGCGCTTTTTTCCAAGTTTCAAGACCATTCTCACTGGTTCTTTCTTCTACCAATGCTACCGCATCGTAAAAGATCGAATAAGCAATACTCTTCTTTCCGTCCACCATAAGGTAGTTCACGAATTTAGATACTAGCGTATCTTGGAACTTCGGATCCGGAAGAATATATCTCTTCTTTGGTTTCGATTTTCTCATCTTTCTTTTAAATTATTATTTTTTGTCTTTTGGCTTCTTGGCTCCGTACTTAGATCTTCTCTGAAGTCGGCCACTAACACCGGCAGTGTCTAAAGCTCCTCTAATGATGTGGTATCTTACACCCGGTAAATCTTTTACCCTTCCACCTCTGATCAATACAATCGAGTGTTCTTGAAGGTTGTGACCTTCACCTGGAATGTAAGCATTCACTTCCTTGCCATTGGTTAACCTTACCCTAGCAACTTTTCTCATCGCAGAGTTAGGTTTCTTAGGCGTGGTCGTATATACCCTGGTACATACACCTCGTCTTTGCGGGCAAGAATCCAATGCAGGAGACTTTGACTTTGACACCAATGTCTTTCTGCCTTTTCTTACTAATTGTTGTATAGTAGGCATTTACTTATTATTTATATATTTCAATTCCTCCGAAAATTTTCGGAACGCAAAAATAGGGATTAAGTATTTCTGAACAAAATATCCTAACCCCTAATTATCTTATAAATTAATCTGGTCCGTTAAGCCTCGCCTACTGCCCCTCCAAAATTCATAGGGAATTTGGGAGAATCATCTACGTGTTTTATTGGTCCAAACGTTTGTTCGTACTTATTGATGTTATCCTGAAGCGCTGCAAACAACCTTTTAGCATGCTCTGGAGTCACCACGACTCTGGATTTTACTTTTGCTTTTGGCACTCCTGGCATCAATCGAATAAAATCAATGACAAACTCTGAATTCGAATGAGCGATCATAGCCAAATTGGCATAAACTCCTTCTGCGATTTCCTCAGACAATTCAATGTTAATTTGATTGCCTTGTTGTGGTTTATCTTGATTCTCTTCTTTCTTATTGCTCATCTGTCTGATATTCTTTTGATTTTTCGAATTCTTCTTTAGAAGAAACTAATGAATCATATTCTTCTTGAGAACCTACAATCAAATCCTGGAATTGTCTTTGTCCTGTACCTGCTGGGATCAAGTGTCCAACAATTACATTCTCTTTCAATCCGTTCAATGTATCTCGTTTACCTCTGATAGATGCTTCACTCAATACTTTGGTAGTCTCCTGGAAAGAAGCTGCAGAGATGAAACTCTGCGTACCCAAAGAAGCTTGTGTAATACCCTGAAGTGTAGGTTTAGAAACTGCTGGTTCAGCATTTCTCACCTGTACTAACTTCAAGTCCTTACGTCTCAAGCTAGAATTCTCATCTCTCAATTGTCTTGATTCAATAATTTGTCCTTGCTTCAAGTTTGGAGAATCACCAGGTTCTGTCACCACTTTCTTATCAAGAATTGAATCATTCTCTTCCATGAAGATCAGTTTATCAACAATTTGACCTGGTAAGAAAGTAGTATCACCAGCATCAAGAATATTAACCTTCTGCATCATCTGTCTCACGATCGTCTCGATGTGCTTATCATTGATTTTCACACCTTGAAGACGATAAACTTCCTGTATTTCATTTACCAAATACTCTTGAACAGCAGTTGGGCCTTTGATAGCCAAAATGTCTGCAGGAGTAATGGCTCCATCAGAAAGTGCATATCCAGCTTTTACAAAGTCATTGTCCTGAACAAGAATGTGTTTAGAAAGAGATACTAGGTATCTCTTTTTGACACCATCTTTTGATTCAATGAAAATCTCTCTGTTACCTCTTTTGATACCACCGTATGTTACCACACCGTCGATCTCTGAAACTACTGCAGGGTTTGATGGGTTTCTTGCCTCGAACAATTCAGTTACTCTTGGAAGACCCCCTGTAATATCTCTAGACTTACCCATTGTTCTTGGAATTTTCACCAAGATCTGGCCAGCCTTGATTTTATCTCCTTCGTCTACAGCTAAGTGAGCACCTACAGGAATACTATAGGTGAATTCTTCGTCTTTAGATTCAACAAGAATTGCTGGATTCTTAGTTTTATCTTTTGTATCGATGATTACTTTTTCTCTGTGACCAGTTTGTTCATCAGACTCCTCTTTGTAAGTAACTCCTTCAACAACAGAATCAAATTGAACAACTCCATCAGATGCAGATAAAATGGCTGCATTGTATGGATCCCAGTGACAAAGCTTGTCTCCTTTCTTTACTTTCTTTTTGTTTTTAACATCCAAGAAAGCACCGTAAGGCACATGATTAGTAATTAAAGTTTTACCAGATTCAGGATCAACTATCCTGATTTCACCAGTTCTACCCATAACTACTTCCACAGTATCGCCATCAGCGTTTGTAGTTTTGATTGCTCTCAAACCTTCCATTTCGACAACTCCATCGAATTTGGCTGGAATGGTAGCATCTACTGCAATATTAGAAGCCGTACCCCCAACGTGGAAAGTTCTCAAAGTCAGCTGCGTACCCGGCTCACCGATAGACTGTGCAGCAATTACGCCTACAGCCTCACCGCTTTGCGCCATGGCACCTGTAGCTAGGTTACGTCCGTAACACAATGCGCAAACGCCTTTTTTAGACTCGCAAGTCAATACCGATCTTATTTCAACCGATTCAATTGCAGTATCATCTACTTTCTCAGCTAGTTCTTCAGTAATTTCAATTCCTGCTGGAATTAATAATTCTTCAGAAATTGGATCGTAAACATCATGAACAGATACTCTACCCAAGATTCTTTCAGATAAAGGCTCAACGATATCTTCGTTGTCTTTCAATGCTGAAACATCCAATCCTCTCAAAGTGCCGCAATCTTCTTCGTTTACAACTACATCCTGAGATACATCAACCAGACGTCTAGTCAAGTAACCCGCATCAGCAGTTTTCAATGCAGTATCGGCCAATCCTTTACGAGCACCGTGAGTAGAAATAAAGTACTCAATTACATCTAGTCCTTCTTTAAAGTTGGATAGAATTGGGTTTTCAATAATTTCACCTACAGAACCTTGTAAGTTCTTTTGTGGCTTAGCCATCAAACCTCTCATTCCGCCTAACTGACGGATCTGCTCTCTCGAACCCCTTGCACCAGAGTGCATCATCATGTAGATCGAGTTAAAGCCTTGATCTTCTTCTTCTAGCTGCTTCATCAAAGTACCAGTCAACATAGAGTTGATTCTAGTCCAGATATCAATTACCTGATTGTATCTCTCGTTGTCAGTAATCAGACCCATTTGGTAGTTTTGCCATACTGCATCCACTTCCTCTTTAGCCTGAGCAACTAACTTCTCTTTCTCATCTGGAATATTAATATCCCCAAGCCCCATTGACAATCCGCCTTTGTAAGCAGACTGGAATCCTAGGTGCTTGATATCGTCAAGGAATTGAGCTGTTCTAGCCATTCCTGAGATTTTAAATACATTAGAAATGATTTGTTGCAATTTTTTCTTGGACAACAACTCATCCACGAAACCAACTTCTTCTGGAACCAACTGATTGAATATTACTCTACCAGCAACAGTCTCGATAATCTTAGTCTCTAATTCACCACTTGCAGTACGAACCTTAGTTCTTACTTTGATGAATGCATGCTTAGACAATCTTCCTTCGTTGATCGCAATTTCCACTTCTTCAGCACTGTAGAAAGTCATTCCTTCTCCAGCAACAACTTCTTTATCTGTAGTTCTCTTACCTTTAGTTACATAATAAAGACCCAAAACCATGTCCTGAGATGGTACCGTAATCGGCGCCCCGTTGGCAGGGTTTAGGATGTTGTGAGAAGCCAACATCAAAACTGATGCTTCCAAGATCGCTTCGTGTCCTAAAGGCACGTGAACCGCCATCTGGTCACCATCAAAATCGGCGTTGAATGCTGTACAGGCTAATGGGTGTAATTGAATGGCTTTACCTTCAATCATTTTAGGCTGGAAAGCCTGAATACCCAATCTGTGAAGCGTAGGTGCTCTGTTAAGCAGTACAGGGTGTCCTTTCAATACATTCTCAAGAATGTCCCAAATCACAGGGTCCTTACGATCAACGATTTTCTTCGCCGACTTTACTGTCTTAACAATTCCTCTTTCAATTAATTTTCTGATAACGAATGGCTTGAAAAGCTCGGCAGCCATTCCTTTAGGAAGACCACATTCGTGCATTTTCAATTCCGGTCCTACTACAATTACAGAACGACCAGAGTAATCCACCCTTTTACCTAATAAGTTTTGACGGAATCTACCTTGCTTACCTTTAAGCATATCACTCAAAGATTTCAATGCTCTATTTCCATCAGATCTTACGGCATTTACCTTTCTTGAATTATCGAAAAGTGAATCAACCGCTTCCTGAAGCATACGTTTCTCATTTCTAAGAATCACTTCTGGCGCTTTGATATCGATCAATCGCTTCAAACGATTGTTTCTGATAATCACTCTTCTATATAGATCATTCAAATCAGAGGTAGCGAATCTACCACCATCTAATGGCACCAATGGTCTCAATTCTGGAGGAATAACTGGCACCATTTTAATGATCATCCACTCAGGCTTGTTTTCGATACGAGTTTTTGCATCTCTAAATGCTTCAACTACTTTCAACCTTTTTAAAGCCTCTGCTTTTCTCTGCTGAGAAGTATCAGTGGCAGCCTGGTGTCTTAATTCGTATGATAATTCATCTAGCTTGATTCTTGACAAAGACATTTCTAACGCCTCTGCACCCATCTTAGCAATGAATTTGTTTGGATCGTCGTCATCCAACAATTGGTTTTCTCTAGGCAACTTATCCAAGATATCCAAGTACTCATCCTCTGTCAAGAAGTCGTGACGAGCAATACCATCTTCTTCTTTCGCTCCTGGCTGAATCACCAAGTAACGCTCGTAGTAGATAATTTGATCCAACTTCTTAGTAGGAATTCCTAGGAGGTAACCGATCTTGTTAGGTAGAGATTTGAAATACCAGATATGTGCTACAGGTACTACCAACTCGATGTGTCCCATGCGCTCACGTCTTACCTTCTTCTCGGTAACTTCAACACCACATCTGTCACAGATAATACCTTTGTATCTGATTCTCTTATATTTCCCGCAATGACATTCCCAATCTTTTACTGGCCCGAAAATTCGCTCACAGAACAATCCACCCATTTCTGGTTTGTATGTTCTGTAATTGATAGTTTCAGGCTGTGTAACCTCACCATGTGAGCTTTCCAGAATAGATTCGGGAGAAGCTAAACTTACTGTAACTCTCGAGAAGTTGCTGCTTAGCTTTTTGCTTTTTCTGAATGCCATAATTACAATCTTATATGTTAATGACCCGAAGGTCTTATGATCAATTAATTAGTCTAAAGTAATTTCAAGAGCCAAACCTCTCAATTCGTGAACGAGTACGTTGAACGACTCTGGAATATTTGGTTTGTTCATATTCTCGCCTTTTACTATGGCTTCATATGCTTTTGCTCTACCGATGACATCATCAGATTTGATGGTCAAGATTTCCTGAAGTACGTTGGCTGCACCAAATGCCTCCAATGCCCAAACTTCCATCTCACCAAAACGCTGTCCACCAAACTGTGCCTTACCACCCAACGGTTGCTGAGTAATCAAAGAGTATGGCCCGATAGACCTTGCGTGCATCTTATCATCTACCAAGTGACCTAGTTTCAGCATGTAAATCACACCAACTGTAACTGGCTGATCAAATCTGTTTCCAGACAAACCATCGTAAAGGTAAGTTCTACCATACTCTGGCAAACCTGCTTCCTTCAATTCAGATGCTACTTGAGCCATGCTCGCGCCATCAAAAATTGGAGTAGCGTATTTTCTACCCAATTTCAATCCGGCCCAACCAAGCACTGTTTCATAAATCTGACCAATGTTCATCCTTGATGGTACACCTAGAGGGTTCAGACAGATATCAACAGGCGTTCCATCTTCTAAGAAAGGCATATCTTCCTCTCTTACAATTTTGGCTACAACCCCTTTGTTACCGTGACGACCCGCCATCTTATCACCTACTTTCAATTTACGTTTCTTAGCCACGTAAACTTTAGCCAATTGTACAATGCCTGCTGGCAATTCATCTCCAACTTCCAAAGTGAATTTTTCACGCTTGAAGATTCCACCAATATCGTGTCTCTTCTTACCAAAGTTTTTGACTAATTCAAAAACCATTTTATTCACTTTTTCATCAGTAGTCCAATTATCCAACAACAAATCACCAATAAGGTTCACTTCTTCTTGAACATTGTAATTAGACTCGTCTCTATAGATATTCTTTTCTGGGAAAAGATTTTCTTCTATGTTTTTAGCATTGAATTTCACGCCTTTAGACATGATTTCATCACCAAATTTGTGTCTTACACCCTGACAAGTTTTACCTCCAATAAGCTCAACCAATTTAGCTATAACAACTGCTCTCAATTCTTTCAATTCTTGAGAGTAATTATTTTTCAAAATTTCAACTTCTCTTTTGGTCTTCGCTCTAAGGTCTTTGTCTTTCTTAGGTCTTGAAAACAATTTTGTATCTATAACTACACCTCTAAGTGATGGTGAAGCTTTCAATGAAGCATCTTTCACATCACCCGCTTTGTCTCCAAAGATGGCTCTTAGTAGTTTTTCTTCAGGTGTAGGATCAGTTTCCCCTTTAGGAGTAATCTTACCAATTAGAATATCTCCTTCTTTGATTTCAGCGCCAGTTCTGATGATACCATTCTCATCGAGATTCTTCACTGCTTCCTCACTTACGTTTGGAATCTCAGAAGTCAATTCTTCTTCACCTCTTTTTGTATCTCTAACTTCTAATTCAAATTCATCGATGTGAATTGAAGTAAATACGTCATCTCTTACAACCTTTTCAGATATTACAATCGCATCCTCAAAGTTGTATCCTTGCCAAGGCATAAATGCCACGGTCAAGTTTCTTCCCAGTGCCAATTCACCATCCTCAGTCGCGAAACCTTCACAAAGCGCTTGTCCAGCTGTTACTTTATCGCCTTTGTAAACAATAGGCTTCAAGTTGATACAAGTATCTTGGTTTGTTCTTCTGAATTTGATCAAATCATAAGTGATGTGCTCTTCATCAAAAGAAACTAATCTTTCATCATCAGAAACTTCATATTTCACTACAATTCTGTTTGCATCCACATCTACAACTTCTCCTTTTCCTCTTGCAAGGATCAAAGAACGAGAGTCTAATGCAACTCTTTTTTCCAGACCAGTACCTACAATTGGTGCTTGTGGTTTCAAAAGAGGAACTGCTTGACGTTGCATGTTAGATCCCATCAAGGCTCTGTTTGCATCATCATGCTCTAGGAATGGAATCATAGAAGCCGCTACAGACACAATCTGGTTCGGCGCTACATCCATATATTTCAAATCTTGAGGGCCCACTACTGGGAAATCACCTTCAAATCTTGCTTTGATCGTGTCATTGACAAAATTACCATTGTCGGTCAATGGAGCGTTAGCCTGCGCAATGTTGTAAGTATCCTCTTCCTCAGCGGTCAAGTACTTCACATTACTAGTCATATTCACCACTCCTTTGTCTACCTCTCTATAAGGTGTCTCGATGAATCCCATGCTATTTACTTTGGCATGGACACAAAGAGAAGATATCAAACCAATGTTTGGACCTTCAGGTGTTTCAATCGTACAAAGACGACCATAGTGCGTGTAGTGAACATCTCGAACCTCAAAACCGGCTCTTTCTCTAGAAAGACCACCTGGTCCAAGTGCTGACATTCTTCTTTTGTGAGTGACTTCCGCCAATGGATTCGTTTGATCCATGAACTGAGACAACTGGTTCGTTCCGAAGAACGAATTGATCACAGAAGAAAGGGTTCTAGCATTAATCAAATCGATTGGCTTGAACTCCTCATTATCACGAACATTCATTCTTTCTTTGATGGTACGAGCCATTCTAGAAAGTCCTACGCCAAACTGAGCATACAATTGTTCTCCTACTGTTCTCACTCTTCTATTACTCAAGTGATCTATATCATCGACAACTGCTTTTGAGTTGATCAATCCGATCAAGTATTTTACGATTAAGATAATATCTTCTGTCGTCAATACTCTCGAGTCGTTGCTTAGATCTAACTGAAGCTTACGGTTGATTCTATATCTACCAACTTCTCCCAAGTCGTATCTCTTATCACTGAAAAACAAGTTGTTTATAATATCTCTTGCCGTCTGCTCATCTGGAGCTTCAGTGTTTCTTAATTGTCTGTAAATTTGCTCTACAGCCTCTTTTTCAGAATTTGAATTATCCTTTTGAAGCGTATTGTAAATAATAGAGTAATCTGTAATATTTACATCCTTTTTATGTAGAATAATTGATTTAGAACCAGATTCTACAATCGTTTCGATGTCTTCTTCTGTGATAACAGAATCTCTCTCTAGAACGACTTCGTTTCTATCGATAGATACTACTTCTCCAGTATCTTCATCCACGAAATCTTCAGTCCAGGTTCTAAGAACTCTGGCTGCTAGTTTTCTATCAATAACTTTCTTTAATTCTTTAGCATTTGCTGGAATCTCTTCAGATAGTCCAAACAAATCCAAGATGTCCTTATCAGAACCGTATCCGATAGATCTCAAAAGTGTAGTTACTGGGAATTTTTTCTTTCGGTCAATGTAAGCGTACATGACATTGTTCACGTCAGTCGCAAATTCAATCCAAGAACCTTTAAAAGGAATGATTCTTGCTGAATATAATTTAGTACCGTTGGTGTGCTTGCTTTGTGCAAAGAATACACCAGGAGATCTATGTAGCTGAGAAACAATTACTCTCTCTGCTCCATTGATTACGAACGATCCTTTGGCAGTCATGTAGGGGATGTTACCCAAAAACACTTCTTGCTCGATGGTTTCAAAATCATCGTTGTCCTCATCATTACAAGACAATTTCAATTTTGCCTTCAAAGGAACAGAATATGTTAACCCTCTATCGATACATTCATCCACGTTGTATTTTGGTGGATCTACCAAGTAGTCTATAAATTCAAGTACAAAATTCTCTCTTGAGTCAGAAATAGGGAAGTTTTCTGAGAAAACTTTGAATAGTCCTTCCTGAATTCTTTTTTCAGCGGGCGTTTCCAACTGAAAAAAATCTTCAAAAGATTGTAATTGAACCTTCAAGAAATCAGGATAATCAATCACTGATTTTATCGAAGAAAAATTAATTCTTTCGGATTTATTTTTACTAGCCAAGGCCGTACAATTTTATGTGATAATAATGTAAGTAATTGTTTCTGCAAAAGCTTAACCAGCAGAAACAGGAAAAGACCCCGATATAAATCGGGGTCTAATATTTTAGACGTTCTTAAAACTAAAAACAGTCAAATTTTACTTAAGCTCTACTTCAGCTCCAGCTTCTTCAAGCTGCTTCTTAAGTCCTTCAGCTTCGTCCTTAGCAACACCTTCTTTTATAGCTTTAGGTGCGCCATCAACTAGTTCTTTAGCTTCTTTCAATCCAAGTCCAGTTAATTCCTTAACTAACTTCACGATCGCCAATTTAGCTCCTCCTGGAGATTTCAAGATCACGTCGAAAGAATCTTTTTCAGCAGCAGCTTCGTCTCCACCACCAGCACCAGCTACCATTACAGGAGCGGCTGCAGCAGCAGGCTCAATGCCATGCTCTTCTTTCAAGATTTCAGCTAATTCATTTACTTCCTTTACAGTTAGTCCTACCAACTGATCAGCGAATGCTTTTAAATCTGCCATTTTATTTTAGTATTTAATATTTAATAATTTGAAACCAATTTTAACGTTCTGACAACGTCTGTACCAATCCTGATAAAGTCTGTCCTCCGCTCTGTAGAGCAGATACAACATTCTTTGCAGGAGATTGCAACAATCCAATAATCTCGCCAATAAGTTCGCTTTTCGACTTAAGTTTAGCAAGCGTATTTAAGTGTTCCTCACCAATAAAGAGATCGTAATCGATGGAAGCTCCCTTTAATTTTGGTCTATCAGCACTGTCAGCTTTTTTAAATTCTTTGATGATCTTTGCAGGGACATTTGCATTTTCTGCTCCTGTGAACATCACCCCTGAAAAACCTGTTAACACTTCATCGTTCAATGAAGAAAAGTCAGCATCAACAGTTTCCAAAGCTTTTCTTATAAGTGTATTTTTCACCACTTTGTATTCTACACCATTATCAAAACATTTCTGTCTGAAATCGTTTACCTCTGCTACAGTTAAACCTGAAGCGTCAGTAAAATAGAAATTACTAGTTTCCTTGAATTTCTCAGACAATTCTTTGATAACGACTGCTTTTTCTGCTTTAGTCATTTTGTTCTTTATTTAGAATCCTGCCGCAAGCGACATTGATTATAAAAGCTTTTTAAATTCCAGCTGAGGCTTTGTCAATTGAAATACCAGAGCTCATTGTACTTGAAAGACTAATGTTTTTCATGTAAGTACCTTTTGCACTAGCAGGCTTCAATTTATTAACCACATTGATCAATTCCATCGCGTTATCTTTGATTTGTTCAGCAGTGAAAGAAGCCTTTCCTACACTTGCATGAATAATACCAAATTTGTCAACTTTGAAATCAATCTTACCAGATTTCACCTCTTGTACAGCTTTTGCTACATCTAATGTCACCGTACCAGACTTAGGGTTTGGCATCAATCCTCTTGGACCTAATACTCTACCTATTCTACCTACTTTAGCCATTACTGTCGGCATAGTCACGATTACATCAATATCAGTCCAACCTCCTTCGATTTTCTTAATATATTCATCTAATCCAACGTGATCTGCACCAGCATCTTTAGCTTCTTGCTCCTTATCAGGAGTACATAGTACAAGAACTCTTACTTCTTTACCAGTTCCATGCGGAAGTGTCGCAACTCCTCTTACCATCTGGTCTGCCTTTCTTGGATCAACTCCTAGCCTAATATCAACGTCTACTGAGGCGTCGAATTTAGTTGTAGTGATGTCCTTTACTATCTGCGATGCCTCCTCGATGGAATAATCCTTCGTGTTGTCATACCTCTCAGCAGCTAGCTTTTGACTTTTCGTTAATTTCGCCATGTTAATTTTAAATTAATTAGGCCCAAGGGGCTTTACCACTTACTTTTATACCCATGCTTCGAGCTGTACCAGCTACCTGCTTCATTGCTGATTCTATTGTAAATGCATTCAAATCAGGCATTTTAGTTTCAGCAATATCTTTCACTTGATCCCAAGTTACGCTACCCACCTTATCGCGATTAGGCTCCGAAGAAGCCTTTTTCAGTTTTGCAGCATTAAGCAACAAGACTGGCGCAGGAGGAGTTTTAATAACAAAATCAAACGACTTATCGGTATATATTGTAACAAGCACAGGTAATACCTGTCCCGCTTTTTCCTGGGTTCTGGCATTAAATTGCTTACAGAAGTCCATAATGTTAAGACCTTTACTACCTAGAGCAGGTCCTACAGGAGGAGAAGGATTGGCTGCGCCACCCTTTATCTGTAATTTTAAGTAACCACTAATTTCCTTAGCCATTTTTACTCTGTTTTTTCTACTTGTATATAATTAAGTTCTACAGGTGTGTTTCGTCCAAAGATTTTCACCATTACATTCAGCTTCTTTCTTTCTTCGAAAACCTCTTCTACATTACCTGTAAATCCACTGAACGGACCATCCATTACTTTTACAGTTTCTCCGACAATAAAAGGAGTATCCAATTTCTCTTCGAATTCATCTACTTCTTCCACTTTACCCAAAATTCGGTTTACCTCATTTTGTCTCAGAGCGACTGGAGTCTTGGTAGGACCGCCATCGTCGGCACCTAAAAAGCCAATTACACCCGGTATTTTAGTGATTGTATGTTGTACTTCGCCGTAGTTCAGATCTGCAGAAATAAGGATGTAACCCGGGAAGAAATTTCTTTCTCTAACGCGTTTTTTTCCATTTCTCATTTCATACACCTTTTCTGCAGGTATCATGACTTGAGGAATGTACTCTTCAAAACCCATTCTAGAGATCTCCATTTCCAAGTAGGATTTCACCTTTTTTTCTTGTCCACTGACTGCACGAACAACGTACCACTTAAGTTCACTCATAATAGCGGGACTATTTTTGACTTGTTATAGATTATAAAACCATTTTAATAGATTATCGAATCCGAAATCTATTATTCCAATGAATATTGCGAAGATCAGGGAAGCGACCAATACCAAAACTGAACTACTCTGAAGCTCACTGTATTTAGACCATGTAACTTTATGGACCATTTCGTCATAAGACTCTTTAAAAAAGTTGATCAATTTTGTCATTACTCAAATCTTTGCTTTTAAACATTTGCACGGGTGGAGAGACTCGAACTCCCAACCAATGGTTTTGGAGACCACTACTCTGCCAATTGAGCTACACCCGTGTATCCTTCAGCCCAAAAGGACTGCAAAATTAGAATTATTTTTGATTATAAACAAATGCGCTTCATTAAAAAATGAAACGCATCTGATAATCTTATGATATCTGTAGTAGACCTTAGTCTAAAATCTCAGTAACCTGTCCAGATCCAACTGTTCTACCACCTTCTCTGATTGCAAATCTCAATCCTTTTTCCATTGCGATTTTGTTGATCAAAGTAACTTCGATAGTTACGTTATCACCAGGCATTACCATTTCTACTCCTTCAGGAAGCATGATTTCGCCAGTAACGTCAGTTGTTCTTACGTAGAACTGAGGTCTGTATTTGTTAAAGAAAGGAGTGTGTCTTCCACCTTCTTCTTTTGACAATACATAAACTTCAGCTTTGAAGTGCTGGTGAGGAGTAACAGAACCAGGCTTACAGATAATCATACCCCTTTTGATGTCGGCTTTCTCAACACCTCTAAGAAGGATACCTACGTTATCGCCAGCTTCACCTCTATCCAATATCTTTCTAAACATCTCAACTCCAGTTACTGTAGACTTCATGTCTTCAGCACCCATACCGATAATGTCTACAGCGTCACCTGTGTTAGTAACACCTCTTTCGATTCTACCAGTTGCAACAGTACCTCTACCAGTAATAGAGAATACATCCTCTACAGGCATTAAGAAGTCTTTATCTACAGCTCTTTCTGGAAGCGGAATGTAATTATCTACGGCTTCCATCAACTCTTCGATTTTAGCAACCCACTCTGGCTCACCATTCAATCCACCAAGTGCAGAACCAGCAATTACTGGAATATCGTCACCTGGGAAGTCGTATTCAGAAAGTAATTCTCTTACTTCCATTTCAACTAGCTCAAGCAATTCAGCGTCATCCACCAAATCTACTTTGTTCATAAATACAACCAAAGCAGGAACACCTACCTGACGAGAAAGCAAGATATGCTCTCTAGTTTGTGGCATCGGTCCATCAGTAGCAGCAACCACGATGATCGCACCGTCCATTTGAGCAGCACCAGTAATCATGTTTTTCACATAATCGGCGTGACCAGGACAATCTACGTGAGCATAGTGTCTGTTTGCAGTTTGATATTCGATGTGTGAAGTATTAATTGTAATACCTCTTTCCTTTTCTTCTGGAGCGTTGTCGATAGAAGAGAAGTCTTTCATTTCTGCTAGACCCTTGTTCGCAAGAACTGAAGAGATCGCAGCAGTCAAAGTTGTCTTTCCGTGATCCACGTGACCAATTGTACCAATATTCACGTGAGGTTTCGAACGGTCAAAGGTTTCTTTAGCCATGTCTGAAAATTCCTATTTTAGTTAAATATTTATTATATAAAAAAAGGCTACACATTATATATATAGCACAATTACTCAAACCAATATTAGCCCTTTTAATTAAAAAGGCTTTCAGAGATCAAGAGCCAATGACGGGATTTGAACCCGTGACCTCTTCCTTACCAAGGAAGCACTCTACCCCTGAGCTACATCGGCTTGAAAAATTAAGAGCGGGAGACGAGGCTCGAACCCGCGACCTACAGCTTGGAAGGCTGTCGCTCTACCAACTGAGCTACTCCCGCTTAAAGTTTTCACTGATTTAATTGGTTGTTAAATCAGGCCAATGTGGGGGGAACAGGATTCGAACCTGTGAAGACATAAGTCAACGGAGTTACAGTCCGTCCCAGTTGGCCGCTTTGGTATCCCCCCTTGTTTCAATAAATTGAGAACATTCCTCATTCAAATTGAAGCATAATTCGCTCCCGTTTTTCTTAAGGAAGTGCAAAATTATATGCTTTTGATTCTTATTCAAATTTTTGCAAACTTATTTTCAGCAATATTTATTTTTTTTGATTCGCATTCTTTTAAGCCCGTTTAAACAGCATTTTTGTCGAAAATCAAACATTAATTTTATTACTTCACCAGATCATTAGATTTACCAAATAAAAAACAATAGATACCAATGATAAAAAAGATCACAAATCTCTTTCTCCTCTCTATAAGCTGCAGCTTACTAGTGGCAAGCTGCTCAGAAGGACAAGAATCGAATAATACTAAAGATACTACTATGGAAGCTTCTGACTCTCATTCTTTTGCTCGACCAAATGAAGCAGTGGTTACACACTTAAACTGGAATGCAAATGTAAATTTTGAGTTGAAAAAAATTGAAGCGACTGCCATGCTGACAATTAATACTTCGCCAGAAGCGAAGCAATTGATATTGGATACAAAAGATCTAACTATCAACTCTATTATGAATGGCAATAATGAAGTTTTGAATTTTGTATTAGGTGAATCACAACCGCATTTGGGTGCTCCTCTGACAATTGACATCACACCACAGACTAAAAATGTGGTGATTGCTTATGAGACTTCAGAAAAGGCCGAAGCGCTGCAATGGCTAGAGCCGAGTCAAACTACTGACAAAGCCTATCCATTCTTGTTTACTCAATCACAGGCCATATTAGCTCGATCATGGATTCCTATCCAAGATTCTCCAGGTATTCGTTTTACTTATGATGCTCAAGTAAAAGTGCCAACTGAATTATTAGCAATGATGAGTGCTTCAAATCCTACAGAAAAAAATGAAAGTGGTATTTACAATTTTGAGATGAAGCAGGCCATTCCGGCATACCTAATGGCACTGGCTGTTGGCGATGTTCAATTCAGTTCGTTGGGACAAAGAAGTGGAGTATATGCTGAACCTTCTGTATTGGCTAAATCAGCTGCTGAATTTGAGGATTTAGAAAAAATGATCAGCGCTGCTGAAAAATTGTATGGCCCATACCGATGGGATCGATACGATCTTATTGTGTTGCCTTCTAGTTTCCCATTCGGCGGTATGGAGAACCCAAGACTAACTTTTGCAACACCTACAATATTAGCTGGCGATAAATCCTTAACGTCTTTGGTCGCTCACGAGCTGGCTCATTCATGGTCTGGCAATTTGGTAACTAATGCCAACTGGAACGACTTCTGGTTGAATGAAGGATTCACAGTTTATTTCGAATACCGAATCATGGAAGCTGTATATGGAAGAGATTATTCTGAAATGCTTGCGCTACTGTCCCTACAGGATTTGAAAGCAGAAATAGAAGAAATGAAGGCAGACGGCAATTTCAAAGACACTAGTTTGAAATTGGAACTGACTAACAGAAACCCTGATGATGGATTAACTGCTATTGCTTATGACAAAGGCTATTTCTTCTTAAGGCTCATGGAAGAGACTGTAGGTAGAGAAAAATGGGATGCATTCTTGAAAGATTATTTTACTAGTAATTCTTTCAAAACCATGACCACCGAACAATTCATTGACATTCTTCAAACTCAATTGTTTGATGCTTATCAATTGGATATCGAGCCAGCCTTTTATGAGGCGTGGATATACACGCCTGGATTGCCTGATAACTGCCCAGTGCCTGTATCTGATAAATTTGAAAACGTAGATAAGTCATTGGCTACATGGACTGCCAATCAAAGCAAAGAGGAACTACAAACTTCTTATAATAGTGACAACTGGACTACACATGAGTGGTTAAGATTTGTTCGCGGTCTACCAGATTCACTCTCTACTGAGCAAATGACGAATCTGGATCATGCGTTTGGATTCACCAACACAGGTAACAGTGAAATTTTTGATTTGTGGGGCGTACATGTCATTGCCAATCAATACGAGCCCGCTTACGAAAAACTTGAATCGTTTTTGGTGAATACCGGAAGAAGAAAATTTTTGATGCCTTTATATAAAGAGTTTGTAAAAACACCTGAAGGCACTGAGATGGCTAAAGCCATTTATGAGAATGCACGACCAAATTATCACTTTGTAGCAAGCAGCTCGATTGATGAGTTGTTAGGGATGTAAGAGATTTCACCTCAGAGTCCTCTTCGAGTGACTCTGAGGACATTACATTTTATTGTCAAATCCCCTCGTAAAGCTCTATCAATCGCTGATCTTCCTCGTTCTCTCGGATCTTTTTGAGTTTGGCTTCTATACCGGATATGTCCGACATCAATACTAAGGCCTGATAAGCAGAGAACCGCGCCATGTAATTCGAGTTTTTAAGCGCTATTTCTTCAAATTGGGGAACAGCTGCCTTTCTGTATTCATCTGGCGCTTCCAATAGTTTTTCTGCATAGGCTTGAATAAAATAGAATAAAGTATTTCCATCCAGTCCTTTCATTCGATTTTGAAACCAATCGAAAGAGTTTTTGTGCTCTTGATAGAGATAATATTCGGCCAGCATGATCACCACATTTAAATTAGTCACTTCTTTCTGATTGGCTAAAAAACTAGCGGGTAATTCTATCTCATTTCCGGTAAACTGGGATATACCTGACGCCACCACCAAATAAGATGAATCATTCAGTGCTTTATCAAATTCAGCGCGATACTTTTCAAATCCATCTACTCCTAAATAAGCCAATGCATAACTTCTTACTTGTGAGCTTGAATCTTTCAACAATTGAACAACTTCCGTTTCGTATTTCTTCAGCTTAACTTCTTCATCCATCAAAGATTCCAAAGCATATTGACGCACCATATAATATGGGTCTTTGAAGGCTTGTCTTAAAACTTGATCAATCAGCTTCTTGTCTTTGAATGCATATAAACTATCCAAAATCTCAATTCTGCTATATAGACTCCCGTCCTTTACAAACTGTGTATAATACTCTTGCTCCGTTTTAGGATGATCAATAACTCCCAACAATTGGCGCTCGCTATCGAAGATGACCACATCGGGTTTTTCGTCCATAGGAAACTGGTATGTCTCATAGGCTTCATTGATGATTATGGGAAAACTCGCCAGCTCATCACCCTTCCAGATGTCTACGAAAACTGGCAGCTGAAATATTGGCATATCATCTTCGGTTTGAATCTGAGCTACTGTTAAAGTCAAAGTATCATTCTCATATAGATGCCTGACTTCCAATTCAGGGTGGCCAGCAAAAAAGAACCATTGATCAAAAAACCAGTTCAAATCCTCTCCTGTCACCTCCTCAAATGCGATCCTTAGTTGAGCTACTTCTACAGACTGAAAAGCATTGTCCTCTAAATATTTTTTAACTCCAAGAAAGAAAGCATCGTCTCCCAAATAACTTCTCAACATGTGTAGAACAGCCGCTCCTTTGTTGTAAGAGTGTGAATCAAACATATCGTCCGGATGTTCATAGTAATATCGAATGAGATTTTTAGGTTCTTCGGCAGCTTCAATAAAATAAGCTTCTTGCTCGACAAGAAATGAATAATCAGCATGATCCTGACCATATTTATATTGATTCCATAGGTATTCAGAATAACTCGCAAATCCTTCATTCAAGGTCAAATTGGACCAAGATTCACAGGTAACCAGATCTCCAAACCATTGATGCATCAGTTCGTGCGCAATAATCGCATCCCAATTATCATCTATCAGATATCGACTGTCTACATTGAGTTGCTCATAAAACAAGGAAGCCGTGGTATTCTCCATTGCTCCAGATACATAATCGCGAACTACAATCTGATCATACTTTTTCCATGGATATGGATATCCTAGTATCTCAGAAAAGAACGTCATCATTTCTGGAGTGTTTCCAAATATGTCTTTTCCATATTTCCCAAAATCTTTTTCCAACCAATAGGCTAAAGGCACGCCATTGCACTCATCTGTAGTAACTGTGAAATCACCAACAGCCATCATAAATAAGTATGGCGGATGCGGTTGATCCATCACCCAGATATCCGTTCGTTTTCCGTTTGGTTCTTCGATTTGTTCTGTAAGCAATCCGTTAGATAATGTCTTGAATTTATCCTGAATAGTAATTTTCATTTTCTGCGTACTGCGCTCGTTTGGAATGTCTATGGTAGGAAACCAACCCGAGCTCGCTGCCGTCTCACCTTGTGTCCAGATTTGCTGCGGTTTGTCAGGATCAGAGCCGTCGGCATTAATAAAGTATAAGCCTCTATTTTCTTCGATTGCTTCACTTCCACTTACTTCGCGCTCATAGGGCTTTGCCGTATATTCTATGCTTACTTGGATCGTGTCATTCCGAGAAAAGGCCTTACCTAAAGGAATTAATATTTCCCAACCATCATATTCAAATTCAATTGACGTTCCATCAACATTAAGTGACTTTATGTCCATTCCTTTGGCATCAAGCACTAACTGTTCTTGCTCATAAAACAATGGCTTTAAATCCAAAGTGGCTTTCCCATGGAGATAACGCTTTTCCCAGTCAAATGAAACAGCTAAATCTGTGTGGAGCAAATCCCAAGTTCGAGAAATTGAACCACGATAAGTGAGTAGTTCTGCTTCCATCAATTCTTCAGAAACAATAGCTGCTTCTGAATTGGTTTGCGCCATTCCATTTTCTTGAATAAGAATTAAAAGTCCTGCAATCAGGGAAAGACCTTTTGTATACTTCATACTTTTCTAATTAAGTGTTCCATTTTCAGCGCCCCAAGTTAACCTTTATTAACCTTTTGGTTTGATCAAATATGACTATTTTCGCCAGTTAAATTTCCAATTTTTATGAGCGATTACAATAAATTAAACAATATAACCGGTTGGATCATATTCATTCTGGCCACCACAGTATATGCCCTTACAGTAGAACCCACGGCTAGTTTTTGGGATTGTGGTGAATTTATAGCGGTATCCTACAAACTTGAAGTGCCGCACCCTCCTGGAGCTCCCTTCTTTTTATTGCTAGGAAGGTTGTTTTCATTTCTCGCAATGGGAGACGTGACTCAAGTGGCCTATTGGATTAATATGCTCAGTGTGTTGAGTAGTGGATTCACCATACTATTCTTATTTTGGTCTATCACTCATATTGCAAAAAAATTAGTTGAGCCTGACACAGCACACACCAACTTCGTAATCATTGGAAGTGGGCTCATTGGCGCACTGGCCTACACATTTTCTGATTCATTCTGGTTTTCAGCAGTTGAAGCTGAAGTATATGGAATGTCTTCATTCTTTACAGCCTTTGTGGTTTGGGCCATGCTCAAATGGGAAAACATCAAAAATCCTTCTGATGAAAACAGATGGATGATTTTGATTGCTTATATGGTTGGATTATCCATTGGAGTCCATTTATTGAACTTAGTTACTGTTCCAGCATTAGCGCTAATCTATTATTTTAAGAAAAGAGAGAAATTAAGCACACGTGGCATTATCACAACTATGATTGCCAGTGGTGCCATTGTTCTCATTATTATGGAAGGTGTGATTCCTGGGCTTCCAAGCTTTGCTGGAAAAATGGAAATATTCTTCGTGAACAATTTGGGACTTCCATTTGGTTCTGGAATTATATTTTTCATCACTCTATTCTTAGGCGGTTTGATCTATGGGATTTATTATTCCATCAAGTCTAGCAACGCTACGCTCAACACGATTTTAGTAAGTTTTGCTTTTATTCTCATCGGGTATTCGTCTTATTCTATTGTGTTGATACGATCGAATTATAACCCTCCGATTGACGAAAACAACCCTGAGGATGTATTGAGTTATGTATCTTATTTGAAAAGAGAGCAATACGGAAGTAGACCTTTACTGCATGGACAATTATTTACGGCTGATATTGTAGATCAAAAGAAAGGCGCTCCTGTTTACACTAAAGGAGAGGACAAATATGAAGTATCAGATTATAAACTGGAATACATTTACGACCCAGCGCATACCTCTGTGTTACCACGAGCTTATAGCAATCAGCCAGGTCATGTACAGCGCTATAGAGAGATTTTAGGATTGAAAAAAGGGGAAAAACCTAGTTTCGGCGACAATTTAGAATACATGTTCAAGCATCAATTGGGCACGATGTATTTCCGCTATTTCATGTGGAATTTTGCGGGTCGTGCTTCTGACATTCAAGGAGCTGATTGGGTAGGACTGAATGACGCATTCGGAAAAGTACCCCCCATGCTTGAGGAGAACAAAGGAAGAAATATCTTCTTTATGATTCCTCTTATTTTAGGTATCATCGGTTTGACCTTTCAATATTATAAAGACCCAAGAAATTTTGCATTTGTGGGTATGCTCTTCTTCTTAACTGGTGCCGCTGTTGTACTTTATTTGAATTCACCACCTACTGAACCAAGAGAAAGAGATTATATCTATGCAGGCTCTTATTATGCTTATGCCTTTTGGATTGGATTAGGATTCATCGCCATATTCAATGGGATTATGGCTGTAATCAAAAAGGGAATTCCAGCGGCTGCAATAGCACTAGTTATTTGCTTATCAGCACCAATAATTATGGCCTCTGAAGGCTGGGATGACCATGACCGATCAAACAGGTATTTCTCTGTAGATTCAGCTAAGAACTTTCTGGCTTCGTGTGCACCCAACGCCATCATTTTCACCGGTGGTGACAACGACACTTTCCCATTGTGGTATGTGCAGGAGGTAGAAGGATTCAGAACTGACGTGAGAGTCATTGTATTGAGTTATTTCAATACGGATTGGTATATCGCACAAATGATGCGTGATGCCTATGAGTCGAAACCTTTACCGTTTGGTTTAACACTAGACAACTACAAACAAGGTGGGCTGAATGACTATCTACCATTAGTAGAAAGACAGAATATCAAAGGCGGCACGATGAACGCTTCGCAGTTTATCAAATTGATCAAAGAAGAACACCCGGCTTTAGCAGTTCCTACATCTATTAGTAGTTATAATTCTGTACCAGCTAAGAATTTTTATCTGCCAGTTGATTCAGCTAAAGTGATGGGCATGGGCATTATTCCTGAGCAGTTTGCCTCAAGGCTATCTGATCGTATGACCTGGAGCATGAAAGGTCGAGGTCTTGAAAAGAAAGATTTGGCAATTCTTGACTTGATTGTTAACAACAATTGGGAGAGACCTATTTATTTCAACAATACGTCGGCATCAAGTGTGAATTTCAATTTGAAAGATTATATGGTTCAGGAAGGAAATGCATTCCGCTTGTTACCAATCAAAAATGAAAACTCAGGTGAAATGTTTGTTGACACGAACATCATGTTCGACAACATGATGAACAATTTCTACTGGAGAGAATTGGATAATCCTACGGTCTATTATTCTGAAGATTATAGAAACTTTGTTTTGAATCACAGAGCCAGTTTCAATACATTGATAGAAAACCTTTTGGCTGAAGGAAATATTGAAAAGGCGAGAGAGGCTGTTTTGAAATGCTTGGAGATTATGCCTGATAATGTAATCAGATACGACCATTTCAGTGTTCAGCAAGTAGGCTACTTGATATTAGTTGGAGAAGAAGAAAAAGCCACCGAAATGGCAGAGCTGATTGCACAGCGTTCAGATGAAATGCTCACTTACTTATATAGTACGGGCACTTTGGACAGATTTGAATTGCAAAAGAACTTAATCTCACTAAGTGAGTTGGCTAGAACTTTCAGAGGCACTGAAAACCTAGAACTAGCTAGCAAATACGAAGAGCTCTTCAGGAAACACTACGACCTGGCGCAATAAGCTAGGCGACAAAACACAAAAAAAAGGCCTCGATTTCTCGAGGCCTTTTTTTTACGCTCCTTGCTACTTTACTCTTTCTTTAAAAATTTGTAAGCTTCTTTAAATTGAGAAAAATCATCTTTGACAATCACAAAATAATATCCTGGGTTAAAGCTTTTGATATTAATACGATACTTATCGCTTCCTATATTTTCAGCATCTACTTCTACCGTGTTTCCAATGATGCTGTGTAATTCAAAAGAAGTTTCTCTTAAGTTTGAATTTTTAATATTTACTATAATGTAGTCTATAGATGGGTTAGGATAAACTTCTATTTGATTGGTAAGATTTAGGGATTCGTTTTCGAATATGAGTGCTTCTGCAGTAAAAGTCGTGGTGCTGGTGCTATCTTGAGCCCAAGCAGATGTGGCTGCAAGCAGCAAGACCACTGATCCTATGACTTTTAAAATTTGCATATCGTTTAGTTCCCAAATTCACTGCTCTACAAAATACGCTGATTGCGGACTTATAGTTTCTATGAATATAATTAATTTATTGTTAAGTCTGACAGATGAATCTGAATTTTCGATAAGCGCCTAGTAATTTCTCGATGAATATGACTATATACGACGACGCCTCTCAGATTTTTTTACTTTTTGTTGATAAACTATTTTACGCATCGCACGAGGTAGGTATTCCAAAAGGTCTGAAGCTATCAACGATTCCTCCGCATTTTTCTTCACAAATAAATCTCCTGCTAGTCCATGAAGATAAGCACCTAATAGTGCAGCTTCAAAACCATTATAACCTTGCCCCACGAGCGCAGTTAGAATACCAGTCAATACATCTCCACTTCCGCCAGTCGCCATGCCAGGATTTCCTGTAGCATTAAAAACTACAGTACCGTCTGGATTACAGATGCTGGAATTGGCACCTTTTAAGAGAATGATCACTTTGTGTTTTGCACAAAATTCTATCTGTTTATTCAAGCGGTCATAATCATTCTCCCAGTTACCAACCAATCTTCTGAACTCTCCTGGATGGGGTGTAAGAACAGATCCTTCAGGGATTTTTTCAATCCAGTTTTTATTTTCAGAAAGTATATTTAAAGCATCCGCATCAATAACCATTGGTAGATCAAACTGATCAAGTATTTGTTTGAATGCTCCAGCTGTCATTTTATCTGTACCTATTCCGGGTCCAACTCCGATCACATCAAAATCTGAAATAGAATGCATATTGGAAATCAATTGGTCTTGATCATCTACCATCACCATAGCCTCTGGCACACTGTTTTGAAGGACGTTTTGGCCACAACCCGGTGTATGCATAGTCAGTAGCCCAGCTCCTGATCGCAGGCAAGCTTTGCCAGCCAATATGGCGGCACCCATTTTTCCGTGACTCCCAGCAACCAATAGATTTTTTCCTGCTCGGCCCTTATGAGAAAATCTTGATCTGTGTTTTACAAATGAGCGAACAAATGAAAGTGTTGAAAAATAATAATTAGAAGAAAGTGATTGGATGTACTCTTCTATCAATCCAATACTTTTGATAATTAATTCACCACTCTGGTTCTCATTTTCTGGCAAAAGCAATGATAACTTGGGCACCTGAAAGCAGACTGTATGTGAAGCATTCATTATCGCACCTCCATCAAACTTACTGTCGCACCCTAATCCAGAAGCAATGTCTACTGCCACACGATATTCGCAAGGTTCGGCATTCAAATGATTAATCAAATCAGCAATAAGTCCAGTAATCGGACGACTTAGGCCAGATCCGAAAATAGCATCTATAATGACCGTGTCTTTACCAAGTGTGGGGAAATTTGATTGATCTATAACTGTCTGAGGAATATCGTAGTTTTGAATTATATCGTAGTTGATTTTGAAATCCCTCGAACCTGAATCAGGGTCACCTACACAAAACAAGGAAACTGTATATCCTGCATCATTGAGTAATCTGCAAATCACCAATCCATCTCCCCCATTATTGCCAGTTCCACAAAATATGACGATCGGGATCTCCGTATCAAAAAGTGCTGTAAACCATCGAGCGAACTCTTCTGAAGCCCGCTCCATCAAGTCTATAGAATGAATAGGTTCATTTTTGATCGTAAATTGATCAGCTTGTCGGATCTGTTCCGCATCGAGTACTTTGAGACAATAATTAAAATCCATATCCAAAAATCATTAGTAGATTAAATTTAACGATTTTTGAATAGTAAGTTTGATTATCTATCCACTTCACCCATCACAAAATCGAGCGAACCTACAATGGCAATCAAATCAGCCACCATATATCCTTTAGAAATAGCTGGTAAAATGGATAGGTTAGAAAAACTGCATCCTCGCGCTTTGCATCGAATGGCAATATCTGAACGGCCATCAGTTCTAAAAAAGAAGCCTAGTTCACCTTTAGGATTTTCAGCTCGCACGTACAAATCTTGAGCTTTAGGACGAATTTTTTTAGGCACTAATTCTCTCGGATCGAAGTCACGGGTTCGTTTCAAATCACCAGTCAATTGTGACAAACATTGTTCAATGATTTTTACAGATTGCTTCACCTCTTCAACACGCACCCAAGTTCTGTCCCAACAATCACCAGTTTGTCCCATTTGACCCTTGCCAATCGGCACTTCAAAGTCCAACTCAGGATAGACGGAATATCCATCTACTTTGCGGTAATCTAATCTCAAGCCGGATCCCCTTAGAATTGGGCCTGTTACTCCATAATTGATCGCAAGATTTCGTGGAATGACTCCAATGTTAGCCGTGCGCTCTATAAATATTTTATTATTCATCAAAACCTCATCTAACTCGACCAATTTGGGTTTTAGATAGTTGATGAATTCAGTACATTTCTCTTCAAATCCCACTGGTAAATCATAATACAACCCACCAATCCAAATGTAGTTGTACAACATCCGTGCTCCACTGACCCATTCGAGCAATCGAAGGATATGCTCGCGATCACGCATGACCCAAAGGAAAGGGGTGAAGGCACCAATGTCCAGTCCGTACGTCCCAATAGCCACAAAGTGTGAAGCTATTCTGTTCAACTCAGCCACTAAGACTCGGATGTATTCCACTCGCTTAGGAATTTTATCTTCAATACCTAACATGCGTTCCACACCCATCGCATAGGCATGTTCGGAATTCATCGCTCCTACGTAGTCCATTCGATCCACGAATGGTATAACGCCATTCATAGCTACAGACTCCGCATGCTTCTCAAAACATCGATGCAGATAACCCAAGTGCGGAACCACATCCACCACAATTTCTCCATCCGTGACCACTTCTAGCCGAAGCACACCATGTGTGGAAGGATGCTGTGGCCCAATGTTGATGACCATTTCCTCGCGAGAGAGTTTGGATTCGTCATATACGTTGGGTGCTGACTCGTTGAGGTTTTCTGGTCGGTATTTATATTCTATGGCTTGGCTCATACTGGGTCTCCCTCCTCTCTGATCGTTTTCATTCCACGATATGTCGCTGGCTCTTCATAATCTTTGAGCATAGGGTGTCCTTCCCAATCTGCTGGCATTAGAATTCTTCTCAGATCAGGGTGATTATTGAATTTAATGCCGAAAAGATCATAAGCTTCTCGCTCGTGCCAATCGGCCGTTTTCCACAAGTAGCTAACAGTTTCTAGCTCTGGATTCTCGCGGGAAATTGTCGTCTTGATCATGATGGAATGCTCTAAAGGAATCGAATACAAATTGTAAATGACTTCCAAAGTATTCACTTCTGGGCCGTTGTCGACAGCCGTCAGACATGAAAGCAAGTCACAGAATGAAGACTCATTGTCTTTGAGTACATCCATTACGGGCAGTACTTTATCTGACTCGATAACCAAAGCCTGGGGTGTTGAGATTTCGTCTATCGACAAAACTACTTCCTCACCCAATTTCGAATCAATAAGATTTTTAAACTCTTCTACTGTCATAATTAGGCTTGTTTATCCAAGATTTCTTTGAACCCTTCAGGAGCGACCAAAGTTTCATTTTCAATTTTTTCTCGAAGTTTGATAATACCACCAATCAAAGCTTCTGGCCTTGGTGGACAGCCTGGCACATACACATCTACTGGAATGATCTTATCCACGCCTTTTACTACATGATATCCGTGTTCCCAATAGGGCCCGCCGCAATTGGCACAACTTCCCATGGAGATGACATATCTGGGTTCGGCCATTTGCTCGTAGAGCCTACGAACTCGGTCGCCCATTTTATAAGTAACCGTGCCCGCCACAATCATCACATCGGACATTCTAGGGCTGGCTCTCGGCACTACCCCAAAGCGATCTAGGTCATAACCTGAAGCCATCGATCCCATCATTTCAATCGCACAGCATGCTAAACCAAAACCCATGGGCCAGATACTGGACATTCGCGCCCAATTGGTCAAATCCTCGAGATTGCTGAGGATGACACCTCCATTATTGAATTGTTGATCGAGTAGGCCTTTCATGTTTTTTTAGATATTAGATGTTAGACATTAGAGTCAAGACTTTTGTTTTTGTCATCTCGACATAGGAGATATCTTATTAAAATTGAGAAAAGGAACCTTTAGACTTCTCCTGCGTCGAAATGACAACTAATATTATCCATACTTCTCATTCAAATCACTGTACAAAATTTCAGGTACTTTGCTTTCTGTATCTAATACACTCACTTCTGGTTTTTCCCATTCGAGATAGCCTTTGCCCCAGACGTAAACCAAGCCTAAAGCAAGAATGAGTATGAACAAGCCCATTTCTATCATGGCCAACATGCCCCAATTACCAGCTGTTTCTGCGTTTAATTGTTCATTGCCAAAAACGATCGCCCAAGGGAACAGAAAAAGCAATTCCGTTTCGAAAAGGACAAAAACCAACGCCACCACATAAAAGCGAATATTGAATTTTCCCCATGCGGTACCGGTTGGGTCTTCACCACATTCGTAGGTGGTGAGCTTTTCTTCGTTCGGTCGATTCGGACGTAGTAATCGACTGATCACCAGCGGTCCAATGATCGCTACTAATCCGCCTACGGCGAACAATAATAAGATTTGATAATTGGTTAGTTCCATTTTACTCAATTATAATAACTTGTTTTTCATTTTTTAGCTTGTCCCAAAAAACGAAACAAAAAAAGACAAGGCTGTGAATAAATTCCTAAAATTCAGGTTGTCCCGTACTGAAATCCAAACTCGCTTCGTTCAAACAGTGGATTTCATTTCAATTTTTTTAGCCTGAATTTTTAATCGGAATTAATTCAAGGCCAAATTAAATTCTCGTTCTGACAAAATGATTGAAGAATTTAATCTTAGCCTAAAGTTACCACAAACAAAAAAACCTCGCCATAAGACGAGGTTTATAATTTCTATATTAACGTCTTACACTATCACTAATGCCTGATACAACAACAAATAGCATTTGCTGGCATTGAATCAAGGGTTTGGATGTTGTAAGTACTGTTCATTTTCTAATTAAGCTATTGACGCCAAAAGACCGTTCAATGTTGTACTTGGTCGCATCGCATCGGAAGCTAGTTGCTCAGTTGGTTGGTAGTACCCACCAATATTCACCTCTGCTCCTTGAGCAGCGATCAATTCTTCGTTGATCTTATCTTCATTTGCTGCCAATGACTTAGACACTTCTGCAAATTTAGCCTTCAACTCAACGTCTTTGTCTTGTGCTGCCAATGCTTCCGCCCAGTACGTCATCAAGTAAAAGTGACTGCCTCTGTTATCAATTTCATTCACTTTTCTTGAAGGTGATTTACCTAACTCTAAGAATTTGCCAGTGGCTTCATCCAGTGCATCCGCCAATACCTGTGCTTTCTCATTGCCTGTAGTTTGACTTAAGTGCTCTAATGAAACTGTCAATGCCAAAAATTCACCCAAAGAATCCCATCTCAAGTGGCCTTCTTGGTTGAACTGTTGCACGTGCTTAGGTGCAGATCCACCTGCACCAGTTTCGAACAATCCACCGCCGTTCATCAATGGTACTATCGAAAGCATTTTTGCACTCGTTCCTAATTCCAGAATAGGGAAAAGGTCAGTCAAATAATCTCTCAATACATTACCAGTAACGGAAATAGTATCTTTTCCTTCTTTGATTCTTTCTAGAGAATACTTCGTTGCTTCTTCAGGTGATTTAATCATGATATCCAATCCATTGGTATCGTGATCTTTCAAATAGGTATTCACTTTAGCAATCAGCTGTGCATCGTGTGCTCTGTTTTCGTCCAACCAGAAAACAGCAGGATTGCCAGTCGCTTTCGCTCTTGATACGGCTAGTTTTACCCAGTCCTGAATCGGTGCATCTTTCACCTGACACATTCTAAATATATCGCCAGCCTCTACCGACTGCTCCATTAATACCTTTCCAGCCGCATCCGTTACAGTCACAGTACCAGTGGCTGACATTTGGAATGTCTTATCATGTGACCCGTATTCCTCTGCTTTCTGTGCCATCAATCCTACGTTGGGCACGCTACCCATAGTAGTAGGATCAAACGCTCCATGCTTCTTGCAGAAGTCGATCGTTTCTTGGTAAATACCTGCGTAACATCTGTCAGGAATGACTGCTTTGGTGTCTTGCTGATTACCTGCGGCGTTCCACATCTGGCCAGAAGTTCGAATCATTGCTGGCATCGAAGCGTCAATGATCACATCACTTGGTACGTGAAGGTTGGTGATTCCTTTGTCAGAATTCACCATGGCTAAATCTGGGCGATTTTTGTAAACTGCATCCAAGTCAGCCTTTACTTCTGTTTCTTTGGCATGACCCGCTATTTTCGCATAAACATCACCAATACCGTTAGTAGCTGTCACGCCTAGCTCTGCAAATAAATCTGCATATTTTTCAAACACTTCAGCATAAAATACTTCTACAGCTGCTCCGAAGATGATAGGATCTGACACCTTCATCATGGTTGCTTTCATGTGTAATGAAAACAATACACCATTTGCTTTTGCATCTTCAACTTCTTTGGCAATGAAAGCTTTCAAAGCTGCCATGTTCATCACTGACGCATCTATGATTTCACCTGCCAACAAAGACGTCTTTTCTTTTAATACTTTCGTAGATCCGTCAGCTCCTACGAATTCGATTTTCACGTCAGTAGCGTCAGCCACAGTCACAGATTTTTCACTGCCGTAGAAATCGCCTTCATTCATGCTCGCTACATGCGACTTTGAGTCCGAAGCCCAAGCGCCCATCGAATGCGGATTTTTCTTAGCAAAGTTTTTCACCGCTTTAGGTGCTCTTCTGTCCGAGTTTCCTTCTCTCAAAACTGGGTTTACCGCGCTGCCCAAAACTTTAGCGTAAGCCGCTTTGATTTTCTTTTCTTCGTCGTTTTTAGGACTGGCAGGATAGTTTGGCAACTTGTATCCTTTGGCCTGAAGCTCCTTGATAGCTTCTTGCAACTGTGGAATCGAAGCACTGATGTTAGGCAATTTGATGATGTTTGCTTCGGGTGTTTTAGCTAGCTGTCCAAGTTCAGCTAAAGCATCACCGATTTTTTGATCATCTGTTAAGTACTCAGATAGATTAGCAATAATTCTTCCTGCCAGAGAAATGTCTCTGGTCTCAACTTCTACTCCTGCTGCTTTTGTAAATGCCTGTACAATAGGCAAAAATGAATAGGTGGCGAGTGCCGGCGCTTCGTCCGTCTTCGTGTAAATAATTTTAGCGTTTTGTGCCATTTTTCTTTTCCTTCAATTAATTAAATACCCAACAAAATTGTTTTTGGTTCAACCCCGATAGCTATCAAAGTTGGCAGGGTCAGGAGTCGTAGATTGCCCGGATCGGCGACTCAGTTGCTTTAAGTCAGCGAATTTAATAAATGTTTGTAGAAAGGGGTATTTATTGGGCAGTTAATAGCTTGAGCATAGAATATTTAACGTCAACGAAAGGGCTTGAAAAAAATATTCACCCTCCACTTCGCACTTCTACTTTATCAATAGGACAAGACTATCTGATCCAGCCCATTTGTATTATGGAAACTTGGGGAATTTTGAAAAGTCTCTTTCTCTTTTCTCCAGAAAGGCATTTCTTCCTTCTACAGCTTCATCAGTTCCATAAGCCAATCGGGTGGCTTCTCCTGCATATACCTGCTGCCCTACCAATCCATCATCGATTAAATTGAATCCGAATTTCAACATTTTTATGGCTGTTGGGCTTTTGGTCATGATTTCCTGTGACCAATCGTAAGCGACTTGTTCCAACTCTTGGTGAGGAACTACTTTGTTTACCATGCCCATTTCGTAAGCTTCCTGTGCGGTATAGTCTGCCCCTAAGAAAAATATCTCACGTGCTCTTTTCTGACCGACTTGTCGAGCCAAATAAGCAGAACCAAAACCTCCATCAAAACTAGCCACATCAGCATCAGTCTGCTTGAATATCGCATGCTCCTTGCTGGCAATCGTCAAGTCGCAAACCACGTGCAGACTATGTCCTCCACCAACTGCCCATCCAGGAACTACTGCTATGACCACCTTATTCATGAACCGAATTTGACGCTGGACGTCCAAAATATTGAATCGATTAATGCCATTCGCTCCTTTGTATCCGGTAGTTGAACGTACGCGCTGATCTCCACCCGAACAAAATGCCCAACCGCCATCCTTGGGCGATGGCCCTTCTCCAGTGATCAAAACCACACCAATTTCCTGGCTTTCATGACAAATTATTAGAGCCTCCCACAGTTCGTCCACGGTTTTCGGGGTAAATGCGTTGCGGCATTCGGGTCTATTGAAAGCGATTCGAGCCACTCCATTTAAGGTCTTGAAAGTGATCTCCTCATATTCTTTTTCGGTTTTCCAATCTAATTTTGCCATGCTTGTATTTTGTAATTGAAGTCTTACAAATGTAAGAACTCATCCCTTGGTTTTAGTTACTATTTCAGAATTTTGGATGAGCCTTTGACTATCGTACAACTTGAGGACCTGCTTCAAAGTCATTCCGTAGTGCAGCGGAGGAATCTCCTTTGTTACTAGCAGTCTGCCATCAGCTGATAAGATTTCTACAGTCATCCGACTGTCGTCGAATTCTTTGCGAAATGACAGTATTGTAAAATTAGCCAAAGACCCAGTAAATCAGGCAACCAACAAACACTGCAGAAATAATCATCGCCTTAATTTTTCTTCTAATTTCCTTTTTTCGTGCAGCCTTTAATCTGCGATGCAATTTTTCTAGATATTCGGGACTGGCTTCTTTGAAAACTAATGGTTTTCTGGAAATGATGTAATTGGTAATGTAGGATTTATCAAAATTAGAATAACCAGAAGATCTTGTTCCTTTCAGGGTTTGTCTGTTCTGTTTATTCAAATCATTTGCCCACCTCGAAAAACTCTCTCCCATTTTTAATAACTCTCCTTATCGCTTGGGAAGTCCTTGGCTTTGACGTCTTTGATGTAGCCTTGGACGGCTTCGGTCATGATCTGACTCATATCGGTGTATTGGCGTAGGAATCTGGGTTGAAACTCTTGCGTGATACCTAGCATGTCGTGCGTCACTAAAACCTGGCCATCTACATGTGGGCCAGCACCAATGCCGATCACAGGAATGTTGATGGTTTCGGCTACTCGCTTAGCCAGTTTGCTTGGGATTTTTTCTAAAACAAGTGCATAGCAACCGGTCTCTTCAAGCAGCTTAGCGTCGGCAATTAGCTTCTCTGCTTCGGCTTCCTCACGGGCTCGTACGGTATAAGTACCAAACTTATAAATCGACTGGGGTGTCAAACCTAAATGCCCCATGACAGGTACACCTGCACTCAATATTCTTGTCACACTTTCCTGAATCTCTGCTCCACCTTCCAGCTTGACAGAATGCGCCCCTGATTCCTTCATGATTTTAATGGCGGACCTTAAAGCTTCGGAAGAATTGCCCTGATAGCTACCAAAAGGTAAATCCACTACCACAAACGCTCTACTGATCGCTCTCACCACCCCTTGTGCATGATAGATCATTTGATCCAATGTAATTGGTAAAGTGGTTTCATTTCCCGCCATGACATTGGAGGCGGAATCTCCTACCAGTAACACGTCAATACCTGCCTGATCCAGAATCCTAGCCATTGAGAAATCATAGGCCGTGAGCATGGAGATTTTCTCTCCACGATTTTTCATTTCCTGGAGTTGGTGAGTGGTGACTCTTTTGATGTTGGATTGATGAACAGACATATTTGGGTATTTAGTGGTTAGACTTTAGTATTTAGACTATAACAAAGCCCATTTCCAAAACCTCAGCGTAAGATAAAACAAGATGCAAGATTTAAGAATCAAGAGCCAAGAAAATTGGTAAGTTCTATTTCCACTTGATGTTGCAACCCAGACTTGGGTGTTGTTCGGTATCCACAGGAAGGCCTGCTACTAGATTACGCAAAGCTAAACTCAAGTCATCGCCAGTGATAGGTACGTTGTTGCTTGGTGTAGCGCCATCTAATCGGCCACGATACACACACTTGTCTTTACCATCAAAAACAAAAAAATCTGGCGTGCAGGCCGCTTGATAGGCTTGAGCAATCTCTTGTGATTCATCGTAGAGATAAGGAAAAGTAAAACCGTACTTTTCCGCATGCTTCTTCATCAACTCTGGTGAATCGTCTGGGTAGTTTTCCACGTCATTGGAACTAATGGCTACGAAGCCTATACCTTTTTCTTGATATTCCTTAGTTAGCGCTACTACTTTTTCCTGCACATGAATCACATAAGGACAGTGATTACAAATGAACATCACCACTGTGCCTTTGTCGGATTTGATATCTGAGAAGCTTTTGGTATTTCCAGAAACTGTGTCAGGAAGTGAGAATGCAGGGGCGGTAGTACCCAAGGGCATCATGGTAGATTCGGTTTTAGCCATAGTTCTTTTAGATTAAAAGACAAAAGAGCCAAGAATCAAGACATGTCATCTTGGTTCTTGGCTCTAATTTCTTGATTCTATATTAATTAACAAAATTCGTCGAATACCTGCACCAAATGATCAGCGATCATTTCTGCGCTACGGCCTTCGATGTGGTGTCTTTCTACAAAATGTGCCAATTCACCATCTTTGAACAAAGCAATTGATGGGGACGACGGAGGATAAGGCAATGTATATTCTCTTGCTTTCTGAACGGCCTCAGCGTCTACACCTGCAAATACTGTAGTTAGATGCGAAGGTTTTTTTGTACTGTTCTCAACTGCCAATTTCACGCCTGGTCGAGCTGCTCCCGCCGCACATCCGCATACAGAATTTACTACCAATAAAGTAGTACCACTGTGGTCAGTCAAATGCTTTTCTACTGCATCTGCAGTTTTTAATTCTTCAAATCCCGCAGAGGATAAATCTGCTCGCATGGGAGCTACTAGTTCTTCTGGATACATATCTTGTTCGTATTTAATATTCTTAATTTCAATTTGTTACTTGTTGGTGACAACACCAACAAGGGCGGTAAGATTTCTCCTAACGTCGAAATGACAAAAACGTTTACATAAAACCAAGTTCCAACTTCGCCGCTTCGGACATCATATCTGTCTCGTAGGGTGGATCGAAAGTCACTTCTACATCCACTTTGCCTACGCCTTCGATTTCTTCTATTTTCTGCTTGATTTCCTCTGGCAGTGCTTCTGCCGAAGGACAAGCAGGTGAAGTCAATGTCATCAACACATAGACGTTATTCACAGGGAAAATGTTGATCTCATAGATCAATCCCAGCTCATACACATCCACAGGAATCTCCGGGTCATAGACCATCTTGATTGCTGCGAGCACTTTTTCTTTTAAGTCTTTCTCTTCTGCCATCTTAGTTAATTTTTGCTTTCATCGCCAAGGCGTAAATCTGCATTTGTTTGATCATCGCCTTGAAACCATTAGAACGCTGAGTACCTATAAAACGATTCATCCCAATTTTTTCATGGAAGAATAAATCAGCATTCAATATATCATCTGGGGTTTGATTGGTTAATATTCTCACCAACAAACTCACTAGACCTTTGGTAATAGCCGTATTACTGTCTGCTTGATAAACGACTTTGTCATCTTCCATTTTGGCGTGAAGCCAAACTTTAGACTGACAGCCTTTTACAATATTTTCATCTGTTTGATATTCGACTGGTAACTCAGGTAACTTGGCTCCAAGTTCCATCACATAGCCGATGGTCATTTCCATGTCGCCATCGAGCATACCGAAATCTTCTATTATATCTTCCTGAATGGAATTAATTGTAGCCATACTTGGAGCCCAAAGGGCTTTTACTTTACTTAAACATTTTGATGACCGCTTTGAGCGAGTCCACAAAATATTTGATTTCTTCTTTTGTATTGTAAACAGAGAATGAGGCCCTCACCGTTCCTTCGATGTCAAAAAATTCCATCAAAGGCTGAGCACAGTGATGTCCCGTTCGAACGGCGATACCTTTGGCATCTAGCAATTGACCCAAGTCGAATGGGTGAACGCCGTCGATCAAGAATGAGATCACGCTTGCTTTTTTATCAGCAGTGCCCACGGGTGTAAACCCGTCAACATCCTTCAACAAATCATTGGCATAAGCCATCAACTCAACTTCGTAACGAGCAATATTTTCTTGTCCCAAATCCTCCACAAAATCAATAGCTGATTTGAAGGCGATTACTTCCCCGATATTCGGCGTACCCGCTTCAAACTTGTAAGGAATGTCATTGTAAGTTGTGCCCGAGAAACTCACATCTTTGATCATTTCTCCTCCTCCTTGGTACGGTGGCATGGCTTCGAGCAACGCTCGTTTGCCATACAAAGCACCTACGCCAGTTGGTCCATATACTTTATGTGCAGAGAAAGCCAAGAAATCACAATCCAGAGCCTTTACATCCATTTTTACATGTGGGGCAGCTTGTGCTGCATCAATCAACACTTTCGCACCCACTTTGTGTGCTTCAGTGATGATTTCCTTCACTGGATTAATTGTACCCAGAGCGTTGGATATATAGTTGACTGAAACCAATTTGGTTTTGTCAGACAATAATTTGACATATTCGTCAAATATCAATTCTCCTTTTTCATTGACCGGAATCACTTTCAATACCGCACCTTTTTCTTCACAAAGAATTTGCCAAGGCACAATATTCGAATGATGTTCCAAAGCAGAAACGATAATCTCGTCTCCTTCGTTGATGAATTTTCTTCCAAAAGTGGCAGCCACCAAGTTGATGCCTTCTGTCGTGCCTTTGGTAAAAATGATTTCTTCTACTTCATTGGCATTCAGAAATTTCGCCACTGTTATACGAGTGTCTTCAAAAGCCGTGGTGGCTCTTTCTGCCAAAGTATGAATGCCTCTATGTATGTTGGCATTATCGGTATTATAGTAGTGTGTCAGCGCATCAATGACACACTGAGGTTTCTGCGACGTTGCAGCATTGTCAAAATAAACCAAAGGTTTACCATTGACTTCCTGATGAAGAATGGGAAATTGTTTTCTTATTGCTTCAATATCTATCGCTGCGTCTACCATGTCACTTATACGTTCAGTCTTGCAATTACTTTATCGGTAATTTCCATTTTCAACCAACCGAGATTCACTTTTTCAATGACCTCAGCCACATTGGCTAACAGTATCATTGAAGTAGCCTTTTCTTTGTCGATCCCTCGGGCTCTCAAATAGAAAATTGCCTCTTCGTCCAATTGGCCAGTGGTACATCCGTGCGAACACTTCACATCATCTGCCCAAATCTCCAATTGTGGCTTGGTATTTACTACGGCATCGTCGGACAAAAGGATGTTGCCATTGGACTGAAATGCATTTGTTTTTTGTGCTTCTTGCTGCACAAATATTTTTCCATTGAAAACACCACGAGACTGATCGTCCATCACGCCTTTGTACAGCTCATTGCTGTTACAGTTTGGCTTGCGGTGATCCACTGTCGTATGGTTATCAACATGCGTCTTGCCTTTAGTCAAGTACAATCCAAACATGTTGCTTTCACAGCCTTCACCATCCACTTCGATGTGCAGGTTGTTTCTTACCACTTCTCCGTCAAGCGTAAATACATAAGAAGAGAAAACACTATCTCTTTCTTGATACACGCGAGTGTTGCCAATGTAAACTGCCTTTGGTGATTCTTCTTGAATCTTGTATAAACTTACGTGAGCGTTTTGCTTAACAATGTAGTTTTTCGACTCATTGATAAAGGTGCTCTCGTTGCCAAATGACAAATGAAAATGCACAAAATCAGCCTGGCTACTTTCATTAGCGACATAAATATTTTTAATAAATCCGTGATTGGCATTGCCGTCATTCACAGAGATATAATAACAAATCACAGGAGCAGCCACTACTTTGCCTTTGGCAATCTGAGCTACTACGCCATCATTGGCATAGACATTATTTTGTGCTTCAAATGGATCTGAGTCGTCTTTGAACAATTCATTCACATCATTCTCAGCTGCATAATCTTTCAATGACTCAATTTTCAGTTGCTCTTCTGGGGAAACTACAATTGAATTCTCTGTATCATATTTTCCATTCACAAAGAACAAAACATTTGCGCCTTCGTGTTTGGCTTTGATGTCATTGATCAATTCCTGAGGTAACTCGTCTATATCAGCGTATTTCGACAAGTCGAAATTTTTGCTGATTGCTTTTGTCAACTTAGTGAATTTATACTCTTCTGCTCGTGGTCCAGGAAAGCCATTGTCTTTCAGGAAATTGAGCGCCTTCTTACGATTTTCCCCCAATTGAGGAATCGCACTGCCATTCATGTTGGCTACGAATTGCGCTGCCTGATCGACTAGCTCCTGACCAAATATTTTTTTATCCAAATCGCTCATGCTTAAGCTTCTTCTAATTCTTTGATGATCCAGTCGTACCCTCTTTTCTCAAGTTCTAAAGCCAAATCTTTATTTCCAGACTTTACAATTCTACCTTGGTACAAGACGTGCACGAAATCCGGCACGATATAGTCCAACAATCTCTGGTAATGAGTCACCACGATGGTAGCATTATCTGCAGATTTTAGAGCATTTACTCCGTTAGCCACAATTCTCAAGGCATCAATATCCAACCCAGAATCTGTTTCATCTAATACCGCCAACTTTGGCTCGAGCATCGCCATTTGGAAAATTTCGTTTCTTTTCTTTTCTCCTCCAGAGAAACCTTCATTCAATGAACGGCTTAACAATGATTGATCGATCTCAACCAATGCCATCTTCTCTTTCATTCGCTTTAAGAAAGCCACTGCATCTAAAGGCTCCTGTCCTTTATGCTCTCTGATTTGATTCAGTGCAGTTTTCATGAAGTTAGTAGTAGTCACTCCAGGAATCTCTACTGGGTACTGGAATGCCAAGAAGATACCTTCTCTTGCTCTTTCTTCAGCAGCCAAGTCCAATAAGTCTTGACCCATATATTCTACTTCACCGCCAGTCACTTCGTAATCATCACGACCTGCCAACACAGAAGCCAAAGTACTTTTACCAGAACCATTAGGTCCCATAATAGCATGTACCTCACCTGGTTTTACTTCAAGGTTGATCCCTTTGAGAATTTCTTTCTCTTCTACTCGTGCCTGTAAATTTTTTATCTTAAGCATTGCTGCAAATTTTATTTCTTATTGAATGTATTAGTAATTGGAGATTATCCTACTGAGCCCTCTAGGGTTAGTGCTAGAAGCTTCTGAGCTTCCACTGCAAACTCCATTGGCAATTGATTGAGTACTTCTTTAGCGTAACCATTAACGATCAATGCCACTGCATTTTCCTCATCAATTCCCCGCTGGGTACAGTAGAAGATTTGATCTTCACCAATCTTAGAAGTAGTTGCCTCGTGCTCCACATGTGCAGATGAGTTCTCTATATCAATGTATGGGAAAGTATGAGCTCCACACAAGTTACCAACTAACAAAGAATCACACTGAGAGTGGTTTCTAGCATTAGTTGCTCGTTTTGAAACCTGTACCTGTCCTCTGTAGCTGTTTTGCGAATGACCCGCAGAAATACCTTTTGATACAATTCTAGACTTGGTGTTTTTACCCAAATGAATCATTTTGGTACCTGTATCTGCTTGCTGGTAGTTATTAGTTACAGCCACTGAATAGAATTCACCTACTGAATAATCTCCTTTCAAAATACAAGAAGGATATTTCCAGGTTACGGCTGACCCCGTTTCAACTTGTGTCCATGAGATTTTAGAATGATCGCCGGCACAGATACCTCGTTTGGTTACGAAGTTGTAAATACCACCCTTGCCATTTTTGTCGCCAGGGTACCAGTTTTGCACGGTTGAGTATTTTACTTCAGCATCCTTGTGTGCTACTATTTCGACTACTGCCGCGTGCAACTGATTTTCATCCCGCATGGGTGCAGTACACCCTTCCAAGTAACTCACATAAGAACCTTCATCCGCTACGATCAGTGTTCTTTCGAACTGACCGGTATTGGCCGCATTGATTCGGAAATAGGTTGACAACTCCATCGGGCATCTTACGCCCTTAGGGATGTAACAGAAAGATCCATCAGAAAACACTGCCGAATTTAATGCTGAGTAATAGTTGTCAGACTTCGGCACGACAGACCCAATATATTTCTTAATCAACTCAGGGTGCTCTTTTACCGCTTCGCTGAACGAACAGAAAATGATTCCCAACTTGCCTAAAGTATCTTTGAAAGTAGTCGCCACAGATACAGAATCAATCACTGCATCTACAGCCACTCCTGTCAATCTCTTTTGCTCCGTTAGTGAAATTCCAAGTTTTTCGAAAGTATCGAGCAATTCTGGATCTACGTCATCCAAACTTTCAGGTGTTTTTTTCTGCTTGGGAGCAGAATAATACTTGATGTCCTGATAGTCGATTTTAGGATATTTTACGTTGGGCCAAGTAGGTTCTTTCATCGCTTGCCATTTAGCAAACGCATCCAACCTCCAATCTAGCAACCATTCCGGCTCGTTTTTCTTTTTTGAAATAAATCGAACAATGTCCTCGTTCAGTCCCTTGGGTGCCTCATCAGCTTCCAAGTCTACTGACCAGCCATGTTCGTATTCTTTTGAGGTAAATTCCTCTAATATTTGATCATCTTTACTCATTCGAAAATGGAATAATTTAGATTCATTTTAAATAGGCTCAAAATTACTACGATTAATTGAGGATGTCGATTCGAACCTATAATTTTTTTTGAAATGGAGATAGACTGAGCCTATATCGCGAGATTTATTTTACTTTGAATAAGAAGTCTTTCAAAAAGCTATGATTCAATCTACAAAAACTGCCCTTATCATTATTCTGATTTCCTTTGTCTGTACGACTTCATACGAACTTTTTGCCCAAACGGATGAAACTGATTTTCAATTAAGTGGCGCAACTATCATAGCTCGAGATGTCAAACTTTCGGCTACTTGGTACAGAAAGTATTTGGATATATCGATCAAAGAATACAAACCACAACAACATGTAAAGATGAAAACAGGGAATTTCAACTTATACATTAAGCAGGGGAAAAATGTATTACTCAAGAGTCAGGTTCAATTTCCAAAAGGGAAAAAGTATGTGAATGGCATTTCTAAAATCGGGTTCTCCACAAACAAATTCGAAGAGATAAAAGAAAAATTATTAGCCTCTAATCAAAAGATAATCGAAGATGTAACTGAGGATAAAAATCTTGAAATGAGGTACTTTCTTACTGCAGATCCTGACGGAAATCAAGTGCAAATATTTGATAAACCAAATCCAGCGGATAGTGCCAATACCAAAGCCATGTTTTTTTCGATCACTTCTTCTGATTTCATCAATACCATGAAATGGTACGAGGAGAATATTGATTTCGCAGAAATTAAAACTGTCGACGAATCAAAAATTCACTATCAAAATTTATTGCACAAAGGCGATGTCATTTTTGAAATTATTCACCTTCCTTATGAGTCACTGGAAACTACAGAATTTATGCCATTAGGGCGAGAATTCGGAGGTTTTGATGAAATTAAATTCAAAAGTGAAACAGGAAAAACCAGTTCATTTGAGATGGATAATAATGCCAACAAAGTACGGTGGCTGCACTAGTCCGAAATAAATATTTCACAATTTTTCTTGCACAAGAAAAATTCTAGCCCATATCTTTGTGACTCGTTCTAAGTAAATTATTGGATGACTTATCAAGAAAGGTGGAGGGATTTGGCCCTGTGAAACCTTAGCAACCCTTGTTGGAAACAACAGAAGGTGCTAACTCCAATCCTGATGAAAATCGGGACAGATAAGCGGATTGGATAGACTCAATATCAAAAAAATATACGATGTCCTTTCTAGCTTGTCTGGAAAGGACATTTTTTTTTGTCCATTCCAGACAATGGACCCTTGAAAAGTCTCCTTGTAAACTTTAAAAAAATAAAGACATGCAAGAGACAACAGAAATTTTACACAGCATCCTGTCAGATCCGTTGACCGGTGCACTCTCGACTCCCATTTATCAAACCTCCACGTTTGTGCAAGATGCACCAGGAGTAAACAAAGGCTTCGACTACAGTCGATCCAACAATCCTACCCGCCAAGTTTTGGAAGACACAATTTCTAAACTGGAAAATGGAGCTGGTGGGTTCGCCTTTGCGAGTGGATTAGCTGCAGTAGATGCAGTAATCAAACTTTGCCAGGCTGGAGATGAGATTGTCGCTGTAGATGACATTTATGGTGGTACTTTCCGATCATTTGAAAAGTTATACAAGAAATTTGGTATCACGGTTCACTATACAGACACTACTGAACCAGAAAACATTATCGACAACATTACCCCTAATACCAAACTGATCTGGTTGGAAACTCCAACCAACCCTACCCTTAAAATCACTGACATCGCAACCATTTCGAAGATCGCACATTCGTATGACTGCCTTGTGGTGGTCGACAATACTTTCGCTTCTCCAATTCTTCAAAAACCATTGGATTTAGGCGCTGATATCGTATTGCATAGTGCTACGAAGTATATCGCAGGTCATTCTGATGTGATCGCTGGCCTAGTGGCCGTTAAAACAAAAGAACTAGCCGAAGAAATCAAGTTTATTCAGAATGCAACTGGAAGTATCCTTGGACCATGGGACAGTTGGTTGACCATTCGTGGTATTCAGACGCTGGGGCTAAGGGTAGAAAAACAATGTAGAAATGCAGAAATCATCGCTGAGTATTTGGTTAACAAACCCGAATTGAAAATCATAAATTATCCAGGATTAAAACAACACCCAAGTCATGCTTTGGCCACTAAGCAACAAAAATATTACGGAGCTGTAGTGTCTTTTGCTTTCAAAGAAGATTCGATAGAAAAAGCCACCGATTTGGTAACAAACACGCAGCTTTTCAAATTGGCAGAAAGTCTGGGTGGTGTCAAGAGTCTTTGCTGTCATCCAGCCACCATGACACATAAAGGTACGCCAGATGATATCCGCAGAGCTGCTGGCATCCAAGATTCTTTGGTAAGATTATCAGTCGGCACGGAAGATCCTTCAGATCTGATTCAAGATTTAGAAGTAGCATTTGAAAAAATTAAATCAAAAGAAAAAAACGCTGTATTAGCATAAGAATGAAAAACCTCAAACTAGGCATTTTCGGCTTCGGCTGTGTTGGGCAAGGCTTATACCATGTTCTTCAACAATCCAACTCCATCAATTCAGAAATAGTGAAAATATGCATCAAGGATCTGAATAAGTCCAGATCCTTAGATGCTTCTTATTTCACAGACAATAAAGATGAATTGCTTCAAAATGATAACATAGATGTAATCGTAGAGTTAATCGATGATGCAGAAGCAGCGTTTGAAATTGTGACTACAGCCATGAATAATGGGAAATCAGTAGTATCAGCCAATAAAAAAATGATCGCTGAACACCTAGAAGAGCTACTGGAACTACAAGAAAAAAACAAAGTATCCTTTTTGTATGAAGCTTCTTGCTGTGCGAGTATTCCAATCATCAGAAATCTCGAAGAGTACTATGACAATGATTTATTGTCTTCGCTTGAAGGCATATTTAATGGTTCAACTAATTTCATTTTGTCCAAACTTTTGGATGGTGTTCAAACGTATGATGAAGTGCTGAAAGAAGCTCAAGATTTGGGCTTTGCAGAAAGCGATCCCACGCTTGATGTCGAAGGCATAGATCCTAAATACAAATTATGCATCCTATTATTTCATGCTTTTGGTCTGGTAACTAAGCCAGAAGAGGTATTTAACTATGGCATTTCTAAAATCAATGAGTTTGACATTGACTATGCTAAGAAAAGAGGCCTGACAATCAAATTGATTTCTAAGTGCAGAAGAAACAGTGATAAAATTGAAGCTTATTGTCTACCCACATTCATTCCTATAGGTTCAGTACTTTCTCAAACCAGCAATGAATACAACGCTGTAGTACTAGAAAGTGCCTTTTCCGAAAGTCAGCTTTTATATGGAAAAGGAGCTGGAGATAAGCCGACAGGCTCTGCCGTCTTATCAGATATTTCTGCGCTCAATCACAATTATAGGTATGAGTATAAAAAGAAGTCAAAGAATCAAGGCAAATTTAAATTATGCGAAGACTTCGACCTGAGGCTTTATGTAAGATATGATGGGACCTCCCCCAATTTTGAGGACTTCGATTCTATTGAAGAAAAATACTACAGTGAAAAAGGAAACTTCTTAGTAGGCTGTATCAAATTAAAAAACCTAAAAAACTCCAATTGGTTAAAAGAAGCAAGCATCAATACGATTGTACTGAATTAAAATATCTCTAAAATTTCATAATTGAGAACCTGAACCCTATCTGCAGCCGGCAGATGGGGTTCTTTTTTTAATATTTTAACGCAACTCCTAAAATTAATTTCGATTCAGGCTATAACTTTCAAATCATATTGATAAATTTTCATACCTAACCATCAGCTATGAAAGAGAGGATTGCCGAAAACCTGCAGGAAACCTTGCAGTTATTAGAAGCTATACAGGACAGTACGACTGTGGCCAATTTGGTTGTAGCGGCTGACTATCGCATAGTCTCATATAATCGACGATTTCGGGAATTTTTACTAAAATATTGGTCACATGAAGTATGCGTTGGTGAAATGAGCACTGACTTTGTACACCCTGATAACATTGTGGATTTCAAAAGGGAGTTTGATATAGCACTAAATGGAAAAATAGTGAATGGTGAGCATCATTTTACCACAAAAAATGGAAGAAGCATGTGGATTGCGGTAGAATACCACCCCGTCAAAACCCTTCCCAAGTGTAGTAATAAAGTGGCCTTGTCATTTAGAAATGTGACTAGAGAAAAACTTTATGAAAAGAAAATCACCGCTCAAAACAAAAAACTAAAAGAAGTAGCCTTCGTATCTGCCCATCAACTGAGAGGCCCGATCACTTCATTATTGGGGTTAACTAATTTACTTTCAAACCAACCCGAAGATTGGTCAGACACCAAATTATACATCGAAAAAATCAAAACCCTTTCAAGTAAAATTGATAGTGAACTTCGAAGCTTGGTAAGTAAAACCGAAGAAATTTAAATCCAACCTAAAAGATCTCACGTAATTGTTTAGCTTGTATTAGCTTTATGCACATTGAATATTTCTCAGCAAGAATTGATGCGAACACTGTTATTTATAGTTGCCCTTTTCTGTTTTTTTTCGATTAGAGTTGAAGCAAATCCAACAGACAGCATACCTGTGCTACTTACCGACACTGAAATCCAAATCGAGTGTACGGAAGGAATCAATAGCATGTATAATTTTGATTTTAACCGAGCTGATTCACAATTTCGATGGCTCAAAGGCAAATACGGTTGGCACCCGCTTCCCTATTTTTTATTAGGTCTAAGTCAATGGTGGCGCATTGTGCCAAATATTCAAGATGAACAGTATGATTCGGCCATGCTCGTATATATGGATAGTACGATACTTATTGCCGAAAATATTTTAGAGCATGGCAGCAGTGTTGAAGGTGGATTCTTTTTATCAGCGGCTTATGCATTTAAGGGTCGGCTATATGCCGAAAGGCACGCCTGGAGAAAAGCTGCAACCGCAGGAAAAAACGCAATGAAGTACTTGGATTATTGCAGAGGTCATGAAGAATTTGGACCAGAAATATTATTCGGTGATGCGTTATATAATTACTATTCTGTTTGGATTCCCGAGAACTATCCAATTTTAAAACCCATCATGATGTTTTTTAGGGATGGGGATAAAGAATTAGGACTGAAACAACTCAAGGAAGTGGCCAACAATGCTTTTTTCACGAGGACAGAAGCGCAGTATTTTTTGATGAGAATCCAAGCCGATGAAGAGCATGATAAAAAATCAGCACTATTTATTGCTGAATACTTAAATCAGACTTTCCCAAATAATGCATATTTCCAGCGCTATTATGCACGCATGCTTTATACGACAGGAAGATATACTGAGGCAGAAGATATTTCTAAATCGATCATCGCTAAGATTGATAGTGGTTTTGTAGGATATGAGCAAAACAGTGGTCGATATGCCGCTTTTTTTCTTGCAGAAATCAAGGCACATCAAGATGAACCCGAAGAAGCTGAAAAGTACTATAAACTCTGTGTCAAATATGGAGATGAAATTGGTGCGCAAGAAAAAGGGTACTACCTGTATTCTATGCTTAATTTAGGAAGATACGATGCAGACAGAGGAAATAAAGAAGAAGCGAAGGAGAAATTTAAAATGGTCAAAAAATTGTCAAATAAAAAAGCACGCACCCATGATTTGGCTAAAGAGTATTTGAAGAGTCTTTAGCTCATTTAAATAACTGAAGAAAATTCTTAGCATTGGATTCGACTGAAAATTCTTCAATCACTTTTTTCCTGCCCGTTTGTCCCAATTGTTTTCTAAGCGTTTTATTTTCCATTAACAATCGCAGATTTGTTTCCCAATCTTCAGTTGTTTCACAATGATATCCATTGACCTCTGGTTCAACAATTTCTTGATTAACACCCACTGGCGAAACCAATACAGGCTTTTCCAGGGCCATAAACTGTAGCGCTTTGAAACCACATTTACCTCTAGACCATTTATCATCTTCTAAAGGCATTACTCCAATATCAATTTGATTCAAATCGGTAATTTCACTTTCCTTATTCCATTCCAAAAAATTTTGATTTGGATAAGGACGCTCTGGCACTTTATCCGCTATGACCACAAACTCAAATTGAAACTTCTCAGAAAGCCTTTCCAAAGGCTTTCTCAATACTTCAAGATATTTCAAGGTAGAATGAGTACCCGTCCAGCCAATTATTAGTTCATCTGATTCATTATTTTGAGGTAAGTGTCTGTTTTTGGTATCTATTGTGGTAGGATTATAGCATACTTCCTGGTTAAATCGTGAAGCAAAATCAATTAAATACTGATTGCCAGCACTCACTTTGGAACTCCAGGAAATAATTTTTTTAACTTTTTCAGGGTATTTGAACCATGCGATTAGTTGATTTTCTGAAGTAGTGTTCGGCAACCAAACAGCATCATCGAAATCATAGATCATTTTTTTTCTCCAAACTTTGGACGCCACCCACTCAAATAAAGGAAAACCTAAGGGTGTAGCTTCTCGATGCACAAAAACAAACTCAAACCGATGCAATCTAGCAAGCAACCAGATTCGTCTGACGAAACCTTTGATTATCCCCCAGAATTTTTGAAATAGTCGTCCTTCTTTATACAATATAGACCATGTGGAATCATCTATAAAAGACTGTGTTTCATAAGCTAACCCTTCATTTGATAAGAAATTCAGATATTGCTCAAAACGGAATCGTTGTGATCCAGCAGTATCCTTTGGGTATGGTGTGATAAAGAGTATTCTTTTTGACCTGCTCATAATCGATCAGTAATTTATGCTATTTCCAAAAAGAAGGTAAATTTTTAGTTATCTCTATCTGGTCGAATTTTTTGGTTGGTTCATGAGAGACAGACTGAGCCCATTTGGCCATTTTTTCCAAGCCTATATTCAAATGAGTACTTGGAATCTTCCCATAATAATCAATTAGTTTTTGATGAGAAGAGAAAGCATGGAGTACTTCAGTTCTAGCCTCCAGAAAATCAATAGTTGATTCTGTCTTCATAGCATGCATTACCATTTTGGCCAAATTTCTCACCGAAATTTCCTGATCTGCCCCAATATTAAATACTTGACCATACATTTCTTTTTTATCCACACACCTAGCTAATATAGGAGCAATATCCTTGATATAGGTAAATGCTCTGGTTTGATGACCATCTCCAAAAATGGATAAAGATTCTCCATTCATTAACTGGTTCATGAAAATTCCAATCACATTTCTATAGGGGTCTGAAATATTTTGTCTTTCACCATAAACATTATGAGGTCTGAAAATCACATAATCCAATCCAAACATTTCCTTACTCACCACCAGTTCTTGCTCAACGGCATATTTGGCTATCCCGTAGGGGTCTTCTGGTTGAGGAATCATTTTTTCAGTCATTGGAGTTGGCTGGCTGCCATACACTGCAATCGATGAAGTGAAAACAAAACACTTTATCTCATGCTTCACAGCTTCGTTGATCAGATTCACACTACCTATTAGATTGTTTTGATAATTGAATTTTTTTATAAAGTGACTCAATCCCTCAGCTGCATAAGCTGCCAAATGATATATATAATCAATTGCATATTCGTCAAAAATGCTACTCAGAAATGCTTCGTCAAGAATAGAACCTTCAACAAAGGCTGCATCTTTTGGAGCATTTTTCAATGACCCTCCGCTGAGATCATCTACAATAATAACCCGATGACCCTTGGCCAAAAGCTCTTCTGCAACATGACTTCCAATAAATCCAGCTCCGCCGGTGACTAATGATGTAGGCATTGTATTTTTTTTCAAATCTAAATAAGTTCATCTGTTTGGTTATCAGTCTATCAATTTTCTTAATTCGTCGAAATAATGGAATCATCATTTACCCAAATCCTTTAACTTCGAACCATGCTGAATCATCAGTCCATATTTATTACAGGCGGAACAGGAACTCTGGGTCGAGCATTCATTGAAAGAGCTTTGAGCAAGTTTCCAAAACTCAAAACAATTACGATCTATTCGCGGGATGAGATGAAGCAATATGAACTACGTCGGCAGTATCCTTCTACCAAATTTCCTATGATCCAATGGGTGATTGGAGACATTAGGGATGCTGAAAGGTTAAGTGAAAAAATGAAAAGTGCCGACCTAGTGATTCATACGGCAGCTATGAAACACATACCCATTTGCGAAGAAAACCCTGAAGAATGTCTAAAAACCAATGTAGAGGGTACAAAAAATGTGATTCATGCTGCGCTTGAAAATGAAATAAAGAAGGTAATACTTGCTTCTACAGATAAGGCCGTAGATCCGATTTCAATTTATGGTAATTCAAAACAAGCGGCAGAAAAACTTTTTTTGAATGCTGGAAATGAAATAAGCAAGTTTTCTATTCTTCGATTAGGCAATATATGGGGATCACGAGGGTCAGTGGTACCCCTATTCAAAGAATTGGCCAAAACGGGCATTATTCCTATAACCCATCCAGAAATGACTAGATTTTTCTGCTCAGAAGAGCAATCAGCTGATAGTTTGTTTTATGCCCTTCAGTATATAGAAGGAGGTGAAATTCTGATACCCAAAATGACAGTTAGAAAGATTACTGACATTGCGGAAGAAATTGCACCAAATTGTGTCCACAAAACCATTGGCCTTAGAGGTTTTGAAAAAGTTGGAGAGAAATTAGTGTCAGACATAGAGTTAGACAGACTACATGAATCTGACAAATATTGGATCATTGCCAAGAACAAATCAGACCAACTAATTTCTCCGAAATTTCAACAACTAGATAGCAATTCACTGCTCAAATATCAATTAAACTAATGGGCATTCAAGATCTCATCATAAGCCCATTCTATTTTTTCATTTTACTCATTGTAGCGTTTGTAATTAGACCATTAGTTACTAATTCGGCAACTAAGTCTTATTTTATCATTGGACTTCTGGCAAAGATTGTTGGGGCAATTTCCTTAGGGTTGATTTATCAGTTTTACTACCAAGGTGGGGATACCTTTACATTTCATACACATGGTAGCAGATTGATTTGGCAGGCCTTTATGGATCATCCATTTTTAGCTGTAAAGATGTGGCTAAATAGTGGTGGGGAATTCCAAGGAGACATTTTCAAATACACTTCTAACATTTGGCTCTATAGAGATGAAGCTTCCTATTTCGTAATAAAAATAGCATCATTTTTTGATATCCTAACAGGCAGCACATACTCTGCGACTGCACTTTTTTTTGCAGCATTTGCTTTCAGCGGCCATTGGGCATTATTTTCAACTTTTCAACGCTTATACCCAGACCAAACTAAATATCTGGCCATTGCCTGCCTTTTTGTACCTTCAGTGATTTTCTGGGGCTCTGGAATATTAAAAGATTCTATCACGCTTAGTGCCTTATGTTGGATGACATATGCACTATTTCAAATCACGGTTTGGAAATCAAACCCATTAAGAAACATTTTTCTCCTTGTTTTTTTTGGTTGGATATTATTCTCCATAAAAATTTATATCCTATTATGCTTTTTGGCTGCCACTTCGATCTTTCTTTATTCCAAATTTTCAAGTCAAATAAATAGTGCTTTATTAAGGACATTTTTAAAGCCATTTTTAATGGTCTTATTTTTAGGCTTAGGATATATTGTACTTCAGCAAATCAGTCAAAGTGATTCACGTTATGCACTGGATAAAATAGCACATACGGCAATGGTTACTGCCCATGATATTAGGTATGGCTGGGGCGCACGAGATGGAGACAATTCTGGCTATACCCTTGGCAATCTAGATGGAAGTTTTAGCAGTTTTTTGGGACTTGCTCCTAAAGGTGTGATAGTCACACTTTTCCGTCCATGGCCCTGGGAAGTAAAAAATCCACTTATGCTACTTGCAGCTACAGAGAGTTTAATAATACTTGTGTTCTCAGTCCTAGTGTTTATCGGTGCAATCTTCAATTCACCAATAAAATTGTGGGTGAAATTAAACGACCCTATTGTCTTGTATTGTTTAACTTTTTCATTGCTATTCGCATTTGCTGTAGGTGTAAGTACATATAATTTTGGCACACTTATGCGCTATAAAATTCCAGTGATCCCCTTTTATCTCATAACTTTAACAATTGCCAAAACTGTAAGAAGATGAAGAAAAATGTGATAATCGAAAGTATCAGCATATCACTGAAAATACTTCCATCAAAATATAGAATCAAATCATTATTATTATTGGCGGGGATAGTCGTTAATTCTATTCTCGACTTGTTAAGCTTAGCAGCAATTCTTCCTATTCTAGCTTTAATTCTTAAACCTGGTTTTATTCAAGAATCAGAATCTTTATCGTTCACCTACCATGCTCTAGAATTTACCGACGAAAAAATATTTATCGTCTCCATTTGTGCAATTATCTTTCTATTTATAGTTTCTAAAAATCTATTTGGATTGTGGATACAACGATCTCAAATGAGATTCATTTGGAGTGCTTATGAAAGTATTTCGAAAGATATGCTTCGGTCAATTTATAAAAAAGGCTACAGCTATTTCAATGAAAATAATTCGAACAAAATCCTGAATCGCATCATAACTGTTCCTCAGAATTTCAGTCAATCGCTACTCGTACAAATTATTTTATTTATTAGTGAATTTTTAATGCTCGTATTAATCATAACTTCTCTCGCTCTTTACGACTATAAAATTCTGATCACTCTTGCCTTAATTGTAATACCTGTTTTTCTTCTATTCTATAACCTCACAAAGAAGAGAATTGCATATTACTTTGCAAGACTTAATGCACTTTCCCCTTTGGTAAGAAAACCTGTTTTTGAAATAGTTTTTGGTTATGTAGATGTCGTCATAGGAAATGTATTTAATTCATTCGAGAATGCTTACCAAGATAAAATCAGGGAAAGTAAAAAAATTAAAATCATATTAAATACTATTCAAAGCATTCCTAACAGGCTTGTCGAAATATGTGTTATACTGGCCGTGTTGACCATTTTGATTTATGGACTCTATTATCTTCAGGATCCAGAAAAAATCATAGCTATGCTTAGCGTTTTTGCCTTAGCAGCATACAGAGCGTTACCTTCGATCAACAGATTGATGCTTGCATTGATGAACGTAAAGGGGCAAATGTTCAATTTGAAAATAATGGAAGAATTTCTTCCCCATAATGAATCAAATAAGGTAGTTCAACTTGGTGATTTTCAGAATTCAATAAAAATAAATCAACTCTCATTTCAATTTCCTAATAGTGAATTTCCACTACTTAAAGAAATCAATCTTGTCGTGAAAAAAGGTGAGTCAATTGGGATAGTTGGGAAATCTGGTTCTGGTAAAACTACATTGATCAATATCCTTTTGGGTTTTGTTGATAATTATAATGGAAATATAGAAATCGATGGAGTTAAACTAGAACAACACAATCTTGCGTCATGGCAAAACAAAATTGGCTATGTTAGACAAGACGTATTTTTGATTGACGGGAGTATTCGCGACAACGTAGCATTCGGTATACCTGCTGATAAAGTGGATGAAAATCGACTCAAAAAATCATTGGAGAAAGCACAACTATTAGAGTTTGTCGAAAATTTACCTGAAAAATTTGACACACTGATTGGTGAACGTGGCTCTAAAATATCCGGTGGCCAAAGACAACGAATAGGAATAGCTAGAGCACTTTATCATGAAGCGAAAGTACTTTTGTTTGATGAAGCTACTTCTGCACTTGACGATGAAACTGAAACTGAAATAACAGAAGCTATTCGTTCCTTGCAGAACGAAAACTTGACCATGATTATAGTAGCGCATAGAAAGAGTACGTTGAAATACTGCGATCGCATTATTAAAATTGAAAAGGGTGAAATAAAGCCATTTGATAATGCACTACAAAATAAATAGTTAGACTTAAAGTCGCGGATATAAAAGGCTGGGGTGACCAATCAAAAATGATCATACACGAAAACAAAATGATATTCTTGCATATCCCAAAAAATGCAGGCACTAGTATTGAAAAATATTTACGCCCAGATTTTGGATTAGAATGGGATGTACCCAATTACGACTTGCTTTATGGATGGTGTCCTGATAGACAAATCCATCTTCAGCATGCCACTCCTCAAGAAATGATTGATTTGAATCTAATAGACCGCCAAACTTGGGACGAGTATACAAAATTTGCTGTCATACGAAATCCTTGGGAAAGAGCTGTATCGGATTTTATCTGGCTTAAAGAAAAGAGCAAAATAAAAGGGAATTTTATGGATTACCTACTGGTAAGAGGCGATTTCAGTTCATTACTTACTGACCGATCACACATTCGTTTTAAAGGTGATCATATCTTCCCTCAAATCGATTTTTTAAAATTGGATGGAGAAATGGCAGTGAAAAACATTATCAATTTTGAAAATTTAGATCACGATCTAAATAACTTTTTTGGTTCCCTTAGCCTTCCGCGGTTTGATATTAAGTTGAATCAAAATACTTCCTATACCAAGCATTATTCTAATTGGTACACAAATCACTCAATTAATATCATCAAAGAAAAGTATGCTTCAGACATAGTGCTTGGCAATTATCACTTCGACGATCAGAGGTCAGGTCTGAAAAAAATCTATAATGCCATTGTCAAATGAGCAAGATTGCGGTCATAATTCCGGCTTATAAAAGCCAATACTTAAAGATCTGTTTGGATTCGTTTTGCAAGCAGACCAATCCTAATTTTCATTTATACATATTTAATGACAACAGCCCACATGAGATTGATGATAAAGTCTCTCCTTATCTAAGTGAAACGAATATTACATATCATAAATTTGAAGAAAATCTAGGCGGGATATCACTAGTACAGCATTGGGAAAGATGCATTGCCCTCACGGCCGAACCGTGGATTTGGATGTTTTCAGATGATGATATTTCTTCCTTAGATTGCATTGAAGCCTTGCAAAATGCTATTCATCAACATCCAGGCCAACCAATATTTAGGTTTCGTAAGACAATTATTGATTCAAAAGGTAAAACCACCAATAAAGAAGAGTTTCCGGAATTTGAAAATTCCACTGAATTTTTCAAATCAGTCACTTTAAAAAAGTACTCCCTTTCTGCACCAGAATATGTATTTAGTCGGGAGGTTTATTTGAAAAATAAAGGGTACGTAACATTTGATTTGGCTTGGGGTTCTGATATTGCGACTTGGCTAGTTTTTGCTCGAGAGCAAGGAATCAGAACGATTGAAGCCAACATCTATTACCGAATGAGTGAAACAAATATTTCGTCCATCAACAACTTCACCATTTTTAAGAGAAAATTATTCGCTCGTTTTGAATTATTAGAATGGTTTGAAAAACAAAAAGATTTGTACTTTGAATATAAAGGGAAGCCAAGCTCTTATTATGTGAAGGACAATGTACTCTATTTCATTTACACTCAAATCTCTATTATTCCTACTTCAGAATTTCCTAAGCTTGCCAGTGAAATAAAGAAAAATTTGAGAATGAAATATTTAAAAGCATTGTATTTCTTAATCAAATCGAAACTAACGCAAAGATAATATGCGGCATTCAAACCCATTAGTTTCTGTAATAATGCCCGCCTATCAGGCCGCACCTTATATTACTCAAGCGATCAATTCCATCTTGAATCAGACTCATGAAAATATAGAGGTATTAATTGCTGATGATGGGTCAAAAGATCAAACGCTCAAAATAATTGATTCTTTTAAGGATAAACGAATCAAAACATTCCACAACTCAATTAACTTAGGTTACTTAAGAACCTGCAATAGGCTATTTGATCAATGCACTGGCGACTACATTACCTTTCAGGATTCTGACGATTGGTCAGAGCTTACCAGGATTGAAAAACAATTAGATGCTTTTCAAAAAGATCCTGATCTAGGGTTGTGTGGCACAATAGTATCCGTAGTCGACACTAGAGGACGGTTTATTCGTAAGAACCGAAAAACAGAGCTACATGAAGATATTGTCAGTAAAATTGAAATAAATAATCAGTTTGGGGGTGCCACCATGATGTACACTAAGGAAATCCTTAATGATATTGGTGGATATCATGTGTTTTTTGACCGTATTGCCAGTGAAGACTATGATTTGGCTTATCGAATTATTGAAAAATACAAAGGCTACAACATTCAAGAAAGCTTGTACTATTACCGTCAAGTGGAAAACTCTATCACCAAAACGGCTGATGTAAACAAAATTCTTTCGGCAAAAGCGGTACATTATTTTGCCGAAATTAGAAAAAAAGGATTGACTTATGATTTAAACGATGATTCTCCATACGATATAAAAGATAAATTCCTGAAATGGAAAAAACCTTATATGGATGATCCATCAAAAGTATTTCATGAGTATGCCTCTCTATCCAATTACAATCAGTTATACTCTAATTCGATCAAAATCTCTTGGACAGCCATCAAAGCACATCCTGAAAATTGGGGAAACTATAAGCTACTTCTATATTGCATAAAGTTATTCTTGACAAAAAAAATATTGCGGCTTAAATGAGTGTGTTTTACATAGGGAAACTAACTTCACTTAATAATGAGTTTACTCAAGTATTCTCAAATGAGAAATATATTTTCGCTCATACCGAATTGAATGGAAAGAATTTTGTCCAACAAGAGTCAAATCAGTTCAAGTTTTGCTCAGACTACATGCTTGTCCAAAATGCCCAGAATAAGAAAATAAAAGGCGAATGGTCTCAATTTGAATCGCACGATAATTTGCTCAATCAACTTGAAAATGAAACACTCAGCTTATGGCTAACATTCGGCAAGAACGATTTTGAAATTTCGCTAGCATCTGTAAAACTATCTCGCGCACGGTGGTATTACATCACTTGTGCTAGTGGAGTGTTTTTCTCTTCGGATATGCGCCAATTGCTTCCATACTCTCAGAAAAAAATCAATAGACAAGTTGCATTTAGCATTCTGAAATTTGGGGAAACGCCTGAAGGGGAAACCGTAATTTCTGATATATATAGTGTACCTGTTTCTTCCAAATTATGTTTTAACTCTTCAGAGTTGACTTTTTTTAATATGGAAGCACCAATTCAAAACACACATTTCCAGCAATATTATAAAATTCCTTACTCCTTTTCTGGTGGGAATATCTCTAATACAAAAACTACGTTGCAAGACGTACTAGGTCCTATGGAAGGCTCAAACACACACTTATTGATTAGTGGAGGAATTGATTCGACACTTTTAAATTGTCTGTTTGACGAAATCAGCCTTACGAGTTACCCTGCTCATTACATTAGTTTTAGTCAAAACGACAAAGAGATTCCATTCGCTCAAGAAGCAATAAAAGAAACAAAAGCCGAATTGCATTTTCATGAAATGAATGGATCAGACCTGATCAAATCATTTCATTCGGCATGCACCAAAATGATCTATCCCACCATAGATGCCTCTTCAGCATTCGTTGGTGCCTTTCTTTCGTCTAAAATTGAAGGCCCAGATATACTTATAGATGGTACTGGTGCCGATAGTTGCTATGGTACCAGAGATTATAGTGTGCCCCTTTTTCAAGGCGTTGATAAAGGTTCGTTGACATTAAAATTAGCAGAGTATGCCGCTACATTTAATGACTTTTTTAATCCCAAATCAAACAAGTCATTCCTACCAAGAGATCAATACATAAAAGATCAAAATTTTCAGGAAGTTTTATGGTATTTGGGGGCATATGCCAATTTAGGTTTAAAAAATTCTAAGCCATACACTGAAACGCTCATTCCCAAACTCCAGGAATTGTACCGCTTAATTCCATCCGAACACTCTGGAGATTCATGGGCTAAATACACCGTTGTGAAATTGGCGCTCTATGCTTGCCGGCAGACCTCTGTCAAATTTTATGATATGTTCCCTGATTCAACCATCGAACTACCGTTTCTACATCGCTCAATGCTAACTGATCAAGGAAAATATTCTTGGTCTGAAAAATCAATAAATGGCATACCTAAGTATCCATTAAAAAAAATATTGGAAGATTATAAATCAAAAGACTTTATTTATAGAAAAAAAGTAGGTCTCAACAACCCCATTTACCATTGGTTTCAAAATAAAGAAATTAAAAACTATTTTGTTTCAATCGTTGAAAAGGGAGAATTTATAAATATGCTTACTCCGCTAGGAAGATTCTTATGGAGAAACAATGTGAAAAAAGACATTGTGGATCCTAAGATAATTTATCTGACTTTGAGTTTAGCGTCTTTTGAAGAGTGGTCTAAATTCAATAAAGTATCCCTATGAAAATACTATATCTAGCGGATCCTAATTCAGTTCATGACCTCAAATGGATGTCCTATTTCAGCAAAGACAACCCATGCTTTATTATGACCAGATCTCATCACACAAAGATCTCAAAAGAGAAATTGGCCACCTACCAAATTGAACATGTAGGAAGTATTAATGATTTCACTACCGCTCGTTTTTGGAAAAATAGATCCGAAGCAGATAAAATTAAAGGTTGGGTTAATGAACACCACATCGATTTGATCCATATACTATTTGCGGAACCAAACATATTGTGGTCTATTTATCACAAGAAGTTCGATGTACCAATCGTAGCAACAACCAGAGGTTCGGATATACTGCTAACCATAAAAAGAACCATTGAAAGCAAATCTCTACTCAACCTTATTGTAGCGAGGTTGTACAGACAAGCATTTAAAAAAAGCAGTGCTATTACATGCACGTCAACATCTCAAATCACTGAAACTAAAAAACTAGGAGTATCAATCGAAAAATTACACTTGATAAAAACTGGGATTGACATTGAACTTATAGACCAGTGCCTGAATCAAAAGAAAGAATCAAGAATCAAAGAAAAATACATTCTGTTTCCAAGAAATATGCAGCCAGTCTACAATCATGAACTGGCACTTGAATCCATAAAACTCCTAGACGATAAGTTTAAACAAGCATACAGTTTTGTATTTATTGATGAAGATTCTAATGCCTCAGCTTACGTTGACAGCATTAAGCGAAAGATGAAAGAAATGCCAGAGGTAAAATTTCATTTTCTAAAAAAATTGGACCAATTAGAAATCATTGAACTAATGAAAAATGCCACTTTAGCCGTGATGACAACTAATTCAGATGGTTCACCGGTCTCAGCAATGGAATTGATGTACTTGCGCACTCCATTGTTACTGAGTCCATTGGATTATGATCAAGAGATTTTTGGACTGATTCCAAAATTTGAAGCTTTCAAGCCGCATTCTGTTACTAAATCCATTTCTAATATCCTTGATGGTGACTTGTCCATAGCATTGGATAAGAACAAACAGATCATTGTAGATACTTGCAATAGAACTAACGAAATGAATAAGCTTGGTTCAATTTATTCTAACCTTATCTCCAAAAATTAATTTTATGAAAGGGGTTAGATCACTTTTATTGAAAATAAAGTATTTCAATTGGCACAAAAGACTGAAATACAAAACGAACATCTTAGATAGAGCTCCACTCCTAGCCAATCACCAAAATCACATTACTTTTTACGATTCAGAAGAAAAGATAGAATTTGACTTCTCCAAGATTGAATTCACCTCAAAAGACGTATTACCATCATTTATCTCTTATTTTTCTAAAAACACGATCAAGCTTTCACAACCTTTTCATATTTGCATCCCAAATGGGTCACTGATTGGTCACATGGCAGTAGCTGTTTTTGGAAAAAATATAGTTTTAGAATCCACACACAATTCAATTGCTTACCTCAACAAAACCGGGGATGCAAAATATCTTCAAAAAAAGAGTTCCGCTTTAATACCCAATAAAGAAATAAAAAAAGCCATCTCTTTAGTCAACATTCTAAGCAACAACTATTATCACTGGTTCATCGATATTCTACCAACCCTGCAACCCGTCTATGATGAACTTAAGAAAGATGCTAAATTCAAAATTTTCATACGAAAAAAAGCCGCCTCGTTTCAACTTGAATCTTTACGTGCGCTTGGCCTTGAAGAAAACGTTCTTGAATGGTCAAGCACGGGCGAATCCTTCGAAAAATTGATAGTATCATCTTATAGAAACACCTATTTAGAAACGCGTGACTTTCAAACAGATATAATTTCCAAACAAGCGCTGATATGGATTAGAAATACTTTTTTAAATCAAATACCAATAACTCCAATTCTAGGGTATGAAAATATCTATATATCGAGAAATCGCGCCTTTCGCAGAAATGTAACCAACGAGCATGAGCTACAACCCCTTTTTGATACCTACGGCATTAAAAAAATTAATTTAGAGGACTTTTCAGTTCCAGAAAAAATAAATTTATTCAGACAAGCCAAAAGAATAATAGCTCCACATGGGGCCGGAATTACTAACCTACTTTTTTCTGATGAGGTGAAAGTGCTTGAATTATTTCCGGAAAATCAGAAATACTATTCATCATTCCATCAAATATCAAGTCATTTTAATCACACGCATTTTCACATCAAAATTCCATCCATAAACAATGACGATGATATGAGAGTTGATCAGAAGCAATTTGAAAACATACTTAAACTCATCTTTTAATCTGAAATTGAGTATCTAATCAGCTCAATATCATTACTAATATTCAAATGATTCAATTTTTATTTTGCTTACTTTGACTCTTTATAAATCACCGTACGGTTGTAGCTAATTATTGACATGATCAAACCAAATTCGTATTTGTATTCCACCTTGAGTAAATTGAAAAATGGACTTTGGAGACCTCATCTCATGCAAACAGAGCTTATCCTACAGAGATACTTTGATTGTAAAAAGAGTGGAAACCTAGTGCAGATTGGATCGAATGATGGCGTAGCTAATGATCCATTAAGGCCACATCTGACCGTAGGAAATTGGAAAGGCATCCTTGTAGAGCCTGTTCCACATGTCTTCGCAGAATTAAAGAAAAACTACCAAGGGTTTGATGAAAATATAAACTTCGAGTGTTCCATTATATCTACGAAAGATGGAACCGAACATTTTTATTCTATAAAAAAAGAAGCCCTAGAAAAGTACCCTGAATATGTAGATCAATTGGGGTCCGTGAGTAGAGACATGGTGGCCAAGCTTAAAAATGAATTCCCGGACGTGGATCATGATATAGAAGAATTAAGTTTACCGTCGGTGACATTTGATACCTTAGTTAAAAAGCATGGTTTTGACAGGGTTGATTTAATCCACACGGATACTGAAGGAAATGACGACAAAATCATTGCAACTATAGATTTCGAAAAATACAATCCAGATATTTTACTTTTTGAGCATGTACATCTGGATATTGAGAGTTATAAGCAATTGATTAAAAATCTTAAAAAATCGAAATACAAAGTATTCTACTACGACCTAGACACCATAGCAGTAAGTGAAAATATATTAAATCAATATCCTGAAATTGGAAAAATGAATTTCTGATTAAGTTATAACAATTCGAATACCAACTGATGAATGCAATAATATGAAAGTAGTTATACTATGTGGAGGGCAAGGCACGCGAATAAGAGACGTTGCTGAAAATATTCCCAAACCTATGATCCCAATAGGTAATTATCCAATATTATGGCACATCATGAAGTTATATGCTCATCAAGGATTTAATGAATTCGTTTTATGCCTTGGGTACAAAAGTGAGGTAATCAAAGATTATTTTATGAATTATGAAGCACACACTTCTGATTTCACTATTCAACTGGGTAAAAAAAATGAAATTGAATTTCATAACAAAGTAGAAGAAGAGGATTGGAAAATCACCTTTGCTGAAACAGGTCTTCATGCGATGACTGGCGCTCGAGTCCATAAAATTAAGCCGTATATTGAAAATGGAGAGTCTTTTTTATTGACCTATGGCGACGGACTTAGTGATGTGAATCTTAAAGCTCTTATCGACTTTCATCAAGCACATGGCAAAACACTGACACTTACTGGTGTTCGACCAGCGGGCCGTTTTGGAGAACTCATGTCTGATGATAGTGGTACAATTACAGAATTCAACGAAAAACCTCAAGCCACAGAAGGCAGAATCAATGGCGGTTTTTTTGTAGCAAACTATTCAATATTTGATTACTTAAAGGATGATGATAGTTTAGTATTCGAACAAGAACCTATGAAACAACTTGTTTCTGATGGGCAATTGGCACAATACACACATGATGGGTTTTGGCAACCCATGGACACTTATCGCGAATTCCTGCTATTAAATAACCTTTACAAAAACAAAGCCCCTTGGGTCAAATGGTAATGAATAACCTTGATTTTGCAGACTTCTATAAAGGGAAAAAAGTCTTGATCACTGGAGATACTGGCTTTAAAGGATCTTGGCTTGCCTATTGGCTCAATTTGTTAGGAGCAGAAGTGATAGGGTATGCACTGCCGCCAGAAAATGACCTATTCAATATCTTGAATTTAACAGACCATATTACACATGTAGATGGAGACTTACTCGATTTGGAAAAATTGAATGCAACATTTCAACAGCATCAGCCCGAAGTAGTTTTTCACTTGGCGGCACAAGCACTAGTTAGACTTTCTTATGATGAACCTAAACTCACTTTTGACACCAATGTGGGAGGAAGTGTCAATATGATGGAAGCTGTCAGACATTGCAAATCTGTTCGCTCTGTTATCTATGTTACATCCGACAAGTGCTACAAAAATAAAGAATGGGTATATGGATATAGAGAAACAGACGAGCTTGGCGGACATGATCCCTATAGTGCATCGAAGGCAGCAGCAGAAATAGTTTTTTCTTCGTACAGGGATTCCTTTTTCAAAGAAAACAAAAACATTGGGTTAGCTAGTGTCAGAGCTGGAAATGTGATAGGTGGAGGAGATTGGGCCAAGGACAGAATTGTACCTGATTGTATGAAAGCACTAGAAAACAATGAAAAAATTAAAATTAGAAACCCACTCTCCACGAGACCTTGGCAACATGTTCTTGAGCCACTGTCAGGCTATATGCTCTTAGCCATGAAACAATATCACGAACCAATAAAATTTAGTGGTTCCTGGAATTTTGGACCAGATCATACGGCAATCAAAACTGTAGAAGAATTGGCCCATACAATAATTAAAAACTATGGTTCTGGGTCTCTCCATATAAATACCAATGACTCACAAAAACATGAAGCTTCATTGCTTCACCTTAACTGTGACAAAACCAACTTCGAACTTCAATGGCAACCTACTTGGAGTTTTGAAGACACTATAAAACATACTGTAGAATGGTATATTGGATTGAATGAAGGTGAAGATCCAAGGAAACTTACTGAACAAAATATTTTAACATTTAGTGACAATGCAAGAAGTAATTGAAGGTGTAATAATCACCCCACTTAGAAAAATACCTGATGATAGAGGCAGGATCATGCATATTATGAAAAGCTCTGATCCTGAATTTAATCAGTTTGGTGAGGTTTATTGTTCTACGGTTTATCCTGGAATCGTGAAAGGTTGGCATATTCATAAAAAAATGACACTCAATTATGCAGTTCTCAAAGGCAATATAAAATTCGTACTCTACGATGCTCGCAAGGATTCTCCAACTTATGGAAAGCTTCAGGAAATATATATTGGACAAGACAATTATGTTCGGGTGACTGTGCCCCCTTTCGTTTGGAATGGTTTTATGGGAATAGGTTTGGAGGAAGCGTTAGTCATTAATTTCACCGATATCCCTCATGACCCAGAAGAAATAGATCGAATGGATCCGCATGAGAATGGTATCATTGATTATAAATGGGAAATTAAAGACAGGTAATAATCAATTGTGGAAATACTAATAACAGGTAGCAACGGATATTTAGGCTCAAGACTGTCTTTTGAATTGGCCAAACAAGGACATCAAGTAACAGCTGTATGCCACTCAAAGCCTATAAAAGATAGTGAATGGGCTTCTCAGATGAAGGAAATATTAATTGGTGATATCAGAGACCAAAACTTTGTTGAACAGATCTGTTCTCAAAAAGTAGACTGTATTATCCATCTGATATCATTGGATCATCACCAATCTAATGGTGACCCAAAAAATGTCTCAGATATAAATGTTTTGGCCACATGGACACTACTTGATCTCCTATCTAAAAACGGTTTTACTGGCAAGTTTCTATACTTTTCTACTATTCACGTTTACGGAAAAGTGCCTAACATTAATATTGATGAAACCTATCCAACGTCTCCTCAAAATCCATACGGACTAACACATAAATTATCAGAAGAAATTTGCGATTTCTATAACCAAACCAGTGATATTTCTTGTATCAATGTAAGGCTTTCCAATAGTTTTGGTAATCCTGTATTCGTTGAAAACAAATGTTGGAAATTGGTCATTAATGAGCTTTGCCTGACTGCCATTTTCAACAAAGAAATAATTCTCATGTCAGATGGATCACCATTGCGAGATTTTATCCATTATTCTGATGTGGTCGCTTATACAGAAACACTAATTACAACCTCACAAAATCAGAGCAAATATGTTTTTAATATGAGCTCAGGAGAAACTTTTTCAATGCTAGAAATAGCACTGAAAGTAAAAAAGGTCTTTGAAGATAAATACAATGAAAAAATAAAAGTATATGTCAATAAAGATCAGGAAGTGGAGGTTTCTGAATCTAGTAATATTAAAAAATACACCATAGATAATTCAAAAATTTCAACGATTGCAGATTTTAAACTTAAAAAAATGGAATCAGGAATAGATGAATTGTTTGATTATTTGGAACTCAACAAGGAACAACTAAAAATTCATTTAGATTTATAAATCCGAATATTGGTAGGCTCATGTTGAATAACTACTAAAAATGAAAATTGAAAAATACTACGAGCTATCATGGTACGATATAGCGATCAATAAGCTGAAAGAATTGGTACCAGATGGTAAAGGAAAGGTCGTATACGACATTGGCGCGGGAAATAATATACTCAAAGAAAGAGTAGAACAACATGGAGCTGAATGGATTGGTTTTGATTATATTCCTAGACAGGATTTTATTCATAAATGGAATATAGAAACGGAATCCATTGATAGAACAGACAGTCCTGACGTCATATTTTTTCTAGAGGTGATCGAGCATTTACATAATCCAGGATTTGCGATCAAGCACATCTCGGAGGCAGCAAAAAAAGGAACGCATATAATCATTACTACGCCAAATCCTTTTTGGTCCATCAATAGAATTAAGTTCTTTATATTAGGTTTCTTCCCAAACTTCACAGAAGAAGATATGAACAACAACCATCACGTTTTTACAGTTTGGCCTTATGTACTGGAAAAACTATTGAAGGAAAATGGCTTTAAAATTAAAGACACTTATACCTTGATGTGCAAAGCTAGTTTTCCCAAATTTACAATTAATCCGATTTTTTTTGTGAAGATTGCCTACTACTTGGTTCGCAAGTTTATAGAAACTATAGACAAAAAATCCATCGGTCAATCGTATGGTGTTGTAGCTGAAAAAGTATAATACTGAAATATTGATTCTGACGAATATACTATGGTGAATAAAGGATTACTATATGTCGCAACTGGCAAAAAATACGTCCGTGAAGCCATCAAATCATACGCTTCTTTCAAAAGATTTGACAATGCTTTACCAGCAGTCATATATACAGATGTAGTTAATAAAGAAACAGCAGAAGAACATTTCGATCATGTCGAAATCATTGATAGTCCTGCCTATTGCTTTCTAGATAAGGTCGCACCATTGGTCAATTCACCTTTTGAAAAAACGTTATTTATTGACTCAGACACGTATCTTAATCAAAATATTGATGAGCTATGGGCAATTCTAGATGATTATGATTTGGCCTTCACTTTTGACAATGGAAGGATAAATGATCCTTTGGAAAATGTTCCAGATTGGTTTTGCGAATACAGCACTGGAATAATCCTATACAACAAATGTGAAATTGTTCAAACACTTTTTGAAAAATGGGAAATTGAGTTTTCTAAGATGAGAAAAGCTAGTGGTATGACCGTAGATCAGCCATCTTTTAGAAAATCACTTTGGGAAGTGAAACCAAAATTTTTCACTCTCCCTCAAGAATACAACTTCAGTATGTACGCCAACAACATATCTGCTAATGGATACCCTATCAAAATTTTTCATGGAAGATACGATGATTTTGAAAAGGCCATCGAACACTTAAGCTCAGGAAAACCTACCTTATATGTAAACGAATTTAGGTTCTTAGAGCGTGGTACGATCAAGAGTTTCAATTATTATGAATCTGAAAATTGGTTTTTTCAGTTTTTCATGTCCTGTACTAACTATTATCACAGACTTATTCATAGATTAGGTTTTTCTAAAACAGCCGCTGCTTCGAAACGTCGAGGTAACAAAGTATGACCTATATTGAAAACCAGAACATACTACTCATTTCTCCAGAGGCCTGGGGACAAAATTTTGTTTCTAAGCATCATTACGCCATAGAACTTTCGAATAAGAATATGGTCTACTTTCTAAATCCTCCTTCTGCAGGATTTCAAACTAAAAAAATAAATGATCAGTTGATCACAGTTGATTACTCACCGCTTTTCAAAGGCCTGAGAAAATTACCCACATTCTTAAATCAATGGCTGATAAAAAAAGAAATACAACATTTGGAAAAAAAGCTTCACACAACCTTTGATGTGATCTGGAATTTCGACTCATCTCGTTTTTTTAATCTAAATCTTTTTTCAAACAAACTAAAAATCTGCCATATAGTAGATATGGCCGAAAACATTCAGCGAAATTTATTGGCTCAAACTTCTGATATATGCTTTTGTACTTCAGATTTTATCGTAAAAGAGTTGAATCCATTTAATCAAAATGTCCATAAGATTAACCACGGGTATCATTCAAATGCTGAGTACTATGATATAGAAGAAGGTTTTAATTCTAATATTCAGGTTGGTTATGTTGGTAATTTGTCAAGAAAAGCCATAGACTGGCCGAACATTTTTTCAATAATTGAAAATCACCCGAATTGTGAATTTAACTTCATAGGGAATTATAAAAAATCTAACCTCTCTGATCAAAATCTAAATTCTGAAACATTAGATCGACTTAATAGTTTCAAAAATGTCCAGCTGCTTGGACCAAAAAACAGTCAGTTGATCCCAAGCTATTTGAAGAAATTTGATATCCTGCTTTGCGCTTACAAAATTGAAAACAAGGAGGATGTACAGCAACATTCCAATCTACATAAGACTATGGAATATTTGGGCAGTGGAAAAGTAATTGTAAGCAGCTATAGTGATGAGTACAAGAACAATAAGGAGTTGTTGGAAATGGCAATGCCCAATGAAGATATAGTCATTAAGTTTGAGCAAGTCGTCAACAATATTACTCTTTACAACTCTCAGGAAAAGCAGAAAGAGCGAATAACTTTTGCTCTTTCTAATAGCTACAAAAATCAATTAAAAAAGATTAATTTGATTTTGAAGAAAATCACATAGGACATAAAATATGAAGGTATGAGCGAGTATATAAATAAAAAATATCAGGACATTTTCTATCACCCGGAAAATATACAGTCAGAGTATAAAACTTCGTCTCCATTTCCTAATATGTATTTTGAAAATTTCTTCAATGAGATCATACTCAATGAGGTGCTTGAAGAATTTCCTGACCTATCAAAAAGTGATGAAATCAAATTTGATGACTCGTTACAGAAGAAATTTGCAGGCAGAGGCGAAAAATCATTTGGGAAGAAGACAAAAGAATTTGTTCACTTCCTCAATTCTCAACCTTTTCTAGAGTTCCTTCAAGGACTTACAGGTATTCAAGAATCAATCCTACCAGATCCATATCTAGTCGGTGGTGGTTTACACGAAATAAAAAGAGACGGATTACTAAAAGTTCATGCTGATTTCAAAAAACATCAGTTTTTAGGTTTGGACAGAAGGATTAATGCATTGGTCTATTTGAACAAAAACTGGAAAGAAGAATATGGCGGTCACTTCGAATTGTGGGACACTGAAATAAAAAACTGTGAGAAAAAAATACTCCCTAACTTCAACACACTAGCTGTTTTTTCAACGACAGATTTTTCCTTTCACGGTCACCCTAATCCATTGACCTGCCCTGAAAATATGAGTAGAAAATCCATTGCCCTATACTATTATTCAAATGGCAGGCCTAAGAATGAAATTAATCCTGAAAAAAGCGATACAGAAACCCTTTTTGTGCCCCGTATGGATGACAAAGCTGATCAAGTTGCTTTCCAAAAACCAAAATATACTGCACGAGATTTAATCAAAGATTTGATACCTCCTATTGTGGTCAAAGGAGTTAGAAAAATAATAAAGTAAGAAGATAATTGAATCTCTCTAACCACTTGAGCAAAGATTATATCAATGGGCTTGATACTTTTAGGGCTATTGCGGCATTTGTTGTTTTGGCACAGCATATTGAGCTCTTTAAGGATAAGCATGACCTTAACAATTTTTTAAGTCTTCCTTTCTTTAGATATACTGGCGGTTATATTGCTGTCATTATGTTTTTCACGCTCAGTGGTTTTTTAATCACACTGTTGCTTCTAAAAGAGAGAAAAAAACACAACCACATCAATCTTAAAAAATTCTACTTTCGGAGAATACTCAGAGTTTGGCCACTGTACTATTTCATCATTCTGATATCCTATCTTTTAATCGATTACAATCCCTCAACTAACACATTATTGCTATGCTTGACCATTTTTCCAAACATCGCTTTAGCCACAGGTGCTTCATGGATGGCCAGTCCACAGATATGGTCAATAGGAATTGAAGAACAATTTTATCTGATATGGCCTCATATAGCTAAAAGAGTTAAAAAAATTAGGCCATTTGTAATTTTTCTAATAATTGTCCTTACCATTTTTCCACATTTCCTGATCTTCATTTGGTCTAGAATCAGCCCCGCCTCCGAGAACATAATTCTGATAAATAAGCTTTTTTATGGGATGAAATTTAATTGTATGGCAATAGGTGGTCTTGCAGCAATATTGTACATTGAAGAATCCAGAATACTCAAATGGCTCAATTCTCAGCTTCCAATTAGCTATTCCTTAATTTTACTTCCATTCGTCTTATGGTTTTTTGGTGTGCACTTTATTCAATTCTCAGCAGATATTTATGGAGTTTTATTCGCCCTTTCAATTTTAGTAATTGCCTCCAATCATCAAGTAATAAATTTGGATACAACTGTATCAAAATATTTAGGTAAAATATCTTACGGAGTTTATATGTATCATTGGTTGGTTCTAGAATTCATTTTCAAAATTGATTTCTCAAAATTTGAAAATGCTTTATATTTTAATGGAATCATATATTTTCTAGCAATACTATTTACTATAGTAATAGCATCATTGTCATATTACTTTTTTGAACTTCCATTTCTAAGGATCAAGGAAAAGTTTAATACTCAATAATAACAGCTTGAAGTATCTATAAAACGTTATCTGAAAAGTGAAATACTACATGTCATTTTAAATAGATACTTGTAGAAATAAAACTAGTATGAAAGAAAAAATAATAGCTATTGGCGCACTAGGAGGAAGTGGAACTAGAGCAGTGGCTGAATTATTCATTCGATTGGGAATCTACATGGGTGATGACTTGAATGAGCCCAATGACAATTTACTATTTACAAGGCTTTTCAAAAATCCTTTGTGGCATCAAAAAACAAGTATTGAAGAGAAAAATAAACGGTTAGAACTCTTCTCAAATTATATGAAATCAGGCCATTTGAACTTGAATGAATATATAGAACTTTGTAAAGCTTCCAATTCAAATGCTGCAATTGATACCAGTATCATCTATTATCTAAAGAAAACATCAGCATTGTGGGATAGTAAAAAAGCGCTACGTATCTGGGGATGGAAAGAACCTAATACTCAAATCTATACTGAGGAAATCTTGGATTTTTTCCCCAAACTGAAATACATTCATGTGATACGCCATGGACTCGATATGGCTTTCTCTAACAATAGACAACAATTAAACAATTGGGGTTGGAAGTATGATATCCATTTGGATGGAACAGAAAACAAGTCGCAACTAGCACAAAAACAACTCGAATATTGGGTTCAATCCACTAAAGATGTATTGAAAAAATCTGAAAAATTTAAGAGTCGAGTTTTAATACTCAACCATTCTAATTTCTGTAATAATCCAAAATCAGAGATTGATGCAATTTTGAGGTTTACTGAAATCGAATGCTCTGAAGAGTTACTCAACGAATTATACAAAATCCCTAAAAATGCAGGGACAAACAACCGCTATAAAAATAAAGATCTGAGCATATTTTCGTCAGAACAATTAGCTTTTGTAAATGAAATGGGATTCGAGATAGATTAATAATCCAGTATGATTACCTATGCCATTAGTAATGACCATATTTACTATACCAATGAATAAGCAGTCATTTTGGACTCTATGAAAATTGAACAACTTACATTCACACGATTTTTAGCAGCGTTCCTAGTTGTAATTTTTCATTTCGGTCGAGATGTCTTTCCATTTAATGCCCCCTTTTGGTCATTTTTGTTCGATAATGGAGATCTTTTTGTGAGCTTCTTTTTTGTTTTGTCAGGTTTTGTAATGGTTATCGCTTACCATTCCAAGAAAATCGAATTTTTCAGATATTTAAAAATGCGCATCGCACGAATTTATCCCGTGCATATCTTAGGAGTAGTTTTACTTCTGATTTCGTATTCTATGGTAGACAGAAAAGCACCACTTTTTGAAATTTTCATTCAATCACTATTAGTTCATCCCTGGTATCCACGATTTTCACTTATTCTGAACTATCCTTCTTGGTCATTGGCAGTAGAAATGCTATTCTATTCACTATTTCCATTCATTATGGTTTTACTCAATAAGAATAAGCTCCAAGTAAATATTGTAATTGCTCTGTCTTTGTGGGTTTTCAGCCAACTGATCAGTTATCTGTTGAAAAGTCATGTTGAAAGCGAGACCATATGGCTTTTTGTCAATTTTCATCCTTTAATCCACCTTAATGAGTTCGTAATTGGAAATTTGTTTGCCCTACTATTTTTATTAAATCGTACTGCTTATAGAATCAATACTTGGCACTTGGTTGGACTTATCATCATGCTACTCTTGCTGATTAAGTTTCCTTTTCCATGGGTCAACTATAAAAATGGCTTTCTAGCACCTATTTTTGGATTGGTCATATTAGGATTGAGTCAAAATAACTCATCCTTAAAACAGGCATTTGCGCATCATCAGCTAATATTATTAGGAGAAATTAGTTATGCGATTTATATTTTACAGGTGCCCATACATAGCATTACCTTCTATTGCTACAATCAAGCTGGCTATACTGACAAGCAACTGTTTTTTTATGTATTTGTAGTTGTACTCTTGATTTGCTCCTATCTATCTTATTACTTGATCGAAATGCCGGGTAAGAGACTAATCAATCGAATAAATATACCTTTTGGATGAAAGAATTGATTTCAATCATAATGCCGGCATACAATGCTGAACAATTTGTAGAAGCAGCAATTCAATCTGTTTTGGAGCAATCTTATAGTCAATGGGAATTGATAATTATAAATGATGGCTCCTCGGACGCTACAGAATTAAAAGTGCTTTCATTCAAAGAGGAAAGAATCAGATACTTTTCTCAAAAGAACAAAGGTGTTGGAGCCGCAAGAAATCTTGGATTAAAAAAAATGAAAGGAGCTTATTTTTGCTTCCTTGATGCAGACGATATTCTACCTCCAAACTCCATTAAAGCTAGATTAGACGTATTTAAAAATGACAGCAATATCGGTTTTGTAAGTGGTAAAGTGATACAAATGGACTCAAAACTAGACACTGTACTGAGTACCCAAACACCCTCTTTTCGTGGTCAACCAAAAAAAGAAATTGTAAGACTCAGTTCAGCGGTATTAGTTGCTATTACTTGGCTGATCAAAAGAGTGGAAGGAATTGAATATAGCTTTCAGGAAGGCTGGACTCATAGTGAAGATGTAGCATTCTTTCTTTCCATTAGCGACCATGGATTATACGATTATACTCCTGAAGAAGTATTGATCTATCGACGAAACGATGGGTCAGCAATGAGCGATTTATCAGGTCTTGAAAAAAGTTATGTCAATTATTACAATTATGTATTGCAACAGGTAACAGACCTCGAAAAAGAAGATAGAATTTATCTCAAGAAAAGAATTCGAAGAATAATGTTTCTTTCATATTTGCAAAACAAACAGATTTACAAAGCCATTCGATCTTTCTTCAAATTGAGTCAACTATGAAAAAAGCAGCCATAATTGTTGGAACACGACCCGAGGCCATCAAACTGATCCCTTTATATCTTTATATGAAGGAAAATAGTCAAAGTCTGGGAATTGACGTACGACTCATTTCTACTGGTCAGCATAAGGAGATGTTAGAACAGATATTTACCTTTTTTGAGGTGAGAGCAGATATCAACTTGGCAGTAATGACGAAAAATCAATCATTAGTCAAATTGGCTACTACACTGATGGATGCCTTAGGAAGAACAATTGAAGAACTTGAGCCCGATATCGTAATCGTACAAGGCGACACCAATTCCGCCATGGTTGGAGGTTTGATATCTTTCTATTCGAAAATAAAAGTGGCTCATGTGGAAGCGGGCCTAAGAACATACAATCGGTTCTCACCATATCCTGAAGAAGTCAACCGTCAAATCATCGGGTCAGTAGCTGATTTTCATTTTGCGCCCACTCAAAAAGCATTGGATACTTTAGTTGCTGAAAAAAAAGAAAATGTCATCAATGTTGGAAATACAGTAATCGATAGTCTCAACCTCTGTTTGGAGAAATTACACAGCAACATTGGCCAGTACGAACAAAAATTCAAGCATTTGCTGGGATTAGAAAAACTGGTTTTAATAACAGGTCACCGTAGGGAAAACATAGGGTCAGGATTTGATAATATATGTCAAGCACTACATGAATTGGCTAATAAGTATGAAAACATGCAATTTGTTTATCCAGTGCATTTGAATCCATTGATCAAGGACAAGGTTGAAGAGAGACTTGGGCATGTTACCAATATTTCATTGCTAGCACCTCTACCTTATGATGAATTGATTTTTTTAATGAGTAAGAGTTACATCATTTTGACAGATTCTGGTGGTATTCAAGAAGAAGCTCCAAGTCTTAATGTACCACTTCTAGTAATGAGAGATACCACAGAACGACCTGAAGGCATTGATGTGGGCTGTGCGAAATTGGTCGGAACGGATAGAAAAGTGATTGTTGATTCCTTCGACTTATTAGTGAATGATTCAGACACATATAAAATGATGAGTAATGTGCCTAACCCCTACGGAGATGGCAAAACCTCTGAAAGAATAGCTCAATATCTAAGTAAAAACATCTAAGCCTGTGCAGGTAAAGAAAAAACACATTCTAGTATTCATTTATAATAGCTTTAATGACCCTTTGTTTCAAGGTTTACTCTTTAGATACATTAAAGAAATAGCTGAAAATAATACCTTCCATTTTCACATCATCACATTTGAACAGGAAGCGTATCACATACCTCTGAGTGAGAAAAAAAATATTAAGCATGAATTAGCTAATATCAACATCAATTGGTACCCGCTGGACTTTCATACGGGTCGGTTATTATTGTTTAAAAAGGCTTACGACCTTATTCAGGCATTTATCAGAATATTGATTATCCAAATAAAGTTCAGGCCAAAGCAAATTTTAGCCTTTGCCAATATAGCTGGTTCATTCTCTTATATTTTATCTAAAATATTTAGATGGAAGGTCATTGTGTTTTCGTATGAGCCTCATAGTCAATTTTTAGAAGAGTTGGGTTTTTGGAGTAAATCGTCTTTAAAATACAAACTTCTTCATTCTATAGAAAAAAGGTTGGGCACTCATGGTGATCATATCATTACAGGTACAAAACACATGATTGAGCAGCTCAAAGCTTGGGGAGCTAAGTCCAAACTTTATCGATTACCTACTAGTGTAGATCAAAATGTTTTTGTCTTTTCTCAAGAAGCACGGGACAAAGTTCGAAAAAGACTAAACATCAACGGACGCAAAGTGGTCATCTACACTGGTAAATTTGGAGACTTGTATTACAAAGAAGAGATTTTTGAGTTGTGCCAAGCACTCTACACGTACGATTCGACTTACTTTTTTGTATTTTTGACAGGTCATAATCCTGCTGAACTGAAGCAACTATTTGACCAAGTCCATGTCCCAGAATCTGCATACTTTATAGGTCGTGTACCATTTGAAGAAGTTAATCAATTTTTATCGGCAGCAGATATTGGATTGGTAACTGTAGCTAATTTTCCTTCAAAAAAATATTGTTCACCAACTAAAGTTGGAGAATATCTTTGCTGCGGACTACCTTATATCGTAACAGTCGGTACTTCAGAAGATGACGAGTATGCTGAGAAATATAATGTAGGCGTGGTTGTAGAAAGTTTTCATAAACCTGATATAGTTGCTCGGATAGAAAGGATAGAGCAACTAATTAATGAAAATAAAAATACACTTCGTAAAAGATGCAGACAAGTGGGCATTGAATACAGAGGTATAGAAAATGCAATCAAAACAATTGTTCCAATATTAAATGAATAGCCATAATTCTTAGTTAAGTCAAATTGAAAAGGAAAATCACTTCACATTATGAATAAGATTGAATTTCAGCACATTAAAGCACTTTTTGGCATATTCATTGAAGGAAAAAGACCGTTCATCGAATAATTTTAATTTTCACTCATTTCTGGTTTTATCTTTGTGTATTGAAATTAATCAGCTAGCAGCGTTCAGAATCTTTAATTAAGAATGATACATAGCGATTTTTTGAGAATTAGGAACTACAATATTTATAAATCGCTTAAATAGAATTGGTAACCAAATTACTACCATATTATACGATCATTTTTCTACTCTTAAGTAGTAAAACGTTCTTATTTGCACAATGCCCAACTTCTGATTTTTCAGTAACAAGCACCGCGTGTCTTAATGAATCACTGAGTTTCACCAATTCTTCTACTAATGCTACTTCTTATTTTTGGGACTTTTGTATAGGAGATTTTAATGAAGATCCTACCACTACCTCTATAAGTCAAGATGATATGTCTGGTGCAACAGGGTTTGATCTAATTCAAGATGGAAACAATTGGCATGGATATGCAGTTGACAAAACCAATGAATTAATTTTCCGATTTGATTATGGTACAGACCCGAATAACGATCCATCTATAGAAGAACTCACCATTTCTGAAGGAACATTCACACATACGCCAGAAGATATTTCAATGATCAATTTTGATGGCGAATGGTATGGCGTCGTATCTTATACTTCCGCAGGAGGAGATCTGATTAGACTAGATTTTGGTAGTGACCCTACTACCAATGAACCCACAGTAGTCAATTTAGGTAGTTTTGGAATAACCAATGAAATTAGAAAGACTAAGTTATTTGAAGAAGACGGCAGCCTATTGCTCATGCTCTCAAATCATGATGCCAAAGAGATTTGGGTAGTGGATTACGGAAATTCATTTGACAATGTCATAGATGAAGAAAATGATATCTACAAATCAACCACTGCCACGTCAATGAACAATATCAACGGCTTCGATATTCAATTGGTGAATGGCAATTATATTGTACATGCTAATGCCAGAAATGGATCTACAAACATGGTAAGGTACAACTATGGCAACAGCTTACTCAATTCACCAACAATAGATGCGTATTATTCACTAACCAGCAGTGGTAGTAGGTTTCACATAGAATTAGTTAAAGACGGTGAGGATTATTATGGTGTGGTTAGCAGAAACAATGGGGCTATTTATGTGTACAATTTTGGTGATTTAACCACAGCCATCACTCCCACTGCAATTACCTATAGCTCCACTCTATCAACTATACAAGGTTTAAGATTAATCAGAGATAATAGCTCATATTTAGTTTTAGGTGCCCAAGGAGCTGATCATATTAAAACAGTTTTTGATTTTGATTGTGGGGCATCCATAATGTATAGCACTGAAGAAGTACCACAAGTGTCTTATGAAACTGACGGAAGTTTCGAAATTAATTTGATAGCTTCTAAAGATGGTTGTGAAGATGATAACGCAATAGAATCAGTCACTATTTCTACGAACACGGCTCCAAACATTAGCTTTACTGTAGACACCAATCGATGTATTGACAATACAAATTCATTTACCTCTGAAGATGATGGAGACATAGCCAGCTATTCATGGGATTTTAATGGAGATGATACTGAAAACAGCACTTTACCCAACCCAACATATGACTTCTCGATTGATGGAACAGGAACCTATACCGTTACCCTTGATGTAATAAGTAATGACGGATGTTCCAATAATTCTTCAATGGAAATTTCAATTTACAATGCACCATCTACCCCCGATTTCGAAACTGCTGTAGGTGCGCTTTGCAGCAATGCTGATGTTGCATTTAATAATTTAACTGATGAAACTGGACTTGAAGCTGTCATCACCTATTCGTGGGACTTCGATGGAGAGTCAACTTCCGCAGAAAAAGACCCTACTTATTCATTTAGTACATCTGGCACAAAAGATATCGGACTTATTGCAATGATCCCAGGGTGTACAACTGCCGTTCATACCGAACAAGCAGTAATTGAAGAAGGACCGGTATCAGATTTTACTTATACAAATAATTGCTTTGGTGAAGCGATAGAATTTACGGATTTATCTACAGGAGACATTACTGAGCACAGCTGGGATTTTGATGACCTTTCAGCACCAAGCACAGATACTGATCCAACACATACTTATGCGAGTACTGGAGATTATGACGTCACACTGACTGTAACAAACACTAGTGGCTGTGCTACACCATCGACTCAGTCTATAACGGTCTCAGACGATCCCAAAGCTAGCTTTGCTTATGATGAAGCAATTGAAAATGTTCCCATTCAGTTTTCGGCTGAAGACTTGACACTAAGTGATGATGCTATAAATTCATGGGATTGGGACTTTGATGGTTTAGGGTCTTCAACTGAACAAAATCCTATTTTCACCTTTGATACACCAGCTTCTTATGACATATCATTATCAGTCAGCACAACACAAGGGTGTGATGAAACGATTGAACTGGCAATAGAAGTTCTAGAAGCCACAGCTCCTACTTCTAATTTTGAAGTGAACAGTGAAGCCTGCCTAAATGAAGAATTATTTTTAAAAAACTATACGGTTAACGCCACTTCCTATTTTTGGGATTTCTGCACAGGCGATTTTAATCAAGACCCTATTATCACATCGACTGAACAAGAGACTATGACGGGTGCTTCTGGATATGAGGTCATTCAATCCGAAGATAATTGGTATGGATATGCTGTCGACAAACTAAATAAAACTGTTTTTCGATTTGATTATGGAACAGATCCATATAGTGACCCAGCTATAATAGAACTCATCATTCCAGACGGTACTTTCACAGAATCTCCAGAGGATATCTCAATGATATTCTTTGAAAATGAATGGTATGGGGTAATATCTTATGATTCACCAGGAGGAGATCTAATCAGACTTGACTTCGGAAGTGACCCAACTAATAACGAACCCTCAATAGTCAACTTAGGCAATTTTGGGATATCTAATGAAGTAAGGAAAGTAAAACTTTTCGAAGAAGATGGTAACCTCTTGCTCATGCTTTCCAATCATGATGCAAAAGAAATTTGGGTTGTGGATTACGGAAATTCATTTGACAATGTCATAGATGAAGAAAATGACATCTATAAATCAACCACTGCCACTTCGATGAACAATATCAACGGCTTCGATATTCAGTTAATAGAAGGTAACTATATAGTACATGCCGTTGCGAGAAATGGCACCACAAATATGGTTAGGTACAACTATGGCAGCAGCTTACTAAACACACCTACGATCGAAGCCTATTACGATCTGGCAAGTAGTGGTAGTCAATTTCACATAGAATTAATTCTGGATGGAGGTGTTTATTACGGTGCGGTCAGTAGAAACAATGCAGCTATTTTGGTTTACAATTTTGGTGATCTAACGACTGCCAATACCCCAATCGAAATCTCATATAGCACCACTCTTTCGGCCATGCAAGGATTCGATATAATTAAAGATAATAGCACATACCTTGTACTTGGCGCACACGGTTCCAGTTCTGTAAAAACCGTTTTTGACTTTGACTGTGGGGCTTCAACTATTTACAGTACTGAAACAAATCCGAATATCCAGTATACATCCGCAGGTACTTTCGGGATAGAACTTATTGCATCCAATGATGATTCCGTGACAGACCAAATAACAAATTCTGTAACTGTAAGTTCAGAAACAGCTCCAGAAATATCTTTTACCTCAGAAAACAATGAGTGTATAACTGAATCCAATGAGTTTATTACCATGGACGATGGAGGATTAACTTATGCATGGGATTTTGATAATGACGGAATTACTGATAGTACTGACCCAAGCCCAGAGCACACTTTAGGTTCAGTAGGGGATCACCAAGTTTCTTTAACTGTCCATGACGGCATTTGCTCCAATTTTGTTCAAGAAACCATATCTATATACCCTGTCCCGGATACACCTACATTTTTCACTTCGGGATCTCCATATTGTACTGGAGCGGATATAAGTTTTACAAATCTCTTTGATGAATCCGTTTATAATGGAGCAACACTAACTTATGTTTGGAACTACAATGATGAAGGGTCAAGTACAGATAGAAATGGAATATTCAATTTTGATACGGATGGTTCTAAAACTGTGACGCTTTCAGCCATAATTCCTGGATGCACCACATCCAGTGACGACACAGAATTGAATTTAATTGTAGGGCCTGTAGTAGATTTCACTTATGAAAACAAATGCTTAGGAGAAGATACCGAGTTTATAAATAACTCTACTGGCGACAATATTACCAGCCAATATTGGAACTTTGGAGATTTAGGTAGTTCAACAGATAATTCTCCTACTCATACCTACAGTAGCACTGGCGGTTACAATGTTACACTCACAGTAAGCAATTCCAGCGGATGCAATAATGTACTTACTCAACTTTTGACTATTGATGACAAACCTGTAGCTGATTTTAATATGGGTGTTGGATGTGAAGGTCAGGAAATTGGATTCGAAGACCAATCGACAGTAAACGATGCTAACATTGAATCTTATTCTTGGAATTTTAATGAAGAAGGAAATTCAACAGAAAAAGACCCATTTTATACTTTTGAATCTCAGGGCACATATGAAGTGACATTAGCAATAGAAAGTACTTATGGATGTGTAGACGAGATAACACAAAACGTTAGTGTTCAAGTCGCTCCAACAGTTGATTTTGACATTGACTTAGGGTGTCTGGATGCTACTACCCAATTTCTAGATCAAAGTGAGTCAGAAAGCGAAAACCCAATCAATACTTGGTATTGGGATATAAATGGAGACATCAAACCCAATACTCAAAATCCATCTCAGGTGTTTAGCGTGCCTGGAGTCTATTCGGCTACTTTGACTGTAACTCCAAATAATTTATGTGTAAGCTCAATTTCAAAAGAATTCACGATTCATGAATTACCCATTGCAGATTTTACTACTGACAAAAATTGTGATAATGAAAATACTATATTCAATGATGCTTCAACCTCAGCTACTACTTCAATAGTTGATTACCACTGGCAGTTTGATGAAGAAGGAACAGGCAGCAATAATCCCGAAACACATAATTTTGAACAGGCTGGTAATTATAACATCTCACTTACTATTACAGATGAGGTGGGTTGCGAAAGCAACGCACAACAAACCATCACGATCCATTCATCGCCTATTGCTGCATTTGATGTAAACAGAGATATTGGCCCGGCCCCACTTGACATTGAGTTTTTCAATCAGTCTATTGAATCTGAAAGTTATCTATGGAGTTTTGATGATGCTGATAATTCTACGAGCACAGCAACTAATCCTCAATTCATATATCAAGATTTGGGAGAATATGAAGCTAAGCTTATTTCAAGAAATGAATTTGGATGCAGTGACACGACCATGCTCCCAATTACCGTGGCCGAACCAATTAAAGACTTAGAATTGGTACAAATAACCAAAGAAGAATCAGAGGGGAAAACAAATATTTTTCTAACTGTTAGAAATAATGGAAATGTTGCCATTAGGAATTTTGACATAAGAATTGATTTGGATAACAATTCTTCAGTTTATGAAACATATGCTGGTACATTATTCAAAAATGAATCTGTTACTTTTCCATTGAATTTTACCTTTTCCGCTGAAAACAACAATATTGGCTATAGTTGTGTCACCCTCACTGACTCAGAGGAAGAATATGAAGATATCAATTTGATCAACAATGAAGGCTGTATCGATTTTAATCAGAAAGTTGTTGTAGAAAACTCTTATCCTAATCCCGTAAGTAGCAATGACGCACAGATTAGACTCAATATGATTTTGCCTTCAAAAGCTCCAGTCCAGATATTTCTAATGGATGCAACAGGAGCCATATTGTATCAAGACATCTACTCAGACACCGTATCTGGACTAAATAGCTTTTTTATTGACATCTATTCTTATAGAAAGGGAATGTATTTTATTAAAGTCATTTACGACCAAACCGAGTCTACCCAGCGATTTGTGAAAATTTAATATTCTCATCGGGCGAATTCAGTAAGATTTTCTTGACCCCTTCACGACATTGCAAACAAAAAATCCAAATAAACATCTTAAATGTCCTGAATCCGTCATTTATGCATTAAGGGTAAGATTTTGATAGGGTGGCTTCTATATATCCTTGTTTTCACAGAGTCAATCAAACACCCGTAAACTCAAATTAAAAACATTCTATTGAAATAATAATATTTCATTATTGATATAGAATAATTACTAATCTTACTAATTTTGAACCGAAGAATATTTTGCAAATGCTAATGATCGGCAACACGAAAATCGACAAAACAGACAGGAAAATCTTAAAGATTTTACAGGCTAATGGTAAAATTACCAATGCTAAGCTATCCGAGGAGATCGGATTGTCTCCAGCTCCTACATTGGAAAGGGTGAAAAAACTCGAAAACTCAGGTATTATCAAGAGTTATCATGCAGAATTAGATTCTGCTATGCTAGGTTTAGGTGTTAATACGTTTGTTCAAGTCTCTCTCAAGGGACACAACAAACCAAACATTGACACCTTTCTCAGTAGAATATCTGATATAGAAGAAATCATTGAATGCCACCATATTACTGGATCTGGTGATTTTATTCTGAGAATTGTAGCCAAGGACATCGCCTCTTACCAACAGCTCATGCTGGAAAAAGTAAGTGATATTGATATCGTTGATAGCTTGCAGTCTATGGTGATACTTTCTACCTTTAAAAATAGCAAGGAAGTACCTGTGCCAGCGGATAATTAAGTCTGTATGACCAAAGAAAAAAACCTGATTTTGAATGCCATTCAAATAGATCAAAGGATCGTGCGAATGGCATACGAAATTTACGAAAACAATCTCGACGAAAAACATCTCATCATGGCCGGTGTCTCTGACAACGGCTTTGTATTTGCCTCAATGATGAGCAAGGAACTTGAAAAAATATCCCCACTTAAGACTTCAGTAGTTAGGGTGGATATCAATAAAGAGGCACCATTCATGGAGGACGTTCATATTGATAATTTGGAAGAGAAGCAATTGACTAAAAAATCAATTGTACTTTTCGACGATGTTCTGAATTCAGGGAAAACAGCTGCTTTTGCTCTTAAAGCATTTTTGAACACCAACATCAAGAAAATTGAAGTTTGTGTAATGGTAAACAGAAGCCACAAAGCTTTTCCTATCTACCCCAAATACAAAGGGTATGAATTGGCCACCACCATCAACGAACATGTAGAAGTAGTAATCAAAGGAAAAAATAAAGGGGTTTACCTATTCTAAATATTCTACTCTTCTTCTGGATATAATACAATTTGGATGTACTCTTCAGGATTGAGGTATTTTTTAGCTACTTGCTGAATATCCTCTGCCGTAAAATCTTCAATTCTTTCATTCAGCCAGGTAATATCCTTATAATCATAGTCATTGACATGATAAACCTTTAAAACATTCATCCAGTATCCATTGGTTTTCCAGTGGAGTTCCTGTTCTCTACGCTGAGTTTCCTTTATTTTGTTGAGATTCTCTTCAGAAACTCCTTCGTTCTGAATCTCTCGAATAGCCTCAATGGCAGACGTCACCAAATCGTCAACATTATCAGGTCCACAAGGAAAGCTAATAGTAAACTCAAAATTTTCATACGGTGATTGACTACCAAAGCCTGAAGCACCAACTCCATAGACACCACCTTTTTCTTCTCGCAGAATTTCCACTAATCTGATATCCAGAATTTCACTCAAGCAGCGCAGATGATAAGATTCAGTTCTGTTATATTCCATCTCTCCCGTAAAGATCATATTAACCGTACTTTTTGGTTCTGAGCCTCTAAAAATTTTCTCATTTACCATACCATCTGGAGGTCTGATGCCTCGATCTACCCAAGTTTCTTCTTTAGTACTTGGAATTGACCCTAAATATTTTTCAATCAAGGGTATTAACTCCTGCTCATCTATGTTGCCCACAAACCAAAAAGTGAAATCACCTGGACTTGCAAATCTTGCCTTGAAAAACTCCAGCGCCTGAGCATGATCAATCTTTTCTAAGTCTTCCATAGTTGGAATTCCTCCCCCTCTCAGATCTCCTTGAGATAGAATTTTAGCCATTTGATCTTGGTAGTAGTAGTTAGGATCTGACATTACATTGGTCAAAAAAGCCATATTGCGTTGCATCAAAGATTGAAAAGCAGTTTCGTCTTTCCTTATTTCTGTAAAGTACAAATAGGTCAATTGTAATAAGGTTTCTATATCCTTTGGTGCAGTACTCCCACGAAAGCCTTCTTCCTCATCATTTAGATAAGGTTGTAGGCCTACAGACTTGCCTGCCAATACTTTCTGTAAATCAGTATAAGAATAGTCACCTACACCACTTAATGCAACAATATTAGCGGCAAAAGTTGCAGACCAATAGTCTTCGTCTTCAGCTAGCGAAATCCCCCCCTTTCTATGAGCCAAAAACTGAATTTCATCATTTTTATAATCCGTCGACTTAATAAAAACTCGAGCTCCATTTGAAAGCTCCAAAGATGTGACATCCAAGGGATCAATTACTGAACTATTAGTCACCCGTCCTGATTTTGGATCTTTTTTAATCAATTGATCACTTATGATCGTTTCCAAGAGTGGCTCAGGGGTGGTTTCATCAGAAGCCTTTACCCAAGCCAATAAATCGTCTGTTGATGGCAAATTCACATTATCATTGTCTGGAGCTGTGAGATATACTACTCTGTTTTCCTCCGATATTTGATCTCCAATAATGGCATTCACTTCGTCCAAAGTGATTCCATCAAGGTGTTTTTTGACAAATTCATATTCATATTCGATTCCCGGAACAGGCGTCATTTCAAGAAAATGATCAACCAATTCATTAACGAGAGCCTCCGATTCTGTTTTGTCTTTTTCTTTATACATACTTTCAAAGGCTTCCATGAGGTTAAGTTTTTCTGTCTTTAGCTCAGAGGCATTAAAACCATGTAATTCCACTCGTTTTATTTCATTCATCAAAGTGCGAATACCCCCTTCAATATCATCTGGCTTGGGAACTGCAAAACAAGAAAATGCACTTTTACTTCTGGCAATAAATGAACCGATAGACGTTGAAGCATATAGATATGGTGGATTTGCTTCTTGTAGCAAATCTCTAAGTCGTTGGTTCACCATTGACGTAAACAAACTTTGGATAATTGCATTTCTAAAATCCTCACCCGTCACCATTATTTCAGGTTCTGACTTGTACATGATCTTGAAAATGGTGTTTGTGGCTTCTTTATCTGATGTTACAGCTACTAAAGGCTCTGAGTTGTCCGGCACCTTGAAATCTTCTCGTGTCCTCTCATTCTCTGGATTTTTAAATGAAGAAAACTGTTTTTTGATTTTAGCTTCCATTGCATCTACATCAATGTCTCCCACTGCAATTACCGCCATCAAATTTGGTCTATACCAATCGTAATAAAATCTCTTAATAGTCTCTGGGGCAAAGGTTTCTAAAGTTTCTTTAGTACCTATTGGTAGTCTTTCAGCATATTTTGACCCTTTGAATATGACTGGTAAGTAATCCTGAACCATCCGCATTTGCGCTCCTTGCCCAAGTCGCCACTCCTCTATCACTACACCTCTTTCTTTCTCGATTTCCTCAGATTCAAATAGTAAATTTCCACCCCAGTCTTTCAGTATAGTGAGTCCCTTATCAATAATCTCTTCATCATCCGAAGGAATTGGTAGGATATAAACTGTTTCATCAAAAGAGGTATATGCATTCAAATGAGCACCAAATTTCACCCCTACTGACTGCAGGTAATCCACCAATTCGTTTTTTGCAAAATGCTCAGATCCATTGAATGCCATGTGCTCGGTAAAATGTGCTAGGCCCCGTTGATCATCGTCTTCTAATACAGATCCAGCATTTACCACAAGCCTCAGCTCCACGCGATCCTCTGGTTTAATATTTTTCTTTATGAAATACTTGAGCCCATTACTCAGTGTCCCTGTTCTAATGGAAGAATCAAAAGGAATTTTATCTTCTAGAGTAGGTTCTTGCGCTTTTACTTGCCAAGAACTTATAAATACTAGAACGATTAAAAATAAATTTTGAGGAGAATTCATAAAGTAGAATTTGATATTAAAATAAAAGTAGGTCAGTTTCAGAATAGTTGGTAGCAATTTTTGACTGTAGGCTACAACGTGCTTCCAACTGCAAATTATTGTTTCAATTGGAAATAAAAAGAAGCATAGGTTCGATTTAATTTCACATAAGTGCAAACCCCGTCTTCATAAGTATGAGTATTTTTTCCATCCTCAGAATACAAGGTAAACATATGCTCTTCATCCTTTTTTATAATCAGATACTCAGCAAACTGCTGCGAAAAAGTTTCTTCTTTATTGCCAGGTTCTGAAAAATAAAGTTCGGGAACTGAATACGAAATTGACGGCTCTGAAAATCTAAGTTCCTCAAAACCATTCACTTCTACCACATATTCTTTCCCTTCCATCCAAACTTTAGACTTTGTTCTGGAATTGCCATTCAGGGTACTTTCGGCCGATCCACTTACCAAGACGCCATTTACATACAACTCTTCCAACGTATAATGCACCTTAAAAGTCAGTAACATTTTAATGGTCGTTTCGCTCTCAATAAAATAAAAAACAGAATCACCTTTCACCTTTTTTTCAGCAATCATAGATCCTACATTCTTATCCCCTTTTATCACATCGTACTCCAACCTCTGAGCCAATGACTTATTTGCAATGATCAGACTCAAGCATAAAACAACAAAAAGTGGGCGATAACAAGGAGAAGAAAGTCCCTTCATATGAGAAAATAATGCGTTTGGTTTAATGAAATAATCGCGATGGAAGATAGCCCAGTTTTAGTAAAAGCGGAATCTTAAATTCATTAAATTTATATAGAAACCAAAATTCGAAAATCATGGCAATTAAACACTACTCAAACGACAAAGTCACCGTAAAATGGCAATCAGAACTTTGCATACATTCAGAAAAATGTTTCCATGGATTACCTAAAGTCTTTAATCCAAAAGAACGGCCATGGATCAACATAGACGGAGCAAATTCTGAAGAAATCATTGCTCAAGTTGGCAAATGCCCTTCTGGCGCTTTGTCTATAGCCAATGAGGATCAAAAAACTACCGTTAGTCAGGAAACCATCGTGGAAACAATGCCAAACGGACCCCTGATGGTGTATGGCAACATGAAAATCAAACACGCAGGAGAAGAAACTGTGAAAGACAGTAAGGCGACGGCTTTTTGTAGATGTGGTGCATCTGAAAATAAACCCTACTGTGATGGTTCTCACAAAAAAAATGATTTCGTAGGCTGATATTTAGCGGTATCTTTGCATCATGAGTGAAGCAGCTACGCTAATAGATTTAAGAAAATCATCGAAAGAAGATATTTCTCAATTCCTTTCTGGAATAGGAGAAAAGCCGTTTCGTGCGAAACAAATTCACGAATGGATCTGGAAAAAATCTGCTACGTCGATTGACGATATGACTAATTTATCTCTATCCACCAGAGACCAGCTGAAGGCTCATTTTACCATCCGACCAGCTGTAGTAGACAAAGAACAAAAAAGCAATGATGGCACAATTAAATCAGCTCTAAAACTGTACGACAATCATTTGATTGAGAGTGTACTTATCCCACAAGATGAGCGAATGACAGCCTGTGTATCTTCACAAGTGGGCTGTTCGCTGAGCTGTAAGTTTTGTGCAACGGGCTACATGGATCGCGAACGCAATCTTGATGCCTCAGAAATCTATGACCAAGTCGTAGTTGTAGCCAAACAGGCTGAGCAAAATTTTGATAAACCGTTGTCCAATATTGTTTATATGGGCATGGGGGAACCCTTGCTTAACTATAAAAATGTTCTGGAGTCCATAGATCGAATTACATCTCCAGATGGATTGAACATGTCTCCAAAACGGATTACTGTTTCTACAGCGGGAATTGCCAAGATGATTAAAAAATTGGCAGATGATCAAGTGAAGTTTAATCTTGCGTTGTCACTTCATGCCGCCAACGACGAGAAGCGCAACAAAATCATGCCTATCAATGAGTCGAATACCTTAGAAGCGCTAAGGGAAGCACTCAATTATTTTTACAAAAAAACAGGCAATAAAATCACTTTTGAGTACATCCTCTTTTATGATTTTAATGATTCGTTGCAAGATGCCAAAGAGCTTTATGAATTTTGGAAACGAGTACCCGCAAGAATTAACATCATTGAATACAATCCAATAGCTGAGGCTAATTATAAAAATGCCGACGCAGATACATTGGATAATTTCACAAAATACTTAACCAATAAAGGAGTAAATGTGCACGTCAGAAGAAGCAGAGGTAAAGATATCGATGCAGCTTGTGGCCAGCTGGCCAACAAAAATTAAAGCTTTCGCGCAATCACTTGAATAAGAGATAACTTATCCTTCAGAGCTTCAAATTTTTCAGGTTCTATGCGACCGAACAAAGTGCATATTTCCATAAACTCCTGATTTTTAATTTCCACACCAAAATCATTGATGATGCGCATGGCTTCACTGGTTTTATCATAAGTGTACTCCACTTTAAAATCCTGCTTAATTTCCACCACCTCAATTTTCGCATTGCGTAAGGCTTCTTCTGCTGCTACTTTATAAGCATGAATCAAGCCGCTGACGCCGAGTTTTGTACCTCCGAAATAACGAATCACAACTACAAGGGTATTGGTGAGCTCAAAAGATCTGATTTGTCCTAAAATAGGGTCTCCAGCAGAATGGTTCGGTTCTCCGTCATCATTAGCACGTATGAGTTGATGCTGGCCATCTTCAATTATGTGAGCATAACAATGATGGCGTGCATCGTAATATTCTTTTCTTAAGATTTCGAGTTTATCTTTTACTTCCTCCAGTGAGTTCACTTGATAGGCAAAGGCCAAAAACTTGCTTCCTTTTTCCTTGTAAAAACCTTCAGTGGGCAATTTTATGATACGATAAGATTCGGCCATTCACTAATCTATTTTCTCCAGTCGGAATTCACTTTCTTCGGTCATCCAATTCGTTTCGTCTAGGTCTATGGTTTTCTCATAGTATTCGGCTGCTAATTTCAAATCACTATTGGTCTCAGCTATTCGTCCAAGCCCCAAATAAGCAATACTTCGGTAATATTCGCCACGGTCTGGCGATTCGGCTCCAGTAGCCAATCCCATTTCATAATATGATTTGGCCTCAGCCATAGAATAATTGACTTTCTCTAAATAGACACCATGAAATATTTCTCCACACATTTTGAAATATGGTTTTTGATGCTTTTCAAGGGCTTGAATCAATGGCAGCGCGATCGTATAATCTTTTTGCCGAATGAGGCATTCAAGATATTTGGCTTTGAAATAATCATTGGCTGGATACATTTTATGGAGCCTTTCTAAATAATATCTCGCTTTGTCCGCTCGATTCTCATAGCGAAGCCAAATATAGGAGAGGTATAAGCCAGCCTCAATTTTCACAATTTTACTGTGATGAACAGCGCTGTCTAACTGAATGAGCCCCTTTTCAATATCACCAGATTTAAAAATCCACACAACAGACTTGTAAATAGGATGTCGCTCTGGGTATTTTTCTCTAAAGTAATTGTACAATCCAGCTAAAAAGAGCAACTCAGGGCTTTTAGCCGTATGCTCCATAGTTTTTTTAATAAGATTATAAGTTTGTTTGGCTTGAGACATAGCCTTGAAACTACTTCCCTCCTGTGCATAATATTCAGCCAATAAGCCATGAGCAGACATCTCAAAAAACATAGCTTCCAGGTTATTGGTGTCTTTATTACTGATTTTTTTGGAAGCAGCTATGGTCTCCAACAAATATTTCTCATGTTGAGCATAAACTGGACTTGAGGTACGAAGTGGCTGATCTCTCCAAGCCCAGTTCATAGCACGCATCATGGGTACTATAGGGTGACCTGGTAATTTTTTCTCCAAAGAGTCTATTACTTTTTCTGCTAATTTGAAATCTTGATTATATATATAATCACCTCCACGATCCACCATATCTAACAACTCAGGATTATTAAATAGGGGCAATTTTTGCGCAAATCCGCTAGTTGCTACTAAAAAACAGAAAAAGATGATCAGTAGAATATTTTTATAAAGTGGTTGAATAATCTTGAGATTTTGTGGTAATGAGCAATTTCCGTTTTTTTTACGCGTAATAATCGGCAAATTTGAAACTAAATTTATGATATGACAATTCCTCGGTTATATAATCTTCCAACCATTGATATAAATTCGATCATGACTATCGCTGAAAGAGGAGATCTCCCTTTTACTGTCAAGCGTATTTATTGGATCACATCTAATCAAAAGGACGAAATTCGAGGAGAGCATGCACACAAGTCATGCCAACAATTGCTTGTTTGCTTACATGGTGAACTTAATATTGGGCTTGAAGATATTGATGGAAACAAATCAACCTTCCAGCTCAGAAACCCTAATGAGATGATCTTGATCCCATCTCAATATTGGTGCAAAATAGAATATAAAAAGGATGCCATTGTGCTAGTAATGGCCTCTCAGGAATATGATGCTAATGATTACATTAGAAATTATGATGTGTTCAAATCTCAAGAGTTAAAATTAAACCTTGGATAGTTTCGACTTCCTTACTGAAATTCCAGCTTTATCAGAGTCTGGAAATATTCCAGTTTATTATACCAAAAAATACCTGAGTCAACATGAATCAGATTTAAGTAGTTTTTGCGCAATAGATCGAACTACGAAGCAGCTCAATTGTGCTATCCATTTTCAAATATCTGGCAAGAAAGCCACAAGCTTAATTTCAGCTCCATTTGGAGGGATTTATTTTTATCAAACCACTAATAATACTCCAATTGACAAGTTCTTGAATTATGTAATTGATCAACTCAAGAAAATGGGAATTTCACAAATAATGATCAAATCAGCACCTCCTTTTTATGGGTTAAACAATTTCGATGAGGCGTCCATTTTTTATGACAAACACTTTTCAATACACTCTACAGACATCAATCACCACATTGATATCAATCAGAGTGCCCTAATCGACCACATTTCGCCAATGCAAAAAAGACGATTGAAAAAATGTATGACGTCCCATTTTCTTTTCAAAAAAGAAAAGGAATCTGATCTTGACCGAATATTTAAATTTATAAGTACTTGCCGAAAAGACAGAAATCACACTTTGTCGATGTCCTTTGATCAAATACAATCCGCCTTCGACTTACTTCCTGATCAATATTTGATTTTCAGTTGTTACCATAATGGTATACTTGCTGGAGCCACGATTTGCGTTATTGTGAATGAAAAAGTGATGTATAATTTTCTTCCAGCAAGCGCTAAATCATTTGACTCCTACAGTCCCATGGTTTTTTTGATTTCCAATATTTATCAATATTGCCAAGAACAACAATTTGAAGTATTGGATCTAGGCACTTCTATGTTGAACAATGAGGCCAACAAGAAACTTATTGCTTTCAAAGAAAGGATGGGTGGTGTGCAAACCGAACGGTTTTGCTATCAAATGAACCTTTAAACCATTACAAACCATCTAAGTAAATCACCTAATTTTGGTCAAAAACCAATAGAAAATTTGTTTGGAGTATCCATTGTAACAATATTCTCTATAAATTCGTTGCTTTCATTAACATAATCCAAAATTGTTGAAGGAAGTCATTTCCATATTCTTTTGTTTCTTACTCAGTCTGCCTCTCGCAGCCCATACTGAGAAAACCGCCAATAATAATACTGGTGGATCAGGATATGAATCTGAAAAAACTGAAGAGGCTAAGGAACTTGAAAGTAACAATGAGGCGGAATCAGTAGAAAAATCTGAAAATTTAGATGCCGAGCCAGACTCCAGCTATTATTCAGTAAACAAATTCAATTTCTTGTTCTATTTCGTGTATAAAATGAAATACATGGATAATGAAGCAGAAGTCGAAACTCCCACTAATTAATATTTCCTAGATTTTCTTCTGAAAGTTGATGGTCCGCCTTCAAATGTCACGTATATCGTGAAGCTATGGATGTTTAAGCTTTCAATCCCTGCGCTAAAATCATTTTCTTCTTCATCCAGCACATTCAATAAACCGAACGAGTATCTAACTTCTGGTGAAAACTTAAATAGTGGCTGAAACAAATCGAGCCCTACTCCTACATCAATTGAAAGATTATATTTTTCAACTAAAAGACGTTCTGAAGAATCTAAGTCCTTCTTATTTCCAGATACTTTAATCGCTGGAGTAATACCCGCCAACAAATAAATAGCTCTATTATCCCTTCTAACTGATTTGTATTTGAAGAGAATAGGTAATTCAAAGTATGTAGGATCTCGTAATTCTGGCCAGGTAGTCCCATCACTATACCTATAGTCAAGACCTAATTGGTAAAAACTAAAAGTAGGTGCTACCCTAACATCCAAATATTGAAAAAAGTGAAAATTAACTATGAACCCGATTTTAAACCCAAACTTATGAGTTGGAAGAATAGAATGCACAGAATCCATATCAGGTGTAATGAATTCATCAGAATATTTTAACCTGAACCTTGAAGAATGGCCTCCAATCAGGAATCCATAATGCACCTTTTGCTCATCAAAATTCGGAAGGTTTAATGTACCTGGAAGTTGTGCTTTAGACTCAGCTGAAACCAGACAAAATCCAATGACAAAACCTAAAACTATTTTGAGGCTGTGTAAATGGAGCTTATACCAAATGTAAGTGGTTTGCATTGTGTGTCTTTGTATCCTGTTTTTTCTAGAATATCTAGAAATTTTTGACCATATGGGAATTCTGCCACTGATTCTGGTAAATAGGTGTAAGCCGAATTGTCACTTGACACCAATTTCCCGATTAATGGCAATATAGCTTTAAAATAAAAACCGTAAAGCTGTTTCATTGGAAACTTGGTTGGTTTTGAAAATTCAAGTACTACTAATTTCCCTCCATCTTTAAGAACTCGTCTCATGTCAGCAAGACCTTTCTCTAAATTTTCAAAATTCCTTACGCCAAAGGCAACGATCACTGCATCAAACTTATTGTCTTCGAATAAGAGCTGCTCTGAATCCCCCATTCTCAATTCTATTTGATCCTCTACGCCTAACTCGATCATTTTTTTTCGGCCTACTTCCAACATTCCTTCCGAAATATCGACTCCGATGATTTTGTCTGGGTTAAGCCTTAAAGCTTCGATGGCCAAATCACCTGTACCCGTAGCTATGTCCAAAATCAATTTTGGATGATGTGATTTCAACTGACGAATAGCCTTCTTCCTCCAGAGAATATCAATACCTATGCTCAAGAAGTGATTGAGAAAATCATAACGTTTGCTGATTTTATTGAACATGTCAGCTACTTGTTGCTTCTTAGATTGCTCCTGATTTTTGTAAGGTAGTACCGCCAATTGCTTCGTATTTTTATTTTGTTGCAATATTACATGGATTCCCCGAAATAATTAGCAATCCGAGTGACCAACACAGATTGGATTGAAATTTTCATGGCTTTCGTGCTGTGTTTACCTTCAAGGAGTTAAATAAATAATGGATACATAGAGTAACACCTAGGATTTGAGCATTTTTGCAGAAATTTAATCCCAATGAAAATTACAAGTTCCGAGTTCGTCATCAGCAATACAGACTACAAGCAATGCCCTGCACCAGATATGCCGGAATATGCCTTCATTGGGAGGTCCAACGTAGGCAAGTCGTCACTGATTAATATGTTGACCGATAAGACTAAACTGGCCAAAACTTCAGGCAAACCAGGTAAAACCCAATTGATCAATCACTTCCTGATCAATAAAGCTTGGTATTTGGTCGATTTGCCGGGTTATGGCTGGGCCCAGGTGAGCAAGGAAATGAAAGAAAAATGGGACATCATGACCAAAAATTATTTAGGTCAGAGAGAAAATTTATACAATGTCTTTGTTTTAATTGATTCGAGAATCCCACCTCAAAAAATAGATATTGAGTTTTTGAATTGGCTGGGAGAATATCAAATTCCATTCTCCATTATTTTCACGAAAGCAGACAAGCCCAACAATTCTAAAATCCAATCAAACATTGCCAATTTCAAAACAGAATTAAAGAAATTCTGGGATGAATTACCTCCTACATTTGTGACCTCATCTGCAAAAAAAGTAGGACAAAAGGAAATATTAGAATACATCGGTCAAATCAATGAGAGTGTATAAGAAAATATTAATTTTGCGACCGATTTAATAACTAACTATGGATTTCAACGAAATAGCAACGGTATCAGGCAAAGGCGGACTATTTAGCGTAGTCGCTCCTACCCGTGGAGGAATGATCCTCGAATCAATGGACGAACAGAAAAAGAAATTGGTGGTCAATGTCAATTCTAAAGTTTCTGTTCTTGGTGAGATATCGATTTATACCAACGACAAAGAAGGATCTTGTCCGCTGGAGCAAGTGATGAAAAAAATTCACAAAGAATTCAACGGTGACACAGGTCTTGCTGGAAATTCGGACAACGAAGAACTCAAAGCTTTTTTAAAGCACATTCTGCCTGACTATGATGAAGATCGCGTTTATGCTTCTGATATCAAGAAATTGGTAAAATGGTACCACCTGTTGAGCAGTGGATATCCAGAATTATTTGAGGAGAAAGAAGAAAGCAAAGAAGAAACTGATAAGAAATAAGTTTCGGATGAGTGATTCACTCACATCTTGCGCGGCCCTGATCACCAAACACTTCCAGCTCCCAGAGGAGGAGCTGGCACCTTATCAATCTTCCGAACAGGATCTTGAAAATGCATTGGCTTCCATCATCAATAACTTGCTCAATCAAGACATGACTCGTTTGCTGAATGCTTTCTATAAGATAGATTTAGATGAATCAATGTTCAAAAAAATCATCTCATCAGAAGCGCCAGATCAAATTGGAATGGCTCTAGCTCGTGAAGTAATCAAGCGTGAAATGCAAAAGGTTATAACAAGAGAAAAGTATAGAAATTTTTAACTTTTCTGCACTATAGCTTCTTCTCCCCTTAATTCATGTGCTTTATTGACCATATTTGGGGAACCTATAAATAATGGGACTCTTTGGTGTAATTCCGTTGGTTCTATCTCCATCACCCGACGTTGACCATCTGTGGCCATACCTCCTGCTTGTTCGGCAATAAAAGCCAGACAGTTGCATTCATACATCAAACGAAGTTTGCCGTTTGGCGCCTTCTCTGTACTTGGGTATATATATATTCCGCCTTTCAACAAATTTCTATGAAAGTCGGCAACTAGAGATCCAATATACCTTGCGCTATAATTTTCTGACTTGCAATATTGAAGGTACTCTTTTACTGAAGGTTCAAAACTCTGATACGACCCTTCATTGATAGAATATATTTTTCCGTCTTTGGGGCATTTCATATTTTGGTGAGAGAGTAAGAATTCTCCAAGCGTAGGCTCAAACGTAAACCCATTCACCCCATGGCCAGTAGTATAAACCAACATGGTAGACGATCCATATAAAATATAACCTGCAGCGACTTGATTGTCTCCTTTCTGCAAAACATCCTCCATTTGAACTGGAGTTCCAATCGGAGATACTCTTCTGTAAATGGAAAAGATGGTGCCAATAGAGACATTCACATCAATATTCGAAGAGCCATCCAATGGGTCCATAGCTACTACATAGCGACTATTCTCATTCAAACGGATCAAATCATCTTCTTCTTCAGAAATAATTGCACAAACTTCGCCTCCATTCTTCAACGCACGAGTAAACCTAATATCAGCAATCACATCCAACTTTTGCTGTTCTTCGCCTTGTACATTGGTAGTACCAAATGCACCCGCAATATCCAGCAACCCTGATTTGTTTACTTCTCTGTTTATAATTTTCCCTGCAAGTGCAATGTCTCTCAGCAGTTGAGACAGTTCGCCAGTGGCAAAAGGAAATTCGCCTTGTTTGTCATTGATGAATCTATCTAAAGTAGTTCCAATAGTAGATCCGAGTGATTGCTTATCCATTAAAAGTGTTTTGGGTAGTTGCAAAAATAGAAATAATCCGCTTAATGTTAAGTCACTGTTAAGAGATTATCCCTTCAATAGTTTGTCTTTTATTTTTTTATTCTACCTCCATAGGTAATTTTGCCACCTTAATTTTATCCGTAATGAAAGTATTCAAATTTGGTGGTGCATCTGTAAAGGATGCCCCGTCCGTAAAAAATGTAGCCGAAGTAATTAAGCAATTCTGCAAGGATGAATTAGTAGTGATCGTATCCGCAATGGGTAAGACCACAAACGCACTTGAAGAATTAGTTAGCGTATATTTTGAAAAAGGTAACTGGCAAGCAGAATTGCAAGAAATCAAAAACTTTCATTTAGAAATATCAAATGGGCTATTTGAAAAAGACCATCAAGTATTTGAAAGACTAGAATCAATTTTCGAGGGGATTGCAAAATACTTGAGTTTTGCTGCAGGCAAGCCATATATGGAAGTCTACAGTGAAATGGTAAGCCAAGGAGAGTTACTTTCTACCAGAATTATTCGAAATTATCTGAATCAAAACATCCACAAAACCATCTGGGTAGATGCACGCAATTACGTGAAAACGGATTATAACTACATAGATGCAAGAGTAGATTGGGATATAACAAAGCAAAATATCAAAAGTCGAATTCCTGAATTTGCAAAAGATGCCATTGTAATTACTCAAGGTTTTATTGGATCTAATGGTGAAGGCAAAACGACAACACTAGGTAGAGAAGGTTCGGATTTTAGTGCCGCTATATTTGCTACTGGGTTAAACGCTGAATCTGTTACGGTTTGGAAAGATGTCCCCGGAGTGATGACTGCCGACCCAAGTAAAATGCCCGATGCCATCATTATTCCAGCCTTGAGTTATACTGATGCCTCAGAAATGACCTACTACGGCGCTTCGATCATACATCCAAGAACCATTAAACCTCTGGCACAAAACGGCATCAAACTATATGTTCGACCATTTAATGCCCCTCAAGAGCTAGGAACGGTCATTGGAGCTGAAAAGGCAGGCAAACATCCAGCCTCTTTCATTTTAAAAACTAGGCAGGTTTTTATTGATTTTAAGGTCACTGATTTTACTTTCATAGACGAACGAAAATTGAGCCTAATTTTTAATGCACTAGATCAATTAAATATCAAGATCAATTTGATGCAAAACTCTGCGGTGAGTTTTTCGATTTGTATTGATAAAAAGTTTGATAAAGTCGAAAAACTAGTGGAGCGCCTAAGTGACACCTTCAATATCGAAATGCGTGACAATCTTGAGATGCTGACGGTGAAAGGATATGATCAAGAAGCATTAGACAAAATATATGACCGAAAGGAAGTATTGCTCGAACAAAAATCTAAGGACGTCTATCACTTACTCTATGTGCCTGAACAAAAACACAAAGAATTAAGTGAATCGGCGTAAGGTTTCAACAATTCCATTGAGATATGACGATCCAAACAGATTAACATGAACTAAAAGCGGGTATAAATTAAAAATATCTACTCTTTCTTCATGTCCGTGTTGAAGTGGAAAAGTATTATGGTAGGTCTGATAAAAAACAGCATCAAAACCGCCAAATAATCTAGTAAAAGCCAATTCTGCTTCACGATGCCCATAATATACTGCTGGATCAAAAATGACAGGTTGTCCGTGACTACCAATTAAAAAATTGCCCGACCACAAATCTCCATGCAATAATGCTGGTTTTTCGTTTGGAATCAGATTCGGCAGCTCCTTCATTAAAGTATTAAACTTAAGCTGAAGTTGTTCATCCACCACCCCTTGGTCTCTAGCCATTTTTATTTGTGGCATAAGTCGTTCAGAGATAAAAAAATCGACCCAATTAGACTTTTGTTCATTGGACTGTGGTAGTCTTCCAATGAAATTGTGATGGTCTAACCCAAACCTTAAAGCAGAATTTTGATGTAAATCAGCCAACTGACGGCCAAAATCAACCCAAAAGCCAGGTGCTTGAGCAGATTGCTCTATAAATTCCAAACAGAGGTAATCAACCTCATTCACACTTCCTGTACTTATAATCTTAGGAATACTAACCGTAGCTGTATCTTTAAGCAAAGCCAATCCCTTTGCTTCAGTCTCAAACATGACAGAAGCATTGGAATTCCATTTCAGGAAATATTTTTCACCATTATGCACAAAAGAACCCGCCTGATGAATACACCCTCCTCCGACCGATTGTAAGTCGCTACAATCAGTCTTTTCACCAAATAATTGATAAATCACCTCATTCAAGAAGTTCATTGGTCAGATGCTATATGCTTGATCAGTTCATCAATTGAACGAGAAACCATATGAAATACATGCTCAAACCCATCACTTCCTCCGTAGTATGGATCTGGAACGTCCATATCACCATCGGCCTCTGGATCAAACTCTCGTAATAGAAACAAATGATCTATACCACCTTGAGCTAGAGCTTTCATATCATCATAATTATTTCTATCCATAGCTATTATATAGTCAAATCGCTCGAAGTCTTCAGCTACAAATTTTCGAGCCTTATGATGTATAGGTACATGATATTTATTGGCTACGGAAATGCTACGATGATCTGGATTTTCACCTACATGATAAGCAGCAGTTCCGGCAGAGTCCGCTCTCATACTTAAAGGATCAGCTTTATGATTAAAAACTGCCTCACCTAACGGTGATCTACAAATATTGCCCAGACATACGAATAGAACGTTTTTCATTTGTCACCAGTCTATTAATTTGATGTGGAAATTTAATAAATATGGATTCATTTTAACATTTGTCTATTAAATCAGCCAATTCATCGAAATGAAATTTGCCCTGCCTTATAATTATATAATTTTACCTTAGAGAAATCTAAACCATTCAAAGCATGTCGAGAAAAGCAAAGTCGGAACTAACCTTTATACTTAAGTTATCCCTCTTGTTTCTAATTTTATTAGCAAGCAAAGTAAATAGGTCTAGTGATATTCTTTCTGCTACCAAGCAAGCTTTTACTCCTAAGGATAGCATTTCAGTGATTACCGCTTCTATAAGGGATTAATCTCCTTAAAAATCAGATTTTAAAAAATATTTAAAAAAAGTTACTACGGGTGGTTACTTTGTTTATGTATCTAGTATAAAGAAGTACATAACACAAATTTTATTCATACACCTGTTTAACATTTTTATCAAAAATGAAAAGCCCCGAGATCACAATCGGGGCTTTTCGTTTTTATATGGTTTTGTGTTTCTTATCTAAAGCTCATTCCTAAACCAACAGACAACATATTGTATTTCTGGAATGTATAATCAGAATGTAAAGTAAGAAAAGCCAATTTAAGCCTCATTCCAAAGGTAGCTCTAAATGTACTTCCTCCATCATATTTGAAATCTACAGGGTCTTCCACAGTATATGGCTCTCCCGTAACAATATCAGTTAATTCATAATTCTCAATTGTTCCTTCAACCTTAATACCACTAGACACTATGTTGTACCCTAAGCCACCATACAAAGTTAAAATTGAGAGCTTTTTAGAAACTAATGCCTGAATCGAAGTATTATTTGCTATCAACTCCGCAGTTCCCTCAGCGTCAAAACTCACATTGCTTTCATCAAAATCAATAGTTGACTTAAACCTTGAATATCCAACAAATAGAGCCATATCCAAAGGCAAATGCTTGATCCCTGGAATCCATTGTTTGAAATCATGCATCACACCAATTCCAAATATATCCACACCATATTTATTGTTAGTGTTGTCGTCCAATTCCATGTCCTTCGCTCTACCATATCGAATCTTCAAATCAGTGTTTTTAATAATACCAATACCTAACTGTATCGTCGGTGCAGGAACACCAGCTAATGGCAAGCTTGATACGTCAATTCCATCTGGTGCCTGAAAATTATCACCTGTAGCATATTCATAAGTATTGCCATCAGGCGCTGTATATTGCCCATATAATTCTAATCTCTCGCTAGTATTACCTCCAACCAATGTAGGCAAATCAGCTGTTTGAGAGGAAGTCACATCGCCTGCCAAGCGTACGTTGCCATAGTCGTCAGGGTTAAACAAAAATAGCCTCTCATTATTAGGAATGTTCGCTACGTTCACCGTAAAAGTCAAATCAAAACCCAAAGGTTTATGCGTTTTGGCTGTATTGTACCAACCACCTGCCATTCCATTCGCAAACGAAAACATAGCGGGTTCAATGTAACTATCCATATACTGAGTAACATCCTCTTCAGAAGCTCTGAATATATTCACAAAGTCCTGTGCAGTGGATTTTGTTATTGGAGCAAGACAAAAAACAGTCCCCAGTATAATTATTGATTTAGTAAAGTTCAATCTCATGATTATCAGTTTTTATTTCGTAGTTTAAAAATAAGGCTAATTACAGTAATTACACAAAAAATGAACTTTTCTTAGCCGAATCACTAGTATTTGTCTAGCAAAAAAAGAATTCTATCGACCGATAAATAAAATTGATTTAATCGTTCTCAAAGCAAATACTCAATGGCTAATTTTGAAGTCATAAAATTTAATTTAGAAACATTTAGAAATATGTCATTAGTAGGAAAAAAAGCACCATTATTTACTGCACCTGCAGTAGTAAACGGAGACGAAATAGTTGAATCATTCTCTTTAGATCAGTATTTAGGTCAGAAAGAAGTTGTATTCTTTTTCTACCCTAAGGATTTTACATTCGTTTGCCCAACTGAAATCTTGGCTTTCCAAGAAAAATTGGCTGAATTTGAAAAAAGAGGAGTAGCAGTAGTAGGAGCATCAACTGATACCGAAGAAACTCATTTGGCTTGGTTGATGACTGACAAAAATAAAGGTGGAATTGAAGGTGTAAAATATCCATTAGTTGCTGATACAAGCAAAACAATTGCTAACAATTATGGTGTTCTTGCTGGAGATTGGGATTATAACGAAGATGGGCAATTGTCTTTCGTAGGTTTGCCAATCGCCTTCAGAGGCACATTCTTAATCGACAAAGAAGGAACGGTAAGACACGAAACTATTAACGATCTTCCATTAGGTAGAAACATTGATGAAATGATCAGATTGGTAGATGCTCTTCAATATGTAGAAAAGCATGGAGAAGTTTGTCCTGCTAACTGGGAAGAAGGTAAAGATGCTATGCATGCCACCAGAGAAGGTGTAGCTGACTATCTGTCTAAGCACTAAAAGTCTTTACTGAGGAATTTAGAGTACTCTCAAAAGTCATACGTCATTGCGAACAGCATGAAGTAATCTTAAGCTTACGATTCATAATTGAATTTTAAGATCACTTCATTCCATTCGTGATGACGTTTTTTTTTGACTTTTGTGAATCGCTCTGACTAATTTAGCCTCTCCAAAAAACCAACATGCAAGGAATAGTTACAAAATCAATGGGATTGTGGTATTTGGTAGAAGGGTCTGACGGCGCCAGCTACCAATGTCGGCTCAAAGGCAAATTCAAATTGGAGAACAAAAAGATCTCCAATCCCGTCGCTGTTGGCGACAAGGTAGAACTCCTCGAAGATGAAGGCAATGCCGAAGCATGGATCATATCAGAAATTCTTCCACGAGAAAACTACATCATTCGCACTTCCCCGAAAAAAAAAGGGCATGGACATATCATTGCCAGTAATATTGATTTAGCCGTAATAGTAGCCACTGTTGCCAATCCCAAAACATCCTTGGGATTCATTGATCGGTTTTTGGTTACCGCAGAAGCTTTCCGCATTCCTGCTATGATATTGTGCAACAAAATTGACTTGCTTTCTAACGAAGAATTGAAAGCATTAAAAGAAAAAATGAAGGAGTATGAAGTTTTGGGTTACAGAACAGGATTCATTTCTGCTCTAAACCCAAAAGATATAGCGACTTTCAAAAACTCATTATCCAATCAAACCACCCTAATATCTGGACATTCGGGCGTAGGTAAATCCACACTGGTCAATCAACTGATTCCAGAAGCTGAGCAAAAGACCTCCGAAATTTCAGAATTCTCAGAAAAGGGCATCCATACCACCACTTTCGCCGAAAGATTTAAAGTCGCCGAAAACGCTTACATCATAGATACCCCTGGTATCAAAGAACTAGGTTTAGCGGAAATTGAAAAAGAAGAACTGAGTCATTACTTCCCAGAATTGCGAGAGTTACTTGGTCAATGCAAATTCAATAATTGTACACATACCCATGAACCTGGTTGTGCCATCGCCACTGCTTATGAACAAGGCGAAATATCTCAGAGTCGGTACGACAGTTATTTAAGTATGCTGATGGGAGATGATAACAGGAGGTAAAACTTATTATTTTTTTATAAAATAAATAGGGTTTTTCATCCAATTCCAATTAAAACCTAATTGTCCGATGCATTGTATTACTTTGTATTTGATAGGAATATGACTTAATTCTTTTAACAATGAGAAAAAACCATTCAATTCGGCTTTTTTTCCAGCTAAAAAAGCATGTCTTATTTCATATTTGACTCTTCTGCTCAATGCAAGGTCTTCTTCTTTACATTTATTCAAATGCTGTATTTTCCTACATACCTTAAGTGTTGAGAAAAGTTTTTTATCATTTTGATGATAAAAAAAAGTGGATTGAGATCCCGAGACGAGTCTTGTGGCAGTCAATACCTCGGGCTGATAGGCATAGTGCCACTTTCTCGACGACCTGATCCAAAAGTCAAAGTCTTCGTAGGCCAAAGATTCATCATATCCACTCAATTCAGTCAATACATCACTGCGCACCATCATGGTGGGTGTAGGAACAAAATAGGTATCTATAAGCCTCTCATAAACATCGCCTTCAAAAGGAACCAAATTCAGCCCTTCAAAATGCGTGTATAGTAGATGGCCATTTTCATCCATATAGTGTGTATCGGAATAGATCACTCCAACATTGGCTCTTTGCTTTTCAAAAAAGATCACCTGTTCAGCGATTCGGTTGTTCAATAGCATATCATCTGCTGCCAAGTCAATTATATATTTGCCCTTAGCTAATGACAGACCTTGATTAAAAGCCTCAGTATTTCCTAAATTTTTAGGCAAATCCAAAAAAGGAACCTCAGGATAGTTTTTCAACCAGTTCTTGATCACTTTTTTGCTTCCATCCGTACTGGCATCATCCACTATGATTAATTCTACTGAATCATAATTCTGGTTTAAAACCGAATCCAAGGATTCTATTACGAACTTGGACTGATTATAACAAAGACAAATGACCGATACCAATGGTTTTTTCACAAGATCAAAACTAAATATTTGTTGGGTTCTTCCATCTAATTAATATTTATATACTTTTGCGGCAGACGAACCTGTGGCTGGATGAATATCATCAATAACATATCGAAGTACAAAACCCTCATTCTTGTAATAGGAATGGTGGCGGCTGTTGGCATTATTAGCCAGCCGATACTGAAGACGTATGCTAATTGTGAATTCATTTGCCAACTAGATAAAGATGTAGCAGAGGAAGAGGGTAAAACTGAAAATGAAAATCCTAATGCAGCGCAGATTTCTACATTGGAGGCAGTAGCACCTACTGCTCAGATTCACTTTTCTCCGTTAGATTTTATTCTGAACGATCAACCTGAGGTTGAAACTTCTGAAACTCAAAGGTTGGATCAATTGGCAGTCCGACTACCAGAAAAGCTTCTCAAGGTGCTTTTCAATATTATCATTGCCCCTAACGCACCCTAAGTATCTTCTTATGCCTCTTGGCAAACCATAATCGGTCACTCACGGCCGCACACTCAATAAAAATATTTAGTTCGTAATTACTTTTTTAAACATTTATACAAATGAAAAATAAAGGCGGAGTAGTACTACTCACGATTGTAGTCTCCTTACTTTGTGTTTATTACCTGTCGTTCACATTCGTGGCGCAGCGAGTAAACCAGCAAGCAATTGATGCAGCAACTGTAGATAACACTACAGATTACCAAAAGAAACAACAATACCTCGATTCTGTATGGAATGAGCCTGTTTACAATCTTTTTGGTGTGGATTTCACATATAAAGAAATCAAAGAAACAGAATTGAACCTTGGGCTTGACCTTCAGGGTGGTATGCACGTGACCTTAGAGGTTTCTCCGGTAGAAATCGTCAAAGGAATCAGCGGCAACAGCACTGACCCCAATTTCTTGAAAGCCTTGGATATGGCCAAGCAGAATGTAAAAGGCACTCAGCTAGATTTCGTTACTGAATTTTACAACTCATACAAAGAAATCGCTCCTGATCAGTCTCTAGCTAGTGTATTCGCTACTGCAGCGAATAGGGGCCGAATCAGTTTGAGTACAACAGACGACGAAGTTTTAGATCTGATCAATACTGAAGTTGATGGTGCAATAGAAAGATCATTCAACATCTTAAGAACTAGAATTGATAGATTCGGTACCTCACAGCCAAACATCCAACGACTACAAGGCACAGGTAGAATTCAGATTGAATTGCCTGGTGTTGACAACCCTGAAAGAGTTAGAAAACTTTTGCAAGGTGTAGCTAAGCTGGAATTCTGGGAAGTACACGAAATGCAAGAAATTTTCCCAACGCTTCAAGCTATGAATGACGTGATGGTGAAAGAAATGAAAGCTGAATTACCAGAGATTTCTAGTGAAGAAGCTGCCGAAACTACAGCATCTGATGATTTGGGTGATTTATTGTCTGATGACTCTGAAACTGATTCTTTAGACACTGATGATCTAGAAGCACAATTGGCTAGCGACAGTACAGCTGTTGATTCTACATTCAATTCACAAGTTTCTCCATTGTTTAGCCTATTGAAAGCGCAGTATGGATTGGTGTACGACTTGAAAGACACAGCACAAGTCAACAGAATGTTGAAGAACCCTAAAGTTCAACAGGTGGTTCCTTCTACCATCAAATTCATGTGGTTGGTGAAGCCAATCAAAAATCAAGATGAACTGAGTCAAGACGAATTCTTGGAATTGTACGCTATCAAAACAAACAGAGGTGGCAAAGCACCTTTGAGTGGTGAGGTAATTGTAGATGCTCGTCAGGATTTGGATCAGAGAACTGCTCCTGCGATCAGCATGAACATGAATGCAACTGGTGCCAAAAAATGGAAGAAGTTGACTGGCGACAATGTAAACAGACGCATCGCCATCGTACTTGACAACTATGTATACTCTGCTCCAAACGTACAAGGCGAAATTCCAAACGGAAGCTCTCAAATCACGGGTAACTTCACTTTGGAAGAAGCTAAAGATTTGGCTAACATTTTGAAAGCTGGATCACTACCGGCCCCAACTACTATTGTTGAAGACGTAGTGATCGGACCAACACTTGGTAAAGTGGCTCAGGATCAAGGGATGCTGTCCATCTTCGCTGGTTTGGCTATCGTAATTGTATTTATGATTGCTTATTACTCAGGTGGTGGCATGATCGCGAACTTGGCTTTGTTCTTCAATGTATTCTTCATTTTAGGAATCTTGGCTCAGCTTAGCGCTGCATTGACCCTGCCTGGTATCGCTGGTATCGTATTGACTATTGGTATGTCGATTGATGCAAACGTACTGATTTTCGAAAGAATCAAAGAAGAATTGAAAAATGGAGCTGGCCTAAAACAAGCTATCTCTTCTGGTTATAGAAAAGCATATTCATCTATTGTAGATGCGAACGTGACTACATTTTTAGTAGGAATCATTCTTTATACATTGGGTCAAGGTCCTGTGAAAGGATTCGCTATTACTTTGATGGTAGGTATAGCTTGTTCATTCTTCTCTGCTGTATTTATTACAAGAGTATTTGTAGAATGGTTTAGCAAAAAAGGAGATCAGAGCAAAATTTCATTCATGACAGGCCTTTCTAAGAATGCTTTGGCAGGAATGAACTTCGACTTCATCTCTAAAAGAAAATTTGCTTACTTATTCTCTACCGTATTTATCACCATTGGGATCGTGGCTATGTTGATCAAAGGATTGACTTATGGTGTTGATTTTACAGGTGGTAGATCTTATGTAGTGTCTTTCGACAATCCAGTAGAATCATCTGCATTGAAAGTGGCTCTAGGTTCGTCGTTCGACAACCAAGGTGTGGAAGTGAAAACTTATGGTGCGAATAATGTATTGAAAGTAACTACTAGTTATTTGATCAATGACGAGTCAGACGAGGCGGATGCCAATGTAAAAGCTGCACTTGTGAGTGGTGTATCAGAATTCACTGGATTGAGTTACGTACAAGACGATTCTAAAGCAGGCGAAGGAAACTTCACCATTGCTAGTTCTTCTAAAGTTGGAGCTACGATTGCTGATGATATCAAAAACGCGTCTTCTCAATCAGTCATCTTCGCATTGGTAGTCATCTTCCTATATATCTTAGTAAGGTTTAGAAAATGGCAGTTTGGATTGGGTGCAATTATTGCGCTATTCCACGATACTTTGTTCGTGCTTTCTGCCTTTGCTATTGCCAACATGTTGGGCTTCTCTTTCGAGGTTGATCAGGTATTTATCGCGGCGATGTTGACCATTATCGGTTACTCGATCAATGATACCGTGGTTGTATTTGATAGAGTTAGAGAAAATATGGACATCAAAGCAGGTGGCAATATGAAGGCCATTTTTAATGAGTCATTGAATAGCACGATCAATAGAACAATGATTACTTCTGTTACGACTTTGATCGTAGTGATTGTATTGTTCTTGTTTGGTGGAGCAGTATTGAAAGGTTTCTCATTCGCGCTGATCATCGGTATTTTGATCGGTACTTACTCTTCGTTGTTCATTGCTACACCTGTAGTAATTGACTTTAACAAAGAGAAGGAATAAGATTCTAAAAACATTTTATTCAAACCTTGAAGGTCTTAAAGACCTTCAAGGTTTTTTTTGTCCTACCAATTCAAATCCAGCACTACATTTAAATTGTGCTTTACTTGTTTGACAGATTTCTTAGAAATTTCTCCCTTCCACTCGATCAACCTTTTGTTATCAATAGCTCTGATTTGATCTATTATTATAGCCGAAGGTTTGCTCAAACCTCCTTCACCCTGACTTAAATTCACCCTTAAAGTTTTCAGTTCAGGTTTCACATTAGTGGTAATCGGACAAATGATGGTGGCAGGATGACCGACGTCGTTGAGCAAATTGGACTGAACAATCAAAACTGGACGAACTTTTCCCACTTCTGCCCCGCTTTGTGGGTTTAGATTAGCCAACCAGACTTCGAATCTTTTCATAAACTAATCCAGAAAATCGAGATCATCCTCAAGTGCTTCAAACTCTTCTAATACTTCCATAGAAGAGCCATAAGCCTCCGCAGATTCAGCGGCCAAACTATTACGCATAAGCTTTCGTTTGTATAGCTTATTGTAGAAAGCCACTGCTTCGTTAATGTACTTATTACGTTTCTTGTTTATTTCTACAAGGATCTCCTCAGTATCTTCGAAAATACCCTCTTCCAATTTGAGTGATAAATTTTTCATGGAATTACTTATCTTTCCCAACAAATACACTTAAAGTATATACTATTTCAAAAACTCGAAAAAAGAGTCAAGTGTTGCATTAGGTGCTTCCACTTGAGGATAATGCCCAATGCCATCCAATAGCCAAATATTTTCTGAACTAATGATTTCTCTAAATCGAGCCACCATTACCTTACCTGAAATAGGGTCTTCAGGCCCATTGATTAAACCAAGTTTGTTGGGATAATGTTGAAGTGCACCGACCCACCGTTCGCGATTGACTACACGCTCTCTCATGTATTTAATAATCTTGTGAGCGATTTTATGGCCATTGTTTCGAGAAACAAGTTTCCAATAAATGGCTAATTCCTCTTTATTCAACTTAGTGTTGGTTCCAAAAACCTTTGAGAATGAATTTTCGAATTTCCGTTGATTGAGCATTCTACTTAGAATAAATCCTATTGGACTCATCAACAACTTTTGGATCAAAATAGGATGATGCGCTTCTGGAAAGATGCCTCCATTCAGCAAACAAACAGTTTTTACATCAAACTTGGGGTCGTAATTCGTTCTGGCTAAAATTTCCTGAGCCACTGTATCCCCATAGTCATGCGCCAGTATATGAAAAGAAGTAACCCCCTTATTACTGAGCAAATCTAGAATCATGTTCGCTTGTTTCATGATTGAATAGGGAAAATTGTAAGGCTTATCCGAATACCCAAAGCCAATCATATCTGGAGCAATCAGTGAAAACCGTTCGGTCAATGGCTTCCAAATTTTGCACCAATCATAAGATGCCGTAGGAAATCCATGAATCAATAAAAGCGTTTCGTCTTCAGCCTGATGCTCTTTGTACCTAATAGAGTGGCCTTTCCATTCAAATTTTTTGGCGGGATCATACCACTGATCGAGTGAACAATTTTCCATAGATTCGCTTAGTCGTTTATTAAAGATAAGTAAATCAGAATGGGTCATATTTTAGATCAAAAAGTAAGTATCATTGGTTCTGGAAGAGTAGCAACGAGCTTAGTGCATGCATTCAAGGCCAAGGGTATTCTTGTAAATGAAATCTATAGTCGCTCAATAGATCATGCTAATAAATTGAGTGCGGCAATTTCTAGTTCAACTGCTACTAACTCACTTGATTTCTCTAAAAGTCAATCAGACATCTTTATTATTGCCATAAGCGATGATGCCATTGGTGAAGTTTCAAAAAAAATTTCTTTTCCAGAAATATCATTAGTCGCGCATACATCTGGTACGGTTTCCTTAAATACTCTAAAGCATTCACGATCTGGTATATTTTACCCGCTGCAAACATTCACAATTGGTAAAAAAGTCGATTTTCAACAAGTACCCATTCTGATTGATGGAAAAAGTAATGCAGACACTCAGAAATTAAAAGAACTTGGTGCAATCATTAGCTCCCAAGTGAGTATTACAACTGAAGCCGAACGCCAAAAACTTCATATAGCCGCTGTATTTGCAAGTAATTTTGTTAATCGAATGTTGGCTGCTTCGGAAGAAATTTTAAATGATACGTCCTTGAATTTGAATATTTTAAAACCCTTGGTTTTTGAGTCGATTCAAAATGCTTTTGAATCCAACCCAGATCAAGCATTGACTGGCCCAGCTAAAAGAGGGGATCAATCAACCATACAAAACCATTTGAATGCATTAGAGGAAAAACCAGAGCTCAAATCCATCTATATGGAACTCACAAAAATGATTATCTCAAAAACCTAATCCCAAAATTGTAAACGCTGCCAGCACCGTCACGCTTGGACAAAACAAAATTGGCATAAGACAATTCCAATTCCAGATTACTCTGAATCAAATACTTGGTACCCAATCCCAGTTGCGTAAACCATCTCATCCTGCCAAATTCAATATCTTCAACCCCAGGGAGCTTGCCATAAGCCGGAGCATATTGCACATTGGTGTAAAGTGTAAGCTTGGATGTTGGAAAATAACTCACGATCAGGCTCAAAGGTGTTCTAAAGAAATCGTTTTGATAATCCTCCACTGCAAATCTATAAATCAGGTCTGCTTCTAAGAACAAATTCAATTTAGAATTTATGGAGTGATCATAAAAAAATTGCGTCCACCAAGTGTATCTATTATGATTGATAAAGGGTTTTTCTAAATCATCTCTATTAAGCGGAAATAGGAATGTACTTTGGACACTGAAATTGCCTAGGTTTTTAATAGGTACAAATTTTAACGTTGGACCTATTGATGTGAACATTAAATCGCTAGACTCAGAACCATACCAAGCGGTTGTAAGATTAGTTTCTAAGCCAATGTTAAACCTAGCTTCTTTGGACAGGCCATAAAGGTATCTGATTTGATTATTCAAAAAAGACTGACGTTCGCCCAGTTCGATATTAGTCCCATCCTCATCTCGAACTTTTGTTTGAGTATATAGATTATTAAAAACCTTCAATTCCATCTGCCCTTTATTTAGAAGAATTGATGGCGTGTATTGCTGCAGGCTGTTTTGAGCAAATAAGCAATTTCCTACCCACAATAGGCACAGACTTGATAGAACAATTTTCTTCATGCATCTATTAATCATGGGTGAATTTTCCCAGCACCTTCCAGCTATAATAGTGAGAGCTCACTACTATTTCATCTTCGTTCAAGCTTTCGATGAAAAATACACCTTCCTGATCAGTTCCTTTATCAAATGTAAGTGTTCTAGCCTCAGTATCCACTTCCCAATTTCCTGATTTGAGTTTTTGATTATCTTCAGCTCCACAGAGCATATCCCCTCCGTTATAGTCATAAGTCTGGTCTGCATTTAGTTGAATCTCATCATCCAATCTACAGTTTTGAAAACCATTGACGCCATCTATTGTAAAACCCAAGGTGCTCCAAGTACGTGAAGACCCACCTAGCAAATAAGCATTTACATCTATCACACTATTCGGAAAATGATCTTCAAATGTGATCGAAGTATCATCAGTATCAGAATTTCCCTCTTCTACCACACTACAGGAAAAGGAAGCTAGAACTACGAATGATAGTAGGACGCATTTGATTGATTTCATATTAGTTGAATTTAGTCCAATAATACGGTTTATTAATCACAGAAGTATCACAGAGATATCAAATCAACATCAATCTTTAGAAATATGTTCCTTTACGTTTTGTATGGAGTAACTAATTCATTTTACATACAAATAATGAATAAATGTAACTGAGTTAATAAAACTTGCGTCTAATATTTCATACATTTAATGAATAAATAAAATTGGCTACAAATCGAGATCATAATCGCCCACCCAAATGGGCCAACAAATTACTGGAATGGTACTGTCGAGAGGACTTGCTTGAAGACCTACAAGGTGATTTATATGAGTATTATGATCGAAACCTCGAAAAAGGAAAAAGAAGAGCCAATCTTATTTTTATTCTAGATGTACTCAAATTTTTTAGGTCTTATACATTCAAAAAACTCAAAAACAAATACAAGATGAACAGTTACATGCTATTCAAAAATTACTTTAAGACTTCGATAAGGAGTCTTGCCAGAAACAGACTCTTTTCCTTTATCAATATCATTGGATTGGCCATTAGCATGTCGGTTGGGTTGGTCGTCATCACAATGATTATTGAAGTACAACACTTTGACAACTTTCATGATGATGGGGATCAAATCTACCGAGTGGTGAACACGCGAATAAGAGCAAATGGCGAAGTCATGGATATGGCTTCTACTTCATATTTCATAAGTGATAAACTGGACGAATACGACGGATATCAAGCCAAAACTACACTGTACAAAAGCTTTGGAGGAGACGCCAATGCTGACGGGAAAAAACTTGTGCTTTCTGGGCTTTGGGCCTCTAACGGCTTTTTTGATGTCTTTACCTTCCCAATGATTGAAGGAGATCCTCGAACAGCACTTGCAGAATCCAACAGTTTGGTTTTGACAGAAACCACCGCCAAAAAAATATATGGTGATGCATCTGCCATGGGCAAAATATTACGCGTGAATGAAGTGGATTATCTCGTAAAAGGTATCATGAAAGACCCACCTGCCAATTCTCATATTAAATTTGAATCCTTAGCCTCATTTAATACCCTGGTGAATCTGTCAAAAGATGATCCCAATTGGGGAAAATCCAAAAATATGTGGAGGACATACATATACCTGAAGGTGCCTACGGAATCAGCTTATAATCAGCTCTCACAATCGATAAATCAGATATGCGAAACTGAGAACGAACGCATAGCCCCAGAAAAAATTACAGCGCGTTTACAACCGCTATCTGATATTTTCACAGGTTCACCGCTAGGCAATCAGATCGGCCCTACCGTACCCACAATGGCCACAGTAGTATTTGCGATATTACCGCTGATCATTCTGCTCACGGCTTGCTTCAATTATACCAACCTATCGATTGCAAGATCGCTCAGACGATCTACCGAAGTTGGTATTCGGAGAGTAATCGGCGCTACCAGAGGAAATATATTCGCCCAGTTTGTAGTTGAATCAGTCATAATTGCGCTAATGGCTCTTGTTGTTTCCTTGTTTCTATTTGTACCATTGAGAGCGCAATTTTTAGTTATGCTCGATGGCGACGGTGTCAGCTTGCCTATCAATGCTATGGTAATTTTATGGTTTGTAGGGTTTGCTGTATTTGCTGGAATCATCGCTAGTTTGATCCCTGCTGCTACGTTGTCTAAGTTTCAGGCACTCACGGTACTTCGAAGCACAGCAAGCGTCAAGATATTTGCCGGCATGACGTTGAGAAAAGTGCTCTTGGTTGCACAATTTTCTATCTCTACTATTCTCATTTTGATGACAATCATTTTGAATAAGCAGTATCATCATGCAATGAATTATGACCTTGGTTTTTCGACGGAGCAAATAATTAACATTGAACTTCAAGGCAATAATCATCAAGTATTGAAAAGTGCATTTGCACAAGTTTCAGATGTGAAATCTATTTCCAAAAGCCGTGATATCGTACATAGTGTGAGAACGAGTACGGCCTATGGTAAATACACAAATCCTGAAGATTCTACGTCAATTCATTACAACTTCATTGACGAAAATTATCTCATCAATCATCAATTCAATTTGTTGGCAGGTGAAAATTTTAAGTCTAGACCTGATAGTACAAAAGAGCAATTTGTAATAGTCAATCAAAAGTTATTAGAGCGCTTTGAAATGGATGGTGAATTAAATGCGCTAGGTGAAAAGATAGAAATAGAAGATCAATGGCTCACCATCATCGGGGTAGTAGAAGATTTCAATCATGCCGTGCTCTTCACAGCTATTGAACCTTATGCCTTCAGATACAAGCCCACCGAATATGAATACCTAAATCTGTTGGTGGAAACCAAGGATTACATGGCCACCATAGATAATCTGGAAGCAGTCTGGAGCCAAATTGACGAGTTGCACCCATTTTCAGCCACCTTCTATGACGAACATATTGAAAATACTTATGCCGTTTTTGAAATGCTGATCAAAATTGTAGCCTTTCTGGCACTTTTGGCTATTTCTATTGCAGCGATGGGATTGTTTGGCATGAGTGTATATGCTGTAGAAACTAAAATTAAGGAAATCAGCATTAGAAAAGTGATGGGCGCTACAGCTTTCAAGCTGGTGTACATTCTATCGAAAGGTTATGTATGGTTGTTGATCATTGCCAGCCTTATTGCAACACCTCTCACTTACTTTTTGGTAAATGAGGTCATACTTCCGGAATTTGCTTATCTCACTCCAATGACCATTTGGGATGTGCTTGGTGGATTAATGGTTGTGTTTTTTATTGGGTTAGTAATGGTTGGTTTTCAAACCTACCGGGCGGCACAGACCAATCCGGCAGATACCTTGAGAAATGAATAACAGCATTGGGCCAGTGATAGTCATTATTGGCCCAAAGTTGAATTTTAAATATTGAATTATAAACTATGAAAGGAACGAACATTGGCGAATTTGAAGAGCTAGTGCTACTCACCATAGCCTCTCAGGTAGATCAGGCTTATAGTGTACTTATTTGTGATGAAATTGAGCGAGTCACAGGACGTAAGGTAAAACTCGGCGTTGTACACTCCGTCTTGAATAGATTGGAAGAGAAAGAACTAATCAACTCCAGATTAGGAGAAGCTACCAAAGCGCGTGGTGGACGTCGGAAGCGCTTTTTCGAAGTATCTCAAACAGGTAAGGCAGCCTTGATCAAAGCAAAAGAACAACGGGATCAGCTTTGGGGAAATATTCCTGATGTGGTATTTAGTGGAATCAATTAAGACTTGATCCACTCGCACATACCATAGTGCTGGCTATCCATTCCTAGCTTTTCATACACTTTGAGTGCATGGGTATTGGTCTTGTCAACATAGAGGCGAATTCCACAATAATTATTATCTGAGCTGTTCACCATATCCTGAATATGTCCATAAAGTGCGCTATATACTCCTTTGCCACGAAATTCTTTGCTTACAAAAACCGATTGAATCCAAAGAATCATCCCATTCCGCCAATCACTCCATTCAAAGGTGATCAACAAGCTCCCTGCTATTTTTCCATCCAATTCAGCTACAAAGTACCAGCCCTTAGATTTATCTTCGAAAACGGCTTGAACTCCAGATGTGATAATATTTTTATCTAGTGTTACATCCTCAGTTTCCCGAGCCATGTCAATCTGAAAATCTATAATATGTTGAGCCTCTTCTGCTCTTGCTCTTCTTACATTCATATCTTCTTATTATTCGGCCATTTCTGAAATTTTCTTATCCCAAGGCTTAACGATGATTGCTAAAACAGCAAACGCCAGTAGCAAGTACAGGTACCAAACATTACCAGCCAAATCGAAGAAATTCAATCTTCCATCTGTAAACTTCAAAAGTATCAGTACTTGCGCTCCATAAGGAAGCAAGCCTTGTACAATACAAGAAAAAGTATCTATCAATGCTGCAGCCTTTCTTTTGTCCACGTTATAGCTTTCGCTAATCTCCTTGGATATGTCTCCAGTAATCAGAAGCGTCACGGTATTGTTGGCGATAGCCAAATTGGTAATACCTATAAGAGCTCCTAGTCCAAACTGAGCCGATTTCTTGCCTTTTACCCATTCTTTTACTTTTCTGAGTGTATAGTTGATACCTCCATCATGAGCTGTCAATGCCGCCAACCCACCGCTAAATATGGCCAAGAGAAACACTTCCGTCATTCCTTCAAAACCTTTGTAAGTAGTTTTGGCAAACCCCATCATAGAAAAACTGTCGAACGAAATGCCCATCAATCCACTAACAATTATACCTATGATTAATACATGAAAAACGGGAACACCCATCACAGCAAGAACGATCACCAATAAATAGGGAATGATCTTAACCAATTCATAATCGCCAGTTTCGGTCAATGCTTCTATTCCTGAAAGATCCTTCGTGAAACCAAAAACCAGCAAAAGCACAACCGTAACAATGGCAGCAGGCAACGCGATATATACATTCGCTCTGAATTTATCTTTCATCTTCACACCCAATGACTGAGTAGCGGCTATGGTCGTATCCGATATAATAGAAAGGTTGTCACCAAACATTGCTCCACCCAACAAAGTTGCGGACATCAACGCTAACGAAGTGCCCGATCGATCCGCCAAACCAACCACGATTGGCCCTAATGCTACGATAGACCCTACTGAAGTTCCTGTTGCGATCGACAAAAAACCTGCGATTAGAAAAACACCAACAGGTAAAAATTGAACAGAAATAAAATCCAAACCGAAATTGACCACCGAGTCCACGGCTCCCATTTGCTTAGATACGGTAGCAAAAGCCCCCGCCAACAAATAGATGATTCCCATGGTCATCACCTTGGAATCTCCACAGCCCTCTACCAGCTGTTTAGTTTTTTCTTCCAGACTATCACCAAACAACGCAAATGCTACCATGATGCCCATAATCACTGCAATGGGCGCTGGTAAGGCATAAAAATCATCCAACAAAATGCCTATTCCTAAGAAGGAAAAAATGAATACCATCAGCGGTATCAGTGATTTAAAACTTCCTTGTTTTTCCATAATTAGCAACTTTTTAGTCAAGTCATTTTTGCCAATCGCTAAGCTATTGAGATTCGAATGAAAAAGGAAATTGAGCTTGCTCAGAATAAGCCAACCATTTCTCTACGTTGATGTCTCAAAATAATTTTCCAGTTCGTAAATTGCAACCATGTTGGAAAATGCGGATTTAGACTATTTAAACGGACTGAACCCTCCACAGCGAGAGGCAGTAGAAAATGTAGATGGACCATCGATGATCATAGCAGGTGCTGGTTCGGGTAAGACCCGTGTATTGACTTATCGGATCGCCCACTTGATCAAAAAACATAACGTCGATCCATTCAATATTTTGTCTTTGACCTTTACCAACAAGGCCGCTAAAGAAATGCGAAACCGAGTCGAAGATGTAGTGGGTACTGACGCTCGCAATCTTTGGATGGGTACTTTTCACTCTGTTTTCTCTAGAATATTAAGGTCTGAAGCGGATAAATTGGGGTATCCCAGTCACTTTACCATCTACGATGCTGACGATTCTAAATCCTTGATCAAACAGATCGTAAAGTCATTTGGGCTTGACGACAAAGTCTACAAACCGAATGTAGTATTCAATCGTATCTCCAGCGCCAAAAACAGACTGGTCTCTTGGCAAGAATACACCAACAATCCTGTCTACCTAGCCGATGATACCGAAAATGGCAAGCCAGAAATGGGAAAAATCTATAAAGAGTATGCCCAGCGTTGCTTCAAGGCCGATGCCATGGATTTTGATGATTTGCTCTTCAATACCAATGTGCTGTTCAGAGACCACATCGACGTGCTGAACAAATATCAGCAGCGATTTCATTATGTGATGGTGGATGAGTTTCAGGATACCAACATTTCGCAATATGTGATTACCAAAAAGCTAGCAGCTGTTCGGAGAAACATCTGTATTGTAGGTGATGATGCGCAGAGTATCTATGCTTTTCGAGGAGCGGACATTCAGAATATCCTCAATTTTGAAAAGGACTATCCTGAACTGAAAGTCATCAAACTGGAGCAAAACTATCGTTCGTCCAAGACGATCGTAAATGCCGCCAACTCAGTCATCACCAAAAATAAAAACCAGCTGCGCAAGAGCGTTTGGACCGACAACAATGAAGGCGACTTGATCGAACTGATCAAAGCCACTACAGATAACGAAGAAGGCAAATTAGTAGCCTCAGCCATTTTTGAATCTAAAAACAACAACCAATACAAAAATGCAGACTTTGCCATTCTCTATCGAACCAATAGCCAGTCGAGGGCGATGGAAGAAGCCTTACGTAGAAACAATATCAAATACCAGATCGTAGGAGGTCTGTCTTTCTATCAAAGGAAAGAGATCAAAGATCTATTGGGCTACATTCGTTACTCCGTCAATCAGAACGATGAGCAGGCGCTAAGAAGGATCATCAACCTGCCTAAGCGAGGGATTGGAGGAACATCAGTTGATAAACTATTTGTAGCTGCTGCCGAACAGAATCTTGATTTGTGGTCAGTATTGGAAAATGCCAAAAGTGTCATTGGCGGCAGAACAGCGACTGCCATTGATGGATTCGTAACGACGATTAAAAGCTTCAAGCTAGCGGTTGAAAAGAAAGACGCTTTTGAAGCCGCTTCTCAGATCGCTAAAAACTCTGGTTTGATGAAGGAGCTCTACGATGACAAAACCATTGAAGGGCGAAATCGCTACGAAAACGTGCAAGAACTCCTAAATGGGATCAAAGAATTTGTAGACAATCCTGAAAATGAAGACAAGTCCATGTCTGCGTTTTTGCAAGAAATTGCATTGTTGACAGACGCCGACAACAAAGACAAAGACGAAGACAAAGATGTGGTCACCATGATGACCATTCACATGGCCAAAGGCCTTGAGTTCAAAAATGTTTTTATTGTGGGTATGGAAGAAGACCTTTTTCCTTCTCAGATGATGATCAGTTCGAGGCAAGATCTGGAAGAAGAAAGAAGACTATTTTATGTCGCCATCACCAGAGCTGAGACTAAACTTTATTTGAGTTACGCACTCACCAGATACCGTTTTGGACGATTGAAAACGTGCGAGCCTAGCCGATTCTTAGAAGAGATTGACAAGGACTTTTTGAAGTTCAACGCCAAGATGAGCAGTACACCCTCTCCAGGTGATCAGTACGCCAAGACCTTTATTAGCAACGTACAACGTGCGGTACCCAAACCTCCACCTAATCAACTGTTTCACAAGCCATCTGCAGACTTCAGACCTAGCGACACGTCTAAATTAGCGGTAGGCAATAAAGTGGAACATCCAAAATTTGGATTCGGACAAGTGACTGAAATCGACATTCAGGGATCGAACAAAAAAGCACACATCAGTTTTGATAAGGCTGGTGATAAGACTTTGTTACTCAGCTTTGCGAAACTCAGAATACTGGACTAGTTCAACATTCCGTTATCTATCAATCCAAAGAATGACAGCCATAATAATAGCTGGGCTACCTGAAATGTATTGTGAAATTTAGGATTCTTGATGTTGAGTGAAATAATCACAATATACCACGTCAAATAAATCAACAAGGGAATTTGCCCAATCAAGGTATAATCTGATATGAATATATTTTGAATGATACTGATAGCTATGGTAAAAGCAAACAAGCCATAAAGCCATCTCCAATTTTCATAGAAATAAGCATGCATATCTGTCTCCTGACTTCTCGAACCAGTAGGAAACATAAAACGAGCCAATAGGAATAGGGCGATTGGAAAACTAAGCAAAGCCAGTATGATATACTGCGTCCACTCCGTGATTTGATTTGAGTATTGGAAGGTGTACCACCAATCCTGAAAAAACACCAGAAAGATGACCACAATAAAAATGCAATGTGCTGCACTGAATTTAGTTTTTTTGAACTGTGCAACCATATCGGCCACGCCATTCAAGAGCTGCGCGACACCTAAACCTAAAATCAATGAAATCAATACAACTACATACTCAAACGGTTCCATAGTTTAGTTTTTTGGTTCTCTGTAAAATAATAAAAGTCTATAACAGAAGGTAATAAGGATAAGTTCTTGACTCGTAAATTCATCCATGTAATTGCATTCTTTTGTCTAACTATAAAACTATTTTGTTAAACAATCGTTATGTAAGGCAAAGAACATTTTATGGCAACCAAAGAAAAAAACAAAAGCAAGTCCGCGCCCAAATCATCTTTTTCTAAGAGTGACTTGATTTCTGCGTATATGGATAAAATACTTGATTCAGAAAAAAAACCTGAGTCAATCTATAAATTTTGCAAAGAAAGTAATATAGAAGAAAATCAATTCTACGAATACTTCGGAAGCTTTGAAGCACTTCAAAAGGGTATATGGGATGAATTTATTAATCAAGCCTTATCTGTCATTTCAAAATCCAAAGAATACCGCTCATTCAATAAAAGAGAGAAATTATTGACATTCTATTACACCTTCTTTGAAATCCTGACTTTGAACCGAAGCTATATATTGCTCACCCTAAAGGGTCCTCTTGACTTATCACAATTATCGATATTGCGCCATACTTTTCAAGAGTACATCTCAGGATTAGCTGAACTAAAAACTGATGATGAAGAGCAAATCAAGCATTATTCGTCCAAAGCTGTTGAAGAATTGGCCTGGGCCCAAATGTTAGTCATTCTTCGATTCTGGATTAAAGACGACTCCACAAGATTCGAAAAAACAGACGTAATGATTGAAAAAACAATCAATACCACATTTGACGTGGTAGATACTACTCCAATAAAAAGTGTAGTTGATTATGCTAAATTTCTTTTCAAGGAAACGGTCAATCAATGAAAACTATAGATAGTATTCCTGTAGGAAAAATCAGCAGAGCTGGGAAACTGCTTTCCACAGGTATCAAGGTAGGTTCAAATCAATTAAAGTATTATGGAGAGAAAATCACCGATCCTAAAAATGCTAAGAGAAATCTTGATGTCAACAATGCCGAAGACATCTATAATGGGCTGAGTCAACTCAAAGGAAGTTCTTTGAAAGTAGCTCAAATGCTGAGTATGGATAAAAACATCTTGCCAGAAGCCTATGTAGATAAATTTTCTCTATCCCAGTTTTCAGTCCCGCCTCTATCCGGACCGCTAGTTCAAAAAACCTTTAAGAGGTACTTTGGAAAAACTGCAGAAGAACTCTATGATAAATTTGAATCTGAATCCACTCATGCAGCCAGTATAGGTCAGGTACATAAAGCGGAGAAGGATGGCAATGCTTTGGCCGTTAAAATTCAGTACCCCGGAGTAGCAGAAAGTATTTCTTCCGATTTAGCTTTAGTCAAGCCGTTTGCCAAACAATTATTAAATCTCAAAGGGAAGGAGTTGGAAAAGTATTTCAAGGAGGTAGAAGGAAAACTTTTAGAAGAAACAGACTATCTATTAGAAGTAGATCGCAGTCAACTTATCACTCAAGCATGCAGAGTTATTCCCAACATTAAGTTCCCTACATATTACAAGGATTTATCAAATGAACGAGTCATCACCATGGATTGGATGACCGGAGTTCATATGTCTGAATTCACTAGTACCAATACAGATCAGCCATTAGCAGATCAAATTGGTCAGACCTTGTGGGATTTTTACATGTTCCAAATTCATGGTTTAAAAGAAGTACATGCAGATCCGCATCCAGGAAATTTCCTTGTGGACGCTGAAGGCAACTTGATTGCCATTGATTTTGGATGTATCAAAGAAATTCCAGATGAATTCTATGTTCCTTATTTTGAGCTTTCTAATCAGGCGGTTATGGAAGACTCCACCATATTCGAACAAAAATTATATGAACTAGAGATATTGAGAGAAGATGATAGCGAAAGGGAACGAATATTTTTTAAGACCTTCTTCAAGGAATTATTGAGCTTGTTCACGCTCCCTTTCAACCTTAAGAATTTTGACTTCAACAATGACGAATTTTTTAATGCTATCGCAGAGAAGGGCCAGCAGCTTTCTAAAAATCCAGAATTCAAAAAGATGAACCAAAACAGAGGTTCTAAGCATTTTCTATATATGAATAGAACTTTTTTTGGCTTGTACAATCTGCTTTACAGCTTAAAGAGTAAAGTAGAGATCAATCATTTTAAAAAGTATTTCTGATTTGATTTAGTTCTATTAGCCCTCCGGTTCAGTAATTGAACTCGGAGGGTATTTTTTATTTCAAAGGAATATTCTTCAGCGTCTCCACCAAGAAAGGCCAGTACTTCTGTACAGAGCTAATCTGCACTCTTTCATCTGGTGAATGTGCCCCGCGGATGTTCGGGCCAAAGCTGATCATTTCCATTTCTGGATAATTCGTTCCGAGGATTCCACATTCCAGACCTGCATGACAAGCACTTACGTCCGCTTTGTGCCCAAAAGTTTTTTGGTATAACTCATCCATCAATTTCACGATATCCGCTTCTGGTTTTGGTGTCCAGCCAGGATAGTCGCCATCCATCGTAGTTTCTACTCCTAGCAATTCAAAGATGGCTTTAATATTCAATGCCACATCCACTTTCTCCGTGTCAACAGAACTTCTCGTCAAACATTGAATCGAACATTTACCATTCGCCACTGAAACTCGAGCCACATTATTCGAAGTCTGCACCAAACCTGCCATATCTGGACTCATGCGATAGATGCCATTCGGTAAAGCGTAAACCGCTCGCAATAGTTTTTGCTGAAAATCTTTGGTTAACACCTTAGATGGTGTTGATACTTCGCTGATATCAACTTCCATTTCTGGATCAGTCGTATCATGTTCTTCGATCATCATTTCGGCTAAGCCTATGATCTCATTTTCTAGCTCTTCTCTTTCAGATTTCAATACTGACAAAACAACTACTGACTCTCTTGGAATCGCGTTTCTTAATCCACCTCCATCAATATTGGCAATTCGAATATCGAATTCTGAATCCAAAGCATACAATAAGCGATTCATCAGTTTATTGGCATTACCCAATCCTTCATCAATTTGCATGCCTGAATGGCCGCCGGAAAGCCCTTTCATTTTCAATTCCAGCCCTACTCGATCTCCAGAAGCAGATTCTTCAGTATAAGAACCCTCGCCCGTTACATCTACTCCACCCGCACAGCCTATGGTCAATTCATGATCATCTTCAGTATCTAGATTAAGCATAATATCTGCATCCAACAATCCTCCCTTCAGACCCATAGCACCGGTCATTCCAGTTTCTTCATCAATCGTAAACAAACCTTCTATAGCCGGATGTGCAATATCATTCGAGGCCAATAAAGCCATGATAGAAGCTGCGCCGATGCCATTATCAGCTCCTAGGGTAGTGCCTTTGGCTTTCACCCAATCTCCTTCTACAAACATCTCAATCCCCTGCGTATCAAAATCAAAAACCGTTTCAGCATTCTTCTGATGAACCATATCGATATGACTTTGTATACATACGGTCTTGCGGTTTTCCATTCCAGCAGTAGCAGGTTTTTTGATAATGATGTTTCCTACTTCATCTACATAAGTATCGAGGTTTAAGCTTTCACCAAAATTCTTAACGAAAGCGATTACTCTTTCTTCTTTTTTTGAAGGGCGCGGCACTGCATTTAGATCGGCAAAGCAGTTCCACATGTCTTTGGGTTCGAGATTTCTTACTTCTTCACTCATTGGGTAGTGTTTTATAGTTATTGACTAATGAAATTTAGTCAGATTTTATCTTTTCTTTTTATACCCATACGGGCAATGTTTACATCCATTTTTACAACAATATCCTCTTTTAAGATGATAGGCCGCAGTAAAGACCATGAGGCCTTGTTCGTTGAAGTAATAATCCGGAGAATCGTCCGAATCTGACTGCTGACCATTGTTTTTATCGCTCAAAGCAAAAAGGTTTCTGTTGTGTTATTCAAAATGCTTTTCGTAATTTTGAGCGAAATTAATGAGTTCTGTGCAAAGAACTCATTTTTGTTTGAGCAACCCAAAATATACGATCATGGTCAGAGAACTAACGAGCGAAGAGGCGATAGCCTTAGAAGATAAATACGGCGCACACAATTACCATCCATTACCAGTGGTATTGTCGCGTGGAGAAGGTGTGTACGTGTGGGATTTGGAAGGAAAGAAATACTATGATTTTCTTTCTGCCTATTCAGCAGTCAATCAAGGGCACTGTCACCCAAAAATTGTAGGTGCACTAACAGAGCAAGCTAAAACCTTGACCTTAACCTCTAGGGCATTTTACAATGATGCATTGGGAGAGTACGAACAGTACATGTCCGAATTCTTCGGCTTCGACAAAATTTTGCCAATGAACACAGGAGCTGAGGCTGTTGAAACTGCTATCAAGCTATGTAGAAAATGGGCCTATGAAGTAAAAGGTACACCAGAAAACGAAGCGAAGATTATCGTAGCTGAAGACAACTTCCACGGACGTACAACTACAATCATCTCATTCTCAAATGACCCAGATGCGCAAAAGAATTTTGGACCCTACACTGGCGGTTTTATCAAAATCCCTCATAATGATATTGATGCGTTGAAAGAAGCGTTGAAAGATCCTAACGTCGCTGGATTCTTAGTAGAACCTATCCAAGGGGAAGCAGGTGTATTCGTTCCAGACGAAGGATATTTGACTGCAGCAAAAGCAGCATGTACAGAGGCCAATGCTCTGTTTATAGCAGACGAAGTGCAAACAGGAATAGCCAGAACTGGGAAAATACTAGCTGTCGATCACGAAGGTGTAAAACCTGATATGGTAATTATGGGTAAGGCTCTTTCTGGAGGTGTGTATCCTGTATCTGCTGTCATGGCTGACAATCGCATTATGGATGTGATCAAACCTGGTCAGCACGGATCTACTTTCGGTGGAAACCCAATCGCGGCAAAAGTTGCGATGGCAGCTTTAGAGGTTGTGAAAGATGAAAAACTAGCAGAAAACTCTCAGAAACTTGGTGAATTGTTTAGAGAGCGAATGAACAAATTCATCGAGACTACAGATATGGTGACACTCGTCAGAGGAAAAGGACTGTTGAATGCCATTATCATCAATGATACGCCAGATAGCTCTACGGCTTGGGACATTTGTGTGGCACTCAAAGAAAATGGATTGTTAGCCAAGCCGACACACGGTAACATCATCCGATTTGCTCCTCCTTTGGTCATGACCGAAGAGCAATTGCATGAATGCTGTGATATCATCGAGAAGACAATAAAAGAATTCAAAAAATAGAATTTCATTAACCTGACCTAATGTAGGTCGACGGTTCAAAAAAGTTAAGCAAAACCTGTGAGACATTCTTCACGGGTTTTTTTTATGCCTCAAGAAAATACTTGATAATATCTGTGGTCGTCACAATACCGACAACACTGTGTCCACTTAATACAGGTAAAGCATGAAATTCCTGCTCAGTAAAAATCTGTGCAGCTTCTCTAATCGTTTGATCCTTTCCAATCACCATTGGATTTTGTTTCATCACCTGATTGATAGACAACATATCAAATATGGCTTCATCTGCACCTTCCTGTCCTTCTCCAAAAGTATTTCCAAAGCTGATTCGAAGGATATCCGTTTGGCTGATAATCCCAACCAAATCACGACCAGAAACTACAGGAAGGTGTCTAATATGGTTTTTGGCAAAAATTTCGTTTACTTCTCGTAAAGATTGATTGATTCCGACAGTTAAGACATCCTTGGTCATTATTGTCGCTACATTTTCCCGTTTTTTCATCTGATGATGGCTTTTGTTTGAATATCAATTTAGTTCAGAACCAAACGCTCATTCAAGCCACAAATCAGACAAAAATGTGATTTATATCAACTTGTACATTAGGGCAGCTTAAATTTTCCCCTTCAAATAACCTGTCAATACACCTAGACCATTTTTCAAAGAGTCATTGTTATTTGGGATGATGATATCTGCGTCCTGCTTATAGGGCTTTATATATTTCTTATAAGTTGGCATCACATGTTTGTCAAAACGATAAAGTACATCGTCCAAATCGTAGCCTCGCTCCTTGGCATCCCTAAGTATTCGACGCTTGAGCATCAAAAAGTCTTTGGCATCAACAAATACTTTCAAGTCCAATTGTTCCATGACTTCTTTGAGATAAAACACAAAAATGCCTTCCACCACGATGATCGCCGAAGGTTTAAAGGTCAACATCTTAGGAGTGATTTTCGGGTTGTTGAACGTATATTCTTGTCGAGTCACGGTTTCACCTCTTTTCAATCTGGCTACATCTTCAGCAAAAGCTTTCTGGTCGATTGACTCTGGCTTGTCAAAATTTTGAATGCCTCGTTTATCCCTTGGCTGTTCTTCTCTCGGTCGATAATAGTTGTCTTGCGACACAATGCACAACTCATCTTCCTTAAAAGATTTTTTAAGCTCGTTGAGCAATAATGTTTTTCCTGATGCACTTCCGCCTGTAATCCCGACGATATAAGGTGTGGTCATGGTATAGCAATTTGACTAATTTAAAAAGATATGCAATTTTAGATAAAAATTAAGTGCGCATCATCCAAAACTCAAGACTGAAAATTGAGTATTAATAGTTAATTTTAATAAAAACAATAATTACCATGAGTAAAGAACATCAAGGACAAGTCGAAAAAATATTAAAGGAGCTAGGCAAAAGAATAGATGATTTAATTATTGAAGCCAAAGACGCTAAAGATGATATCCGAGATGACGTTGAGGAAAAGATTAAAGAACTGAAAAAGAAAAAGGTAAAACTTGACGATGAGTTTCAATCTTTTAAGGATAAAAATGAAGGTAAATGGGATGAGATCAAAGCTCATCTAAGCTCAGCAGCTGAAGAAATTAGAAAAGCTGCAGAAGCAGCCTTTAAAAGAAATCGCTAATTGCTAAAAGTATTCGATTAGCTTTGCGGAAAAATTAATTCCGCATGCCTCCAATTGCACTTTCTGTAGAAAGACTCACTAAGAGTTTTAATGACAAACAACTTTTTGAAAACATCACCTTCGGGATAGAACAAGGTCAAAAAGTAGCGCTTGTGGGTGTAAATGGATGTGGGAAATCCACTCTTCTCAACATCGTCGCCAAGCAAATGAATCCAGATGAAGGTGTCGTTTCTTTTGCAAGAGATTTGAAAGTTTCCATTCTAGATCAAGCACCCGATTTGAGTGGGTTTAGTACGGTATTGGATTCAATAACAGGTGGCGACCATCCAGAGGCAAAAGTATTGAGCGCGTATTGGAAGCTTATTGAAAAACCTGATCCATCTGAAAAGGATCAGGAAAAAATGCAAGACCTCATTGAAAAGATTGATAGTCTAAACGCCTGGGACTACGAACACAGATTGAAAGAGGTATTAGGCAAGCTCGGCATCAATGACCTCAACCAATCTATCAAAGACATGTCTGGCGGTCAACAAAAGAGAATTGCTTTAGCCAAAGCCTTATTAGACGAGCCTGATTTTCTTATACTTGATGAGCCAACCAACCATCTGGATCTCGATATCATAGAATGGATGGAAGAATATCTTTCTTCTCAAAATCTTGCCATACTTATGGTGACTCACGACCGTTACTTTTTGGATAAAGTTTGTAACCAAATCTTAGAAATCGATCAAGGCCAGATATTCAAATACAATGGCAACTATAGTGACTTTCTAGAGAAGAAATCTGAGCGCGAAGAATGGCAACAACTAGCGAAAGACAAAGCTAAAAATCTCCTTTCTAAAGAATTGGAGTGGATGCGTCGGCAACCTAAAGCCCGCGGCACCAAAGCCAAGTATAGAATAGACGCCTTCTACGAAACCAAAGAAAAGGCCAATGTAGATCTTCGCAAATCCGAAATGGAGATCAAAATCAGTGGCAAACGTCAAGGCAAGAAAATTCTTGAATTGGACAAGGTTTCAAAGTCATTTGGAGATAAAGCCATTTTCGCTGGGTTCTCTCATATTTTCACCCGAGGTGAAAAAGTGGGTGTAGTAGGAAAAAATGGCACGGGAAAGTCTACTTTCTTGAATGTACTTACTGGTGTGCTTGAACCAGATTCTGGCACCATAGATAAAGGACTCAATACTTCTTTCGGGTACTATACCCAAGATACGATACAAGAAGATGGCGGAAAAACGGTCATTGAGGCCATCCAGGATATTGCAGAAGTGATTACGCTTGAAGATGGCAGTACAGTGACAGCATCTCAATTGCTCAATCAGTTTTTATTTCCACCCAAATCCCAGTATTCACATATTTCGAAATTGAGTGGTGGAGAGAAAAGAAGACTACAGTTGCTAAAGGTATTGATGGCCAATCCAAATTTTCTGATTCTTGATGAGCCTACCAATGATTTGGATATCGTAACGCTCAATATCCTGGAAGATTATCTCCAGAATTTTGGTGGTTGCTTGCTTATCGTATCCCACGACAGGTACTTTATGGACAAATTAGTTGATCATTTATTTGTTCTAGATGAAAGTACAGCCATTAGTGATTTTCATGGCAACTACACGGATTATCGTCTGGAACCACCCAAACCAAAACCTTCTCTCAAGCCCACTCCTACATCAGCTAAGGTTGAGACAAAAGAAAAAACAGAAGACAAAAGAAAACTTACCTACAAAGAAAAGCAGGAGTTTGAGTCCATTGAAAAAGAAATGCCCAAGCTCGAAGCTAGAAAAGAAGAGCTTGCCAACCTACTCAACTCCGGCGAAACCGACCACGTGCAATTGACAGAGTGGTCCACAGAAGTAGAGCAAATTGTGGAGCAATTAGATGAATTAGAATTACGGTGGCTGGAATTGTCAGAATTGGGCTAACCGATCATTGGATTGATTCGCCACTGAACAATAATATTTTCTTAACTCTGAATAATTATCTAATTTCCAGCTTGGTTTTTAAATAACATAACATGAGAAAATTACTGATTGCTACCACCCTCTCCTCAATATTCCTATACAGTTGCAACAAACCCAAAGAGGCTGCAGCTCCAGAAGTTGCACCTGATGTCAAAACTCAGGCAGAAACGTTGGCTAAAAAATTCATCATTACCGATGGACATATTGATTTGCCTTACAAATTGGCCGAAGAAGGATACATGGCCAAAGGTGAAATTCCAGATTTGTCTGGTGAGATAGATGGCAATTTTGATTTTGCCAAATCAAAGCAAGGCGGATTGGACGTACCTTTCATGTCGATCTATTTACCTGCTTCATTGCAAAAAACGCCTGGGGCTTCTAAGCTACTAGCTGATTCGCTAATTACCATGGTTGAGCAAATTACTTCTACATACCCCGACCATTTCGCATTAGCTGGCAGTCCGAGCGAAGCCATTCATAACTTCGAAAAAGGTTTAGTCTCACTACCTATGGGTATGGAAAATGGATCTGGGATAGAGGACAAAATAGAAAACGTAAAATATTTCTATGACAGAGGCATTAGATACGTGACATTAACCCACTCTAAAAATAATTTGATTTGCGACTCTTCTTATGATCCGACAAGAAAATGGAATGGTCTGAGCCCATTCGGAAGAGAAGTGGTGAAAGAGATGAATGCTCAAGGTATCATGGTTGATATAGCGCATGTCTCGGATAGCACCTTCTACCAAGTGATGGCAATGACTGAGGTGCCTTGTATCGCTTCACACTCTTCTGTAAGAAAATTCACTCCTGGATTTGAAAGAAATATGAGCGACGATATGATAAAACTTTTGGCTTCTAAAAAAGGGGTCATTCAAATCAATTTTGGTTCAACTTTCCTATTGGACAAGTCACTTAAAAAATATGACACACTCAAAACAGTAAAAAAAGAATTCAAAATGCAAAATCCTGATGCCTCAGATGCAGAATGGACTATTTATGAAAATCAATGGATGGAAGACCATGACTTCTTCGCGGATGTCAAAGATGCAGCAGATCACATAGATCATGTAGTCAACCTTGTAGGTGTGGACTATGTAGGACTAGGATCAGATTTTGATGGAGTTGGAAATTCATTGCCGACAAGATTAAAAACAGCGGCTGATTATCCAAAACTTATAGAAGAATTACTCGAAAGAGGATACAGTGAAGAGGATATAGAAAAAATCTGCTACAAGAATGTATTCCGTGTTTGGGATGCTGTCTTGACTGCTGCAGGCAAACAATAAAGAAAAGGGAGGATGTTTTTTCAATAAAAACATCCTCCCTTCCAAACTGCTAAACTCTTTTAATTTGTGATAGATATAAAAGCGGATACGGATCAAAATATTTTAATTCTTCACTTGGAAGGTTTTCTGACCGATGACCAACTAAAAACCGGTGTAGATTTATGCATATCTGAGTCCAACAAATTAACTAAAGGGTATTCTATCATTAATGACATCTCTAAAATGAAGCCAGCTTCCCCAGCTGGAGCTGCCGAAATCAAGCGAGCTCAAGCCCATGTACTTAACAATGGCGTGAGCTTAGTCATTAGAGTGACACATAACCCAATTACTAAAATACAATTGAATAGAACCAGTGGCGAGGTAGGTTATCAGGCCTACGAAGTAAGTACAATGGAAGAGGCTTACGAATTAATTGAAAGCAAATCAAACCGATCATAAACACACCAAGGTGTGTCCGTATTCGATACACAATTTCATTGACAGAAAAGGCTATTCCGGTATAAATAACTCAAATACAGTAAGTTACATTTTTTGGCACAGGTATTGCAAAAAATTGAGCAAGGTCAAAAACTCAAATTTTACTCAAAGAATTTAAACTTACTGTAATGAAGAAATTGAATGGCAGATACGCAAAAGTGCTCCTAATCTTATTAGGTGTATTGGTAGCAATCGTCATTGGGTTTCAATCCAATGCAGTAGGTTTTGATTCTGAATCTGATCTTCAAGAGCAAGAATCAATCGAACAACAATCTCCTGCATACGATAACTCGGGAAAAATACACTTGAAACTGCTTAGCCTGCTCAAATAGTACCTAAATTAATTCCTAAGTACATCTTTAGATTTTAAATTACTAATCAAACACCAAGATTATGACTAGACGACTTACAAGATCATCAGACCGAATGCTTGCCGGCGTATGTGGAGGTATTGCCAACTATTTTGATTTAGACCCAACACTGGTTAGAATAGCCTACGTTGTACTCTCCATATGTTCTGTAGGATTTCCCGGTATGCTGGTTTATGGTATTCTCTGGTTGATCATGCCTGATTAAGTCATTTTAGAATACGTATTGATCCAACGCTCGGGCACTTCTCCTTTGGTAGCCAACTCGTAATCCGAAAAATCGCATGGTACTATATAGTGTCGATCATAAATCCCAATGTGTGTGGCATTGGGAACTTCCATCCACCACTTGTCGGACAGTCTGCTTTTATAAAAAACGATAGACTCGGGTTCAGCATCCATAGCTACGACATATTTCATATAGTCATTGGTCTGGAATCCTTTCTCTCCTTTTCGATTTTTAAATCCTTCTATAAAATACCATAACATCGTTGCGATTACCATAGCGGTTGGATTCTCAGCTGTTTCCTTTTCAGGATTGTATTCATAAATACCCACCGAACTCAGTTTGTCATTCATACCTGCATACCACATGATTTGGCAAGCTTCTTCTCCAGTCAGTCCAAAAATCTCGCTCTGATTCCCACCAGGGCAATAAATGGATTGTATGGCAGAAAGGTCAAAACTCAACATGTCAGCCTCTCGAATCAAAGGCTCCATTCTTTTGATATCATCTCTCAAAGCACCCAAACGTATAGGATTAAAACTAAGCTGCTGAAGCACTTTAGTTGCTGAGGCATTCACCAAATAAGATTGATGAGCGAGTTGGCTGTAGTTGAATAAATAATTCGGCTCATGAGTGAAAATGCGATGAATATGATTTTCATTCGGATCTGATTCCGTTTTATCATTCAGATCAAAACGAGAATCAACATTCAAAATACTCACCATTTTATCCTCTTCCTGATAAGCCAAATATTGACCCAGATCCAAATCATGTGAACCGCCGATTAGGATAGGCAAAATTTCCTGAGCCATGAGGTAATGACAAACGGACTGGATACGCTTATAGGTTTCATCCAAATCAGGGCCGTTTCTCAGATTCCCCAAATCAACCACATTGCACGAGCCTTCCCCTTTTTTAAGACCGTATAATTTTTCCCGAATCAGTTTAACCCCAGTGGAATTGAGTGAGGTGCTACCCTTCGTTTCCAATAGTCCAATGATGGCGACATCCATCAGCTCCAATCCAGGCATTTTATCCTCATTGAGATAAACAGATTGAATAAAAGAGTCTGTAGAAAATCTACGATTTGAAAGGCTTTGATCTACGGGATCGAAATAGAGTTTCAAGTCCATGCTTCAGGCATTGTTAAGGTGATGTCTCTGTCAAAACTACATAAATCCTTCATGAACATTTGCGATTTATTATACAACTATTTGACAGCAAGGCAAATGTTCATTTCGGACACGACACAAAAAAACCCTGACGAGACCGACAGGGTTTTTTGTTTATTTTCTTTTGATTCTGTTTTAGAATTATCCACCGAAATCATCAAATGATACATTTTCATCAGGTACACCCCAATCATCACACATTTTCAGAACAGCCTGGTTCATCATTGGAGGTCCACAGAAATAGAATTCAATGTCCTCTGGTGCTTCATGTGCTTTCAATTGGTGATTGATTACTGCATCATGAACAAATCCTAAGAACCCGTCGCCATCTTTATCATCTATAGATTTTTTCTCCGTCCAGTTATCCTCTGGTAGAGGCTCTGAAAGTACAATCTCAAATTGGAAGTTAGGGAACTCCTTTTCGATTTGTCTGAAATCTTCTTCGTAGAATAATTCTCTTTTAGATCTACCACCGTACCAGTAAGTTACCTTTCTACCCGTTTTCAACGTGTGGAAAAGGTGGAAAAGGTGAGACCTCATTGGCGCCATACCAGCTCCTCCACCGACATATATCATTTCTGATTGAGTCTCTTTGATGAAGAATTCACCGTAAGGTCCGGAGATAGTTACTTTATCACCTGGCTTTCTAGAGAATACATAAGAAGAACAAATACCAGGATTTACATCCATCCAAGCGTTCTTTGCTCTATCCCAAGGTGGAGTAGCAATACGAATAGTCAACATCACAATGTTTCCTTCCGCAGGGTGGTTGGCCATAGAGTAAGCTCTAAAGATCTCCTCATCATTTTTCATTTTCAAATCCCAAAGACCGAATTTATCCCAATCTTCCTTGAATTTGTCTGGCCCAGCTGGATCTTTAGGGTCTGGAGCAATATCAATGTCTTTAAAATCAACCTCTACCTTAGGCACATCGATCTGGATATATCCACCCGCTTCAAAATCAAGGTTTTCACCTTCTGGAAGTCTCACGATAAATGCTTTGATGAATGTAGCAACGTTGTAATTAGATATAACTTCGCATTCCCATTTCTTGATCCCGAAAATTTCTTCAGGAATTTCGATGTCCATGTCTTGCTTCACTTTGACCTGGCAAGCCAATCGAACATGCTCCTTTTGCTCAGTTCTGCTCAAATGACCTACTTCAGTAGGCAGCACATCTCCACCGCCGTCAGTTACGGTACACTTGCACATGGCACAAGTACCACCTCCACCACAGGCAGAAGGTAAGAATATTTTTTGTGCACTTAATGTTGTCAACAAAGTGGAACCTGCAGCTGCCACCACTGGATTTGAAGTATCTCCATTGATAATGAGGTTTACATCACCTGATTGAACCAATTTAGACTGTGCAAAAAGTAGGATAAATACCAATAGAAGAATTACGAGCGTAAATGCGACTATTGATGTAAATATGATAAAGGACATCTTTCTTTAATTAAATTTTCCGTCTCCAATTTTCAGGCACAAATATAAAAGAATAAATAGTAAATAATCCCTGTGGCTTCTGCATTTAAATGCGTCCAAATCTCATTTTTTTGAGGAAAAAAAGACTTTATATTCAATTCTGTTGAAATCATACTTTCGGGTGAACCAGAAAATAGCTTCCAGAGCTATATTTGATTAAACCAAAATCAAAAATCATGAAAAGAGTAACAGGAGTTGGTGGTATCTTTTATAAAAGCAAAGACCCACAAAAAGCAAGAGAATGGTATGGCAAACATTTAGGTCTGGTCACGAATCAATATGGCTCATTATTCGAATTCCGACAAGGAAATGATCCAGAGAAAATCGGCTATCTACAATGGAGCCCGATGGGCGCAGATACGGATTATTATGCGCCATCCAAAAACGAGTTTATGATCAACTATCGTGTGGAAAACCTAGTTGAATTACTAAAAGTTCTTAAGGATGAAGGTGTTGAAATTGTAGGCAAAATGGAAGAATATGAATATGGCAAATTTGCCTGGATCATGGACCCTGAAGGACATAAGATAGAGCTCTGGGAACCGATCGATTCTGTATTCACCAAAGAATACGACGGACAAACCACAAGGTAAAAATCCGTATCTTGTAGAACCTTAAATTGGAAGATCATGAACCCAATACTTAAAAATATACTCGCACTTGTTGCAGGAATTATTGCTGGCAGTATAGTCAACATCAGTTTGATTTTGCTTGGTCACTTGCTCGTCCCACCACCAGCAGGAATGAACCCTATGGACATGGAAAGTCTAAAGACTTTCATGCCTATGTTTGAAGCCAAGCACTTTGTTGGGCCATTTTTGGCGCATGCTTTGGGAACACTAATTGGTGCTTTTACCACAGCCAAAATTGCAGTCAATCATCAACTCAAGTTTGCTCTGGCTATCGGTGTATGGTTTTTATATGGAGGAATTTCTATGGTTATAGATTTTTCTAGCCCTATGTGGTTCAATGTGATGGATCTTGTTTTAGCCTATCTACCAATGGCGTGGTTGGGTTGGAAGATTAGCGAAAAACAATAAATTGAATTATCAAATGCTGCAATAACAAACATTATGCACATTAGATTTAAGCTGCAAATGGCTTGTGCCTTTCCAATTGCGATACGCGTAAAAAGTGCGATAATTCAATGACTATAAAAACCTATCTCAATTTCTTCGTTTTCCTTCTGTTTTTACTGACTTCAAAAACCTTGGCTTTTGCTCAATCTGAAGAAGATGTGGATGGTGAGGTCACTCAACAGATTTGGTTGGATATGTATCCACATCTTGTACTTGGGGAAAAATGGCATTACATCGGAGATTTTGGATTTAGGAAAATCGTAGATGAAAACAGTTGGGCTCAACTCTTTATGAGACCTGCAATCAAATATCAGTATAGTGATATCCTCAGTTTTCAAATAAGTATGAGTGTTGCTTATGATTGGTCAAGGTTAAACGAGGATCATTTGCTAATCACACCGAGGCAAGGGGTGAGAATAGATTGGCCTTCCTTTGGTCCACTCAATTTTTATCATTTATTAAGGTTAGAAGAAAGAATATCATACAAAGTAAGCGACTGGTCCCATACGGTAGACCTTATAGGCAGATATAAAATATTTGGCGATTATACTTTTAAACTGAATGAGCGCGGGAGGTTCTGGTTTATTTCTTTTTACGCTGAAGTTTTCCATAACCCCAATAAGAAAGTAGAATTCAATAAAAATAAATTTAGAACTGGTATTGGACTTGGATATGATCCTTCTAATGACTGGAAATACATATTCATGCTCAATTGGCAGGGGTCACAAACGTCGGAGGATCAAACTCAGATTTCGGATATGATTTTCCAATTGAAAATATATAAAACATTGAGGAAATGGTCTAAGTATTTGAACTAAGCAACATCTGCTTCCATGTTCCCTTCACTCGATTATACTTTATCATACTTGGCAATGACTTCCAGAAGTATTTGCTGGTTTCAACGGAAAAGGACGGCTGCATATAGCAGTTGATCGTGCAGCCTTCGCAAGCAGGTAGCCTCCCTTCTGTGCCGATTTGATCTTGGACTTCTTTAGAAGTATAAAGAGAGTCCAAGTTACCGTCAATTTGGAACGATCTTTCGCCTAAATGATAACACGGTAATATCAGTTTATTTTCAGGGCTAATTACCAAAGTAGTACTGGCTGCCTTGCAAACTGGATCTTCGACATGATTTCCCCCATCCCTTCTTAACTCAATAAAAGCTTGATTAAGAAATACGTTCTTCTTTTTGCCCCATTGTTCGAGTTGGTCCAGCGTCTCCGATGATAAGCTGTCTCCTACCTGATTGTATTCAAAGGCAGGGTTGAGAATCAAAACCAAATCATTAGGCAGACAGATTTTTTCATATACAGCCTGAATGTCCTTCTTGTTTTCTTCGAAAACGGTAAATAAAATATCAGGTCGTTCGCCGAGAGACTTCGCCAGCTGAATCGACTCCATCACAAAATCAAAACAAGCCACGCCACGCATGGTGTCATGTTTTTCTTTTTCGGCCGTATCCAAGCTAAAGTGAAGCATATCCACCTGGCCTTTTAGTCTTTCAGCAAATTTAGGATAAAGCATGGCATTTGTGGTGAGCGTGGTAATGAAGCCAAGATCCTTTGCCAAAGCAAAAAACTGATCAATTTGCTGATGAAGCAGAGGCTCTCCTCCAGTAAAGTCTATCACTTTGACACCGAGTTTTTTCAGTGCCAATAAGTTTTCCTTGACATGATCTAATGTCACGTAGGGAGAGGGTTTTTCCCATATATCGCAAAAACCACACTTGGCATTGCAGCGATAGGTCACATAATAATTGCACAGTACGGGATGTTTGATGAGTCTCATCCCTGTTGATTATTTCTTTGACTTGTTCTCAAATATACCCGTAATAGTCAGAGAAGAAGAACGGATTTTGTAAAAGAGCGTGCAACTACCACAGGTAGTTTCTCTCATGCCCGTATAACTCGATTCGATACCAGCAAAATTATAATTAGAAAGAAATTTGACGTTGGACCTTATAAGGAAAGCTAATTTTTTGCATTCATTTTTATGACCATCCCTTTTGAAATATTTTTCCAAAATATTCTGTCTTTCTTCTCGAGCCGTATTTGTCCAAATTACTTGCTTAGCCATTCGTCTTCTTCTACTTGGATAGCTTTTTCTGGTACTACGGTTTTGCCAGCCATTTCGGCTTCACTTAGCTCTAGTAACTTTCTTTGATTCTCTGTCAGCTTTATTGCTTTAGTTTCTTCTCTCACTATTCCAGATGCATCCACATTCTTTAGCAATTGAGCCAGCTCAAAATCATCACGATCTTTTTCGCTGATTTCTTTGGCCTCAATTTCCAGAGAATGCAACAGCTCAAGTATGTACTTAAGCTCCTTTTCAGTTTTGGGACTAATGAGAATAGAATCCATTAAGTCAAAATTATGGATTTTTATTTGAAACGAAATAACCTATCATGTTCGATTCTGAGATTCATTGAATAATAGAGGATCACTCTATAAAGTTGGGGTGGTGGTGTGAGTTAGAATAGCTGTAGTAGGTTTGTTGGTCACAAGACCAACAAAGGCGGAAATCAGGGGTATCATTCCTTATTAATGGCATTTATTCATTTTAGTTTATTAAAGTTCAAAATCAGATGAGAATCAAAAGGTTGTTTGAGTCCTTGAATAAGTAAAATTGTTTAGATGAATAGAGCTAGACGAGTTTATTTTGTTTCCTGATTTTGAACTTTAAGAAGCGTTAAAAAATGAATTACAGCCAAGATTTTTGCTTACTTTTCATCGGAAAAGAAGGAGCCACTCCGGCTTGAGGAGGGAGCTCTCGGTAACAGCTAAAATTGCTCTTTTACAGAAAATCTGTTTAAAACGACGTTGATTATATTTCTCTTAAAAACTACATCTAGCACATTATTGGATTTATTTAAATCTCCAGACGCTTCAAACGGTTAATTCTATGCTTTAACCTATTTTTGCGACATGACAAAAGAGGCGCTATTCGATCAGATCCAACAGAAACAATCTTTCCTCTGTGTGGGTTTGGATACAGATATCAAAAAAATTCCAAGTCACCTTATGGATGCCGAAGATCCGATTTTCGAATTCAACAAGCAGATCATTGATGCTACTAAAGAATTTGCTATAGCCTATAAGCCTAATATCGCATTTTATGAAGCGCTAGGTGCAGCGGGATGGTCATCTCTTGAAAAAACAATCGAATATATTCCTAAAGATATTTTTACTATTGCAGATGCCAAACGTGGAGATATTGGAAATACTTCGTCTTTATATGCAAGAGCTTTTTTCGAAAACATGAATTTTGATTCTGTGACAGTAGCTCCTTATATGGGCTCAGATTCTGTAAAACCCTTTCTTGAATTTAAAGACAAATGGGTCATCCTATTAGGCGTAACTTCTAATGAAGGCGGAAAAGATTTCCAATTCTTAGAAGCAGATGGCAAACCACTTTACCAACACGTGATGGAGACTTCCTCACGGTGGGGGTCTGACCAAAACATGATGTACGTGGTAGGTGCCACTCGACCTGAGTATCTCCAAGACATCAGAAAAATCATTCCTGATCATTTCCTTTTAGTCCCAGGTGTAGGCGCTCAAGGTGGAGACTTAGCAGCCGTTTGCAAAAACGGAATGAATAATCAGTGTGGATTGTTGATCAACTCTACCAGAGGGATTATCTACGCTTCTTCGGGAGAAGATTTTGCCGAGGTGGCAAATGCAGAGGCACGGAAACTACAAACTGAAATGAAATATTTTTTATAAAAAAATAAATAGAATTTCTAGAAATATCAAAGCCGTTAAGTGGACTCATCAAAACCCTTTAACTTTTTACTTTCAACTTTAAGAACTTTATACTATACAACTTTTAACTCCCGAATATGAAAGCAATAGAATATATATCTAACAACAAACAAAGATTCCTTGACGAGCTTTTTGACTTACTCAGAATACCTTCTGTAAGTGCCGACTCAAAATTTGATGGGGACGTGCGTAAAGCGGCTGAGTTTATCAAAGAAAAATTCGAATCCGCTGGAGTGGACAAAGCAGAAATCTGCGAAACCAAAGGACACCCAGTCGTTTATGCAGAAAAGATGGTTGATGCCAGCCTCCCAACTGTACTAGTTTATGGACATTATGATGTACAGCCAGCAGATCCTTACGAACTTTGGGATTCTCCACCGTTTGAGCCTGTGATCAAAAACGACAAAATCTATGCTCGTGGTGCTTGTGATGACAAAGGTCAGATGTATATGCACGTGAAGGCATTTGAGGCCATGATGGCTAATGACGAGTTGCCATGTAACGTCAAATTCATGATCGAAGGTGAAGAGGAAGTGGGTTCTGAAAATCTTGGAGAATTTGTAAAAGCCAATAAGGAAAAATTAAAAGCCGACGTGATCGTAATTTCAGACACTGGTATCATCAGCAACGATTGCCCATCCATGACTGTAGGACTCAGAGGCTTGAGCTACTTAGAAGTAGAAGTAGTTGGGCCAAACAGAGACTTACACTCTGGCATGTACGGTGGGGCCGTGGGAAATCCTATCAACACACTTTGTGATATGATTTCTAGCCTGATCGATGACCAAGGACACATTACCATTCCAGGATTCTATGACAAAGTATTAGAGCTTACCACTGCCGAAAGAGAAGCGATGGCCAAAGCCCCATTCGATTTAGAAGAATACAAAAAAGAATTGGACATTGCCGATGTGAAAGGCGAAGATGGATTTACTACTTTAGAAAGAATTGGTATCCGACCAACGCTGGATGTCAATGGTATCTGGGGTGGATATATTGGAGAAGGTGCTAAAACAGTATTACCATCTAAGGCTTACGCCAAAATCTCAACTCGATTGGTACCTAATCAAAACAGTGATGAGATCACAGCATTGGTGAAAAATCACATAGAAAGTATTGCTCCTTCGCATGTGAAGGTAAAAGTAACGCCTCATCATGGAGGAGAGGCAGCAGTAATCCCAACAGACTCGGATGGATTCAGAGCAGCAAGTAAAGCTTTCGTCCAAGCCTGGGGTAAGGAGCCTATTCCAATGAGAGATGGTGGAAGTATTCCAATTGTAGCCTTGTTTCAAGATGTACTTGGATTGGATTCTGTGATGCTCGGATTTGGTCTTGACGAAGATGCTATTCATTCGCCAAACGAAAGTTATGGTGTTTTCAATTACATGAAGGGCATTGAAACCATCACGTGGTTCTATAAATACTTTGCAGAGAAATAATTAGTCTAAAGTTGAAAGTTTGCAAAGTCAAAAGCTAAACTTTGATACTGAAACAGACTTTCAACTTTTTACTTTAAACTTTAAACTCCATCACCTTGCGTCAATCCAAATTAGTCATCAACTGCCAGCCCTCACTTTCGCCATTTCTCAAAAAAGAAGTGCAGGACTTAGGGTATCGAATTCTGAGAGCTGAAAAAAGTGGAATTACTTTAGAAGGTGGCTGGAAAGAAGTGATGCACCTCAACCTGAATCTTCGAACTGCTTCACGGGTACTTTGGTTAATTAAGTCCTTTGAGGCTAATCACCCAGATAAAATGTATGAAGAAGCCAAAAAAATCCCTTGGCACAAGCTTCTTCCTGAAGGCACCAAAATATCGGTGCAATCCTATGTAAAAAATGACTTTATACGAGATGGCCGTTTTGCCAACCTGAAGCTCAAAGATGCTATCGTAGACCGCATGCAAGAAGAAACAGGCACTCGACCAGACTCTGGCAATGAAAAGGATCAGACTGTCATTTATATGTTCTGGCATCTGAACAAGGTACATGTGTATTTTGACACTTCTGGTGAAACGATCACCAAGCATGGTTATAGAAAATTGCCTTTTAAAGCACCCATGCTGGAGTCTTTAGCATCAGCCTGTCTGATCTCCGCGGGATGGAACGACAAAAAAGGTGCCTTCATCAATCCGATGTGTGGAAGTGGAACCTTAGCCATTGAAGCAGCTTTAATGGCAGCAGGCATTCCTCCAGGATTGCATCGTGACAATTTTGGTTTTATGCACATTGATGGATATGACCCATCTCTATGGAAAGAAACCCTGGCGAAAGCCGAATACAAAGACCGAATCAAGTCTAGCATCATTGCCACAGACTGGAATGGAGACGCCATAGAAGCAGCGCGAGCCAACGCACGAACCGCTGGTGTCGAAAAAATGATTGACTTTGATAAGGTGCCATTCGAAAAGACATTTGTTCCTTCTGGCCCAGGCATCGTGATGCTCAATCCAGAATATGGTGAACGACTAGGTGAAGAGTCTATGCTCAAGTCCGTTTATAAAGACATCGGTGACTTTTTCAAACAATCCTGTGGGGGCAAAATGGGCTATATTTTTACAGGTAATTCTAATCTGGCCAAATCCATTGGACTTCGAACTAAAACTCGTACAGAATTCATGAACGCTCGTATTGAGTGTCGATTGTTGGAGTATGAATTGTACGAGGGGAGCCGCAGGTAGATTCTTATAATCTTGTGCCATTTTTAGATATTTTCAAGACAACAATCTTCAATTTGTCACCTCGACGTAGAAGTTGTCTAACCTAACAATTTGCTGCCTTATCATCCTAAGATTTCTCACGTCACCGCTCCACCGAGCGGCTTGTTAGAAATGACAGGGAATCTTCTTGCTTTCTATTACTCTGCTCCATAATTTGCAACAAAAGCGCAAGATTGAAAAAAGCACTCATTGTCATCTTAATTGGAGCCCTTCTAGCAGCTGCTGGATGGGGTGGTTTTCACCTCTGGAAACAAAGCAGAATCACTATTTGGTCGTTTGTACCAGACAACTCGATCCTTGTTTTCGAGCCTAATGACTTCACCTATCTTTGGCGTACTGATGACAAACGAAAAATAGTCAAAAACCTTAAGTCACTGCCTGAATTGGACTCCATCCAGCAGGTCATCAATCGCTTAGATTCAGTCACCAACTTTCAATTTTCCAAAGTAGTAGATCAAGGGCATTTACTCATCTCCTTTCATCAAAATACAAATGAATCGCTAGCCGCTCTTTACATATTAGAAGTCCAAGAACTCCAGCAACATAGCCTATTGAGCGATGTACAGCAATATCTCAAAGACAGCCTCAAATTTGAACCTAGTAATAGAAACTATCAGGACTATCTCATCACAGAATTTAAAAAGGAAAAAACTACACTGACTTATATTTTCCATAAGAATTTTCTGATCGCCAGTTTTTCACCTTTTTTAGTAGAAGATGCCATCCGAATGATAACTGATAGTAAAGTGAATACCTATCAGGAAACTGAGCTGCGAGTAGCTCAAGTAGCCCAGGGAAATTCTGGAGCTGGTCGATGCTATATCAACACAAATTATCTTAATAAACTAGCTGGAATTTTTGCCAACCCAGTTCAAATCGATACCACGCCATTAAAATGGTTGACCCATTTGATGTATATGGATTTGAATTTTGAGAATGACAAAATCCATTTGTCAGGTTTTGCTGTCAACGATACTTCCAAAATCAATTATTTGAGTGCTTTCGATGGCATTCGAGGCGTAGGGTTTGATATGAAGAATATCGTGCCCGCCAATACTTCTTATGTTTTGCACGCCTCGGTGGAAGATGTGAGCCAATGGCATATTGGCTTAAAAAACTATTGGAGAAAACATGAGCCTGCTCAACTTACACAAATTGGGGAACTGGAAAATCGATTCGATTTCAATATTCGGGATTTCTATGAGTTCATGTCAGACGAAGTAGGTTATTTCGTTTTAGAATCCAGTCGATCATTCAATTCAGATCTCATCTTTTGCATTGAGCATAAAAGTCAGGAGTTGGCTACTCAATTTTTTGAATCATTAGCCCAAAAAGCCAATACTGATTCCACGCTATACCTAGAAAATTATGCCGAAAGGCAAATCAGACATATCAATATAGACGAGATTCCGTCCAGACTATTTGGGTCGATGTACAGCGGTTTTCCATCCTCCTATTATTTCATAGATGGCAGTTACGTTTATTTTGGCAACAGCCAGCAAGTGTTGGAAATTCTAATCGACGATATAGACAATGAAAATACATGGAGGCGCTCTGTACGTACCAATGCTTTTTTAGAATCTACTCATGAGGACGCTAATTTCAGCATGTTTGTCAAGTCCAACGGTGCATTGAATCAGGTAGGTAAAGTTTTGAATGACAACTGGGCGAAATACTTAGAAGTCAACAAAACCATTCTTTCTCAAATCGAATATGCGGCCATTCAGTTTACGCATGTGGATGGAGAATATTATACGAGTTTGCTTCTACAGCATCCTGGGGAATTAATCAAACAGATTCAGCCTCAGTCATTTGAAATACAAAAGCAGCAAGGCTTTGCCAACAATTTGATTTCAAAACCGTTTGCTGTACGCAACCACAATGATCGCACATTAGAAATGATAGTTCAAGATGAAGCTTTTACCCTTCATTTATTGGATGTTAATCTCAAACCAGCCCTTCAGATTCCTTTGAAAGGAAAATTGAAAAGTAAGATTTATCAGGTTGATTATTACAAAAATGGGAAACTGCAGTACTTGTTTGCCTTGGACCAAAGCGTACACATGATTGACAGAAACGGCACTTATATTCCAGGCTATCCGTTCAAACTGAAATCTGGTCAGCAGATAAGTGAACTCTCGTTAATAGACTATGATAAATCGAGAAACTATCGAATCATGGTAGCCGACAGCAAAGGAAACTATTACTTATATAACAAGGCAGGCAAACTACTAGACGGCTGGGACCCAAAAAAAATGAGTAGTAGTCCGGCCACACTAGGACGGCACGTAAGAGTACAGAAAAACGACTATATGCTACTCGTTCAAAAAAATGGCATTTTCCAAAACCTAAACAGAAGAGGAGAAACCAGAGATGGATTCCCGATAGACTTGAAAGGAACTATCTCTCAAGATTATTTCATAAGTAAAGGCAGTAAACCAGCCAATACCGAAATAAGCGCTTTGACAGATTTGGGGGAGCTGGTATCTTTCAATTTAGCTGGTGTAGTGACTGACAGAAGACAACTTGTTCGAGAAAATGACCAGGATATATTCTCACTGGTTAATTCTGGTACCGAAAAAGAATTTATTGTAATTAAGAAAAATGATAACAAACTCTTTATTTACAATGAAGCACTTGTGGAGCAATTTCAGATAGAAATAAACTCCAAATCGTTGATCTATCAATACTACTACTTTGGTGTAGACAATCAATTGATCATTATCATCAACCAACAAAAAAACGAAGGGTATATCTATAATCAAGATGGAAGGCTGCTACATAAATCACCACTGGTGGTAAGTCATGAATTGGCCGTACTATTTCAAGAAAGCAAAGGGCAATATGATCTATATTGCAGTAATGGCAACCAACTCAACATTGTCTCTTTGAAGAAATAAAGCATGAATGACCTCCTATCCAAAAAGGCTAATTTTGGCACATTGCCGGTTTTCTTAACCGCTATATCCACCATTCTCGGAGCAGTGATGTTCCTCCGTTTTGGATTTGCAGTGGGAAGCGTAGGCTTTTTGGGAACTGTAGCTATTGTGATCATCGGTCATATGGTGACTATCCCTACGGCCATGTCAATAGCCGAAATTGCCACCAACCAAAAAGTAGAAGGTGGCGGTGAGTATTACATCATTTCTCGGTCATTTGGAATCAATATTGGTGCCTCCATCGGCATAGCCCTTTATTTGTCTCAGGCTATTAGTGTGGCATTCTATGTGATTGCCTTCGGAGAGGCTTTCGATCCAGCCATTACCTGGGTCAACGAGGTCTACCATCTAGGTATCCATGATAAAAGATGGATCACAATTCCCGCGGTGCTTTTGCTCAGTATTTTGATGCTCACCAAAGGAGCAGACCTTGGTATGAAGGCGCTCTACATTGTAGTGGCAACACTTTTTGTCTCATTGACCTTTTTCTTTCTAGGCAGCACAGACTACAACGCTAGTTTGGAGAAGTTCGATATCATGGCTCGTGTGACTGATAGACAAGAATTTTTTATTGTATTCGCTATCATTTTTCCCGCCTTCACAGGAATGACAGCTGGCGTCGGATTGTCAGGAGATTTAAAAGATCCCAAAAAATCTATCCCGTGGGGAACACTCTCAGCTACACTAATAGGCATGGTCATCTATGTTTTTATTGGGTACAAATTGGCTGTAAATGCCAGTCCTGAAGATTTGGTCAATGACCAACTCATCATGTCAAGAATTGCGCTGTGGGGACCCATCATTCCTATAGGCCTTGCTGCTGCGACTATTTCTTCTGCTTTGGGATCTATCATGGTTGCACCCAGAACTCTACAAGCCTTAGCCGCAGACGACATATTTCCAACTGCCGGCATCAACAGCTTTTTGTCCAAAGGAAAAGCTAATACAAACGAACCAGTAAATGCCACGGTTATCACAGTCGGGCTAGCACTGTTTTTTGTGAGTATGGGTAGCATAGATACAGTGGCCAAAGTGATTTCCATGTTCTTTATGGTCACCTACGGCGCCATTTGTACCATTTCCTTTTTTCAGCATTTTGCTGCAGATCCGTCTTATCGACCTGCCTTTCGGTCGAAGTGGTACATCTCTTTATTAGGCGCTATCATGTGCCTCTTTCTGATATTCAAAATGGATGCTGCCTATGCCATTGCGTCCATTACCATTATGGTTTTGATCTATTTTGGTTTGACCAAGTTCAATGAAGAAAAAGCCGGAATGGCCAATATATTTCAAGGCGTTATCTTTCAGTTGATTCGCCAGATTCAAGTATTTATCCAAAAGGCAGACAAAGACGATGATAACTGGCGTCCCTCAGTCATCTGCATTTCGGGTTCCTCATTTGAGCGACCAACTGCTTTTGAAATGATGAGCTGGATATCACATCGTTATGGATTCGGTACTTATTTGCATTACATCAAGGGTTACTATTCTAATGAAACCAATCTGGAATCAAAAGAAGAACTAGCACGCCTCATAAGAGTGGCAGACATATCAGAAAGTAATGTTTATGTCGACACATTGGTATCGCCATCATACACTACAGCCATAGCTCAAGCTTTGCAACTTCCTAGTGTGTCTGGAAAAGACATCAATATGATGCTGTTCGAGTATTCAAAAAATAATCCAGAAGATTTGAAAGACATCATGGACAATTATGCCATGGTCCGTGCTTCTGGATTTGATGCTTGTATTTTGGCCAGTAGTGATCGTGGATTAGAATCTAAGGCTGAGATTCATATATGGATCATGCCTTCCGATTTCAACAATGCTAACCTGATGATCCTACTGGGATTTGTGATACTGGGGCATCCGCAATGGAAAAAAGCCGAAATTAAAATTTCGGCTATCGTAAATGATGAAGAACTCGAACAACAAAAAGAAGAACTCCTCGATCTAATCAAAACAGGTAGACTACCTATTTCAGCCAATAATGTTCGAATTATTGAAAGGACGATCGATGTGGATAATCGACAAATCATCAATGAACATTCGAAAGATGCAGACCTTACTATTTTAGGTTTTCGATCCGAAGCCATCAAACAACTGGGAGAAGAAATTTTCCAGGGTTATGATTCCATCGGTGATGTACTTTTCGTAAATAGTACCAAATCAAAAGAGATAAAATAGGTTCAGTCTACATGCTCTAATTCAGCGCCAAAACCAATAAAGTAACTAAGCCTATAAGGGCCAGGCTGGTCAAAGTAATATAAAATCGATCATCACTTTTCTCAATCTTTGAATTTGCTAAATCAGCTGATTCTGTAATTAATGATTCAACCGAAGGGTTTGATTTTGTCGTAGACATACTGTTGGTATTTTATTTTATTATAAACTTTTCTCTGTTCGTAGAAAGGTCAAAACCAACTATACCCTACTCAAAGGCAAAATTTATTGCTTCAAATTATAAATAGGATGGAAGAAAATAAAGTAAAGGAAGCCAGATTAGTAGTATGAGAATAGCACTGTGTGTAAAATGTTTCCCCATTTTGGGATCATCCAGGTGCATGATTTTAGCCAATAAATAATTTACCAAACCAATAGCAGGAATGCCCACCCAAAGAAATAGTGCAGATTGGTCATGGTCTGACATGTATTTGGATGCCATGTTATAGACTAACCAGCCATTGGTGAAATAGATGGCAGATTGGATTACTGTAGTTTGAAATAGCTGAAACATTTTGCAATGATAAGTCGAATAGCATTATAATCGGCAAGCATACCTAATTACCTACGTGGCATTTTCACTAAAATTATTCTTAACGAGTACCAGAAATAGAGCCACCGAAAGTCCTGCTGATCCAAAAGCCATACACATCACCATAATCTGATAGCGTACGGCTATAAGAGGCGAAACACCAGACAATATCTGACCGGTCATCATACCAGGAAGTGAAACTAATCCTACGGCAAACAAAGAATTAGTGATTGGTATCAATGCAGCCCTCAAAGCCGTATTTCGGGCATCCGTATATGCGACGCCTTGAGTCAGTTCTGAAGTCAACCGCTCTCCAGCGAGACTTACACTATTCATAGCGTTGGCGAAAATCATACCGGCCAGAGGGATCAAATACTGCGGCATATACCACGGATCTAGCATCAAAACCCCTTGCGATATCAATATCAAAACTGCCACTCCGCCTACAACTATGGCAACAAGGGCTTTCACTATCAATTCGCTTCTCTTGTCGCTGAGCGTTCGTAGCGCAATCCAACTCGATGAGAAAAGCATGATGGAAAGCACGCCCATCACAATCCACGCATTATCAGATTCAAATATATAGGTGAGAACATAACCCACCAATATCAACTGAATAACCATACGGGCTATTGCCCAGATCGATGTCTTCACCCCTTGTTTCCACTTCCACAACACATAAAATACAACTAGGACAGGTATAAAAGAGATAAGTAAATTGGGGATAGATATGATTTGAATGGATTTGTCCATTAAACATCAATTTTCAAATGGAAAAAAGTAGGTAAGGATATCGTCTTGAGTGGCGCGCCAAAGTCCCCAACTATGGCCTTCAGGAAGTTCCTTCCAATATAATTCATAATCTTTCTCTAGGAGATAATCCTTTAGTTGATGCATGTTATTCAAAAGTGAGCCTCCTTCATAGCTACCCCAGATACTGACTACTTTAATATCCTTTTTCACACCATCCATGACTGTTTTGTTCGTTTCAAAATTATTGGCTTGAAAGGCTCCTGAGTGCAACCCACAATTGCCACTTGGCCTCCAGCCACTAAAATCCCCACTCACTTGAATACTAGTCCCATTTCCATAATACAAAAAATAGGCGACCGTGTCTTCTACTATTGGCACCTGACCCAGGGTGTCCATGTAAGCCTCCACGATCTGCTGGGCAGAATCTTCTTTCTCTATTTTAGCTATGAATTCTTCAAACTGCATCTCCATCCACTTTTTAGAAACTTCAGAATCTGAAGACTCGCAGGAGAAAAATACCAACGAAAATAGAACGACCAAAGAAACTCGAAAAAGCATTAAACTAGTTTTTTATTGATTCTTTCATACTGGCAAAAAGGTGTACATCAAGTTGTAGGTCTTTTAATTATTGTCAATCATGGTTATGACTTACAACGACTCTGTATGAATCATGGCTTTTTCAAAGATATAAAATTTCAGTTTGCTACATAGCCAATCCTATGAACGTTAAAGCCACGATAACTACTGAATTGCAATGATTTATACAGCTTGTTATGTTTTCGTGTTATTCCTTTTCTAGTATTTCCATCAACCTATAATTCAAATACAGTTTTTCTTTTCCAACTTTAACGGATTTCAAATATTTTTTTTCTTCAAGTGCCATTAAATAATTTCCAGCCGTTTTAGGATTTCCGAGTTTTGCATCTATTAGATTTTGTCTCTTAGTATATGGTAACTTAAAAATGATTTCAATTAGGTCTTTAGAATATTCTTTTGGAAGTTCTGTTTTAATCTCTTCGGACATTATTTTCATTAATTCTATTATCTTTCTTAACCTAGTCAGTCCATTTTTTGCTGTGCTTTCTATCATATCCAGCATATATAAAATCCAACTTTCCCATTCCTCTTCTTCGGTTACTTGTCTTAGTCGTTTGTAGTATTCTGATTTATTCTGAATGATATATTCGCTTAAATATAGAGCTGGAATATCTAATAATTTTTCCATTTTAAGGTATAGCAGAAGTAATATGCGTCCAGTTCGACCATTTCCATCAGAGAAAGGGTGTATTGCTTCAAATTGATAGTGCATTAAAGCCATCTTAATTAAAGGATCAAGGGAATTATCTTCATTTATGAATCCTTCAAGATTTGATAATTTATTTCGAATGATTTCTTCGCCTGATGGAGGTGTATAAATTACATCCCCATTTACATTAGAGAGCGTAGTTCCTAGTGTTGTTCTTATACTTGATGTGTTTTCTTTTATTTTTTGCATTATATCAATACAAAGATTAGTTGTAATGAATGGTTTTGATTCTAATTGTTTTAGCCCATGCCATAGGGCATTTTTATAGCTTATTACTTCTTTAGATGCAGGATTATCAAATTTTTTAGATGCAACAACAGACTTATATAGTTCATCATTTGTTGTAATAATATTTTCAATTTCAGAACTCGCTTTTGCTTCTTGAAAATGAATCGTGTCAAGAAATAATCGAGGATTAGGTAAGTTTATTATCGCACCATTAAGATTTGCTAAAGCTCTACTTGCTTTAATTGTTTTCCTTAAAATATTAGTAGTCTCTAAGTTGCACTTCGGAGGCAATAATGGTAATTCATTATATGGAATATTTCTTTTGAAATTGTTCATTTTAGACAAGGGTAAGTTTTACACTCTTAATTATAACGAGTGTAAATATATTGAAATATTACTCTCGTTTATTGTGTGTGAGTGATTTTTACTCTCGTTCAATTTCATGAAACGTCAAGCTATCCTCCGTGGCACTTGACGTATATTTTGTTTCGGTTACAAATTAGGAAAATCTTCGATTTTCATTCGGGCCGCGCAGGCACTACCTTTTTTCAACCAAGTGAGGGAAATCGAAGATTTTCCGGTGCTACCAAAAACCGCCGCCCTCAGCTCTGGCTCTGACCGCCATGGATTGATAGGTAATGTTATGATCTTTTTCCGCTACTTTATTCAAATTCCATGCTATGCCTTGCGGTCTTAACAATATCATTAATGACGTTATCGTAATTCTCCGTTATTTCGTCAATTGCCTGTTTAAGAAGTTCTATTTTCTCGAACGGCATACTGGGAATTTTGTCAAGAACCTCTGTTTTATATGTATCAATGGCTCTTGTAACTTCAGGTGAAAAAAACAATAAGTTTTTGCCAATAGCTTCCTTTATGGACATTGGAGTTTTAGTTACTGCTAGCATAAGAGTTTGGTAAACAGGGTTTGTCATATCGTGTTTCACCAAGTTCTTCTTTATTAGTTCAATCTCCATACTGTCGAACCAAGTCTTAGCTGAGAAGAAGCTATTTCGGGCACCATCAAGAACTTCAATTACGTTTGTTAAGGCTGCTTTCTTATCAGAGTAGGCAAGTTTATGTTTTTCTAGTTTCTGGTTACGATAGACTTGAAAGATGTTCGTAACAATGCTTGCTAATGCAAGAATTGTAGGTGCTAAAATTGCAATTATTTGAACAACATTATTTGATTCTTCTGTTTCCATTAGGTCTGGCTTAAAATAAGAGAATTATAGTTGATCATAACCTTTAGCTTCCCTTCATATAATTATTCCAAGAGATAAAGATTAACTTTTGTTAGTTAAAAGAAAGCAGATCAGAACTACCCGCTAACCAAGTTTCGAGACTTATCAGGCGATTCAGGGTCTGCTTTCCATTGTTTAATGTTCAGATAGATATTTAGGAGTCCCTTATTGAGGATGTCCTACCATCAAGGTTTCGAACACAATAATGAAATTATGAAAAATACGCACACCAACCAAATTCAATATTCTCATATTATAGGTATTGATATCAGTAAAATGAGCATCGACGTAACGCTGATCGATAGCCAATCACTTAAATCTCATACCTCCCTTTACAGTAACGATTCTGAAGGTTTTCAGAAGATGAAGAAGTGGATCAAACAGCTGGGAAATGATTGCAACGAAGACATCCTTTTCTGCATGGAACACACTGGTATTTACACCAGAAACATCGTCAAATACCTATTGAAACGAGGATGAAAAGTATGGCTCGAATCCTCGCTACATATCAAAAGAAGTATGGGACTTGTCAGGGGTAAAACTGACAAAATAGACGCTGAGAGAATCGCTAAATTTGCATTTGATCATCAAAGAGATGCCAAGTTGGTCAAGCTCTCCCATCCTACTTTAAACCGCCTAAAAGACCTGATGAAGACAAGAATAAGGCTTCAGAAAGGACTCCAAAGCCAAACAGTAGCGATCAATGAACTCACTAAAGTAGATCCCAAAGCGGGTCGGGAAATTGAAAGAGTAAGCCGACAAGCCGTAGAAGGCTTGAAAAAATCATTGGTCAAAGTGGAAGAGAAAATGGAAGAGTTGGTCAACATTGACAAACAACTGCGGGCACTCTACCAGTTGGTCACTTCGGTGAAGAGTGTTGGAAAAGTATTGGCCATAGATTTGATTGTCTATACTGATGGATTTACACGCATGCTGGACAATCGAAAATTGGCTTGTTACTGTGGAGTTGCACCCTTCGAGTATCGTAGCGGTACAAGTATATTTTCTCAACCTGGTACCTCAAGCTTTGCCAATAAACAACTCAAGCATCATTTACATATGTGTGCAATGAATGCTGTAAAATGCCACAAAGAACTTAGAGAATATTACTTAAGAAAAACAGAAAATGGAAAATCAAAAATGAGTGCGCTCAATGCCGTAAGAAACAAACTGCTTCATCGTGTAGTAGCCGTTGTTAAAAGAGGAACACCTTATCAAGAGAAATTGGATTAAAAAAAGCCCATACGCTTGTTTTTACCATAGATATCGCCTGTGTAGGACGATGTGCCCTCACAGTTTGATTAAGGCAGAAAGATAGCCGATCCACGCACAACCACAAAAGCCTGTTTAGCCATTAGCCCAGATTTAGACTGCCAAGGAACCACGAATGCGTTATCGGTATTCTGGAGATTCCGCGAGGAGCGGTGGTGCTGATTCTGGCATTGATTCGGAAAGCTCGCAAGGGCATTCGTGCCTACACCTTGTTATCCTTCTTTTCAGTCAACAAATGTTTCTTTGATAACACGTTTGACTTCCGAGATTTCCTTGGATGTTAGCTTGTTGTAAGATTTGATAACCCGTTGTTTATCAATCGTTCTAATTTGATCCAATACAACCCAGCCTGTTTTTTTGTTCTGATATACTTGAATTCTTGTTGGGTAGCTATGTGACTTAGTTGTCATTGGAGCTACGGTTATAGTTTTAATGTTGAAATTGAGCTCATTAGGTGAGATGATGACACAAGGTCTAGTTTTTTGAATCTCACTTCCTACTGTTGGATCAAGATTAACCAAGATAATGCGGTATTGATCTAGTTCCATTCGTCAAACTCTTCGTCGTTGAACACATCTGTTATTAGCATGTTGTCGTCTCCATTTTGAGACATTTGCTGAAATGCTTGGTTCCACCCTTTTCTAGGTTCTTCGATTGGTTTTAGAATTATCTTATCTTCTTCTAGAATAAGTTCAACTTTATCGGTGATATGATATTGCTCCAGAATTTGCTTGCTTAAACGCAGACCTTTTGAATTTCCTATTTTAATGATTGACGTTTCCATAGTATGTAGCTTGTGTAATTACAAAGTTATTACATTTTACGTGTCGATCCAAAAAATGTTCATGAAGCCTCTAAACTAGACGATGCGATCAACAACCACAAAAGCTTCTTTCTGGAATTCTGTTGAGATAGCTGCGGTATCGGGATAGTCAGGAGATTCCTCGGCCTTCTGGTGCTTCCCGATCGGAACGGCTGTTCCGATAGCAGAGTAGTCTCGGACATCTACCGCTAAAGGTATGCTTGCCTACTCCTTGTTATCTTCTTTTTTTACGCTTCGATTGCTTTTCGGATTTTTCATTCTTGAGTTCAAGGAAATACGGCATAAATGCCTCCTTATAATCAGAATACTGAAAAGTGTCTTTTATCATACTATAGCAGAAGGACGCTCTGTAAACTTCGGGTATGAACCAATTCTTTTCGGACTGCTGTAGTTTCTCGTTAATATTTATTGGTGACAGGTGTGTGATTCTTCTAATACCGTTCTTAGATGCAAACTCAGAGATGAACAGTGGGACATTTGCATTCCACATTTGTTCATAAGTTTCAAATGGAACATCGACCACTTTACCTTTATTACCAATGATTATGGTCTGTTCTCGTTCAGGTATAAGTTTTAAGAATCCTACCTCAACCAACCCGTTCCAAAGCCTATCAATGTTAATTGCTGGCTCAATCGGAGGAAGTTCAATTCTGTGATCATCGATTAGGCTTATTACAACACGTTTATAAGTCCAGGTACTATCAGATTTGTAAGTGAGTTCTAGGTATGTTGAATATAGCTGACCATTTGCCTCGAGAAACTTATACTGAAATAAGGCAGTTGTATCGTATGCTGTCTCAAAATAAGAAGAGTCAGTGTTCGGCTCAAAGCTAAACTGTGCCTTTGCCAGAAATGAAAGAAATAGCAGAAGGGTAAGCAGTTGGATTTTCATAGGTTATAGAAGATAACGCACAGCTATGATGAGTGGGGATTAGAAAGCACTAACCTCTCGTCTCGCACATAGCCACGCCTTGATTTAAATTTAAAACTTGTGGCGGACTTCCCAATCCCCACTAAAATATCCTGACCGATAAAACCCCATTCATTCATAGCGAATGTTAGACTCTTTAGTTACATCTACAAAAAGTTCTAGCCTTAAATGTTCCGTGATCTCCAAGGCTTTTGTTCTTTTCATTATAGTTAACTGTTCGATAGTTGCCTCGAGACCAATCAGTTGTCATAAATTCTCGAGTTACTACGCTTGGATAAAAATATGACCCATTGTATCCTTGAAATCCTTCAACAATCAACCATCGATACTCACATTCTGGTTTGAAAAAATCCTTGTCGTTAGTTACTTCTTTCCATGATCTAAGTTGTTGCTTAATTCTGTTTTGAAATGCTGTATTATTTGAGACAATTTGAGCGATATCATTCACATCGTTAGCATTCTTGGTTACCTGTTCAGTTGTCTTTACAGACTCTAGGAGTTTATTGGTTTCCTCTTCTGCTTTTTTTGCCAGTTCCTGAGCGCGTGCTACTTCTGCAGCTAGTGTTGTTATTTGTTCGGTAGTTGCTCCTTGAGCAGACGAAAAAGCATCCTTATAAGCAAGCATGGTTCCGTAATCCTTGGCAACAAATCCAAGCACGAATGAAAGAATTGTTAGAAAAACACCGGTCGGAGCAGCGATACGATAAAATTCCCGTCTGATTTGACGTTTTGCTTCATTGGTTAGTTTAGGTTCATCACTCATAAGCTTAGTGGTCTATTGAGTCTAACGTCCAGATATGGCACGTGCCTCTGGACTTAATTAATATCTACAATCTAGAGGATTTGCACGGCACTTTCAAGAAACTACTTAGAGGCATGTGCTATATCGTTTGTTACCTTCTGTTAATCTTTGGTAGCACGTTGAATAACTTCATAGTATCTTTTTTCAATCGTCTCTTTCATTTTGTCCATTATCGCTGAATACTTCTGTTCAACCACTTCATCAATATCATTAGGCGTTCCCTTGATTAATTCTTTTAGTTCAAGTTGTTGTCCAAGAACTTCCTTTAAGATTTCATGATTTCTAATGGAACCTGCAATAAGTTCAGCGAAAAGTATTGTAGGATCTAGGTTAAAGGATTGGTTCTCAAATCCACTCATTAATTTGTCTAAATTATCGTCCATGTCATTTTTTATTTAGTGTCATCCTCAACCCATGGCCAAGGGCAACAGTTCGTTGTGTCTTGGTTGAGTTGTGTTACAAGTTCGTCCCTGTCTGTTCGCAGGTGATCAAAGTAGCGATATCGTTCAAAAAGCAGGTTGAAGGCTGAACTGTGCAATCCAATTTGTTTTAGATAGTTGAAGCGTTTAGTTGCAATATTAGAGTTAAGCGAATCTCCTAGATGAGTAATTTTCAAGAGTTGGAAAAGAGTATCGTTCACCAGTTGTTCGTCCGCTGCTATCATGTGATCTTCATAAAGTTCAGAATTGATCTCCTTCAGAATTTCGTAAACAGTTTGAGAGTTCCCTTCTACGTTCCTGCGTTCCCAAAACTCTCTGTAATATTTGGACTCAACCGTGTCCAGTTCGTAAGTTAGAATGAGGCTATCAGCAAGTTCGTTACATGGTTTGTTAATGTAACTCCATATCATACATGGGTTCGCAAATCTAGAATAGTCACTTATCAAGTTCTGGTAGCCGATTTTTTTAAATGTTTCATGAAGCATTTTAAGGTTCTCAGGTTTTCTGAGATGTTCATATGCTTCCTTGTCTTTACCGTTCCAAAATGGTTTATGTGGATCATAGAAGCTAAGAGTTCGTTCTACAAAGTAAGGGTTATCTCGCTCTTCTTGAGTTCCTGAGTTAGAGCAGGAAAAGAGGAACAGTATGCTAAGCAGAATAATATATCTCATGGGAGGCATGGAAGGTAACGCACAGCTATCGGGCGTATGTCCAACAGCTAGTGAATGGTACTAAAGTAGTGAAATCTGCCGAAGCTCACAACGGTTCCAAATGGCCCTGCGTTCCGCAAGTCAAAAAATCCTGCGCTCAAAAGATGGTAGAAAGCA
>NZ_JBDVOL010000009.1:0-3367 GCF_039969095.1 Reichenbachiella sp.
ATTTGGGTACCCAAACAATATGATAATCACATTTGAAAACTACATGACTTGACTTCCTGTATTTGGTCATAACCCAAATATAAGCATAGCTAATAGGACATGACCACCTGCAAAGCAGGTGGATTTCTAAGGTGAATTAAAACTAAAAGAGCTACACTATGGATCATTCACATCACAGCAGTACGCAACATGCCTCTCCCAAAAAGGGAAAGCATGAAATGAAAGGAATGGAAGGCCATGATCATAGCATGCATCATATGCATATGATCGAAGATTTCAAAAAGCGTTTCTGGATTTCACTGGTGATCACCTTACCAATTGTAGTCTTAGCACCAATGATCCAAGGACTCTTGGGTTATGAATTTACATTCGAAGGCGATCGGTATTTACAGTTTGTGCTCTCCTCACTAGTCTTCTTTTACGGTGGCTGGCCTTTCTTAAAGGGAATGGTGGGTGAATTGAAAAATAAGAAACCAGGCATGATGACTTTGATTGCTCTGGCCATTTCAGTAGCCTATTTCTATAGCTCAGCTGTGGTATTTGGCTTAACTGGAAAGATGTTTTTCTGGGAGTTGGTCAGTTTAATTGACATCATGCTACTAGGCCACTGGATAGAAATGAAGTCCGTAATGGGTGCATCCAATGCCCTACAGGAGCTGGCTAAGATGATGCCCTCCGAAGCAAGGAGAATTAAGGAAAATGGAGAATCCGAAGATGTACCAATTGCAGAGCTAAAGTCTGGAGACACCATTCTGGTGAGGCCTGGAGAGAAAATTCCAGCTGATGGACAGGTTCTCGAAGGAAATAGTCATGTAAATGAATCCATGCTTACCGGGGAATCCAAACCAGTATCAAAACAAAAAGACGATGAGGTGATTGGTGGGTCAGTCAACGACAACGGTGCACTGAAAATTAAGGTGAAGCACACCGGTGAAGACTCCTATTTGTCCAAAGTAATCGGATTGGTGACAGAAGCACAGAAAACTAAGTCTAACACTCAAAATCTGGCTGACAAGGCAGCAGGCTGGTTGTTTTACATCGCTTTGGCAGCAGGGATTATCACGCTGGTAGTATGGCTAAGCTTAGGCAAAGATTTCAACTATGCGCTGGAGCGAATGGTAACGGTCATGATTATCTCCTGTCCCCACGCACTGGGATTGGCGGTACCATTAGTGGTCGCGATTTCTACATCAGTTTCGGCTAAGCATGGCTTATTGATTCGCAATAGAACTGCCTTCGAAAATTCACGAAAACTGACTACCATAATTTTTGACAAGACAGGAACCTTGACCAAAGGTGAATTCGGAGTGACTCGATTCAAAAGTGTAGCAGAGGGAATAGATGATAAAGACTTACTCGCCATTGCAGCAGCACTTGAAAACAGTTCTGAACATCCAATCGCAGCTGGAATAGTGAGGAAATCCAAGGAGTTAAAACTAAACCTCAGCAAGCCAGAAAACTTCCAAAACATCACTGGGATGGGCATAGAAGCCACACTCGATGGCAAAAAAATCAGCATTATGAGCCCAGGAGGATTAAAACAAAAAGACATAGAGCAACCTGAAGGAGCTTTCAAAACAGAAGATGAAACAGTAGTCTTTGTTCTTTCGGATGAAAAACTAATAGGATTCATCGCTTTGGCGGATGAAATCCGTGACGAATCCAAAGAAGCAATAGAGACACTTAAAAAGCAGGGTATAAAAATACTTATGGCGACAGGTGACAATGAAATAGTGGCTAAAGCAGTAAGTGAAACACTCGGGCTGGACGGCTACTATTCAGAAGTAATGCCAGAAGACAAGCAGAAGATTATCAAAGATTTGCAGGCAAAAGGTGAATTCGTGGCAATGACCGGAGATGGTGTCAACGATGCCCCAGCTTTAGCTCAGGCAGATGTTGGAATCGCTGTGGGATCAGGAACTGACGTTGCTGCTGAAACAGCTGATATCATTTTGGTCAATAGCAATCCAAAAGACATTGCAAATCTGATCCTCTTCGGAACAGCTACCTATAAAAAAATGATGCAGAATATCTGGTGGGCAGCAGGCTACAACATCGTGGCCGTTCCACTGGCAGCTGGTGTATTGGCTGGCGCGGGAATCATCCTTAGTCCTGCCATTGGTGCAGCACTAATGAGCTTAAGTACAGTGATCGTCGCATTAAACGCACAGTTATTAAAAAGACAAATTAAATCATAAGTGAGCGTGCTTTGATTATCAATCCCTACAATTCCTCACGGCTTATTCACTAATACTGATGGGCAATGGAGTATTGGGTAATTGATTTAGCAACCATAATCAAATGGCTTAAGAAGAGCCATTATATCAACAATTAAGAAACCAATTTAAAACTCAAAAAATATGAAAACTCAAAAATCAATTTTATCGCTGGCACTCATTGCCGGACTGGCAATTTCCCTTATCGCCTGTGGAGAGAAAAAACTAGATGGCCACGCTGAAGGATCAGAAGAACATGACCATGAGGCTATGTCTGAAACGATGGAAAATATGGATCAAGAAATGACCATGGCCGGAGCTGCTTCTAAGACAGAACTTATTAACGAATACTTGGAAATTAAGCAAGCTCTAAGTGCCAACAACAAAGTCGATGCTGCCAAAGCAGCCGCCAAACTGGCTGAAAATGCCAAAACGATCTCTTTCGATCAGGTATCTACTGATGATAAAACAACTGTGAATGAAATTCTTGAAGTTATTCAAGAACACAGCGAACACATTGCCAAAAGTGAAATGGATCATCAGATTGAACATTTTCAGGCTATGGGTAAGGATTTTGAAGATCTACTGGCCATTGTAGGTTCGGACAGAAAACTTTATGAGCAATACTGCCCAATGTATAATAAAAATGAAGGAGGTATATGGCTAAGTGATTCAGAAGAAATTGTTAATCCTTTATTTGCTGGAAAGATGCAAACCTGTGGTTCTGTCAAAAAAGTAATTGAAGTCGGGTGAAAAAGCTAATCAGGGTTTCCTTGTTTATACTCATAATTGTCTTGGTGGGAATTCAATTCATTCCCACCAACCACAATCCAAACATACCTGCAGGCCCCGATGACTTTCTGGTTACAAATAGCTCTCCAGTGCATATAGAAAAGATGCTTAAAACATCCTGCTATAACTGCCATAGTGATCAGGTCAACTACCCATGGTACAGTAATTTTCAGCCAGCAGGTTGGCTATTAGATAAGCATATCAAAGAGGGAATATCTGAGTTGAATTTCTCAGAATTTGGTAGTCTATCTGGGCGGATGAAAAAGATGAAATTGGAAAGTATGATCAAACAAATTGAGCAAGAAAAAATGCCTATTCCTTCTTATACGCTGGTTCACCGAGATGCAATATTGTCGGAT
>NZ_JBDVOL010000010.1:0-1249160 GCF_039969095.1 Reichenbachiella sp.
AGCTCAATGAAAGTAGGAGAGAGTGGATGCTGAAGAAATTTGAATATGCTGCCAAACGTGTAAAGAAAGGAGTGAATTATAAAGTATGGCAAGATGGGTACCATCCCATTCACCTTTCATCAAATGAGATGATTGACCAACTTTTGGTTTACATACATCAAAACCCTGTAGATGAAGGATATGTTTATGAGCCAGAGCACTACGTATATAGCAGTGCCAAAGATTATGCTGGGCTACCTGGTTTAATAGCATTACAAATGCTCACTTAGATTTGTCACGCTTTGCAAAAGCGCGCCAGAGGGGGTTATGCTGGAGGAAAAGGAATTTTGAATATAGATTATGTTTGACTTTAGGGGAATGGAGAATGGATACGAGCTATAAGCTCGCACCAGCAGGGGGGATTAGTTTAATAAAAACACAATATAAAGAACCCTAGAATTGTTGATTTGTTGTCTATATTTACGGTGATTATATAGTTTTTTTTGCAATGAAATATATTTTACCGTCGCTTGTGATAGCCTTTTTTTCATATAGTGCCTTCGCTCAGCAGGGTATAGGTATAGGTACGGACAACGTTGATGAATCAGCGGTTTTACAAATTGATTCCCCCACGGGAAAGCAAGGCATTTTGATTCCCAGAGTTGATATTGACCTGGTAGCCACACCAGCCAATGGACTTATTATTTATAATACGGACGATGCTGGAAGCTATGACAATGGTCTGTATATCTATGATAAAAATGTGACACCCAACCAGTGGAGAAGGCTTGTAATGTCACCAGCAGTGGAAAAAATAGATATGAATTCTAATCAAATCATAAACCTATCTGATGGTACGAATGCCAAAGATGCTGTAAATAAGGACCAGTTGGATGCTGTGGACTTGTCCAATATTAATCGTGACGGATCAGACGTCATGACGGGAGATTTGAATATGGGAAACCATAAGATCTTAAATTTGTCGGATGGGACTGGGAATAATGATGCTGTTAATTTGAATCAATTGAATGTAGTAAAAGCAGATTTGAATGGGGGTATCAATGATTTAGCCGATCAATTAGGGAGTGCAGCTGCAATTAGCATCGTAGCTGATAGTTATTGTGGAACTGGATTTACTGTGAGTTCATCGATTGTTGAAAAGGTTGAAGTTGGTAGTTTGGTTAAAATTAGTGGTTATATAATTTTTAATGTTACTGCAGAAAGAGATTGTATCTCGGTAAGAGTGACTAGCACCATCCCAGAATTCAACGATATATATACTCCAGATTTTTCATACGCTGAGTTGGCCATATATCAAAGTTCAGCGTATAACCGTGTTCCGGGTTCAGTCCAGGCTGTTAGGTCAGGAGGGAATAATTACTTGGTTTTTCGAAGATCTGATTATCGAGATGTTATTCATGATGGTTATAATTGGCGTGCACGATTCCAAATTTCCTACAACAAATAGAAAGGTTTACTGGTGTAGCAGTCACGCATAGCGCTGTCGCTAAACGCGGGCCAGTGAATACAGTTAATGAATTTATAATATGCTTGGAGCTAGTAGCGTTGATAATGCCCCCGCTGGCGCAAGCTTGTAGCTTGTGCTGTGTCGTCCTGATTTTACTTTACAAGTTAAGAGTAATTATAAAGGCACCAATCCGTCTCAAGATGTTTATCATTGTTTTTCTTGTTTTAAGTCATTTTTTGTGTGTCCCATTCGGTGCTAAATTTCACTTTTAAATTTAGTAATGACCTCAAAAAATTATTAATAATGAAAACCCTAACCTTATTTATAATTGCCGTAGTGGCTTTTTATTCTTTGCATGCCCAGCAAGGTGTTGGCATTGGAACTGACGATGTAGATGAAAGTGCAATTCTCGAAATTGAAAGTAGCACCAAAGGATTGCTAATACCTCGACTCACAACTACTGCTATGTATACCATCAGTAGCCCTTCTGAAGGACTATTAATTTACAATATGACAGCCAAAGCTATGTTTATATATTCCAATGGAACTTGGTCACAACTCGGAACGCCAAAAGGATCTATCGTGATGTGGTCTGGTAATATTGGTAGTCTCCCTGCGGGATGGGCGTTGTGTGACGGACGTTGGTACAATCCGCAAGACAATTCGGATAGAGGAGTTAGCGCTTCAGCGTATCGTACAGTTAAGACTCCTGACCTGAGGGCTCGATTCATTGCCGGCTATGATCCAGAGTACGATGGGGCTAATAATGCATATGATAATCCAGGAAATTTCAGTACCGGAGGAACAACGGATGGTGATACAGGAGGCGAATCTTCTGTGGTACTAACAACTGGCCAAATTCCTTCTCATAATCACACCTCCAGCACTGGAGGGAACCACAGCCACACCATCTCGGTCAGCAGTGGAGGTGATCACGATCATGTTCTAAGAACCTCCAGAGAATATAATCGTTATCCGGATCTGGTCAATGGGCCTGGAGTGGTCTTCACAGGCGGTGGTGATAGCGATATTGATAATATCGATTATGAAACTGTTAGCACAAAAGCAGATATCGAGAATGACGGTTCGCATACCCATACTGCCTCAGCAAGTACACATACTGGTCATACCCATACCATTGGATCTACAGGTGGAGGTGCAGGACATGAAAATAGACCTCCGTATTATGTGCTAGCTTTTATAATTAAACTCTAAAGCATGTACGCGAATTTTGATGCCTTGATACACAAGAGAATTTCAAAGAAAAAAACGGCCAATTGATCTAGTGATAGTATAAGTGTCGCCGAATCTGAAATACCAGATTTTATTAGGTTTCAAGTCATTTTTCAGGGTATTGCTAAATCAGTGTAATAAATAATGTTGCCTCAATTTCTTGCAATCTTATCAATAAAGGACTAGGTCAATTTAAGATTTTTAAATCCTTCAAATTTCCTTTTTAATTTGCTATTAATTCATGTATTTCTCTCTATTTTAGATGATAAACCTAACCGATTTATTTATGAAATACATGGTGCTAGTCCTCCTGATTGGAGGTTTTTTGCAGGCCAAGAGCCAGCAAGGCGTTGGAATTGGTACAGATGTGGTCGAAGATGATGCCACCCTGCAAATTGAATCTACCACTGGTGGTCTCCTTATACCTCGAATGTCCACGACACAAAGAACCACATTAGGAGCAACGTCCGCTGGCCTAATAGTATATGATACGAATCTTGAGGCATTCATCTACTTTGATGGTACAAACTGGCTCCGTTTGGTAGTACAGCCCGCTCAGCTGAATCTCGATATGAGTAATCATCAAATAGTGAACCTTTCTAATGGTACAAGTGCCAATGATGCTGTGAACAAAAATCAATTGGATCTTTCAGCTTCTGGTGTGGACGGAGACAATTTGAGTTTAGACGGTTCGGATCAAATGGCAGGAGTGCTCAACATGGGTAACTATAAAATAGAAAATGTCTCTGACGGGGTTAATGCCTCGGACGTAGCTACTAAATCTCAATTGGACAATTTAGAAATTCCAGAACTGTTTTCGGCTGTAGGAGGCTCTTCGTCCTTTGTTGGTGGGGTGAGATGGACTATCATTGATACAGGAAATACTGACAATAAGAAGGTGGATCTGACCGCATGGTCAGATATCAATCAAGGAGGAGGTAATGGTTATTTAACCATTCAAATTCGTGGTGGCAACACAAGCCCGGCTAACTCTACTGCAAACAGTCTAGTGCTGCAGCGAAATTTCAGACCCAATGTTTCGACTATTGTTTCTCAAGAGGCGTTAAATTTTGGTATTTTCAATACAAACTATCGGTATTTTCACATTCGGGTTGAGCCTAAGGATGGGGCTACTGTGGGCTACTACGGACTCAAAGTTCGAGTACTGAAGTAAGGTTATACAAAATCAAACGCAGATGGAGCTTTGAAGATCGGAGAGTATAGGCGGAGAGTTTAAAAGTACGAAAATATGAAGCAGTAAAAATCCCTGTTAAAGTTTATTGCATTAACAGGGATTTTTACTGCTTAATTTAAACAGGTTAGGCGTTTTTGTATGCCTTCTTGTTTTTCTTTTTGAATTCTTCTACTAATACGTCCAGCGCATCCTTATAAACTTGCAATACTTTAGCACTTACATCTTCAGGACTCGCTCCGTCGCTCATTTCTACACCTCCTACAGAAGTTTTTGTAGAACCTACTACGATTTCAGTTTTTTCTTTGATTTCGAATTCTTGTACTACTTTTCCTTTGCTGTCTGCAATCGCTAATTTGATGACAGTCGTCGGTTTAATTTTACCTCCTACTTCAATTCCCATGGCGCCTACTCCCATGCCACCTTTATACATTTCTACTTGGTAACTCATATAAAAAGCTTCTCCTGGAGCACTTTTTAAAACTTTTTTGAATTTGTATAAATGTGGGTATGCTCCGAAATAGTAAATTTTTCCTGCAAGTTTATCTTTCGGTTCAATGGTGATTTTGAGTTCTTCGCCAAACGCTTTGTATGTCATATTTTCGATCTCAGTATATACTGTTTCTCGAAGTTTGTCGGTGCGTTCGTCGCCAGTAGTAGGGAAGTCGGATACTGCATCCCCCAGATTCTCACTCATATCTCCAGCTATATCTTTAGCAAGGTTTTGAAGAGTAGCATTAGGAGCTACGGTTTCATAAATTTCCGATGATAAACTAATATCGAAATAGTTAAGCGTTGCTTTGTCATTGATTTGAGCAAAATTCACATTTGAAATCAGGCAGACTAGTAATGTTAGATTGATTTTATTCATAGTTGTTTTTATAATTTGATAATTAATGAAGGGCAAGGATAATCTATAAAAATTAAAAAAATTAGTATAAGAATCACATTTTAAAACTTTATTTAAAATTACTTGAATCCTTTCAAGCACTGCTTTATTTTCGCGACTTCCAAAGGCTAGATTTGATTTATAATTTACTTTAATTAAATAATGAACTTGCTTTTGATGTCATACTAGCCAATGCATGAACTTGGAACATTGGCCTTTTGGCTAGTCTTAAATGTAGTGAAGGAGAATTATTGAACTAACCTGATTTTGAAAACCATGCCTATCAAATTTTGTTTCTATTTGAAATTTCAAATAGTTGCCTTTCTATTAATTCTGGTATTTATTCAATCTGTTTTTAGTCAACAAGGGATTGGTATCGGTACCGACAATGTCAATGATGATGCCATTTTGGAAATTGATTCTAGAACAGGTGGATTGCTCATACCAAGAATGACGACTGATGAGCGCAATACTATAAATCCTTCATCTCAGGGTTTGATAGTATTTGACATCGAACACCAAGCTTTCTTCTACTGGGATAAAACGGAAAGTATATGGAGGAAATTAGTAGATACCGAAGAGGATTTGGATGTAGAGTTAGGTGCTAAATCAATTAGTGCAAGCGACTATGGATTAAATGCTACAGGAAACGGACCCGTCCCAAAAGGCGGAATTATCATGTGGTCTGGAGCGACGGATGCAATTCCATATGGTTGGGCCTTATGCAATGGTAGATGGTATAACCCAAATGATAATACTGATTCAGGAATTAATAGTTCAGGCACAAGAACAGTAAAGACGCCTAATCTAACAGGTCGTTTTATTGTAGGAGCTGGAGGAATTTATTCGCCAGATGCAACTGGTGGAAGTAGTAGTGTCACATTAACTACTACTCAAATGCCTGCTCATACGCATGATAAAGGATCTTTATATACCAATACTACTGGTAATCACAGACACTCCACCAAGATTAATAATTTGGGTTTGGATCACAAGGGTTCTGCAACGGAATTAGGTAGAGGTCAAGATCAAACAAATGCCCAAGTCTATTATTCAGATTATCAAGGAAATCACTCACATACGATCTATGGATCAACTGGATCAACTGATAGTAATGGATCACATGAGAACAGACCACCGTATTATGCACTCGCTTACATTTTGAAAATGTAAATGATGAGCTATGGTTTGGCCTCTAAAATTTAGAAAAAAATACCTAAGACATCAAATTGCTCAACTGAAAATAGAGGCAATCAGTGATAACTTCCTTATGGTCTAGCATTGTATTTTATTTAGTTTTTTTGGTATTAGCTAATACCTAAAATTACGACCTAATCATAAGCGATATGTTCTGTAAATAAATCAAAATAACAAATATCGAATCAGTTGATCGAGTGAAAAATGTTCAACAGGTTCGCACTTTAACAATTAAAACAATTAAATAAAATGAAACTAACGAGTAAAAAAAACACTATGTTCTTAGCCATTTGCACAATATTTTTTATGGGTTGTTCGGATGATGATTCAAACGAAGATCAAATATTTGATGTAGTAAGTGAAGTCGTTTACGATGGAGAAACTTATGGTTTGGATAAAGGATATATCTACTTGGGTGGTGAAAATTATGATAACCAAGGAGAAATAATGGATGATAGTTTTATTATAGAGGCTTCTCTTGTGGCTTCTGGTTTGAGTTATATAGCACATGAGGATTGGGTTGAATTCCAAGGGTCGGGTGTGTTTTTGTCTATTGATTTCAATTCATCAGAAAAAAGCAAATTGGCAGATGGAATTTATGAGTTCGCTGGGAAATTAGACAACCGTGATGCGCTGACATTTTCAGGTGGAAATTTCACCACAGATTTAAGTGCATTAGCAGACAAAGATAGTTATGACGAAATTACTGGAGGTACCGTTAAAGTATCGAATGAGGATGGTGTAGTTACATTAGCCATTAATATGACAACTGAAAATTCTACGATCAAAGGAAACTTTTCTAATACCACCGAGGTAATTGAGCAATAACCTGGTGCAGTAGAATACTTCTTGATACTTTTATAAAAAAACCAAGGTCTGAATTTAAAATTCAGACCTTGGTTTTTTTATGGCTGTTACAGTTGAATCAACATTTAACGCTCGGCTTTTTCCATTGGGAATAAAATGAAGAGGTGAGATTAGTAGATACTTGAAATTTGTTTTACCTCATCTTTTAGTTTCAATATGCCAACAATTTAAATTTTACTCTTAAGTTTTCGACGTTTCATCGAAAACTAAGCATAAGTAGTGCGATATAGGGTATAAATTGCTGTAAAATAGATTTCAATTATAATAACCCCTAAATGATCAATTTGAAATATTGTTTTGCAGCCTTCAGCTTTTCAATTCTAATTTTTTCTTGCAAAAGCGCAGACGTATCTACAAATGAAATGTCTTATGCTTACGTAGTTTTATTTGATGAAAATACCACCCCTTTTGAAATTGATGAATTGAATCAATTTGAGACTAAAGAACTAAAGAGAACCAGCCGTTCTCAAAATCTTTGGCAATTGAAAATAATTACAACAAAACCCGAGGATGAGATTCGGGAACTACTGTCAGATTGCCCTTCAATTTTAAAGCTTAATAAAATTGAGAATATAGCCGAGGAACCTACTAACTCTATCAATTCTAAAAATGGAAAATCTAAACCAATCAAAAACTAACTCTGAACATTAAAATGAAAAATTTTACAATCATTATTACCTTGTTTGTGTCGTTTAATTTGAACGCCCAGAATCAAAAAAAAGAAATATTGAACAATGTGGAAGTTTCTTCCACAAAAGCATTTTTTCTGGGTAAAACGGAAAAAATAATAGATTTAGTACCAATTCGGTCTACAACCAGCGCTACCAAAAACCAATACAGAAAAGATAAAGCCACTCCACCAAACTTTAAAAATCGAGGGAAAAGTAAGGTTGTCCGACCTGAATTGGAGCATCTAGGGCCAGATCCTATAAGGCAAGTCTCTATAGAGAATAATAGGGGGGTAGCCATAGATCCAATCATCAATATTGAAGGAAAAAAGAATGGTTCGCACCCGCATGATCCAACTGGTGCCGCTGGATTGACTTATTATCTTCAAGCAATCAATTCAACGCAAATTGGAGTTTACAATAAAGATGACGGTACATTGGCTTTATCCTTTACAGGAAATACTTTATGGTCAACTCTAGATGAGTCTTCTTTAGGAGATCCTATAATTCTATATGATTCGGAGTATGATCGTTGGTTGATTACGGAATTTGCTGACCCTGCGAACTTATTAATTGCAATGAGCGATTCTTCTGATCCTACGGGTAGTTATTACGTATATTCTTTTTCCACTCCTGAATTTCCAGATTATCCAAAGTATGGAATATGGACTACTTCTTACATTCTAACAACCAATGAAGGATCCACCGGTGCATTGCATCAATATTTCTTTGATCGTGCGGCTTTGATCGCTGGAGACGAGAGTGTTACTATGCAACGAGTTGAGATTACAGGTAATACTAATACAGAAGCAGGCTTTTATGTGACTACACCAGTTAACTGGGTAGGAGAAGCGAACCCTGAAGACAATCAGGCGATGGCAGTTAAAATAAATGATTCTTCTTGGGGGGAAGTAGATGATGATGTAGTCGAAATTTTTGCATTCGATATTGATTTCGAAGATGTGGAGAACACCACGGTAACTAAAACTTCAATTATAACGACACCTTTTGATAGCTATCCATGCGATGATTTAGTTGAAGGCACATTTTCTTGCTTATCCCAAGGATCTACAGGAGGTTTAGATGCAATTCCCGAAGTAATTATGAATGTACCTAACTACAGAAATTTTGGTACACATGAGTCAATGGTTTTGAATTTTATTACTGATGTTAATGACGGAAGTAACCTTTCTGGAATACGTTGGATGGAATTGAGACGTACCGATGGTGATTGGGAATTGTATCAAGAAGGCACATTTGCTCCAGATGACAATCTTCATAGATATATGGGATCAATCGCTATGGATGGAAATGGAAATATTGGTTTAGCCTACAGTGTAAGTGGCCCTGAAGAATTCGCTGGAATTAGATTTACGGGACGATTTTCTGACGACCCTTTAGGAGAAATGACAGTTGAAGAATATGAAGTAGTAGAAGGGAATAGTGCAATCAGTAGTTATCGATTTGGCGATTATTCACACATGAGTGTTGACCCATCGGATGATATGACCTTTTGGCATACTGGAGAATACGGAGGAAATGGTTCTGGTAGTGCGAGGACTAGAATATTTTCGTTTAGGTTGGAAAAGAAGGATTATGATTTGTCAATATCAGATATCATTTATCCTGAGACATCTAGTGAACTTACGGATTCTGAATCTGTAGTCGTGGAAATTGAGAATACTGGAAATTTTACCGCTGAAAATTATACTTTGACACTGTATTTGGATGGAGAGGAAATACAAGAGGCCATTGATGGGACATCTTTAAGTGAAGGCGAATCTCTTGAATACACTTTTACTACTTCAATTGATCTTTCTGAAATTGGCGATTATTTAGTTGAAGTAGAAATTCTTTATGAGCAAGATGAGTCAAGTAGCAATAATAACTTTAAGAAGAATATTAGTCATTTGTATGATACAGATGTAGCCATAGAACTTGAATTACCTTCGACCGTATGTCTTGAAACTTTGGATGGTAAGGTCCTGCTCACCAACAATGGTCAGACTACTATAACGACTGCCTCTATAGACTTGATGAATGATGGAGAATTCCAAGAAACAGTAGAATGGTCAGGTTCAATTGAAATGGAAGAATCTGAGGAAATAGAGATTGTTTTTGATGATTTGACATCCGGAAACAATAATCTTTCTGTTGTTATTAATGAAGTAAATGGTTCTGAAGGAGATGAGAATTCTGAAAACAATACTTCAAATGCAGAAGTGAGTATTGATAATACCAAGAAACAAGTAAAGTTGAAATTGACATTGGACAGTTATCCAGAAGAAACCACATGGCATCTGAAAAATGATGAAGATGAAATTATTTTCTCTGGTGGTCCCTATGAAGGAGAAACAGGCACTATTTTAGAGGATTTATGTGTTGACGAAGTAGGGTGTTATACATTCACTATAGAAGATTCATATGGAGATGGGATCTGTTGTGATTTAGGTGAAGGTTCTTATATAATAGAAGATGTTGAAGGTAATGAACTAGTAATTGGGGATGGTATATTTGAATCTTCAAAAAGTGATGATTTCTGTCTGGAATTTGAGTGTCTTCTCACAGCTACCTTATCAACTTCAGATGATATTGGAGGGGAAGGCGGATCCATAATGATTGATGCACAAAGTGGTGAAGATATTGAATACAGCATAGATGGAGGTTCTTCATTTAGCACCAAATCACTTTTTGAAAACTTGGAAGCTGGAGACTATTCAGTAGTTATTAAGTCGGATCAAGGTCAATGTATCATTGAAGAAAACGTCACTATTTCCTTTGTGTTAGACACAAGTCCAATTTTGGATGGCCTAAAAATTATCCCTAATCCTTCCAATGGAATTTTTAAGCTGCAGTTACAAGGGTATAATTATATTGATGGATTTTTAAATATTGAAATACTTAACATCAATGGACAAATTATACAGAAAAGGAAATTTAGCAGATATAACGAATCCTTTGAAGGAACTATTTCACTTTATGCCTATCCAAATGGTATCTATTTTATTAAACTCGTAAACTTAGATACTAATCGTCTGATTAAAGTGGTAAAAAATTAATCTAATATAGTCTGGAATAGAAGAATGAGTAGAAAAGAAAAGCCCCATGTCTGATGCTCAGACATGGGGCTTATTAATATTATATATATACGACTTACTTAACAGCCTTCGCGATAGTCTCCCCTATATCTGCAGGAGATTTTACCACGTGAAGTCCGCATTCAGCCATGATTTTCATTTTAGCTTCAGCCGTATCGTCTGCGCCACCGATGATCGCACCAGCATGACCCATTCTTTTTCCTTTTGGAGCAGTTTGTCCAGCGATAAATCCAACAACTGGCTTTTTGTTACCTCCTGCTTTGATCCATCGTGCAGCATCTGCTTCGTAGTTGCCACCGATCTCGCCAATCATGACGATAGCGTCAGTTTCAGGATCGTTCATCAAAAGTTCAACTGCAGCCTTGGTAGAAGTACCAATGATTGGATCACCACCGATTCCTATGGCAGTAGAAATACCCAATCCAGCTTTCACTACCTGATCGGCAGCTTCATACGTCAATGTACCAGACTTAGACACGATACCGATTCTTCCTTTTTTGAAAACAAAACCTGGCATGATACCAACCTTAGCCTCTCCTGGAGTGATTACCCCTGGGCAGTTAGGTCCGATCAAAGTCACGTCTTTGTTCTCCAAATATTTTTTAGCAGCTACCATATCTTTCACAGGAATACCTTCTGTGATCGTAATGATTACTGATATGCCTGCATCAGCAGCTTCCATGATCGCATCAGCGGCAAATGCTGGTGGTACGAAAATAATTGAAACATTAGCACCAGCTTGGTCCACAGCTTCTTTTACTGTATTAAAAACAGGTTTGTCTAGATGTTTTTGACCACCCTTGCCAGGAGTTACTCCACCTACTACATTGCTTCCGTACTCGATCATCTGCGTTGCGTGAAAGGTACCCTCAGTGCCAGTGAAGCCCTGGACTATGATTTTTGAATCTTTATTTACTAATACGCTCATGCTATTTCAATTTTGTGCAAAAATAGGATAATATATGGCATAACCAAAGGTTAAAGCGGAGTTGCGTACTCCGAATAATCATTAATTTGAGTTCAATTTTAAATGTAAAATTGTTATTGGACTGTAGACCAAATAATTAGGCAGTTTTAGTGTAAGTAACAGACATGTATTTGTCGATAAATTCTCGAATACAGCCATCTCCACCATCTTTAGTTAGGACCATATCTACATAAGAAACTACTTCATCAGCTGCATTGGCAGGGCAAGCCGAGAGTCCCACTTTTTTCATGGCTGGAATATCATTGAGGTCATCGCCAATGAATGCGATTTCATTCATATTCAATTCTAATTCCTCACACCATTGTTCGAGTATCTCGTCTTTTTCTTCTAAGCCCGTATAGATGTGAGAAATGCCTAGCATTTTACCTCTGGCTTGAATAGCTCCTCCTGAAAAACTATGGCTGACGATCCCGACTCGAATTCCTTTTTTAAGGAGCATACGAATGCCGAGCCCATCTCTGGCATGAAACTGCTTGAACTGATGGCCTTCTTCGGTCACATTGATGCGACCGTCCGTCATGGTGCCATCCACATCCAGGACAAGCATTTTAATTTTTTCTGTGTTGATCATGTTATTTGAATTGATAAGAGATACCTATTCTAAGATCATTTTCGAATTCTTTAATGTTGCCATCCGTATTTTTCAATCTATTCAAAATACTCCTTTCGTATCGAGCTAATAAAGAAACAGAGCCAATCGGGTAAGTCAATTGAATTGGAATTATTATGTTGAATGGACGGATTGAGTTGTTTTCTGTTTTAAAGTCATCTGATTTTTGCTTGTATATGATTTTTGAAGAAATCGCATATTGGATAGCTAAACCTGTAGCAATACTTAGCTTATTTAGGTTTTTAGATAAAAGGGCACCCAATTGAATGTTGAAATTTTGGTTGATTGTTTTTAGTGACCCTAAGTCACCACCAACAACGTCAACCAATTGAGTTTCATTTCTTAATTTGATACGGCTGTATTCTAACAATACCTCATAAGTCAGCCATTCATTCTGTTCATATCCACCTTTCAGAAAAGCACCCAGGCCCATGTTGTATGGGTTTTGAAACTCCTGATCTGTTGATACGCTTATGACTGTTGAGGAAAAGCCGCCAGCTATGCTTGTAGTAGGTTGGGCATAGCTAACAATAGGAATGAAAAAAGTAGCGATAATTAATAATATTTTCATTTCTTACTCTTTTATAAGATTGTATCTTTCGGTCCTGCCATTTACAGTTACGTCCATAATGTAGGTTCCGGATTTCCATCCTGCTGCAGTTATTTCATAATTATTATTATCAGTAGCACTCAAAGATTCTTTTATTACTGGATTTTCATCAGGTGGTAAGTTGTCCCACAACACTTGATCATCCTCTGGGTGATCCAATTTTCCATAAATACTTACCTCCAATTTTGTCTCTTTCTGTGCCTGTACATTTATGAATACAGAATTATGAAATGGATTCGGATAAACGCTAATATGAGCATCAGAAATTTCTACTTCTTCAGTATGACAAGAGATACAAAAAAGCATCGAAAACAAGACGGAAAAGAAAAGCTTCATTCAAGAATTTTTTAGCAAGCTACGAATTTATGCAAAGCGTCATATCTAACAAACTATTGTGTTCCTATCTTTTTTTAGAATGCTTTTCAGAGACTAACCCTTGCGCTTCAGCGAAAAAACAAATTGGGAGGCATTATAAAAGTTTTGCAATTTGGATTTATTGCTATATTGGCAAACTCAAAAGAGTGGACGGCTTAAAATGGTAAAGAATAGGCTGAATTGTTAAGAAATTTTAAATAACGGATATGTCAAAGCAAAAAGGGAGTATGATCGTGCCAATCGCAATAGTAGCTGGATTATTTGCCACATTAGGGTTTGTCACGTGGGTGAATGGTGCTTTGATACCTTTCATGAAGTCAATTTGTGAGTTGACTGATGCGGAGTCGTTCTTGGTAGCTTCAGCTTCATATATTTCATTTTGTGTCATGGCGCTTCCGGCGTCTTTCATTCTTCAAAAAACCGGATATAAGAAAGGCATGTCTTTGGGGCTACTACTGATGGCAGCAGGAGCTTTAGTATTTATCCCAGCGGCTTCTTCGAGAACTTACTTTGTATTCCTAACTGGTATCTTCATTCAAGGAGCCGGTATGACGCTGCTTCAGACAGCGGTGAATCCATACATTACCATCTTGGGTCCGATGGAAAGTGCCGCGAAGCGTATTTCCATTATGGGCATTTGCAATAAAGCAGCCGGTGCTTTGGGTTCCATTATCCTCGGTACGCTTTTGCTTTCAGGAATTAATGAAAAGAACGAGTTGCTGGCTTCGGTTGGGGAGGCCGAGAAAGAAACGCTACTCAATACCATGGCCAGTGGAGTAGTTACTCCATATATTGTGATTGCTTGTGTACTGGGATTGCTGGCTGTATTGATCAATTTGGCGCCGCTACCAGATATTGAGGCACCGGAGTCTGAAGAAACTTCTGACTCGGGTGAAGCGAAGACTAGTATATTTCAGTTTCCTCATTTGTGGTTGGGCGTGTTGACCTTATTTACTTATGTAGGTGCTGAGGTGATTGCAGGTGATTCTATCATTAAATATGGGATTACCTTAGGACTTGATAATGCTGAATTTTTCACCTCTTTTACTTTAGGAGCGATGATTTTGACTTACTTGTTAGGAGTAGCATTAATCCCAAAATACATCAGTCAGGAAACTGCATTGAAAATCAGTGCAGGGCTGGGCATAGTATTTTCACTTTGCATCTTATTTACCTCAGGTTTTACCTCTGTATTGTTTGTAGCCTCATTAGGAATAGCGAATGCATTGGTTTGGCCGGCTGTTTGGCCACTTGCACTTAACGGGTTAGGGAAATTTACAAAAACGGCCTCTGCGCTTTTAGTGATGGGGATTTCTGGAGGTGCTATCATTCCACCTTTGTATGGTGCCCTAGAAGATGCAAAAAAGGCAGCCTTAACGGCAGAAGGAGCTGCAGATGCTGCAGCAACAGCAGCTACTGGTAGTTATTGGATTTTATTACCGTGCTATGCTGTGATCTTATTCTATGCTTTTTCTGGGCATAAGATAGGCCTGAAGAAAGGTTAAAAGAAAATAGTTAAGAATTTGGGTTAGATGGCCGTCCTGATGGAAGATTGGGGCGGCTTTTTTGGTTCATAACCAATTTTGACCGATCATATACTTTGCATTCCTAAGTGTTTTGTTTTGATCTATATTGGTTGGATTAACAAATCAACAATTACTCATGAAAAAACTCAAAGTACTAAAATACTTCAGTAGTGCAGTCCTATTAGCGCTTATGGCGTCGTGTGAATCGACAACAGATCAAACTACAGCAGTCCCAGGAATCAACCTTGCGATGATGGACACTACGGTGAGCCCTGCAGATGATTTTTTCAAATACGTGAATGGCAATTGGCTGAAAAATGCCCAAATCCCAAGTGATAGAGGTCGTTGGAATAGTTTCGATGAAGTTCGCGATGTTAATAGTCAAACCGTATTAGATGTATTGGAAAAAGCCGCGAAAAGCGGTAAGTATGTTGCAGGCAGCGACCAGATGAAAGCAGCTGATTTTTATAGTGTTGGAATGGATTCTCTCTTGGCAGAACAAGTGAGCATTCGACCAATTCAGTCTCAGCTAGAAGAAATTGCAGCTATTGAAGACACGGAAGATCTCCAAAAATACTTGGCAGCTCAAGAAACCTATGGTGGAGGTGCATTCTTCAATTTTTTTGTCAGTCCAGATTTAAAGAACAGTAAGGAAATGGCAGCCTATCTCAGTCAAGGAGGTTTGGGATTACCTGATCGCGATTATTACACCAAGACCGATGAGAAGTCAAAAGACATCAGAGCTAAATACTTGACGCATATCACAAAGATGCTTCAGTTTTTAGGTGACACCGAAGATAATGCTTCGGCTCAGGCTGAAAGAATCATGGCCATCGAAACCAGAATGGCAGAGGCTTCCATGACTAATGTAGAGAGAAGAAACACACCAGCCCTTTATAATCCTATGTCATTGGATGAATTGAGTGAACGTGTGTCTGCTGTTGATTGGGCTACTTATTTAGCAGATATGGGTGTGGAAAATATCGACACTTTGATCGTGATGCAACCCTTATTCATGGATGAGTATGAAGCAATTACCACTGAAGTACCTATTGATGAGATCAAAGAATACTTAAGATGGGATTGTTTGAATAATGCGGCTAACTTCCTGAACTATGACATTGTGAAAGCTAATTTTGATTTTTACAGCAAGGAATTGAGAGGTGTTGAAGAAATGAGACCTCGATGGAAAAGAGTCATTGGCACGACCAGTGGTGTTTTAGGTGAAGCAATCGGCAAACTCTATGTAGAGGAAGTATTTCCACCAGAGGCCAAACAAAAAGCGACCGCCATGGTGGACAATATCATGCAAGTCTATGCTGAGAGAATAAAGGCGTTGGATTGGATGACAGATTCTACTAAAATCAGAGCATTGGAAAAGCTGGATAAAATGTCAGTGAAGATCGGATATCCAGACAAGTGGATTGATTACTCAAGCATGGTGGTCAATACCGACCCTGAGAAATCTTCTTATTATGACAATATCATCGCAGCACAAAAATTTGATTTCCAATATGAGCTAAATAAAATGGGCAAGCCAGTGGATAATTCGGAATGGGGCATGACTCCTCAAACCGTTAATGCAGGCTATCACCCGCTGTACAACTCAATTACTTTCCCTGCCGCTATTTTGCAGCCTCCATTTTATAATTATAAAGCTGATGAGGCAGTCAACTATGGTGGAATAGGAGCAGCCATCGGGCATGAGATTTCTCACTGTTTTGATGATAGCGGTAGCCGATTCGACGCGGATGGCAATTTGAACAATTGGTGGACTGATGCTGATTTGGAAAATTTTCAGGAAAGAACAACCAAGTTGGTTGCACAATTTGATGCCTACGAACCGTTGGATAGTGTTTTTGTCAATGGCAAATTCACACTGGGTGAGAATATTGGAGACCTAGGAGGAATTTATGCTTGCTATTATGGGTTGCAGAAACATTTAGAGCAAAATGGCGATCCAGGTCTAATAGATGGCTTCACTCCTGAGCAACGTTTTTTTATTAGCTGGGGCACCATTTGGAGAGCCAAATACAAGGATGATAATTTGAGAACATTGATCAACACGGATCCACATTCTCCTGGTATGTATAGAGCCAATGGGCCACTTTCGAATATGCCAGAGTTTTATGAAGCATTTGATGTAAAAGAAGGAGACGCCATGTGGAGACCAGAAGAAGACAGAGTCTTGATTTGGTGATACCTGATTTTTGAAGCAAAAACCTTTAAAAAAGCTATTCAACGTCAGTTGGGTAGCTTTTTTGTTTGTCAATCTTTAGCATTCATTTGTTTAATATCTGTCTAATTGTTCTACCTTGCACCTTTTTGAACTAATTACCTTTAACGATGATGAAATTAAAATCCACTGTGAGTGGTGTAGCGTTGTTATGCGCAACTTTTCTCTTTAGCTGTGAGACAGCAAAAGAATCTAGTGAAGAAGAAATTGAGATGGTCAGCCTTGACCTTTCATTAAGAGATACCACTGCACTTCCAAGTCAAAACTTTTACCGCTATGCCAATGGTGGCTGGTTAGACAAAACAGAAATTCCTGCTGATCGTTCGGCATGGGGTAGTTTCCATGAGCTATTCGAATACAACGAAAAGGTATTGAGCTTTGTACTCGAAGAAGCCACTAAGGGTGAATTGTACGATGAGAATTCAAACGAAATAAAAGCGGCTAATTTCTATGCTTCTGGAATGGATTCATTGGGCATTGAAGCGCAAGGAGCAAAACCATTGATGCCGATGTTGGCTCAAATCGATAGAGTAGGCAGTAAAGATGATTTAGAAAGTACCTTGTCAGCATTGCAAATGATCGGTATTACACCGTTATACAATATCTATGTGGGTATTGATGACAAGCAAACAGATCAGTATATCATGAATTTGACTCAGTCTGGACTAGGTCTACCTGATAGAGACTATTATTTCCGAGAGGACAACACTGGAAAAGATATTATCGCTGGGTACAAGGCGTACATGACTAAACTTTTTGTGTTAGTAGGAGGGGATTCTACTACAGCCGCTGCCAAAGCTGAAAATATTTTTGCTTTGGAATCTAAGTTGGCCGAAAATTCAATGACAAGGTTGGAGCGTAGAAACCCAGAAACTACTTACAATAAGTTGACCCTAGAAGATTTGCAGGCTAAGAGCGACTTTATTGACTGGAAAAAGTTTTTCAGTGGAATTGGCGTAAATGACATTAGTGAGGTGAACGTAAACCAAATCGAATATATAGCTAAAATGCCTGCAGTAATTGAAAGTACCGAACTTTCAGATCTAAAGGACTATCTCAAATTAAGATTTATTAGCTCAAGCTCAGGTTACTTGTCTAATGATTTTGTAATGGCTGGTTTTGACTTTTATAGTAAACAATTGTCTGGTCAAGAAGAGATGAGACCAAGAGCCAAAAGAATGGTTAATTCCACAAATGGTAATTTGGGCGATGCATTAAGTAAGCTATATGTGAACGAAGTATTCCCTCCAGAAGCGAAAGAAAAATGCTTGGAGATGGTCAATAATATCAAAGCAGCCATGCACAACCGAATTGATCAGTTGACATGGATGAGCGAAGAGACTAAGAAGGAAGCTCACATGAAATTGACTAAGCTCAAAGTGAAAATTGGATATCCTGACAAGTGGGAAGACTATAGCAGCATTGAGATTACAAAGGACAACTATGTGCAGAATAGATGGAATGCCAATACATTCTCTAATGAAGAAAACTTTGGCAAACTTGGGAAGTCCATAGATCCAGATGAATGGCATATGGCTGCTTCTGCAGTAAATGCATATTACAATCCTCCTGCTAATGAAATTGTATTCCCAGCAGGGATTTTACAGCCTCCTTTCTATAATTACAAAGCTGATGAAGCGGTGAATTATGGTGGGATAGGTGCTGTGATCGGGCATGAAATTACACATGGATTTGATGACAGCGGCCGTAAGTACAACCATGAAGGCGAATTGAAAGATTGGTGGACAGAAGCGGATGCAGAGGAGTTTGATCGAAGAGCTCAAATCATGGTGGGGCAATATGATGCCTTTACCGTTCAGGATACACTCAATGTGAATGGTAAACTAACTTTAGGCGAGAACATAGCTGACCTTGGTGGAATGCTGATTGCCTATGATGCTTTGCAGATGTTTTATGAAAAGAACGGTAGGCCTGAAAATATTGATGGAATGACGCCAGAGCAAAGATTTTTCATGTCTCAAGCGACGCTTTGGAGAGGCAAATACAGACCACAGCTCGAGCAGCGGTTGCTGATTGGAGATACGCACTCACCAGGTAAATTTAGAGTAAACGGTCCAGTGTCTAGCATGACAGCTTTCTATGAAGCGTTTGGAATCGAAGAAGGAGATGAATTGTGGAGATCACCAGAAGAAAGAGTTGATATTTGGTAATTCGCTGATTTCCTTTTAGATTATCTTCTACAACTAAAACAACATTTCATGGGTAGAGGAGACATAAAAACAAAAAAAGGTAAAATTAGCAAAGGGTCTTTCGGCGTGAGTCGCCCACATAAAAAGAAAGCAACCACATCTGAAAAGCCAAAAGCTAAGGCCAAAGCCAAAAAGAAAAAATAGTCCTGATTTCAGGACTATTTTTTTTGTCCTCACTTCTATTCCCAAGCAATTTGATAATTTAGCGGTTCGATAGATTTCAAATGAAAAAAGTATCCGTATACCTGCTCTTGATTTTAGGCATTTTCATCTCAAATGAGACGCATGCTCAAAGAAAAACCTATGTGGGTTTGAAAAGTGGATATAATCTATCTTCAGCTTATTTTTTCCATTCATTTAACGGGTCTAATATAGTAACAGGATTGGAAGGTGGATACCAGGGAGGTATCATTGCGATGAACTATATCCGTCACCATATAGGCTTACAAGCCGAATTGCTTTACACCCAAAAAGGCTGGAAACAAAAGTTTGACAATGGAGAGCCGGATTTCATCACTGAGCTAGACTACATTGAAATACCACTTTTGGTCAACCTACACACCGGTAAAAAGCAGCTTCATATTTATGCGAATGCAGGATGTTTTGCAGAGTTCTTAGTGAATGTAACCCAAAGTACATTACCATCCGATACAGGAGATCAACAATTTTATCCCTTCGATGAATCCAGAGATCATAAGTTTGGGTATGGCTTTAGAGGCGGTGCTGGTGCATTTTATGATTTTGACTTTGGAACATTGATGCTGGAAAGTAGTTTTTCGTTTAGCTTGAGCAATATGCTCGAACCTGGCTCTTTGTCATCGGGCATTCCTAATACATCCAACAATCTGGTATTTGGCGTATCAATAGCTTATATGTTCTCCTTTGGGGAATTATAGGAATAGTACTTTTACCACATTATATTTATAGGTGATACAAACAACGGATTACCCATGAATATTCGATTTCTTAAATATTCCATAGTATTTATTATTCCATTTGTTGCCTATTTCTCTATCAATACGTCTGGTTGGTGGACTTTCAGCACCGCTATTTTGGTATATGCTTTACTCCCTTTCTTAGAGTTATTCTTTCGTGCCGATCAAAAAAACTTAGATCAGGCGCAAGAAGAACTGTTAGCCAAAGACCGCATTTATGATTATTTGCTGTATTTGGTAGTACCTGTTCAGTTTGCCTTACTTTTTTATTTTGTGTCTGTTATTGGCGTTATAGAAAGCACACCGTTAGAGTTAACAGGGCGCATACTTTCTATGGGCATTACTTGTGGTGCATTAGGTATCAATGTGGCACATGAGCTGGGTCATCGCAAAAATAAATTTGAAAGGTTTTTGGCGAAGTCGTTACTGCTTAGTTCTCTTTATATGCACTTCTACATCGAGCACAATAGAGGTCATCATAAAAATGTTTCAACTCATGAAGATCCTTCATCTGCACGAAGGGGAGAATGGGTGTTTTTCTTTTGGTTTCGCTCCATGATCATGGGATATATTTCGGCATGGAAAATAGAGACAGCACAAATGAAAAAGAAGGGCTACAGCTCTATCTCTATTCATAATGAAATGCTAAGATTCCAACTGATACAATTGGCTTTTTTAGTCTTGATTTATTGGGGTTTTGGCTACATGCCAATGATCTATTTTCTTGTAGCGGCTCTGATAGGAATCATACAGTTAGAAACTGTCAATTATATTGAGCATTATGGATTGAGTCGTACACAAAAAGAAACTGGACAATATGAGCGCGTGCAGCCATGGCACTCCTGGAATTCTAATCATACGCTTGGTAGGCTATTTCTTTTCGAACTCTCTAGGCATTCAGATCACCACTTTCTGGCCAGTAGGAAATACCAAATTCTTAGTCATCATGAAGCGAGTCCTCAAATGCCAACTGGATATCCCGGTATGATGTTACTATCTATGGTTCCGCCTTTGTGGTTTGTAGTAATGCATAATCACATCGAGCGGATAAATAAGGAAAAGGCTTAGTTGATTAGAGTCTGGCGTAATCCTTTACAAACTCAAGCGCTCTTTCGTCCATCCAAGAAGTTTTAGATCCCAGTTTAAAGAAACCAACATGACCGCCTTTTCTAGGTGTTTCCAGATGTAAGTATTCATGATATTTACAGGCTTTATAAGGGTAGCATTTTTCTCCAAGGAGCGGATCGTTTTTTGCATTCACAATTAAAGATGGCAATCTGATACCTGCATAGTGAAGATCGGAAGTAGCGGTACGGTAAAAGTGTCTGCTGTTTTTAAAGCCGTGTAAGGGAGCAGTATACCTTTCGTCAAATTGGCCAAAAGAAATAATCTGATCAATACCATCAATATTTACTTCACTAGGGAATTGATCGTGTTTTTGTTTGACCTTTTTGATCATTTTTTTAAGAAACCGCTGTTTGAAAAACCAGTTTTCTCTAAAAGTCAGCTGATGCGCACTATCCCAAAGATTGCAGGGGACAGAAAAAGTAGCCGCAGCTACGATATGTTTCGGAACACCAGGCCCATATTCTCCGAGGTATTTGAGCGTAGTACTTCCTCCCATCGAGAACCCTACTAAAACAATTTTTTTATAACGTCTCGTATCTATCGCATGCGTAATGACTTGCTCTAAATCTTCCGTATCTCCATGGTGATACAGCCTTAGCTTTTTATTGATCTCTCCACTGCATGACCGGTAATTCCATGCTAATACATCAAATTCATGATTATTAAAATGCCGGGCACAACTTTTCACATAATGACGATCTGAGTTGCCTTCCAAACCATGAGAAATTATAACTAAACGTTCATGCCCAGATTTTATCCAATCCAGATCCAAAAAGTCCTCGTCGGGAGTTGAAATTCGTTCGCGCTCATATTTAACGCCTTTAACTTTCCTGAATAAGCTAGGAACAATGGTTTGTAAATAACCATTCTTAAGGAAGTCTCTAGGGGAGTCGTATGAGGAGTAACCGTATATGGACATATTTCTCCATACAATTTATAAACTTGTTTAAGGATATCATATAAATTTTTATGGTATTAACGGTTTTGTTTAATTGTGATACGTAGAAGTACAGAAATCAGCAAAAAAAGTATATTTTATTACACCTAATCATCTCGGCTTATTCTATTTTTGAGAGGTTAAAAGGAAAAATATGGCAGATTATATACTAGGAATTGATATCGGTGGCACCAATACTAAATATGGCCTTGTAGATAAGAAAGGCAATATGATTGCTGAGGGTACTTTTGCCACTCGTGCGCATGAAAATGTGGATTCATTCTTAGTTGAGCTAAAAAAAAATATTCTTCCATCCCTAGAGGGTAAATCTGTCGTTGGTGTAGGCGTAGGTGCTCCTAATGCTAATTATTTTGATGGTACGATCAAGCAAGCTGCCAACATTACATGGGGAGATAATGTTCCGCTTCAGAAATTGATTAGTCAAGTTTTCGATTTGCCAACGGTTTTAACCAATGATGCAAGTGCCGCCGCGCTAGGTGAAATGAACTTTGGTGGTGCGCAAGGCATGAAAGACTTTGTGGTATTTACATTAGGTACGGGTCTGGGTAGCGGTATTGTAGTCAATGGCGAGATTGTATATGGCCATAGTGGGATTGCAGGAGAGATTGGACATGTAGGTGTTAACCCTGATGGAAGATACTGTGGTTGTGGTCGAAGGGGCTGTTTGGAGACTTATGTATCCGCTACAGGTATTAAAAAAACCGTATTCAAAATGATGGCTGACTATACACGGCCTAGTGTATTGCGTGATGTGAGTTATAATGACATGACGGCTGAAATGATCACCAATGCCGCAAAAGATCATGATTATATAGCAATCAAAGCCTTCGAATATACGGGGCAAATTTTCGGACAAAAGTTGGCAGATACTGTTGTGCATACTAGCCCAGAAGCGATCTTCCTTTTTGGAGGATTAGTGAATGCCGGTGATTATTTGCTCGATCCAGCCACGTACTACATGGAAAAATTCATGTTCAAACCTTTCAAAAATACAGTAAAACTTCTCCCTTCTTCCTTGATGGACCGCAATGCAGCCGTTTTAGGCGCCGCTGCTTTGGGTTGGAAGGAGTTTAAAAAGAAGTAGTAAGTAACAAACCTTCTGGATTTTTCTAAAAAGACTTTCTGTAATGGGCTATCGAATGCTGTTGCATACAAGTTATGATGAACCTGGTATCAGGTTTCGGTAGTCTGAATCATTCCATCTACCTTTGCCACTTATGAGTCAGGCACCCTTAGTCGAGGATAAACTATTCACCCGTTTCCATGAAAATATCGATGGAATAGAACTGCCCAAGCAGTTTACCTATCCTTTCTTCTATGAGCCACATCCCTTGTGTCTGATGGCTGCAAAGCAACTTCAAAAGCATTTGCTGGAGCAAAAAGATTGGCAGCATGATTTTGGGATTGACCGCTGGGTGGATGGTGTCAACATTGGGAAAATGTTTGGCGTGCTGTTGGTTCAAAATCAAGAAGGAGCAATTGGTTTTTTGTCTGCTTTTTCTGGAAAATTAGCGGAAGAGCATCACTGGCCTGGATTTGTCCCTCCTGTAGTGGACTATCTGACTGTTGATAGCTTTTTTAGAAAAGGAGAAAAAGAGATTGAACAAGTCAGTGAAGAACTGAGGGAATTGTTGAATTCCGAAGAGTATCTTGAAGCTGTTTCAGAATGGAACAAAATTCAAAAAAAAGCTCAGGAAGAGATATCTTCATCAAAAAAAAATCAGAAGGAAGCCAAACAGAAAAGAAAATTAAGGCGAGAAAAAGAGAAAGCCTCAATGTCTGCTGATGCCTTTGAACAGTTGGAGGCTAAACTCAAAGAGGAGAGTATGCAGCTGCATTATCAAAGTAAGGATCTAGCGAGAAAGTGGAAAAAAGAGTTGATTCAGCAAGAAGCGGAATTCAAAATTTGGGAGGAAAAAGTTCAAGCGCTGAAGAAGAAACGACGAAACTTGTCAAATGAACTCCAGCAGAAAATTTTCGATCAGTATCAATTTTTGAATATTGAAATGAAGACCCGCGGGGTTTGTGATATCTTCTCTGAAACAACTTTTAAAGTGCCTCCGTCTGGGGCTGGAGATTGCGCTTTGCCTAAGTTGTTGCAATATGCTTTTCAACATCAATTGAAACCATTGGCAATGGCTGAATTCTGGTGGGGTCAGTCGCCTAAGTCCGAAGTAAGGAAACACAGCTTTTTCTATCCTTCCTGCAAGGGAAAATGCGAGCCTATTCTGTCCCATATGTTAGAAGGAATGGAAGTAGAAGAGAGTCCAATGATGCGCGTTTCTACAGAGGAAAAAGTACTAAATGTCGTGTATGAAGACGAACATTTATTGGTTGTTAACAAACCTCATGAGTTTTTGTCGGTTCCGGGAAAGTCAAATGCAGATTCGGTATTGGCCAGAATGGCTAAGAAATACCCAGAAGCTACTGGGCCTCTTTTAGTGCATCGTTTGGATCGCGCCACTTCAGGATTGCTGTTGGTGGCGAAGACTAAAGAAGTTCACAAAGACTTGCAGGATCAATTTTTGAAAAGAATGATAAAAAAGAGATATGTGGCACTTTTGGAAGGTATTCTCAAAGAAGATTCGGGTACAATTGACTTGCCGCTTCGACCAGATATCGAAGACCGTCCGAGACAGTTGGTGTGTTTTGAGCATGGCAAGCCTGCCGCCACAAAATGGAAAGTTGTTAAAAGAACTGCCAATCAAACTCTGGTTCATCTCTGGCCTTTAACTGGCAGAACACATCAGTTGCGAGTGCATGCCGCTCATCAGGACGGACTGAATACGCCCATGGTGGGGGACGACTTGTATGGTAAGTCTGATGCCAGATTACATTTGCAAGCGGCAGAGCTGTCTTTTATTCATCCTGTCACACATGAGGAATTGAATTTCGTGCTGGATTCAGAATTTTAGAATAAAAAAAGCCTTTCTGACGAATCAGAAAGGCTTACCTATAATTTTTTGAATCAATTAATCTTCCAAAGCAGCTACTCCCGGCAATACTTTGCCTTCCATGTATTCTAGCAATGCACCACCGCCTGTAGATACATAAGAAACTTTGTCACCGTAGCCCAAATTGTTAATCGCAGAAGCAGAATCTCCACCTCCGATTAGGGAGAATCCATTGTTCTCAGTCGCAGCGACTACTGATTTGGCAATAGATTCTGTTCCCGTTGCAAAATTTGGGAACTCAAATACACCCATTGGTCCGTTCCAAAGTACAGTTTTAGAATTGGCAACTACTTCACTAAACATTTTGATAGTTTCTGGTCCGATATCCAATCCCATCCAGCCGTCAGGAATTTTATCTCCATCTACAAAATCTGAATTTGCATCATTATTGAAGTCATCAGCAATTTTGTTGTCAATAGGTAAATACAAATTCACCCCTTTTTCTTTGGCTTTGGCTTCAAGCTCCTTAGTCAGTTCTAGTTTGTCATCCTCACAAAGTGAATTTCCAATCTGCCCACCTTTGGCTTTAGTAAATGTGTAAGACATACCTCCACCGATGATCAAGTTGTCTACTTTATCAAGTAGTTTTTCAATGATCATGATCTTATCAGAAACTTTAGCTCCTCCCATAATCGCGGTGAATGGTCTGTTTGGGTTGTTCAATACTTTTTCAGCATTGTCCAATTCTGCTTGCATTACATAGCCACACACTTTGTCAGAAAAATACTTGGCCACTATTGTAGTTGAGGCATGCGCACGGTGAGCCGTACCAAATGCGTCATTTACATATACATCACCAAGCTTAGAAAGCTTTTCAGCAAAAACATCATCACCTTTAGTTTCTTCTTTATAAAACCTTAAGTTGTTGAGTAGTAAAACTTCGCCTGCTTGTAAGCCAGCTGCTAAATCAGTCGCATCTTGTCCAATACAATCTTCTGCGAATTTCACTTTTGTACCAAACCTTTCGGATAATGTATCAACCAAGTGTTTTAAAGAGAATTTTTCTTCAGGACCAACTTTTGGTCGGCCCAAGTGACTCATTAAAATAGCAGATCCTCCATCAGAAAGAATCTTCTTAATGGTTGGCGTTGCCGCTTTGATTCTGGTGTCGTCCGTAATTTTAAATTCTGCATTCAAAGGCACGTTAAAATCTACCCGTACTAAAGCTTTTTTGCCTTCAAAATTGAATTGATCAAGTGTGTTCATTGTAATTCGTGTTTATTATCTAATAAATTTTTAGCAATCATGGCCATTGGTAAGGAGAGTGAAGGTTAATTCTCTTTAGTCATTTCGACGGAACGGAGAAATCTTAGCGTCATTTTTCTTGATTTCGATGAGATTTCTCACTATTGTTCGAAATGACAAAGAAGCTTTTGCTTAATTAGCCTTCACTATTACATCAACGTGCCTTTTGGGTCATGCGCTTATTTATTAACCATGTTCATTTAAATTCTCTAATGGCTCAACTTCAAATTGAGTGTTGCCAAAATATCTTCTTCCGAAATCGCTCCTTTTCTGAGAATGACGGGCATTTTATTTTCAAATCCTACGATGGTCGACTCTTGTCCGTGTACACTTGGCCCACCATCCAATATATAGGCAATTCTGTCCCCAATTTGCTCATTTACTTCTTCTGCCGTAGTGGGGCTGGGGTGCCCACTCAAGTTGGCACTGGTTACAGCCAATGGAAAATCGAGCTGCTTGAGAAGCTCCAAGGTCATATCGTGATCGGGCACGCGAAGTCCCATGGTTTTTCCATTCGAAAGCATGACAGGTGAAACTTCTTGAGTCGCTTCAAAAATCAAAGTCAATGCACCTGGCCAGTACTTTTCTGCCAAAGTCCGAGCGTGATTGGGTATGTTTTTTACAAAGCCGGTCGCCTTTTCTAGGTGGTTTACCTGGGCTATGAGAGGTTTGTCTTGTGGACGCTTCTTGACAAGGAAAATCTCCTGGAGAGTCTCCGTTTTTTGCGCGTGACCAGCTAAGCCATAAACCGTATCAGTAGGGATGGCTACCAATTTTCCGGCTTTGAGAAGGGCTGCAGCGTGCAATATGTCGGTTCCTATTTTTGCCATTTCTATTAAACGAAATGCGAAGGTACAGAATACAATGAAAATAGGAGTTTTTCTTTACAAGATTCCTATTTTTGACGGATGTCTTTGTTGTCATTTTTTGAAGAAGGAATTATTGAAGCAGGATGCGACGAAGCTGGGCGAGGTTGTCTGGCAGGTCCTGTGGTAGCAGCTGCTGTGATTCTCCCTTCCGACTATTCCCATGCTGTATTAAATGATTCCAAGAAACTAAGCCTAAAACAGCGAAATGCTATTAAAGAGGAAATCAAATCTGATGCTATTGCTTGGGCTGTAGGTGTGGTCTCACATACCGAAATTGACGAAATCAATATCCTGAATGCTTCTTTTTTGGCTATGCATAGAGCAGTGGATCAGTTAAAAACTAAACCCGAGCTGTTGCTGATTGATGGCAATAGATTCAAGACCTATTCTGACATTCCACACGAAACCATCATCAAAGGGGATGGAAAATATTATTCAATCGCCGCAGCATCAGTACTCGCCAAAACTTATCGGGATGAGTTGATGACTGACTTGCATCAAGACTTTCCTGAATATGGTTGGCAATCGAATGCAGGCTATCCGACCAAAGCACATCGCCAGGCGATTCGCGATTTTGGTATCACTCCCCATCATAGAAAAAGTTTCAGATTGTTGCCGGAGCAACTTGAATTATTTTAGCCAAACGTCCTCTTACTTGAACTGAATCGATTTATTCTTGTATTATTTCAATATCGTATTGAAAAAGTACTAAGAAATAAGTATTTAACTTCTTTGTAATTCTTCTTTTATTTGATGGTCTGACAATTGTCAGGTGACTTGAAAAGAAAACCGAGAATTATGAAGCTTAATTACAACTCTTGCATAGCGTTGCTTGGTGTAGCAATACTATCCATCTCAAATCTATTTGCTCAAAATCAAAGGATTCCCTTTCAGGGAACTTTGTATCAAAGTGGAACAGCTGTAAATGGTACTGTGAACATCACTTTTACCATCGATGATCCAGCATGGACCGAGACACATGAAAATGTGAATGTGACGCAAGGAGTTTATGCCGTAGTGTTAGGCGCTTCGACTGCTTTTCCTACAGACATGTTTACAAATGGCGCAACGCCACAAATGACGGTTAGCATTGGAGGAACGGAAGTTGCAGATGTTCCGCTATATGCTCCTTTTATTAGTAAGGAAATAGTGGGGGAAAATATTCCAGATCAAATCAATAAAACATTTGACGAAGATGGGCCAGAATTTAATGGGCTTACTGTGGTAGTGGACGGTTCAGGAGATGCTCAAACAGCGGCTTTAGAAGGAGTTGCTCAATCAACCACTCAAAATACCGGGGTAGAAGGTTTTGCTGTTTCGGGCGCAGGCAATACAGATTTTCAATATGGTGTTTATGGTCAGTCAGCAGGTGATGGTACAGGAAATCATCGTGGTTTGATGGGTTACGGAGCTGGTGCTGGTAAGTACAATCATGGAGTCAAAGGATACGCTACTGGAAACGGGAACGGTGACACAGGAACAAACTATGGAGAAGGATCTATCAACTTTGGTGTTGAAGGAAATGCCAATGGAAATACTTGGAACAATACGGGAGTGGAAGGCTCTAATTCTGGAACTGCTGGGGTATGGAACTTCGGTGTGCACGGTATATCAAATGCAGGTACTGGTGATGCGGTAGAAAATCACGGGATTGCTGGTAGAGCATATGGGCCTGGGGTAAACTATGGTGTCTATGGGCAAGCCAACGATGGTGTGGAAAATTATGCTGGATTTTTCGAAGGTGATGTGAACATCAATGGTGAGTTGTTAGTAAATGGTTCACCAATAAATCTGGCAAGTGACTCACTGTTCGAAGTGAGAAATCCAGACGGTGACGTAAGAGCAGAGTTAAGCTATTTTGATACCAACGATGCTGGTTCGGTATTGCTTTATGGTACTAATGATTCTACAAAAGTAATTCTGGGAACATCAAGTGGTGGCTATGCAGGGGGACTTTGGTTATATGATTCTTTAAGAAATCTAGGTGCTCAATTAAGAGTGACTAACAAAGGTAGAGGTAACTTATATACCTATAATGAAAACCATCAGAATGTTGGATGGTTTGGAGGCTATAATAATGATGGCTTCGCTCAAATCGTCACGTATGATGATGCAGAAGAAGTAACAGGTGCCGCACTTATTGGTGCTTTTGCAGATGGATCTAATCCTGAATTCTATTTAGAAGGTGTCAAGCAAGAATATTTAGGTTTGGCTCGAATGAGAGTGGAGCAAGTTGGCGCAGAAGAAGCCGGTAAACTGGAAATTAACACCAGTAACAATGGAGCTGCATTCTCTGTGGGTGTAATAAATGATGCCGGAGGAAATGATACCGATGGTTATTCAACAGAAATGTTTCTCAGAGGAACGAATACACCAAACATACAAATGGGTGGCCAGGCCTGGGAAAACAACGATTTGGCGAATTTTCAAATGTACGGTAGAACGGATTCGGGCGATGGTTGGTATCATTCAAACATTAATATGTCTATCGGATCAAACGGAACTGATGATTGGGGTGGCTTGTCTATTACCAGATCAAATCTGGCAGGAAATACCAATACAGAAACTTTCAATGTCAATGGTCAAAATGGAGACGGAACTTTTGCTGGTTCAGTCAGCATGGGCAACAACAGAGTTAACCTTGGAACCAAATCTTGGGAAGGAAACGGCGGATCTGAAAGAGGTGTCATTTTCTTAGATGGTACTGATGATAGCGGCATAATTGATAGAGGCAGAGCTTCTCTCGAAGTAAATAATGATGGATCTGGAAGCTATGGATACTTGCTTTTGAGAAATTATGTTGATGCAGGAGGAGGAAGTCCAACGCATACAGTGGAATTGAATGGTGAAAATGGAGATGCTTCATTTAATGGAAATGTCGTAGCGGGAAGTTTTGAGTCAAATGGTGACTACAAAACCAATAACGACAATGGTGCCAATGTAGGTTGGTTTGGAAGAAATGGAAATGATGGGTATGCACGATTACTCAGTTTTGATGATTCAGAGAATTACACTGGTGCAGCAATTGTTGGTTCTTTTATCGACGGTAGTAATCCAGAGTTTTATCTGGAAGGGTCCAAACAAGCATTTTTTGGTTTGTCTAGACTGAGAGTAGAACAAGTAGGCACAGAAGAAGCCGGTCGATTGGAATTGAATACAAGTAACAGCGGGTCTAGCGTAGTAGCAAGTAATGTAGATCTAGGTGGTGGAAACTATTCAGGAAGTCTTGAATTGAGCACCAACCAAAGTAATGATTCTAAAATGAGTATCACTTCTGGTGGAATTAACATGGGTCAAAATGCTTATACTGATGGTATTGTTATGAATTATGATAATTCTGGTGGAGGTATACTGGAAATGTACTCAGGAAGTGCGGCACAAGTAGTCCTTAATGGTACTAATGGAACAGGAGATTTTACTGGAGCCGTTACTCACACCTCGGATGCTCGTTTCAAGAAAAACGTCAAATCCATCGATGGCGCTTTGGCTAAGACTCAGCAGTTGAACGGTTATACCTATAACTGGAACAAGTTGGCTAAAAAGCAAAAAGGCATTGATAACAAAGAAGAACAAGTCGGTGTCTTGGCACAAGAGCTGGAAGCCGTATTTCCACAATTAGTGAAAACGGATGACGAAGGATACAAATCGGTAAACTATGCCGCGTTGACCGCTGTGCTAATAGAGGCCGTAAAAGAACTGTCGGAGCAAGTAGGAACACTGCAAGGAGAGAATGCTGAATTGAAAGCAGAACTGACCAAAGTAGACGAGCTTGAAATCAAAATTGACTTAATACAAAAACTATTAGCGAAGCAAACCATGGAGGCTAGCAAAGCCACTGTCTCTCGATAATTGATTGTTTGATTGTTTAACTAAAACACAAAAGACATGAAAACGATAAGATATTATCTAATAGGCATCATGCTCCTCGCTGTACAACTGGTACAGGCTCAACCCGATACCTTGTTAGCTCCTAGTACACTACACCTGGGTGCAGGATGGGGGACGAATGGCGGGTATACCACTTTTGGTATCGCTGGCCAATATGTACAAGGAAGCATAGCGGGCGGAGACTATACTGGTAAAATTGGCTATTTGTTGGGTGATTTGGCTCAACCGGAAGTTAATGATCCACCAGTAGCGATATCCCCTTCCATACAGTTTTATTATGAATTGGGAGAGGTATTAGAACTGGATGGTTATGATCCAGAAGGTGCGCCCATTGAGTTTGAAATCACAAGAGAACCTGAAAAAGGTACCTTGTCATTGGCTGATGGCCTCGTTACCAATGAGTTGATTTTTACGCCGAGTCCAGGACTTTTGCCGGATATAGTTTATAAGGATACTCTGGAGTTTCAAGTCAATGAAGTGAATACCAATCTTTCTTCACAAGAAGCCTTGGTAGCATTCAAATTCTTACTTCAGGATACGCCTCATCAGGTGACGGATTTGACTAGAGATGGCAATACATTTGCCGTTCATTTTGCAGATACTGTTTTTAATGAAAATTATGGAATTGACGTTAATTACTACAATATCAGTGATCCGCTCAATCCACAGTTTGTCAATATAGAAAAATCAACAATTGCCAATACGGATTTGGAGTTGGGAACTTTGTCTGCGTCCTATGAATTTGACGTAAATGAAACAACGCATAATTATCTCTTTTCTGAAGCACAAGTACTTATTACCGTTTTAGTTACTGCTGATAATGGATATTCTTCTTTAGATACCTATGTGATCGACAATAATTCAGGAGGAAAAATAAGAGCTGGTGAAGATGGAGATTATTTTGTGATCGGAAGTGATATGACCGTTCCCGAAAATAAATCGGTTAAAGTGCAAATGATTGCGATTGATTTTGCAGGTTTTGAATCCACTCCTACATTGGAATTCACAACCAACCCAGGAAAAGGAGTGATCAGTGGACTTACTTTGGTGAAATCCAATAACAATCTGAAAGTTTGGGAAGCAAAATATACCTCTACTGGAGATTTGGGTGGTGAAGATAACTTTGGGTTCAAAGTTTACAATCCATTTAGAAATGTTTTCGAAGATGCCGAGGTTAGTTTAAGTGTAAAAGCCGTCAATGATGCACCAAAACTAGCATCTATTCCAAACCAACAGGTGGATGAAGGAGATTCCAAACTGATTGGACTCAACTATTCGGATCCGGATAATGAACTAACTGTTTCTGCTTCTTCTAACAATGAAAACCTTTTAGTAAGTATTGTAGATGGTGATTTGAGCTTGACTCCAGTTGGAAATTTTAATGGGAGTGCAGTAGTCACTGTGTGGGTAGAAGAGGTAGACACCGAAGAGGAATATTTGGTTTTGAGACAGCTTAACGTAACAGTTGTGCCAGTCAATGACTCGCCGGTATTAGCGGATGTTACGGATAAAAGTGCAGATGAGGACGTTACGATAGAAGTGCCACTTTCAGCCACAGATGAAGATGGTGATGTACTTATATTTAGTTATTATGCTTCTATTGATGACCCTACATTGGCATATACACAGTTTACTGGAAATACGCTGAAGATTGTACCAAGAGCAGACGCTTTTGGATCTGCCACTGTCACAGTAGTAGCTGATGATGGCTCTGGTGCTAGCAATGCACTATCAAACACAGTCAGTTTTGATGTGACTTTTGATCCGGTCAATGATGATCCTGAAGTGATTCAGGAGATTCCAGATCAATTGTTAGTAGAAAATTTTCCTGATTATACTTTAGATATGGCTTCTTATTTCAAAGATGTTGAAACTGATATAGCAAGTTTATCCTTTGATGCTACTGGAGAGACCAACATCGGGATTTCTTTTCTAAATGAAATTGCTACGGTAGTCTCTACTACTGAGGATTTTAGCGGAACAGAAACCATAACTTTCACTGCTTCGGATGGTGGTGGAGGTACTGATGCGTCTTTCATCGTTGATTTTGTAGTGGAAGCTGAAAGTGTCACAATATCAATTGGAACTCCGTTAGGTACGATTGCACTTGATGAAGATTTTGAAGACACACCGATAGATATATCAGATGTTTTTAATTCTGGAAGTGCATTATCTTATCAGTTGGTTGGAAATGATCTTTTCACTGCTACAGTGGATGATGTGAATGAATTAATTGAAATAAGTAGTATTGAGAATGTAAATGGAACCGAACAATTGTTCCTAATCGCATCAGCAGATGGGGCTTCCAAATTGCATGAGTTTACTATTAACATCAGCGCTGTAAACGATGCGCCGATTATAGAAGCTGTTGCTGATCAAACTATAAATGAAGATGGCACGCTTAGCGATTTGGTAATAGAGGTAATTGATCCAGATGGAGACGCGATTACTACATTTGGAGTGACCTCTTCGGATCAGGGAATTGTCGATAATTCTAACATTTCTTATGAGCTGAGTTCGCAGTATTATACAGTAAGTGCTACACCAGAATCTAATCAAAATGGTGAATTGGAATTAACTATAAGCGCATCGGATGGACTTTTAACTTCAGATTACACGCTAAGTCTCAACGTGGCAGCGGTTAATGATTTGCCGTATGTGTCAGGGTCTTTAAGCGATTTTGATGAGGATGGAAGCTTTAGTTTGGATATCACTTCTTTGTTCGAAGATGTAGAAGACGATGAGTTAGAATTTGAAATAGACAGTAAACCAGAATGGATGACTCAGAATGGCGAAGAACTGTCTGGAACTCCATCTAATGACGATGTTGGATTGAGCGAATTGACGATTACAGCTTCAGATTTAGGAGGTTCGGTAAGTGCTACATTTGAATTTGAAATTCTAAATATCAATGACGCTCCCACCAGAATTCAAGAAGCTGGGTCAGTTGCCATATTTACAGGTTCTTCATTTAGTTATGATTTCCCTACTGGCAATTTCGATGATGTGGATGCAGACGACGAATTGACTTATTCTATTTCTGACGCACCTGAGTGGTTGACAGAAAGTGATAATAACCTTTCAGGAACTCCAATGAATGAGGACGTAGATACCTACGAAATCGTGTTTAGAGCTACGGATGAATCTGGTGCGTATGCCGAAGATGTCTTGTATTTAGAAGTGAAAATACAGACCTACGAGGTTGAGATTACATTTTCAAATGTTACTAACTGTGAAGGAGATGCCTCTTCAGTGACTGCTAGTGGTGCGTATGAATACAACTGGTACAACGAAGACGATGAGCTTATTCAGGCAGGTGGAGATACTTATGAATCTACAACTGGTGAAACATTATTTGTCGAAGGAGTAGATGCACAAGGAATTACTACAGATGATAAATTTGAGACAAGTATTGAACCTTACGCATTACCAAATGTGGAGATCAGTCAGTCAGAGCATACGTTGGAGGTAGCTCAAGTAGAAGGGTATGAATATGTCTGGTACAAGGATGATGCTGTGATAAGTGGGGCTGATGAAGCTACTTATGAAGCCACAGAAAGTGGAGTATATAAGGTGACAGTTGAATCTGGCAATGGATGTTCAGCCACTTCTGATGCAGTGACTATTACCATTACTGATGATGAGGAAGAAGAGGAGGAAGAGGAAGAAGATGTCTTAGGGTTTGAAGAAAATAATGAAATAAGACTCTATCCTGTTCCAGCTCGGGACATTCTTACGGTTTATCTTCCTGATGATTGGACAATAGGAAGTTTGAGAATTTTCAATATGCAAGGGCAGGTCGTTTATTCTCAAGACCATATTCATCTTTCAGTTCAAGAACTGGATGTAAGTCCTTTGGATAATGGCATTTATATTCTAAGTCTAAATCAAGATAAAAAGAATACCCAACTGAAATTTATTAAAGAATAATTTCAGATATCTACAACAAATAGGAAGAGGCTAATCTTATGATTAGCCTCTTTTCATTTTTAGAAACTTCAATTAAAGCCAAATACCTATTTTATAGTAAATGTCTGTTTTATTGCTGGCGTAGCTAGGTTTAATTGATAAGTTTCCGTTAATTTATGATTCCATTCCTCCTGTCTTTAATATAACTAAGAACTTAGATGAGTTTAATGAAGTCAGCTGTACTCTGTTTAGCCATCCTACCTACCTTCTTATGTAACACTTGGGCTCAGTCTAGTGAAAAGGGGCTTCCTTTTATAGATTATTATGCCCCTTCAGACTATCGTGCTGGTAGTTTCAATTTTAACGTAATCAGGGATTCTCTTGGTATTTACTATTTTTCTAATGACGATGGAGTCTTGGTCTATAATGGTGTAGACTGGAGCCTAGTTAAAGTCACTAAAGAGAAATCAGTTTATTGGTTACAACAAGATGACAACGGAAATATTTATGTTGGCTCAGATGGTGAATTTGGTTATTTGAATGCCTCTGCGTCTGGAAAGTTAACTTATGTTTCGCTGATGGATCGCGTAGACCCCAAGTTTCATGATTTTGGCGCTGTCTGGGAGATTGCCTGTTCAAGCAAAGAAGTTGTATTTAGATCAAAGAAATACATATTCCGATTAAAGAATAATGAGATCAAGGTGTTTCACCCAGCGGATCAAGAATTTGATGTTGCCTTTACTGTACGAGACACGATCTATACTCGAAATGCAGGAATAGGACTTATGTATTTGGATGGAGATGAACTCAAGCTAAAAGAGGGAGGGGAGTTTTTTGCAGATATGAAGGTTAATATATTCTTGCCCTATGAGGATAAACTTTTGGTTGGAAGTAGATTTGATGGGCTCTTTTTATTAACAGATGGTGAAGTTGAGGTTTTTGAAACTGAAGCGGATGATTTTTTTAAGGAGTATAAAATATATCATGGTTGTATCACACATGATGGAAATTACGCATTTGCAGCCTACACAAAAGGGGTAGCAATAATCGATAAAAATGGAAAGCTATTAGAAATGCTGGATGAAAAATCTGGGCTTATAGATTTTCAATACCTGTTCGTGGATATGTTCGACGCCAACAATCTTTGGATAGCCAATGGTGTAGGCACCAGTAAGGTGAAAACACTTTCCCCATTGTCATATTTTGATCATCGTAGAGGCTTAAAAGACGTAGGCACAGACATTATCAGATACAAGGGTAACATATATGCCACTACTCTGAGAGCACTTTTCAAATTAGAACAAGGTGAATTTGGAGGGCACTTCATTCCGTTTAATCCAGAAGATTTTTTCGAGATATTATCACTTGATCTCATGAAAGACCGAATGATTATAGCTTGTCAACGGGGACTGATAGCCTTCGATAATAAGAATTTTGAGTTTTTGGATGATCAGCGCTTGCACTACGCTAAAGTTTCTAAAGATGAAACGAAAGTATATGTTGGATCTGGTGAAGTAGGCATGGGAATGTACTATCAAAACGGAAATAGTTTTGAATACATTAATCTGGAAGGATTTACTGAACCTATTAAGAAAATAGAAGAGCTAGGAGATTTGATTGTATTCGTGTCTAAGTATGGTACACTTGGAATCGTTTCACATAGATTCGCTAAGGATACCCAATATTTAAAACTAGAAGAAGAATATCAGGTTGGAAATGCAGCTATTGTTCCTTGTGGCAATAAAGTACTGGTAGTGGCTCGAGATGCTTGGTACTATATAGATCAAACGGGTAAATTATCTGATCCACGCCCATTGGCTCTTTCTAATAAACCAGCCAAAATACTACAGGTGGTTTCTGCAAGCGAAGAAAAGCTTTGGGTAAGTTATCAGGACGAAGAACGAATCAACTACAATGAATTGGTGGTAATGAACGAAGGACAAATGACAGCTACCGGTTTAGCTTTTGGGTCTCATTTTCACGTTACATCTTCTTTCGCCGATCAAGATAGTGTACTTTGGTTTATAGGTGATGGTGGTGCAGTTCGGTATGATCAGAAAATCCCAACAGTGGCAGAAGTCACAGATTTTCGTTGTTACATAAGCGAAATGAGTTGGGGAAAAGATTCATTGATTTTTGAAAATGGTTTTGATGTAGATCCAGTAGTGTTGCCTTATGACCAAACTGATATAAGGTTTAAATTTTTCACGAATGAAGTGAATGCTAGTGAGGAAAAAGTATTTCAATATAGACTGGTGGGTCGTGATAATGAATGGTCCAAATGGTCACATGAAACGAAAAAGGATTATACGGGACTAGCAGCAGGAGAATATATTTTTCATGTCCGCTCTAAAAATACGGTCAATCAAGTGAGTAAAGTAGACGCCTATCACTTCTTTGTGAGTAGACCATGGTACAGATCCAGATATGCCATTATTGCTTATGTCGCAGGTATTCTTATATTGATCTATGTGCTTTTTAGAATTAGAACAGCAAGTTTGGAACAATCAAAATTGAAATTAGAGCATCTTGTTTCTAAGCGAACGGCTGAAGTCGAAGTGCAAAAGAAGGATTTGGAAACTCAAAGGCTTATTCTTCAAAATGCCAATGATACGAAAACGCAATTGTTTTCCATTATTGGTCATGACTTAAGAAGCCCACTCAATTCACTTCAAGGTTTAACGGATTTAATCCATCATTATCAAACCGAACAACAAACCGAAATGGTGGATGAGTTAGTTGAGCACATGTCAGATTCAGTAAAAAGATTGAGACATTTATTGGATAACCTATTGACCTGGGCATTGAACCAATCTGGCAATTTCAAAGTCAATCCTGAATTAATCAAGATAGATTTTTTCCTCAAAGAAATTATATCTGTGCTTAGAGAATCTGCTAAGTCAAAAAAGATTGAATTAAATCTTTCTGGTTCTTCTGGCTGTCTGATACATGCAGATAAAAATTCACTTTCTACTGTGATCAGAAACTTGATCAATAATGCCATAAAATTCTCCAATGAAGGATCTAAAATAGAAGTTGGATATACCTGTGATCACCAAAAGACAACGATTACTATCTCGGACAATGGAGTAGGTATTTCTCCAGATAAACTAGAAGAAATATTCGAATTGACCCACTCTACTTATGGTACAAACAACGAAAAGGGAACAGGGTTAGGGCTGGTACTTGTCAGTGAGTTTGTTGCGCTCAACGATGGTACTATTGATGTATCAAGTGAAGTCGGAGAGGGTACCACATTCACCTTGACGTTCCCAAACAAATAATTGCAGTTTGGTAGGTGCAATTCGCTTTGCGGCGTAATCTTCATTATTTCATTTGCAAATAGGAAACTAATCATTGTACTTAGCGTATTAGAATCCTAATTGTATATTAAATCTTAATTATGAAAGGGACCTATCTGGGGGAATTTGAAGAGCTTGTACTTTTGGTTATTGGGGTATTGAATGATAATGCCTATAGCATCTCAATCAAAGAGGAATTGAAGGAAAGAACGGGTAGGAACCCAAGTATCGGAGCATTACATTCTGCTCTCAATCGACTTGCTGAGAAAGGATTTATCAGTTCAAAAGAGGGAGGAGCAACCAAAGCCCGAGGAGGAAGAAGGAAACGCTTTTATACGATTACTTCTGCAGGCCGAGCCGCTGCTAGAGAGGCGCATGACTTGCGTACAGGACTTTATCAAGCATTGCCTAGCTTGTCTTTCAAAGGTTTGTCACTTGTATGAAGGAGTTAACGCCTCCAAAATGGGTACTGAAGCTACTCGACTTTTTTTGCCGAGAAGAGCATTTGGAAATGCTGAAAGGGGACTTATACGAACTGTACTCGGATAGATATAATAAAAAAGGAAAACTGCACGCCAAGTTATTTGTATGGTTTGATGCACTGGATTTACTAAGACCCTTTTTACTCAAAAAAAACTCAATTACACATAACAACACATTAGCCATGTTTCAAAATTTCCTCAAAATTGCTTATCGAAATTTCATGCGTCAGCGTGTGTATAGTCTCATTAATACAGCGGGTCTGGCCATCGGGGTTGCCTGTTTTTTGCTCATTTTTCTATATATCCATGATGAGCTGAGCTATGATCAATTTCACTCCAAAGCAGATCGAACGTACCGATTGGTGGAGCATTTTGAAAGTGATGGAGTAGGCGAGCATTCAGCCAGTCAGCCATTTCCTGTCGGTCCAGCACTAATTAACGATTATCCAGGCCAGATAGCTCACATGACCAGAATGTTTGATTTTCAGTCACCATTCCTTACGCTGGCTAATCGTAAATTAGAAAGAAGCTTCAATGAATCACATGTCTTCTTTGTGGATTCTACATTTTTCGATGTCTTCGATTTTGAGATAATCGTAGGAGATAAGTCTACAGCACTGGATGAACCCAATTCCATCTTGATCACGGAATCAATGGCCAAAAAGTATTTTAGTGATGAAAACCCATTGGGTCAAAATATTCAATTTCAAGGGGAAAGAAATTTGGTGGTTAAGGGAATATTAGCGGATGCCCCACATAACGGTCATTTCAAATTCGATTTTTTGATATCATTTTCGACCTTACGTGCCCATTACAATGATCGAAATCAAGGTCATACCATGAATAGATGGTATTGGAATCCTTGCTGGACCTATCTGGTACTAGAAGAAAATTCAGATCCTCAAGTTTTGGAAGATATGTTGCCTGATTTTGTACAGAAATATTTTCAAGAGGGAATGAGGGACGATGTTTCAATGGAACTACAACCATTGGCAGATATTCATCTGAAATCAAAACTTGACTATGAAATCCAGGCCAATAGCAACGAAAGTAACATATATGTCTTTTCAGCTGTAGCTGTATTCGTATTGTTGATTGCTGTGATAAACTTCATCAACTTGTCTACTGCCAGAGCAACGAAAAGAGCCAAAGAAGTGGGCATTAGAAAAGCGTTAGGTAGCCTCAAAAAACAGCTGATTTATCAATTCATCTTTGAGTCGATCCTTCAAACAATATTGGCACTTTTAATAGCCATTATGGCAATAGTATTCATGCTGCCCAGCTTCAATGCATTGACAGAAAAATCTATAACGTTGATGGTATTTTGGTCACCGTTTTACCTTTTAGCCATAGGAGGATTGACCATGTTTGTAGGTTTGATTGCAGGTTTTTATCCTGCTTTTGTTTTGTCGTCATTTAAGACTACTGAGGTAATCAAGGGAGGAAAGCTAAACAACCATGGAATGAATTTCAGAAAAGTATTGGTCGTTCTGCAGTTTTCAATTTCGATGATTTTGATAGTGGGTACCATTATCGCCATTAAGCAATTGGAATTCTTGCAAGATGATGATTTGGGTTTTAATAAGGAGGCGGTCATCATGGTTCCTGTGATTGGTACACCTATAGCCAATCATTATGAAAGCATGAAAAGCGAAATGCTGTCGAAGGCTTCAATAAAATCAGTGACAGCGTTAGAAGAAGTTTTGGGTGCTAAACATCAGGTGATGAATTATACATTCGAAGGAGTGGAGAAGTCCAAACCTTATCCAAGGCTTTTTGTAAGACATGATTTCCTTAAGACTTTTGACATCCCGATTTTGGCCGGTCGAGCTTACGACGAGTCCCACGTCACGGACGATAGTTTAGCTTTGGTAGTGAATAAAACTATGATCAAGCAATTAGGTTATGGAATGCCTGAAGCAGCCATTGGTAAGTCCGTCGAGCTTATGGGGCAAAGGAAAGGTAAAATTATTGGCGTGGTGGAGGATTTTAATTTTGCTTCTAAGCACAACCCAATGTCTCCTATAGCTATCGACTTATGGGCGCAACCTTTTACTTTCAATTTGTTTATGAAGTATATGGCAGTGAAAGTGGATGGGGATAATCTTCAAGAATCGATTGCAATAGTAGAATCTTCCTGGAAGCAATTTATTCCAAGTAGACCTTTTGAATATTTCTTTTTAGAAGACCGATTGAATGAGTCTTATAAAGCTGAAACCAAATTGAGTATGATCACAACTGTATTTTCAGGTTTAGCTATTTTGGTAGCATGTTTGGGGCTTTTTGGATTAGCAACTTTTACAATGGAGCAACGAACCAAAGAAATTGGTATACGAAAGGTTTTAGGTATTGAACCAAAGGAAATTGTATTACTACTTTCAAAAGACTTTATGTTACTTGTGGGTATTTCATTCGTGATCGCAGTTCCTATCGCCTATTTGATGATCGATTGGTGGCTGGCCAGTTTTGCCTATCGTATAGATCTCATGTTGTGGCCTTTTGCAGTGGCCGGATTGGCTACTTTTTTGGTGGCCATGATTACTGTTGGTGCTCATTCACTCAAGGCAGCGACTATTAATCCAGTGAAGACGTTGAAGTATGAATAATTTCAGGTTTGAAATTTTCATCCAGGAATTGAAATATTTCATCAAATTCCTTCAAAGGAGCACCATGTCCACCAGGTACTTTTATATGTTTATGTGGATAGGGAAATGATTGATCTTCTAGCCTTTTTATGATTTGATCACACATATATGAGGAGGGCCATTGTTCGTCATTTTCAGCGGACAATAGCAAGATACTTCCCTGGATTCGTTCTACAGGAATTAATGCAGCTTTGGTAGCTTTCTTATCTTTTAACATGACTTCAAAAGCTTCACCCAGTTGCCCGCTGAGCAATGGGGAAAGTGCTGCAAATGAGGCTGGCACGTACGTCAACTCTTCTTCGTTTAGCGTCCACGACGAAGTATTCATCCAGGGAGTATGAGCCGGAAATGAAACATGTGAGGGAACCAAGGCAATAACGCAAGAGAAAACCGAATATTGACTGGCTAAATTCAGGATGAGTTCACCACCTTTGGATCCTCCAATTAGTGCTATTTTGTTGGAAGTGAGGTTGTTTTTACTAACTATAGATTGAATAGAATCATAAATAGCATTGAGCGAAATTCTATCCAATTCATCAGGAGTTGTTTTAGATCCAAAATAGCCAATAGATAAAAATGCAAAACCTTCATTCAGAAACCGTTGACGAGTGGTTGACCAGTGATCAGAGGTCCACGGACTTCCTCCTTCGGCTCCGCCAAAACCTACGATCATGGCTTGAGGTTTGCCTTCAGGTAGGTAAAGCTTCAAATCCAGCTTTCCGTGATTAATAGATAGTGGTGGCGTGTATGAGAATAGTATTATCATGCCTATGATAAATGAACAGATGATAAGGCAAGCAGTTTTTTTCATCTTAAATTGATTTTGCGGTGTTGGCAATCATTTTATTAGATTGGTGCTCGTACATATGGTAGAGCAGAACTAATTCCAGAAGGGTTGCGAGGATCAATAAGAACAGACCCATAAAGGCTAAGAAGAAAGACATAAAAAGTATGCCGACCAGTATTTCAAAGACGCCAGCTAATTTTGCTGTAATTCCCAAAGAATTGCCAAGCTTGAATAGGGCGATTCCAAAAATAATATCAGCTCCACCAAAAGTTACGGCTTCAATACCTTTAACAAACATGAATTCTTCTGCACTCATGGAAGAGAAAATGGATATCACATCGTAGACTTCAATGATAGCAAATGCTCCAAACATGAGGTACGCAGATATTTTTAATAATGGAACCTGATAAATATTGTGCATGGTTGCAAAACCGTGCATCATGAAGAAGTAACCAGTTACTGAGATCAGTTTGATTACTGTATAGATCCATGGGAAATAGGCTGGTAGGTCAGAATCAAACCTCGTGCTGTCCGCGATCGCTTCTAAGAAACCAAGTCCAAAATAGATGCATCCCCCAATAAGCGCATAAAGTAATATTTCTTTATTTTTCTTAGTCTTGGCAGATTGCTCTACTTCTGTGTATTGATAGCCTAGCGCTTCAAGAAGAATCCTCATGGTGCTTTCACGAGGAGTTACTTCACCAGCTTCGATTCTTTGCAGCGTTCTTACGCTTACATTACAACGCTCTACCAGTTCTTCTTGCGTGATTTTCTTTTCTTGACGAAGCGTGAGTATCGTTTGTCCTAACTGCGGTTGTTTTAGAGTAGCCATATGTCATGGGTTTAGGCTACAAGACTAGACGTCTGGCGCTAAATATTCAAATTAAAAATTGGAATTAGACCCGTCATTTACACGACACTTTATAAAATACCCTTATTAAGGGGATTTGAGCAGATTTTTGATGAATAGCCATTCAATCATCAAAAGCCAAAACAGCACAACGAATTCAAGAGATACCATGATGTGCCATTCGAATGGATAGGTAAGCATGGACGTATCGTATCCAAAACTTATATAAATCAAAAAGGAAGTACCTAAAGTCACAATTCCAAAAATGATAGTAAATGCTAATGAAAGCTGTGGGGTTTTTTGTGCGACAAACCGCATCAGCATATAGCTATGTCTAAAAGCAATTAATGATCCTCCCAAGTAAAAAATGGCTGTTAGTGGGTTGGTTATTATCGTAAAGAATTCGAGCGGAGGTTCAAATTTGGTGAGGTAATCAAACTTGAACAAGTAGCCAATAAATAGAATTGAAAAAAGTGCAAATCCTATATTCCAGTACCGTTCTCCTTTTTCTATTTTAATCACTATTACTCTTAATTCTTATGGGTGCTCAAAAATGCTAATAACGGCTGACTTAAAAAAAGGATACTGGAATTTCCAATGTCGCATTTAGCAACCCAATAAGTTTTGAAAACCCATAGGGATGGAAAACAATAAAAGACCCTTTCTCAAAGGCCTTTTCATTGATGTATGCCTATATTCCAATCAGCCCGAAAGCACCTTCAATTAGTAATTGTTTGTTCTTTAGCACCTCTTTATTTTTCACTTCTATCCATAAGTTTGATTCTCTACCTAGGACTACTTCCTGCTGATTGAATTGGAGAACTCCATTCTTTAGATGATTTTTAACTAGGACATAATTTTTTTCTTCGCCTTCAACAATAGCACTTTTTGGCAAGCAAAATAGAGAATCACTTTGGACTATAATTTGTGCTTCGACATACATGCCTGGAATAAAATCCTCCGCAAGAGCTTCATCTATATGGCCATGAATTGCGATGGTACGCTGTTTATCGTCCACCTTTCTACCAACAAGGTACACTTCGCCATTAAATCTTTTTTTCCCAGATTCAGGAACTGAAAAATTGATTTTTTGTCCTTCTTTTATTTTACCTAGATCTTTTTCAAATATCTCTAATTCCAAATGAAGATGGTCTGTGTTGACTATTTCCAATGCAACTTCAGATGAATTCACATAGGCACTTTTGGTTACACGAACCTGAGTGATATATCCATCAATTGGGGCATATATGTTTATCGTATGGGTCATCTGACCTTGATTTAGTTTTGGTATGGACACATTCATCAACTTGAGTTGTTCTTGTAATCCCAAATACCTGGCCTGCATTACTTTATAATCTGATTCGGCTTTTCTGAAGCTTTTTTGCGAAGCAATTTGTTCATCAGCCAGACTGAATTGCCTTTCATAATCAGCTTTTAAATAGGTTAATTGCTCCTTTGCTTCTAGGTATGATTGCTGTATTTTTAGATAATCTGGGTGCTGCAAAGTGAAAAGAATTTGCCCCTTCTTTACAAACTGTCCTGGCAATATATTTATAGCATTTATATATCCACTATAGTATGGACTTACTGCCGCTCTGTTCTCTGGTGGCACATCAATGTATCCTCTAGTCGAAGTGGTCTGAGCGACTTCCCGAAGGCTCAACGTGCCTAATTTCATTGCGGCAGTTTCAAACTGTTTTTTTGAGATATTGATTTCATTGCTAGGACTGATGCCTATTGTCTTGTCCTCTTCATTATCAGCTTTGCAAGCAAATAATATAATTGATAAAAGGATGAGTGGATATATATGCGATCGTAATAAATTCATTTTAATAGGATTAATTCATGAGGTAATTGATTTCTATTGCCGTTTCATTGTACTGCTGTAAACTTTTCAAATGGGCAACTTTAATTTGTATCCCACGATCCATGGTCTGGATATATTGGAAAAAGTCTATTTCTCCACTTTCATAGGAGCGAGTAGCAGTGTGCAAGAGAGCATCGGCCAGTGCTTCTCCAGAGTACTTGTATGTCTGAATTGCTTTGTCGTATTTAGCTAGATCTATTAGCAGTTGATCTAATTTGGCTTGAAGTTCAATCTTATAATTTTGAGCCTCAAGTTGGATACGATCTTTCTCTAAGTAGCTGGCATGTACTTTCGCTTTCTGGCTACCATAAAACAAGGGGATCCCGAGTCCTATTTGAAAACCATTATAGTTTTGAGCGTTTGAAAAACTATTGGTGCCGCGGAAATATTCCAATTGCAAATTAGGTAACCATTGGCTTTTCTCAAGCTTTGATGCAAGCTCCTTAGAAGAGACAATTCCATCATAATATTGGATTCCAATATGATCCAACGTATCCAATTTTATAATTTCAATTTTAGACAGGGCAGTGTTCGCTATCTCAAAGTTATCATTGGATTGCATCCATTTTGCCAATTCGAGATAGGCTGAAGCGACATCTTGGTTCACCTGATCAAGTTCTAGCTGAATCTCGTTTTGTTTGCTTTCTGCAGTTAGTCTTTCCAAATAGTCTGTTTCACCTAGTTCTAATTTTCTTTTGGCCGCCTGAGCAAAACGATCATAAATGCTATCCAAGATGATGTATTGCTGCTCCAGATTTTGGAGATAGAGAATTTGATAATAGGCCTTAGACACCTGCTTTTCAAGCAAAAAGTCGGCAATTTCATACGCTCGTTGACTCAACAAAACTTCTGATTCTTTTAATTTTTTCCTACTATCATATGCTGTCGGGAATTGAAAATTTTGCTGTACTCCCCATACCTTCAGCGGATTGTTATTAGCGGCTATGTTGTTTTGGTCATAGTTATAATAGACATTCGTTTTCTCAATATCAATGGCAGTTCCGACCAGAGCCTCACTTTTTCTGATTTTTAACTCGGAGGCTTTCAATGAAGCATTGTTGGCCTTGGCTAATTGCTGAGCTTCATCCAATGTCAGCGTGCTGTCTTGCGCAATCGAAAGGGTAGGTAATAGAAAAATCAATAATACTAGTGCTTTAGGTTTCATATTAATTCGCATAGTTTTTTCTTCTAAGAGATAATACAATACTGGCAAAACGACGAGAGTCAATAACGTAGCGGTAACCAACCCACCGATGACCACAGTTGCCAGTGGGCGTTGTACTTCAGCACCTGCAGAAGTTGAAATGGCCATAGGTAAGAAACCTAGGGCAGCGGCTGCAGCAGTTAGCAATACCGGACGTAATCGCTGCACAGTGCCTTCTATGATGAGTGCCTTAAGATCAGAGAATCCTTTTGCTTTTAGTTCTTTGAAATGCTCGATAAGTACAATTCCGTTGAGTACTGCTATTCCGAAAAGGGCAATAAATCCAACTCCCGCTGAAATACTAAATGGAAGGCCTCTCATCCATAGGAGTAGTACGCCACCCACAGCTGAAAGTGGTATTGCACTATAGACCATTAAGGCTTCTTTTGTAGATTTAAAAGCAAAGTGGAGCAGAATGAAAATCAAAATTAGTGCAACAGGAACGGCGTAAGTCAATCTTTCTCTTGCACTTCTAAGATTTTCAAATTGTCCGCCATAAGTGATTCGATAACCAGGTGGAAGTGATATGCTATGTTCTATCAGAGCTCTCACATCTCCAACTACTGATTCTAAATCCCTGTTCCTCACGTTAACGCCAACTACAATTCTTCGTTGCGTATCATCTCTGGCGATTTTTGCTGGCCCTTTTGTGTAATTGATAAACGCTAATTCATTCAGCGGAATTTGCTGACCCGAAGAAGTTGTGACAAAAGTATTTTTGAGATGGCTGATGTCCTTTCTATAGTCCGAATGATGACGTACGACCAAATCAAATCGCCTTTCACCTTCGAAAACACTTCCAGCTTTCAGACCGGCAAAACCCATTGAAATCACTTGATTGACATCTGAGATATTTAATCCATATCTTGCAATTTTGGATCGATCATAGACTACACTCATCTGTGGTAAGCCGTCTATTTTTTCCACAATAATATCGGAGGCACCTGCTACGTTTTTTATCAGTTGTTCTATTTCCTGAGCCTTTTGAGTTAATATTTTTAAGTCTTCGCCAAATATTTTAATTGCCAAATCGGCACGGACTCCTGTGATGAGTTCATTGAATCGCATCTCGATAGGTTGCGTGAATTCATAATCTACTCCTGGTATTTCCTCAACTAGTGCGTTTTTGAATAGATCAGCTAATTCATCCTTGCTTGTGGTTGATATCCATTCACCTTTTGGTTTTAACGAAATGATCACATCTGTTTCTTCCATTGACATAGGGTCAGTAGGTACCTCTGCTGCACCTATACGAGTAACCACCTGTTTCACTTCTGGAAATTGTTTGATTACTTTTTCTATTTGGGTGGTTGTTTTTACTGTTTCACTCAGAGATGTGCCTGTTTTTAAAACGGGTTGAATAACAAAATCTCCTTCATCAAGCGTAGGAACAAATTCTCCACCCAAAGTGGAAAATAAATATCCAACACTTAGCAATAAGGCAACGGCTCCGCCTAAAACGGTTTTCCGATTAGACAATGCCCAGGACAATACGGGTTGATACAAGCGTTGTAAAAAATCAATGAGTTTGGATGAAATATTGGACTTAGCTGTATCAGTGGGTTTTAATAACAAACTGGAGATCACTGGCACATAGGTGAAGCAGAAGATCATAGCTCCAATGAGTGCAAAGCAAAAAGTCATAGCCATAGGCTTAAACATCTTTCCTTCAACATTGACTAGAGACAATATTGGAATAAAAACAATGATAATAATGAGCTGACCAAATATTGCCGAGTGCATCATTTTTGATGCCCCTTCTAGAGTGATTTTATCTATGAATTCACGTTTTGGAGCACCTTGTAGCTTAAGTAATTCTGATCTTCGAGAGGTGATCTGAAAAGCAGTGAATTCCACAATTATGACTGCACCATCAATGATAATCCCAAAATCAATCGCGCCTAAGCTCATCAAGTTGGCATCCACACCGAAGATATACATGAGAGAGATAGCAAAAAGCAAACAAAGAGGAATCACAGCAGCAACTACAAGCCCTGTTCTAATATTGCCGAGTAAAAGCACAACCACAAAAACAACGATCAAACATCCTAAAACTAAATTTTCGGCAATCGTGAAGGTGGTTTTTTCAATTAATTCGCTTCTTTCTAGAAATGGATTGATACTGATGCCTTCTGGTAACGTATTTTGAATTTCGGCTACTCTTTCTTTCACTGCCTCAATTACAGCTTTGGAGTTGGCATCTTTCAGCATCATGATCTGACCCAACACTTTTTCGCCTTCGCCATTGCCAGTAATTGCGCCGAATCTGGTAGCATGCCCAAACGCAACCTCTGCTATGTCTTTAATATATATAGGGAGACCATTTCGGTTTTCTACAACTATATTTTGGAGATCTTCAGTATTAGAAACTAGTCCTTCACCACGAATGAAAAATGCTTGCTTTCCTTTCTCTATATAACCACCTCCAGTTACATTGTTATTCATCTCAAGTGCATGGAATACGTCTACTATTGAAATATTTAATGATCGTAGTTTGTCAGGATTGATCTGTACTTCATATTGTTTTAAAAAACCACCCCATGTGTTGATTTCTACAATACCGGGTATTCCAGATAACTGCCTTTTGACTATCCAATCCTGAATGGTTCGTAAATCCATAACCGAATATTCAGATTTATATTTTGGATCTACTTCCAGTGTATACTGATAGATTTCTCCCAATCCAGTTGTAATAGGACCCAATTCTGGAGTTCCAAAGTTTTCGGGTATATTTTCAGAAGCTTTTTTTATTTTCTCAGTGATCAACTGTCTGGGTAAATATGTACCCAATCGATCTTCAAAAACGATCGTCACTACAGAAAGACCAAACTTAGAAATAGAACGTATTTCTTTTACACCTGGGAGATTTGCCATTTCCAGCTCTACTGGATAAGTGATAAATTGCTCTACATCTTGAGTAGAAAGATTACGAGAAGTGGTAATTACTTGTACTTGATTATTAGTCACATCTGGCACTGCACCTATGGGGATATTCAGTAAAGCATAGATACCAAATCCAATAATTGAAAAGGTAAATAATAAAATGATTAGCTTATTCTTTAAGCTAAATTTGATGATGTACTCCAACATAAAATAAAATTTAGAAGACCACAAAAAGACTTCACATCGGTCTGTGCCGAGTGAATGAATTATATCTGTTGCGGAGGACCTCTAAATCTTAATTCTTCATAAAGATGTCTGATGATAAAACCAGACTTAAAAGAAGGGAAATTGACTTGCGTTTCATTTAAAAGTATTGGCTTCAATACAAGTGCTACTTCGGCTATAATAGGAGCCAGAAAATCTGATTGATATTCCTTAATAGGCTCGAATTCTTCTAAATGATTTTTACCAGGGTTAAAATGAAATGCTAATTTGATTAAATCCATCAGACTATTTGCAGTCTCATGCGCAATCAAATGTTGTTGGCTATTTAGCTCATCATGATGCTCATGTGGTAGTACCGAATGCAAAAGCAAGATAGCTCCAGCTACTAAAATCGATATTTTACTGATGAGTTTCATTCTTTAATAAAGATACGAAGCTTTTGGGGAAATGTTCAATGCATTTGAAATTGTAATTAATGCTGGGTTGATTGAATGTAAAAAAGACCCTTTAGAAAGGGCCTTTTCATTGATGCATAATCCATCGGGCAATGGACTATATCGTAATAAACACACTAATCGTTTTTCTTTTTCTGCTGTCAGTTGGTGACAACACCAACTGAGGCGATTTTTTTATTGTCCTTGTTGGTCGTGTGACCAACAAGCATTATTAATTCCCTCTCAACTTCTGGATCAAAGCCAAAGTAGCTTTCACTTTAGCAGTCAAACCAGCGTAGTCATATTCTCCTTCTGAGTTTTTGACGAACAGTTTTGATCCCATACCAACACAGTGTACACCAGCATTGATCCAGCCTTTTAAGTTGTCTTCAGTAGGCTCTACACCTCCTGTTGGCATGATGCTGCTCCATGGAAATGGACCTTTTACAGCTGCTACGAATGAAGGGCCGCCTACTTGAGAGCCGGGGAAAATTTTTACTACCTCAGCGCCCAATTCTTCTGCATAAGAAATCTCAGTCAAAGAGCCACAGCCCGGAGACCATGCTATTTTTCTACGGTTACAAACCTTAGCCATGTCGGCATTTAAGATAGGAGAAACTACGAAGTTGGCTCCATTCTGAATGTATAGTGAAGTGGTACCTGCGTCCACCACAGATCCGATTCCTAAGATCAACTCAGGCGTTTCCTTGGCCGCCCATTTGTTCAATTCATTGAAAACTTCGTGCGCATAATCGCCTCTGTTTACAAATTCGAAAACTCTCACACCGCCTTCATAGCAGGCTTTCAAAATCTTCTTGCAAATTTCGATGTCTTTGTGATAAAATACGGGCACCATCCCTGTGGCTCCCATCTGCTGCGCTACTTCTATTCTTGTAAATCGTGCCATAACTTTATTTCCAGTTTAATATTTTGTTGAATTCGTAGGTTTCAGGGTCAGTTACTATTTCTTTGGCTTTCGCCAAATCGTTTTTTTCTATAAAATGTAGGTTGTGCAAACTGAGTTTGTAAATCTCCGCCTCCGTATCTACCAAACGTGGAGGAATTACTCCATCACTATTCTCAAATTCTGACAAGAACATCGGTTTGATATCTCCTCGTGAGTTGGCAGTAGCAATACAGCCGCTAGTTCCTTCATCAAAAAGTTTTTTCACTCCCGTGCCCAATAGCGTACAAAGGGTCAAATCATATCCTATCGGTCTGCAGCATCTTAATTCATAACCCAGCTCAACTGGTCGACTTTTGATTTTAATACCTAATGTCTTTAGTTTCTCTTGAACTAATACATTAAAGATATTGGACTTACTCACGTTTCCCAGCTCAGGATGGCCATGATCATCATAAGTAAACAAAATACCAGAGTCCTTCAACTCTTGCTCATCTATCTCATGAAATACGCCTTCACTGACCAACGCAACACCATAATTGATGCCTTCGAGCTTACGCTTAATCATAGATGAGATGATTAAATTGACCACCTTGTCAAGCGTGACCTTGGTCTTGTTGAACATCTCAGGGATAATCAACATGGGAAAGTGACAGGCTGAGGCGATCCCGAAAGCCAGATGTCCTGCCGACCTTCCCATGGCTGACATGATAAACCAGTTTTGACTTGTGATGGCGTCTTCATAGATCGTGTTTCCAATCTTTACGCCCTCATCCTTGGCCGAATGAAACCCAAATGTTGGATTGCGATCGGGTAGAGGCAAGTCATTATCTATTGTTTTTGGGACGTGAATGTTTTTCACATCCAATTCACTTTTCTTTAAAAATTTGGATAGACGGTTGGCTGTGCTAGCAGTGTCATCTCCGCCGATAGTCACCAAAAGTTTTACATTGTAATCAATGAAAAATTTAGTATTGAAATCGGTGTCTTTAGGCTTGAAACGACTCATAACCAACGATGATCCGCCTCTACTGAATATTCGATCTGCATAAGCGAAATCGAAGTCTGTAATTTGAGGGTCATCTGATAAAATGCCCTGATAACCACCATGTACACCGATCACTCGATAGCCATCTTTCAAAAAGGTTTTGGCCACGGTACTTACCACGGTGTTGATGCCCGGTGCTGGGCCTCCTCCGCAAACAATTGCTATGGATGGTTTGGACATTAGTTTTTTAGTTTTGGAATTAGGGAAAAAGAAGGGCGATCTCGGTTTAAATATTCTAGGAAAAATACAGACCGCCCATTCTTCTGAATCTTGCTATCTGGCCACTCTACCCGATGCGTCTCCACCCATCAGTTTCTCAACTTCTGCAACCGTTACCAGGTTAGCATCCCCTTTAATAGTATGTTTTAGACAAGAAGCCGCTACTGCAAAATCCAATGCATTTTGATCGTCTTCTGGAAATTTCAGTAATCCGTAGATCAATCCTCCCATAAACGAATCTCCACCTCCAACTCTGTCTACAATATCTGTGATTTGGTATTGACGTGTTTCAAATAGCTTGTTGCCATCGTACAATACGCCAGCCCATGTATTGTGAGAAGCAGATATACTTCCTCTCAATGTGGTGATTACTTTCTTGGCTTTAGGGAATTTCTTCATCATCTGCTTACATACAGACAAGAAAGCTTCTCCTTTTACATTGTGACCTTCTGTTTGAACAGAGATACCTTCTGGCTTGATGCCAAAATGCATTTCAGCATCTTCTTCGTTACCCAACACGATGTCGCAATAAGAAGTCAATTCTGTCATAATTTCTTCTCTCTTCTTCGCATCACAAAAGTTCCACAGTTTGGCTCTGTAGTTCAAGTCAGTTGATACGGTTACGCCCATTTCAGAAGCAATTTTTACAGCCTCTAGACAAGCATCTGCTGCGCTCTGTGAGATGGCTGGCGTGATACCTGTCCAGTGGAAGAAACCAGCATCTTTGAATACTTCTTTCCAATCCACCATGCCTGGCTGGATTTCGCACATCGCAGATCCAGCTCTATCGTACACCACTTTACTTCCTCTGCTTACAGCACCTGTTTCTAAGAAATAAATGCCCAAACGGTCACCACCAAAAACGATGTTATTGGTGTTTACACCTCTTTTTCTCATTTCCATCAAAGCGCACTCACCGATATCATTCTTTGGTAGTCGAGTCACAAAGTCAACATCTACACCATAATTGGCTAGTGATACTGCTACATTAGATTCTCCACCACCATATACTACGTCGAAATTGTTGGCCTGAGAAAATCTTAAAAACCCCTGTGGAGCCAATCTCAGCATGATTTCTCCGAATGTTACTACCTTTTTCATAATCGTTTATTGTTTTTGCTTTTACCGTGTTCGTTAACGGTACGGATCAAAAATAAATCCCTCATGCGAAGGATTTTCAGCCGTGTTCGTTAACGATGAATACAAATGTACTATATTGCTGGTAATTTCAAAATGAATCAAGCAATTTTTTCATATTTGCCCTGCATGAAACGAATTACAATAAAAGAAATAGCCAAAAAAGCCGGAGTATCAGTAGGCACGGTTGATCGTGTATTACATAATCGAGGTGAGGTAGCTGAGAAAACAAAAAAGTTGGTCAAGCAAATCGCTAAAGAAGGCAATTACTCTACTAATGTATTTGCTCGAAATCTAAAATTAAATAAGACCCATCGTTTTGCTATTATTCTTCCGCAGGATAATGAATATTGGAAAATTCAACGTTTTGGGATTGAAACCGCAGCGGCAGAATTTGCAGCTCTAGGAGTGGAGTTAGATTTTTATACTTTCGATAGGCAAAACCAAGATTCGTTTGTGAAGCAGTCAGATTTGGCACTGCAGTCAGATCCAGATGGAGTAGTGATGGCTCCACTGTTAGAGAAAGAGGCTAGCGATATTTGTAGCCAGCTGGATAGTAGTCAAATACCCTATGTATTTGTTGATTCGAATTTAGAAAGTGCTAAGCCATTGGCGTTTATCGGGCAAGATTCGGTGCAAAGCGGCTACTTGGCCGCGAAGTTGTTGAATATTGGTCACCCTCCCAATTGTCATTCATTAATTATCAAGTTTCGTGATTTTGATAGTATAAATAAAACGATCGATGAGCGTATTGAGGGTTTTAGAAAATATTATCAAGAACATCAATTGGATGAAGCTGGAATAAGAGAAGTGGAATTAGGTTTGGACGAAGCAGCCTTGAAAAAATGGTTTGAGTCTGTAAATGATAAAGAAGCTTTGATTTTCGTGCCGAATTCCAGATCGCATCAGGTAGCGAAACAAGCTGCTTCGGTTTGGTCAGCTAGGTCCTACCGATTGATTGGTTATGATTTGGTTTCAAAGAATTTAGAGGGATTGGAAGATGGTAAAATTGAGTTTATCATTCATCAAAACCCTAAGACACAGGGTGTATTAAGCATTCAGACGCTATATAGACATTTGATTCTGAATGCAGAAGTGCGGAACACCCAGTTTATGCCCTTGGATATTTTGACTAGGGAAAACGTTGCCTTCGCGGATAATTAATATGGCTTTGATTCTGTTGTAATTCACCTCTTCGATTTGCTTGTGCCAATCGCTCATTTGGTGGTTCTTTCTAACTAAATGTTCATTAGAAGTGACGGTATGAAGTACGCTAAATTTCTTTGAATTCCAATTAAATTAAATTGGTCGACCAATATTTTTCACAATTTTATTCGTCTTGGTCTGTATGAATTTTCTTCGATTTTGGACTAAAAACACGTATTTAATCTTGTATTGATAAAATTAGGATTGAAGAATTGACTTGCCTATTCAGACCAAGTTTCTTTATTTATCAAAATATAATAAATTGGTTAACCAAAAAAATGATAGATCAATTATTAATCGGCCAGGATTGTATCATTTTTTAACTAAACCAATTTATCATGTTTTCAAACCTAAAACTACTGACGTTTAATCAGTCATTTGTACTGGTGGTTGGGGTGCTTTTTAGTGCCTTGATTACCTTTAGTTGCGCAGAGGAAGACGTATTGTCTGAGCCTGAATTTACGGAGATCAAAAATGAAAGATCTGCGGTGCCAACCGTTTCAAAAACCTATTTTATTAAAAATCGAAAAAGTGGGAAGTATATTGATGTAGCCGGATATAGCCACTCCAATGGTGGAAAGTTGCATCAATGGACCCATCACGGTGGTCTAAATCAGCAGTGGGAGATTATCTCTACTGGAGGTGGCTATTTTCGATTGAAAAGTAAAGAAAGCGGCAAATCATTTGATGTGGCTGGTAATAGTACAGCCAACAAAGCGTACTTGCAGCAGTGGGCCTACGGCGGCGGAACTAACCAACAATTTACATTTCATAGTGCTGGCAATGGCTACTACATGATCAAAGCTAGGCATAGTGGTAAAGCGCTAGATGGTACAGGTCAGACAGCCAACGGTTCTCGTATTTGGCAGTGGACTTATAATACCTCTAATCAAAATCAGCATTGGCTGTTTGAGGAGGTAGGATCATCCGGCGGAGGCTCCGAGACTCCAGGTCAAAACCTAGGGCTTTCCATGGATGATTGGAAGCTCAATGGATTTACGGGTAGTCCATCAAGCTCCACCTATCGAGATGATGTACTGGATGCCACTGGTAAGACTTTTGCTAACTATTCGGACAACAATTATTTCTGGACTGATGGTACTTGGACTTATTTCAGGGTCTATAGAGGTCAGCCTAGTTCGAGTGGATCAGGCAATCCTCGAGTCGAATTGAGAGAATTAGACGGAGGAGACCTGGCTGCCTGGAGTGGTTCTAGTGGTAACAATACCATGACTTGGACTGCCAGAGTAGACCGATTGGGTAAAAGTGCCGATGGTGGAAGCGGAGTCACCTGCTTTGGGCAGATTCATGGGGATGGCGATACTGTGGATGATGTTATCCGCGTACAATTCCTTGGTTCTCCAAATCAAACTTCTGGTGCTGTGAAGCTCAAAATCAGTGGATATGTAACGGAAGAATTGCAAGGTGGGAGTAAAACGTATACTGGCTATTCGCTTGATACTGAATATACTTTCAAGCTGACCTATAATAGTAGCGTCGTACGCTTTTATGTAAATGGTTCGCAAGTATTCAGTCAGTCCATGAGTGGTCACGACACGTCAAACAATTATTTTAAGGTAGGTGATTATATGCAGTCCGTGCAAGGAGCTAGCTATGATGGTTCTAATGCCGTTGTAGCGATCAAAAATTTGAGTGTGACGCATTAATGTTAGTAGCTTAATCTAATTAAAAATTAAAGGCTGCCACGTACATGGCAGCCTTCTTCATTTATTAATCGACCGGTTTTTAAGTATTAGTTGTGTGACACCCAGAAGTCGTAGACATATACTTCCCCATAATTGTTAGGGTCGTCTGTATCACTGCCTTCTCTATCTGGATTGCTTTGCGTATAGTTGCCTATTTTGAAATAGGTCTGGTCATAATTAATGTCCATTACATGGTCATTACTACCATCTTTTACCAAATAACTTGAAGCATTGCCGCTATTATATGCATTGGCTAAATTACCGTCCTCGCTATAGTAACAGTAGTGTTTGCCGTTTATGATTTCAAATATGACTTCATGCTGAGTGCCTAGTGTGTAATTGGTTTTGATGGTCAAATCGCTTCTCAGTTTTCCTCCGTTAAAACTCAAAAACAAGTGAGAACCCTCTAACCTTAGAACCATGGCGTCGTCAATTCCATCAGATTTATTCCCATGGATTTGGGTCGCTACTAAATGATTCTTGTTGATAGGAAGATGAGTGATGGCTTGCTTGGAATAGACCACATGCTGGCCGGTAGTGGTCCAATAGATATCAGAGCTTCCATCTTCTTTTCTTTCTCTCAATTCTGATCTGATGTAGTCGGAATTTGGTGTAGATCCATTGTTGCTGCGAATTGGCACTCTGAATACAATAGCGTCTTGATTGTCGCTCACGAAGTAGAATTCGTTGTTTGCTTCACCACAAAGCGTTTTATCCTCGCTTCCATCCGGGTAAGTGATCTTCCATTGATTACAATTAGCCATCAAGTCAGAAGGTACATCGGCTGACCCGCCACCATCACCTGAGCCTTGAGGAGTAGCACTAACGGATTTGCTTGAAGATGCATTGCCAGAATCATCATATGCAACCACATTGAAAGTGTATGAGTTGCCATTTGTAAGGCCCGTTATCGTTTGGCTTGATGATGAAGTAGAACTGCTACTGCCATTGTATGAAATTTCAACATGATCAAAATCTGAATCAGAAGGATTTGTCCAAGACAAGCCCACTTGTCCATTACCTGCAGTTGCACTTAGTCCAGAAACTGAACTAGGAGGGGTAGTATCTCCACCGCCGTTGCTTGATTCTCCCCAGATCTCCGTTTCTGTGATGCTATTCCAGCTATTGCTCGAATTGCCGAAACCGGTGATCCGGATATAGCGCGCATTCACTGCATCAAATGAATAAGTTTCTAGCGAAGTTGTATTTCCGCTGCTGCCACTCGATTGGGCATTGTACACATCCGATAGGGTTGAGGTTGTATTTCCGGCTCTGATTTTGAAGAATGAGCTTCGTTGATCTCCTTTATACCAGGCGATTTTCAGACTGCTCACACTTTTAATGCTTCCTAAGTCATAGGTAATGTACTGTCCGGAACCATTGGCTGACCACCGGGTACCTAGGTTTCCATCCAAAGTGTTGGCTGGAACATTACCATCATTTGCGCTGGCCGACGCAGAGGATATGGTTAGTTTGCCATTTTCACCGCCTGATCCTCCAGACCCACTGCCTTCTATTAGAGCGAAGTCATCAAACCTTCCTGTACCTCCATTGTATTTGCCATAGATAGTGACATTGGTATTGCTACCAGAATTGAAAGCAACAGAAACTTCAGTCCAATCATTATAGTCTCCGCCGTCGCTCAAGTCATTACTTCCAGTGATTACACCAATTGTTCCTTTATCAAGGACGTATGCAGTTAAAATATAATTGGTGTTTTGTGAAACAGATACCGTCTGTTCTACTTTTCCACTGGAACCTGTAATCTTTGCAGATTTTGATCCTGTGTGTGCATCGCTTGATAAGGCAGATGGGTCGGTATCATTCCAGCCCGACCAACTGCTTTCAAAACCCGGGTTATTGAGGCTAATTTGATCCCCAGATGCCATTTTTACATCTTGAATGGTGTTTTGGCCGACTTTCAGATCTTCTTCCTGACAGCCACTGATCCATACAGTTGATAATGCTAAGAATAAAGTAATAACCCCTATACATAGCTTGTTAAACGTGTTTTTCATTTTGTTTTAGTTAGTGAATAAATGTTTCCGTTAGTTACCATTAGTCGATTAGTAATTGGTAAACCAATTACTAATTAGGTGAATTATAGATGTTTTACCAAGTCATAGGAAATAGTTAGACTGGTTGATCAGTGAATTTCTACTTGAATTGAAAAATGAATAATTTCTCTATTTCATTTACATAATTGCGTTTTATTTAGTTAAAAAATTCATTTGAGCTGATTTTAAGGTGTTTTTTGAGTTTTTTATAACTTTGAAAACCCTGCTTTATGGCAGCTTTTTACATGTATTATTTGGTGTTTAATAATATTTATCATAAATTGGTCGACCAATCATTAGTGATATTAATTCGAAACAATGGAATTGCTTAAAAATTTTAGTCAGATAGTCATTGAAACTCCAGTTGATCAGATCATCAACCAGATCAAGCAATTGATTACTTCAGGCCAATTAAACCCTGGAGATAAACTACCATCGGAAAGAAAGCTTTGTGATGTGCTAGGAGTTGGGAGAACTCATCTAAGAGACGCTATTAAAAAGTTGGAATTTTATGGTATCCTAAAAACACTTCCTCAAAGTGGGACAGTGGTTGCCGGCATGGGTATCACCGCTTTGGAAGGTTTGATTTCTGATGTATTGAAGTTAGAAGGTGATGATTTTAGTTCTTTGGTAGAGACCAGAGTAATTCTTGAAGTGAATAGTGGTGTTTTAGCTGCCGAGCGAAGAACAGGCAATGACATTAGGGAAATAGAAAAGGCATTATTCGCCCACAGAGCAAGAATAGAACAAGCGGATCATGCAGTAGAGGAAGACCTGATGTTTCACTTAAAAATAGCCGAAGCTAGTAAAAATTCGGTTCTCAAATCTTTGATGTTGATAATTACCCCAGATATACTTTCATATTTCAAACAACACGATGTGTGTGGAGATGGAAGATCTAATAAGGCAGTAGAACAACATGAGAAAATATTAGAAGCAATCAAAAATCAGGATAAAGACACAGTAGCGAAGGAAATGCGAGGGCATTTGGTAGACATCCTTGATTATTCGAAAACGATACAAGTAGAACAATTATATAACACTAAAACTAAAGATACTAATGGGAAATTGAAAGGGATATAAAAAAAGGACGGATTAACCAAGGGTTAACCCATCCATCGCGGGATCAATCATCTCAATGACACAATATCAATTTGGCCATCGGTATTAAACATTGGACGATCAATTGCTGATACAAAAGTAACCAATTACTGTTATTCTACAGTATAGGATCAACTTTATTAACCCACCCCGCATCAGCAGATACTATTTACTAAGTGTGAACAAAAACAATTAAAATGAAAAACATTTTACTATTATCTAAAGACCATCAAAAGCACATTTTCGTGATGATGCTAATGGTGTTGAATGTGATGATAATAACACCGGTATTCGCTCAGGATATCAAAATCTCAGGGGTAGTAAACTCTGAGGATAATGAGCCTTTACCAGGTGTAACGATCATAGTACAAGGAACGACTGCAGGTACAGTAACAGATATCAATGGGAATTATGTATTAGAAGTGCCTACCGACGCTATTCTAGACTTTTCTTTTATTGGATATTTAAAACAAAGTATAGGTGTCAATGGAAGAACAACTATTGATTTAACCATGGAACCCGATATTGAACAACTAGATGAAGTGGTTGTGATTGGATATGGTACTCAAAAGAAGTCCCATCTGACTGGTGCTATTTCTAAAGTGGATAACAAAAACATAGACCAAATTCCTACATCAAGAGCTGATCAGGCAATGGTAGGTCGTGTGGCTGGTATGAACGTACAGAACTCAAACCCTGAAGGGGTAGGTGGTGCGCCAACCATTCAAATAAGAGGTGTTGGGTCTATTACAGGAGGATCTGGGCCATTATTGGTAATCGATGGAGTAGCTGTGGATTCAGAATTTTGGACAAACATTGATATGAACGATGTAGCTTCAATCGAAGTATTGAAAGATGCTGCTTCTGCGGCAATTTTTGGTTCAAGGGGAGCAAATGGAGTAGTAATGATCACAACTAAAACTGGAGAATCAGGCAAGACCAAATTTGCATATAATGGATTTTACGGCTGGCAAGACGTTCAAAATAATCCAGACTATAATACTTCTGTTGCAGATGGTATGGCAGCTGAAAGAGCGGCAAACGGTGAATTATCTCCTAGATCAAGATATAAAGAATTGATTGGTGTAGATAATAATTGGCAAGACATCATTTTTGATGGTGGAAATACACAAAGTCATACTATTAGTGCTCGAGGAGGAAATGAGTCAACCACTTTTAGTACAGCCATGACCTATGCGCACGATGAAGGAGTCTTACTCACTGATGACTTCAAGAAATACAACTTGAAAGCAAAAATTGATACTAAAGTAAATGATGATTTGTCTTTTGGTGTGAGTTTAAATCCTTCTTATACAGAAAGAAGAAGATTTGACGGATCTACGCATGATATTCTCAGGCAAACACCTTGGTTGCCAGTTTACCATGATGAAAACACAATTCAGTATGTAGATCGAACAGTTTATCCGGATGTTGAAGTAGGTGATTACGCATTGCAGCGTCATTTTGATAATTATGATCTCGATGGTGACGGAACTTTGATAGATATAAGCAATACTTCTAATACCAATCCTGCGGCCAAAGTACTGGAAAGAGATAGGAGAGATTTTCAATTTAAATTGTTCGGTAAGTTTTACACTAAATATAAATTGAGTGATAATTTTTCTATTCAAGCAGCTTTATCTGGCGATTTGCAAAATACTGAAAGACAGAGATGGCAAGGAGTGGAGTCTAGTAGAAATGGGGCTTCAGGTGCTTCCTTGGCTGTGAACAACGAAAATAAAGTACATGTTGTAACTCAGGGATTTTTGAACTATAATCAGACATTTGGCAGCCATGAATTTTCTGCTACAACTGGTGTTGTTGCAGAAAGGTACAAAGAGAAATATTCTAATGTTTCTGGAACAGGTTATGAGTTTGATTTTGTGCCTACGCTAGATGCAGCTGCTGAAGCATCTGCATGGGGCTCATTCGAAAGAGAAAAACGTCTATTGTCTTTTATAGCTCGTGTGAATTATTCATTTTCTGATAAATACTTAGCCTCTATTAGTTTTAGAAGAGATGGTAGTTCGGTTTTTGGGCCAGATAATAAGTATGGTAATTTCCCAGCAGTATCTGTGGGATGGAGAATTTCTGAAGAGTCATTTTTGGCAGGGTCTAGTGTAATAAATAACTTGAAATTAAGGGCAAGTTTTGGTATTACAGGTAACGATCAAATCTCAACAGGAAATAGATTGAATGATTGGTATTCTCCTACTGCTCTGCTAAGTTCAAGAACGGCCGTTGTAGGTGGGTCTACAGCAACCGCTTTCAATCCACAAAATATAGCAAATCCAGAATTAGGCTGGGAGCGTTCTATAGAATTTAATCCAGCTATTGATTTTGGATTTCTAGATAATATTATTTCAGGTTCCGTTGATTATTACAAAAGGACAAGTGATGACTTGCTCTTGAATGTAGATGTGTCAGGGGTTACTGGATTCAACAATGCTCTTGTAAACATTGGGGAAGTAACTAATGAAGGAGTTGAAATAGAGTTGAGAACAAATAACATCAGAACTAAAAAGTTTAGATGGACAACTACATTTTTAGCATCAAGAAATAAAAATACATTAACTGATTTTGCTAATTCAGATGGTTTGATCCAAAGTGTAGATGAAAAAAGAGCAGCTGAATGGATTAGTTCAGTAGGTCATCCTATTTCTTCTTTCTATGGATATGTCGTAGATAGTGAAATTCCATTAGAGTACTTGAATGATGCATATCATCCCATAGGTGGACAAGCTCAAGATGTTTATGTCAGAGATTTGAATGGAGATGGTGTGATAGATGATGGTGATAAAACCATATTAGGAAGTCCATATCCAGACTTCATTTGGAGTGTTACTAACACTTTTACTCTAGGAGATTTCGATTTGTCTTTCATGTTCCAAGGAAGTCATGGAGCAGAAGTGAGAAATATGGGCGACCAATATTTATATAATCATTTTAATAGTAGTCAGGATTTTGACCCTGCGATCACCCCAGATCAAGAATTCATTAGGGAGAAAATCTTTACTAATTCTATAGTTCAAGATGCTTCATACATAGCACTTAGGAACTTGAATTTGGGATACAATTTCCCATCTAGACTTACATCTAAGATTGGAATGACTAGTGCTAGATTATATGTAAGTGGGTCAAACTTGATGTATATCAAGGGAGACAATTACACAGGTTTTAATCCTGAATCTTTGACTACTACGTCACCTACGACTTACGGTTATCAAAGAGCTGGAGCTCCTATTGCTAGATCAATAGTAACTGGAGTAATCATTGAATTTTAATCTGGGTGATGATCATTAACAAAAAAGAAAATATCATGAAAAATATAAGAATAATAGCGCTGTTCATATTTGCGATGCATCTATATGGATGTCAAGACGATTTCTTATCGCCAGCGCCTAATTCAGCAATTAGTGCAGATGCATTCTATACGAATGATATAGAATTGGAAGCTGGTGTGGTGAATCTTTATGACGGAATCCAAGGTATCAATTCTACAGTAACATCTGACTTGCATGGTATTCAGATTGAATACCAAGTAACAGAAATGAGAAGTGATAACACGAGAACTAAAAGTGGTGAAGGTGAAGCTGCCCAATTCGAATCCTATACAGTTGAGGCAACGAATGGCGTAGTCGCAGACTACTATGCAAGTTTTTATAACATTATTTTTAGAGCTAACACGATTTTAGCGAATTTGGAAAATGCATCAGAGTCAAAAGCTGCACAGTTCGAAGGCGAAGCTAAATTTGTTCGGGCTTATGCGTATTTTAACTTGGTTCGGTTGTTTGGAGACATTCCATTAGCAACAGAAGTTATAGCCCCAACTGATGAGGTTACGGCATTTACAAGAGTAGCTACAAGTAAAGTATATGAATTAATAGTGAGTGATTTTAACACGGCTATAGACAATTTAGACAATTCTTATAAGAATAGAGCATCTAAAGCAGCAGCTCAAGGTTTGTTGGCCAAAGTACACTTGACTATAGGCAACTATACTATTGCACAAGAATTACTTGAAGAGATTATTACATCAAACGAATTTAGTTTAGAAACTAATTTTAAAGACATATTCTATTCAGAAGGTAATGACGAAACCATTTTTGCTATTGGGTATGCTGCTGACAACTCTAATGACAGTCAGAATTTTTCCGCTGAATGGTTGAACTCTGTAGGGAGATCAAGTGGTTTGAATTACGTGACTAGTGATGTGAGAGCAGCTTTCGCCACATACGGCGGAACTATGAGATCTGAATATTCATTCAGGTTAGACGCAGCACAAACTACGCAATATCAAGTAGTCAAATATTTACCGAATGGTGATGAAGTTTTAGGTATCGATCCTACATCAGGTGATCCTACATTGGCAGGAAATGATTGGATTATATTGAGATATTCAGATGTATTATTGATGCATGTAGAGGCAATTTTGGCTGGTCGTGATGGACCGATTACCAATTCTGATGCCTTAGCATCATTTCAAGCTGTAAGAAACCGAGCGGGCTTAACTACATTGGTGGCAAGTATTTCGAAGCAGGATTTGGCAGACGAAAGAAGAGTAGAATTGGCATTCGAAAATCACAGGTTATTCGATTTAATCCGCTTAGGGTTAGCAGAAAGCGTATTGGGTGCTTTTGCAACGGCAAATGGCTTTTCATTTACTGCTAATGATCTACTACTCCCAATACCTCAAAGAGAAATCAATTTGAGCAAAGGAGCATTGAGTCAAAACCCTGGATATAATTAAAATTGAAATCAATGAAAGAGCAAAATATAAAAACAAATAAGTCCATCAAAGTGATGAACTTATTCATAGGATTTTCATTAATCATAGGTATATTATTTATCACATCCTGTGTGGATGAAACTTTACCTGGTGCAGGATCTATTGCTGATACAACCCCTCCTAGAGCGGGGTTTTCATATAGTGCTGATCCTACAGACCAATTGAAGGTCGTATTTACAAATCAATCGGAAAGTGCTACTGATTTTACTTGGGATTTTGGTGATGGTGGTACTTCAGATGAAGAGAATCCTTCTAATACCTATACTGATTTTGGTAAATATACAGTAACCATGATGGCCACTGATAAGCTGGGAGTTTCTTCTGATACCACGATTGAAATTGAAGTAATAGAAGGACCATATCAGCCATACATCTTGGAGGGTGGATTTGAAGGAGACGGAGCTACCGGAGACGGAAGAGATCCTTGGAGATCCAAATCTTGGACAGAGTCTGGAAATTCATGGTCAGATGAAAGATCAGTTTTTGGAATATCTAGCAGCCCCGTATCGTTTGGAGATCAGGCTGCTAAATTAGAACCTCAACCTACTAACCCTCGGCAGGGTTATCAGGAAATCATTGTTGAAGCAGATCAAAATTATGATCTTAGTTTCTGGTACACCATGAAGGACGATTCGTCTGATCCTTGGGCGACAATTGCAATTGTTGGGGTAACTGATCATGGACCTATTACTGGTATTGCAGAGGCTGAAGCAGGAATCATTGCTTCTATAACTGTCAATGATATTTCTGACCCTGAGACTTATGTTCAGGAGACACTTTCCTTTAATTCTGGAACTAATACTACAGTAGCCATTTATTTTTGGAATGATGGTAATGTAGAAACCAGATTGGATGAGTTTGCTATTGAAGTTGCTCCAGAAGGAGCATTGCCTCCTTCTGTATCATTTTCTAGTGAACAGAGTGATACGGATTATCTTTCTTATACTTTTACTAATACCTCAGTAAATGCAGATTCTTATGAGTGGGATTTTGGTGATGGTAATACTTCTACCGAAACTTCACCAACTCATATCTATGAAGAAGCAGATGTATATACAGTGAAATTGACTGCTAAAAATGAGGCAGGCCTTTCAGCTGAATATTCTTCATCTTTTGAAATTCATGCACCTGTCACAGCAGCTTTTACTTATGAAATCGATGACGATGACTATAAGACATATTCATTTATGGATGCTTCTGAAGACGCGGTGAGTTTGTTATGGGAATTTGGTGATGGATTCCAATATACTGGTATGGATCCGATTCATACTTATGATCTGGATGGTATATATACCGTTAAATTAACTGCAACAAGTCTTACTGGATTTGAAGATGTTGAGGAAGTTATGGTGACTGTTGCACAAGGGTTTATAGTACAAATTCTTAATGGAACTTTTGACGAATATACTTTAGAAACTGGTGATAATGCCGATGCTTGGGATATGACACCGAACAGTACTGTTGTAGATAATGACGGTAATACAGTTGATAGTCCATATGATCCACTTTGGGATAATTCAGATTTGGATTCTTGGCTCGATACATTTTATGGAGATGATAGTGAACAACCAGGGTCTTCTAGTGATGGAAACAATGATACTAGAGGAGCAAAACTTGAAGAACCAAGCCGTCGATTGTATCAAGTAGTGACAGTTGAAGCTGGAGAAACCTATACATTTTCTATCGACTCTCGTACTTCTGGTGTATCAGCTCCAACGGATGTCTACATACTAAATACAGAAATTGCAGATGAGACTGGGATTAATGCTTCTGATTCTGATGCGGCAATCGATGAGTATTTCGAGATAACTAACGATTTCAACACGGATTCTGATGAATTCACAACGAGTACATTTGATTTCACCCCATCGACTAACAAGATAGTAATCTATGTTAGAAATGTAAATGTGGTTGACAATGTTACTGAGGCATGGTATGATAATATCACAGTAGAATAAATAAAATAAAACTACCCAGAATTTATTCTGGGTAGTTTTTTTAATCCTTCGACAACTTCACACGAGCAAGTGGGAGTATGAAATAACTATGGCTGTGTGAATATAAAACTGAAAAGAATGAACAATAGAAATAGAGGGTTGAGGATTAGTTCAATGGCACAAAGCCATATCATGCTAATCATTATGATACTCTTGATTATGTTTATCGTTGGTTGCCAAACCAACCAAAGTAATCATCAAAAAGTTGAATCAGCTGATCAACTTAAAACGGCACTCGCTGTTGCCAACCCTGGTGATACCATCTTATTATCTAATGGAGAATGGAAGGATTCAGAATTGGTGATAAAAGCACAAGGAAGCCAAGATGCTCCTATTGTGGTGATGGCCGAAACACCTGGAAAAGTAAAACTAACGGGAAGCTCCAATCTTAAATTAGCTGGCGAATACGTCGTGGTAAGTGGTCTGCATTTTACCAATGGATACACGTTGACGGCTGAAGTGATTTCATTTAGAATCAAAAAAGACCAACTAGCGAACAACTGTAGAATAACCCAAACACTAATAGAAAATTATTCTCACCCCGAGCGTCATGAGAGCGATTACTGGGTGGGTATGTACGGTAAAAATAATCGATTCGATCACAATGCGCTGGTAGGCAAAGGCAACAAAGGCGTTACAATGGCGGTTCGATTGGATACCGAGGAGAGCCGTGAAAACGGACACCTCATTGATCACAATTACTTTGGCCCTAGAGAAAACTTAGGCGCTAATGGAGGGGAAACCTTAAGAATAGGTACCAGTCATTTTTCGCTATCTTTCTCTAATACGCAAGTGATTAACAATTACTTCGACCGATGCGATGGCGAACACGAAATCATCTCCAACAAATCTTGTGGGAATTTATTCAAAGGCAATGTATTTGATGAATGCGTAGGAACATTGACCTTCAGACATGGCAATGAAAATATCGCTGAAAGCAATGCTTTCTTTGGAAATGGGAAACCTCACACTGGAGGTATTCGAGTCATCAATGAAAAACAAAAAGTATTAAACAATTACGGATATGGCTTGACTGGACATAGGTTTCGTGGAGCGTTAGTAGTAATGAACGGTGTGCCAAATTCACCGATCAACAGATACAATCAGGTAATTGACTCAGAAATCAACAACAATACCTTTATTAATTGCGACTATGTGCAACTCTGTGCAGGAAGCGATGAAGAAAGAAGTGCGATTCCGCAGTCTACCTCTATTTCAAACAATATTTTTTGGAATGAAGCCAAGAACGATGTGTTCACCGCTTATGACGACATTTCTGGAATCTCATTTGAAGGAAATATATTGAGTGCCAATATCCAATCTATTGGCAGCGGTTTTGAAGGGATTAATTCAGAATTGGTGCAAAATGCAAATGGCATTTTTGGCCTAAAAAACAAAACTGTAACTGCAGGTATTACAGCAGATTTTTCGGTGGTGTCGAAGGAAGCAACAGGGCCTTCTTGGTACGCGAAACCTAAAAAGCGTAAGACTTTCGGATATGGAAGAACGATAGCTGTAGAAGCAGGAGCTAATCTTTTTGATGTAATGAAAGAGGCTGAGGCTGGTGATATATATAGCCTTGCAGGCGGAGAATATTTGCTTGAAAAGAAGATTCCAGTTGCTGTGCCAATCACTGTACAGTCTACGGAAGGTGCCATAATTAAATTCGAAAAATCAAATCTGTTTGTAATAGAAAATGGAGGAGCCCTACAGTTGGATGGGCTGACCATAGACGGTGTAGAATCACCAGATTACGCCGGCAATGCGGTAGTCTCGACGAGCAGATATTCTATGAATAAAAATTACAAATTGTTTATCAACAATTGTGATTTTAGAGATCTGGATGTCAATCATTCATTCAATATTCTGAAGGTATATAAAAACACATTCGCCGATAGCATAATGATCGAGAATTCTCGATTCAGCGATGTGAGCGGTACGATTCTGGAATTGAACCAAGAGTCTGATGACATCGGAATCTATAATGCGGAGTTCGTTATTCTAAGAAACAACACCTTCAAAAATATCGGTAAAGAGATTGTAAACATGCACAGGGGCGGAAGTGATGAGAGTACATTCGGACCATTACTTTTTGTAGACCATTGTTCTTTTGAGAAGGTGGGCTATGGGCCAAAGAATAAAGAAGACAAATCATTCACACTACACGGAGTGCAAAAAACAATAATTACAAATTCTGTATTTGACGATATCAAAACATTCGACATCTATCATACAGTAGGTGAGCCGATCACTAAAATATCAGATTGTAGTATAGATGGATCTAAGCTGGTGATAAGTGATAATGCAGCCACCCTTTCAAACCTGAAATTGGCTAAAAACGCCAATGGAAACGATGGCGAAAAAGTGGGATACAGACTATGAAGATTAAGTTTTGTTATATCAGTATAGGTTTTAGTGTGGCTGTTGCTCTGTCGCTCTTCTCTTGTGTTGGGGGAGGAGAGTCTACGGAGCAACAGTCCCTATCTGATGTGCATCCAAATTTGGTGCTGACTCCGGATGGAGTGGATCAAATTAAAACAAGTTTAGGAAATGTGCCTCTTTTTGATGAAACCCTACAGGTTGTAATCAAAGAAGTAGATGCAGAAATTGCCAATGGAATAGAGGTGCCAGTGCCAAAAGATCTGGCGGGAGGGTACACGCATGAAAGGCACAAGAGCAACTTCTTCATGATGCAAAAAGCTGGAGTGCTGTTTCAAGTGACAGGCGATGAAAAATACGCTGTTTACGTTCGAGATATGCTATTGGCATATGCTGAGTTGTGGCCTACCATTGGCAAACATCCTGCAGAGCGATCTTATGCACGTGGTAAGATCTTTTGGCAATGTCTAAATGATGCCAACTGGTTGGTATACACGAGTCAGGGTTACGATTGTATCTATGACTGGTTGGATGAGTCTACTCGGGAGAAATTAAACAAGGAACTTTTCAGGCCATATGCGGAGTACGTCTCAATTGAAAATCCACAATTCTTCAACCGAATCCATAACCATAGTACTTGGGGCAACGCTGCAGTAGGTATGATCGGATTGGTGATGGGTGATGAAGAACTCATCACTTGGGCATTGTATGGATTGGATATGAATGTTCCAGGCGACATCATCAAAGACAATGACGGGGGTGACATTCAGCTGGAAGGCCAAAAAGAAGCTGGCTTTTTCGCGCAGATAGATCACTCATTTTCACCAGATGGTTATTATACTGAGGGACCTTATTATCAGCGATATGCGATGTATCCTTTCCTGATTTTCGCACAGTCATTGGCTAGCAAAAAGCCTGAATTAGAGATTCTGAAATATCGAGATGCGCTTTTGATTAAGGCAGTTTATGCGCTAATAAATCAAACCAATACACAAGGCGAATTCTTTCCAATTAACGATTCCCAAAAAGGAATGTCATTGGCTTCTAGAGAACTCGTAAATGCTGTGAGTATGGCCTATTACTATGGTGGAAATGACCCTGAATTGCTCTCTATTGTGAAAGAGCAAGGTCGTGTGCCGTTGAATAATGCTGGAGTAGCAGCTGCAAAAGGAGTGGCCGAAGGAAAAGCTCAGCATTTTAAATACAAAAGTGTTCAGTTGACAGATGGAGCAGAGGGCGATGAAGGTGCCATTGGTATCCTACGAGCAAATGATTTGACATTAGTCATGAAATATGCCAAACATGGAATGGGACACGGACATTTCGATAGATTGGGCTTCTTACTTTACGATGAAACAGGAGAAGTTATTCAGGATTACGGAGCAGCTCGTTGGGTAAACATAGAGCACAAAGATGGAGGCGGATACTTAAAAGAAAACCATAGTTGGGCCAAAGAAACAGTTGCACACAATACATTAGTCATTGACAAAGACTCTCATTTTGATGGCAAAGTAAAACCTGCAGATAAGACTTCTGGCACACCTTATTATTTTTTAGGAGGAGATTCCGTGCAGATTGTAAGTGCCAAAGAGCTGAATGCTTATGATGGAATTACTATGCAGAGAACAATGGCTGTTGTTAGTATGGACGAATTAGAGTATCCATTAGTCATTGACTTGTTTTCTGTACAAGCTCCCGAAGGTACAAGATATGACCTACCCCTTTATTATTTGGGTGAATTAATGTCATCTAATCAAAAAATTCAAACTAATAATAATTTGATCCCCATGGGAGAACACGATGGCTACCAGCACTTATGGGCTGAGGCTCAATCTGATCTTCAAGGGGATATTTTTAGTATGACTTGGTTCAATAAAAAGAAATTTTACACAGTTACGTCGGCTATTGATTCGGGTGACGAAATAATTTTTACAAGAATAGGAGCGAATGATCCAAATTTTAACCTTCGTAGAGATCCTGGATTGATACATCGTAGAAAAGGTGGTAATACATTGTTTGCTAGCCTATACGAAATTCATGGAAGCTATGACTATTCAACGGAGCGCCCTTTAAACTCATTCACTTCCATTAGAAATCTAAAAGTGTTACATCAATCGGAGGCATTTGTTGCCGTTCAGTTTCAATTGAAAACAGGTGAGAACTACCAGTTTGCTTTTTCACAATTGGATAAAAGTGAATCTAGTAATCATGAGGTCGAAACTCCGAATGGGGCATTGCAATGGAAAGGAATTTACGACTTGAATAAAATCAATAAATAGGAGATGGAAAGAAATAGCGAAAAATACATTTTGACAGAGCAAATGGAATGGGAACAACTCGGAGGAGGTGTTTCTAGAAAAATGCTTGGATACGACAATCAAATTATGATGGTGTTGGTGAAGTTTGAAAAAGGAGCTTTGGGGTCTCCTCATAGTCATTTTCATACTCAAGCCACCTATTGTATTGAAGGAAAATTTGAGTTTGAAATTGATGGTGTGAAGCAGATACTCAGTGCAGGAGATGGAGTTTATATAGAACCGAATCTAGTGCATAGTGCTGTATGCCTTGAAGAAGGAAAATTAATTGATACATTCAGTCCAGTAAGGGAGGATTTTCTCACTGGTGGAGGCGTATCCTATTTCGGAGATAAAGACTAAATCAAAAGATTATGAAGATAAAAGGACTTAGGTGGTGGATTGTAGGGCTAGTATGTTTAGCCACGGTCATCAATTATATTGATCGCTCTGCGCTTGCAATTATGTGGCCAGATATCTCTAAAGATTTGGGAATGACTAAGTCTGATTATGCGATAATCTTGAATGTCTTTTTGGTAGCCTATGCAGTAGGTCAATCACTATCTGGAAAAATGTTTGATAAGATTGGCACTCGACTTGGGTTTGTAATTTCTATCACTGTTTGGGGAATAGCCACTGCTATTCATGCATTCGCCAGAGGAGTGATGACTTTCAGTCTGTTTAGAGTGCTATTGGGATTAGGCGAAGCTGGTAACTGGCCTGGCGCCGTTAAAAGTAATGCAGAGTGGTTTCCAGTAAAAGAAAGAGCCTTCGCTCAAGGAATATTTAACTCAGGTGCAGCATTAGGATCTATTGTAGCACCTCCCGTAATCGCCATTGTATGGGTCATGATCGGGTGGAAAATGACTTTTGTATTATTAGGGCTTTTGGGGCTACTATGGATTATCCCGTGGTGGATCATGAATAAAAATGTGCCAAGCAAGCACCCTTGGATTTCTGATGAAGAAAAGCAACATATTCTTTCAGGTTTGAGCGAATCAAGTGTTCAAGATGATAAGCCAGGATTGAGCATGGCAGAAATATTATCCAAACGAGAGTCTTGGGCTGTTTTGGCTTCTAGGTTTTTTGTAGAGCCTATCTGGTGGTTATTTGTAGGATGGATGCCGATTTACCTAGCAGATGTCTATGGTTTTAATGTTAAAGAAATTGGATTTTTTGCTTGGGTACCATATGTAGGAGCGGCCTTAGGAAGTCTATCTGGAGGATATTATTCCGGACAGCTTCTGATCAAAGGAGCTTCAGTAGATCAAGCGAGAAAGAAGACCATTTTGATCGGATGTGTGATCATGTTCTTAGGTCTAGTGGCAACTATTCTTGCCGGAGATACGGCTGTCAAATTTGTAGCTATTGTAGCCTTTGTACTCTATGGATTTCAGTTTGTGATTAGTAATATCCAAACTATACCTAGCGATTTGTTTAGTGGTAAATCTGTAGGTTCATTGGCTGGATTGGGCGGAACTGTCGGAATCTTTTCAGTTATCATCATGAACTTTTTGGTTCCAGTGATTACCGAGAAATTTTCTTATACCCCAATCTTCGTGATGATTGCCTTGTTTGTACCATTGTGCATACTGTCGATCTACTTCTTTGCAAAAGAAATAAAACCTGTGGATCAGGAAAATTAAAGATAAGCGCAGTCTGAAATGCAGACTGCAAGTGTTTTGTTGGAATTGTTCGGTGGTTTTAAGTAGGAGTAAAAACTTAGGCCAATAGGTTTTGATAATTACAGAAAATGACCGAATTAATTCCTTTTAAGCTTTTGATTTTTATCGAAAGCACAATTGAAATGAGAGTTGCTATTCGACTTGACAAAGTCAAGTCTGATGAAAGGAAGATTATTTGAATGCCTGTCTTCTTTGATTAATGCTCATAGAAATAGAAAGGCAATCTACTTGTACCCTGGGTATGGATGCTGCCTTCTTTTGGGAAAAGAATAAGCCCTTGAAAAAATTATAACTGAATTAAAAATTGAAATATCATGGCGAAAGATAAAGTAGCAGTCATTACAGGAGCTACAGGCGGAATTGGATTTGCAGTAGCAAAAAGACTAGGTCAAGACGGATACACTGTTGTATTAAACGGTATTGAGGACGACAAAGGAGCAGAACGAGTAAAGGAGCTGGCAGCTGAGGGAATTACAGCAGAATATTATGGGTTCGATGTGACCAACGAAGCAGAAGTGACAGAAAACATCACCAAAATAGGTGAGAAATATGGTAAAATCGATCTTCTTGTGAATAACGCAGGTGGCTTAGGCGGTAGATCTAGATTCGAAGAAATGACAACTGAGTTTTATAGATTTGTCATGGCTTTAAACCTCGACTCTGTATTTTTTGCTTCAAGAGCAGCTATTCCTTTCCTTAAGAAAGGTGAAAATGCATCAATCATAAATTATACTTCTAACGCTGGCTGGAATGCAGGTGGCCCAGGAGCTGGGATTTATGGAACATCTAAAGCAGGCGTTCATGCAATCACAAGAGCATTAGCAAAAGATCTAGCAGAATATAACATTAGAGTAAATGCTGTATCTCCTGGTACTATAGATACACCGTTCCATGCGCAAATCAAGGCAACTAAGCCAGAAGTATTTGCTTCTTGGAAGAACAATATTTTGTTGGGTCGTATAGGTGAGCCGGAAGAAGTGGCTTCTGTAGTTTCTTTCTTAGGAAGCAAGGATGCTTCATTCATTACTGCTGAAACCATCCAAATTGGCGGTGGTCAGGCTTTAGGAATTTAAAACTAACATTAAAGAGGTTACACTTAGTAACCTCTTTAATCCCTCTCAAAGCGGATAGGTTGTTGTTTAAGCAATTAAAATCTTCGTCAAATGCTATCATCTGTTATAATATCTCATCATTTTAGGTCTTTGGCCTTGAGCGCTGTATCTACTTTGGTGCTTTTGGTATTATCGAGTACGTATGTGAGTGGGCAAAAAGCGAAAGAATATCAATTGCCAAATATTGACCTTTCTCATTGGAAAGTCACTTTACCAATAGGCAAACCAATAGAAGTAAGCCCTCCTGAAATATTAGATTACGCTAACAATGAATTATTGAAACCTTATATGTTCAATGATTCTACCGATGGTAGTTTGGTCTTTTATGCCACACCAGGAGCCACAACCAGAAATACAAAATATTCTCGCTGTGAACTTCGAGAGCAAATGGAGCCAGGTAGTAATAGTGTCAATTGGACCTTTGTGCAAGGAGGTAGAATGAAAGGTACTTTGGCTGTGTCTGAAATATCCAAACAAGCCAATGGAAAATTTGATCGAACGATTGTGATGCAAATCCATGGACGATTGTCCAACGAACAAAAAGCACGCATAGGGCAAAAGGACAACAATGCACCGCCGATATTGAAAATCTACTGGGACAAAGGGTATATTAGAGTCAAAACCAAAGTCCTTAAAGACCTGACCGCAGACGAAATTCAAATTCTTGGCAAAGAGGCGTGGGGTGATGATCCAGGTTATAATTTTCCTGAATACGTAGGGGATAAACCGTTCACTTTGGAAGTATTAGTTTCTAATGGAAGATTAGAAGTCGTCCTAAATGAGAAATCATCAAAAGTATATGAAAGCGTTGATATGCAAAAGTGGAGTGTTTTTGAAAACTATTTTAAAGCAGGCAATTATCTACAATCCAAAGATCCAAATGCATTTGCGAAAGTAAAATTCTATGCACTTGAAGTAGATCATGGAGCTTTTATTGCTAAAGAAAAGTTGAAATAAAGAAAGGAAAAGGAGAAAGAATAAATTTTCAATTATGGAAAGAAGGGCGATTTGGGATGGATTAAAAGGATTGACTATAGCGTTATCCATGATGATAATGTTTAGCTGCGGGTCAGATGACCCAGAGCCTCCAGGCAAGGAAGAAGAAGAGACTGAAGAAGAAATGGAGGAGGAAGAGGAAGAAGAGGATGATCGAGTCGAAGGTGAAGATTATTTCTTGCCCCATATTGACTTAAACAATTGGAAAGTTACCTTGCCAATAGGCAATCCTACAGAGGTCGAGCCTCCCGAAATTCTGGATTATGCTACTAATGAAACATTGTTGCCATTTATGTATAATGATTCTACAGATGGAAGCTTAGTTTTTTATACTTATCCAGGTGCTACAACCAATAATACCAAATATTCAAGAACTGAATTGCGAGAGCAAATGGTGCCCGGTAGCAACGATACGAACTGGACCTTCGCTGAAGGGGCATATATGAAAGGTACATTAGCAATGGACACCATCACCAAAGAAAGCAATGGCGATTATCATAGAACCATTATCATGCAAATTCATGGTCGACTTACAAATGAGCAGAGGGATTTGATAGGAGAAGATGACAATAATGCACCTCCCGTACTCAAAATCTATTGGAATGATGGTTATGTGCGAGTGCATACCAAATATCTTAAAGATTTAGATGCAACGGATACCGAAGCACTACATACCGATGCATGGGGTGATTTGACAGGTGTCAATTTTGATGAAAAAGTTGATTTCGAAAAATTTACACTTGAGGTGAAGGTTTCAGATGGTAAAATGGAAATCACACTAAACGATGATCAGACTATGGTATACGATGATGTTCACATGGAGCGCTGGGGCATATTCGAAAATTACTTTAAGGCGGGAAACTACTTGTCTTCGCTTAATGAAGAGGCATTTGCCAAGGTGAAATATTATGAACTAGAAGTTACTCATTGATTCTTAGCTAGAGATACTCCCCTTGTAATAAGACTTGCCAGGCTTGTTGGGTCTGGCCATTATGAAGGTATTTCTGTGCCAATAGATGTAGTTCTTTTTCCAAGCTTTCTTCATCGTCAGCAAAATTCTGAAGGATAGCGCTAACTTCTGGCTCATTGGCTAATGATAGAATTTCGTCTTTATTAGGCAAGTGCTCCACATTAGCCAGTCTCCCAAGGTTGTTGCCCGTAAGTACAGCACTGTTTTTGATATTTTCAGGCAACTGATCAAATCCAATCCCCATGGTAGTCAGTGGTTTGGGGATTTCGAACATAGTATCAGCATTCGTTTTTGTATACCAGTTACCTCCCATTCGAGCCACTAGTTCAAGTCTGGTTGGGTCTATTTTATTTTCAGCTGTGAGCAAATGATTCTGAACATGCGCCATCACTATTTCGCAGATGATAAGGTTTCCTGCTCCTCCATGTTCACCCATAGATTTCACTTCTAGCACTTTGCATTCAAATGCAACCGGGGACTCTTTAACTCTAGGTGGTTTTATTTTCTCTGAAGGAACTTCAATAAACCCCGCCTTCACGAATTCATTGACCCCTTCACCATATTCTGTACTCGCTAAAGACATCTGTTCGACGATAGGATAGTCTACAATATTGATAACTACTTCTGGGACTTTTAGCACATTATCTAATGTATGCTTTGTCGTATTATCACGAACCCTGCGAGCTGGAGAAAAAACGAGAATCGGTGGATTTGCACTGAACGCATTAAAAAAACTGAAAGGACTCAAATTCACATTTCCTTTTTCATCAACGGTACTCGCAAATGCAATAGGGCGTGGAGCCACAGCCGTAAGTAGTAAAGAATGAAAATGCGCGGTGGAAACCGATTTTGGATCAATTGAAGTCATATCGTCTAATTCTTTGGCAATTAAAGCATGAAGATAATATATGTTAGGAGTTATTTGAATTTTCTCTTGAAGGAATAGAATTATTATGCTTTAGTTCCATCATATCATGAAGATATTTAGCTGTTGGCTTATTTGCTAAGCTCGACTATTCAATAAATAATAAGGGAAAAGAGATGATTAAAGTTGTTTTGAATACCCTTAAAGTATGTTTATTAATATTCTGATATAAGATATTAATATTTAGACAAAAAATATAGTCGGGTAAATACCATTATACTCGTTTTATCGTTGTGCTTTAGATAGAATCTATTGTAATACAATGGCACAACTATTGTAAGCCGGTTAATTTTATTGCCAATATGGGTACGAATTAGTAATTAAATGGTTTCGATTTTTTGACCTAGCCAAAAGTTTCGATATTTGTCATGCTACTTCGATTGGTCAGATTTTTAGAATTTTCAATAAAAGATTGTCTATTATGATTTCTTTATTCATCAGCTATGTATCGAAGAGATACAACTATGCATTTCTCCTAGTTTTAATATTCCTTTCTTCAGTAGTTTCAGCTCAAGAAACAGTTACATCCTTGCTAGCTCAAGATGCCAACCCATCTAATAGTTCAAGTGTTGAGTATGTGATTACTTTTTCGGGTAGTGGTGTTTCAGGTCTTACTACAGCTAACTTTATTGTAAATGAAGCTGGTGGAGTCTCTGGCTCATCAGTTAGTACCGTGACAGGTTCTGGTACCACTTGGACGATCACAGTTAACACAGGTACTGGAGACGGAACTTTAGAACTCGAACTAGACAATGCTGCAGGATTGACACCAACTGTAACCAATGTCCCATATACTGAAGATATTTATACAATTGATAAATCTGCCCCCGTGCTTACTACGGTAGTCAGTTCTCCATCAAGTGGAACCTTGATAGTGGGCGATGTGCAGACGGTGACAATTACAGAAAACTCTGCAGAAACAGGTTTGACAGTCAGTTCCGCTACCATTAATGGAATAGATGTGAGTGGTGCATTCACAGATAATTTTGATGGAACTTATGAGTTTGATTACACGGTGATGGAAGGTGAGACTGATCAAACAGCAGGCAATATTCCTTTGAACATCACCTTGATGGATGCCGCTGGCAATACTGATAATGTCACTGCATTTACAGATGGTAACACCACAGCTGTAGATGCTAATAGCCCGACAGCTTTGACAACTGCTACTATTTCAGTTACATCTGGCACATTGATGGTAACTGATGGAGTGACCATAACAGTAGGCACCAGTGTCACGGGGTTAAATATAGATGGTGCAACAGTCAACGGCATTGATGTGAGCGGTACAGGATCCGATGTAGGAGATGGGACTTATACCTTTACCTATACTGTTCAAGAAGGAGAAACTGACCAAACAGCTGGCAATATTCCATTAAATATTGAATTGTCCGAAGCATCAGGCAATAGTACGATCATATCGGCATTTACTGATGGCAATACCACAGCTATAGACGCTAACACACCTGTGCTGACCACAGTTGTTAGTTCGCCATCAAGTGGAACCTTGATAGTGGGCGATGTACAGACAGTCACGATCACAGAGAGTTCATTTGAGACTGGATTGACCGTGAGTTCGGCAACAATCAACGGCATAGATGTCAGTGGTGATTTCACAGACAATGCGGACGGTACTTATGATTTTGACTACACGGTGATGGAAGGTGAGACTGATCAAACAGCAGGCAATATTCCTTTGAGCATCACCTTGATGGATGCTGCTGGCAATACTGATAATGTCACTGCATTTACAGATGGTAACACCACAGCTGTAGATGCTAATAGCCCTACCATTAGTTCTTACTCTTTGAGCTCTGGAAACGCCTATGTAGACGTCACGTTTTCTGAAGGTATTTATGACGACACTGGTGCAGCTGCATCAGATGTTTCAGATTGGGATATAAATTTTACTCAAAATGGAGGTACGGCTACGAATGTTACACTAAACGATATTACTAACAATTCTGATGCTGCATTATCTGGTGGAGAATCGGTGATTAGATTTGTATTAGGTGTTTCGGGTGCTCCTGATGGAAATGAGTTTATTTCCATTATTCCAAATAGTGGTTCAGATGTAGCTGATGGTGGACCAAACTTGATGAATGCAGCACAGACTACGGGAAATATTACTTTGAATGCAGTCACACCAGTTACATTTTCTAACGTTTCAGTGGATCAGGGAAATACTTATGTTGATATTACTTTTTCTGAAGCTGTAGATAGAGATGCCGGAAGTGGTACCGATGAATTAAGGTTAGCAAGCAATCGTGAGCTTTGGTATTCCTATAATGACGTAGGAGGATCTGGGGCGACGATTGGTTCGGTAAGTATTACTGAAACAGGAGGAGGAGCACTTGGTACGGGAGGTTATTCTACTATTAGATTCAATTTCACAGTAACTGGTACGCCAAATGGGTCTGAGACTATTACATTTTTTCCAGTAGATGGGTCTGAAATTTATTCAACAGCTACTGAAGTTCCTATGTCGTCATCGGAAACTATTGTGGCGAACTTGACAGAAAAAGTCGCCCCAACTTTTGTAGAGTCTTATTTCTTCGATACCGACGAAAATGGTGTTATCGACGAAGTGGTCATCGAAATGAATGAGGCCATGGATGAAACTACGGCTACAAATGCAGATTTCACACTTTCGACTGGAACATTAAGTGCGAGCGCTGTCAATGCTGCTACTGCAAACAATGATTTGGACGTAGCGGATAGCGACGTGTATGTCACTTTTACGATTTCTGGATATACAGAAGGCACTGCGCTAGGGTCTACAGACCTTCAATACGTAGAATCAGCAGGCACATTTGTAGATTTAGCAGGTAATGCACTCGCAGGTTCAGTAGATATGTCAGAAGTAGATTTATCCGCACCAATACCTAGCTTAAACCCTATTGATGAAGGTATAAATCATGGATTGGATGATCCACTTGTATTGACATTTAGTGAAGTGGTAAATATAGTTGACTTAGGGGGAGATGAGATTTATATAGTTAGGACAGATGTTTTTCCAAATACTACCATAGACATTGATATCACAGATGGATCGATCATTGCATTTGCATCACCCACTCTCACGATCACTCCAGAAGATCCATTGATTGGTTCTGCTACTTATTCTATTGTCATTGAAGAAGGTGCTATAGTTGATTTGGCTTCTAGCCCTAACAATTTTGGTGGTTTTAGTACAACGGATGATTGGAACTTCATGACAGAAGTGGATGCCACGGCCCCGAATTTGACAATTACAAGGCAGGATACAGCACTTGGAGATAAAGACTCTGGAACTTCAGATACGTCAGTTAGTTTTGATTTGTATTTTGATGAGCCAATAGATGATGGCACATTCGATGAAATAAACATTACAATCAATATCTCAGATTTGGAGATCAATGGAGATGCTACAGCATCACAAACCTCCGATAATGTAACAGGTTCAGTTTCTCTTGTGAACATGGGTGATGATCAAAATTACAGTTTTATTATCAACAACATCGCTCATGTAAACAGTGCAGCAGATGGCACGCTGTCCATATCTATTGATGGTGTGGATGATTTGGCAGGGAATACTATCGCAGCTCCTGAAGTGTCATCTGATTTTGTTTTTGATCATTTTGCACCTGCAGTCACTACATTAACTATGGATGCGCTTGGAACCACATTCACTGACTATGCAACTGATGGAGATGAAGTCACTATTGGTGTTGTATTCGATGATGATGTAAATGATACACCATCAATGTCTCTAAAGTCTGGAAACGCAGCGATCAATAACGCTATCACATGGGACGATCAGTCTGATGCTAATGCTACCACATGGACGGCTACATATGATGTAAGCAGTTCGGACACTGATGGCACATTACAATATACTTTGGATTTTACTGATGATGCAGGTAATCCTGCTGTTACTTTAATTCGATCGGTTGGTCAAACGGCAGGAGCTGATGATGCAACTACTTTAACAATTGACAAAACTGACCCAGAAATTACAAATATTGTACGCCTCACTCCCACAGAAGAAAGAACAAATGATAGTCCTGTTACTTTCAGAGTTACATTCAACGAAGAAGTTGAGAACGTGAGTGCTGATGGCTCTGATTTTGTTGTGTCTGGAGCAGCAACTACTGGAGGAATTACTGTGGCAACACAAACTGCCAACACTGTATTTGACGTAAGTATTGCTGGTGTTTCGGGAGATGGATTGTTGGATTTAGATATGGATGGTGGTAACGATATCACAGATTTAGCTGACAACACGTTGGGAGCAATCAATTCAGAAGAAACTTATACGGTTGATAATACGCCCCCTACTTTTAACTCTTCAACAGCTAGTGCAATAGATAATGTGGTCGACATCACTGTTAATTTGAATGAATCAGGAAGTGTTCATTATTTAGTAGTAAAAAGAGATGTTGATGGCGTACAGAGTAATGTGCCTACAGTAGCAGATGTGACAAATCAAGATGGGGCTTATTCTACTGGAGCAGGTGGGACTTTTGGTGCGGATGGAGAAATTACGGTCTCTTTGGCTTCCACTAATTATTATGTAGAAGAAACTTTAGATGCCAACTCAGTTTATGATGTTTATTTGGTATCAGAAGACGAATCTTTAGGCAATGTATCTGGCACCGTAACATCAGTTACAGCTATACAAACTGGAGGAGTCTTAATCACAGCTCCGACGGAAGCTGGTATTTGCTTGGAAGGCGATGCAGTTGTATTAGGTGACATTGTATTGGATGAAGTGCTTTCTACAGACTTCTCAGGTTCTACCTCTAATGTCACTTTGAGGTTAGGTCTACCGACTGGTTTTGAATTTAATACAGCAGTTGGTTCAGTGGCACATGCAACAGGAGATATCAATGCTTCAAGTTTAGACTACGTTTCGAATGAAGTGGTGAGAATTACTTTCAGTATGGAAGACTTGGCCGATGACGAAATTGATCAATTGACCATTAGCGACCTAGAAATTTACGGAACAGGTTCAACGGAATATACGGGAGTAACAATAGATAGAGTGGGAGGTACCTCATCTTTGTATCAAGCTGAGGAATCTGATGATCCTGTCTTTGCAACACTTTCTAGCGTTGCACCTTATGATCAGATGACCATTACATCTACTGACCCTGGAGTTCCTTATTTAGAAGAAATTACTACAGATGTAGCCAATGGTAATGTAGTCAACGATGAAGTGTCTTTATTTGTTGATGAGGACATCACAGGCAATTATGGAACTGTTACTCCAATCACCATATACGCTGAATTGGCCAGTGATATTGTTAGAATCTATAGTGATGAAGGTTTGACCATGCAAGTTGGCGGTAATTATACAGGATCAACATCTTATACTCCATCATTAACGAATTTCGGCCTAAGTGCTGCTAATCTTGGGATCAACAAATTCTGGATCTCAATTGAAAATGCTAGTGGATGCGAGAGTACAGGAGCTTTATATGCGATTGCATTGATTTCTGATGTGAGGTCTGATGACGCTACAACGTTGTCAGAAGCGAACACGGTAGGTGTAGATTTGCAATTATCATTACCAGATAGCCATGATGGATTATTTAGTGGAGTAGGTTTATCAAGCATAAGTTACGATGACTCTGATAATAATTTGGCAGAAGCTACTTTCATACCTAACAATGTAGGTGTAGGGAGTTATGGAATAGATTACACCTTAAGTGAAAGTGTGGATGATATTTCTGTAACGTATACAATTGCCTTTACAGTTATTTCATCTGAATTGGTATTCAATGTTTCTGACGTTTCATTTTGTGAAGATGAATCGAATATTGAGGTAAATGATGATGATGCTGGTGATTATGATATTGAAGTACCAAGTGTTGCTGGGTTTGTATTTTATGATGTGAAAATATACGAATACAAAGATGATATAGAAGGAGTGGTAGATGTGAGTGGGACATTACTAACGAAACCTGCCTTAGTATCTACAGGTGGATCTGCAACTGATTTAAGCAGTGGTTGGATATTTGACCCATCAGCTACACATCAAGATGACCAGGATACATTAATATTTTCATTGGAAATGAGAGATACTTCTAATGATGCGATTACAGAAGTGGCCACACAACAAGTAATTATTTATAGTATTCCTGAAGTAACACTGGATAACGATGAAGATGATACAGATACTTTTGATGAATATTACTGTGCGACAGATGATGCATTTGACCTTTATGTGACTATCTCATCTGATTTAGGAGAAAGTACAGAAGTGATATCTCAAGGATACACTTTGATTCAGGATGTGAATGAAGATGGTTTTGGTGGTGCTGATGATGTTACAACTGTGTTTGGAGGAGCAATTACTTCCTTTGATCCAGCCGATCCACACGGAGATGCATCCAATGAAACAGGACTTTTTAGAATTTCATATACAACAGAGGGTATTACTGATGCAGGTTGTACGAATTCATCATCCGTAGACTTTGAAGTATATCCTCAACCTTCCAGACCGACATTTGCAAGTGATTTGAGCGGAATAGGTGGGTTAGATGCTGGAAGTGATTACTACTTGCTAGAGTATGGTGCTGGTGCTACAGTGGCAGATTTAGTTTCAAATGTAAATGATTCAATTAGTTGGTATACAAATGCTGAAAAGTCGGTAGGAATAGAAATTGCTGATCTATCAGGAGGTGAAACAATTACAGCTGAAGAATTATATGGAACATCTTCGCCAAGTGGAGGTATTAATAAGGTGTTTTACTTTACGGATTGGACAAATTTAGGAATTGATCCTGATGAAGAATTTGTTGGGTGTGAATCAGAGGTTAGAGAAGTAAATGCAGTAGTTTATTCTTCTCCAAATGCACCAGATATTGATGTTTCAGGTTCATTCAATGGTACTGTTACAGAAATAGGAACCAATCGATATATATATGAATATTGTGAAGGCGAGACTTTAGATGATGTAGTTTTAACCAACGACATCAGTGATCTCAGATCCTATTTTGTTTTATTAAATGAAGCAAAGGATGATAGTACAAGGATATCTACTAACACCGTAAGTGCCGCTGATTTTGGTTATACAGGAGCTATTGATACAGACACGACAATTTATGTTGTTCACATTCAAAATGACAGTACTTATACCTCTGGTACAAATCCAGAATTTGTAGGTGTGTTTAGTGATACAACTGAAGTGTCATTTGTTCTACACAGTATTCCTGATCAACCTGTTATTGAAGATTTTGCAGATATTGGAGATGATGATACTTATAAATTTTGTAGTGGAGCGACACTAGATGAAATTGAAACTCCAAATCTGACAGGATATGTATATGAATGGGCAAATGACGATGGAGGAGGAGACCCTGATACAGGAAGTATTATAACTACATCAACCTCAGATAACAGTAGAGCGACTAGAGCAGAATTAGGTTATTCTTCAACCTTTTTAATTTCTGGTAGTAAAGAAGTTAATACCTATCACGTTAGAAATTATATAGGGTCAAATGATGAGTCTGGTTTTGTAGGTTGTCCTTCTGATGATTGGACAGCTGTAGAAGTTACCGTATATCCACAGCCGGTTGCTCCATTTAACTCAGCCGCATTTAGTAGCAATGGTACTACTGGGCCAGATACTTATGAGTATTGTCAAGAACAAGATGTGAGTGCCGAAAATCTGGATCTTGATAATGTGGCAACCAGTGCTGATGGAGTGACTTTATATAGCTGGTACTCATCTGATCCAGATGGATTATCTCTGACTCCATTTTATGAATCTACCACTTCTACCGTAGCTTTTACTACTATTGAAAACAGAACTGATGTAGACATTGATACAGATGCTACAACTCGAATATATGTAACGCAACTCACGGATGAACTTTGTGAAAGTAATTCTTTACCTGTAGATGTGATCATCAATAGAATCCCCGATGTAGATATTGTAGATTATGGCACTAGTTCATTTACGGATGCATATTGTAATGACAATGGAATAGTGACATTGCAAGGTCAAGTCGATGGGGCGGATTATACAGGTTCAGATGATTCTTGGTCTATTGATACTGGAGGGTTGACAGAGGTATCAAATTTAGGTGAGTTCGATCCAAATGCAGCGGCCACAGCAGCTGGAGAAGCAACTACTCAAGGGTCTGCAACAGATCATGATATTACTTATTCTTATACAATTACTGCAACTTCATGTTCAAATGCTGTAACCAAGACAATAACTGTAAATCCATTACCAGTTGTAAAGTTTAATAGCTCCAACTCGGACTTGGATAATACGGATTATGGGAATACCCTCAGAATATGTGAAGATGAAGAGGCCATAGAATTGACAGGGGATGTGGATGGAAATGGAAGTGGTAGTTTTTATGTCGATAATTCAGAGCTATCCACAAATACTAATTTAGAAGCTACCTTCTCTGTGGCTGACTTTGGCGAAACAATTCTTACTGGAAATGTAAGTCGAAGTTTTGATTTGTCATTTGAATATGCTGATGATAACAATTGTGTGTTTGAGGTGGAAAAAACTATTGAAATTGACGACGTTCCAGAAGTTAGTTTTGATATTTTGGGTGGGTGTGAGTCACCAGCAGTTGTCTTTGAGTCTAATTTAGTCAATAGTGATTCTCCATACAGTTTAGAAGACCTTAGCTACACATGGGCTTTCTTCGATCCTAGTGGAGGTAGCGAAGGTACAGATACAGGGCAAGATGTAACCAAAACTTTTGTAGTTCCAGATGGACAGGAAGAAGAAGTATTCGAAGCATTTGTAATTGCAACTACAACCTCCGCTGTTACTACCATTGATGGTGGATGTAGCACTGCAGATAATGCTTTGACTCGACAAGATGTACCTATACTTATAAGTCCAACAGTGGCTTTTGTATGGGACACAGTATCCGTAAATCAACAAACTTCATTTTATGTGAACGAAGTCCTTTTAGGAAGTGATAAAATTGACAGCATAGCTTTGGTTTTCTATAATGGAGCGGATACACTTTGGTATGACGTGCCACAGGCGAGCGAAATAGCTGCTGGTGAAACTTCAGAGGCCGAAATTTTAGCAGATGATGATTTTGATCCTTTTTATTACACCTATACCTCAGCTGGAATCTATGAAGTGTCAATTCAAATGATTACAGAAAATGATTGTAATACTACCTTAATTCGAAATGTAAACATTATTCCTTCAATTGAAGTCACTGCTGAAAATCCTTATTTTCAGGGCTTTTCGAGCGGTAGTTTTGATATGAATACTGATGGATGGTATTCAGAAACTTTACTAGAAGATGAAGTAGCACTGGTGAGTGTAGATCCAGATGCTGCCCTACGAGAGTCTAGCTGGAATTGGGTAGAAATAGATCTTGGAGATGATACTGAAAAAGCAACTGATGCCGATGATTGGGTTTGGTCTACTACAGCAGTTAATGGCTCACATTATTATCAAGATGAGAATTCATGGTTGTACTCTCCTACATTTGATTTGAGTACTTTGGAAAAGCCTATGATGAAATTTAGTGCAATATTTGATTTTGAAGATGCTAAAGATGGAGTAGTTGTTCAGTATTCTGTAGACAGAGGTCAGAAATGGAAGACCTTAGGTGGTTATATAGAAGGTGAAAGCACCGGGATTGAATGGTACAATTCTGATAATGTTGGTTCTGATCCAGGTGAGCAACAATCTACTTCAAATGATGATGCAGATCAATCGGTAGGTTGGTCGGGTAGTGAAAATAGTGAGGCTTGGACTAGTGCAAGACACAGCTTGGATGAAATTGGTTATGATGATGACGGAAATTTCGATGAGACCAGATTGAACTATGTAAGGTTTAGGTTTGCTATGGCAAGTACATCAGATACTGATAAATCAGAAAATTTCGGATTCGCATTCGATGATTTTGAAATTCTGGAAAGGTCTAAAGGAGTAGTGATAGAACAGTTTGTGAGCGTGTCAGAAGATGACTTAGAGGGGGAAATAAATACACCTACAGCAACATTGAAGAATTCAATTGAAGAAATTCTAAATACATCTAGTACTGCAGAGGATGCCATATTGGTAGCTTATCACACTGATTTGGGATTTGAAGACCCTATTAACATTGTGAACCCTGCTGGACCAAGTGCAAGATCAATTTATTACAATATTGATGATGTCACATCTGTGTTGGACGGAAATACTGGCGGATCTAATTCGTCTGGTAAATCCGGTGATTTGACATGGGATAATAGAGATTTGGGGCTTAATTCTTTAAAGGATCCAGGTTTTGAAATAATAGTTACTGCTGATCCGAGTGCCACTGAGACTAATATTAAAGGAACCATAGAATTTATCGCGACTGATAATTTTGCAGCTGAGAGTGAATTTAGGGCTTACTTGATAGTCTTGGAAAATTCAGTAGCTCAATCAATCGTAGTTGATGGGGAAGAGTTATTTAGCGAATTGGATCATGTGGTACGAAAAGTATTGCCTGATGGGTCCGGAGAATATGTTGAGCTTGATAGTGAATTGATACCTGGATCTTCTCTGCCACTTGGTACGGATAATTTAATGTATTTCGAATGGGAGCTAAGTAATATTCTAGATGATTCAGAGTTGTCTGCTGTAGTAATAATTCAAAATAATATTACCAAGGAAATTTATCAAGCATTGAGTCTGGACGTATCGGACGATTTGTTAAACGGCAAAAACACATCATCAATAACTAATGTCGACGATGATATTGCACAAATGGGAGACTTTAACCTCTTTCCAAATCCATCTGATTCTGAATTGTTTGTGAAATTTAATCAAGCATTTTCAGGGACGACTGATTGGGTGATATTTGATCAGTCTGGTAGAATTTATAGAAAAGGTTTAGCAGCTTCTGGTGAGCCTGGATTTAGTGTAGAAACAAATGATTTTCCTAATGGATTGTATTTTATGTCAATTCGAAATGAAGGAATGAGTTTTGAAATGAAAAAGATCCTTATTGCGCATTAGGATAACTAGCCTGAGATATTTTTAAAAAAGCCCTAATCATGGAATTTAGGGCTTTTTTGCCCTTAGAAATAAAAAATCCCGACGGTTAGGTCGGGATCAACAATACTTAAAATGAATGATCAAAGATCACTTTTAGGTAAAGTTGCCTTATTTAGACGGCAGTACTTTTGCTCTTACTTCACCAAAACCAACGCGCACGCCGTCCTTAACTCCAAAGCCTTTCATCACGACAGTATCACCATCCTGGATAAATTTTCTTTCCGTTCCATCAGGCATTTGTACAGGTTTAGTGCCTTGCCAAGCGATCTCGAGCATCGAACCATACTGGTGAGGCTCTGGGCCACTGATTGTACCAGAGGCCATCATATCACCAGGTTTTACATTGCAACCATTCACCGTGTGATGTGCCAATTGCTGAATCATATTCCAATACATGTATTTGAAATTAGATTCGCTTACTTTTTTGCTTTCGCCAGTTCCAGTTTCTATTTCTACTTCCAACTGGATGTCGTAGTGATGATTTCCTTTATATTCTAAATAGGGCAGTACTTTTGGGTCTTGTTTTGGCCCCTTAGTTCGGAATGGCTCCAAAGCTTCCAGGGTCACAATCCAAGGCGAAAGGTGCGAGGCAAAATTTTTGGCTAAAAATGGCCCTAAAGGCACGTATTCCCATTTTTGTAAATCTCTAGCAGACCAGTCGTTGAATACACACAAACCAAAAATATGATCTGAAGCATTGGATGTATCAATGGTGTCGCCTAATTCAGTTCCTTTCCCAATGATAAAGCCCATTTCCAATTCAAAGTCCAACAGTTTACTAGGGCCAAAAACTGGAGGTTCATTAGCATTCGGTTTCTGTTGACCTTTGGGTCTATGAAAATCAGTTCCTGAAACAACTACAGATGAAGATCTGCCATGATAACCTACAGGTATGTGTTTCCAGTTTGGCATCAAGGCGTTGTCTGGATCTCTAAACATACAGCCCACATTGAAAGCATGCTGTTCGCTTGAGTAGAAGTCTGTATAGTCTCCTATTTGAACTGGTAAACTCAGGGTGAGGTTATTTACGGATTTCAATATCTTGTTTCTATGAACAGTATTTTCACGTAAACCGTCTTTTGAGTGTTCTTCAAAAATGCTCTGTATTCTATCTCTTACTTTGTTGGTAATCGGTTTGCCCAAAGCAATGAAATCGTTGAGAAATTGCTTTTCAAAAATACCATCTGGTAACGCAAGGCCTTTTAAGTAGCCCTTTTCTTGAAGAATGGCCAGATTGATGGCATACTCACCAATGCGTGAAGCAGCATACCAGCCTTTGCCGTTTTGTACTATTCCAAAAGGTATGTTTTGAATGGGGAAGTCAGACTCAGCAGCTACCGTAATCCAAGATTTTGTCATTTTTTGTGGTTTTTAATTTTTGGGTTAATTGTAGTCAAAATCAAATATAACCGTCATTCTCTGGCTTGTCCAGAGAATCGCTTACAAGATGCAGATACCCCGAATACATCCGGAGTATGACGATGGCTTTTACAGCGTTCCTCTTCGCTCTTGTTCTCTTTCTATGGATTCAAAAAGTGCTTTGAAGTTTCCTGCTCCAAAACCTCTTGCTCCCATTCTTTGGATAATCTCGAAGAACAGTGTTGGTCTATCTTCCACTGGACGTGTAAATATTTGTAATAAATAACCTTCTTCATCAGCATCAACCATGATACCAAGTTTTTTCAACTTCTCAAGATCCTCTTTGAGTTCGTGATCATGAGTAGCCAATCTTTCAGGTACTTCATTATAGTATGTTTCTGGAGGCGTAGTTAAAAACTCAACCCCTCTTGCTCGCATTCCTGCCACTGTGCTCAAAATATCATCGGTAGCAACTGCAATGTGCTGAACGCCTGGTCCTTCATAGAAGTCTAGGTATTCTTCAATCTGAGATTTTTTCTTTCCTTTTGCTGGCTCATTAATTGGAAATTTAATTCTTCCATTTCCGTTGCTCATCACTTTACTCATTAAAGCGGAGTAATCAGTATGGATTTGTTTGTCATCGAATGAAAGGAAATTTTCAAACCCCATCACATCCTCATACCATTTGACCCAAGTGTTCATTTCTCCCCAACCTACATTACCTACCATATGGTCAACGTATTTCAAGCCAAGTGATTCCGGATTATAATCCGACTCCCATTTTTCGAAGCCAGGCATGAATACACCGTTGTAGTTTTTACGCTCTACAAAAAGATGAACAGTTTCTCCGTAGGTGTAAATTCCTGATCGAACAACTTCACCATGTTCGTCTTTTTCAACGACTGGATCCATGTATGACTTAGCTCCTCTTGAGGTGGTTTCTTCCCATGCTTTTTTAGCATCTTCCACCCAAAGGGCAACTACTTTTACGCCATCACCGTGTTTGACAATATGCTCGTTGATTGGGTGTTTAGAGTTGAGTGGGGTGGTAAGTACCAACCTTATCTTATCTTGCTTTAATACATAAGAAACAACATCCTTGCTGCCGGTTTCTAGTCCTCTATATGCGAAGGACTGAAAGCCAAAGGCTGTCTTATAAAAGTGAGCAGCTTGTTTGGCATTACCCACATACAGCTCGATGTAATCCGTTCCTAACAATGGAAGGAAGTCTTGTGCTCCTTCAAATATTTTCTCTAAACCGTAGTTTACGCTTTCTACTTGCTTTGCCATAATATTATTTTTAGGTAACCTTAACAGGAGGTTCAAACCCTGCTGGGGTTTATCATTCGTCTTTTAATCTAACCAGCTTTTGTGGTAGTCTTTAATTAATATTTTCATTGCCTCTTCAGTCACTTTCAATGGTTTGAAAGTGTCTACCATGACAGCCAACTCTTCAGTTACGGTCTGTCCGATACTTCTCTCAGTTGCTCCTGGGTGTGGTCCATGAGGAATGCCAGCGGGATGGAGCGTAATATTTCCTTTTTCAATATTGTTTCTACTCATGAAATCACCGTCTACATAATACAACACCTCATCAGAGTCGATGTTGCTATGGTTGTATGGAGCGGGAATAGACTCTGGATGATAGTCGTACAACCTTGGTACAAATGAGCAGACAACAAAAGCATCTGTCTCAAAAGTCTGGTGGACTGGAGGTGGCTGATGCACTCGTCCTGTGATTGGTTCAAAATCATGAATGGAAAAAGCATAAGGATAATTGTATCCATCCCAGCCTACCACATCAAATGGATGACTGGCATAGATGTACTCATGCATCATATCCTGCTTTTTTACTTTAATCGTAAAATCACCAAGTTCATCAAATGTTTCTAATGCTGTGGGTCTTCTAAAATCTCGCTCACAAAATGGAGAATGTTCAAGGAGCTGGCCAAACCAATTGCGATACCTCTTTGGTGTATAAATTGGCCTTTTGGACTCTACAATGAATAACTTGTTATCCTCTGTATCAAAATGCATTTGATAAATCATTCCTCTTGGGACTAACAAATAATCACCGTATCCAAACGCGATATTTCCTAATTGCGTTTTTAACGTGCCAGTACCGCGATGAACAAATATCAGTTCATCACAATCAGCGTTTTTATAAAAATATTCGGTCTGGCTGTGTTTAGGGGATGCGAGAACGATGTGGCAATCTGTATTGACCAAAACGGTCTTTCTGCTTGCCAGATAATCATTTTCTGATGGAACTTTAAAACCTTCCATTGCTAAAGAAAGCATGTTTTTTTCTTCCGCAATTTTTGGAGCGACACTATATGATTTGCTCACTTCTTTGACCATAGTAGGTCTGTGTAAATGGTACATAAGTGATGACATACCGTCGAAACCTATAGTGCCAAATAGTTGTTCATAATGAATGCTACCATCTTCTTTTTTGAAAGTGGTGTGCCGCTTGTGCGGAATCTTACCTAATTGATGATAATGAGGCATAGTGGTTTAATGTTTTAATTTCAAAAATGAAGCTCTATATAAATTTACAAAGTATCGCACTAGTTCACTAATTGACCTAATGAATTCTCAAAAGCTGTATTTGTAAGCAAAGCCTTGTTTTGGTTCCTATTGTGAATACCAACCAAAGCCTGACCAATGATAGAAGAAGTATCACTAAAGATCGCCGCATCAGTCATGTCTACTTCACCAGACATCAGGTAAGCGAAAACTCTGGCCATTCCACAGTTGGCGATGAAATCAGGAATCACAGACACATTTTTATCTGCATATTCGCTGATTGGCCCATAGAATATGGCCTCATCTGCAAAAGGAACGTTCGCTCCACAAGAGATGACCTCGAGTCCAGATTTCACCATGCGATCCAATTGATCCTGAGTGATTAATCTTGAAGCAGCAGCAGGAATGAATATTTCCGCATTTAAATCCCAGACTTTGGCGTTGATCTCTTCGAATGGAATGACATCAGGGCTATTTAGCTGATTGCCATTTCTATTGACGAATAGTGCTGTAATTTCTTCAAAAGTAAATCCTGCTTCTTTGATTAACCCTCCGGCTCTATCTATGATACCTACTACTTTTACACCCATCTGAGCTAGATAAAAAGCAGCAGCGGCACCTACATTTCCCCAGCCTTGGATGACTGCTTTTTTGCTTGAAATGTCACCGCCCCAAAGGTTGTAATAGTGTCTGACTGCTTCAGAAACACCATAACCGGTAATCATATCAGCCACAGTATATTTCTTGAATAGATCTGGGGTATATTTTTCATCTTCTATGATTTTAATTACCCCTTGTCTCAACTGACCAATTCGGTTTACCTTTTGTGCTTCGGTGGGATGGAAGTGTCCAGTAAAAACACCTTCTTGAGGGTGCCAAATACCATGATCTTCCGTGATTGGAATTACTTCATGAATTTCATCTACATTCAAATCACCACCAGTGCCGTAGTAGTATTTCAGAAGAGGCATGACGGCAGCATACCATCTTTGTAAAACACCTTCCTTACGCGGGTCGGATGGGTCGAAGTTGATGCCTGATTTAGCACCACCAATAGGAGGACCTGAAATACTAAACTTGATTTCCATGGTTTTGGCCAAAGATTCAACCTCTCTTTTGTTCAATCCTTTTCTCATGCGAGTGCCTCCACCAGCAGCTCCACCACGTAGTGAGTTGATCACTACCCAGCCTTCTGCCTCAGTTTCTGCATCTTTCCATTCGAATACAACCTCTGGCCTCTTCGCTTCAAATTTGTCTAGTAGTTCTTTCATTAATTGTTGATGTTGATATATTCTACTTAAGGAATATTTATAGGAATTTTATTCTGTCACCAGTAATTAATGACTAATAATATCTGTGTGCTATTTTGAATACTATTAAAAAATTCTTCAAATAATTCTTGCACGAAATTAGATTTTACCTATCTTGGATGTCTGATTCTTCTAAATAATTATCATTATTTAGAAGAATCAGACAAAAGGAATGACTTGATTGGAATATAATCCTTTTGTATTTGAATTATGATCTGGCAAAATAATTAAATTCTAAAATGACACAGTTAGACGCTACTGATATCAAGATTTTGAACGTCCTTCAAGAGGAGGGTAGAATCACTAATAAGGCTTTATCCGAGAAGTTAGGCCTTTCAACAACCCCAATATTTGAAAGAATGAAAAGGCTTGAAAAAGACGGAGTAATTGGAAAATATGTGGCTTTGCTCAATCACAAAAAGATCGATCGCAAACTGACCGTGTTTGTCTCTATTTCTTTAAAAAACCATACGCGTTCGTACCTGGAAAAATTCATTGAAGAGATGAATCAGTTCAAAGAAGTACAAGAAGTCTATCATATCGCTGGAGACTTCGATTATATGTTGAAAATCGTTACTAGAGATATTGAAACTTACCAGAAATTCATTTTGGCTAATCTTTCAGTCAATTCTAACATTGCTCATGTGAAGAGCCAATTTGTTTTATCGAGAGATAAGTATACTACCGCCTATAAATTAGATTCATGATGAAAATCAAAGAGATCAAAGGACATTCTCATGAGGCATATACGCCTGATCATTATCCCGAATCTGAAATGATTCAACGGAGCAAGGACTATTATGAATGGATCGACCGAAGAAGAACGGTACGTGAGATCTCAAATAAATCTGTGCCTCAGGAGATCATTGACAATATTATCAAAACGGCTTCAACAGCTCCGTCAGGTGCGCATAAACAGCCCTGGACTTTTTGTGTGGTGTCAAATGCGGAGATAAAAAATAAAATTCGTGCAGCAGCTGAAGAGGAAGAACGAGAAAGCTATACTAACCGAATGAGCGACCGTTGGTTGGATGATTTGAAGCCAATAGGTACAGATGATGTCAAACCTTTTTTGGAAGATGCGCCTTACTTAATTGTTGTATTCAAGAGAGTATTCGAAAGAGATGAAGAAGGCAAGAAGCACAATAATTATTATGTGAATGAATCGGTTGGGATTGCCTGTGGTTTTTTGATTTCTGCCATTCATAATGCTGGTTTAGTTACTTTGACACATACACCTAGCCCCATGAATTTCTTACAGGAAATACTCGAACGACCAGAAAACGAAAGAGCCTTTTTGCTTTTACCAGTAGGTTATGCTCAAGATGAAGTATTTGTGCCGCAGTTGAAAAGGAAGTCTTTGGATGAGATTTCGGTTTATTATTAAATCAGTGAAAAAGTAATCTCTGATTGAAATTAGTTGATCCACTCTGAACAAAACCAGGTAAACGCGAGCGTTCAAATGTTCTGACAATGATATGGTCAAAGAAATTTCTTGTTCAATCAATCATTTTGTCAGATGAGATGAATTATACCACTTTGTGATTCGCATCAAAGGCCTCTTTTGCTCTTTTATACCCCAAATCGATCATGTGAGAGGCTTGATCAAAATCGAGGGTTCCACAGGAATTACGGGCTATTTTGATTTCCACGTCTGGGGGATAGGTGGCGATTTTCATTCTGGCAATAGAACTTTGCATGGTATCAAAAGCCCGATCCGCTACTTGGTACATACCCCAGTTTTTTTCATCAGAGTCATCGTTGCTACTGTATTTGCTTATAAAGTCCTGAATGTTTTTTTGAAACTTTCCCCAACCTTCTTTTTCATCTTTCTCTTCAGGTTCAGGCGCTTCTTCGTTCTTCTTAAGCAATGGTCCACCTAAGTTGACCGCGATGGTCAAATCCGTTTGATCATTAAAAGTAGGAGCAATGGGCACAGGATTGAGCACACCGCCATCTATTAGAAGTTTGTCACCACGCTTCACTGGAGTAAAAAAAAGTGGGAGGGATATGGATGCTCGGATAGCATCAAAAAGGGAGCCTTTGTTGATCCATACTTCTTTTTGGGTTATCATGTCCGCTGCTACAGCTGTAAACGGAATGTTTAGGTTATCTATTTCAGCATCTCCTATCAGGTCTTTGAGAGTCTCGATCACTTTATCTCCTTTGAATATGCCGCCATTGCCCCAAGAGATGTCCAAAAGATTGGCCATATCCATTTTTGAAATGGAACACATCCATTCTTCGAGATCTGAGAGTTTTCCTGCTGCATATACCCCACCAACCATAGCACCAATTGAACAACCAGCTATGGATTTGACTTCATAGTCGTTTTCTTCGAGCCACTTGATCACTCCAATATGAGCTAGTCCTCTTGCGCCCCCACTGCCAAGAACTAATGAAACAGATTGTTTTTCTTTGTTTGATTTTTTAGTCATAAATCAAGAATGATATCTCCACAAGATAATAAAGCTTTGAATAGTTCTGCAACTATAGCCTTATGACAATAAAGAATTGACTATTTGTTGTTTTATTGGGAAAGAATAAAACCATTCGAGCTTTGTTAAATTTACGTGTACAATTATATTTTAATGTTAGATGTATTCAATCAACCCATTAAATAAGGAGGATTACGAAGAGATGATTACTGTATGGGAAGCCTCCGTTCGAGCTACTCATGATTTCTTGCCAGAAGCTAGAATATTAGAACTCAAACCACTGATTTTAGATCAATATTTTGATATGGTTCTGTTGTATGGTGTAAAGAATGACGGACTTTTACTTGGCTTTCTAGGCATTCATGAAATAGATATAGAGATGCTATTCATCGATCCTAAGGCTAGAGGAACGGGAGTAGGAAAGACTTTGCTTTTGTATGCCATCGAAGAATTGAATTGTAGCAAGGTGGATGTGAATGAACAGAACCAGCAGGCCGTTGATTTTTATTTGTATATGGGCTTTCAAATTGTTGGTCGTTCACCTTTGGATGGGCAAGGACAGCCATATCCATTGTTGCATTTGAGTCTGAGGTAATTTATTTACTAGCAACTATTCTACCGCCAAGTACATTGTAATCTTGTGAGGAGATTATTAATTGCTTTCATGCTATTAGAACTAGCGTATTTTATCAATCCACAACTGTGTTTTGGCCAAAACTACTCGAACTATCATCAATCAATTATAGAAATAGAAAACCTAATTATTGAACAAGACTTCAATAAAGCATTAGATCAATTTGATGTTGTTTTTAGCTCATTTGATTTTGTGTTTCTTAGAGATTATCAAGTGGCAGCGCAGCTTGCGGCTTATTTAGGTGATTCGACTCAGACTTTTGAATATTTGCGATTAGCTATAGCTAGCGGATGGAAATTGAGGGATATTAAAAGAATAAACATATTTAGTGGATATAAAAAGGAAGCAGCTTGGAAGGTTATTGAAAATCAGTTTGACTCTATTCAAATTGTTTACCAAAATAGTCTCAAACTATCCATCCGAGATCAAGTTCATCAACTGTATAAGTCGGACCAAAGGTTAGCAATAGGAGCGCTTTTTAGAATTGGACAAAAAGCCCAGAACAGATACGCCGTTCGAAAATTTGCGCCCAATAATGAAAAGCAATTGGAAGTACTTGAAAGAATTATGATCGAATACGGCTATCCTGGGGAACAATTGATTGGCAATGATTTCTGGGTTTCTACTATTTTATGCCATCATAATTCCATCTCAAAAGAATATGTTTCTAAAGATACACTATACCAGCAATTGAGACCTTTGTTGCTGCGTGGTTTAGAAAAAGGAGAAATATCTCCGTTTGAATTTGCCTTGATTGAGGATTGGAAAAATGCGGTTATGGATGGTTATGCGTCAACGATCTATGGTTTTTTGGGTGCAGATTTAAATGATCAGACTAAATTGAAGATCGATTCATTAAGAGCTGTGATTGGCCTACGATCTGTTGATCTCAGAAATTCACTTGTAGACATACAGCAAGAAACAGGAATAGATTTTTATTTACCAGGAAAGCCTTGGCAAGACGGTAAGATTAATGTCAGCGGAAATTAGCCGACATTTGTCATTAATAATTCATTTCGAGAGCTGTCCATTATTTCTACTTTCATCCGTCTTTTAGTAAATTGACTAAGAATGATTTAGAAATTGACTATGCCTATTATCAAATTCACAGCGAATCTCAAAAGATTTTATCCTGACCTATCTGAGGTCGAAATTTCATCTTTGGACTTAAATGAGATTTTAAACGAGCTTGAATGCAAGTATAAAGGGCTTAAAGACTATGTGGTGGATGAACAGGGGCAATTGCGGAAGCATGTCAATATTTTTATCGGAGAAGAGCTGATTCGGGATCGTGTTTCACTAAGTGATTCGGTAAAACCCAATGACGAAATCTACATTATGCAAGCTTTATCTGGCGGCTAAAACCCAAACTAACATGGCAAATTTACTACTCGGTACAAGAAAAGGATTAATCATATATCAAAAGGCAAATGATGGCTGGAGTTATCAGTCTACACACTTTCTGGGCATTCCTGTATCTCTGACTCTGGTTGACGAACGAATTGAGACTTGGTGGGCTTGTTTGGATCATGGACATTGGGGATGTAAACTACATCGCAGCACAGATCAAGGCAAGACGTGGGAAGAAATAGAAGCTCCCAAATTCGCTGAAGGCATGGAGGTGAAGGAAGGAGTCCCAGCGGCCGTGAAATATCTTTGGGCCATGTCTCATGGCGGCCATGATAAACCGGGTGTACTCTATATTGGAACTGACCCTGGTGCATTATTTAAGTCTTCTGACAATGGAGATAACTGGCAATTGATGGAGTCACTTTGGAATCATCCTTCCAGAGAAAAATGGTTTGGTGGCGGACGTGACAATCCAGGCATACATTCCATAGTGGTAGATCCTAGAGATTCTGATCATATCTATGTGGCGGTGAGTTGCGCAGGTGTTTTTGAATCTTTTGATGCTGGGGAAACCTGGCAATCTGTAAATAAAGGGTTGAAGGCGGACTTTTTGCCAGATCCTAATTCTGAAATTGGGCAAGATCCTCATATCCTAAAAGCCTGTCCTACTAATCCTGATGTGCTATGGCAGCAGAATCATTGTGGAATATTCGTGACTACAGACGGAGCTAAAAACTGGAAAGAAGTAAGTCAAAAAAATGGTCCAGCCAATTTTGGGTTTGCCGTAGCGATTAAGCATGATAATCCAGACCAAGCCTGGGTAGTGCCTGGTATTAGTGATGAAATTAGGGTAGCAGTGGATCAAGCCTTAGTGGTATGCCGAACTGATGATGGTGGTAAAACCTGGAAGGAACTAAGAAAGGGATTACCACAGGAAAATTGTTTTGATATTGTGTATCGACACTGCTTGGATATGTCAAATGACAGTCTCGTCTTTGGTACCACGACTGGTAATGTGTACTACTCTAATGACCTTGGAGAAAATTGGATTCAATTGTCTTCCGACCTGCCTATGATCTATTCGGTGGAAATTGCTCAATGACTTATTTTAAATTTTAAAAAATTGAAATTCAACTGACCGTTTATCCTGCGAGATGGCCAAATCACATATAGCATTTGCAATTTGATTCTAGGTTTTGATTATTTGATGTAAAATCAAAGTTCATTCCATGAAAAAGCCTTTGCTATTATTGACTCTTGTCGCAGTTCTATGTTTCCAATCTATAGCTCAATCATCAGAAGTTGATCTCGAGGCATTGGATGTCTATTTTGAAAAAATGACTAAGGATTGGGATGTTCCTAGTATGAGTATTGGCATAGTAAAGGATGGCGATTTGGTTTTCGCCAAAGGTTATGGTGTGAAAGAAATAGGAACGAAAGAAACGCCAGATAGAAACACACTGTATGCGATTGCTTCTAACTCAAAAGCTTTTACCTCAGCGATTATTGCACAATTAGTGGAAGAAGGAAAGCTGGATTGGGACGGTAATGTAAAGGACTATTACCCAGAATTTGAACTGTATGATCCATGGGTCACGGCACATACCACTATTAGAGATATTTTGAGTCATAGAGTAGGGTTGGGCACATTCAGTGGAGATGTGATTTGGTACAAATCAGATTTTACCCCCGTGGAAATTTTAAGTAAAATCAAGAATATACCTCCAGCTTATGATTTTAGAGCTGGATACGGTTATTCCAATTTGATGTATATCACAGCTGGTGAGATTATAAGGGAAGTCACTGGTAAAAGCTGGGCCGAAAACGTAATAGAACGCATCTTAATTCCGTTAGGCATGGATCGAACCATAACAAGCCCGCAAGCATTGGATTTGAAGGGTAACTTCGCAACGCCTCATTCCAGAAGGGACGAGAAAAATATACCCATCGTCTGGGAGGATTGGGAAGAGATTGGGGCTTTGGGGGGATTGATCTCAAGTGTAGAGGATCTTTCGAAATGGTTAATTACTAATATGAATCATGGAGTGAATGGAACTGATACTTTGTTTAGTGCAAGCTCTAGAAATCTGATGTGGACCCCTCACAACAACTTTGTTGTAGATCATACAAAACCAAATGATTTTAACAGACACTTCAATGGTTACGGTTTGGGCTGGGGATTGAGTGATTATCAAGGTAATTTGAGAGTGGGTCACACTGGAGGTTACGATGGGATGCTTACTGCGATTAACATGATTCCTGATCAAAACCTTGGCGTAATAGTGCTGACCAATGGGATGAAAAGCCCTATGATGGCTGCCACTTATTATGCTTTGGATCAATTTTTAGGCGTTGATGGCCCCGACTGGTCTGAGAAATTTTTGGGCTATATGGGATCAAATGAAGAAGACGCTCGGATTACAGAACGAAAAGCCAAAAGAGTAAAAGGAACCAAACCTTCTCTTGATTTGGATAAATACGTAGGGACTTATCATGCAGATATTTACGGTGATATTGAAATCACCCTAGAAAATGGTAAACTCCGATTGAATTTCCCTAATGCGAAAGCACTTTCAGCTACCCTCAAACATTGGCACTTTGATGTATGGGAGATTGATTGGGATATAGAGCATGCCTGGTTCAGTTTTGGGACGCTTCAGTTCAATATGGACAATAATTTGAAAATCGAACGGCTAACTTTTGATGTTCCGAATGATGACATTTTCTTCGAAGAGCTGATACCAATTCGTGTAGATTAATCTATGGATTTTACGTATCATTGAAATATGATACCCAAAAACGAACAAGCCCAATTTAGAGCTGTTCTTTTTCGTCATTTAGATGGAATTGGAACAGCGCCTACAGCTTATGCGCTTCATGAAAAAGGAGTGCTCAGTTATTTAACCAAAAACCAATCGAGTACGCTTCATGAACTGGCAAACCACTTTAATGCAAATGAGGGATATCTGAACGTAGCGCTTCGGATATTATGCTCGCAGGGGTGGCTCAATCAGTCGGTTGATAATGAAAAGGATGTCGTGTCTTTTACTACAAATGAAAAGAGTCCAATAGCTTTTCAATGGATTCCTCTGTATCAGGATGTGGTGGAATTACTCAAGCTTACCGAAAAATTTCACCCTAGAAAATTTGAATTAGAGCCTTTTTTAGTCCTCGAAAAGATTTTTAAAAATTACTGTGGAAGATATGGTCTGCAAGCTTCTTCAAATCAAGTAGAACAAGAAATTCAAGATCAAATATTGACTCATATAGAAGGTATTATACTGGGGCCTACGATTGTCCATTTGGGTATGAGTGGGATGTTTCATAAGTATTTCATGGAAGCCAGTTTCAAAGCTGAGGAGTTTCACAACGACCCTGATAGTTTCAAGAAATTGCTAGACATGTTTGCTCATGCGGGTTGGTTTGTTGAGAAGAATGGTACGTATCAGTTTACAGAAAAGGGATTGTTCTATGCCAAACGAGCGAGTGCTTATGGTGTGACCGTGTCCTACATACCCACTTTTAGACATTTGGATGAATTGATTTTTGGGAATTTGAATATCTTAAAATCTGGAGATGGAGAAGACGAAAAACATGTGGACCGAGCCATGAATGTATGGGGTAGTGGAGGTGCACATGCTGCTTATTTCAAAGTAGTTGACGAAATAATCATTGACATTTTCAACCAACCCATAGCAGACCAGCCCAAAGGTATTTTGGATATGGGTTGTGGCAATGGAGCCTTTTTGCAGCATTTATTTGACGTCATTGAACATCAAACTGAAAGGGGAAAGCAGTTAGATGAGTATCCACTCACTCTGGTAGGAGTAGATTATAATGAAGCGGCACTAAAAATTACTAAAGCCAATTTGGTACAAGCAGATATATGGGCAAAAGTGATTTGGGGGGATATTGGAAGACCAGATTTATTGGCCGAAGATTTAAAGGGAAATTATGGTGTTGAGCTTAAAGAACTGCTTAATGTACGAACCTTTCTCGATCATAATAGAATTTGGCAAGAGCCTCAAAATACTAAGTCAATTATCAGTCAATCTAAAGGTGCATTTGCATTCGAAGGCAAGAGGAAAAACAACAATCTGGTTCAAGCTTCATTAGTCGAGCATTTTCAAAAGTGGGCACCCTATGTCAAAAGATTTGGTTTGTTGTTAATTGAGCTGCATACCGTTGACCCTGAGATGGTGGCGCAAAACATTGGAAAAACAGCAGTGACTGCGTATGACGCTACTCATGGCTATTCTGATCAATATATATTGGAAGTGGATGAATTTATTAAATCTTTAGAACTGGCTGGATTGTATCCTGATAGGGATCAATTCCGTAAATTTCCTAATTCTGATTTAGCTTCGGTCACAGTGAATCTATTTAAGGAGCAAAAAGCTTAGTTGATCATTTCTCCTTTTTCAAGTTTCTTTTTAATATCCGTAAGTACATCGTCCAATTTGCCAGCAGAAAAATGGAGGTGATCAATCATTTGATTCTTTTCATTTTCCTCTATTTCACTTTTTAGTAATTTGGTGAGTCCTAGGATGTTGGCCAACGGACCCCTTACGATATGCGCATTTAGAAAAGAATATTCTTTTAGCTTGACATCCTTTTTTTGGATGACACTGGTACGTTCTTCTATGATCTGTTCAAGGTTATCGTTGAGTATTTGAAGTTCGAGTGCTTTTTCTTTGACCTCCTTGTTCTTTTCTTTTAGTTTTTTATTTAGACGCGCCTGTTTTTTTACTTGCTTGTAGAACAAGATGGCAATTAAAGAAATTAGCAATAATATGATTGCAATCCCAGCTATGATTGTGCGTTGATATCGAACGATTTCTAGACTTGTTTCTCTCTCCTTTAACAATTCTTTTTGTAATCTTTCACTTTCTTCAAATTCAAATTTGGCCTGAATATTTTGAAGTTGTCTTTCTTTAGCCAGATTGAAAATCTCACTAGCGAGTTTGTGCAATTTTCGCATGGAAAGGAATGCAGATTCGAAGTCTTTTAAAGTGGAGTCAGTTTTATATCGCAATGCCAAAGCTTCTAATTTCATCTCTTTGGCATTCACCATTTCGGCATACTTTATGGCGTCTTCTACTTGAATTTTGGAAGTGTCAAATTGCTTGTTGGCTATAGATATTTTAGCTTTTTCGAGTGCAACTCGTGACATGCCAATATAATCGTCAAGAGAGACCCAAAGCTGGTTTGATAGATTGAGGTATTTGGTGGCTTCACTATAATTTTTTTGCTTAGCATAGACTTTTCCCATTCCTGTTTGTGCATATGCGATGGATTTTTGTCTGTTTTCTTCCTTAGCCATTTGTTCAGCTTTTTCGAAATGAAAAGTTGCTGAGTCAAAATAATTTAGCTTAAAATAGACCTCCCCGAGGTTGACATGCGACATAATGGGGTATCGACCTTTGAGATATTTGACTTTTAGGGCAAGAGATTTTTTATGGTATTTTAATGCTTCCTCAAATTGAAATTTCTTTTCGTATAATTCCCCAATGTTGTTGTAAGTAATAAAAACGCCCATCTGATATTGCGTTTGTTCATAGATCTTGAGAGACTTAAGATAAAACTCCAAGGCAGCGTCGTACTCGGCCATGGTGAGAAAAGAGCTGCCTACAAGATTCAAGCCTCGAGCATAACCGTTTTTATAATTTATTTGTTTGGCCAATTCATATCCAAGAATAGCATATTTCCTTCCTTTTACCGGACTTGTATTGATTACCTCAAAGGCAATCAGGTTGTACAAGTCCACTTTTACGGAATCTCTATATTGATAAGTGTTAGCCACATTGATGAGGCTATCTATTCGTTGCTGCTGGGCAATCGACTGATAAGCCAAAAGGCAAATAAATATGACGGATAGGATTTGGCGCATCCTTAAAAATAAGTACTGAAGATTTGCTATTCAACCATTTTGAAAGATATTCCGTCTTATCTTTGAGTCTAACATCGTTGACTCCAATCAAATATTGACAAATGACTAATTCTTCCAAAACCAAATTGGTAGATCCGTGGAATCGTACGATTGATTATCTAAGGATTGCAGTTACTGACAGATGCAACTTGCGCTGTTTTTATTGTATGCCTGCCGAAGGGATCAACTATCTGCCGAAAAAAGAATTACTCACTTACGAGGAAATTGTCCGTTTATCGACTGTGTTTGCTTCTCTGGGAATTAAAAAAATTCGCTTGACAGGTGGAGAGCCTTTTTTGCGCAAAAACTTTATTTCTCTATTAGAGAAACTAAAAGCAATACCTGGAATTGAAGCGGTACATATTACCACTAATGGCGTGCTGACATTCCCATTCTTGAATGAAATGAAAAATATTGGAGTCGATGGGGTGAATTTGAGTTTGGATAGTTTGAACAGGGAGAACTTTCATCAGATTACGAGACGAGATGAATTCGACACAGTGATGAAAACATTGGACGGATTACTAGATCATGGTTTTAATACCAAGATAAATATGGTCGTCATGCATGGCAAGAATACACATGAAGTGCTGGACATGGCTCGCTTAGCAAGTGCTCGAAAAGTGAGTGTGCGATTTATTGAAGAGATGCCATTCAATGGCTCTGAATTGTCAACTTCTAAGCAGAACTGGAGCCACGTCAAAATATTAGAAGAACTACAAGCCGCATTTCCGAATCTCAACAAATTGGAATCGCATCCTAGTAATCCAGCCACTTTGTATCAGGTACCTGATCATCTCGGGAATTTGGGAATTATTCCAGCCTATTCGCGAACATTTTGTGGAAGCTGTAATCGGATCCGATTGACAGCTACAGGGAGTATAAAGAACTGCCTTTATGATGAAGGGGTGTTAGACGTGAAGCAAGTGCTCCGAAGTGGTAAGAGCGACGAGGAGTTAAGAGATATATTGATCTCTACTGTTCATAAAAGGGAAAAGGACGGTTTTGCTGCCGAAAAAAACCGTAAAGTGGATAAAAACATTTCAGAATCTATGTCCACGATAGGTGGATGATTAATGCACCGTTTTAATTTTCATCATGCTACTCTTAGGCATAAAACTAAATTTTGAGTTTTTGTAAGAGTAAAACTTAATGGCCATCACCAAAACAGCTGAGACATCATTCTGAATAGTGCCTACGCCAAAAATGGATAGCTGAGCTGTCAGTGGTTGAGTAGGGATGCGCAATACGGGTAACATGGTAGTTTCGTAAATGCCGACTTTTGCATGTTGCACTTTATTATTGACAGTCACCTGCTCTCCATTCCTTTCAAAATCCGAAATAGAAATGAGTCTAGCCGAAATTTTAAAATTAGTAGCATCCTTTGGAACACTTAGTTCTTTGTCTGGTACGAATGCTGGAACATGGAGAATTACATGTCCTTTATGCGACCCTTCTCGAAGGCAGAATTTAGTTCCGCAGCCTGCATCAAACGTGTTTTCAGTATTGAATTCAAATCCTTCCAAAGAAGAAGTAAGGCTTCTTAAAGAAAGTGAATTTTCTTTCGTATCAAATCCCTTATTTATGGTAGAAGCTAATCGCTTGGAGCAATAAGATTCAGCCATTTCCTGCATTTCTTCATCCAGGGAATTAAAAATGGTTTTGCTCATCAAAGTGGCAACGCCGAAATTATTTTTGTTAAGTGATTCTTTTGATTCTGCTGGTTGTAAGGAAGTGATGAATCGAGATTCTTTTGGTTGGGCTAATGTACCTAGCCCTTCTCCGGAAAACTGGAAAGTGCTACGTAATTCTAAATTTCTTGACATAGTGGATTCTGGTTGATATTAACCATACTACAAGAGCATGGCTGCTGGATTTCAATTTTCTCACTAGTAAGTTGTAAAATTTAATTTAATTATGCAAGCTGAAATAGCTTAATATCAGGCTGTTATGATTAGGTTGGAAATATTTAAGAAGAATTCTGATAAAAAATAGGTAAAAAATATAGGGGTCTACGAGTTTTACCTATTCGAAGGAATAACATCGCCACAGGAAAATGTTTTCTCTTTTATGGACTTCATTACGAAATAACTCTGTACTTGACCGATGTTGTCTAATGCAGCTAGATGATTAGAAATAAATAGCTGATACTCCTCCATATCCTTCACCACAACTTTAAGTAAGTAGTCAAAACTTCCAGACATGTGATTACATTCCAAGACTTGCTGTAAGGCCTGCACACCATCTTCGAACAATCGAAGGTTTTTCTGTGAATGCTCTTTCAGCGTTACACTACAGTATGCTACCAAATGATATCCTAAGCTTTTGGGATTGACCTGTATGGTGTATTTTTCTAAAATCCCATTTCGTTCCAGTTTTTTTATTCTTTCATAGACTGGAGTGATGGTCATCCCGATGGATGCTGCAATATCCTTCATTTTGGCTTTGCTGTCTTCTTGCAGAATAGATAAAATTTTGAGGTCTGTTTTGTCAACTACCATTTTTCTTTATTCAATTTAAATTCAACCTTATTATAGAACCTATATCTACAAAAATAATTTATTATAGAAAATGATACTGTTGATATCTATTTGTATAGATGTATTGGTCATTTTTAAGTAAAAAATAAATGATGAAACCACAATTCAGCCCGGAAAGTTTAATGATGTCCCACGGATACGATCCTAAGTTGTCCGAAGGAGCAATCAAGTGTCCAATTTTTCAAACTTCTACATTTGTATTCAACTCAGCCGAAGAAGGTAAAGCCTTCTTTGAAGTTGCTTATGGACTTAGGGAGCAAGAACAAGGAGAAGAATTAGGATTGATCTATAGCAGATTAAATAACCCTGATTTGGAAATTTTGGAAAACAGGCTATGCTTGTGGGATCAGGCCGAGGATTGTGCAGTATTCGAAAGTGGTATGTCAGCCATTTCTACTTGTCTGATGGAATTTTTAAAGCCGGGTGATTTACTGCTCTATAGCTCGCCCGTATATGGTGGGACAGATCATTTCATCAATCACATTTTGACCAAATTTGGCATTCATGTCGTTGGGTTTTATCCGGACAGTACCAAAGAAGAAATTGAATCCATCATCGTAGATTCTGGTCATTCTGATCGATTAGCGATGATCTATATAGAGACACCTGCGAATCCAACCAACAGTTTGATAGACATGCAGATGTGTAGACAAATTGCTGATCAGTTTTCTAGGGAAGATGAACGTGTTTATTTAGCCGTTGATAACACATATATGGGGCCACTATGGCAACATCCGCTCAAGCATGGTGCTGACTTTGTGCTTTATTCCGCTACAAAATATATTGGAGGCCATAGCGATGTAATCGCAGGTGCTTGTTTGGGTTCGAAAGAAAACATGACACGTATTAAAGGTCTTAGAACCTTCCTAGGCAATATGGCAGGCCCATGGACAGGTTGGTTGCTGATGAGAAGTTTGGAAACGTTGAAAGCCCGAATGGAGCTTCAGGCATTAAATGCAGCGAAGGTAGCTGAATTTTTAAGGTCACATACTTCGATCAATAAAGTGTATTACATGGGATTCCTAAAGGAGGACAACCCTTTACAGCATGAAATTTTTCAAAGACAATGTAATTCAGCAGGAGCAATGATTTCATTTGAAATTGACGGTAGCGAAGCGGAAGCATTTCAGTTTATCAATAAACTGAAATTGGTGAAACTGGCGGTTAGCTTGGGTAGTACAGAATCATTGATTCAGCATCCAGCAACTATGACACATGCTGGTGTGGACCCAGAGGAGAAAGAGAAAATTGGTATTAAAGAAAATTTAATTCGATTGTCTGTGGGAGTAGAAAACCCGGACGATTTGATTTGGGATTTAAAACAAGCATTAACGCTTGAATTAGATTTAGCATAACCCAAAATTCTGGCTCCCGAATAGGTTTCGGGAGTCATATTTTCCTATCATAGATTCCAATAAAGTTATTCTTATTGGTTTGGACAAATTCTTGATAGAATGCTGAGCGGGTAAATCCCTCCAAAGCATCCGTGTCAAACCCGCTAAAGACTAAAACATGACTAAGCACAAAATCTAACGTTCTTAGTTTCCCATCCTTTTTTTGTAAGCCCAACATGGCGGATTTTTGTCCTATAAAATGAGGAAAAACTTCCATTGACGCAGCGCGATCTATTAGGTCTTGAAAATTTTCATATTCGCTATTTTCACAAACATGCACTAGGTATTTGAGTTTTCCCTTGTATTTTGAGTTGGTTACATTTAGGCTGCCTGAGTTTATCTTCTGCATAAATCCAAATTGAAAATGTATGACAGAAGAAGATCGAAGAAGACTTTTGATCTGAAAAATCTTGGAAGAAATCAGGTCTAAAAATGCTTGAGCTTTCGGATATTTTACAATCAAAAGCATATCTCTTCTCAACCTATCATTGTCAAGAATTATTTTCTGGAGCCGACCTTTGAAAATGGGGCTCCCACCAATACTTTTCAATTGTCCAATAACCAATCGATTATACAATTCATAGAGCCAGATCCGCTTCAAGTTGAACCAATTTATGGCAAAGATTGGATCTTCTAATTGCGTACTTCGATGGGCGCTAATGACAGAGCCTTTTAGCTTTTTGGTTAAATTTTGACTTACAATTTTATTATTACTCATAAGTATTTTTTTCTCAGCATATTGGCCACTTTGCTCACACCAGTCCCGCCTTTTTCTTCAAATAGAAATAGGTTAGGCTCTGATTGGACATCTGGCATATTAGGATCTATAATAAATTTCGGAATATTGCTCTGAGTATGGTGCATAAGTCCTGCAGCTGGATAGACAGCCAATGAGGTGCCAACAATTAGAAATATATCCGCCATTTGTGCTTCTTGAATTGCTACTTCCATCATGGGCACCATTTCTCCAAACCATACTATATGAGGTCGCAATTGAGAGCCTTTTTCGCATTGGTCTCCAGGGTTTAGTTCCCAACTATCCATGTCATAGACTAAAGACTCATCTACCGTACTTCTACATTTGAATAACTCTCCATGTAAGTGAATGATATGAGATGATCCAGCCTTTTCGTGGAGATCATCCACGTTTTGGGTGACAATCGTGACTTTGAAGTCTTTTTCTAAATCAGCTAGTGCTAAATGCCCATGATTGGGCTCGGCTGTAAGCGCTTGCTTTCGTCTTTGGTTGTAGAAGTCGAGCACCAAATCGCGATTGGCTGCCCAACCTTGAGGAGAAGCCACTTCCATCACATCATGGCCTTCCCAAAGACCATCGGCATCACGAAAGGTTTTAATTCCAGATTCAGCACTAATTCCCGCACCAGTAAGTACAACTATTCTTTTCAACTTTTTGAATTAAAATTAACTAAATAAGCGCATTGGCTTTGGATTGTATGAGTGTCCAAGCTTTCTCAACGTGATGTTTCTGCACATAAGTCTGACCTATAACCATGCGAAGTGCATATTTCCCTTTTATCTTCGTATGCGTCAGATATGCTTTTCCAGAGTTATTTATGGATGCAACTAGGCTCGCATTTAACTGCTCCAGTTGTTGTTCCGATTTTGTCGAATTGATCATCCGGAAACAGACTACATTCAGTTTGGGCTCAATGACTATTTCAAAATGGTCAGAATCATTTACTTGGTTGGCAAACCAATCAGCATAGTTGATATGCTCCCGAAGTCTGGTTTGGATTCCTTCTACCCCAAAATCCCGAATGACAAACCATAGTTTCAGGGCTCTGAATCTTCTGCCAAGAGGTACGCCCCAATCCCTATAGTCCTTGACTTGACCTCTGGTACTTGTCTTCAGGTACTCCGGTAAAATTTCGAAGGTTTTGATCAAGGCTTCTTCATCTTTTATAAAATAAACTGTGCAGTCGAAATTCGTAAACATCCATTTATGTGGATTGAATACAAAACTGTCTGCCTTCTCAATTCCTGAAATCAGGTTGTGATATTCAGGTAACATAAGAGCGGTTCCAGCATAGGCTGCATCTACATGAAGCCAAACATTATACTTATTGCAAACAACACCAATGGCATCTATTGGATCGACTGCAAGAGTACCAGTAGTTCCAACTGCTGCTACCACAGCACATGGAATTAAGCCATTTTCAATGTCCTGCGCAATTGCCGTTTCCAATGCTGATGGAAGGATTGAAAGGTTTTCATCTACCTCTACTTTGACTAAGTTTTCAACACCGGCACCAAGTATTTTCACTGCCTTGTCAATCGAAGAGTGTGTCTCTGATGAACAATAGAATCTTAATTTTTGGCTGTCAAACCCCTTTTGATTGATAGACCAGTTGGTTTTTTTCTCTCTTGCCGAAATCATGGCCGCAAGTGTGGCAGTTGAGGCAGTATCCTGGATGCAGCCAGTCCAATCTGACGGAATATTCATCAAAGGTTTGAGCCAGTTGATCATCAATTCTTCCAGTTCGGCTGCTGCAGGGGAGGTTTCCCAAATCATGCATTGAGCTCCAATCGTTGCAGTTAGCATTTCGCCTAAAACAGATGGGTAGCTGGAATTGGCTGGAAAGTAAGCATGGAAGTTCGGACTTTGCCATTGCGTCATACCAGGAAGTATAATTGATTCAAAATCTTTAAAAACTTGCTCAAATGGTTCTCCTTTAGTCGGCGGAATCTCTGGTAATTGACTGATGATATCCCCAGGTTTTGATTGAGATTTGACAGGTAAATTTTCAATGTTCTCGTAAAAATCAGCCATCCAATCTACGAGTTTGTGTGCTTCCTGTCTAAATGATTTATTGTTTAGCATATAATTGATTCTGTATTATTTTCGGTGTGATTTACTCTGATAAAAAGAAAGAGTTGTCTAAATTATATTTTTAAACTGATTTAGAAATTTAAAAGTTGTATATCATCGAAAGTAAAGGTATTCACGACGTAAATATCAAAATGATAAGAACCTGAATCAAGTATGATATAGGTCATGATTTTAAAGTATTGACCCTTCTAGTTTTACAACAAAAAAAGAGACCATGAGCAAATACTTGTCAGCCAAGGAGGCACTCGAATATGTAAAGTCAAACGATAGAATTTTTATTCACAGTGTGGCAGCAGCTCCACAAATTCTAATCGATGCACTCTGTGATAGAGCGCCGGATTTGGAAAATGTAGAAATCGTACATCTCCACACCGAGTGCAAAGCCAAATATCTGGACGAGCAATATCGAGATAGTTTTCGAGTCAAGTCATTTTTTGTTGGAGCCAATGTCCGCCGTGCTACTCAAGATGGGATAGCGGATTATATCCCAGTTTTTTTAAGTGAGATACCCAAAATGATAAGAGAAACGTTGCCTTTAGATGTCGCTTTTGTGCAAGTCTCACCACCGGATAAACATGGGTATTGTTCATTGGGTGTGTCAGTGGATGCTTCTCATACGGCCGTCGAATGCGCCAAATTGGTAATAGCTCAGGTAAATGAAAATATGCCTAGAACCTACGGGGATGGTATGATGCATGTCAGTAATTTTGATATTCTAGTAGAACACAATTGTCCAATATATACCGTCGATGTTCCTGAGTCTACCGACATTGAAAAACGAATTGGTAACTATGTGTCCGGCTTGGTTGAAGACGGAGCCACCTTGCAAATGGGAATTGGAGCGATTCCAAACGCGGTTTTGTCATGTTTGACCAATCATAAAAAACTAGGAATCCATACCGAGATGTTTTCTGATGGTGTGATCCCATTGGTGGAGAAGGGAGTTATAACGGGCGAGATGAAAAAACTGTACCCTGATCGTATTGTATCTGCGTTTATCATGGGAACCAAAAAACTCTATGATTTTGTCGATGGCAATCCAGGGGTGATGATGATGGATGTGGCCTTAACCAATGACGTTTCTGTGATCCGAAAAAATCCTAAAGTGACCTCAATTAATAGCGCAATTGAAATTGACTTAACTGGTCAGGTTTGCGCGGATTCTATAGGGACCAAACAATATTCAGGGGTAGGCGGACAAATTGATTTTATTAGAGGCGCATCCTATTCAGAAGGAGGGAAGCCAATCATAGCCCTTTCATCAGCTACGCTTAAAGGGGTGTCTAAGATTGTACCTACCTTAAAGGAAGGAGCAGGAGTGGTTTCTACCCGTGCCAATGTCCATTATATAGCCACTGAATATGGGATTGCAGATTTGTATGGAAAAGGGCTGCAGGAGCGAGCTAAATTGTTAATTGATATTGCACATCCTGATCATCGTGAAGCATTGGATCAAGCAGCTTTTGAGCGATTTGGAAGGAAACTGGTTTAAGTTTTTTGAGGCGAGAGGAATTATTTAAATTGGGCAATTATTAATCTAAATGATCCAATGAAAAGTATATTAAACGCGCTTATTATTACTGTAATTGCCTTTGCCTGTGGGCCAAAGGAAAATTTTCAGGAAGCTTATGATAGTATCAACGAGGAGGGATTGAAATCTCGAATCAAGGCATTGTCTTCTGATGAGTTTTTGGGTAGAATGCCATTTACCGAAGGTGAAACTAAAACCATCAATTATCTCAGAGATGAATTTAAAAAATTAGGTCTAAAGCCTGGGAATGGGGACAGCTATTTCCAAGAGGTGCCACTGGTGGAGCTTGCCGCGACTGTTGATACACAAATGAAAATCACAGGAGGTGAAAGTGAAATCAATCTGAATTACTGGGATGATTTTGTGGCACTGACACGGAGAGTAACCGACTCTGTTCGGATAGAGAATTCGGAGATCATTTTCGCAGGATATGGAACGATTGCCCCTGAATATGATTGGAATGATTATGAGGGTTTGGACGTAAAAGGAAAAACTGTCCTTGTATTGATCAATGATCCAGGATTCGGAACTGAAGACAAATCGTTCTTTAAAGGTAACGAAATGACCTATTATGGTCGGTGGACTTATAAGTACGAAGAAGCAGCAAGACAAGGTGCAGCAGGAATTATCATCGTACACGAAACCGCACATGCCAGTTATCCATTCGAAGTAGTGCAAGGCGGATGGTCAGGTGCCAATCTTTATCTTGAGAATCCAGATAACAACATGTCCAGATGCGTGATTGAAGGTTGGGTGTCAGAAGAAAGTGCCAATCAGATGTTTGCCAACATGGGTATGGAAGAGTATGATTTTTATGAAGAAGCACGTAAAGGTGAATTCAAGTCATTTCCAATGAATCAACAGCTTTCTGTGGGATTAGTAAACAATATCAAAAGATCAAAATCGAATAATGTGGTCGCTAAATATGAAGGGTCGGAGAGACCTGACGAAACGATCATTTATAGTGCACACTGGGATCATTTTGGAGTTGGTAAGCCAGTGGATGGCGATTCGATTTATAATGGAGCCGTAGACAACGGTACTGGCGTCGCCGGCATCGTTCAAGTAGCAGAAGCTTTTACACAACTAAATATCCCAACCAAACGGTCGGTGGTATTTATGGCAGTAACTGCGGAAGAGCAAGGACTCTTGGGCTCTGCGCATTATTCAGTGAATCCTATTTATGATCCGGCTAAAACAGTGGCTAATTTAAATGTGGATGCTATCCGCCCGATTGGAAGAGTCAATGATTTTTCTATTGTTGGCTATGGTCAATCAGAATTGGATGAATATGCAAAGCGAGCAGTCGAGAAACAAGGCAGATACATCACACCAGATCCACACCCTGAATCAGGTGGTTTTTTCCGTTCAGATCATTTCAATTTTGCAAAAATTGGTATTCCGGCCTTGTACGGCAAAGGAGCTACTGATAGCGAAGCCAACGGAAAGGAATGGGGAGAAGAACAATACAAGAAATACACTAGTGAAAACTATCACAAACCTTCCGACGAATACTCAGATGATTTTGATGCAGAAGGAGTAAAGTTGGATATGCAAGTGATGTTCGATATTGGCTATACGCTTTCCAATGAGTCTACATTCCCTAAGTGGAAAGAAGGCTCTGAGTTTAAAGCGATCAGAGAAGGCCAATAGTAAATTCATACCACCACTGGTGGAATTGTTAGGATTTAGCTAAAAATTCATATTAAATTTAAAAACTGTTGAAAAGCGATGATAGTCATCGCTTTTCCTATTTCAATAAAATATTAACCCTATGAGAATAACTTTAGTAGGACTGACAGCTGCAGTCATGGCACTGGCCAGTTGTCAATCACCAGACACAAACAAAGCAATGAAAGAAGAAAATCCTTTGCTTTCAGAATGGAATACACCTTTTGGTGTTCCACCATTCGATGAGATAAAAAATGAGCACTATATGCCAGCTTTTGAGCAGGGAATGAGTGAGCATAAAGCGGAAATTGATGCTATAGTAGATAATACCGAAGCACCAACATTTGCCAATACCATGGAAGCGCTAGAAAGAGCTGGAGCAACATTGGATAATACCAGCAGAGTATTTTATGCTGTTGCTGGGGCTCATACCAACGATGTGTTAGATTCAGTCCGTACTATAGTTTCACCTTTGCTTTCTAAGCACTATGATTATATCAATTTGAATAAAGGCTTGTTCGAAAGGGTTGAAGCAATTTATGATGGGTTGGAAAGCAGTGATCTTAATGCTGAGCAAAAAAGATTAGTATCAGAATCATATAAAGGTTTTGTTCGATCTGGAGTTGGTTTAGAAGGCGAACAAAAGGAAAGATTGCAAGAGATCAACAGCCGACTTTCGGAGTTGACTACCAAGTTTGGACAAAACGTTTTGGCGGAGACCAACAACTTCGAAACACATACCACAAATCCTGAAGACTATGGTACTTTGACTAGTAGTTTGGTTTCTTTGGCAGCTACAGAAGCCAAGAAAAGAGGTCATGAGGAGGGTTGGTCATTCACTCTACAGAGACCGAGTATCAACCCATTTTTACAATATTCTCCAAATCGGGAAATGAGAGAGGAGTTGTATCAGGGATATGCCATGAGAGCAGACAACGACAATGAAAACGATAACAAAGTTATCATCGAAGAAATTGTAAAACTTAGAATAGAGAGGGCTAACCTTCTGGGCTACAAGACGCATGCAGATGTGCAGTTGTCATCTAGCGTAGCGCAAACGCCTAAAGCCGTGATGGATTTTATGGATCAAGTTTGGCCTGCTGCTTTGGAAATGGCTAAGGCTGAAAGAGCGGCATTGACTGAAGAATTGAGAAAAGACGGTGTTGAAGGAGAGCTGAGAGGATCTGACTGGAGATATTACGTGGAGAAAGTCAGAAAGGCAAAGTATGACTTTGATGAAGATGCCATGCGTCCTTACTTCGAATTTACGGCTGTAAGAGATGGTGCATTTGCATTGGCCAATAAGCTGTTTGGGATGCAAATCAAAGAAATGAAGGATATGCCTAAGTGGCATGAAGATCAGCAGGTATTTGAAGTGCTTGAAGCTGATGGAACGCACATCGGGATTTTGTATATGGATTTCTTTGCGCGAGATAGCAAACGTGGTGGAGCTTGGATGAATGCACTCAGATCGCAATCGAAAATGGACGGCAACGTGACACCTATTGTGACTAACAATTTCAATTTTCCAGCACCTACAGAAGATAGTCCATCTTTATTGTCATTTTCAGAGTCAGAAACTATGTTTCACGAGTTTGGACATGCCTTGCATGGCCTGTTGTCTAATGTGACTTATCCGTCACAATCTGGCACTAATGTGCCAAGAGATTTTGTGGAGTTTCCTTCTCAGGTAATGGAAAATTGGATGAGCGAGCCAGAGGTGCTTAAACTCTATGCCAAGCATTATCAGACAGGAGAAGTGATCCCAGATGAGTTGGTTCAGAAAATGAACGACGCCAATGCTTTCAATGAAGGTTTTAGATCGGTAGAGTATATGGCAGCCGCTTATCTGGATATGTATTGGCATACATTGACGAGTGCTGATGGAGTAGAAGCCAGGGCTTTCGAAAAAGAGGCCATGGATAAAATAGGACTAATTGATCAAATTATCCCTAGATATAGAAGTGGATATTTTAATCACATATTTTCTGGTGGGTATTCTGCGGGGTACTACAGCTACTTATGGTCGGAGTTGCTAGATGCTGATTGTTTTCAAGCCTTTAAGGAAACGGGTGATTTGTTTGATCAAGAAACCGCCCAAAAATACCGAATCATGTTAAGTAAAGGAGGGTCAAAACCTGGCATGGATCTCTATGTAGAATTCAGGGGTAAAACTCCTGAAATAGGACCACTGTTAGAGAAGAAGGGGTTCCAGTAATTGAAAATTCAATACAGTGAAAAGGAGCAATTCCGTGATAGGAATGGCTCCTTTTTTTGTTTTCAAGTTTAGCTTCGAATGTGCTGAGAAACTACATATTGTAGACGCCACCATTAATGTCGAGCGTAGCGCCAGTGATAAATCCATCGTATTCGGAGGCCAAATACAATACGGCTCTGGCTACATCATTTGCATTTCCGGCGCGTTGAATAGGGATTTCAGCTGTTGTTTTATCTGCTGATTCTTTGGAAGTATGGGTGTTGTGAAAAGATGTGCCCAAAATAAGACCAGGAGCAACTGCATTGACTCTTGTGCCTTTTGGCCCTAGTTCAGAAGCAAGTGCTCTGGTGAAAGTCAGAATGGCTCCTTTGCTTGTGGAATAAACGAGTGATCCTGGATGTCCTCCTTTGCGTCCAGCAAGTGAAGCCAAATTAACAATACTGCTGCTTTCATTTTTTGCCAAATGAGGAGCTGCTGCGCGTGTCACAAACATCATGGAGGTCATATTGATATCCATGACTTTGTGCCAAAAATCAGCTTCCATCTCGTCTAGCATCTTACGTGCTACGAGTGAACCTGCATTATTAATTAATATGTCTAAACCTCCAAGGGTTTCAACAGTTTTGTTCATCAATTCATTGGCTTCAGCTTCTTTTGTCAAGTCTCCACTGATAGCAATGGCTTGTTGACCTTTTGCAATGGCGTATTTCGTCAATTCATTTGCCTTATCGGCACTGGAAAAATAGTGAATCGCAACATTCGCTCCATTGTCAATAAAGTGTCTTGTGATTGATTCGCCGATTCCTTGTGCTCCAGCGGTGATAAGGACATTTTTTCCGACTAATTTATTATTGTTTTTCATGTTGAACCTGAATTAGTTGACTATTCAATTTTTTGTAAATATAAAAAAATATATATTTGGGTGCCCAGATTGGGTGCCCAAATATTATGACTGACGTAAAAAATAAGATTATTTTCATTATAGGAGTTTCTGGAGTGGGTAAAAGCACGATCGGAAACTTGCTGGCTGAAGCGTTAGAAATTCCTTTTTTTGATGGGGATGATTACCACCCAAAAGAAAATGTATTAAAAATGTCAAGTGGGAAAGCGCTAAATGACATGGATAGATTGGGCTGGTTACAAACATTAAACAAGCTTGCTATTGGCCAAATGAAAAATGGTGGATGTGTTATAGTTTGTTCAGCATTGAAGGAGAGCTATCGAGCAATTTTAAGTGCCAAAATTGAAACCACTTGCAAATGGGTATTCCTGCACGGTTCATTCGAACAGATCAAAGAAAGAATAAACAATCGTAAAGGGCATTACATGAGCTCTGACCTGTTGCAATCTCAATTTGATACTTTGGAAGAGCCTAAAAATGCTATTAAAGTAGATATAAGTTTAACACCTGAAAAAATTATAGAAGTGATAGATAAGGAACTAATGGAAAAGTCCGCATTTGGCCTGTTTGGATTAGGCGTAATGGGCAAGAGTCTGGCAAGAAATTTAGCCAACAAAGGATTCAAAATCTCTTTATTTAATCGGCATGTGGATGGACAAGAAGTCGATGTGGCCAAAAAGTTTAAAAATGAATTTGGAGAGTTGTCAGCCGCAAGCTCATTTGACGATGTAGAACGATTTGTGAATTCCTTGCAAAAGCCAAGAAAGATCATGCTGATGGTGAATGCTGGTAAGATTGTGGATGATGTCATTGAAGACCTTTTGCCACACTTGGATAAAGGAGATATATTGATCGATGGAGGAAATTCCAACTATAATGATACGAATGAACGCGTTGAGCATTTGAAATCTAAGAGTATCAAATTTGTCGGTACCGGTGTTTCAGGCGGAGAAGAAGGAGCCTTAAAAGGCCCTTCGATCATGCCTGGATGCGATCCTGATGCTTATAACGAAGTAAAACCTTTCTTAGAAGCTATTGCGGCTAAGGATGCCAATGGGCTACCTTGCTGCACGTGGATCGGAAATGGCGGCAGTGGCCATTTTGTGAAAATGGTTCACAATGGAATTGAGTATGCGGAGATGCAATTACTAGCTGAAGTATATATCATTCTCAAAACTATGGGTAAGAATCCGAGCCAAATAGCAGAAGATTTGGAATCATGGAAACCAACTGCCAATAGCTATTTGATGGAAATTACAATTGATATCCTGAGAAAGAAGGAAGGTGAAGATTGGTTGGTCAATAAAATCATGGACAAGGCTGGAAATAAAGGCACGGGAAACTGGACAACGATTGCTTCTGCTCAGCTGGGTGTGCCAAGTACCATGATCGCTTCAGCACTATTTGCACGATATACCTCCTATTTTAAAGAAGAACGTGTGATGGCAAGTAGAAACTTTGCTTCAGAAAATCTTCCTGACCTAGATCTTAGTGTTGATGAACTCTTGGAAGCCTATCAATTTGCCAGGATTATCAATCACTATCAAGGGTTCAAATTGATTCATGAAGCATCAGAAAATCATAATTGGGGCTTGAACTTAAGTGAACTATCTAGGATTTGGACCAATGGGTGTATTATTCGCTCAGACCTCATGATAGAATTGGTTACCACTTTTAAGACCTCAAAGAATTTACTGATGAACGACGAAATAATCAGAAGAGTTAAAGCTTTAAAGCCAAGTGCTAAAAAAGTGATATCAGCTTGTGTGCTGAATGAAGTAGCGATTCCTAATCTGAGCGAATCGATTAATTTCTTAAACAGCTTTGCTGTGTCCAATTCATCTGCAAATTTAATTCAAGCGCAGCGTGACTATTTTGGTGCACATACATACCAAAGAAATGACGACGATACTGGGAAATTCTATCACACCGATTGGATTAACAATTAAACTAATAAAATAAGCGCATGGCAGATTCAGACCATAATAAATCTTTGTTAAAGAAAATTATATCCATCGTTCTAGGTTTTGGTCCTGGCATTTTTGCGATAGGCTATACCATAGGCACAGGGAGTGTGACTTCTATGATCGTGGCTGGAAGCACCTTTGGGATGCAGCTGCTGTGGGTGCTTTTTTTGAGTTGCTTATTTTCTGGTGTTTTGATGTTTGCTTATGGGAATTATGCATTGATCACAGGTGAAACGGCGCTTTATGGCTTTAAGAAGCATTTAAAGTATGGTAAGCTCATCGCACTCTTGATCATTGTGGGAATTTCATTTGGACAATGGAATTCGTTAATGGGTATTTTAGGAATTTCGTCCAATATTATTTTTGAAATATTGGCACTCAATATTGAAGGCTTAGCCCCACATAAATATGAGGTGGTCTTAACGGTTGCCATCGTAGTAATAGTGGTATTCTATTTATTGATGCTGGTAGGAAAGTACACTTTCTTCGAAAAAATCCTAGTGGTATTTGTATCCTTCATGGGCTTATCATTTATCATATCTTTCTTTTTTGTGCAGCCTCATGGAATAGATGTAGTGAAAGGTTTGATTCCCACTATTCCTGATGTCCCTGGAGGTAAGATGTTAGTAGCTGCTTTTGTAGGAACTACCATGGCTGCTGCTACTTTTTTATCTCGTCCATTGTTCGTGAAGGGTAAGGGCTGGACCATCAAGAATTTGGATCAACAAAAAAGGGATTCAATTACAGCAGCGGTTTTAATTTTTGTGATCAGTGGAGTGATTATGGCTGTGTCTGCTGGCGCTTTGTATTATGATGGTAAAGAAGTTACACAAGTAATAGATATGGCTGGAGCATTGGAGCCAGTTGTGGGTAAATGGGCTGTTACTATTTTCTTTTGTGGAGCATTGAGTGCTGGGTTGTCTTCCGTATTTCCTTGTCTATTAATCGCTCCATTGCTTATCGCTGATTATCAATCTGGAACCGTAGACACCAGCTCAAAGCAGTTTAGAATCATTACAGCAGTCGCTAGTCTGGTGGCATTGATGGGTCCGGCTTTTGGGTCTAATCCTATTCAAATTCAAATACTATCTCAGGTGTTTAATGTATTCGTATTGCCGATAGTGGTGCTCGGAATTATACTGATGCTGAGCAATAAAAATGTCATGAAAGATTATAAAACCAGTTGGGGTGTTTATATAGGAATGTATGCCGCCTTGTTTTTTTCTCTTGTAATTTCATACAATGGAATCATGGCTCTAATGGATTACTTTGTGTAATAAATGAATCCAGAAATTGAATTACAGAGTTATTCTTTTAGAATAGAAATGCCTAAAAATTAATTGCAGTGAAGATAAGTTTGATAGATCAGCAGGCGAATAAGATTTTACAAAATGAGGTCATCAGTAAAATCAGAGATTTAATCAATAAAAGAAACCTAGAACGAGGAGATAAATTGCCTTCTGAAAGGATGATGTCCGAAAAATTTGAGGTCAAAAGAAACCACATTAGAGAGGCCATTAGAAAACTGGAATTTTATGGTGTGGTAAAGTCGGTCTCTCAGAGCGGTACCATGTTGGCCATTGGTTTGACTGGGTTTAATGGTATGGTGGATGAAATTATTTCTTTGAATGCACCTTCGTTTCAAGAACTTGTAGAGACTAGAATATCCTTAGAGTTGGAAATGGTAGGCTTGGCTGCTCAAAGACGAACAGACGATGATTTAGATAAGTTAAAAGATGCGCTTGAAGCGTTCAAGGTAAAATTAACTAATGGAGAGAGTTATTTAGAGGAAGACTTATTATTTCATTTGGCTATAGCCAAGGCTAGTAAGAATGGAACAATGATATCACTCATGTTATTATTGATTCCGCCGATACTTTCAAAGTATGACAGAGATAATGTTTGCGAGGGCGATGAGGTACAGGCTGAGATTAAAAAGCATGAAGATGTTTATCTGGCTATTGAGTCGAAGGACGCAGCGCATGCGACAAAAATGATGAATAAACACTTCTTTAAATTATCTCAATATTTAGAAAGAACAAAAGGGGAATAGGCGATTACCATTTTGTATCTGTCAAGATTCCACCATAGACTATTTGCTTTGCAATGTCTTCTAACCGATATTTTACTTTGGATTCATCCAAATTTAGGAAGCTATTGGTTAAATTGTATGTACGTACATAAAACCCAAAACTATGGACAGAAAATCATTCCTCATTAAAATAGGTGCAGCATTTTTAGCTGGTATCCCGCTCGTGTCACTATGGAGCTGTTCTGATAACTCGGAAGATGACGATATGGATGACAACGCTGAAGATGACGAAGAAATCGACGACGAATCTGATGAAGATGACACTGACGATTCTGATGACACATCTACCAGTTGTGTAGACAATGGAACTTCCAGCTCTATTTCGGCGAATCATGGGCATAGTTTAACAGTATCTAAAGAAGACATGGCGGCCGGAACTGCCAAAACATACAGCATTACTGGTAGTGCGGATCATGCGCATGATGTCACGGTAACTGCCGAAAATTTTACTTCGTTGCAAAGCAATAGTAGTGTGACCATTCAGTCTACAACTTCGGGGCATTCGCACAGCGTTACCATTACTTGTGCCTAATTAGTTGGCCGCTGGATTAGGGAAGTTGTCTGATTCATCTTCTCCGGGTCTTTTGTGCAAGCACTGAAAGTCTTTTTCTACTAAGATTCTGACATTGGTTTGGTCTGCATTTTCAAATCCGACCAAGTCAGTTTCGGTCCATTGTTTGGATAAATCTATTGGGACTTGAACAGTAATGTGACTCCCGTCAAAATCCACAGATACTTCTTTTTGATTTGAAGAGAGCAATTGATAAGTCAATGAGTGAGATCCAAAATTAATTGCATCTCCCACGCGATTGTTTTCTGAAAAATTATCCACTTCACTTTGGCTCAATCTAAGTCGTACAAAATTCCCGTTGATTCTGATTTTCATGGCTGTTGCAAAGATTTACTGATCCAAAAGTACATTTTCTTTTCCTGAGTAAATATTGAATGAATCCTTTTTTAGAAACCCAACCAGGGTTTTTTTGCTTTGTTGTGCCAGATCTACCGCAAGATTTGATGGCGCTCCTAGTGCTGCAATAATTTGTATGCCAGCCATTGCTGATTTTTGAACCATTTCGAATCCTAGTCTACCACTCAGCCATAGAATAGTTTGGCTTAAATCAATTTTTTTCATGCTTCCTACACCGATTAGCTTGTCCAGCGCATTGTGTCGGCCTATGTCTTCTCGTAGGACCAGTAGCTCTCCATTACTATCAAATAGCGCTGCAGCATGTAGTCCACCAGTATACTTAAAAGTACTTTGATGATTTTTCAACTGTTGAGTCAATTGAAGAATGGTTTTTTTAGTGACTTTAAGAGGATTGTTTTTCGAAGCTGGTATATCAGAAGTTATCATATCCAAAGAAGCTTTGCCGCATACACCACAGCTAGAACTTGCATAAAAATTTCTTCTGAATTTTTCTTGGTCAAATGGAGTTCCATTCTTTAGCTCGACTTTGAGGGTGTTTTCTGGTTGTTTGGCCTGCATGCAATACTTTGCAGAAAGAATGTCTGTGGAAGATTTCACAATTCCTTCAGAAAGTAAAAAACCTCTGGCTAATTCTTCGTCTGCACCAGGGGTGCGCATCGTGATGGCTAATGAAAACTCCTCTCGTTTGGTTTCTTGCCCGTACCCAATCCGAATTTCCAAAGGCTCTTCTTTGACCAGTAAGTCGTTGGTTTCTTCAAAGTTTTGTGCGTTGACTCGTAATATTTTGGATGTTGATATACCTAAAGTGCTCATTCCCGTATGCCTCTATTGAGTAATAATTTTGCATCAATCTTATAGCATAAATGTATATTATATCACTGACTTACAAAGTTCCTTTAGAAAAAATAGATCAGCATTTGGAAGATCACGTCGCATATTTAAATACCCAATACGAAAAAGGTCATTTCCTGATGTCCGGAAAGAAAGTGCCTCGAACGGGTGGAGTCATATTGGCGCAAGCCAATGATAAAGAAGAAGTGATGCGAATAGTTGAGCGGGATCCATTTTATGCGAATCAGTTGGCTGATTATGGAGTGACTGAATTCATTCCTTCTAAATCCGCAAAGGAGTTGCAATTTTTATTGGTTTGATCAAATCAGGATTTACTTCGTTTGAATAACTTTGAGACTTATGAGTGAAATTCAAATAAAGGTGGTGGCTTTTGGAATCGCTAGAGATATCATAGGAGGTAGAGAACTCAATTTGAAATTGAAGAGTGGCTCGAAAGCACAAGAAGCCATGCATCTGTTGAAATCTCAGTACCCTGCCTTTGAGCAATTGAGTACGCTAAACTTGGCCATCAATGAAGAATATGTGGATGATAATCATGTCATAATAGAAGGTGATGAATTGGTACTCATTCCACCAGTAAGCGGAGGTTGATCATTATGATAGAAATCACAGAACATAAAATTGACGTTCCAACGCTTATTGCTGCTGTCTCACATGACGGGGCTGGTGCCACTGATGTGTTTATAGGAACCACTCGAAACAAAACCTCTGAAAAGGCCGTGGTAAAGCTGGATTTTGAAGCTTATGAGCCTATGGCGGTCAAGGAGCTTCAAAAAATCGTAGACAGAGCGAAAGAACAATGGCCCATATTAAAGTATGCTATTTCACATCGAGTGGGAGTAGTAGAAATTGGAGAAGAAGCGGTAGTGATTGCAGTATCTACACCGCATAGACAAGCTGCATTCGAGTCCTGTCAATTTATTATTGACGAACTCAAAAAGACCGTTCCCATCTGGAAAAAAGAAATTTTTGAAGATGGTGACGTCTGGGTGGCTTCTCACCCTTAGCCTAGTATTTTTATGGCCGCTTCGTACTCTTCTGGTGTATTGATATTTTTTAGTACGGTAGGGTCTTCCAGATGTACGATTTCTACCTCGGTATTGATCAGTACTTTTCTTGGACATGAATACCCAAGACTCAGAAAATGTAATAAGTGCGAATACGCTCGAGGTTCCCAAATTGTAATCAAGGGTTCTGGAAACTCAGTTTCGGGATTGTAAAAAGCAGTAGCAACTTTAGAAGGGTTTCGTTTTAAAACCAAAAATTCCAAAATCTCTTTTGTTAGGAAGGGTTGATCGCATGCAGTGACTAACCATGCTCTATTTGGATTGCTCCGAAAGGCAGAAAGTATAGCTCCAAATGGTCCAAGCCCAATGAAACTATCAGCAATCTGATGGTCTGATTCAGTCCCTAGTTGATCTTGCCTCACAGCATAAAATGCTTGATCGGTTATCGAATCAAGTAAGTCAAACATGAAGTCCTTTTGGCTCTTTCCATAATAATTGATTTCACTTTTGTCTCGCTTCATGCGTGTGCTCTTTCCTCCTGCAAGCACCAATCCATTGATATTTGGAATGTTCTCAATTAAATTCTTTTCGATAATTGAATTGATTGAAGATATATCGCTTAGTTCATATTTAGGGATTTTATCAAAATTCGCAATACTTGATTTGAGAAATTCAGGAGTATCGCTTTCACCATCTTGAAAAAGTATTAAAACTACTTGAGTTAACTTGTGTAGTTTCTTCTCTAGTGACTTTCTTGAGTCAATGACAAGTATTTGCTTTTCAGCTTCAAAATGATTGCCATTCACTAAAATTAAATCCTGATTGATAAATTTTCTTTTATAGTCGAATGGATTTAGCTCACCCATTTCATCAAAACGGTGGAAGTCAATTTTGTCAACATATTCTAGCTGATTGCCATAGGCTAGCGAACTGCCTTCAAGATTAGAAGCGTCATCAGCACTTTTGTGATCCGCATCTACATAGGCGATTTTATATTTATCGGAAAGCTGTTTGCTGATTGATTGAGCCAGCTTTTTGATTTCCCCACACGGCGTACCTAGAATAGCAAATTCGTTCCGTCCAAAATTTCCTATGTTGGGTCTTGTTAGTTTGGCGTGTTTTTGGTGTTTTTTAGCCATTGTATCTAAAGTCTTTTTTGCCTCCTGTCTTCTCGATTAAACGAGTTTCTTTAATGACAATGTTGTGCGACAGGGCTTTACACATATCATAAATGGTTAACGCTGCCAAAGAGGCTCCTGTAAGTGCTTCCATCTCAACCCCCGTTTTGGCGGCGATAGTTGCTGTACATTCGATTATCACTTCAAGTCCTTTTACTTCTATGGAGAAATCACATCCATCCAATCCAATGGGGTGACAAAGCGGGATCAATTCGCCCGTTTTCTTAGCTGCCATCGTTCCAGCAATTATTGCTGTTTGAAAAACCGGACCTTTTTTAGAATGAATCTCTCCAGCTTCTAAACCTGACATGATTCCCTCTGTCAACTGAACCGTGCTACGAGCTGTTGCTGAGCGCACTGTTACTTGTTTGTCAGTAACGTTGACCATGGATGGATTGTTTTCTGAATCTATGTGAGAAAATTTGTCGTTTTTCATATTTGGTATTCGATTCGAGACGAGTTGTATTTAATTTACAAACAGGAGATAAAATTAGAGAATCTGACATGATATCAGTTGACAAGGCTAAAAATATTATTAATTCGCAGCAACCAAACTGGGGAGAAAAAATAATCCCTCTAGAGAATAGTATGGGAGAAGTATTGGCGGAAGACATTTTTGCAGATAGGGATTTCCCGCCTTTCGATAGAGTGACGATGGATGGGATTGCGTTGAGTTATGAGGCTTTCAAATCTGGAAAAAGAGAATTCGTTATTCAAGAAACACAGTTGGCAGGAGAACCTGCCGTTACCCTTAGAGGTCAAGATTATGCCATTGAGATCATGACAGGTGCAATTTTAAGTCATGGTTGTGATTTGGTTGTCAGATATGAAGATTTAGAATTTTCTGAAAGTGAAGATAAAAAAACTGTGTACATCCACTTGGAAGAGGCCAGTCGATGGAAAAATGTCCATAAGCAAGGTAGCGATCAGGGTAGTGGTGAATTATTAATTTCAAAAGGAAAAGTAATTACAGCTGCTGAAATAGCCATTATGGCTACTGTAGGACAGAGTGAATTATCTGTAAAGAAAAAACCAAGAATAGCCATTGTATCTACAGGAGATGAGTTGGTTGATGTGAACGAGAAACCTCAGACTCACCAAATCAGAAAGTCGAATTCAGTGGCTATCGAGGCTTCTTTGAATCAGCTTAGAATCCCAAATCAAAGAATTCATTTAAATGATAATAAGAAAGAGCTTAAATCTAAGATTGGAGCGATTCTGAATGATTTTGATATTGTCTTGATGAGTGGGGGGGTATCTAAAGGTAAAGCAGATTACCTACCTGAAGTTTTAGAAGAGCTGAAGGTGAATAAACTTTTTCATCGTGTGGCACAGCGGCCAGGTAAGCCCTTTTGGTTTGGAGTGAATGATTCGGGTACACAAGTATTTGCTTTTCCAGGCAATCCAATTTCTACCTATATGTGTTTTAGAGTTTATTTTATTCCTTGGCTAATGAAGAATCTGGGTAGAGAATGCTCTAAAAAAATGGCTGTATTGCAGGAGGAGGTTGAATTTAAACCTGATCTTGGCTATTTTTTACAGATTCGTAGTGTGACGATGCCTGATGGTCTTATCCATGGGTATCCCGAAATGGGTAATGGATCTGGAGACCTAAGCAATCTTGCTAAAAGTGATGCCTTTCTTTATTTGCCTCAAGGTAATAGCCAATTCAAAACTGAAAAATCATACGAATATTATTCGTTTGATATATCGAGTTTAGCATAGACAGCGTCTACGCTTTTGAATGGATTGAATGAGATCATTTCTTCTTTACACCCTAATAGACTTAGGAAGAAGATGTAAAATGAAAGACTGAATACAAATCTTTTATATCTTATTAATTGCTTCATTTTCCAAATAATTATATTCAACCAATTTCCCTATTTAGAATCTTTAGATTCCAATTGGTTTAAAAACATAATAAATTTTTCTTTAAGATATACTTTGTGGACAAGCTGCTACTGTTTTGATAATCAATTAATTGTTAATTATAAATTATCTCTACATTACAAAACTAATGAGCTTATGCATATTCACCAACTTTTATGTTCGGATATATTTCTGCGTAGGTCTTAATGCGCTCCTGATCCAACCTACGGTATACATGGTGCCTTTTTATTTTGGAAATAGAGTTTACTCCTGTAGCTCCCATAAATTCCACAAAACTCATGACTGTTTCGTTATGAAACTTGGCCACTCGTTGGATTTTATCATCCACGTTTAAGCCTTTGACCAGATGCTGTTGTTGGGTGGCTACTCCTGTAGGGCAGTTGTTGCTATGGCATTCTAAAGCCTGTATGCACCCCAATGCTAGCATCATACCACGTGCACTGTAGCAAGCATCTGCACCTAAGGCAAAGGCTCTGAAAATATGGAACCCTGTAAGAATCTTGCCAGAAGCCAATACACGAACATCTTTTTTGAATCCATAACCTCTCAAAGAATCACATACAAAAGCTATTCCATCTCTCAATGGCATGCCTATGTTGTTGGAAAATTCTAAAGGCGCTGCACCAGTACCTCCTTCTCCACCATCAACTGTAATAAAATCTGGTGTTATTCCTGTGTTTTGCATGGCAATGCAGAGATCTGTGAATTCTATTTTATTACCTACACAAAGTTTGAATCCTACAGGTTTGCCATTGGATAAATCTCTTAACTTCTTAATGAAATGCATCAGTTCTTCAGGGTTTCCAAAAGCACTGTGGGCGGGTGGGGAATCAACACGTGTGTGTGGTTCCACTGCTCGAATGGCAGCAATTTCTTCAGTGTTTTTTATGGCTGGCAAGATACCTCCATGTCCAGGTTTGGCACCTTGAGACATTTTGATTTCAATCATTTTAACTTGATCCAGCGTGGCTTTTTCTTTGAACATTTCCTCATTGAATGTACCATCCTTATTTCTGCAACCAAAATACCCTGTTCCAATTTGCCAAATCAAATCTCCCCCGTGTTTCAAATGATATTGACTAATGCTGCCTTCGCCCGTGTTGTGTGCAAAATTCCCCAGTTTCGCTCCTCCATTGAGAGATTCAATGGCTCGGTCGCTCAATGCTCCATAACTCATAGCAGATACATTGTATATGCTAGAATTGTATGGTTGTTTACAATCTTTACCGCCTATCATCACTCTGGGGTGATCGTCTAAATCGTGGTGGTTGATTGGATGAATAGAATGATTAGCCCATTCATAACCGTCTACATAAACATCGAGTTTTGTTCCAAAAGGATTGGTAGAAAGCGCGCCTTTGGCTCTTTGATAAACTATCGATCTAAACATTCGGTTGATGGGTGCACCATCGGTTTCAGATTCGATAAAATACTGATAGATCTTAGGTCTTAGATCTTCCATAACATAACGAAAAGCACCGAGTACTGGGAAGTTTCTTCGAAGTGTATGCTTTTTATCAAAAATGTCCAGTGTGCCAAGTATGATAATTGGGCCAATAAGTGCAAAACTCCACCATACCCACGGCCAATAAAGAGAAAGAATGATTAAAGTTAAGGAGGTTATAATCGAGAGTGCAATGAACTGATTTCTCATAAGTAGAGGTTATAAATGATTAATGTCAAATTAGTCAATTTCCTCTCCTCATGCACAAGTTGCATGGAAATTATAAATATTAAAGGTAATTTCAAAATTGATGCAACCCTAAAAGATTTATATGGTCTTTTGTATAGAATTTTGATAATCGTTGGAAATAGGAAATAAGGACATTCATTATCATTTGGTCGAAGCGGCGAAACGCTACGATCAATCCGCTCAATTTGAACTTTACAATTTGTATGTAAAGGCCATGTTGAATGTGAGTTTTCGTATAGTGAATGATCGTGATGAAGCTGAAGATGTAATTCAAGATGCTTTTGTCAATGTTTTTAAGAATATTGATAAGTATCGTGGAGAGTCGACTTTCGGAGCTTGGGTCAAGCGTATTGTAATCAATGCGTCTATCAACGTGCTTAAGAAAAGAAAGCTAGACTTGGTGGAAATAGATCAAGCGGGAGGAGAAGTAGATGAGTCATTTATCGATGATGAGGAGTCTTTGAGTCTGCCAGCTATCAAATCAGCCATCATGCAATTGCCAGAAGGTTTTAGAGCAGTATTAAGCCTCTATTTACTGGAAGGCTATGATCATAAGGAAATAGGAACAGTATTGGGTATTACTGAATCTACCTCAAAATCTCAGTTCAATAGAGCTAAGAAAAAATTGAGAGAGATTCTAAAAGACAAGTATCAATATGAAAGATAAATTAGAAGATTTCATCATATCGCATAAAACTGATTTTGATGATTTGGAACCAAGGAAAGATACTTGGGAAAAGATTCAAAAAGAAATAACTCCTAGTGAGCAGAAGAAAGATTACGTCTGGCTATGGAAAGCAGCGGCAGTAGTGTTTTTGTGTATTTCAGTCGGTTTGGCTGTCGAGCGCAGTTTGTTTAGTGAGGATGAATCTGTTGCAGATGTAAATGTTATTTCAAAAAATAAGACTGCAGAATTGAATGAAGTGGAGGGGTACTACACTCAACTCATTTCGCAAAAACGAATGGAAATAAAAAGTGTAATAGATAAAAATGGTTTGGTAGATGTGGAGCTGTTAAAGGATATGGAGCAGTTAGATCAGATGTATACCTCGCTAAAAAAAGATTTAAAAAGGAATCAGAATGATGAAAGGTTGATCAACGCCATGATTCAGAATTTACAATTGAGAGTCGAAATTCTAAACAAACAATTGAGAATTTTAGAACGAATAAGTAAACACGAGCAAGATGAAAAAATTAGTGTATAGCCTATTGACTTTAGCCACTATCATGGGGCTATTGTCGGGTACGGTAGAAGGTAAAAATAACGGATTGGACTATGAGAAGAGTCGAAAAATTTCCAAGAGCTATGAAGTGAAGTCAAACGTAAAATTGGCGATTGAAAATAGTTTTGGGCGTGTCCATGTCAACACTTGGGATCAGAATAAAATAACTGTAGATATTGAAATCATTGCTCGAATGAGCAATGAAAGTAGAGCACAAGACCTGCTTGACAAAATTGATATTAAAATCGAAGAGAGTAGTTCGATAATTTCATTTGAAACAGTGCTAGGTAGGCTTAAAAACAGAGACCGAGAGGAATTTGAGATCAACTATAAGGTGAATATGCCGAAAAAGAATGATTTAAAGCTGAGGAATAGCTTTGGGGGAAACTACATTGGTGACCTAATGGGGGAAAGTGAAATTAATGTTTCTTACGGCGATTTTAGAATTGAAAAACTATTAGGGCTTGCTGATATTAAAATTTCATTTAGTGATGGCTCTATTCAGTTGGTTAAACAAGGAGAAATTGAGATTAAATATTCGGATGTAGAAATCAATGAGCTCGGCGTGGTGAAAATGGAGCAAGGTTTTTCTGATGTTGAAATAGAAAAAATTGGAACTATTGACTTGACTAGTAAATATGGTGATATGGAGATTGGCACCGTTCAGGGAATTAAGGGGTATGTGGGCTACTCGGAATTCTCAATAGATAGATTAGAAGTTGAATTGGATATTGAAGCCTCCTATAGTGGAAATTTCACAATTGATGAGGTGGCTAAAGACTTTACAAAAATCATAATCGATGGTAAGTTTGGTGATTATAGGATATCATTTGAAGAGGGAGCCAACTTCACCTTTGACACAGAATTGAGCTTCAGTGATTTCAGCTATTCAGGACTGCCATTGGATTTTGAGTATAAAATCAGAGAAGATTTCAAGGGTCGATACAAAGGAAAAATGGGGAGCGGAAAAGGTGGCTATATTCGAATTGATACTAGTTATGGCGATATCCGATTCCGATAGAAAATAATAACTCAAAAGCTCAATCTGCGTATGAGATTCCTTATGCACAGATTGAGTTTTTTTATTGTAGCCCTAATTATCTATTCTTTTCTTGATTATTATGTCTTTCAGGCGGTTAAAGTAGTAGTCAATAATTTTTCTTCAGCAGGTAAGCTTACAGTTTACATCTTATACTGGTCATTAACTGTGTTTTCTTTTGTTGCTTTGGTGCTTTTTGGGAGCGTCGATCCAACAAAGTATCATAATCTCAGAACCTTTCTGGCGACAGCAGTTTTTATGAATATTTTAGGAAAGTTGACCGCCGGACTTTTTGTTTTTGCGGATGATATTTTCCGAGTTGGAAAATATGCATATCAAGGACTGTTTCAAAACGGCGTGACTAGTTCATCTGCTGACCATGGGATTTCCAGATCTGAGTTTCTTTCTAAATCAGCTTTAATTGCAGGAGCGATTCCTGTTGCAGCCATGAGTTATGGGATATTGTCAGGAGCTTATGATTATCGTGTGAGAAAACGCACGATCACATTGCCAAACTTACCCAAAGCATTTGATGGAATCAGGATTGGTCAGTTGTCAGATATTCATAGTGGAAGTTTCTATAATAAAACTGCAGTAAAGGGTGGAATTGACTTGCTTAATGCTGAAAAACCGGATCTCTTTCTATTTACAGGCGATTTGGTCAATAATGAATCCAAAGAAGTCAGTGACTATATGGATATTTTTTCGAAAGTGAAGGCTTCTGCAGGTAAATTTTCTGTGCTAGGCAATCACGATTATGGTGACTATAAAGCTTGGAGGTCTCAAGAAGAAAAGCGAAAAAATCTTGAACAATTGGTAAATTCTCATAAGCAGATGGGTTGGGATATTTTACTCAATGAACACCGATACTTGGAAGTAGATGGAGAAAGATTGGCCATTCTTGGAGTAGAGAACTGGGGAGCACGAGGATTTACAAAATATGGGGATTTGGCTAAAACTTCAGAAAATGTAGAAGCGGATACCAAAATATTGTTGTCACATGATCCGAGTCATTGGGATGCTCAGATCAGGCCAGCATTTGAAGATATTGACTTGACCCTATCAGGACATACTCATGGATTCCAGTTTGGAGTCGAAATAGGCAATTTCAGATGGAGCCCCTCTCAATACCTGTATAAACAATGGGCCGACTTGTATTCTGAAGGCAATCAACACTTATATGTGAATCGAGGGTTTGGCTTCTTAGGATATCCAGGTCGCGTTGGGATATTGCCAGAGATTACGATTTTAGAATTAAAGAGGGCATAGCAAAAAAGTACTAAGGGCTTACAAATTATCAACTGTTATGAATCTGAATATTGCTTAACATAAGAGTTGAGTATTGATCATTAGTAAGAGCCCTTTGATTTTGGTTGATAGATTTTAGGGCCTTAAGCAAGTATTCAAAAAGAGGCTTCGGCCTCTTTTTTTATTTGCACTAAAAATATCCTAACCTCTTCTTAACTTCCTCTTTATAGGTTCTTCCTACTGGTATTTTTATTGTTCCAAGAAGAATTTGATTTGGAGAGAAAGATTCCACAAACGCAATTCCAATAATAAATGATCGATGTACCCTTAGAAACTTATCTGTAGGTAGAATATCTTGTATAGTCGTTAGGCTTTTGTAAGCCACTATTTCTTTTTCCGAAGTCTTTACTTTGATGTAATTTTTAAGGCTTTCTACAAAAACAATATCATCAAGAACTACTTTTTCTAGTCTCTTCTCTACTTTCAGATAAATAAATTTTTGACGGTTTATTTCCTGTTTCTCACTAGAAGAAATCCAGAGTTTATACAAGGAGTTGCCAATAGGGAGTATGGCTGCTAGATTCACGTCTAATAGGGTGTTCATCAATTCAGAAATGATGAAAAAACTTGACGCATCCCACTCGGGGAGATAAGTAGGCTGTACATGATAAAACATAAGTGGCCGCTGAATCAATAGTCCCACCAGTACAAGTAGCAATAAATAGGCAAGAGCAAAACGTGTGAATTGCCTGTTTAACAAAAATTTTGGAATAAGCCAGTATAACGTCGTATAAACTAAAATGAGCCTAGATGGTAGGCTATATAACTGTATAATAAAATTTCGTTGATAGTTGTCGTCCGAGCTCCCCCAAACAACACTTAAAAATGTAATAAGTCCCAGCCAATAAAGTATGTGTTTGGCGATTCCGCGAAGGCTATTGTGATGCAAAACTATCAGTCAATTTTTTTTGTGTTAACAAAAGTTTTAAAAGTCGATAAACATAAAAACTATTTGATACGAACGACTAGCAATTTTATACAAAGAACCTCGATTTTTATATCAACTACTTTAAATAACCAGAATTACTTCAAAGTTTATTCTTTCGGCCTGCCTGTAGTCTGGATTAAGAAACGGTTGATTGTATAAGGAAGTTGGTAGTAAGCCAAAATCATATCATCTAGTGGGATGTTTAATTTTTAAAACTTATTTGGTATGAATACAAAAAACAGAATTATACTCATTTGTTTGGCACTGTGTTTCACAGTGTTGAATCTTCAAGGGCAATCCATTCAGTTGGAGCGTGTAGAGCCACCAAGCTGGTGGGTTGGGATGGAAAGTTCCTCGCTTCAGTTACTTGTTTATGGTGAAAACATTAGCTTTTCTACACCCATGATCAATTACCCAGGAGTAGAGGTAAAAAGTGTTGTCAAATTAGAGAACCCTAATTATCTATTTGTCAACCTCAACATTTCTGCTGAAACTCAGCCTGGATCATTTGAAATCATCTTCATGAAAGGAAAGAAGCGATTAACTTCTTTTCAATATCAATTAGAGCAAAAGAATAACAGAAGTTCGAATGGACAAACCGTGGATGGGGCTGATGTTTTCTACCTTATTACACCTGATCGTTTTGCGAATGGGAATAAAGGAAATGACTCAACTGATGATACTATTGAAAAAGTGAATCGAGACGACATGCATGGTAGACATGGGGGAGACCTGAAGGGTGTAGAAGATCATCTGGACTATGTGCAAGAACTTGGAGCTACTACGCTATGGCTGAATCCTTTTTTAGAAAATGATCAACCAGCATATTCCTATCATGGATATGGAATTTCAGACTTTTATAGAACAGATTCAAGGTTTGGTTCGAACGAAGATTTTAAAAATCTCACCAAAGTGTGCCATGTTCGAGGAATGAAAATGATCATGGATCAGGTTTTTAATCATTGCGGTGCTGGACATTGGTGGATGAATGATTTGCCAGCAAGAGATTGGCTCAATCAGTGGGACACATTTACAAGAAGCAGTTTTACAAATGTTGCAGCTTCCGACCCGCATGTGTCTCTGTCAGATTATGATTTATTCACAAAAGGATGGTTTGACGTGAACTTACCTGACCTAAATCTTCAAAATGAATTTCTCGCCACCTATTTAATACAAAATTCTATATGGTGGGTTGAATATGCTCAATTGGACGGAATCAGAATGGATACCTATCCATATCCGGACAAACAGGTAATGGCTGACTGGGTAAAGAGAGTTAAACTCGAATATCCAGACTTTTATATTGTAGCTGAGACGTGGGAAAGTAAGGCATCCTCTTTGTCTTATTGGAATAGAATTGGATCCAATGCTGATGGTTACGATCCGCAAATTAATAGTGTATGTGACTACCCACTATACTATGCAATGCTCAAAGCCTTTGGTGAAGATGGCAACGTCTACAAATTGTATGAAACATTGGCGGAGGATTTCGTTTATGGAAATGCATCAAACAACAAGATTTTCAATGGGAACCATGATGTTCCAAGGCTTTACACTTTGCTCGGTGAAAATATGAGTAAAGTCAAACTAAGTATGGCTTTTACGCTGACCACACGTGGGATTCCGCAGTTATATTATGGAGATGAAATTTTATTAGCAGGCAACAAACCCGATGGAGTTTTGAGAAAAGACTTTCCTGGTGGATGGAAAAGTGATAAGAGAAATGCCTTCTCAAAGGAGGGACGAACTGTAGAGGAAAATGAACTCTATACGTATGTAAATAACATTCTTAAGTGGCGAAAGAATGCCGAGGAAATTCACGAAGGACGACTCATACATTTTCAACCATACGACAATGTTTACGTCTATTTTAGATCTCTTGGTGATAAGAGAACCATGGTTATCATCAATAACAATAATAGAAAATTTGAAAAGTATAATTTGGCTCGTTTTAACGAGGCCTTAGAAGGGTATAGAAGTGGTACTGATGTTATCACAAAAAGTAATTATTTGACCTTGGGGTATATCGATATCGAGCCAAATACGGCCTTAATCATAGAATTAAAAAAGTAAGATAGATTCAAAAAGAGGCTTCGGCCTCTTTTTTCATTTCTGATAAAGTACTTTACCGTTCACTATCGTGTACTCCACTTCTGTAGATAGTATGTCCTGAGCTGGTATTTTAAGTATGTCTTTAGACAACACTGTGAAGTCTGCCAATTTCCCAATTTCAATCGAACCTTTGATGTCTTCTTCAAATGCTCCATAAGCATTGTTGATGGTATATGCTTGAAGTGCTTGCTCTCTGGTCATTCGTTGATCTGGCTCATAGCCATTCTCAGGTTTTCCTTCTAAGGTCTGTCTTGTAATTGAGGCATAAAAACTAGCCAAAGGATTTACTGGTTCTACAGGAGCATCTGTTCCATTCATTACGTTAGCACCGGTCGTGATTAGTTCCTGCCACATGTAAGCACTTTCCACTATCCTTTTTTCTCCCAATCGGTCGATGGCCCAAGGTCGGTCCGAACTCATATGAATGGCTTGCATAGATGGTATGACACCCAATTGCCCAAACCTTGGGATATCATCAGGAGCGATATGCTGGGCATGTTCAATTCTGAATCTTGGATTGCTCATAGTAGTGTCAGATTTGAGTACGATTTCATACATGTCCAAGACTTCATGATTGGCACGGTCCCCTATGCAATGCGTACATATTTGAAAACCATTTTTTGTACCTTGTTCAGTAACCCTCATGATATAATCAGCAGGAGTGAGTCTAAGTCCTTGTACTCCTGGTGCATCTTCATAATCTTCTAGGAGCAAAGCACCTCTGGAACCAAGTGCTCCGTCTGCATACAACTTAATTGAGCGAACAGTAAGAAAATTGTCGCCTAAGCCAATCTGAGGGCCAGTGCTATACCAATTTTTCAATAGTCCTTCATCTCTTCCATTTAGCATAACATAAAGTCTGATTTTGAGTAGGCCGTTGTTTAAAAACGACTCATAGAGGTCAATCGTTTTTTGTTTGGCTCCCGCATCATGAAAACTTGTAATCCCATTTTGTAAACATTGCTCAATGGCCATATTCAATACTTGAATTTTTCTCTCATCAGAATCTTCAGGAATGATGTCTTTGACCAATTTCATCGCCGTTTCGTTGAGAATCCCAGTAGGGTTACCTCCCAAGTCCTTGAAAATGGTTCCTCCTTCAGGATCTGGTGTGTTTTTATTTATACCAGCCAGTTCTAACGCCCTTGCATTGGCCAATAAGGCATGACCACTGGCGTGAGATAAAACGACAGGATTGTTGGGAGAGATTTCAGAAAGCTTGTTGTGAGCAGGGAATCCATCAATCATATTCTCAGGTAGTACAAACCATTTGTCTTGATGCCAGCCACGACCAAGAATCCATTCTCCATCTTCGACCTCATCTACTTTGGCTTTTACCAACTCAATGATCTCATCATAACTTTTGGTATTTATCAAATCTAGATTGATGAGATTTTCACCAATGCCCATGAGATGACCATGACCTTCAATAAATCCTGGAGTTAGTGTTTTCCCTTCCAAGTCTATGATTTGTGTGGTATCTGCAACCCATTGATTGGCATTGACATTATTTCCTACATAAACTATTCTTCCATCCGTTACAGCGAGAGCTTCAGCTTTAGGTTCAGTTTTGTTTAATGTATAGATATTTCCATTGAATAAAACTAAATCTGCCTTTGGATGCTTGTCTGCACAAGAAAATTGCAGACAGATTGCCACAAGGACTAATAAATAATATGTAGAGCGCATTTTGCTGCTTAAAATTTGAATGATTCAAATGGGTTCCAACATTAAGTTTACCATTTTTGTAGTTAATAATCAAAAATATATTTGCCAACGGTAAATCCCAAGCATGAAGGTATATACAAAAACTGGAGATAAAGGAACTACAGGGCTTCTTGGAGGCACAAGAGTATCAAAAGCAAATTTGAGAATAGAATCATACGGCACCATTGATGAGCTAAATAGCCACATCGGGATGGTGAGGGATCAACCTGTGAATGAATCAATTGCAGAAGAGCTTATAGCCATACAGAATACCCTTTTTGTAATAGGATCTCATCTTGCTTCCGACCCAAATAAATCGAAAGTGGTTATTCCTGAAATAGAAGCAGAAAAAATAGTGCTACTTGAAAATGCTATAGATAGAATGGATGGAGAACTACCAGAGATGCGAAATTTTGTCTTGCCCGGAGGTCATGTTTCTGTTTCAGCAGGACATATAGCACGTTGTGTTTGTAGAAGGGCAGAGCGATTGGTGATAGGATTATCTGAAAATGAAATGGTGCATGAAAATATCACTAAGTATTTGAATCGTCTTTCTGATTATCTATTTGTTCTTTGCAGATGGATGACTCAAGAATTGAAAGCGCCGGAAGTACCTTGGAAGCCCTGATTTATTTCTATAGTATGTTACCTCAAATTACATTTTCGAGGTGCTTCCCATCACTATTTTGATTAAATTTGCGTTTCATTACCCAAAACAAAAATAGCTTAACGAATGACTGAGACGGCACAATTTGAAATTAAGAAGATCGAAAGATCAAGAATTAGTGAGGTTGATTTTGACAACATCCCATTTGGCAAAGTATATGCCGACCACATGTTTGTCGCGGATTTTGAAAATGGTGAGTGGAAAAATCTGAGAATTGAGCCTTTTGGCGACTTATCTATTAGCCCAGCCAATGCTACTTTACACTATGGTCAGTCTGTTTTTGAGGGATTAAAAGCATATAAAAACAAGGAAGGGGAGATCTTAGTTTTTCGTCCTGAAGCAAATGCTAAACGTATGATCATTAGTGCGGAACGTATGTGTATTCCTCCAATATCTGAAGAATTATTTATGTCAGCTCTTACCGAGTTGCTTAAATTGGATAGTGCATGGATTCCAGAGAAAGCTGGGTCGTCTTTGTATGTGAGACCAGTTGTATTTGCAGATGACCCTTATGTAGGCATCAGACCATCTGAAACTTACAAATTTTTAATTTTTACTGCACCAGTAGGGGCTTACTATACTGAGCCAGTTAATGTGAAAATTGAGACTAAATACACCAGAGCAGTAGCTGGAGGAGTAGGATATGCTAAAACGGCGGGTAATTATGCAGCGTCTTTATACCCAGCGTTACAAGCACAAAAAGAAGGTTATCATCAGTTGATATGGACGGATGGACAAACACATGAGTTTGTTGAGGAAGCTGGTACGATGAACTTGTTGTTCTACATTGGCGACACTTTGATTACGGCGCCAACTGGTGACTCTATTCTCAATGGGATCACTAGAGATAGTGTATTGACATTGGCCAGAGATTGGGGGATGAAAGTAGAAGAAAAGAGGTTGAGCGTGAAAGAATTGGAAGCGGCTTTAAAAGCAGGTGAAGTGAAGGAAGCTTTTGGTGCAGGCACAGCGGCTACTATTGCCAAAATCCATAAAATTGGGTATAACGGTGTGGACTATGTACTGCCAGCAGAAAAACCATTATCTGACAAATTATTTGACACTTTAGATAAAATTAAACTGGGAGAAATTGAAGATACACATGGGTGGGTTTACAAAGTCTAATCCATAATTTCTCTTCTGTCGAAATAATGAAGTCCCGATTGATCGGGACTTTTTTTATGCCTAAATTTCTATTTTCCAATCCAAAAATGAATCTTCTATGATCCGTTATGTAACTATACTCTGTCTATCTATTTTTCTAACTGATTCTTTTGCTCAAGTAGCCACCTCCGCCAATGATCGGATGAATAATAAAGCCTTGAGACAGCAAATGCTCAAAAGCTCTTTGATTAAAGATATTCCGTTTAGAAATGTGGGACCCACTATCATGAGTGGAAGAGTGACAGACTTAGCCGTGGACCCAAATAACCCCTTGCATTTTTATGTAGCCTATGCTTCAGGAGGGCTTTGGGAAACCAAAAATGGCGGAACTTCATACGAGCCGCTTTTTGATAATGAAATGGTTATGTCTATTGGGGACATAGCCGTCAATTGGAATACGAAGACCATATATGTAGGGACAGGTGAGAATAATTCTAGTCGCTCCAGCTATTCTGGGATCGGTATTTTCAAATCAACTAACAATGGAAAAACTTGGACACACATAGGTTTGGCCGATACCCAACACATAGGAAGAATTGTTTTACATCCTACCAATGACCAGATCCTTTGGGTGGCGGCAATGGGTCATTTGTATTCAGACAATGAGGAACGTGGGATTTATAAGTCCAACAATGGAGGCAGGAGTTGGGCCAAGACACTTTTTGTTGATGATAAAACGGGTGCAATTGATTTAGTGGTAGATCCGATAAACCCGAATGTGCTTTACGCATCGATGTGGCAACGTGATCGCAAAGCTTGGAACTTTGATGGTTCGGGAATGGGAAGTGGAATATATAAATCCACAGATGGTGGACAGCATTGGAATGAAATATCGGGAGGTAATTCTGGTTTCCCTGATACGAAAGGCACGGGCCGAATTGGCTTGGCTATCTACCCTAAGAATCCCAAAATCATCTATGCCATTTTGGACAATCAAGATCGTAGACCTGAAGAAAAAAAAGAGCAGTTATCTGCGGGGCTAACGAAAGACCAAATCAAAGCTATGGACAAAGCCACCTTCTTGGCAGTGGATGATTCTCTGCTCAATGATTACCTGAAAGAGAATGGCTTTCCTAAAAAATATGATTTTGCAGAAGTAAAACGCATAGTAACAACAGGCGAAGCCAGACCATCAGATGTCGCCACGTATTTTGATGACGCCAATGCCCAATTGTTCAATACACCTGTAGTTGGTATGGAGCTATATCGTTCGGATGATGCAGGAGTGACTTGGCGAAAAACGCACAAGGATTTCATTGATAATATGTTTTATTCCTATGGATACTACTTTGGTGAGGTAAGAGTTTCTGCATCCAATTTAGATCATGTATATGCGCTAGGCGTGCCAATCATTAAATCTGAAGATGGCGGTAAAAGCTGGAATAACATTGAAGGAGATAATCAACACGGCGATCATCAAGCCCTTTGGGTAGATCCAAGTGGTTCTGGCTATTTGATTAGTGGAAATGATGGCGGAGTCAATATTTCTCACGACGATGGAAAGACATGGTTGAAAAGCAATCCTAATGCTGTCGGGCAATTCTATGATATCAATTTCGACATGGCCGAACCATACAATATATATGGTGGTCTACAGGATAATGGAGTTTGGTGGGGATCGAGTGCGTATGAATACTCAACAAGCTGGCAAAGTACGGGTAAATACCCTTGGCAGATGCTGATGTGGGGCGATGGTATGCAAACAGAAGTTGACACCCGAGATAACAATACCATATACACGGGTTTCCAATTCGGTCATTATTATCGAATTGACAAATCTACTGGTGACGAAAAGAAAATTACGCCGATGCATGATTTGGGCGAAAAGCCATATAGGTGGAATTGGGAAGCGCCGATTCATCTCTCTAGACACAATCAGGATGTAGTCTACATGGGATCCAATCGATTACATAAATCCACTACTCAAGGGGATGATTTTGGTAAGCCAACCAAAGACTTAACCAAAGGTAGGAAGGATGGAAATGTGAGTTACGGCACGCTAACAACCATATCGGAATCACCAATGAAAGAAGGGCTGCTTTATATCGGTACAGACGATGGGGTAGTGCAAGTTTCGCAGGATGGCGGAGAGGCTTGGACGATCATTGATCCTAATCTGACTAAGGATTATTGGGTGAGCAGCATAGTGCCATCCAAGTACAAGGAGAGCCGTGTGTATCTCACGCTCAACGGCTATCGAAATGATGATTTCAGCCCGTTGGTTTATGTATCAGAAAACTATGGAAAACTTTGGCGTGCTATTGGTACAAATCTGCCTATGGAAGCGGTGAATGTGATTGCCGAAGACCCAGCCAAAGAAGATGTACTTTATTTAGGCACTGACCATGGCGCTTACGCTTCTATTGATCGGGGAAATACATTTATGCTTCTAAGCGGAGGGCTGCCCAACGTGGCCGTTCATGATTTGGCGGTTCATCCTAGAGAAAATGAGCTGATAGTAGGAACCCATGGGCGATCAGTGTACGTGGCAGATGTGAAAGCCATTCAAAATCTCACTGAGTTAGGCAAAAAAGAATCATTGAAAATTCTGTCCATTCAAGAAATGAAATTCAATGATAACTGGGGAGCGTACAAATATGGTAGCCAATGGTACGGCTACAATGAGCCGACATGCGAAATGGTCATCTACAGTGAGGCTGCAGGTAAAGCCCAACTCAAAGTCTTAGATGGCGAAAGAACGATGTTCGTGACTAACATTGACCTATCCGCGGGGCTCAATTTCTACAATTATGACCTTTCCAGATCTGGAGATGCCGCTGAAGATGGTACCCCAAAAGCTAAAAATGGCAAGGTGTATTTAGAGGCAGGGGAGTATGCTATTCAATTTAATGTGGATGGGAAGATTGCGAATGGTAAGCTCGTGGTGAAGGAGTGATTTATTACCCGTCATGCCCCGGTTTATCCGGGGTATCTGTTTCGGTGACCTCTGCTGCATTTACAGGCAGATTCCCTAGACGAGCTTGCTTTCAGCAGTCTCGCTAGAGAATGACGTCGTACTCTCGGAATTTGTCACTTCGAGGAATCGAGAAGTCCAATAGTATCCGTTTAGATTTCTCTCTCCGTTCAAAATGACAATCCTTAGCCATACTGTTTAATATTAAAATATCTAACTCTGGATTCATGTCCTGAGTTAATAGCTTGATAGATTAAGAATGGAATACTCAATACGCCAACCATTCCTGAGATAGCATAAACTTGCGAAGTTTTGAAAAAATAAGGCCAGAGCAGTATGAATAATATCGAAGTGCCAACAAGAAAGATCAAAAGGCTGACGATCCCAATTACTCTACTTTCTTCAGCTTTTATGTCATTAACATGATAACTTTTATTACAAGAACATGAGTTGCATAAAAGGTGGATTTTTTCTCCTTGTTTTTTTACAAGAACAAACCGATCTTTTGCTATAGAATTAAAACTAATTTCTGAATTACAATTCAAACATTTAGTATATAGCCTCATAGGTTGTTTAAATATATTTTTCAATAATGCCCACTCAATTCAAACTCATCTTTTTCGGAATCCAAGAGATTGCCACCTTCGCATTTGAGCGTGCGATGTGGGTAATAGTTTATGAAACTATGATTGTGTGTCGCCATGAGTACGGCCGTGCCACTTCTGTTGATTTCTAAGAAGAGATTGAAAATGCCGTCTGACACTTCTGGATCCAAATTTCCTGTAGGCTCATCGGCAATAAGTATGGCTGGTTCGTTGATCAGTGCTCTGGCGATGACCACACGCTGTTGTTCTCCGCCTGAGAGCTGGTGCGGCTGCTTATCTGCTGCGGCGCCAAGCCCCACGCGCATGAGTACCTCTGCTAGTCGGGTTTTTATTTTTGATTTGTCTTTCCAGCCAGTAGCTTTCATGACGAAAACCAAGTTTTCCGTAACTGTCCGGTCTGGAAAAAGCTGAAAGTCCTGAAAAATAATACCGATTTTTCTTCGTAGGAAGGGTACATCCTTAGATTTGATATTTTTGATATTAAAGCCCGTCACGTCGGCAGTGCCTTCTCTTAATGCCAAGTCAGCATAAAGCGTTTTAAGGAGGGAAGATTTGCCGCTGCCTGTTCGACCCACCAAAAAGACGAATTCGCCTTTTTCGATTTTGAAACTGATCGAATTGAGTACGGCCTGATTTTCCTGATAGATGGTTGCATCATTTACTTCTACCACAGGGTTCGCACTAAATTCCATTGTACTTATATGTTTAAGGGTTGAATTTTACCGAAAGGAAGTTGATCAATAACTGCTTTGAGTGCTTCCTCTTTGCCCTCTAGACCATATTTTTCTAGTTTTTTCAATGGGCGATCTGCCCGAAAATAGGCAATTAAAACGAAATCATCATCCCGTAGCTGGATATAGTCCGGTATTTTGGCCTTTCCTTTTACCTTAATGATATGCATAGGGCGAGAGCTACGAGATGATGAAAGCTAAAAATTAGTTTCCTTTTTGATGATCAGCCAAGAATTGAGCCAATCCACTGTCAGTCAATGGGTGCTTCAACAAGCCAGTAATCACTTTGAGTGGACAAGTCGCTACGTCAGCACCGATCTCAGCACAGTGAATCAAGTGCATATTGTGTCTGACAGAAGCTGCTAATACTTCAGTATCTAATTCTGGGTAGTTGCTATAGATATGCACGATCTGCTCGATCAATTGCAAACCATCTACAGAAATATCGTCTAATCTTCCAATAAATGGAGAAACGTAGGAAGCTCCAGCTTTTGCAGCTAATAATGCTTGTCCCGCATTGAAAATCAATGTACAGTTGGTACGGATACCTTCGCTACTTAATGCTTTAATTACTTTGATGCCATCTTTGATCATTGGCACCTTCACCACGATTTTTTCATCGATTTTGGCTAATACGTGTGCCTCTTCCATCATGGTTTTGTAGTCTGTGGCGATTACTTCCGCACTTACGTTGTTGTCTACGATGTCGCAGATTTTTTTGTAGTGTGCGAGGATGTTTGCCTGACCAGTGATGCCTTCTTTGGCCATCAATGAAGGATTGGTAGTCACGCCGTCCAATACGCCTAAGTCATAGGCTTCTTGAATTTCGTCCAAGTTGGCCGTGTCGATGAAAAATTTCATATTTTCTTTTTTTTAGTGTGAATGAAATTGCTAGCCGACAAAATTATAAAGAAAAGCTTCAATGAGATAATGAACCAATGATTTAATGAGATAATGATTTAATAAGCTGAGGAATCAATGAACTAATGAACGACCACTATAGTGGAGCAAATAGAGGCTCTTATGAACTCATTAATCGATTAAAAAGAATTAATAATTGAAAGAGAGAGGGGTATAAAAATGGCAAACCAACATCGCACCGCTACGACTATCTACCCTTGCTGCCTTCCGGCCCTGGGGGAGTTCGACAGGAGCTGGTCGTATCGATTTGCCACTGCAAAATTAGAACGATTTTTTCCTAAAGCCAGACTTCCTTCAATTATTTTTTTAAGAATTGGAAACCTATCATGACACCATCTGTCTTTTGCTTAAATTAGGTTTGGAATTTTAATCAAATAATGAAAACGACTCAACTTATACTCGGACTATTGCTGCTTTCTGTTTCGACTTTCGGTCAAACCATTATCCCTCAAAAATCAGATACAATCAATCAAAAATCGGAGTTGCAATACTTTGGCGATCAGGCAGTGGAGAAAGATTCTTTAAGCGTAAAATCAGAACCAGAGCAACCAATCAAAGTGGATACGGTTACTACTCAGCCTGTGATCATCAAATATTATCAAGCAACTGAGCCTTATCAGCCTGAAGTAGAGGATAAGCCAACCAAGAATAAAAATCAGATCAAAACATTGACTGGCAGAATGAATCACAGTGGTGGCTACGGTGCTGTAAGTTTTAAATCATCAAGTTTTAAAGGAGAAACACTCGTGTTGGGGGGTCTTCGCGGAGCTTGGATTGTTAATAGGACCTTGGCTATTGGTTTAGATATGTATGGTATTATTCCCACTACAAAATATCGAGATGTTGATGATACCGACCCTTGGAATGAGTTGCGATTGCTTGGTGGGTATGGAGGAATTATGCTTGAGCCTATTTTCTTTTCTAATGAAGTCGTGCATATTACCTTTCCTGTTTCTGCTGGCGCTGGATGGTTGGGATATGAAGACCCTGATCAAGAAAGTTTCTGGAGCAATAATGATGGATTGATAGACGATGATGTATTCTGGTATATCGAACCAGGAGCAAACTTAGAAGTGAATATCGCTCGAAACTTTAGAATAGATTTGGGTGTCTCCAAACGTTTCACGCAAGACTTACAACTGATGAATACGGAAAGTGACGAATTCGATGAAATCAACTACTATCTCACATTGAAGATAGGTGGGTTTTAATGAGTCTCTGTTTTGATGTTTAAAACAGACAAAGCTTCATCCACATGACGTCTTCCGTTCAACTGAGATTTGATAGTATGCATGAGTTTCCCCTGTTTATCAAAAATGAAGGTTACTCTATCCTTAAGTAAGCCAAATAATTTCCGTCCTACTCCAAAGGCTCTTTCGGCTTCGCGATTTACATCACTGAGTAATCGATATTCTAAATGAAATCGAGTGGCAAATTTTTTGTGCGAAGACACAGTATCCTCGCTGACACCAAATACTTTAACACCAGCTTTTTTCAGATCACTATAATGCGCTTCAAATTCGCATGCTTCAATATTGCAGACAGGCGTATTATCTCTAGGGTAAAAAAATACTACCACGGGTTGGCCTACAAAGTCTCTGAGTTTAATCCAAGCCCCATCCTGATCGGCCAAGGTAATATCTGGTAATTCGTCTCCTTTAGTTAATTCCATCTTCAAATAGTTTTTGAAACTAAAAGCTAAATAATATTTTTATAAAATTCTATTCCCACAGTGGGCTAGGGTACATTCCTTGAGCCACATATTTTTGAATAGCCTGGGCTGCATATTGTGCATCTTCTTTGTAAGTCACACCAAACCACTTGGCTCCTGAGTGTAATACTGAAACTTCAATCATGCCTTTTTTAATCATTTGATCAATGACCGTAGGAATTTGATATTCATCTTTCGTCAAGTCAGGTGTTGTTTCAAGAAAACCCTTAAACTGTGATTTTAGTTCATCGAAAAGATTATTCTGAAAACCCCAAAAATTCATGGATGCTAGTCCTTCGGTGATCTCAATATCTCCTTCTGCTAATATTTTATCACCCTTAGCGAATATACCGTGTGTTTCTTTTATTGAAGACAAATAACCATTTTCATCGCTGATAGAAATACCACGGGACACCGTGCCATTGGCAGATAATGTGTTCTCCAGATCATAACCTACCATACTGTAATTATTAGGAGCAGTATTCTTTTGTAAGAAATTAGCCATCGTGCTAAACGCATCTTTGCCGTAATAGTCATCGGCATTGATCATAGCGAAATTTCCTTCGATTTTATCGCTGGCACACATGATCGCATGGGCGGTACCCCATGGTTTCAATCTTTTGGATTGAATATCTGGATGAATAAATTCGGTGTATTGATCTTGATAAGCGTAGGAAATTTTGCCTTTAGCGGAGGTCATTTTATCAACCAACTCAAAAGTATCCTGTTCCACATCCTTATTAATTACAAGTACCACTTTTTCGAACCCATTGTTTAATGCGTCATAGATGCTGTATTCCATTATGGTTTCTCCATGTGGTCCCATGGGTGCTACTTGTTTGGCTCCGCCAAATCTGCTGCCTCTTCCTGCCGCAAGTATGAGTAAAGTGGGTTTCATTAAAAAATTTAAATATTGGATTAGAAATTAGCTTGCAAGTTAATATTACTCGGGAAATAATGTACGGTCAATATTTGGAATCACCTGAAGTGCATTTTTATAATATAATTTTTTGAGTACCTCATCTTCTAAACCCAATCCGTACATTTTCCAATACGCATGGTATTTTTTATAGTAAGGGAAATATTCATCGCGAGTTTCTAATACTCTGAAGTAGGTGTAGTATTGTTCTTTGTTGTAGGAGTCTTTGCCAAACATGACTCGGTCTTGATATTTAGTGAGGAAGGCTTTGGCAGCACGAGGTTGTCTTCCTAACTCTGCTATTACTGCTCCTATTTCAGAATACATGTTGGGATATTTGTCCATCAATTCACCAAGTGTATTAAGGTCATTGGCATACCATCCCAAGTGCGCATTGATAAATTTAGTATTTGGATGTTTTTCAAAAATATGATGTTGCTCGGCAATAATTTGTTCCCACGGAGCTGGGTTGTCTGCTCCTCGCTTTCTGCCTGGTTTTGTTTTCAGTTCCAGCCAACGTTCATTGTTTTCGTCATGCGCATCCCAAAATGGCTTTGGATCTGCTGAATGAATGAGCACTGGGATACCTAACTCTCCGCATTTGGCCCATACGGGATCCAATCTAGGATCGTCTACAGCGATTCTGTTTCCGTTGTTGTCAGTATGGTGGAGTCCAAGACTTTTGTAAATTTTGAGTCCATTGGCTCCAGCTTTCACATCCGCTTCTAGCTGAGCTACCGTGTTTTTTGACCAATTAGGGTCGTCTATATTTTCTAAAGATATATTCGTAAATACAATGAATCGATTAGGTGCATTTTCTTTCACATTATTCATCACACCATTAAAATGCTCATCACTTCCTCGCCCTCTTCCACTCAAGTTGACCATCACTGCCATGTTCAAATCATCCATGTCTTGTAATAGAGGCCTTAAATCTTGGGTATTCATGCCGAACTGATGATTGTGAACATCTATAAATGGGAATTTGGCACGAGTAATAATATTTTCTTCAACCACTAGAGTAGATGGAGGATTGTAATTTTCAAAATCCATGGTTTGGCAATTCGCCGATAAAGAAATGATTGAAAACGTGAGTAAGACTAAGTAGCTTATCTTCATATGGAGCAATAATTAAAGTTGAATGTCATTGTTAACCAATAATCGAGCGATGGGTTGCGCAATATTAGAGTTAAATTTCGTTATTTTGTAAAATTACAATTTGTCTATGCGATTTCTAATTCTATTCTGTTTCGGAATAATTCTCTTATTTGTTTCTAATGAATCTTTTGCTCAATCTTCTCGTGAGTCAGAAGTGAAGCCTATACCAGCGAGTTCGTCACAGACTTTTTCCAATAAAAAGAAAAAATCAAAAAAAGCTTTTAATAAAAACTATGATCAAGGGATCAAAGATTATGAAAAGCTAATGAAGGCGAATAAAAAGAAGTATCGCAAAATGGCTAAAGGAATGGAGAAACCTCAGTATTCAGATCCTACCTATTTCGGTCATAAAAAGAAGCCTAAAAAACGCCCCAAAGGCAAACGAAAATTTTGCGACGAGTGTGGAATCGTCCACTAGCTTGGCTATCTTTCTTATGTGAAAGCAAAGCCTAATTCTTACATAGAACATACTAATCTGAGATCTGAGTTGATTGATCGTGATATTGATCAGTTAATTTCAGAAGCAAAAAAACATCAATTTTTTGGTGTTTGTGTGCCTCCATTTTGGGTCAAAAAAGCCAGTCGTGAATTGAAAGCATCAGACATTCAATTGGTGACTGTTATTGGGTTTCCTTTAGGGTACCAAATGACTCAAACCAAAATGGCGGAAATGGAATTGGCGATAGCAGATGGTGCTGACGAGATGGATTTAGTCATGAATGTTTCTGCTTTTAAATCTGGTATGAGCTGGCCAAAAATTGAAATGGCTAAGGCTGCAAAAATGGCACATGAGCATAATAAGTTGCTCAAGGTAATAGTGGAAACCGCGTTGTTATCTGAAGACGAACTAGTTCAAGTTTCAAAAATAGTGTCCGATGCTGGAGTAGATTTCATTAAGACATCCACGGGTTTTTCTTCTCGAGGTGCAAGTGTAAGAGACATTGAAATTATGAAAATGAATATTTCTTCAAATGTGGGAATCAAAGCTTCGGGCGGGATCAAAACGCTATCACAATTGCAATCACTAATCGATGCAGGAGCAGAAAGAATAGGAACTTCGTCAGGAGTAAGTATAATGAAAGATTACTATGATGGATGAAGTCATTGGTCGATCGATTTTGGTCTCAGGTAGAGTTCAGGGAGTTTTTTATAGGGCATCCACTGTGGCAGAAGCTAAGAAGCTCAATTTGAAAGGCTGGGTGAAAAATTTATCAAATGGCGATGTGTTGATTGAAGTTTTTGGTTCACCCAAAAATATTAAAGTCTTAATCAATTGGTGCAAACAAGGTCCACCGCTTTCTGAGGTAGCTGATATTAAAATTCAGGAAATCCCTTTGAGGGAAGAAAACGAATTTAAAGTAGCTTATTGAAAGAAATTTCAGGACGCTTTTCTAAGTTTTTTTTCCTTTAGTACCACTCGTTTTACTCCATTTCTTTTCAGAATTTTAATCTCGAAGTAGTCATTGATGAGCCCTTTCACAGCATTTCTAACAAAAGTCAACTCTCTATTTTTATCATTGAATACAGTAAGCTGTAAAATGCCTTTGATGACACTTGGGTTTTCGGTAAGATCATTCACCCAGCGGTCAAATGTATTGCTCCATTCTTCCTTGTATTTTTCTTCATGAGACTTGCCATCCCAAATGATTTCAAGTTGATTGTCCCCATACTTATATCGGTAGGCCACACACAAGTTTTCATAAATGCCTACCAATTCATTCGTGTTGTCAAATCGATAATCTAATATTCGCTGAAAAGTATCGTCAACTAATCCAAGAGGATTAAAGTAAATACTGTATTTGTGAATGGCAATCTCAACTAATCGCTGAGCAAGGTCTGTGAATATTTGATCCTGCGCTGTTTTGAGTAGGATGTTTTTATCCTTTTCGAAACTCTGTAGAAATGCTGTCTGATGATTGACTTGATTCAAGGTAATTTATTAACAAGTTATACACAAAAGTAGATAGGAATAGGGATAATAGAAAGGTAATGATATGATAATAAAATATGATTTATTCTCTTGGAAAGGTTTTATTAAACTTGCGCTGCAAAACGAATTTAAAGTTCATTTCGAATTATTTGAACTTTGATTCCCATGCTTAATTTAAATGAACTAATTTTATTAGAGTAACAAATTACTTTATAAACCCCATTATTAACTAATTAATCAATTATGAAACATTTAATTTTACTAATGTTTATTTGCTCCTCGACATGGCTTTATGGTCAATCAGGGGCGGTGTCTGGTCAGATTGTTGACGGAGATACCAACGAGCCATTGATCGGTGCAACGGTTATGGTACAAGGAACCAGTAACGGAGTCATTACTGATTTGGAAGGAAATTTCAAACTTGGCGATCTGGAACAGGGCAATGCCACTTTACTTATTAACTATATAGGATACTCAGAAATTAAGAAATCTGTGGATCTATCAAATAATATGGTTGATTTAGGTGTCATAAAAATAATGAGCTCTGCTGTTGGACTTAACGAAGTAATGGTAATTGCTTCCGTTGGTGTAGATAGAAAAACACCAGTTGCAATGTCTAACGTAAAAGCCGCACAAATAGAAGCTAAAATTGGGAGTCAGGAGTTTCCTGAAATATTAAAATCAACTCCAGGTATTTACGCTACACGTGCGGGTGGTGGATTTGGAGATGGTCGAGTAAATATTCGAGGCTTTAATGATGAAAATGTAGCTGTATTAATTAATGGTATTCCTGTTAATGATATGGAAAACGGAAATGTTTACTGGTCTAACTGGGCCGGATTGACAGACGCAACCAACACCATGCAGGTACAAAGAGGACTAGGTGCTTCAAAAGTAGCTGTACCATCTATTGGAGGTACAATCAATATTATCTCTAAAGCTTCTGAAAGAGAAGAAGGTGGCGATGTTTATGTAGCTACAGGAAATGATGCTTATAGTAAAATTGGATTCCAACTTTCTTCAGGACTTAATGAAAAAGGATGGGCTTTTACTGTAGCAGGTTCAAAAACACAAGGAGATGGTTTTGTGGATGGAACTGAATTTCTTGGCTTCTCATACTTTGCAAACATCGCTAAAAAAATAAATGACAATCACGAATTGACATTTACTGCTGTAGGAGCCAAACAAAGACATGGTCAGCGACAAAACACTCATCAATTAAGTAGCTACGAAGCATCTCCATCTGGTATAAAATACAACTCAGATTGGGGTATTAGAGATGGTAATGTTGTAAATGTGGAGGACAACTTTTATCATAAGCCACAATTGTCTTTGAATCATTATTGGACAATTTCTGATAAAACGGAAGTATCAACTGCTGTTTATGCCTCGTTTGGCACAGGTGGTGGCGGTGGAACCGGAGGCGAATGGAATGTAGGCCCCGGAAATACAAAACCTACAGTAGGAGGTCCTTATGACGCGATTGATGTAGATGCATTGGTTGAGATCAATCAGAATAATGCAAGCGGAGAATCGCTAGCATGGCAACGTGCTTCAAGAAATGATCACAACTGGTATGGTATTTTATCTACTGTTAATCAAGAGATATCTGAAAGCCTGACTTTCATGGGAGGAATTGATTTGAGATCCTATACAGGAAAGCATTTTTATGAAGTGACTGATCTACTAGGAGGAGAATACATAGTGAATAACGACGATGTAAATAATCCAAATAGAATCCTCAAAACTGGTGATAAGTATAACTATAATTATGATGGTAAAGTGGGTTGGCAAGGAGTTTTTGGACAAGTAGAATATTCACAAGATGCGCTTTCTGCATTTGTGACTTTGTCCTTGTCTAACACTTCATATCACAAATTAGAGTATTTTAATCAGGCACCTGGAGATGAAAAATCAGAATCTGTGAATTTCTTTGGGTATCAGGTAAAAGGTGGTTTGAATTATAACCTTACAGACAACCACAATGTTTACTTTAATGCAGGATATTTTTCTAAAGCACCATTTTTCAGAGCAGTTTTCTTGAATAGAGAAACAAACGATTTGAATGAAGATGCTGAAAATGAGAAAATCTTGAGTACTGAAATAGGTTATGGTTATAGAAGTGGTGATTTGACCTTAAACGTAAATGTGTATAGAACACAGTGGAACGATAGAAGTATGACAAAATCTTTACCTTCTGGTGATGAGCTGTATTTTGCTAATATTCTAGGAATAAACGCTGTGCATCAGGGGATTGAAATAGATGGGGCTTATGACATAACTCCTAATCTTAAAATCACTGGTATGTTATCTTTAGGAGACTGGATATGGGCCAACGATGTTGAGAATGTTTTTGTCCAAGATGAGGATGGAAATATAATAAATGAAGATGATCCTATCAGTGTATATAGTGATGGATTGAAAGTAGGTGATGCTGCACAAACTACTGGAGCCATCGGTCTTACTTACACATTGATGAAGGGATTGAGCGTTGCGGTAGACTATACTCATGCAAGTAATTTGTATGCATCGTTTGATCCGACAGCAAGAACATCTGAAGCAGACCGTGAAGATTCATGGAAAGTCCCTTCATACAACCTCTTTGACTTAAACGTGACATACAATTTTGATATTGCTGATTTTAACTCTTCAATTTATGCTAACATCTATAATATAGGAGATGTTCATTATGTGGCAGACGCCAATGATGGTTCGGGTCATGATGCAGCTTCAGCTTCTGTTTATTATGCAGCTGGATTGACTTGGAACTTAGGGCTTAGAATCAGATTTTAAAACACAATAATGATTTCAATAATGAAAAATATATATAAAATATTTAGTTACAGTTTAGCAATGACACTTGTGTTTTTTGCAGCATGTGATTCTCCTCTGCAAGATGAGATCGATGAAATAGAGGAGTCAACTGCAATAGTTAAGGACATCGAGTATACCTTGACAGATGATGACTATGGTACTATAGATGATGAATGTGAATGTTCGGGATTTGGATCATTCAATACCGAAGATGATGCAAAGGAGTTTATTCCAGTAGCATTGAATGATGTGTTTCCTGCATTAGGAAGTGGATCTTCAATTATTGCTACCTATAAATTGTATAAAGGTAGTTCTCCTGATTTAAGAGGTGATAGCGAAGCATATACTGTAACAAGCGCAGAGTATGATGAACTTGGTTTTACTTACGGTAATTTCAGTAGTCTTGAATTTGATATTCCGCTATATGCAGATTATAAATGGCCGAATGCCGGAGATGGTGATTACATGGATATTACGCATCAATATTACAATGGATCAGCAACTGTGACCGAAGTTTCAAGAGCTGGTTATACGGTTGCATACGGCTGGAAATATGTAAACATCTTACCAGATGCTGATTACGGTGATTATTTTGGCGAAAGTGGAACAGACTTTAGTACAGAAGATGAAGGAGAAGAAAAGATGCCTGTTTATTTAGCAGACATGATTAAATTTTCTTCTGATGGTGATATTCGCTTGGTTCAATATAATTATGATGATGGCGAGGATGGAGACGTTCCAACATTAAGGATGTATATTTTCGATGATGCATCATGGTTGCTTTATAATGACTACTATCAAACTGTTGATCAAATATTAAGTTTTAGTAATGACGGCAAAGATTGGGTGCCTGATAATACTATCAAATATACTTTAGCCTCTGCTGATTATGCATCAGTTGGTGAAGCTTGGGCCACTAAAAATGCTGATGGTTCAACTAGTATTTCGCAGTATGGCAATTATGATTTGACCTTATGGTCTGACGATCAAATTGTAGAATCACTTAATGAATTAATGCTAGGAAGCAGTGCTTTCTTGAAGGAAGTGGGTCAAAAATATTTAGTTTCTTATGCGGTTTGGATGCCTGGTGCTGGAACTAATAGCAAACTATTTATTTATGATGGAACCAATTTTGTCATTGTAGAAGAAGAATAAATCAATATTAAGATTTTTTAAAGCCTTTCTGAGCAATCAGAAAGGCTTTTTTTATGGATTGTCTCGTCCTGAAACACGTTTAATTTCCTTAATTGAAATTTTCAATTTAATATAGCCGAATCCCATGTTAAACTTCAAATGAATCAATTATGATACTGCGTTTACAAACTTTGTTTTTTTCTGCCCTCATTTTTTGGAGTGCTTGTCAACCTAAGACTCAAACCAACCAAAAATTTGAGTTAGAAGAAAAGTCTGTAATAGACCTTCAACAAATGATGGAAAGTGGAAGCCATTCTTCCGTTTCAATTTGTCAATTGTATATAGATCGAATAAAAGCCATAGATCAAGGAGAAGGAGGATTGCATGCAGTGATCGAATTGAATCCTGAGGCTCTCGCTATCGCAGCAGCTCTGGACAAAGAAAGAGCAGCAGGAAAGGTGAGAGGCCCTCTACATGGTATTCCCATCATGATTAAAGACAATATCAACACGGGTGATCAAATGGAAACTACTGCCGGATCTTTGGCACTATTGGGAAGTGATGTGGAAGAAGACGCATTTATTGTAACTAAGTTGAGAGAAGCAGGAGCCGTATTATTGGGCAAAACAAATTTAAGCGAATGGGCTAATTTCCGATCAGAAAGATCATCTAGCGGTTGGAGTGGTAGGGGTAGACAAACGCACAATCCGTATGTACTGGATCGGAGTCCATGTGGTTCCAGTTCTGGTTCGGGTGTGGCTGTTTCGGCCAACTTATGTGCAATTACTATTGGAACTGAAACCAATGGATCAATCGTTTGCCCTTCATCTTTGAACGGTGTGGTCGGCATTAAACCAACCGTAGGTCTTTGGAGTCGAACTGGAATTATTCCTATTTCCAAGACACAAGATACCGCTGGCCCTATGGGCAGAACAGTGGCCGATGCAGCTCTTTTGTTAGGAGCTCTTGCAGGCCCAGATACTCAGGATTTGATCACACAAGATAGTACTTCCATAGTATATGAGGATTATACACAGTTTTTGGATTTGGATGGTCTGAAAGGGAAGCGAATGGGAATTTTTAGAGGACCTATGGGGCAACATGAGGGAGTAGATCAAATAATGGAAGCTTCCTTCAAAGCCATGGAAGAGGCTGGTGCTATTTTGATAGATTCCATTCAACTAGGTGAAATGCATTATTTGGGAAATGCCGAATACGAATTGCTACTTTATGAATTCAAAGAAGGTTTAAATGCCTATCTATCTGGATTAAGATCGGATTTTCCATATAAAAATATTGAAGACTTAATTCAATTTAATGATGAGAATAGTTCAAAGGAGATGCCTTATTTTCAGCAGGAGATTTTTAAGCTCGCGAACTCCAAAGGTGATTTAAAAGATCAGGCCTATAAAGAGGCTCTCGCATTATGTCAGAAAATATCTAGAACTGATGGCATAGACCTAGCCGTAGAAACTTATAAATTGGATGCTATTGTATCGCCTACTGGTGATCCAGCATGGAAGATTGATCGTATCAATGGCGACAATTATAGAATTTCCAGCTCCTCGATGCCAGCGATGTCAGGTTACCCTAATATCACGGTTCCAGCTGGAAATGTTCAGGGCCTACCCATTGGAATATCGTTTTTCTCTACTGCATATAAAGAAGCTGAACTGATAGCTATAGCCTACAGTTTTGAGCAAAAGACTCAAGCACGTATTGTTCCGAACTTGTTGCCGACTTTGGTGTTACCTTAATCATTGATTTATTATTTATCTTTTGGCAAAAAGTCCTTAGTGAAATGAGCACGTTCTTTTTCTTTAGCGAACATTTCTTTGTTGTAAGTAGCTGATTGACCTTTTGGAATGGAAAGAGATTTCCATTCATCGTTTTTGATCATTTTACCGATAAAAACGATTTGTCCGACATGATAGGAATAATGCGATAGTTGCCTATTAATGGCTTCTACTACAGTATGCCCTTGATTTCTAATGTATACGATTTTCGTGAGATCCTCAGGTTTCAAATCATTGATGGCATGAAATAAACAGTCCCAACCTTTATCCCAAGAGATTTTCACCTGTTCTGAGCTGAAAATTTCATTTTCAAACTCTTCATCTCTATTTCTCCATTCTTTTTCTCCATCGGAATTGATAAAGTCTGTCCAACGGGATAGCATATTTGAAGATAGGTGTTTCACAATTTGGATGATGCTGTTGCTTTCTTCATTGTATTGCCAGTTTAATTTTTCGGCAGGAATTTGTTCTATGGTTTTCCAGCCTAATTCTCGGTTGTATAAAAACTGCTTTTTAATACTGGACAGATAATTATCATTCATATTCTATAAAAAGTAAAGTCTTCTAAAGTCTAACTTAAACTATACTTAAAAGGTTTTAGGAAAAACCTCTAATTAAAAACGCATATAAAAATAGGTGAAATCACTCATTGTACGTGGTTTTGATAAAAGGTAAATTTGAGCTTTGATTTAGAGGATGCTATCATTATTTAGGTTGGTATCTTTTGATGTATGGTATAGACCACTTATTTTTAGTAGTACAATAATTACGACAGCTGATAGCTAAGCGGACACCAAATAAATAGAACTCAAATCCAAGTAAACCAAAAATGAGTATTGACATGATTGAAAAATTTACAGAGCAGGAAATGGAAGTGGCTGTCGAAATGGTGAATAGGGGACTTGATCGAGCGGCAGTTTCGCTTAAAATGATCCTTAACAGTGCCATTGAAGTAACCAACGTAGACTTTGATATTGCTGTTTTAAACGATGAACCTCAATATTCAAGTAAAACCGACGATAAGATTCATATCTTAAGAACTGAATTGGCTGGAGAGCTGAGAGGCATCTGTCATTTGATATTTACCAGTGACGAAGTGGAGAAAATTTATACTAAATGTCTTCCTGAGAGTGTGATCAATAGCGATAATGATGACGCCCAAGTGATGAGGTTAGAATTGCTTAAGGAAATAGATAACATTATGGCAGCATCTGTAATTACAGAATTTGCTAATAGCTTAGATGTTGGAATTTATGGAAATGTGCCATCTTTGCACATTATGAAAGCAGATGAAGTCAATAAATATATTCATACCGAATCTGAGACTTTGAGTCCTTTGATTCAGTTTAGCTCTGTTTTTCATACAGATGATATCGATATAAAATCAGATTTCATCTGGTTGTTAGAAGAAGAATTTATTCAGAAAATAAAGAACTTAGCATTAAGTAAATAATAAAAATACCAGAATAATGGGCAAAAAAGTATTAGTCGTTGATGATTCAGCTTACATGCGTACTCTAATAAAAGACACGCTTACTGAGGCAGGCTACGAAATTATAGGAGAAGCACCAAATGGAGAGACAGCTATTGACCTTGCGTTAGAGCTGAATCCAGACTTAATCACATTGGACAATATCTTACCAGATATGATTGGTACGGATATTTTAAAAGTATTCAAAAGTCAAAATCTTTCAGCTAAAGTGGTGATGGTGAGTGCTGTAGGCCAGCAATCTGTGATCAATGAAGGAATTGAATTGGGAGCTGCAGATTACATCGTAAAACCATTTACCGGGGATGACCTCATTGATGTAGTCAACCGGGTGATAGGATAGTTTCCAATTAAATAATAGAAAAGGCCACCCTCTCATTAAAGAGGGTGGCCTTTTCTATTCCAAGATTAGCAAAAGTATGCGTGCATAAGAAAAACTCTTAAATTTCAATTTCGGTTAAATTACTCTTGAATAAAATCCGAATTTCATCGTTCATTGCATTCTATTAGGCAGCAAAGAGGAGAATGAAGAAAGAAATATTTATAGGGAGTAATAGCGACCTTATTGTAGATCAGATTGGGAAGGAGTTAACTAGTATCCATAGAGAGATACAAATCAGAATTGTTAAAGATTTGTCAGCGTTACCGCAGTTGGCAGATGGACAACTAGTGATTATAGATTTATCTGTATACACCACAGGAATCATTGATCGAATTAAAAATTTTAAGAAGGAGTTTCCGCATATAGAACTGATTGCTGTGACTTATACGAATGATGAACAAATTGATCAAATGTTGATGCATCGAGGGTTCGACCAAGTGGCTAACCGAGAAGAATTACCATCTATAGTATTGAAGTATTTGAATTCTCAGCTTGAGCTTTCTAGCTGAATTGAATTCAAAGTGACCAGAAATATTCTGTGAAGGATTTCAAGTCATTTTCATTCTTATATTTGATCTTGTTTTCTTTAACATAGGATTTTAGTTTTTCTGATTGGTTACCCAACTTGGCTAAAGATTTCGATTTTAAATTTTCGAGGACGAACAATTCATTTTCTTTCATGATTAGATATTCTTCTATTCTGGTAAAAATGATTTCAACTTCTTTTTTTTCGAAAACACTGATTGATTGCAGAGTAGCTTGATTTCCTTCCTTGCGGTTTTCTTTGCCTTCTATGGCGTAATACTTTAATAGAAAATTACCACCCTCTTCAAGAATTATCGAATAGAAACCTCTTCTTCCATAACTGCGTCCAAGCTCACTCACATTAATTAATTCATTGATGCTTGAATCTGAAAACTGAACTCTTTTCACCATATTAGGCGCCCCTACGATAATCTGATTTTCATGTCGTATAAGCAGTACTTTTTCTTTATAGTCGTACTTGACAATTACTTGTTCAACCAGTGAATCATTGCCGAGAAGGAGATTGGCATAGGCGAAATCAGGAGGAGTACACTGATTTATCCGACTATTTGCTTCTTCAATAGAAAGTACATTTTGATCAGTTTTGTTTCCGACACCGTAGCTGAGAACCTTGATCCAATCAGGGGAAGTATCTTCTTGTCCAAATGAAGGGGAAATAAAAAGAAAAATAAGAAGTAAGCAAAATAAGATTTTCATAATTCTTCTATTGAGCTGTATTCTGGATAATTTACTTAAAAACAATCCAATAGAAGAATTACATTATGGCTTCTTATTTATTCTGCTTCGACCAATTGTCTCTTAGAGAAACTGTTCTGTTGATTCTAGGTTTATCAGTTTTGGAGTCTTTATCAATAATAAAGTAGCCTAATCGCTCAAATTGAAACTGAGTATTTGGCTCCATGGCGCCGACAGAAGGCTCTACTTTTGCATTTCCTTTAATAGTCAAAGAGTCGGGATTCAAGTGATTTTTGAAATCATCATCAATATCATTAAGATTCTCTGTGGCAAAAAGACGGTCATAGAGCCTTACCTCTGCATCTACTGCATGTGCTGCTGACACCCAACCCAATGTTCCTTTTACTTTTTTTCCTGTTGTGTCGTGTCCACTTTTGGTCTCAGGATCGTATTCTGCATATATTTCTTCAATTTCACCCGCTTCATTTTTTTTGAAACCAGTACATTTTACAATGTATGCATATTTTAATCGCACTTCACGTTCGGGTCCCATTCGGAAAAACTTCTTCGGAGGATCCTCCATGAAGTCGTCTCGTTCGATGTACAATTCTCGTCCAAAAGGTATTTCTCTTTTCCCTGCTGTTTCATCCTCAGGATTGTTGACAGCCGGTAGCATTTCATTCTGACCTTCAGGATAGTTAGTGATGATCAGTTTGACAGGATCTAGTACTCCTAAAACCCTGTTTGCCTTTTTGTTGAGATCTTCTCGAACACTGTGCTCCAAAAGAGCCACATCACTTACACCGTCTCTTTTAGCTACTCCAATTTTTGAAGCAAAATTCCGAATAGATGCTGCCGTATATCCTCGTCTTCGAATAGCTGCCAATGTAGGCATGCGTGGATCATCCCATCCTTCTACGTGACCTTCTTCAACCAATTCCTTAAGTTTTCTTTTGCTAACGACCGTGTAGCTTAAATTCAATCTGGCAAACTCTGTTTGCTTAGAAGGATATAAATCCAATTCATTGATAAACCACTCGTAAAGCGGTCGATGAGATGCGAACTCTAGCGTACAAAGCGAATGAGTGATATTTTCTAATGCATCTGACTGACCGTGGGCAAAATCATAAGTTGGGTAGATGCACCACTTGTCCCCAGTTCGATGATGGATGGCTTTTTTTACTCGATAGATCACCGGATCTCTCATCTGCATCACAGATGAAGACATATCCACTTTTGCACGGAGCACTCTTTTACCTTCTTCAATTTCACCATTTTTCATGGCTTCGAATAGTGACAAATTTTCTTCTACTGATCGATTACGATATTGGCTTAGTATTCCAGGTTTATTTGGTGATCCACGTTCTTCACTGATTTTTTCAGCAGAATTATCATCGATGTAGGCCTTTCCTGCTTTGATTAAGAGGATGGCATATTCATACAGCTGATCAAAATAATCTGAAGCATAAAACTCATTGTCCCAATCATAACCCAGCCATTTGATATCTTCTTTAATCGAATTGATATATTCAATGTCTTCTTTTTCGGGGTTGGTATCATCAAAGCGCAAGTTGCATTGGCCATTGTACTTTTGAGCGAGTCCAAAATTCAAGCAAATGGATTTGGCATGACCTATATGCAAATAGCCATTCGGATGAGGAGGGAATCGAGTCAGTACTTTTCCACCATGCTTACCTTCAGCCAGGTCTTTCTCTATCATTTGTTCAATGAAATTCAATACCGGTCGATCCGTTGTTTCTTTCTCGCTACTCATACATGTGATTTTTTGGAATGCAATTTTAGTGAATTATTAAGTGCTAAGAATTGCGTTTTGTCAGAATAGTTTCCGTTTTCTTATCAATTCTTCATGATTAGCTTAGACTTCCTTCATTTGCTGGATCGTAGCTATCGGATCTTCAGTATTGAAAACTCCTGAACCAGATACAATCACTTCAGTTCCTGCATCAATGACGGATTTGAGATTGTCCAGTTTTACGCCTCCATCTATTTCAATAAAGATATGTTCGAGATTTCTCTCTTTCAATGTGGCTTTTAATTTGGCAATCTTATCTATGCAAGATGGAATCAATTTTTGTCCTCCAAAACCAGGGTTTACAGACATGATCAAGACAAAGTCTACTTCAGGCAAAATTTCATCAATGCTACTTAATGGGGTATGTGGGTTCAAAACCACTCCGGCCTTTTTACCCAATTCCTTGATCAACTGAATCGTTCGATGCAAGTGAGGGCAGGTTTCTACATGTACACTGATCCAGTCTGCTCCAGCTTTAGCAAAATCCGGGATGTATTGGTCCGGATTTTCGATCATCAAATGAACATCAATTGGAAGTTTGGTGCATTTTCTAATGTCTTTGAGTACCAATGGGCCAATGGTCAGGTTGGGTACAAAGTGGCCATCCATCACATCATAATGAATTACTTCCGCACCTCCTTTTTCTACCATTTCGATATCGGCACCAAGTCTGGAAAAATCTGCTGAAAGTAAGGAAGGAGCTATTTTGACTGAATTGGGCATGGAGTTTTTTTGTCGCAAATATAAGACGCTCGAAAATGAGATGTCTTGACTGATTCATTTTTTTGTTGTTCAGATCATTTTTAGATGACTTAAGAATATAAAGAAGTCGAAATCCTTATTTAGAATTGTTCATCAAACTGCCACTTCACTTTCCCATTCGTAATCGAGAGGTGATCAACTTCTCCTATTCCATCGAATAAATAGCTGACGCCAACCAAATAGCCCGGATCCTTGCTGAAGGAAGTCGAAAATATCTTTTGATTGCCTACTGACACATTGAGCTTTTTGTTTTTACTGGTTATATCTATTTGTTGCCAGTTGGCAAGAGATAGTCCAAAGGCAGACAAATCATTTTCTATGCCAGAGATATATTGATCCATTGCTAAAACATTGATTTCACCAATACAGCCAGGAATAGCAAATGGTATCAAAAATGCGCCTTCGGAGAAATGAATGACGACCTTGGCATATTTGCATGCCGAAGCTTGATTGACCTGAGCATACCTTATGCTAGTTTCAAAGCTAAAATCGTCTCCGGAGATGCTTTTTTCTGTGGTGTAATAATGAAAGCTGACGGGTTGATTCAGTTTGTTCAATTGCGCAATACCTTCATCAGACAGACTCAATTTTCCTTTTTTAATTAAATCGCCTTCTTCTAAATATACAGGCACAGGTTCCGAATTTATGGTTCCGAGCCATCCGTCTGTTTCGATGTACACATCTGCCTCTTTGAGTACGACTTCATCTGCAACAAATTTTGATCGGAAATATCCAGGGTAATAGAAGACTGAAGTTGCGGCTGTTTGGTTTTGATTTATTTTGATCCGTTTGCTTTTATCCCAAGACTGTTGAATCACGAGTTGTTCAGCTTCAATTTCATTGGCATTAAAAGAATAAATGACTGTGTTAGGCAATCCGTGGGAAGCGTAGGATGCTTTAAAATTCAAGTTAGCAGTCAATGCCTTAGGATTGCTCAAATTGGAGGTGATAATATACCAACTGCTGAAACTAACAAGGATAATTAAAGAGAGAATCGTGACTACTCTTTTGGTCAGGATATTGGGGATTTGGAATTTCTTTGAAGTGCGGCTAGAATCTTGTGCTCTTTTGTAAGCTGACCAACTCGGATAATCTAAAAAATTGGCCAATGCATCTAAAGTGCTAATACTAGGTTGACTGGCATAATTTACTTTTCCCCACACACGTTTCAGCGTAGTATGGCTAAGACTGACGCCAGTCTTGTTGAATATGATTTGGCTCAATTCCTCAAACTCCTGATTTTGCCATTGATCAGAAGTACCCCATTCGAGCAATCGTTCGATTTGAACTTTACAGTTGCTTATTGTTGATTGAGTGTCCAAAATTCTAGTATTGGTGATCTATTAAATAAACTTCAAAATTGATTTTAAGTTTTCAAATTTACTTGAATGGTAAAAAAGCGCCCCGACTCCTCGGGGCGCTTTACTCATTATACCAAACTATGCTATTTTCTTTATTCGTATTTCAATACAGTAGATGGATTGGCTGATGCGGCTTTTAAGGATTGAAAACTGATGGTGATCAGTGCAATGATCAAGGTTCCTATACCAGCAAAAATGAAAATTAAAGGGTTCATGTCTATTCGGAAAGCAAAATTGTTGAGCCAGTTGTCAATGGAGAAATAGGCCAATGGGCAAGCAATCACAAAAGCGATAGTGATGAGTTTGGTAAAGTCTTTCGAAAGCAAAAGGATGATTTGAGGAATCGTGCTTCCCAATACTTTTCTGACCGCAATTTCCTTTTTGCGCTGCTCTGCAGTAAAGGAAGCAAGCGCAAACAGACCCAGACAGGCGACTACAACGGCTAACCCTGAAAACAAACTGGCGACCTTGCTGAGTTTGTCTTCGTCTTTATAGAGCGTATTCAATTCGTCCTCCAAGAAGAAATAATCGAATGGCCAGCCTGGAGCGAATTCGTTCCATTTGCTTTCTACAAATGACAATGTTTCTTTGAGGTTTTCGGTGTCCATTTTGATAGCCACATATTTGATCAGGAAATTGAAGTTGCCAGGGTCAATTCGAGGTTGAATAACCAACGGTTCAATATTGCGATGCTTGGATGCAAAATTAAAATCTTCAACTACTCCGATCACCTTTCCTTGTCGATTGCTGTATTCACAACTTTTACCGATGGCTTCATCATCTCTCCAGTTCATACGTCGGCACATGGCTTGGTTGATTACTACAGCAGCCGTGTCATCCGATAGAATATTCTTTTTAAACGGTCGACCTTGTACTACATTCAATCCAAATGTTTCAAAGAAGTCATGCATGGGCCAGAAGACGGAAAACAAGGAAGAGCGCTCCATACCTTCAAATCTAAAATTATCTCCTTGATGCCTGGCACCAAGTGCGTCCACTACGCCCGTTACATTTTGAATATCTGTATGTCTGGTGATTTCTTTTTTGAAGGCTTCGTAGCGTTGAACCATCGGGGTACGCTGAGCAGATATATACAAGATTTGCTCTTTGTCGAATCCAGTATCGCTTTGCCTCAAAAAATCTAGTTGGTTCACGGCCACAGAGGTGCCAATGATCATGATAATTGAAATGCAAAACTGAATAATCACCAGCGTCTGTCGCAGGCGACTGCTGCTGCCTTTTTGTGCGCCTTTGAGTCCTTTGATAATAGAAAATGAGCTCAAAACAAATGCGGGATAGATGCCCGCTCCTACACCAATAAATAGTACGACTCCCAATAATCCTAACAGGATTTTGGGTTGCAATAGCATGGCAAACCCTATAGACTTTTCTGTAAAGGCATTGAAAGATGGCAGGATCAGCCAGAAAAACAGCAGGGAAACTAATACAGCAATGCTTGTGATCAATATCGACTCGAGTAAAAACTGAGAAACCAGATATCTCTTTTTACTTCCCAAAGTTTTCCGAATGCCGACTTCTTTAGATCGTTTGGCTGATTTAGCTGTCGAAAGATTCATATAATTGAAGCAGGCGATAAAGAGAATCAGAATTCCAATAATAGAAAACACATACACGTTGTTTTCGCTACTGTTGGGTTGAATTTCGAACTCAAGATCAGAAGTAAGGTGAATATCTGTGAGTGCCTGTAGTCTCATGACCACTTCACCTTGCATAAAATCAGGAAAGAACTTGACAATAAAGTCTGGGAATAAAGATTCCAAGTCGCTTGCCTGAGTTCCCTCTTTTAGCACCAGATAGGTCCAACACGGATTCCAGTACCATGTACGAGGCAGGCTACCGCCAAATCCTTGACGGACAGAACCCATAGCACCAATAAAGTCGAATTGGAAGTGTGTATTATGCGGCGTGTCTGCTAAAATGCCTTTTACGATCAAGTCGCGTTCATTTTGGAAACGGAGGATTTTACCAATGGGATCTTCATTGCCAAAGTACTTTTTAGCCATTGTTTCTGTAATGAGTAGGTCGTTGGGCTCATCGAGTGCTGTATTTTTATCTCCTTTGATTAGTTCGAAATCAAATACATCAAAAAATGTAGAGTCTGCAAAGAACATTCTCCTTTCGTTGAAAGCCTTGTTGGTTTGTTTGTTTTCGATCATCAGGGTTGGAGATTGGTAATCAAACAAACGAACTTGAGCTTCTACCAGTGACGGATATTCAGCGGAAAGAGTTGGCCCAACGGGAAATGGGAGGCTGGATGATCTTTCACCACCACTTTCGTCTTCCATAAATTCATTGATACGATAAATGCGATCTGCTTTAGTATGCATGCGATCATAACTGAGCTCATCACTGATGTATATCATGATGAGTAGGCAACAGGTGATGCCAAGTGCTAAGCCGAGTACATTGATTGAACTATAAAACTTGTCTCTGAGTAAACTGCGAAAGGCAACAAGAAAGTAGTTTTTTAACATGCGAGGTATTTTGAGTTTGCCACTAAAGTGAACGATTTCACTTCAATTTTTCTGCCTGTTTTACACGAATGGTTGATTCCTAGGGTCAAAAACATCAATTAAACCGACAAATACACGGACGATAGATGTTGATTTGATTATTGAAGGATAGTATAGCTGTTAAAGATTAGCTCTACCATATTACCTTTGAGGTTGATGTTAGAATAGTTTTTATGAAAGACAACAATTGCCTCTGTGGCTCCAAAAAGAATATAAATGAGTGTTGTGGTACTATCATAAAAGGTGAACCAGCCAAGACGGCTTTGGCATTGATGCGTTCCAGATATACTGCTTATTGCTTGAGCGAGGCGCAATATCTTTACAACACCACGCATAGCAAACATCGAGCTGCTTATAAAATTGAAGGGATTGAGCAATGGGCTAGAGAAAATACCTGGAATCAACTAGAAATTGTAAGTGTAGCGCATGGGAGTGTTTCAGATACTAAAGGTGTGGTTGAATTCAAAGCTTATTTCACAGATCCTAAAGGAAAAAAGCAAGTACATCATGAACGTTCTAACTTTTTAAAAGAGGATGAAAACTGGTATTATCTTGATGGAGAGATTAATCCGAAGGAAATAGATTTGATGAAGAAAGTGCATCGCAATGACCCTTGTCCATGTGGTAGTGGAAAGAAATATAAAAAGTGCTGTGGTTAAGTTCGATGTTAAGTTCAATATGACTTAATTTGAAATTCAATTAGAAAATCTAATTAGCTCAAAAGTCTAAATCCATCAATGAAAGTTTGCATTGCCGAGAAGCCCAGTGTAGCCAAGGAAATCGCTCAGGTGATTGGAGCCAAGGAGCGAAAAGATGGCTATTTTGAAGGCAATGGCTATCAAGTCACTTGGACCTTTGGGCACTTTTGTACACTTTATCCGCCTGAAGATTATAAGCCTCACTGGAAACGCTGGGATTTGAATACATTGCCCATGTTACCAGAGCGTTTCGAAACCAAGGTCATGGATGATGGTGGCGTAAAGAAGCAATTCAAAGTAATCAAAGGCTTGTTGGACAAAGCACAAGTGGTAATCAACTGTGGGGATGCTGGTCAAGAAGGAGAACTCATCCAGCGCTGGGTGATTAAGCAAGCGAAGTATAAAGGAGAGGTACAAAGACTTTGGATTTCTTCGTTGACCACAGAGGCAATCAAAACTGGATTCGAAGCCCTCAAGCCTGCAGAAGATTTTGATAATTTGTACTACGCAGGCAGCTCAAGAGCTATTGGCGATTGGTTACTTGGCATGAATGCAACCAGACTCTACACCCTTAAATATGGTGGTTTCAAACAAGTGCTCTCCATTGGTCGGGTGCAAACACCTACTTTGGCCATGCTCGTTAATCGACATCATGAAATTGAGAATTTCAAACCTACTTCGTATTGGGAATTGCAGACGGTTTACCGTGACACGAAATTCAATAACACTGAAGGAAAGTTTTTCACGAAAGAGGAAGGAGAGAAGTTACTAAACCAGGTATCGGGAAAGGATTTGGTCATCGTTGATATTGAAAAAAAAGAAGGTAAAGAATATGCGCCTAAACTCTTTGACTTGACAGCACTTCAGGTGTTTTGCAACAACAAGTTCGGGTTTACCGCGGAAGCGACATTAAAACTGGTACAAAGCCTTTATGAAATGAAAGTGGTTTCTTACCCAAGAGTCGACACCACTTTCCTGCCCAATGATATGTATCCAAAGGTGCCAGGTATATTGAAAGGTTTGACAGCTTATTCTACTTTCACCAGTTCTGTTTTGGGAGGGAAGATTCGAAAGTCAACTAAAGTTTTCAATGATAAAAAAGTCACAGATCACCATGCCATTATTCCAACGGGTGAAGAAAAGCCGTTGACTGGAGATCAACAAAAAGTGTATGATATCATCGTCAGAAGATTCATTGCAGTATTTTATCCGGATTGTCAAGTAGCTAAGACTCAAGTGAGTGCTGAGGTGGAAGAAGTGAAGTTTGTAGCCAAAGGCAAGGAGATATTAGAAGAAGGTTGGCGAGTACTTTTCCCAAAAGAAAAGAAAGGGAAAGACGACGAGGACAATGACGAAGAGAACAAAGAAGAAGATGACAATATTCTCCCATCTTTCGAAAAAGGGGAGCAAGGGCCACACGAGCCTTCATTTATAGAAAAGACCACTAAACCACCCAAATACTATACGGAAGCTTCTTTGCTTCGAGCGATGGAGACGGCTGGAAAACAGGTGGATGATGAAGAACTCAGAGATTTGATGAAAGCCAATGGGATTGGTAGACCTTCTACTCGTGCCAATATCATCGAAACGTTGTTTCGTAGAAAATATACGCAACGCCGCAAGAAACAAGTGATTCCTACGCCTATGGGGATTCAATTGATTGGGACTATTCAGAATGAGTTGCTTAAATCTGCCGAGTTGACTGGGCAGTGGGAGAAACAACTTAAGGAAATAGAGGATGGCGCTTTCAGTGCCAGAGACTTTATCGTCAACATGAAAAAAATGGTGGATGATTTAGTCTATGAAGTGAGAATGGAAACGGGTAAACCCAGACTGGAAACAGCCTCAGCTACTAAAGCCAGGAAACCTGCACCAAAGAAAAAGACAACCTTAGTCGGGATGACCTGTCCGAAATGCCAAAAAGGAAATATTCTGAAAGGTCAATCGGCCTACGGCTGTAGTGCGTGGAAAGAGGGTTGCGATTTGCGTTTGCCTTTTGTCTTTATGGACAAAAAGCTCACCGAAGCACAAATTAAACGCTTGCTCCAAAAGAAAGCCACCACCAAAATCAAAGGGTTTGTTTTGGAAGGAGGGAAGGTAGAAGGTGTTTTGAAGCTGACCGACACTTTTGATTTGGAATTCGAAAACAAGTCTCCCAATCCCAAAAAGGAGGGGAGTGACATGCCGCCATGCCCCAAGTGCGGCAAAGGTACAATCATCAAAGGCCAAGCAGCCTACGGCTGCAGCGCCTGGAAAGCGGGCTGTGATTTTAGATTCGCCTTCGATGAGATCAAGATTCGAGCCAATGGAAGACCGTTGTCCAAGGAGTTGGTTTTGGAGATGATGAAGGGAAGTTATTGACACTCAACTAATAACATTTCCAAGGAATCGATAATTAATTGTGTTTGGTATACCATTCATATCTCTGAGACATTGATCAATTAGTTATATTGATGTTTGTATAATCGATGCGTAAAAAATGAATAGTTCACTTTATTTAAAGACAACTTTAATAGCCAAAGAATCATTCATTATAGTATGATTAGTTTTAGAAAAGTCCTGTTAACAGGTTTGCTGTTATTGCCTTTTATTTCTTGTTTTTCTCAAGTTGTTATTGAGGGTAAAGTGCTTGAAAACATCAATAATACGCCAGTGTCTTATGTGAATATTGGCATATTAAATTCTGCCACAGGAACAATTTCGAACAGTGATGGAAGTTACTCCATTACAATACCAGATTCCCTTTTAGACGAGAATCTACTTTTCTCCGCAATTGGTTATGAAACCATAATCATACCTATTGAATCCATTATTCTCAAAAATAAACTCGTTATACGTCTTAAGGAAAAAGCAATTTATCTTGATAAAATAATCATTTCTGCACCGACGCAAAAAAATAAAGCCAAACGATCTTGGCTGGGTAATGGAAAGAAACATTTAATGGTGCAGGGTCAAATGTATTTAGACTCCTCTTCTGCAGGGAGTGCAATGGCTTTGCTAATTGAAAAAAATGATAATTTAGATTTGAAATTCATAGACAAAGCGCGATTATTTATTACAAAAAACACAGAATCTGAATTTAAAGTGCGTGTTAGATTTCTAGAGGTAGATAGCTCAAATAATAATATTCCAGGTAAAGATTTAGTTAATGAGAGTATTGTAATAAAATCAAGTATCAAAAGAGGATGGATAGATTTTGACCTATCATCATATGACATTAAAATAGAAGATGAGTCATTTTTTTTGGTATTTGAATGGATACTGGAAGATAAAGATCGCCTCAAAATGTTCAATACTTTGGCTGAATATGGAAGATTAAATCCAGATAAAATCATAAGGGATACCGTGATAATTGATGGCGAAATGGTCCCAATTTCTGATTATTCTAGTAGAGCTCCAATTCCGGTAATAGCATTTGGAGATACTAGGACTAAATCTGATTTGCTAAAATATAAGTGTTATTCAAGAAGTAATAGTTTTGGTGCATGGGAAAGAGGAACAAGTATTATTTCTGCTAATGTTTTAATGAGTAACAATCCTACTATAAACGCCAATTCTTTTGCTGAAGTAAGTGTGTCAAAGAGTAGAGTTTCTGATCAAAAGAATTCTCTGATAGAGGAATGGAGTCATGATTTTTTAGAGTATTATTCTATTATAGGAATGCAGATTTCTGTGAGTTTGAATAAAAATATGCTGTTTTCTAAAGGATTTGGGTATTCGGATTTTGAAAATGAAAAATTCGTGAATTCACAAACACGCTTTAGAATCGCAAGCGTATCTAAATCAATTACATCGGCCGCAATAATAAATTTGGTTTCTGATGGAAAACTAGATTTGGACCTTGATGTCAGAAGATATGTTCCTTCTTTTCCAACAAAAAGAGATTCACTAACCTCACGTCAATTAGCTGGACATCTTGGAGGTATTCGAGACTACTATGAAATCAGTTTGGATGAATTGTTTGGAAATCCACATTTCCATACAGCAACTGAAGCAATTTCTATATTCAAGGAAGACACACTGATGTCAGAGCCAGGAACTGATTTTTTATATTCCTCTTATGGTTATGACTTATTGGGAGCTGTCATTGAAGGAGCTTCGGGCGAAAGTTACTTGGATTATATGCAATACAACATATGGGAACCACTTCTTATGTCAAATACCTACGGAGACATATCAGATAGTATAATGATTAATAAAAGTAAATTTTACTATCCAAATGAGCATGAAGCTAAACCTTATGACTTAAGTTATGGCTATCCAAGTGGTGGCTTAATTTCAACTACGGAAGATCTATTAATATTTGGGAATGAATTACTATATGGTGATTATTTTGATGAGAAATTAAAAAACAAACTTTTTGAATCACAATACACAATTGATAAAAAGCTTACTAATTATGGGTTAGGATGGTTTATTGGTAAAGATTTTAATGGTCATAGCATCTGGTATCATGTAGGAGAATTGCCATCATCAGGTGCAGTTCTAATTTTATATCCAGACGATGGAATCGTTATATCCCTCTTATCCAACACACCTATATTAACGAATGCTTTAAATGGTCTCCCTCTAGAAGTTCAAAAACTTGCAGCAGCAATTTATAAGGAAAATAATAATTAAAACTATTGATGTTTAAAGCGTTAAACAGATGTTTTCAAAGTGCATAATTTCGTATTAAGAAAACCAGGAGGACGTTTGTAGTCAATTCAATTTTTTCTTGATTTAAGTAATTAGAGTTAGACTATTAATATAAGTCTTTCATTAAAAGCATAATATAAATTAATAAGGCTGGGCTCATAAAACGTATCTATATAACTTCGTATAACCACTCCCAAAATACCGCTTTGTTGTGAGCATTAAATTGAATAGATTGGTTTGATTCAAAAACCATTTCCAATTATGCATAAGGTATTCTCGCTGCTTGCAGCACTCTTCTTCATTTCATTTGGTACGATCCTAGAAGCTCAAAAAAGAAGAAAAAACTCAACTCCTGAAAAAGTCAATTACGACACGAAAGTATATGAGGGTATGGAGTGGCGGAGCATTGGTCCGTATCGAGGAGGACGATCAGCTGCTGTCACGGGCGTGTCTGGCAAACCTAATTTGTACTACATGGGTGCTACAGGTGGAGGCGTCTGGCGCACCGCAGATGCAGGCAACAGCTGGGAAAACATCTCTGATAAGTTTTTTGGCGGCTCGATCGGTGCCGTCACAGTCAGTGAGTGGGACAACAATGTAATCTATGTGGGTGGAGGAGAAGTGACCGTCAGAGGAAATGTATCTTCAGGCAGCGGCATGTGGAAGTCAGAAGACGCTGGCAAGACCTGGAAACATATGGGACTGGAAGATTCCAGACACATACCAAGAATCAGAGTCCATCCTAAAAACCCAGACTTAGTGTATGCAGCCGTCTTGGGTGATTTGTACAAATCAAGCGAGACCCGGGGCGTCTATCGCTCCAAAGACGGAGGTAAAAACTGGGAAAGGATTTTGTTTGCCAACAGGGACGCAGGTGCCGTAGATCTCACTTTCGATCCTAACAACCCTAGAATCTTATACGCCTCTACATGGAGAGTCCGAAGAACACCGTACAGTTTGTCGAGTGGAGGTGAAGGCTCTGCCTTATGGAAAAGTACGGATGGAGGAGACACCTGGACCGACATTTCTGGCAACAAAGGCCTGCCCGAAGGTATTTGGGGCATATCAGGCGTTACCGTCTCACCTGTCAACTCGGATAGAGTATGGGTGATTTTAGAAAACGAAAAAGGCGGGGTTTATCGTTCCGATGATGCGGGTAAGAACTGGGCTAAAGTGAATGAAAGTCGTAGCCTCAGACAGCGCGCTTGGTACTATACTAGAATCTATGCTGACACACAAGACGAAGACAAAGTCTACGTGTTGAATGTAGCCTATCACCAATCTAAGGATGGAGGCAAAACTTTTGAATCTAGTTATGCCCCTCATGGTGATCACCATGATTTGTGGATCGCACCTGAAGATGCGGATCGTATGATTATGGGTGATGATGGTGGTGCTCAGGTGTCGTTTGATGCAGGAGAGAATTGGTCCACTTATCACAATCAACCCACGGCACAGTTTTATAGAGTGACGACAGACGATCATTTTCCTTATCGGATTTACGGTGCACAGCAAGATAATTCCACCGTGAGAATTCCTCACCGCACAAGTGGCGGAGCTATCGACGAAAGCGATTGGGAAGATACCGCTGGAGGTGAAAGTGCTCACTTGGCCATAGACCCTGCAAACAATGACATTGTGTATGGCGGGAGTTATGATGGCTTTTTTACCAGATACAATCATCAGACAGAAGAAATTAGAGGCATCAATGTCTGGCCAGACAATCCCATGGGACATGGGGCAGAAGGTATGAAGTATCGTTTCCAATGGAACTTTCCTATTCAGTTTTCTCCACACAATCCGAAACGATTGTACACAGCTTCTAATTATCTGCACGTCAGTGAAAACGAAGGTCAATCATGGAAAATCATTAGTCCAGATCTGACTAGAAATGACACTTCAAAACTAGTTTCCTCAGGAGGGCCTATCACCAAAGACAATACGAGCGTAGAATACTATTGCACCATCTTCGCTTTCGCGGAATCTCCTCAAGAAGAAGGCTTGATTTGGACTGGGTCAGATGATGGGTTGGTTCATTTGACAAAAGATGGTGGAGAAAATTGGGCCAATGTGACGCCGACTGGTATGCCAGAATGGATGATGATCAATTCTGTTGAAATTGATCCATTCGTGAAGGGAGGGGCATACATCGCTGGTACGAGATATAAGCTGGGCGATTATAGACCTTATTTATACAAGACCAAAGACTATGGCAAAACCTGGCAGAAAATCACAAACGGTATTAGTACGGAACATTTCACAAGAGTAGTTAGAGCGGATCCTAAGCGAAAAGGGTTGCTTTTTGCCGGGACAGAAAATGGCATGTACATCTCTTTTGATGATGGAGCCAGCTGGCAAACCTTGCAAATGAATTTGCCGATCGTTCCGATTACAGATTTGGCTATCAAAAATGACAATCTGATTGCAGCCACACAGGGTAGAAGCTTTTGGCTGTTGGATGACCTTACCGTTTTTCATCACATGAATGATTCGAATAATGGATCAGTTCATTTGTATCAGCCCATGCCATCCTACCGGATGAATGGAGGCAATTGGAATAAGAGCAAACGAAAGGGTGACAACCACCCAGGCGGAGTGTTGACACATTTCTATTTGGAAAAAAAACCTGAAAAGGAAGATACAGTCACGTTGAGCTTTTATGAAACCTCGGGAGAGTTGATCAAAACATTCTCTACACATGCTGAAAAAGAAAGTGCAGAAGGAAAATTGGATGAGCTCAAAAAGGGTCTGAATGTTTTTCCGTGGGATATGCATTACCAGAAAGCTGAGTCATTTGAAGGGATGATTTTGTGGTGGGCATCTCTTAATGGGCCTCGGGCATTGCCAGGTACCTATGAAGTGAAATTGAACGCCAAAGGGCAAACCAAGTCAGCCAGTTTTGAAATTTTAGCTGATCCACGATCATCTTCCTCTGCAGAAGAGCTCAAAGCACAATTTGACTTTTTAATGTCTGTGAGAAACAAACTCAGTGAGACTAATTTGGCCATCAAGAAGATTCGAGAAAGCCGCGCCCAGATCAACACTTTTGTAGATAAGGTGAAGGAGATGGATGAAATGAAGTCCGTAGTGGATACTTCCGCTTACATTTTGGACAAGCTCAAGGTGATCGAAGAAGAATTGTATCAAACACAGAACAAGAGCAATCAAGATCCATTGAATTTCCCTATTCGTTTGAATAATAAGTTGGGGCATCTGAATTCTTTGGCTAGTTATGGTGATTATCAGCCCACTGATCAAGCCTTAGCCTATATGCAGGAAGTGAGTGGGCTAATTGACGTACAATTGGAAAAGCTCGATATTATCCTGAAAGAAGACATTTCTATGTTCAATCAATTAGTAAAGGAACAATCCGTTGATGCAATAATTATCAAGGAAGAGTAGAAAACCTATAAATACCTAAATCAAATTACCATGAAAAAGCTCCTGTTCAACTCAAAAGGCAAAGTGCGAATCATTTGGCGTTTGCTGAGTTTTATAATTATAGTGGGTTTATTGAGTTCTCCTTTTCAAATGGGTCTTCGTAAAATTTTAGACGAAGGGCTATTGCGTACCAACCTCAGTCGGATAGTTTCATTTTTGGCTATAGTGGGAAGTTTGTATGTTCAAGTCAAATATATCGATCGATCCTCGTTTGGCAAATATGGGCTGAAATTAAAAAGCCCTTGGATGAAAGAGTTTTTCATAGGTTGTGGAATTGCTTCTTTTCAGATTTCCTTGTTTTTCATTACCATGTATTTGGCTGGATTTCTGGATGTTGTTGGGTATTTTGTGACAAGTGCTCCAGATCACAGTTTTGCAGCGGGGTTTGTTACAGAACTAGTGACGAATATGTCAGCCAGTATCACAGAAGAAATCATCTTTCGAGTCTTTCTGTTTTATATTATTTTCGAATCACTTTCTCTTGTGATGAAGAACCGAACAACGAGTGCGATTGTTACTTGCATTTTTACCTCGCAGCTCTTCGGATTTGCCCATTATGGCAATGACGGAGCCACACTTTATTCTTCCATCAATTTGGGATTCGACGCCTTGACGATCTGCATGCCTTTTCTATTATCAGGTAGATTGGGGATGTCGATTGGGCTACATTTTTCATGGAATGTTACGCAAGCCGCCATCTTTGGCTTTGCCAATAGTGGCCATATTCCCAAGGCATCCATCATTAGTTCAAGTATGCCAGATAATATGTGGACCGGAGGTGCTTTTGGTCCAGAAGGAAGTGTGCTCCTCATGGCCATGGATGTGGTGGCTGTTTTATTGATTTTGGTTTGGAAGTACAAAAGCAAGATTCAGCATTGGGTGCATCCCTCTATTGCTAATCATGATGCTTAATTCCATTGAAAACTAGAAATAAAGGATTAGACATTTTGCGAGCCGTGGCTATCATTTTGGTGCTCTTTCGGCATAGTAATTCTGACAACTTTGTTCAACACTTTGGGTGGTTGGGAGTGGATTTGTTTTTTGTACTGAGTGGGTTTTTGATTTCCAATCTGTTGTTTGAAGAATACAAAGCCACCAAAAGGATTGACATCAAAAGATTCTTTGCTAAAAGAGCGTTCAAAATCTTTCCACCGTTCTATTTCTTTTTGCTCACCACGCTAACAGTGAGCTATCTGGTCAGTGGCGAATCCTATTCTTGGAATCAAATTGCAGCAGAATTTTTTTACGTGCAAAACTATTGGTCTGGCATTTGGCTGCATACCTGGTCATTGGCTGTGGAGGAGCATTTTTACTTACTTTTTGGCTTGTTGGTTGTGATTCTGACAAAAAGGAACATGCTGTCGAATCAAGGATTTATGATTGGCGTTTTGACTTTCATTTTAATTCTGAGTTTAGTTATGAGAGTTTATGTTTCATATCCCCACCGAAACGATGAATTTTTTGGTTTCTTCCAAACCCACCTCAGATCAGATGGAATTGTGTTGGGTGTGTTGCTGTCTTACTTATATCATTTCACGAATTCATTAACATTTCTTAGACGGCACAAAAGAGCAGTTCTGATCTTGAGTGGTGTATTTATTGCTCCAGGTTTTATTTTCCACAGTGGCGGATTCTTTATGAATACACTTGGGTTGACAACAGTCAATATAGGTTTTACCTTATTGGTTTTATTAGCCTTAGATTTTGAGGAATTGTATGAGAGGAGTAAAAGTAGAGCCGTTGTACTAGTGGTGTCATGGCTAAGTTTCGTAGGTATGAATTCCTATTCCATATACATCTGGCACCTTACCATCAAAGACGTTTTCTATTCCAGTTTCAGCTTCGACCCATATCTGATGACATTTTCTTGTTTTCTCTTGTCAATACTTCTGGGAATAGCTATGTCTTATTTGATTGAAAAGCCTACGCTAAGGCTTCGGAATAGGATTTTTGTTTAAATCATTATAACTTGAAAACTCAAGGTGGGATCAGCAGTCCGCCTTATGCAGCACTTCTGAGGGAATTAATGTCACACAAGTTTTGAATGGTTTTAAATGGGGCTATCAAATAAAGAGCTAGAGAGTATCATAAAGCCTCTCAAAGATCAACGCTTTAGGAATATTAAAAAAGACTCAAAAGACATACTTGATAGAGTATCTAGGTTGAGGAAGAATCTCTTCATTTCAGGTGGTGCAATCTTTATTATTGTTATGGCAGGAATAAAAATTGATCGAATCAATCTACTTTTTGCTCAAGGAACTATTGATTATCCGTTTGTTATTCCATTATCGTTAGGAGTGGTCTTTATATACTATTTCTTAATGTATTCTTTAAATATTAATAGTATTAAAAAAACTCTGAATTTGAATTCGATTAAAGAATCATATACATATAATGTAGCTCAGGAAGTTCTTAAATTAAAGGTTAATAGATATTTTAGTTCAAGTAAATTTGAAAATTTTGATGATAAAACAAAGCCAAGAGTAGGTTCAACTCAATTACTTTCATTTAATAGAATTGATAATGTTGTTATATCCTTTAATCTTCTGTCTGGTTCGCAATCATATGAGTCTTTTTATGACGAACCCGATTTTTATAAAAGAGGAAAAGATAATGTTTTAAAGTTTTCTTATACGCTTAGTGAAAATGACTCTAGAATATTCATCAAGGGTTTTCCCTTCTTAAAGAAAATGAGTTGGATTATGCGAATGGATTATTTAATTCCATTATGGTTTGGTTGGTTTGTAATTTTTGGTGTTTTTATAAAATACCTAAACCAAATTTTTGATTTTTTTGCTTGTGCTCTTTCATGAAATCCACCAAACCCACTATCATCTTCTTAGTCACGCTATTCGTTGGCTGGTTCTTTATCGGGATAGGTTATGGGGATGTTGTAGCTGCCCCACTCAATTCGATCTTTTATATGGGAGGCGTCGTATTGTTTTTTGTAGGGCTGCTTGGTACTGTTTATTTGGTGTTTCGGTAAGAGCTTCTCCGTATCTCCGTCATCACCCGACTTGTTCGGGTGATCTGCTTGAGGTAAGCACTGTTCTTTTCTATCATCTTGCTAGACGAGAGGGATTGCCTGAACTTACGTTACGCCGGACAATGACGTGTTTTTAATTGTTCTCTTAACACACCCCCTCTATCTCATAAAATTGCGATAATACAGCCCTCCAATACTTAATAAAAGGTTAGTGGTCTGACAATCAGTAGTTAATAATCACACGCTTTTTTTGTAAAAAGCAGATTATGATTACGACACAACTAAAACCAAGCCTACCTCTGTCTGGCCCCAAGCTGTCTTTCAATTTTAAAAGACCGAAGATAAGAGTTTTTAACGCGATGCAGCAATTCGTAGAAGTGCTGACCCTAAACCTACTACTAAACTTAATTAGGCCCTTACACTCTCCGTTCAGAACCAAATGAGCCGCAAGCCTAGAAAACGAAAAGTAGATATTCTGGTCTTATCAGACATCCACTTAGGCACCTACGGCTGTCGTGCCAAGGAGCTTCTCAACTACCTGCGTAGCGTCTCTCCCAAGCAGGTTATCCTCAATGGAGACATTATCGACATCTGGCAATTCAGCAAACGCTATTGGCCCAAGAGCCATATGAAAGTGGTGAGCCACTTATTCAAATGGATGTCGAAAGGCGTAAAGATGAATTACATCACGGGCAATCACGACGAAATGCTTCGCAAGTTCGAAGGATTCAAGGTAGGTTCCTTTCGATTGCAAAACAAGTTGGTGCTGGAGCTTGAAGGTGAAAAAGTCTGGGTATTTCATGGCGATGTATTCGACGTCACGATGCAACACTCTCGCTGGCTGACGAAGCTGGGTGCGATTGGGTATGATACTTTGATTCTGATCAATCAGGTGGTGAACAACATCAGCGAATTTTTCGGCAAGGGTAGAATCTCCTTATCAAAAAAAGTAAAAAATAGTGTGAAAGGCGCAGTGAAGTTCATCAACAAGTTTGAAGAAACGGCTACTACAATAGCAGCTGAAAACGGCTACAAATACGTGATGTGTGGGCACATCCATCATCCGGAAATCAAAGACTATGAAACCGAGCATGGCAACGTGACTTATTTGAATTCGGGTGATTGGATAGAAAACCTATCATCCCTAGAATACAATAAAGGAGCTTGGTCTTTGTACAAATACACGGATGAGGAATTTGCGAAAAGCGAAACAGAATCTGAGGAACAACACGAAGCGGACTATCACTCAGACTTTTCGCCAAAAGAACTCTATGGGAAGATGCTTCAAGAGATGCTCATCGTAGCTCCAAAAATCTAAACGATTAATAAAATGAAGATTCTATACGCGATACAAGGAACAGGCAATGGCCACTTGAGCCGTGCTAAGGATGTGATTCCGGCCCTGATGAAACGGGCACATGTGGACCTATTGATTAGCGGAGTCCAGGCGGATATAGATTTGCCTTTTCCAGTAAAATATGCTTACAAAGGTTTGAGTTTCATCTTTGGCAAAGGAGGAGGAGTAGATATGCTGGCTACCTATAAAACCAATCGGGTGAGACGTGTTTGGAATGAAATCAAAAGTTGTCCAGTCAAAGACTACGATTTAGTGATCAATGACTTTGAGCCCATTTCAGCCTGGGCGTGTAGATTGAAAGGCGTCAAGTGCATTGGCTTGAGTCACCAAAGTGCATTACGTTCTAAAAAAGTGCCTGTGCCCTCGCATAGTGATCCGATGGGTTGGGCAGTGCTGAAGTCCTACGCCCCTTGTGATAGCTATTACAGCTTTCATTTCAAGAAATATGATGATCAGATTTTTACTCCGATTATTCGTTCAGAGATACGCGAGCAAGAGATGTCAGACGAAGGGCATTACACTGTTTATCTACCTGCTTATGGGGACAAGAAATTGATAAAAGTGCTGTCAGAAGTAAAAAGAGCAGAGTGGCAGGTATTCTCTAAACATACCAAGGAAGCCTATGAAGTGGGTAACGTGAAAATAGAACCGATCAACGCAGAGAAATTTGGCAAAAGCATGGCTTCAGCGACTGGTGTGTTGTGCGGTGCTGGATTTGAGACCCCGGCCGAGGCACTTTACCTGAACAAAAAACTATTAGTGATCCCAATGAAACGGCAATACGAGCAACACTTTAACGCAGAAGGCTTGAAAGATCTTGGTGTACCTGTTATTAAAAAGCTGAATAAAAAGAATGTGAAAAACATTAGAAAATGGGTGAAATCAGATCAACATGTGCCTGTTCATTTTCCAGATGAAACGCAGTTTATTGTAGATAAGGTGCTAGAGGAGCATATTCAGTCCCAACTGAAGCCTGCAGTCACTAAACCAAGCTTCTTCTCTTTTTTGAAATTGAAATTATCATAATAAGTGGGATATTCTAAGTTTGATTTTGGCGAAGACTTTCAATGGGGAGTCTCTACCGCCGCGTACCAAATCGAAGGGGCGCATAATATTCATGGCAAGGGCATGTCCATTTGGGACAAATTCGTACAAAACAGTTCGAAAATCAAAGATGGATCGCATGCCGATGTCAGCTGTAATTTCTATGAACATTTCGAAAAAGACCTTGATCTTATTCAGAAATTACACATTCCGAATTATCGATTTTCAATCGCTTGGTCGCGCATATTGCCTAATGGTATAGGGGAGGTTAATCAGGAAGGTATCGACTTTTACAATCGATTGATCGATGGTTGTTTGGAAAGAAATATTACCCCTTGGGTCACTTTGTATCATTGGGATTTGCCACAGGCCTTGGAGGATCAGGGTGGCTGGACCAATCGTGAAATTCTCAATTGGTTCGAAGAATTTGCTACCCTTTGTGCCAGAAGTTTTGGAGATCGGGTCAGCAATTGGATGGTTCTCAACGAACCGATGGTCTTTACCGGAGCGGGTTACTTTTTGGGTTATCATGCTCCAGGTAGAAAGGGAATGAGCAATTTTCTATCCGCCATGCACCACGCTACACTTTGTCAAAGTTTGGGTGCTCGCATACTTAGAAATGAATTGGAAGATGCTAAGATCGGCACAACTTTTTCTTGTTCACATGTAGATCCATTTTCTGACGACGACAAAGATATTGCTGCGGCCACTCGGTTCGATGCGCTGCTGAATAGACTTTTTATTGAACCTGCCTTGGGGTTAGGTTATCCGCTAGACGATTTACCAATTGCCAAACGTGTGGAGAAATACATGATGCCACATGATGAAAGCCGGATGCACTTTGACTTTGATTTCATTGGTGTGCAGAACTATACCCGTGAGGTGGTAAAATCCAACTGGATGATTCCTTACATGAAAGGACAGATAGTAAATGCGGATGAACGAAAAGTACCCTTGACTACCATGAACTGGGAGGTTTATCCCAAGTCCATATACAATGTACTAAAGAAGTATGATGCCTACGACGGCGTGAAAGAATTGGTCATCACAGAAAACGGCGTAGCCTTTCCCGAAAGAGTGGTCGAAGGGCGAATCAAAGATTTGGATAGAATTCAGTTTATCCAACAATATCTCAATCAGGTATTGAAAGCCCAACGCGAAGGGGTCAATGTGACGGGTTATTTTTTATGGACACTTCTCGACAACTTCGAATGGGCAGAGGGCTATACACAGCGTTTCGGCCTTATTCATACTGATTTTGAAACACAAGAACGTATCATTAAAGATTCCGGTCACTGGTACAAACGTTTCTTGCAGTCGGCCAAGGTGCGTAATTTGGTGGTTTGAAATCCTTACGTCGTCATCACCCGGCGATTGTCCGGGTGATCTGTAATAGGTAAGAGCTGCACACTTCGTGCATACTGCCATCCGCCCAGAATGCTGGGATAAATCGGTAGTTTGAAGAAGTGGTAATTACGCAATGTTAATTTAATTTTAATTTCATTGAATCAGTTGGCAAGTTAGTATTTATCACACCTGAAGGGAGTCATGAATCACTGAGAGAGTAGAGTCAAAAATCTGTTATATTCGCTATTTTTATTCCTATTTTGAATTGGGTATTACTACAAACAAACATTCTCATTCTATGAAACGATTCATATGTGTTATTTCAGCACTTTTCATTTTAAGTATTGCTCACCAGTCCTTTGGCCAGCTAGAGAAAGGAACTTTTTTAGTAGGTGGTTCTATGGATTTTGGCAAGGTTGATGGCGAATATTCCAAATCTAACTCGTACTTAGCTCAATCAGGAATTTCATCCAAAATTTTTAATTTCAATATAAGCCCAGATGTTTCTTATTTAGTAATTGATCGGTTGTCAATTGGAATTATGTTACCGACTAGCTATAGAATTGAGGAATTTGATGGTGATAAAACAAAGAGATTTAAGTTCTCCATTGAACCTAGGATTAGGTATTATATTCCATTTGGAAATTGGGCACTATTTCCGGAATTGTCGTATGCCATTGGTAAAGAATATTCCAGAGCAGATTTCTATTCACCACTTACAGGGGATTTTATTGAAGATAAGAAATTGGTTGCAAACAGTAATAAATTTAGCTTTGGAGTGGGGCTGTCTTATTTTATTACAAAAAATGTTGGGTTAGAAGGCACTGTTTATATAGATAAAAGTGAAAACAAATATGATGAAGATGACGGTAGGCTAGATGGAGATATTACTAGCGCTGGATTCAGAGTAGGTTTACAAATCTATTTGGCTAACAAAGAATAGGCGTATGCTACAAACTTGCCTAAGAAATTGATAGTCCAGATTAACCAGCCAATGATGGATTGTAATTCCATAAGTCAGTGTTTAAACCCTGACCTATGGGAAATGTGTTATCCGACCTTCTTCAATTTCATCTCAAAAAATTGTTGCCAATTTTCTTTATCCATTGAGCGTTCACCGATTTCAGTCCAGGTGCCATCTTTGATAGTGAGTGAGTAACGAATGGTAGAAGGCCCCGCTTCAATCCACCAGACCATATTATTAGCATCTTTAATCTCAAATTTTGCCTGTGTGCTCATGCCTTTGGAAATGAACGAATTCATCTGATACTGCTTGGTAAAAGGATGGAATGAAATAATACCCAAAGCGTTATGAATGACTTGTTCAGTCCCGTCTTCTAGGGTAATCACACCTTTGCCTTCTGCCATGATTACGGTGCTATCTAGTTTGTATCGTAATTTTTCAGTTACTTGAGAAGCTTCTTTTCCTTGAGGTGTTAGGAGATAACCGGTGCCTTCCCAGTCGCCAACCATCACGTCAAGTGCGGAGATTTTTTGTTTAGCCAATTGTGAGAAATCGGGTTGTGCCATGGCCAAAATGGGCATAAGACAAAGAGCGGTTATTAAGATTCTAGTTTTCATGATTATGGTGTTTATGGTTATTCTATATAATTTTTTAATGCTTGGACATAAGTTTCAAAAGCCGTGATTCCAGCTTTGGTAACCTTACAAGTAGTCAATGGTTTTTTGCCCTTGAAACTTTTGATAACCTCGATGTAACCAGCAGTAGACAGTTTGTCTATCTGTACACTGAGATTACCAGCAGTGGCCCCAGTTTTTTCTTTGATAAATGTGAATTCTGCAGACTCCAAACTAATGAGTAAGCTCATAACCGCCAGTCGGAGCTGTGAATGCAATAAAGGATCGAGTGGACTGAATCCTTTCATTTTTCTGCTGATTTCAATAGGTAGCCAGGGATTAAGTATCCAGCCAATATGCCTATAGCTCCGACCAGGTATTGGTCAGTCATGGGGAGACTGAAACAAACGATGCCGGCGAGCCAAAGTGCAAAGGCGCCAAAGATGAGTGGCCTGAATTTCAACATCCGTCCTGATAAATAAGTGCCTGCACCAGCGAGCAGCAGAATGATGGCTGAATGGTTAAAGTTGATTTTGGACATAAAAAGCAAGGTAAGCACCATGCAAATACCTATGGCCACCCATACTTCACCATATAATCTAGAGAAGTGGGTTTTGACTTGGGATTTGTTTTTTTGACGTGAGCCATGCCATGCAGCCAGAATGGCCGCAGGAAATGTGAGCAGCCAAAAGATGAATGGATATTCAAATGAAGTGAATTTATCCAGGAAGTAGTGACCCAAGTTGGCTACCATGACCACCCATCCCCACAACAAGAAGTAAAAGCTTCCGCTTTGTTCATAGTTGTTTTTTGCTTCGGAAATCATCTCATTGATGATTTTAAGGCTTTCTGTATGTGATAGTTCTTCTTTCATGATGTAATTATAAACTAGTTTATATTATAAACCAAATACGAATGTTGAATTCAAAAGGTTGTGTTTGGTGTTAACTCTATCATTTGATTAGTTTAGAGCTTCATAAAAAATGAATGATGAGAAATCTTTTTGCGCTCGCACTATTTGTATGCATTGGCTGCCAGCCCATTCAAAAAGAAGACTTAGTTGGTCTTTGGGAATTGAAATCTGCGCTCCGTGATAAAATGGTTATGTCAGATGATGCCACTTATTTGCAAATTCATTCGAATGGGTCTTACTCTATATCGCGTACGACTGGCGATATGAGTGGGGTATATCAACTGGGCAAAACTAAAATTCATTTTCAAGGGGCGGACCCCAAAGGCTGGTTCAATTCGCCTTGGAAAGCGCAAAGGATAAAAGACCACTTGCTACTGGCCGGTAGGGATGAGATCAATAGAAGGCTAGAATTGAAATTTGTTTTGGTGGATCAAATCCCTGCGTTTGGAGAGTTTGAAAAACAGGTAGTTGGGAAGTGGGAGATGTTTCTGATGATGAAAGATGGCATCCCTGAAAAAATGCCAGAAACATTCATGACTATCGACGATTCAGGAAACTACATGATATCTGATACGACCGGAGTTCAGGATCAAGGCCGTTCGGTCATCAATACCCGTCACCACAAAGTCATTTTCGAAAGAGACGATACGCATTGGGATGTTTGGTTTTGGGGAAAGGAGTTGCGCCTCCAAAACAAAGAAATGGGTATTCAATATCACTTGAAAAAGGTAGGCTAAAACATCTCCTCACTCATTTTAATGGTCACTTCCGAATCACTACTAATCGTTTTTTGCAAGCCTTTGCACCTCGACATTTCATACTTGTAGAAATAATCCATCGTATGGAGTTTGCCCGCTTTGAATGTAGCATCTGAACTTGCTGAAGCTGCAATTCCTATTTTTAACCATTGCCAACCAATAACCACAGTACTGAACAGATCCATAAATACAGTGGCATCTGCCAGATACTTTTCATGATTGCCTTTCATGGCAAATGGCATTAAATGACCTAAACTAGACTGAATGAGTTTGGTACATTCACCTAGCACCGAAGCATGGCCTTTCAATTCCTCATTTTCAATCGCGGTTGTGATTGTACTTTCTATTTCTTTCGCCAGTAGTTGCAATGCTTCTCCATTGTTCATGGTGACTTTTCTACCCAACAGATCTAGGGATTGAATGCCCGTAGTGCCTTCGTAAATTGAAATAATTCGAATATCTCGAAGATATTGCTGCAAGATGAAATCCATCATGTACCCATAGCCTCCCAGGATTTGTAAGCCAGTGTCCACAGCATCTTTGCCTGCCTCAGAAGGATACGTTTTGGCTACAGGATTGAGAATTTCAGTGAGTTGATGATACTTATTCTTTTCGTCGCCAGTGGTGGTCGCATGCTTGTCTAGATAATAAGAGCATTGAAGTACCAAACTCAAACTGCCTTCTACAATTGCCTTTTGATGCAGCAACATTCGTTTGACATCTGGATGATTGATGATGAGCGTTTGTTCGACAGATGGATCTTTCTTGCCAGAGCTTTGAAGCTTGCGCCCCTGTGGGCGTTCTTTTGCATATTGAAGAGAAGCATAGTATGCCGCTGAGGCAATGCCAGTCCCCATACGGCCAGTAGCGACGCGGGCTTCGTTCATCATTTGAAACATATAACTCAGCCCTTGGTGAGCCTCGCCAATGAGGTAGCCAATACTCTCACCACTATCTCCAAATGCCAGATGATTGGTGCAATAGCCTCTTTGTCCCAGTTTTACAAATTCTCCGACCACATCTACGTTGTTGTAGTCTCCTTTTGATCCATCCGCATTCACAAGATATTGTGGAACCACAAAAAGAGAGATGCCTTTGGTGCCTGCCGGTGCGCCATCGATTCTGGCTAGAACCAAATGAATGAAATTATCCGAAAACTGATGATCACTGGCCGAGATGAATATTTTTTGACCTTTGATCGAGTAAGTGCCATCATCCATAGGTTTGGCAGACGCTGTAATATCAGATAGGGAGCTTCCGGCTTGCGGTTCGGTCAAGCACATCGTACCTCCCCATTCCATCGTGAGCATCTGAGGTACATATTTCTTTTTCAATTCTTCCGATCCGAAGGTAAGAATCACATTGGCTGCGCCAGCAGTAAGACCCAGATAACCCGTCACATGATTGTTGGCGGCTTCCATGATGAAATACAGGGCATTGACCACCAGCATCGGCATTTGCAAACCCTGATCTTCTTCATTCATCGCTGCTCCGACCAAACCCATCTCACCCGCTTTTTTTAGGATAGGGCCAAATTGTTCATGTACCGTCACTTTGCCATCTTTAAATACACAGGGCTTTTCATCCATTTCCTGAATAAAGGGAAACAATGCTGTATCACTGAAATCTTTCACCGCGTCCAGAAGTAAATCAATAGAAGCTTGGTCATAAGCTGCATAACGGTCTGATTTCAACAAGTCATTTAATTGATGCACTTCAGTCAACAGAAAGGTGAGGGTTTGCGGATCGTAGTATTTCATTTTTAAGTGGTTAAGTCCTTAAATTAATATTGAATGTCTACAATTCCTTTGAATGGTTAGATTTTTGTTAGTCGAATGGACTGGAATGGATGATTAAGTTAACAGCCAGTGAATGCTCAATTAGACAAGTGCATTCCTTTATATTTACCCCTTTTTAAAAAATTGAATGAATAGAGTAGTATCCAGGATTCGAGATAGTTCTTCGGGACAATTCTTCATCAAGAACAAGAAGTACGCACCCATTGCCTTCTTTATTGGCGGCTTTATTTTCGATACCTTGACGCTGGGGCGCATAGATCGAACGTACGACTTGACCATGTTGTGTTTACACATGATCTCGCTCACTTTCATGATTTATGCTTTTAATCTAGCTGGTGACAAAAGGTGGAAGCATACAATTTTGGAGCGTTTTGAATCCTATTTCCCTTTGGCTATTCAATTCTTCTTTGGCGCTTTGTCTAGTGCTTATGTGATATACTTTTCTCGAAGTGTGTCGTTGACTAAAACAGTATCATTTTTTAGTATTCTGGTGTTGCTGCTGGTAGCTAATGAATTGCTGAAAAGGAAGTTGTCGAATAAATACCTTCAGTTTAGTGTCTACAGTTTTATCAGCTTCACTTTTTTCACATTTATGATTCCCGTGTTTATCAAACAGATGAACACCTTTGTCTTTGTGTGCTCGGGATTGCTCAGTTTGTGCTGTACGTTGGCGTTGGTAGTAAAAGTATATCGTAGAAGCGCCCGTACCAGAAAGGAGGTGCACCTTGGAAAGCTGCTCAGCTTGGTTGTTGGCATCTATTCATTGATCTATGTTTTTTATTTCTATAGACTCATTCCTCCTGTGCCTTTAGCACTCAAAAGCGGCTTGGTTGGGCATCAAGTGAAATACGAAGACGGCAAATATTCGGTTTTGTATGAAAAAGACGAGTGGTATGTCTTCTGGCGGGTACATCGTCTGAAACTTCTCTGGCGCCCCAATGAGAAAGTTTATGTGTTCACATCAATATTCGCCCCGACAGATTTGGAAAAGGCCGTATACCATCGTTGGAAGTGGTACAATGCCAAAACGGAAAATTGGGAGAATGTAGAAGATATTGGGATCAATGTGCGAGGAGGCAGAACTGACGGCTATCGTGGCTATACCTACAAGCACTGGGTGAAACCTGGCCAGTGGAAAGTGGAGGTAATTACTGAAGAAGGTTTGGTGCTCGGAATGGTTGATTTCGAAATCGTGAAAACGCGAGAAGGTGTGCCTAGAAAAACTGAAGTGAAGGTTTTTTAGTTTGTCTTGGGATCTACACTAAAAAATGCGAAATGATGCTGTCGTAATTCAAGGCCATATAAAGTAGAATGGCTAGATTGGCATAGATCACAACTGGAATTACCCAAATCAACACAATCAAAATTGAACCTTCATTGAGATAGATCATACCCAAGCTCAGCAGGAGTCCGAGGTATAAGTCCAAACCAATTTGTCTCGCCCAGTGCAGTGGATATAGTTTTCTGAGCGTAGAGAAGAAATTCTCTTGAGTACTGCAGTAAAGTGAATAGGCGAGAAAACTGAGATAGATTCCCCAGATCAAGTATTTACCCAGAGCATAGGGGCTTTCGCTTATGAAAGGATGTTCACGCTCATGATTGAGAATGACCAACAGGACAAACACTCCGTAGATCAGCCATAGTAGGTTACGTTTTAAGAATCTCGACATCAGATACTGGTTTAGCTATCTTAAAAATAGCTATTCTAATTATTAGATATGGTAGCGAAAAATGAGAATGCAGCGTTCTGCTTTGAATTTTGTTTTCGATCAAGAGCTTAAGATTGCCGCGTTGTGCATTTGATTGTCATCAAATTGCCCGCCTCGCAATGACGTACAGAAGTTTGAGAATCCCCGTCATTGCGAGAAGAGTTATTCATTGGCAAATGAATGAAGCGACGCGGCAATCCCTCTCGGCCTTCTTACGCCGCTTGTCTTTGATCTCACCTAAAAAATTCTTATTCTTGAGTAGTAGCCATTCTGAGAAAATTTAATTACTCAATTTTAACTGTTGATGCAGTGCGGATAAAGTGCATTGCGTTTATACAAATGTTCCCAAAACCTACCCTTTCAAAACCCCTTCTTCCAGCAACTTCTTGATCACAATCTCGGTCATTTCGCTTTTGAATTTGAACTCATCGCGGATGTCGAGGACGTAGGCTTTGATCTTCATTTTGATGATAGACTGGCGCTCCTTGTATTCGTTGGAAAAGACGACCACGATGGGCTTATTGAGGAAGATGTATTTGGAGACTTGGGCGGCTTGCGTGGCGAGGGCACGCACATGTACGGTGTCCGCATTTATGGGTAGATAGATTTCTGCCACCACTTGACAGTTGGCCTCTCCTGCATTGGCATTGGAGACGGAGGTGTTCATGATCTCCGCATTCGGAATGGTGACCAGGTTGTCGTCTGGAGTCACGATCCGAGTTGAGCGCAAGCCTATTTCTACCACTTCACCATACGTGTCACCTACTTGTATTTTGTCACCCGCATTGAATGGTCGATCGAATAAAATCACAATACCTCCGAAGATATTTTTGAGGATGTCCTGCGACGCAAAACCTACAGCCACACCGATCGAAGCAGAGAAAGCGAGCACCGTGGCTGCTGGCGGCTGATAAATGCCCACGATAATCAGGAAGATCACCACCACCCAGCCCATGATCTTGACGACTGGAATGATACTTTTGATGGTGATTCGATACTTTGTACTGCGTTCCGCAAAGATTTCCAGAATTCTAGAAGTGAACTTGATCAAAAAATAACCAACAAGAACAAACACCAAACTCCAGAACAGATTAGGGAAGGAGATCAATTCGCTCACGGGCGGAGGTGTGTTGAGTTTCACCTTTTTCTTGCCAGCGATTTGTTGGGCATTTTGAGCCGAATCCAACGTGTGAACGGAATCCACCTTGGCCACAACGATCGAATCTAACTTGGCCAGATTCAGACTGTCTGAAGCCTGACCAAAAGAAACGAAACTGGCTGTCAACCAAAGGAATATGAAAACTAATTTTTTCATTAGTGGATTAAATTTCTTGATTTCAACAAACTGATCGTATTTCTATACACGATCGGATTGACCATGTAATTCTCATCGGTTTTCACCAAAATACCATCTTCCAAAAGCGCCAACAACGTCAGCTCGCAATTCTTCACGGTCACATTTAGTATCTGAGCTAGCTGCTCAATAGTAAGACCGTCGTGTAAAACCAGTGCATGTAGCGCATAGATTTTGTCCATGGCTAAGACAGTCAAAAAGTTCAGGTTTGGTTTTTTGAATGTCCCCACAGTGATCGTGCTATCATCAACCTCTTTGGTAGACAATAGCCAGTAGATCAGCGCCAGACTGATGTTACTTTGTGCAAAGCTGTTGAGCTCTGAAAAGAACTTTTTCTTCAGCCATTGCTGTTGTTCGGCCTCATTCAGTTTCTTAAACTTCTTGTCATCTGCAGAGCTGGCATCAGTTTCAAACTGAATTTTAAATCCACTGATTCGATTCCGTTTCCAGATGATATTGATGATCTGCTCACTCGAAAGCGTTTTCAGTTCAATTACATAACTGAAATATTCATTGATATTGATGGTCTTTTGCAAGTATGACCACGTGTATACGGTGGTACTCGTCACCCAAAATACATTTTTATAAGTTTTATTCACCAACTGAAACAGCAACTGCATGGCTTCAAAACCATGTACTTTTCGCTGGAATAAGTTTTGAATATCTTCTAAGATCACTACTCTTTTGGAAGAAGAGTTGAGATAGTTAATCACATCATCCAGACTTTCAAATGAGTCTTCTTTGAAAGCGGATCGCATCAGTTGCATGAAGTGGTCTTCATTGCACCCGTTGTCTACCATCTTCATTCGTGTAATGGTAAATGGGAATTGACCTTGATGCAAGCTGTAGGTGAGGAAAGAGGTCAGTCCACTCCATTTTTCTCCTAAAACCACTGTAGCCGCATAGTGCCCTTTTTGCCAGCTATCAAATGCTTTTTTTAGCGTGTTCAGTTCGTCTTTTCGTCCTTCGAAGAGCTCCAAATCTTCCAGAGGTTCGATTTGGTACAAGCGTTTGTAAATCAGCGGAAGTTTATCGATGGCTTGGCGAGATTCAAGAAGGAAATCAGATACCTGCTTCGAGATCTCTGGTTTTTTTGCAGTGAGTACAAAATTTTCACTCAACCTGCTGAGTCCATGGCGAAGATCATTGTAACCAGCAAGAGCAAATAATACGATTCGCTTCTTTCTGGTTGTCATTTTTTCTTCCAGTTTTTGGCGCACCTCTTTGGCCTGTTGTGTGGCTTTGGCTTTGGTGATGCGTAAGCGTAGCTGACTGACGTTTTCATTGAACGTCAGCTCCATTACCCCATCGCAGAAAGTATTGATCGCCGTCTCCAACTCATTGCCATTGATTACCATGGCTTCATTGAGCTGATTGCGCTCTTCGATCAGTCTGGTAGCCGCTCGCTTGAGTCCTTCTTCTGCTATGGAGATCGCCTCTTGTGGGTCGCGTTGCTGATCCATAGATGCAATCCCTGACGACAAGCTGAACGTAATGATATGGTCAAGGTCTTTTACATTCTCTACCATCTTTTCAAGGGAAGAGAACGAGCTTTGCTTGATCAATTCTACTTGCTTTTTGAAAGCGGGTAAAGTTTCAAAAGCGATCAACTCATGGGGAGAAATGACATTGAGCTCAGTTGATTTGATGGGAGCACCATAGCTGCCACTTTTTACTATTACCCGTTCATCTGATAGTTCTGCTACCTGATTGGCAATCTTTACTTCCATTCTGTTGATCAGATTGATAATGGTCTGATTCGAAAGTTTGTCACAAAGTCTGGGTACAACTTCTTTGTCTAATTTCTTTACCGCCTGATAGTTGAGTCGTTTGAGTTCTTTGGCAATAGACTCATGTTCTTTGCTTAAAGAACCGATACTTTCATCAATGAATGATTTGATCTCATCCATTTCGGGGCCTATGTAATCGTCAATTTTCTTGAACTGGGCGGATTGAAACTCATGTAAACTAGCCAGTGTCTTATGCTTGAGCAAATGGATGTTGAGGTCCATTCGCCATTCTTCGAACAGGGCATAGTTGGTATTTCGCCATTCCAGATCGTTAAGACTCCAATGACTTTTGGCAGATTCAATTTTTTTGGTGGTAATTTCTTGACTCAATCTTGCCTCGGGTAATTCGAATGTACCTGCTTTCTCGTATTCTAATTCGAATTTTTCGGCATTCGGTCTGGTGATCCCTTTTATTTTCTTTTTAAGAGATTGGATCAATTCACTTTTGAAATTGAGAATATCTTCTGAAGTATGCTTAGGTGCATCTGAGGCTCCTTGATTCAGTTTCTCTTCCCATTCTTTGAGGTCATAATACTGTTTGGCCAGCTCGCTATAGTATAAACCTGAAATCTCCTGAAGGTCGAGGATTAATTGAGCGAAGAAGTGCTTTTTAGCTAAGTTTCTTAAGGGAATTTCGTGTTTCCAATAGGGCTTTTCTTCTTTCTCCTTTCTAAAAAGATTGGCCAAGTCATTGGGTAGAGAAGTTAGGAAGTAGCCTAGTCTCTTGACTATTTTAAATATTTTGACCCACGTCTGGTCGTGATCCACTACGAAAAACCGCTCACGACTTTGCGCTATGGTTCGATAAATCGGCACCTCTTCCAAAATACCTTGTAAGTCATGCAAGAAAGACTCATGCAGGACGGCGAGGTCATTGGATTCGGGTTTTGGCCATAGCGGTTCTATACGATCCAGTAACTCAGACTTGAATTTAGCCAATTGAGCATCAGAAGATCTTTTTTTAAGGGAAAGCGCATAGTAAGAGTTGACTTGCTCCACGATTAGAAGCATGTCGTCAATTTCCGATTCTAAGAGCTCAGTGATTCTTGTCTGAAAGTGTTTTTTCAGACATTTATCAATTTTACCAACTAGTTCCTCTGCGATAGGGGTCATTACATTTGATTTATAAGTAAAGATTAGTCAATAAAAGTGATTTTACCCCCAATTAAGGAGGGGCATTTTAAAATAATTTATAAGAAAGGTACTCAAAAAAATTCCTGAGTAAGAACTAGAAGGTTTCTCCAATTTGAAAGCTAATACTCCAGTCGTCTATGCCCACACCTGCATCAAGGCCGACGTTCATATGATTTTTTGGAAATACATTGATGCGGAATCCGCCACCGACTGATGGAAGTAATTTGCCATTGTCAGCACTTATGTTTTTATTATGTACCATCGCCATGCCGGCAAATCCAACTAAGCCAAATCGCTCCGTAGGATTCCACCGATACTCACCTTGGAGTGCATAGAGTTGTTCACCTCTGTATTCTCCTTGAGAATAGCCTCTCAGATCTTTTCCTCCTAAAATAAATTGCTGATTGAAGTCTAAATCACCAATGCCAATTCCCAGAAACAATCTAGCAGCAATAATATCTTTGTTTTGTCGGGCACTGAAATACTGATTGTGGTCAATGGTGATTTTATTCGAAGATGTTTCATTACCAAAAAAATCAGGATAGAAATTGTAATTAAAATTAGTGAGATAGCCTGCTCTGGGATAGTACACATCGTCTCGTTTGTCGTAAGACCAAATCAGTTTCCCTCCGTGCAAGGTGGTATACGCTGTGGGAGCATTCTCCACATCATAGGCTGTGGCAAAGTGCGTGAAGACATATCCAAGACCAGCATACATCGACGGGGCTACTTTTCGCTGTATATCTACGCTCAGGTAGTCGAGGCCAGTACTGTAATCGATACTTTCGGGAGCACTTGGTAGATCTGGGTAAAACTGAAAATTGACGTTCCCAGTAACCGCTGCAGCAGTCACTCTGTAGGTGTCTTCTTTTAAATAGAATTTACCAAAAAACCCGCCCATCCAGGTTTCATTGGACGTGCGCAGGATGATGCCTCCGGTCAATGATTGAGGAGAAATGGTATCTTTTTTATTGATAGTGTACATCGCCATGGGTATCAAACCATACGAAAACCCGAGGCTACGATCATAGTTTACATAGGGAATGGGTAAGAAACTGAAATTTTTGGTGCTGTCGGATCGGGAACCTGCAGCTCCCATCAATTGGCTGTGACTTAGGTGGCAAGAAACTAGTAGGACTGCTAGGAGGGAGATGTACTTCTTCAAATCTTTTAGTTAAATCATGTTTTGATTAGATAAATATAGACTGATATACTGAACCAGAGGAAGGACCATGTAAGGTTTATTCAATTGTAGGATTGATTTGTTGAAGTCGAGTAGTGGTGAGGGTTCGAGATTGCCGCGTCGCCTGATTTGTCTTTCGTCAAATCATTCTCCTCGCAATGACGGCAGTAAGTATGAATGGAGGTATCTACAATCGAGGCCAGCTCAAATCCTTCATTACGAGGAAATTGGAGGCGACCGACGGCCTTCTTTTACACTCTTTTTTTCCCGTCATTGCGAGGAGGTTGGAAACCGACGTGGCAATCCCATTTGGTCTTCTACTGCCACTTGTCTTTGATCTTATCTCAAAAATCCTTCTTATCCGCCAATCTCAATAGATTCAAAACCGGCACCAAAGCCCAAATAAACAAAGCCAAAAAGGAAAGCACAGCTCCAAGTCCAGAGCCAAAGAACTTCTGAAAGATCGCACCGGTATAGCCGAGTAAAGCAGCAATGTCTAGTTTGAGCAAAATCAAAATTCTAGACAAATCAATCGGGTTGGCAATGCTGGCGATGAGCGCAAACTGATCTAGCGGATAGTCTTTGAAAACCATCAACAATATCATAAAGATGCCATCGTACATGACAGCCAAAAACAGCCATAATAGTATAGCATAACTGAAACCCTTGATTCTGTTTTCATTGGCTAAGGCAATGTTGATGGCCAGCCCAACAAATATGAATGTGAGGAAGGTGCCTGTGATAATCAACAAAGCAAAATTCCAGAATTCAGAAGACTGACTGACTCCGTAAATGAAAAACGGAATCCCCAAACCCAAAATCAAACTCAGCGATAAAGAAGTGGCGATACCTAAATATTGTCCTAAGAAGATGGTACGTCGTCTGATGGGCTGCGCCAGTAGCAGTTCGGTAAATTCCCTTGCGCTGTAGTGATACATGATACCGAAAATAGTGCCTATCATGGGGGAGAGTACCACGATGATGTTCATCAATGTAATCACAGCTTTGGAGATATTACTATTCAAAAACAGCAATACAAACCCTAGAAGCAGATAAAAAGCAAAATAGACATAACTCCAGCGACTTCTGGCCAGATCGTAAAAGCTATATTTTAGAATCTTAATCATTTTAATATTTGAGCTATGGCGTGTTCTAAATCGGTTTGTTTCGTCTCCTTTTTCAATTGATCCAGACTGCCTTTGAAATATATTTTACCATCCAGTAAGAATACAATCTCATCAGAAAGTTCCTCTACGAGATTCATGATGTGCGTGGTGATCAAAAAGGTTTTTCCTTTGGCTTTCTCTTCTTGAATGAGCTCTTTGAGCTGGATGAGAGCAACCGGGTCCAATCCTGCCGTAGGTTCGTCGAGGATATATAGTTCGCAGTCGAACATAAAAGTGAGTACCAAATTCACTTTTTGTCTGGTGCCTCCAGATAGATTACCGAGCTTTTTGTTCATAAAGGACCACATTCCAAATCGATCCAACAACGGATTTTCATTGGATGCTTGCTCACGAATGGATTTGATCATCTCAATGACTTCTTGCACCGTGAGATTGTCTGGAAACCTGGCAATTTGCGGTAAGTACCCGATTTGATTGCGATACTTCCAGGCTCGGAGTGTAGACACTCCATTGAGTTGAATGTCTCCCTGCTGAGGCAGTACCATGCCCAAGATGCTTTTGAGCAGTGTAGTTTTACCCGAACCATTAGGTCCAAGTACGGCGAAGATGCCTGGTTTATCTATACTTAGACTGACGCCATCCAATACCTGGAGCTGATCGAAATTTTTCTTTATTTGCTCTATTTGTATCATAGGAGTTGTTGCATAGCTGGTGAAGGGTCTAGCAAATTGTCTGGAGTAAATACTGGAGAAACCTTCTCAGAAAAATTGATGATATCTACAAAAAGACTTCTAAGTAGGACTATGGACTCTGGACACTGCCCAATAATGTATGAAAAGAGTTTCACAGGCCGGTAGGGCACATCTCCAATACCATCTCTATCCAAGTCATAGCCTGAGTATCCACTCCAATGGTTGTGCGTGAATTCATTGTCATTCATCTTGCTATTGTAAGCGATGTCCAGTGCGTTGTTAATGAAATTGTTGTCAATGAATCGGTTGGTGTAACATCCACCAGAGACTTTAATTCCCCAGCCATTATTTAGAAATTGATTTTTTTGGTAGTTAATTCTTCCCGTGCCTTCGAGGAATATGGCGATGGTGTTTTCGTCGAACACGTTGCCCGTGACTTCTGCATCATAGATCTCTTTGAGCAAAAGCCCATAAGAAGCGGTTCCCCAGTTTTTGGCGAACGTGTTTTCCTTCATGATGATGAATTTAGAAAACATCACTGCCACACCAGCTCCATTGTGATGAAAATTATTTCCCGTGTATTCGTCTTGATTAGAAAACATGAAATGCAGGCCATAACGTACATTGTGATGACTGTTGTTGTTCTTTACCACACTTTCCGTGACGAACTCAAAATAGATACCATCCCGAAGGCCATAGGTTTCATTGTCTCGGATTTCCACATTGGAGCAGTGCCAGAGGTGGATGCCATTGCCAGAGTCTGTTTCAGTTTCTGTCTGGCTCGAAATGGTATTGTTTGCGATTAGGCCATGATGAGATTTTTCGATAAGGAAACCGAAGTAGGGCTGAATTACGTGGTTGTCTTTCAGTACAAAGTGATTCACTTTATGGGCATAGATCGCTGCATAGTCTTTGGTGAAACTCTTACCCGCATGGATAAAAGTGAGTCCTATGATGTGCACACTGTCGGATTTTAAATGAAGGACATGGCTGGTTAGATTACCATCCAGAATGGCGTCTTTTTCTCCAATCAAAGTGAGTGGTTTATCAACAATCACTTCTTCCGAAAGATAAGTGCCTGATTGAATCAATAAGGTATCGCCAGGAGTAGCTTTTTTGACAGCTGAAGCCAATTGATCATTGGGGCAAGTCTTGCACACCTGGATCGTGTTTGCACATACGAATGATGTACTTGCCAGAATAAATATAATCGTAAATAAGCGTTTCATCTTTTGAAATTATTTCGCAAGGGATTTCACTTCGTTCCAACTCAGTGCTTGATCTCCTGGGCTGTTAGAAAGCTCGTCTCGATTTGTTTTTTTGGCGAATGCCGAAAGATTGGCTCCCATCGGACTAGGAATAGAGTTGCTGATTAAATAATAGGCGTTTTGTGCGTCGATTAGCTGCTTAGGATTCAAATAATCCGTGACTAGAATAGTGGCTAGTTCTTCTTCTTTCCACTGATTCAAACTACTGGCCATGCACTCAATCGCATCGAATGAATAAGTTCTGCCTTTTTTGGTCATGAGTTGAGCGGCATGCTGCTGATCTACGATAGTCATTTTGCATGCATGGCAACTTGTAGTGCCATATTCTATGGCTACAGGTGTGCTATTGCAGCTAACTAATAAAAGAAAGAAAATAAAAAAGTGTGTTGGCCTGATCATGTTTGATAACTGTTATGTTTCGACCGTTTGTTCTTCCTTTCTTGCAACGAAGAAGGCGGCTAAAGAGATAAACATGCCTCCAAAAAGGCAATAAGCTCCACTCATAGGTAATGAAATGGCATTAAAATTCAAAATCATTTTGGAGCCAATCAATGGTGGCTGATAAGCCATTGGCTGTCCTTTCTCATCCAAGAATTTGATAGCAGCATTTTCCTTCAGGTTATGCCCATATTCATATTCCCATTTGTAGAAATCGTACATACCAGCAGTACCCAACAAACTCATGATAATGAACCAAGTCAGAAATAGTTTTTTGTTTCCTATCAGCCCAAAGATTACCCCGAGTACGGCCATAGCAATTATCACCGGAGGGAATATATCAAACTCTGCCATTTCGGTAGGAATGTCCTTCATTCCCACATAGTGATTCATCAAGTTGATATTTTTAATATCGTTTGGGTTGTGGTCGGTAATTTTATTGATCCAGATATCCATGCCGATGGCTTCCGGATATTGTGGTGCTTCGAGTGTGATGTTCCAAAGTGGAAATACAAAGAGTAGGAGGATCATCAACGAACCCACGATCATCATTAATTTGGATAGTTTCATTTTTATTTTGTTTGCGATGGATAAAAGGAGAAAATGTAGGGGAGCGAACCTTAGCGAAAGCGCCCCCCTATAACCAACACTTACTTACTCTCCATCGAGCGTCCAGCTCAATTCTATATCAGAATTTTTTGGAGATACTCTCACATATCCTTGCATTTCTTGGTGAAGGGCAGAGCAGAAGTCTGTACAGTAGAATGGCCATACGCCTTCTCCTTTTGGTGTCCAGGCAAAAGTCTCAGTCTGTCCCGGCATAATCAGTAGTTCGGAGGTATTTGCCCCGATCATTGCGACACCGTGTGGCACATCGTAATCCTGTTCCAGGTTGGTCACATGGAAGTATACTTTGTCACCCATTTTTACCCCTTCGATATTATCTGGAGCAAAGTGGCTACGAATCATAGTCATGTAGACATGCACGGTGTTGCCATCTCGTACTACTTTGGCATCTTTTTCTGACTTTGTAACAAATGGATGCTCGTTCTCTTCTAGTTTATAGATTTTCTTAGAATTTGGTTTGATCAAATCCGCAGGAATACCAGCAGCATAGTGCGGCTCTCCAATCGTAGGGAAGTCAAGTAGCAATTCCATTTTTTCACCTGAGATGTCATAGAGCTGAGCAGATTGAGTCACTTCCGGACCAGTAGGTAAGTATCTGTCCTTGGTGATTTTGTTCATGGCGATCAGGTATTTCCCGAATGGTTCTTGTGAGTTGCCACCAGGGATCATCAAGTGACCAACAGAGTAATAAGTAGGCTTTCTGTCGATTACTTCCCAAGTACCCAATTTCCATTTTACTACCTCAGAAGAGATAAAGAAAGTGGTGTAAGCATTGCCTCTATTATCAAACTCAGTGTGCAATGGACCTAAACCTGGTTGAACTACTACGCCCGCCAATACATCTTCAAAATTTAAGATTGGAATACCATAAGCTTCACCATCGAATTTTTCGTTTTCGATCGCGTCCATCATTTTAGTGAACGAGTGAACAGTGACGTTAGCGGATAATTTACCACTACCTACGATGTACTCACCAGATGGATCTACATCACATCCGTGAGGAGACTTAGGCATTGGCATGAAATACACCAATCCAGGGCACTTGGCAGGATCCAGAATTTTTACTTCTTTTTCCCATTTGGTAGTGGCCATATGTGTTTTTTCATCATACACGTTGTGCGCATAGTTGGTCTCCATGGTAGTGAAGTTGCCTTGAGCGATATACTCTTCTGCTTTTTTCCAATTGATAGCTGCTACAAAATCCTTGTCGTTTTGAGAAGCGTTCACTTCCATCAAAGTGTTGGCTTCTTCTGTATTATATGTGGTAAAGAAGAACCAGCCATGAGATTTACCTCTACCTGGGTGAGCTTTATCATAGTCGAATCCAGGCATCATCACTTGAAATTCGATATTCATTTCACCTGATTCCTGATCCACTTTCAAGAATGACATGGCACCTTTGAAGTTGCCTTTGTAATCAGCTATGGGCATGTCTCTTTGAGGAACGGGTACAGAAAATCGTGTGCCTGCCACTACGTATTCGGTGTTGTCAGTTACGTAAGATGAGCTGTGATTACCCGCTGAGTTTGGAATCTCAATGGTTTCTACTGTCTCGAACGTAGTTAAATCGATACGTGCGATTCTTGGTGTATTGTTTTCATTGATAAATACCCATCTTCCATCTAGTTTTCCATTCGTTTGGGAAATGTCTGGATGGTGAGAATCACCCCATGGGATAAAACCATAAGAGGTATTTAACAAAGCTTTGGTTTCTTCATTAAAACCATAAGCTTTTTCAGCATCTACTGAGAATACAGGAATATTTTTGAAAATTCTTCCAGATGGTAAACCAATAACCGAAAGTTGGCCATTGAATCCTCCAGAGATGAAACCGTAGAATTCATCATGCTCTCCCGGCGCTACGAATGAACGTGAGGCTAAATCACCGCTCAAGGCACCGCTATTTTCATTGCCTCCTGGCTGGCATCCTACTGCAAAAAGTAAGATGGCGCTTGCCAAAATGCTTGTTATGTTTTTGATATTCATTTTATGTTCGTTTAATTGATGATTTATAATATGATTTTGTCCACCACATTGATGACTCCATTGGTAGTTTGAATTGTGCCTAATATTTTAGAGCCAGCGATAAAAACGTCATCACCTTCTACCGTTACTTCCAGGTATTGCCCAGTGGCAGTATAGATTTTACGACCTTTTCTGGCCTCTTTCTTAAGTGCTTCTATGTCGTAGGAACCTGGCGCCGCATGTCCAGTAAGAATATTGGCGAGTTTTGATTTATTTTCTGGTTTTAACAAATCATCTACAGTGCCTTCTGGTAAAGCAGCAAAAGCGTCATTAGTAGGTGCAAAAACAGTCAGTGGACCCGCATTGACTAATACGTGTTCTATTTCCGCTGCTTGCACAGCTGCTACGAGTGTGCTGTGAGCTTCAGAGCCAATAGCTACTTGTAAAATATTGGCTTCGGATACATTGTCTTCTACAGAGGCTTGCCCTTTAGGGTGAGAAGCTGCAGATTCTGGTTCTTCCACAGCTACAGAATTGCTTTCAATGTTCTTATTGTTGCATCCTATGGTAGCGAATACCATAATTGCAAGTAGTAGTTTGCTGAATAGACGAGTTTTCATGGTGTTTTTGTTAGTTGTAAAGTCTTATTATAGTGTTCGGAAGTATTCCAAAACCGCTCTTGCTTCATCTTCAGTTAGGTTTTGATTGGCCATTGGAGATCCATTAAACTCAATGAGTAGCTGCTTGGCCAAGGGGTCTTTTTGAACCATCTCATCTGGGTTCAAAATCATGTTCATGACCCATGCAGGATTTCTTCGTTTTAATATGTCCTTTGGAGAAGGGCCAATGAATTTTTTATTCACTTTGTGACAAGCTGTGCATTTTGACTCAAAGATGGTTTTACCTTCTTCAGCCTTGGTCTGATCAATATCTGCAGGTATTTCGAATGCGGCTACTGGCCCAATTCCGTTATATTTTTGATACTCTTTTTCAAGTTCAGCTAGTGATTTTGGCGCTTTCTTAGCGTATTTATCTTTTACACTTTCGCTACTGCTTTTTTCACTGCCACATGCGCTAAATAATAGGAGGAGACCGATGATAGGATATACTAACTTTTTCATAGTTCGTTGAATTGTTTTTTAGTAAAAATATGGTTAGTAGGCAGGTCAAAATATGACAGATGTCAGTTTTGAAGCAGAGAGATATCACTTAATAAAAAGGATGATCGGGATATTTCGATTTTGTCATAATTCAAGTAGAATAGACTTAGTGATAGATTATTATCATAATGGCAATAAAACACCAGTATAATTGAATAATATATCAGAATTATTACCTATTACTTAGTACGTTTGCAACGCGCTAGCGCCCATAATGCAACTAACCCAAAAATTGTATTTCTATTGAAGTATAAATAAGCATGAAATGGTAATTGGTGTAGTGAAATGTAAGGAGGAACATCTGGTGGCACTAGTCCCACAGGTGGCTACCAAATTGATTAAAGACGAGTTTCAAATCGTGATTGAAGCCGGAGCTGGAAAAGCATCTGGTTACAGCGATGAACTTTATGAATCATCAGGCGCAGTCATTTCATCAAGAAATGAAGTCCTTTCCAAATCCGATGTCATTCTTACTGGCACCAGCATTCCTAAATCAGATATTGATCAAATCAAATCCAAAGCACTTCTCGTTGGAAAATTCAACGGAAGAGTAGAGTCTGAATTAATCACCAATCTCAAATCATCCAAAGCACTGGTTTTTAGCCTGGATTTATTGCCGAGATCTACCATTGCACAATCTATGGACGTGCTTTCATCATTGGCTTCGCTATCTGGTTACAAAGCCGTAGTGACTGCAGCTGATGAGTTTGCAGGTTATTTTCCTATGATGACTACCTCTGCTGGCACAATTCCTCCAGCACGGGTATTAGTACTTGGAGCCGGGGTGGCTGGATTGCAAGCCATTGCTACTGCCAAAAGGCTAGGAGCTATAGTAGAAGCATTCGATGTGAGAACCGCCGTAAGAGAAGAAGTACGGAGTTTGGGGGCCAAATTCATCGAAGTTGAAGGAGCTCAGGAAGATAGTGCTGCTGGCGGATATGCAGTAGAGCAATCCGATGAATACATAGCCAAGCAAAAAGGACTTATCCACGATACAGCAGTAAAGTCTGATGTGGTAATCACCACGGCCAATATTCCAGGAAGAAAGGCTCCCATACTGATAGAGAACCGTACAGTGAATGCTATGAAACAGGGAAGTGTGATTGTAGATATGGCCTCTGCGAGTGGAGGAAATTGTGAATTATCGAAAGACAATCAGACAGTAGATATAGATGGTGTTAAAATCATTGGCGATGCAAAATTGTACAATCAGATGGGCAAACAAGCGAGCTTGTTGTACAGCAACAATATTTACAATTTCTTGAAATACATTCTCAAAGAAGGCAAGGAGAATTTGCCGTATGACAGTGAGATTGTCAGCCAGTCATTGTTGAAAGTAGAAGAGAATTCTGCTGTATCCGCCTAATCATTATTAAAATTCAGAAAACATGTTAGAGATATTAGATTATCTGAAGGAGCACGTGCTCATGATCAACCTTTTAATTATCACCATTTACTTGGGGTTTGAGGTCATTTCAAAAGTGCCTACCGTATTGCATACACCATTGATGTCAGGGTCGAATGCGATCAGTGGGATTGTTATTGTTGGGGCCATCATACTTGTCAGACAAGCGACTTCGGATGATTATCTGACTTTGAGTTTGGGAGCCTTAGGAATTGTATTAGGTACCATCAATGTAGTAGGCGGTCATGCAGTGACCAATCGTATGTTGGAAATGTTTAAGAAGAAATAAGATGCAGTACATCGAGTTATTATATATAGTCTCAACGATCCTTTTAATCATTGGATTGAGAAAACTGAGCAGCCCATCGACGGCTAGAAATGGAAATGTGATTGCAGCTTTAGGCATGGGCTCCGCCATTTTGGTGGCTATATTCAGTCCAATGGCTAATGATCAGGGTAATCTATTGTATATTTTCGCTGCTATAGTTGTTGGTTCTATCATTGGATTGGTGTATTCCAAGAAAGTAGAAATGACTGGCATCCCGGAATTGGTTTCTGTTTTCAATGGATTTGGTGGTGCATGTGCAGTTAGTATTTCTATCCTTGAAGCCTACAAGTTTGATGCATCTTCCTCCTACGGGTTGATGGCGACTACCTACATGGCCTTGTTCATAGGAGGAGTGGCATTTACCGGTAGTTTGATTGCTTATGGTAAGCTTGCAGGTAAAGTGAAAGATTGGAGGAGTGCAATTTCTGCATATTTCAATCTGATCTGGTTGGTGTTGTGTTTGGGATTAATCATTTTCCAAGTGGCTCATCCTACTGTCTATCAATATTTACCTCTAGTTATTCTCATTGTTTCACTCATTTATGGATTGACTTTCGTTTTGCCCATCGGTGGGGCAGATATGCCAGTGGTCATTTCATTATTGAATGCTTTGACTGGCATTGCTGCCGCATTGGCTGGTTTGGTCTATGGCAATATGGTCATGCTTCTTGGTGGGGTGTTGGTAGGCTCTTCAGGGGCCATACTTACCGTTCTGATGTGTCAGGCCATGAATCGCTCATTGATCAATGTGGTGGTAGGTGGATTTGGAGCTTCAGCGTCTGCTGTAGCTACTGATCAAGGCGATATTAAAGAAACCACAGCCAACGATACGGCTATCATGATGCGGTATGCGCAAAACGTAATGGTGATTCCGGGTTATGGAATGGCGGTCGCACAGGCACAAAAAGCTTGTAAGGAATTGGATAAGAATCTGACCTCCCGAGGTGTGAATGTAAATTATGCCATTCACCCAGTCGCGGGTCGCATGCCAGGGCATATGAACGTACTTTTGGCTGAAGCGGATGTACCGTACAACAAGTTGATCGATCTGGACGATGCCAATGGCATGTTGTCTGATACAGATGTGTGTCTGGTAGTTGGAGCCAATGACGTAGTGAATCCATCTGCCTTGGATGATCCTGGTAGCCCTATTTATGGGATGCCAGTATTGGAAATTCTAAATTCTAAAAATGTGGTAGTATTGAAAAGAGGGATGAGCAAAGGTTATTCGGGCATTGAAAACCCGCTATTCTTTCATGATAAAACCAAAATGCTTTTCGGTGATGCCAAAGACACCATTGAGACTTTGAACAATGAGGTGAAGGTGATGGATTAATGTTTGATTCCTAAACTCTTCCAAGGTATCAAGTTTGGAATGGTGCATATGGAAGTGTAATTGACCCATCCAGCGAAAAATCAAGTGCTAACCAACGTGCATTTTTTAATTTGCTTGAAAATGAAGTTCAATGCGATATACTTTTTACATATTCTTATTTTCTATTGTTGCTCAAAGTTGCACACAAAATCCAACCTTGTACACGGCATCCGACTATGCTTTTGTAGGTGACTTTACTCAAGGCTTGGAAGGCCCTGCAGTAGATACTCAAGGCAATCTATTCTTTGTAAACCCTGAAAGAAATGGCACAATAGGCAAGGTAGACGCAAAAGGAAAATTTGAAATTTACATCGATAGTTTACCTGAGGGGAGTGTGGCCAATGGCATTAGGTTCAATCAAGAAGGATTGATGTTTTTAGCAGACTATGTGAATCATAATGTACTGACTATTGATCCAATACACAAAGAAGTGGTTGTATATGCTCATGATAGCACACTCAATCAGCCCAACGATATGGCCATTGCCAGCAATGGCACCTTATATGCTAGTGACCCTAACTGGGCAGAAAGTACAGGTAAGCTTTGGTGTATCAATCAAGACGGTGTTTTTGTTCTGCTAGAATCTAATACGGGTACAACCAATGGTGTAGAAGTGGCTCCTGGTGATAGTATATTGTATGTCAATGAAAGCGTTCAGCGAAAAATTTGGGCATATGATTTATCTGAAAATGGAGAAATATCGAATAAAAGACTGGTCATTGAATTTCCTGATCATGGATTGGATGGAATGCGTTGCGACATGGAGGGGAATCTTTATGTAGCTCGATATGGTAAAGGAGTGATTGCGATTATTTCGCCGAAAGGAGAATTGATCAAAGAAGTCAAACTCAAAGGTCAGAAACCCACCAATATAGCTTTTGGTGGACCTAAAGGTAAGACCTGTTATGTCACTTGTCAGGATCGAGGTTATATCGAAACTTTTGAAACGGAATCGGTTGGGAGAAGCTGGTCTCTATTCCAATAGTTAGTTTTATTTCTTCAAATTCTCTTTGACGATTTTTCTACCTTCAATTGAAACTAAAATGGCTTAAATCGGTACATTTAAGTCATGTATGTATCCATCACCCGACTTAAGCTCAAATCCATTTGGCTATTGCCTAGGTTTGCGAGGCAGTCCAATAAAGCCGCCCAACAGGCTAAAGCTGCTCCTGGTAATTTAAAAGTGAAATTATCCAATCGCTGGTTTAGGTACTTTTATACCATTACACATTGGAATTCAAAGCAAGCCATGCAACAGTTCATGATCAATGGAGATCATAAAGAGGCTATGCAACATTGGAATAAATATGCCTCAGAGGTTAAGGCACATGGATATGAAACAGATCAACCCCCGAACTGGAAAGATGCTCGATTAATAATGGAGAATGAAGGCAGAACTACCAATTGATTAGCCATGAATAGAATCGACAGATTGACCGCTATCATGCTCAAGTTGCAAAGCAAAAGACATGTCACCATCGATGACATTTCCGATCACTTTGACATCAGCGAAAGAACGGTTTTTAGAGATATTAAGGCACTTGGAGAAGCTGGCGTGCCTATTGGTTTTGAAAAGGAAAAAGGTTACTTCATTGTTGAAGGTTATTACATTCCGCCAGTGATGTTTACGAAGGAAGAGGCTGGGGCAATTTTGCTAGCGGGCAAATTATTAGAAAGACAAGGTGATAAATCTCTGGTTGATCAGTTTGAAAATGCACTTACAAAAGTGAGAGCTGTTCTGAAGAATACGCAAAAGGATTATGTACAAGATCTGGAGAAGTACATAGAAATAGTCTCTCCATCCATTCCAGTCGAAAAAGCATTTCCAGACCTGTTTCTAAATGACATCAAAAATGCTCTGGTTTCACATCAGGTATTGTCATTTGAATATTACGCTAATTACAGCGATACTTATTCTTCTAGGGAAGTAGAACCCTTAGGCATTTGTCATTATGCCAACCATTGGCATTTGATAGCCTTCTGCCGTATGCGAAATGGGGTAAGAGATTTCCGCACGGACAGGATTACGAAGCTTCAATTGCTAGATCAACACTTTGACCCTTCTCTTCGTGATGATTTTAAAGAGCACATTTTTGTGAGACAAATGCAGCAAGATGTAAGTGAGATCAAAATTTTGTTTGCCAAGAAAGTGGCTCGTATCATCGGAGATCAGAGATATTACTATGGCTTTATAGACGAGAAAAAAACTGAAGCAGGTGTAGAAATGACCTTCATGGTAGGAGAGTGTGAATATTTTGCCCGCTGGCTACTGATGTTCACAGACTCGGCTCAAATTCTCAATTCCCCTGAGCTTGAAAATCAAATGCAGCAACTGATTGAAAAATTGACTTGTCATTATTCGCCAGTTTTTTCGTGATTCGGAATTCAATTTTGAAAAAAGTGGTAATCATGTAATCTAAAACGGTTGCATAATATAAGATATCCATGGTCAATTGTTGTTTATATCATTAATAAGTCTTCGAAAGACTTCAATTCTCTTGGATTTTAATTTTATAATGTTAAAATTTAAGTAGGCAGCTCAAACCATGAACCTATGGATATGACTGCCAACCTCCCCGAAGAGCAAATTCTTGCTGTTGAAAATAAGATCACTGTAAATTTTAACTTTACCGCAAAATCTAAAAAGATCACGGTACTTTCATTTATGTCGGAAGGCAAAAATGTTGGTAGCCTTATGAACGAAAACGGTGTCGAATCAGGCACTTATGACGTCGAACTAGATTTTGAAGGTTTTGCTTCTGGTGTGCATTCCCTGACTGTCGAAGGATATGACCCGGCATCCGAGACTGAAATCGTAGATAGTCTGGAGGGTATTGATCTGGAAGTAAAAGGACTGGAAATCCCACTCAAGTATAAGTATGAACCTAGGGCAAGATTTGTCAACTTTTCTCCTAAGATCAGCAATATTCTGTTGCCGATCATTAGCTTTGATATAGAGTTGTTTCTTGTGAAGCAGGGTCTAAAAGAAGATGAAGAGAACCCTACAGAATACCAGTTTGATTCAAAGCAGGCTGATGCCACATCTACTATCCGTACTTTTTTGAATGGAAAGGATGTTACTTCCGTTACTTCTTTCGATCAAAAAAATGCGCAAATAAAGCTGTCCACACCACTCCAGGAAGGGCTCAATACAATTAAAGCAGAGCTTTCTTTTCAGGAATATTCCAATACCCAGGTTGAACTCGAACATACAATTGCATTGGATACCACAGCTCCAATACTTGAGATCGATCAATCAGAACTATTTTCAAGAGATCTTCGACCTTCATTTGAATTAACTGCTTTGGATGAAATTAGTGGAATCGATGACACAAGCCTAACATTTGAAATCAATGGTGTGGATTTTCCGTTCGAGTGCAATGTTCAAGATATTGAAGGCAATAACAAAAAGAAGCTGATATGCCGACTTAAAAGTAATTTGTGGGAGGGGCGCCATACCATAGCGGCATCAATAAGTGACCATGTAGGCAATAGGAGTGAGGAGTTATCATTTGATGTATTTATTGACACCATCCCGCCTAGTATAGTCAAAACAATTCCACAAAACAATGCTGTGGTGAATGCCAAAGACCCACTATTCCAAATTTTCTTCAGAGACGAACAATTACCGGCTATCGCGCGGAGACCAATTAAGGAAATGCTTGGAATTGGTGGAAGAAGCCTGAAAGCGTATCTCGATGCCGGGGTATATAAAATTTATCAACTCCTTGAACTCAACCCCAATAAGAATCCGATAGTAGGAATTAAAAGAGTTCCGTTGATCAGGAAAATATCTAGAGCAAGATTGGTTACCGATGTTGAGGTAGATGCTAATGTGTACCGCAAACTTTTACATCTAACTATTTATGATGTAGTCGCCATGTCCATTGAGGACATTGCTAAAAAAGGAAATGTCACCATCGACAAAGCGGGAGAGCTTTATAGTAAAATGAGCTATTTACATAATGCACTGGATATGGGCATTACTAAAAGAGTAGAAATTGGCCAATGTACTGCTGTGGAAGGAAGCGGAGTGCACAAAGTGACCATGATATTGGATGGTACAGATGTATCTAACAAGGTAATTGTAACTTCAGATCGGGCCGAATACAGACATGACGGAAATTTGACAGCTGGGCCTCATAAAATTGAATTGATATTTGAGGATGGGGTAGGCAATGAAGGTAAAAAAGTCATTGAGTTTATTGCTGATGATGAAGGCCCTGAGGTCTACGACATTAACCCTAAACCAGCAACTTATGTCAATAAAAAAGAGGTTAGCCTATTTGGGAAGTTTGCTGATCAAATATCTGGAGTCAATGTGACATCCATTCAGGTGATTCTCAATGGCAAGGATATTAGCGATGAATGTAAACTTACTGCTGCTGGATTTTCTGCAGCTCTTACCAATTTAAAAGAACAAGAACATAAAGTCGAAATTCTGGTAGAAGATATTGTGGGTAATCAACGGACAGTGAACACCAATTTTTTCTACGATACTACTCCGCCTACCGGATATTTGGATCACGAATTGCATCTTACGGCTACATCGTTCGGGAAATTGAAAATTAGTGGCAAGATCACCAGTGAAGACGCTGCTTACGATACTTTTCAGGTAGAAATCAATGGAAAAAAGGGCAAGGTGCTATCTGATTATAGCTTTAGCGCTCAGGTAAATCTGCAGGATGGATTAAATGAGGTTAAAGCTAAAATATCTGATCAGGCAGGCAATTTTGTGGAGACCAATATGCTCTCCATTTTTAAAACTAATGAACTGTCCACAGCAGTATATGGAAAATTACTGGACGAGGATGGTAAACCTTTGGTTTCAGGTAGGATTTACGTAGAACAAACCGAAAGCTGGAGTTTGGCAGACTCGGATGGTAAGTTTTGTATCTACACCAAGCCACTCAAAAGCGGGGTCAATTTGATAAAAGTTAAGCCCCCAGAGGCCAGTACAGATACCTATCAGCGATTGGGAATTCGTAAGAAGCTATCCTATAATAAAACATACGATTTAGGAAATCTAGTTTTACTAAATGCTGTTGTTGCCCAAGAGGGTGTTGAGTTGAAGTCTGGATCATATACAGAAATTAATGATTCCAAGGGTAAAGTGACAATTGTAATGCCACCTATAGAAAGTGTGATTTTTCCATTTGATACAGGTGGAAAAGTAGCAATACGGCTCCTGGATGCCGAGGATCTGCCTTACAAACCTGCAGGATTTTCAACAGCAAATCATGTGCTTTCACTTGAACCCAGCGGGCTCAAGATAATCGGCGAAAACGAAGCCACATTGGAGTTTAATAACCTCAATAACCTTGACCCAGATACTACAATTCCTCTATACAGTTTTGATCATCTGACTGGTAGATACAAAATAGCCGCAATGGCCAGAGTAAGCCATGATGGTGAGAAGATTAAAACCATTCCTGGACACGGAATTCGTAGCTTCTCCGAAAAAGCACTATCTGTTTACGAGCCACAAATTGAAGTATTGGAAGAGGCCATGCACCAGCAGGGATTCAATACCCTCAACAATGGCCTGACGGTCGATGTAGCGCTGCCTTCATTCAAGTACATGAATAAGGAAGTAACACCGGGATTGGTATACAATAGCCGAACAGCAGACCCAACCGTAAATGTTTCAGGAATATTTAAAGGCCTGAAAAGAGTAAAATCTTTTAAGAAGCTTGAACATACGCTAAATACGCAAACGCAAAAAGGGAAAAAAGTCATTCTTGATTTATATAGTACCGATTTTCGTTTTTTACCTGGGAACCTGTCCAAACCAGACCAAACGGTAATACAATATTTCGGACTTGAGGATGACCCGATCAGTACACTATCCGAAGACGAGCAGCTTCGAGACTTTGATGGGTTCTATACGATTAGTTCTAATGTAGTGACACTCTATGAAATAGAATGGGAAATCATTCCAGAAGTAGAAACCAACATGTGGCCAAGATCTATACAAGCAGAGTATTTTATGGGAGATCAAAAATCGGATGAGATTACCATTTATGGCAAGCCGGTCACTTATAAAGTAGAAGATACTACCATAGATACTTATGAACTTCCACTAAACCTTGCGATTAATGCTACCATAGAACCACCTATAGATTTACCAACTGGTATTTACTCATTTCTTGCCAAATACAGCGTAGCCTATGATGGTTATAATTTAATCAGGTATTCATCAATAGCTAAGTCCATGTTCATCGATCCAGGATTTATAGTTAGGATGAAAAACGTAAGAGAAGAAGTCACAGATCCAGATTTACGAGCTAAAATTGATGAACAAATCAGTTTCTTCGATAAAGTATCCAATAGTCTAACTAGTGGAGAGGCTATGCCAGAAGAGATGCAAGTCAGACCTATGGACACCACCGATCTACTTAATAGGAGCAATGCAGGATCTATCATTATCAACAATCAATCGCAGAGTCCATTAGGTAGAGGTTGGGTTATGAAAGATGTGGCAAGAATAATTCCAGTTGATCACTTTCAGGCTTTACTAATAGAAGGAGAAAGAGCCTTGAATTTTTCAATACGCGATACTTTGTCGGTGAAACTGTACAATGAAGCAAAAAGCTTTTGCCTGCTTGGTGATGGTAGACAAGCATTACTGAAATACGAAGACAAAGTCAGTCTATTCGATCTTGATAGTCAAACAGAGGTTTCTATTATCTCACATAATTTATCACCTATAGAAAACCGTGAAGAAAAATCTTTACAAACTAAGGTATACAAAAAGATCTCGTGGTCCGAGCCCGTATGGGCGTATTATTACCTATCCATTCCTTATCCTTGCGGTATTTCGTGGAGCGGTATCAAATGGTGCCATCATCGCATAATCGGCGGCCGGTTTGTGCTCTATCACAAACATCATTCTCGTTGGGATTTAATGCAAGATTGGAAGCATGATAAAGATTCGCCGAGTAGTCAAAAACATGAAAACACCAGTCTTATACCACAACTCGAAGGTATGGTCAAAGATGCCAACGGAGATGTATTCGTAGCTGATGCAGGCACACATCGAATTTACAAATTAACCAAAGCAAATGACTACAAAGATTGGGAAGTAGTAGTAGGTAGAATACAGGAGATTAAAGATGTCAGCCCTGATGTTAGGTATACGAGAACAAGTGGTAATTCTAAGACTGATTATCTGGAAAACAAAACAGAATGGACCTATCTAGCAGATACAGGATTTTCCGCTGATGGCACATTGGCTAAGGAAGCTTCGATATACTCGCCTTTCGGTCTTGCCATTGACAAGGAAGGAGATTTGATTTTCAGCGAAAAAGGACACCATAGGATAAGGAAAATTAATAAGGAAGGAAGGTTAGAGACTGTGGCAGGAGATGGAAGTATAATTTTCAACCCAGCAATAAATGATGCCAAAAATACGGGCATACCGTCCCCAGGATCGTTGTGTTTGGATACTGAGGGTAATGTCGTTTGCCTAATTGATATTTCTAAAGGAGATGACCTCAGTCAGGGTTTAGTAAAAGTGGATCCCAATGGCAACCTCATTCACATGGCAGGCAACCCAAATGGAAGCACTACCACAGGTATCAATGGTCAGCTTTTCAAACTAGATGATGCTCATCAAGTGATTTGCGATGATTCCGACTTATGTTACTTATATATAAATGCAGGTACTTATAGTAAAATCCTGAAAATAGATGAGCGTGGGCTAATCCATGAGTTTGCTGGAGGAAGCAATACTGACAAGGACGAGAATCTCGATCCATTGGATGCATCCATAGGGTCTGATGGACACATGGCTTTTACTTCCAATGGCAATTTACTGATTATGGATAGCGGTAAATTACGTCAGGTCACGAGATCATTTTTAGAAGCGGGCGCAACTAAGATGAGGGGACCAATAGGTTATTTCGACTCCACACTAGAACGAAATGCAGATGGTAGCTGGATTCGTCAATTTAAAGGAGGTAAAAAGGCATACTTTGACTCACAAGGCCTCCAACAAAAAACTGTGATCAAAGGGAAGAATGAGATCAATTATGCTTATGATGAAAAACAAAACCTTGTCAAGATAGATTTTGATAAAGGGCAATTCATAGCGCTAAGCTATAGTCCAGATGGTAAGCTTCAACAAATTACTGATCATGCAGGAAGGCAAACGGATCTTATCATAAGCGGAAAGGATCTCATTGAAGTAAATCTTCCAGATCAACGGACACTGAAATTTACCTATGACGAGTCTGGAAAAATATTATCTAAAGAAGAACGGTAAACCACTAACTGAAAATAAGATGTCAAGAATTACTAATTATACTTATACAAGATCGGGCCTATTGAAACAAATAGAAAGAGAAGGTGACGTAACGGAAATCATCAGACCAGAAGATCAAGCTAAACCAGTTGAAGGTGAAATTTCGATAGATGATGCCTCCTCCAAGGTTCAAACGAGTGGGTTTGAAGTAAAAATTGAAGCAGGAGATCAGGGTACAATCAGGAAAGTGATTTATCCATCAGGAAAGACTGTAAGTACGGTGTTTAACAAACAACTTCAGCCTATTTATATAACATCTGATGAACAGGAAGTCAGTATGACCTATGACGAGGATGGTCGTATGATCAAGAGAAAAGATGAAAAAAAAGGAACATTGGAGGTTTTCGAATACGAAGGGAATCATCTCATAAAACACAAAGATGGTGAAGGTCGATTTACTCTTTGGGATTACGAGGATGACCTGCAGACCAGAAAAAGCCTAATGAACTATCAAAAAGATGATGAAGGAAAATATGTAACGGATGAAAAGGGTAAAAAAATTGAACAAGTTAAAGTAGTTGAAGAGAGACAATACAATGATTTTGGTCAGATAGAATCAGTTAATTGCACCTCGGGAATGGATCAAACTTTCACTTATGATCACCATGGAAATCTTTCCGAATTCAAAAATAATGGTCAGACAGAAACTTTTGACAATGATGATTCAGGTAATGTTGTACGATCTGTACAGGGTAATCTTACTAAAGAATATCTATATGATAGTTTCAATCGACCTGTTGAAGTGATCGAAAATGGAGCCAAAACTGGCTACATGTATGACGAACATATGCGGATCATAGAGGTTATTCAATCCAATGGACAGTCATCATTTTTTGATTATGATGTCTATGATCGGTTGATCCAGAAAAGAGATGTCAACGGCAATACTTGGAAGTATGATTATGATCAGAAAGGTAATCTTAAACAATTGACTAAACCAGATGGGTTATCAATAAAGTATGAATATGACGAATCTGGAAATGCCATAAAGATAATTGCAGGAGGTGAAGTAATTGAACAAGAATTTGATATCAATAACCGAATGATCCGTAACAAAAATAATCTGGCAGACATCAGTCGTGAATATGATCTTACTGGGATGTTAAAAGAAGAATCATGTTTGTTTGAAGAAAAACAAGAATATGCTGTTAAATATAACTATGATCGTTCGGGACTTTGTACCAAGATTGCTGCTGTAGGCCAGGAGATAACTTTTGACTATGATGATTATGGTCAACTTATAGATATTGAGAGTGGAGAATTCCATTTGGGCTTAGGCACCATCAAAAACAAGCGCCCGTCAATTTTTGAGCATGACAAATTTAAGATAACCACCACTAGCAAAGGCTCAAACGAAACATCAATGCTGGTCAACAAAGGGGAATCAAAACTTTTTGAGCAGGAATACCATTACAATGAGCAAGGAAATTGCATATCCGCTGAAGTAGTGGGTCAGGCTTCCTGGTTGTTTGAATATAACATGTTTAATGAATTAACCACAGCAGAACTAAGTGGGCATGAGCAAAATGTATCCTATCAACGAACATTGGAGTATGATGACCTTGGAAACAGGATTAAAGAAAATAACTTTGAACTGATCTACGATGATTCGAAATATCAACTGCTTGAAGATGAACGCTACAAATACTCTTATGATCAAAATGGAAATCTTGCAACCAAGGAGAATAAAGCCGATGGTTCTTTAACTAGTTTTGAATATAATGCCTTTGATCTGGTTACAGCTTTCAGTCGAAAAGCATCTGATGGGCAGGTACTGGTGGAGGCAAACTATGGCTATGATGGTCTGAGTCGAAGGGTAAGAAAAGTGGTTAAAAACCACAGTCTGCCAGAACAAAGTATAGACAAGTGGTACATACATGATGTAAAAAATGTATTGGCTGAGCTAGATTCGGAGTTCAATACCACCAATTTTTATGTTGGGATACGTGAGTTGGACCATTCATTTGGTTTTGTACGAAATGAGAAAGCTTATTACTACGTAAAAGGAAAATTTGGCAGTGTACAGGCTATCCTAGATCATGATGGGGAGATAGTTGCCAGATATACCTATGGACCTTTTGGTGAGTTGTTGTATGAAAATGCATCAATCAGCAATGACTTTCTCTATATAAGTCGTGAATACGACCGCGAACTAGAGGCCTATTACATTCGTGCGAGGCATTATGACCCGGCAACTGGTCGCTTTTTTCAACTTGATCCAGATGCTGGCAACCTACACGATCCCAGGACACATTTGTTGAAATATGCTTATGGCAACAATAATCCACTTCGATTTTTCGACCCTGATGGCAGAAAATCACTATGGGAACATATTGGAGATCTTTGGGATAATTATCATCCTTTTGCTGGATTCAAGCATGGTTTTTTTGCTGGCTTGGTTCATCTAATATTTTGGCCTGTGTTGTTCCTAGGTGCATTAATCGGTGGTATTATTGGTTATTACGCTAATGATGATTTTTGGGAAGGAGCTAATGTCGGAGCGAAAGTGGCTTCTATTATCAGCTTAGCATTTATTCCAGGCTATCTGTTTGGTTATTCTTGGGACGAAATAGATGATTTAATATAAGTAGGTTTCATACTTTAGGATAGCAATTTCTTGATCTTTTCAAGAGATTAATCAAATATTTTCTTTTCAAAAAAATCCACTGACATAGGGTTGTCAGTGGTCGGTATTTCATTTGTATAAAACATATTCAAAAACTAAACTTTATACAAATGACCGATCAAATAACGGAATTGGTGATTTACAAAATCAAACCTAATCAGGTGGAAAATTACCAGTCCAACATTATTCATCATTTCAGAGAGCTCGTCAAAAGTTTTGACGGAATGCTCAATTATCAAACCTATCATTCTGTAAAAGAAGAAGGGTTGTTCGTTGATCAAGTCCAATGGAAGAACTTAGAATGTGCTGAGTTTGCCGCTGAAAAAGTAAAGGAAATGCAGCAGGAAGAACTCTACGCACCTTATTTGTCTGCATTCGAAGAAGTAAAATTTTTCTTACACGTAAAACAAGTGGCCTGATGGAAAAGATAAATCTCATAAAAGAATATCCTAACTATTACAAAGCGAATAGTAAGCCTATGGAGCTTGAGGTTGAACAGCTTAATTGTTTAACCATAAGTGGTATTGGTGCTCCAGATGGAGCATTGTTTCAGAATAGCATCGGTGCCATCTATGCAGTGGCGTACACGGTAAAGAAATATTGCAAATCAGATAAGAAAGATTTTGTGGTGCCTAAGTTGGAGGCTTTTTGGTGGGTAGAAGAAGGACTTGTCTTTGATGAGACCCCTCAGAAAGATTGGCATTGGCAATTGATGATCAGAATGCCAGAATTCGTGACTACTGATCACGTCGATCAGGCAGTGGAGGAGGTCATTCACAAAAAGCAAATTGTACTGGCTAATGAAGTCCAACTCAAACCGGTCTATGAGGGGAGAAGTGTGCAGGTATTACACAAAGGGTCTTATTATAAAGAGGAGCCAAGTATCAATAAGATCATGGAGTATGTCAAAATGAACAATTTGCAACTCAATGGACACCATCATGAAATTTACATTTCTGACCCTACTAAAACTGCTGAAGAAAAATTGAAAACAATTATTCGATACGCCGTTAAATAGTAGAATACTCAGTTCTCAGCTGCATGCTCTTGATTGTTGAGAACTGAGTGTACTTTCAACTTTGAACTTTCAACTCACTCCAAACTATGCCTGAACCACTCAAAAACGAATTCAATGAAGCTTTTGTCACCAAACTGGGAGATGAATTAGCTAGAAAAGATGAGTCTTTTAATTTGGATGGTTTTGTCCGCTCAACAATTAATGAAAACTGGGAAGTCAGAGAACTGAAAGATCGAATGAGACATATCACCCATATGATTCATGCTCACACTTCTCTCGACTATTTGAGTCAATTGCCTATAGTTGTAGACATAGCTGCTCAATTTAGCGGTCTTAGGGGCATGACATTTCCAGATTATGTGGAAGTGTATGGGTTGGATCACCCTAAAGAGTCTTTGAAAGCTTTGTATGAATTGACAAAATATTCTTCATCAGAATTTGCCATTCGTCCATTTATACTAGCTTTTGAAAAGGAAGTTATGAAGGAGATGTTACAGTGGAGCAAGGATGAAAATGAACATGTTCGGAGGCTCGCTTCAGAAGGTTGCCGTCCGAGGTTACCTTGGGCGATGGCTTTGCCTGCATTTAAAAAAGATTCTTCGTTAGTATTACCCATATTAGAAAATCTAAAATCAGATGAATCACTTTATGTACGGAAAAGTGTAGCCAACAATATCAACGACATCACCAAAGACCACCCTGAAGTTGCCTTGAATCTTTGTGCCAATTGGTATGGCGCGAATGATCACACGGACTGGATTGTGAAGCACGGACTACGAAATATGCTCAAAAAGGGAAATGCAAAAGCTTTACAAATCATTGGTTTTGATGATAAAGCAAAGTTTGAAGTATCAGAACTCCAGCTATCCGAAAAAGAAGTAAAGATGGGGGGAAGTTTCAATTTTGAGTTCCAGATTTCAAATTTGGAATCAAAGCTTGCTTTCGCCAAAGTAGGATTTGTAGTTTCTTATCAAAAGTCCAATGGTTCCTTGTCGGACAAAATTTTTCATGTGACTGAAAAGGAGTTTGCCTCGGACGATTCAGCCAAATTCAATAAAAAACTATCGTTTAGGGATTTAACTACTAGAAAGCATCACCCTGGATTGCACAAGATTGGCGTGCTGGTGAATGGTAAAAAGTTGGCAGAGGAAGAATTTGAGTTAGTGTAGATAAACCCATAAGGTTTTCAAAATCTTATGGGTTTGGTGATGTATCTTAGCCTCATGTCCGAAGGAACCATAAGAAAAAACATCCATATAGGAGCAGAAGTAGAAATTGTGCAAAAGCACCATCAGCGATCTGGTGAATTAACAAATGGTATCGTCAAAAGGCTCCTGACCAAATCACCCAATCACCCACATGGCATTAAGGTTCAACTCGAAACGGGAGAAGTGGGAAGGGTAAAGGAGATCGTGGAAGAATCCTGAATGATTTAACTAACTAAACCTGTTAGGGTTAATTGCTAGAATACCTAATTTCAGGTATTTGCTTCTCGGCTCGGGCCTTTCATCATTGAATTAAATCGTACGAATTAATTTAAAAAATGAAAAACCCGTTGATCAAGTACATTCTATGCAGTAACAAACCAATCCACTTAATATTGAAATGGTGCTCATATTAGGTACAATTGGTATACTGCTTAGTAGTCATTGTGTTGTTTATTTACTTGTATTAGCGCAGCTCACTAAGCTTAGTTCGGAATACCAAGAAATCGAAGATATACGCAAAAACAAGAATTCAAGTCAGCCTACGCCATCCTCGAAGGACAGTAGTGGGCTTACATGCAAGTGTTCTTAGTGTTGCATGATTTTGGAAGTTAAGGTATCTTTCATGGATAAAATCTAAACATTCATTTATGCAATTTGTGCCCCATAATTCGAGTGAGCATTTAACGCCATTTATTCAATCCATATTTCATATAAGCCAATTTGTGCCAGATCATTCTATTCAAAGAGTAGTGCCAACAGGGCACATCTTCATCATATTTGAACTTGATGGTTTTGTTCGTCATACCTATGACAATGAAAACTTAACAGAGCAAGGCAGCTTTACAAAAGTCTGGATATCAGGTATGCATAAAAATTACATTTCAATTTCTGCACATCAGCAATCTGAAATGTTTGTGATTCAGTTTAAGCCTTTTGGTGCCTATCCATTTTTTCATTTTCCACTGGAAAAATTAAATGAAAAGGTTGTACAGGCAGAAGAGGTTCTGGGACAAGAAATTTTGGAGCTTCGCGAAAAGCTGTATCAGGCAGAAACTTCTCATGATAAGTTTGCCTTGGCGGAAGCTTGGCTCACAAAGCGGTTCGATAGTCAAAAGGTGCCAACTAATGATTTATATGTCATTTCTGAAAAATTACAGCAAGAATCTGTTACTAATTATGCAGAGGCCATAGCCGATTACCCAAATACTCAAAAACATCTTATTGACCAGTGTAAAAAATACTTAGGGCTAACACCGAAGTATTTTCAGCGCATCTTAAGGTTTAATGAACTGTTGCAACAAATACAAGAAAAAAAGAGTGTGCCATGGTCTCAGGTGGCGTATCAATGCGGCTATTCAGATCAGTCTCATTTCATCAAAGAGTTCAAACATTTTTCTGGATTTAATCCAAAGGAATACATCGAGCAAGAATATAATCAAACCAGTGATCCAAATTTTTTTCCACTAGATAAGTAAGGTTAATTTTTTACAATACTCTTTTCGACTCCTTGCTTAAAATTGTTTTAAAAAACTTAAAACATGGATTTAACAACAACTTTTGGAGCCATTGGATGGGGCTCAGTAACTTTAGCAGCTATATCATCTTTTCTAGTAGGAGGTATATGGTATGGACCTCTTTTTGGAAAAGCTTGGATGCAAGCATTTAATTTTACGGAAAAGGATCTGAAGTCAAGAAATATTCCAAAGACATTTGGACTTTCATTGCTCCTGGCTTTTATAGCGGCAATAACATTGGACATGTTCATTGGCACCGAGGCTACTTTTGCATTTGGGGCAATGGCTGGCTTTTTAGCTGGTTTTGGATGGGTGGCAACGATGCTCGGCATTCTTTATCTATTTGAAATGCAATCGCTGAAAGCTTATCTTATTAATGCTGGTTATTGTGTGGTGTCGCTCACACTAATGGGACTTATTTTGGGAGCTTGGTAAAATAAATAGTTATGGAAAAAGGATTATTAGAAAAGACTGGAAAATCACTGAAGTATTGGATCGAACTCGTGAAAAGTGCTAAAATTGAGAAGCATAAAATAATTATTGACTATCTAAAAAAAGAACACGGATTTACACATGGTTATGCAAATTTCGTAGCACTAAAAGCCAGAAAGTCTGATGCAGCTTCTATAAATGATCAGGATTTGCTCCAAGCACAGTATAAGAATAAAGAAGTGCTGAAACCTATTTATGAGAAGCTAATTGATGAAATTGAGAAGTTCGGATCTGACGTTACAAAAACACCAAAAAAAGATAGCGTGAGTATGATTCGAAAGAAGCAATTTGCTCTAATCAAGCCAGCGACAAAAAACCGAATAGATTTGGGTATTAAGCTCAAAGGAAAACCTATTGGTTCGAGACTTGAAGCTTCTGGTCCTTTTGGGTCTATGTGCACTCATCGAGTCAAATTATCTGATGTAAGTGATGTGGATGATGAATTAATTGAATGGCTTGGAGAAGCTTATGAAGCAGCAGTATGATAGAGGCACTAAGCATAGTGATCTTCCTTATTCAGCTCTTAGATCTGTGCTTTTTGATTCTAGAAAAGTAAAGACTAATAACAGTTTTTGCTTTTCTACAGATGGAAGAAATCTAATGATATCAGAACTCATAGTTCTATTATTTAATAATGGGAATTTACGTCAATACTTTACCTATTTCATGAAGTAAATAGTCAAGTATGGGAGGTTATTCTATCAGATAGGTTTGAAAAATGAAGGTAGGTGAAAGATAGATTTCAATTTCATAGTCAGCGGGCATAAGTTTTTAATTCCTAATTCTATTTGACTTGTCTTGCAGCCACTAAGCCATATATTTGTGTACATAGATCATTAAACAATTGTAACCAAAATATTTTCTATACGCCCATAACTTTAACACTTGACGTAATGCCCCAAAACTTAAAAAAACTCGACAAAATACTTGTAGCGAACAGAGGAGAAATTGCTATTCGAATTTTGCGAGCTGCCTCCGAGCTACAAGTCAGGACTGTAGCCATGTACACCTATGAAGACAGGTATTCGCTACACAGATACAAAGCGGATGAAGCCTATCAAATTGGACAGGATGACGAGCCTTTAAAGCCATACTTAGATATTGAAGCCATTATCAAATTGGCTAAAGAGCATCATATTGATGCCATCCATCCAGGATATGGCTTTTTGTCTGAAAATGTAACTTTTGCCAGAAGATGTGAAGAAGAAGGGATCATTTTTGTAGGGCCAAGATCAGAGATCATGGCTCGCTTAGGAGATAAAGTCGAGGCCAAGAAATTAGCGATTGATGCCAACGTGCCTGTTATCCAGGATAGTCAAGAAGATTTGGTAGACGTTGCAATTGCCAAAAAAGAAGCAGGACGAATTGGTTATCCGATCATGCTCAAAGCAGCTTCTGGTGGAGGCGGACGTGGTATGCGAGTGATTCGTTCTGAAAAGGAACTCGAAAAAGCCTTTTACGACTCCAAAAGCGAAGCAGAGAAATTTTTTGGGGATGATACGGTCTTCATTGAGAAATTCATTGATGAGCCTAAGCACATAGAAGTGCAACTCATGGGTGACAACCATGGAAATATATTGCACCTACATGAAAGGGATTGTTCCGTTCAGCGTCGATTTCAGAAAGTAGTGGAAGTGGCGCCCAGCCCAAATCTGAAGGAAGAAACCCGTCAAGCGATATTCGATTATGCCATCAGCATCGCCAAACATGTTGATTATAATAATGTAGGTACCGTCGAGTTTTTGGTGGACAAATCTGGTGAAGTATATTTTATTGAAGTCAACCCTAGAATTCAAGTAGAACATACTATCACAGAAGAAATCACGGGAGTGGATATTGTGCGATCTCAAATACTCATTGCGCAGGGTCATCCTTTGACCTATAAGGGCATTTTCTTAAACAGTCAAGAAGACATCAAAGTCAATGGATTTGCCATTCAATGTCGGGTGACAACTGAAGATCCCGTTCAGGATTTTAAACCTGACTATGGAACTATCATAGCCTATCGGAACGCTGCTGGTTTTGGGATCAGATTGGATGAAGGATCCACCTATCCAGGCATGCGTATTTCTCCCTTTTTCGATTCGATGTTGGTGAAGATTAGCGCCAAAGGCAGAACGCTTCGTGGAGCGAGTGAAAGATTGCAACGTACTTTGACAGAGTTCAGAATTCGAGGAGTCAAAACCAATATAGGCTTTTTAAAGAATGTGATTTCTCATCCGGTATTTAATACAGGAGACTGCACGGTCAATTTTATTGGGAATCATCCTGAATTGTTCAAAATCACAAGAACACAGGATAGAGGAACTAAGACCTTGAAATATTTGGCCAAAGTCAGTGTCAATGGCAATCCAGATGTGAAGTTCGTTGACCAGAATAAAAAGTTTGTGACACCCATTGTCCCTTCTTTTGATAAGTACGCCGAGTATCCAAAAGGCACAAAGGACAGACTCAATGAACTGGGTCGTGAAGGTTTTGTGAAATGGATGAAAGAGGAAAAGCAGATTCTCTTCACGGATACTACCTTCCGAGATGCGCACCAGTCTTTGTTAGCTACCAGATTCAGAACCATTGATTTATTAGGCGTCGCAGAAAGCTACGCTAAGAATGTGCCACAAACCTTTTCTATGGAAATGTGGGGAGGAGCCACTTTCGATGTGGCTATGCGCTTCTTACATGAATGCCCTTGGGAGCGACTGAAGCTGCTTCGACAAGCAGCCCCAAATATCCTTTTTCAGATGCTATTGAGAGGGTCTAATGCGGTGGGATACACGGCTTACCCTGACAATCTGGTGGAGAAATTCATAGAAAAAGCTGGAGAAGAAGGCATTGATGTATTTAGAATATTTGATTCACTCAATTGGCTCGAAGCCATGAAAGTGAGCATCAAGGCTGTGAAGGAACGAACCAATTCACTGGCCGAGGTTTGTATCGGGTACACAGGAGATATTTTGAATCCAGAAAATAAAAAATACAACCTGGACTATTACGTCAATATGGTCAAGCGTATCGAAGATGAAGGAGCACATATTTTGGCCATCAAAGATATGGCTGGTTTGCTTACGCCATACGCAGCAGAGCAACTGATTCCGGCATTGAAGGAAGCGGTTGATTTGCCTATCCATTTGCATACACATGATACCTCATCTATGCAAAACGCCACCTATTTGAAAGCGATTGAGCAAGGGGTAGATGTGGTGGATTGTGCGTTGGCTTCTATGTCAGGATTGACCTCTCAGCCTAATTTCAACTCATTGGTTTCTGTACTGGGGCATCACGACCGAAAGCCGGAAATCAACTTGGAGGCGATCAACAAACAGTCCAATTATTGGGAAGACATACGAGAGATTTACTACCCATTTGAGTCTGGTCTCAAAGCTGGAACCGCACAGGTCTATGAAAACGAAATCCCTGGGGGTCAATATTCGAACCTCAAACCGCAAGCAGCTGCTATCGGATTGGTGGGAGAGGACTTTGAGCGCGTGAAGAAAAACTATGCCGTTGTCAATAAGATGTTTGGGGATATTATAAAGGTGACACCAAGCTCGAAAGTAGTGGGAGACATGGCAATCTTCATGACTTCTAATAATTTGACACCAGCTGATGTGTTGGACGAAAGCAAGAAGCTTTCTTTTCCAGATTCCGTGATTGGATTCTTTAGAGGTGATTTGGGGCAGCCAGAGGGAGGGTTTCCTGAGCAACTTCAGAAGGTCGTACTCAAAGACATCAAGCCGATGAAAGGCAGGCCCAATGAGCATCTGACTCCTATCGACTTTGACAAAGAGTTTGCTGCTTTTCAAGAGAAATATACGGAGTATGCTGACTTCTTGGATTTCTTGTCATTCAAACTTTACCCTAAGGTGTTTGAAGATTATTACAAACACCACGCAGAGTTTGGCTATGTGGATAAGATACCGTCTAAGGCCTTTTTCTATGGAATGAAAAAAGGAGAAGAGATCTTGGTGACATTGGGTAAGGGAAAGACCATTATGGTCAAACTCATGTACATCCTGGAGCCAGACGAAACGGGCATGTGCACGGTCGGTTTTGAGCTCAACGGTCAGGTGCGTCGTGTTCAGGTGAAAGATATCCACGTGAAAGCCACGGCTATTTCTCATCAAAAAGCAGACAAAGACCATCCGAATGAAATTGGAGCACCATTGCAGGGCAAACTATCGGGCACTTTTGTGAAAGTAGGCGATGTAGTAGAAGAGAACGATCCGCTTTTTGCCATCGAAGCTATGAAAATGGAATCCACCATTTCTGCTCCTAAATCTGGAACGGTAATAGCGGTAAAAATCAAAGCTGGCGAAATGGTCGATCAAGATGATTTGATCGTGGAGCTGGAGTAGCATATTAAACCTATAAGGTTTTCAAAACCTTATAGGTTTTTTTTTTAGATTGCAGTAACTGATTCCTCCAGCATTTGAGTGAGATAAACCTTATTAAAATAATTTTAAATCGAATATGTACAAGGTATCTATAATAGATATATAGTCACCTTTGTCTACATATCACTACGTTAGCTTTAATTATGCACAATTTTCACAAACAATAATTTTAAAATCAAACAGATGAAAACAAAACTATTAGCAGTTTCCTTAGCACTTTTCTTAATGTCAAGTTGCGCATCAATCATTCATGGTCCGACTCAAACTGTAGACTTTACAAGCCAACCTACTGGAGCAACCATAACTATAGATGGGAAAGAATATGGAAAAACACCACAAGCCATTGAACTTAGAAGAAAGGGACGTGAAAAAGGAGATAAATCAGACAAACAGATGTATGATGTTAAAGTTGCACTAGATGGATATTACCCATACGAACTAAAAATCAAAAGAGAAATGGACGGATGGTTTCTTGGAAATATTCTTTTTGGCGGACTTATTGGAATCATAGTAGATGCTTCAAATGGAGCGATGTACAAATTAACCCCAGACCAAATAATTGCTCAAATGAATAAATCTACTGCCATGAATTATTCAGATGAAGATAAAATTTACTTTGCTGTGACTCTTGAAGCTGATCCATCTTGGATGAAAATAGGCCAACTAAACAAAGTAGATTAAATAAAGCTAACAATAGATAAAATGAATGCGCTTACTTTTTTCATAGAAACTTAAGCACCAAATCGAAAGATTTGTACTTCAATCAAACTGTGAGCGCACTCATTTTATCAAGACGTTGGCGTGCATTCAAAGAAACCGATGAAAAATATTTATTTAATAATCATAGTTTGTTTGCTAGGGTCTTGTAATTCTAATACAAAATCAGAGACAGAGAAATCCGAAAGTACTGACCTAACTCAAAAAGTTGATTCGACTGAAAAATCGACACAAACAGGTTTTCAACCAGAAAAACTCGATATTCCTGTAATTGGGTTATTTGAACTATCCGAAATGAAAATGGATAGTTTGAATGAGTATGGTGCAGGTGACTGTTGGGGAACCATAAGAAGATATTCACTACCAAATACCGGACTTGCAATTGACTCCATGACTTGCGGAGAGTATGGTTTTACGTACACTTATTATCTTTTGAGTGACAAGGACTTTATTCAAGTGATTTACACGAAAAAGTCTGAATCAATTCCAGACCCTGAAACAAATTCATACTACTATGTTCAAGAAGAACAAGTAATTGATTTCAACTCAGACCCTGCTATCTCAATGACAAAAATTGACACTATCACAGATTATAAGTTGAGAGAAAAGCCAATTGACAAGGAATTCAAATCCGAAATATTAACTGACAAACAAACAACCTATGAACACTTTGAAATCGATTATCAAGGAACATGGGAAATGGAAATAGAGTATTAAATAAATATAAAACGACACGCCAACACTGTATATAGCAAATAGGGCGTTCGGTGGTTTACTAAAGTTCAGTGCTACATACCAACAACGCCAAATCATTGATTTGGCTTTTAAGGATGAATAAATTAAAAACAAAATACAACGCTTTGGCTCAGTGCAAACTTGAAAGTTTATCGCTTTCTATTGCCCTACTTGCCATATACTAAACGTTATAGACCAGAATTATGAAGTTTTTTCTCATTTCGCTACTTACGAGTTTTTCAGTTTATTACGCAAACTGTCAGACGAATTCGGCAAAACGGATATCTCCACTAACAGATACAGAATTTGAGAGAGAGTTTCAATTCGAAACTCAGAAGGGAAAATTGCATTTCAACCACGATGGAACTTTTAACATAACCAACGAAGAAGGAACCCAGAAAGGTAAAATATCACTTGACCAATACTTCGAAATCCACAAATTGTATTTCTATCATCAAAATGCCAACCTCTTTTTATTTCTCGAGCTCACGGACGGCATTGACTCGTACGTTCAAGTTAATTGTGTTTCTTTAAAAGACTTATCTACAACTTGGACACACGTAAGTGCAGGACTGAACCTTACTGAAAGTGTAATCGAAGATTCTAAAGCATATCTAGCTCACATCAATTTTGTCGGGTGTCTTGACCTTAACACAGGAACAACATTGTGGTCATTAGAGAACTTATATAATTCGTTCAAAATCACATACTTCAAACAGATTGAACTAACGGAATCATCAGTAAAATTCAAATACGGCACTAAATCACTAGACTTCAACAAAATATCGGGAGAAAGACTGAACTAAAAAATAAACAATATGAAAAGAATTTTAATGTTCCTATTTCTTTTGTTGGCCATCACATCAATGCAAGCTCAAGTCCAATTAATTAAAGCAGACTCGTATTTAGATGTAAGAACCGGCAAATTGATTAAACCAGCAAATCTTCTGATTGAAAACGGGTTAATAAAGTCCGTCAACCCCAAAACAATTTCTGATAACGTAGAAGTCATCGACTTGTCGGGCAAAATTTTACTGCCGGGTTTAATGGATATGCATGTTCATTTAGATATGACTTTCGAAGACAATTATCAATATCAATTGCTAACTGAAAATGCGAGTAAAAGAGCTTTAAGAGGAGCAAGAAATGCAGAAAAAACGTTGCTCAGCGGGTTTACAACAGTTAGGAATATTGGACAGGTTCATCCTTCAGTTGAACTAATAGATGTGGCATTATCAGAGGCATCTGACAAAGGCTGGATCGTTGCACCCAGAATTATTGCATGTGGGCATATGATTGGAATAACTGGTGGACATGCAGATCTTTCCATGATGGGAGGATTTGCCGAGAATGTCATGGATTTAGGCCCTAAAAATGGTATTGCAGATGGTACAGAAGAAATGTTGAAAGCCACTCGATATCAAATAAAGCGCGGAGCAAAAGGAATAAAAATAATGGCAACTGCTGGTGTTTTATCATTAGAGGAATCAGTAGGTGCACAACAAATGACAAGCATAGAAATGGAAACAGTTGTTCAAGAGGCAAAGAGACATAATGTAACAGTTGGCGCTCATGCGCATGGTACTGCCGGAATTATTGCTGCAATTAATGCAGGGGTAACCTCCATAGAGCATGGTTCGATTTTAAACGATGAGGCTATTAACCTCATGATTGAGAAAAATACTTTTCTTGTGCCTACAACAGGGATCATGGATTTCATCCCATTAGATTCCAAAATGAACCCTAAGCTTGTTGAGAAGGGAGAATACATCATTCCATTAGCTATAAAAAGCCATGAAAATGCCATAAAAGCAGGTGTAAAAATTGCACTTGGGACAGATGCACCTCTCATGCCTCACGGTAGTAATGCTTTGGAATTATCAGCAATGGTTAAAAGAGGAATGACTAATATTGAAGCTATCAGAGCAGCCACTATTAATCCCGCTGAAATGTTAAAACTTGATGACAGGGGAGAAATAAAAAAAGGTTATTTAGCGGATATTATTGCTGTCGATTCAAATCCTCTGAATAATATTAAAACTCTGGAAAATGTAATATTTGTTATGAAAGGTGGTACAATTTATAAGAATGAAGATTAATCGGCACCTAACAAGGTATCAAAATAATAGCCGAAATCGGCTACTATTCTTTTACAAACTGTAATATGACAGGAAGCTAAAGATTAGCAAATTTAACGAGCTACAATAGCATCTCATTCACTTTTGAGCGCTTATCTTTTTTAAGCTATTCTCAAGTACTTATTAAACGTATTCAACTAAATTCAAAACATGATAATAAGAAAGATTATTGGATCAGCATTCACAGTTGTAGCACTTGTTACTTGCCTTATTTTCATTTCCAGAACAGAATTTAGTATACAGCTTCAAGCTTGGGTTAGCTTTAAATACTACATGCAGTTTGCTCCATATTTTATTAGCATTATGCTCTTTTCTTGTGGAGTATTTTTATTTCAAAAGAATGTAAAGTCGAATTTCGCTATGGCAATATTTGGGTATACAATTCTTGAATTAAATCTTTTGAACTGGATAGGAATATTGCCCAATAACTTAGGCATCTATACAACTATTATGTTTGGTTGTTGTGCTTTGGCGGCTCTTTGGATTGCTCATGCAAATTCATTTAACTTAGAAAAATTGTCTTTAAAAGAAATCCTAATAAGTATTTTTATCGGAGCTTTGGAGAGTCTACTTCTTTACAATCTACAGTAACTATATCTGGGAGTTAAGCAGATCACATCCGCTAATGAATGAATGGAGTTTAATCGATCTGGGCATTTTTGCAGGGCTAGGAAAGTCCGCCACAAGTAATAATTTTGAAATAAAGCGTGGCTATGTGCGAAGCAAGAGGTTATGCATTCTAATCCTTACCACTCATTTAGCTGATCATCCGCAAACAACATGAAAACTGAATGGAGCAAAATAAGTTTGATTTTTCTCTTCCTGGTAGCTCTCATAGGAACGTTGCTACGTTCGGCAGCTTTCATTTCAATTCCATTTAATTATTTGAATCTTGTTCATGCGCATTCTCATACGGCCTTTCAAGGCTGGGTATATCTGATGATGCAACTGCTTCTTGCGAATACTTTTTTGACCAAAAACCAAATCGAAACAGGACGATACCCATTACAATTTAAACTGACTGTGTCTATTGTTATTGGGGTTTTGGTTTCTTTTGCCTTACAAGGTTATGGCTTGTATTCTATCGTATGCTCCACCTTGTTTCAATTGCTTAATTATTGGTTCATTTTTCGGTTTTTGAAGGACACTAAAAAAACGAACACTTCAGATCAAAATACCTTATCTCTGAAATTCGTAAAAACCGGGTTATGGTTTGGCTTAGTCTCTACGGTCTTTCCTTATGCGATTGGCATCACATCGGCCAAAGGGTTGGGTGGAACAGAAGTTTACACTTCATTGGTCTATTCCTTCATGCACCTTCAATACAATGGTTGGTTTCTATTTGTGGTATTGGGCTTGTTCTTTAATTATTTGGATAGGAATCATATTCATTATAATAGAAAACAAGGTATTCGATTTTATTGGCTGTTTGCAATTATTGTGATTCCTGCTATTAGTCTATCTCTTTTAGGAATGGAATTTTCTAATCATATTCAGCCTATTGCTTACCTTTCAGCCCTAACCTTGGGAGTTGCATTTGTCTTTTTTATACTGACTTTGCCAAAAGACCTCACTTCTCGATTTGGGCAAGAAAGCATTTGGTTCAAATTTTATTTCCTGACTTTTTTAGCTTCGTTCGCATTAAAAATAATTTTACAATGCCTTTCTGTATTTCCCTTCTTCGAATCGTATGCATTCTACAACAAATCCCTTGTTATCGCCTATTTACACCTAAGCCTCATAGGTTCCATTTCCTTTCTGTTTTTTGCACTATTAATCGAAAAAAGGTGGTTGGTCTTGAATGCATTTGTAAAGATGGGAAGCGCACTATTGCTACTAGGCTTCGCAATAACAGAAGTGGTATTAATCTTAGCTGGATTTAACATTTGGCACAACCAAGTGATTTTAATTCTTGGAAGTGCCGCCATGGGCTTAGGAATATTCATGATGATCGTTAGCGGAATTAAAGAAAAAACCAACTAAGAAACCATTTGAATTATTTACTTGAGCAAAATTATTACATGTTAGGTATGCTAAAACGTTATCCATCTAAGCCGGAAATCTATTATTTTGCATGAGCATATTAACCTTCACTTGCATCTATGTCGAATTCCTGCCTCAATTGTGGTGAAACATTGAACGGTCAGTATTGTACCAACTGTGGCCAACAAAACAAGGATAAAGACCGTTCGCTAAAGCACCTATTAGGTGATTTGCTTAATAATCTCTTTTTTGTTGACAATCGGTTTTGGGTGAGTTATAAGTATTTACTTTTCAAGCCTGGGGTGATGACATATGAATTTCTGGAGGGAAAACGACGGAAGTTTATGTCGCCCATTACACTGTTTTTGTTTGTCAATGTATTGTACTTTTTTGTGTCGCCATTGACTGATTATTCACTTTCACTGACTGATCAGATGAAGCAGCCTACGCACGGCACCTTGGCTTCAAGAATGGTGGAAGATAAGTTGGTGCAGGAGGAGTTGGACTTGGAAGCGTATGCCCCGATCTATAAGCAAACCTCAGACAATGTGTCCAAAACCATTATGATTCTGAATGTGCCTATGATAGCCTTTTTTGTCTATTTGATCGCGATAAGAAAACGAAAGTACTACTATGATAGTCTAATATTCAGTGTTCACTTCTTTGCTGTTTTTCTCTTATGTATTATAGCTGGGATATCATTGGCTCCTGCGTATCGGTGGGTGATCAACGGTTTGCTGGAGATACATATGAGTCCTTGGACTATTTGGATGCCATTTTTCATGCTTGTGCTTCCGACAATCTATGCCATTGTTAGTATTAAAAAATTTGCGCAAATGAAATGGTACCACACGATTTGGAGTGGTTTACTCATTTTTATATCAGGGTTTGTAGCTCAATTCATTTATAGAAGTATTGTATTTTTTGTTTCTTTTTGGATGACTTGATAGAATTTTAGTTAAGCTCATCGATTGAACTTAGCAAACATTTTTTTTTATGGCAACAATGGAGCGTTGACTTTCTCCGCTTGTTCAGTAGTAGGTTGAGAACCATAAAACGGTACAGTAGCAGAAAGGTCAGGCACTTTTACCTCCATCATATTGGATATCCAACCTCCAAAACAGCATCTTCATAGTTGGGCATGAGAAGCTCATCAAAGATGAAATGATAATGCCTCCAACGGCATAAACATAAAGCTTCTCAATGAACCTTCTTCGAGTCATTTTGTTGTAAGCGTAAGTATATAATTACTTGCTGCTGGATATCTTCTTTGCATAGTTTTTTATGGGATTTGATTAGATAATTATGGTTCCGTTCATTGGTGGACTTAAAGTAGATGCTGTGATTAGAAATGAAAACACCGTATTCGTATGAAAAGATTTAATTAAATTCTTCCATATTTAAATTGGTCGACCAATTTTCGCTTAGTAGATTTGAGCTTATGACATTTCACTTTCGCCTCCTTGCTGCAATGATGATTGGCCTCTTGGCTGATGGAGTAGCATACGCTCAATCCACTAATTTTTCAGTTTCTACACAGGCAGGATTTGATGATGCCATGCAAAATGCAAGCGCAGGTGATTCTATCATTTGGGAATCAGGCTCTTATCAGGATATTTTCATGGATATTGATAAGGATGGAGTGATTGTGACTGCTGAAAAGAGCGGAGGTGTGAGTGTGACAGGAGCTTCCAAAGTGGAAATTCCTGCCGATGATGTGACGCTAAGTGGCATCCAGTTTCTATCTGGTGACATTGGTACCGACCACGTCATCCAAATAGATGGAAGTGATGTTTTGGTGACTCAAATCAACATCAAAGATTATACAAGCTACAAATACTTAATCATCGATGAATTGTCTCAGCGAGTCATTGTCAGTTATAGCAATTTTGAAAATAGACTGAATCTAGACGATCAGAACATCCTTTCTATCCTTGTTGACGAAAACACACCCGGTTATCATAAGGTGCAATATTGCTCGTTCAAAAATTTTGACGGTACGGGTAACGATATGGGAATAGAGCCTATAAGAATAGGTGTAAGCACTCAGGCCGAATATGAAAGTCGGTCGATTGTGGAGTATTGCTATTTTACCAATTGCGATGGAGATGGTGAGTTGATTTCAAACAAAGCAGCTCAAAATGTCTTTAGATACAACACATTTGAAAACAATACGAAGGCGGAGCTGGTTTTAAGACATGGTGATCAAGGGGTGGTTTATGGTAACTTTTTCATCAATAATATGGGAGGAGTGAGAGTAAGAGAGGGTCAAAACCATTTTATCTATAACAACTATTTCGAAGGATTAGACAAACGGTCGATCTATCTGCAAAATGAAGAATCAGATCCATTAGAGAATATTCATATCTACTTCAATACTATAGTAAATAGCGCAGCGGTTTTACTCGGAGGTGAAGGAAGTTTTGAACCAAAAGGCGTTGTATTTGCCAATAATTTATTTGCCCAGCCTACTGAATCCTTGTTCGAAGACGCTACAGGCAATGAGACTTGGATAGCCAACTTGACAGAAGGGACATTGGGTATTACTCGACCTGATGGACTTACAGAGGTAGATTTGGAGTTGGAAACCAATAGCGAGGGCTATTTGCAAATAGGATCTGGGAGTGCTGCCATAGATGAAGGAGCTTCTGAGTATCCCGCCATCCCCACCATCGAAGGGCTGGATATTGATGAAGATATATTATTGGATTTGATGCGTCAAACCCGACCAACGGATGCTGCGACCAAAGATGTAGGGGCATTCGAGTACTCCGCTGATGGAGTGGTCAAACCACATGTGAACGAAAGTAATACAGGCCCAATCTACCTTTCTGATCAGGAGTTTTTCACTCTCAGCACGACAGTAGTTGGTAGTGGAGAAATTAATTTGAACCCGCCTTCAGGGTTTTATGCCTCTGGGACTTCCGTCATCGCCACGGCTGTTATCGTCAATGGGAGTCAATTCACGGGCTGGTCAGGGGATCTTTCTGGTACGACAAACCCACAGACCATCACAATAGATGGAAACATGGACATTACAGCCAATTTCACTGAAGTATTGAATATTGACAATGAGATCAATGGGAAGGGCTGGCGTATTTTTCCAAACCCGTCTCAACATAAGCTCAATGTTGATATTCGTACAAACCAGGCATCAAAAATTCAACTGGAACTGCTAACTATCACTGGCCAGCAAACAGGTATTGGTCTCCAGGATTCTTTTGTAGTTGGTGACCATTCTATTCAACTAGATATTTCTGATTTGTCAAAAGGGATATATGTAGTGAGCATCAAGCAGTTTGGCTTCGATGACCGACTGATTCATAGTGAGAGACAAAATCTCATCAAGCAATAAGAATTTTACAGTACTCATTCGTGTGATTGATCGCGCCAATCTTAGAGCGTTTCCATTTCGGAAATGACCGGATCGAATTTATAGATGTGATAAAATTGCTATATTGCAAATTAGCCTACCAGTAATTGGTAGACCAATTAGAAAAACAAAACAATGGATGGTTCAAGGCGCGCATTTATCAAAAAAATGGGTACAGTTTCCTGTGCTGTGCCTTTAGTATCCAATCCTCTGAATTTTTTGAGTTCTGATGAATTGGATAAACCACTAACCGTTCATCTCTTTTCCAAACACCTTCATTTTCTCGATTGGAAAGAAGCTGCTCAGTCAGCAGCGAAAATAGGCTTTCAAGGGCTGGATCTGACGGTTCGGCCTAAGGGGCATGTGCTACCTGAAAATGTAAAAAGAGACCTGCCAAAAGCTGTTCGTGATATCAATGGAGCTGGCCTTTCCTGTGATATGATTACTACAGCCATTTCGGATGCCAATAGTCTGGTGGATGAAGAGGTGATTAAGACTGCTGCCGCAGAAGGTGTAAAATTTTACAGGAGCAATTGGTTTAGTTACATGAACGATATTTCTCTGGAAGAATCGCTGGACTACTACAAGGCGACGGTTCGTCAGCTAGCCGAACTTAATAAGTCCTATGGTATCGTAGGATGCTATCAAAACCACTCCGGATTGAAAATAGGCGCTTCGGTCTGGGAAGTGAAGAAAATTCTAGAGGATGCAGACCCAAAGTATTTTGGTGCGCAGTACGATATCCGTCATGCGATTGCAGAAGGAGGCAAGTCATGGCCGAATGGCGTACAATTGCTGCGGTCACAGATCAAAACCATCGCACTGAAAGACTTCAAATGGGATAAGGTAGAGGGGAAATGGAACATCGTGAACGTTCCCATAGGGGAAGGTATGGTAGATTTCAAAACCTATTTCAAGCAATTGAAAAGCTATGGGCTAAACCCTCCGGTCAGTCTGCATCTGGAATACCCACTGGGTGGAGCAGAAAAAGGACGAACCGAAATTAAAGTTGATCAGCAGGTGGTTTTTGATGCCATGAATAAAGACTTAGACACTATTCAGCGATTTTGGAAGGAGGCTTAAATACATACAAGACAAAAACACTCAATCAGTACGATTAATAAATTTGATACAAATGAAACACTTACTTTTAATACTCACACTTGTTGCGACAATGGTGAGTTGCGAACAAACAACAACTAAAAACAGCGTAAAAGTCTCAGATGCCAAAGAACTAAAGGCTGCCATCACTAATGCTCAGCCCGGAACAGAAATTGTGATGGCCAATGGAGAATGGGATGATATTGAGATTCGGTTTTATGCTAGCGGAACAGAGAAACAGCCCATTACGCTTAGAGCGGAAACGCCTGGGCAGGTCATCATTCAAGGCCAATCGGATCTGAAGCTGGCTGGAGAGTATCTGGTAGTAGACGGATTATATTTCACCAATGGTGCTTCTCCCTCTCGTACCGTGATCCAGTTTGCAAAAGATAGTAAACGAGTGGCCAACCACAGTCGCGTCACCAATTGTGTGATCAAAGACTTCAATAAAGCACAGCGTAATGAAGCTGATTTATGGGTGCAATTCAGAGGCCGACACAATCAGCTTGATCATTGTTATATAGAAGGAAAGTCTAATCGAGGACCAACCATCAGAGTAGACTTAGCCGGAAATAAAAGCATCAAAAACTACCACAAGATCAACAACAACCACTTTGGACCCAGACCGCCAAAAGGCGGCCCAAGTGCAGAGACCATCCAGATAGGGAATAGCGGAACCTCGATGTCTCCAAGCCATACGCTAGTAGAGAGTAATCTATTCGATCGCTGCAATGGTGAAGTGGAGATCATTTCTAGTAAAACGAATTTCAATGAATTTAGAAATAACGTATTCTACAAGAGTCAAGGGTCATTGGTGACCAGACATGGCAACTACTGCATCGTGGATGGCAATTATTTCATAGGAGATGAAAATTCTCCACAAGTTGGTGGTATACGATTGATCGGCACCGGTCACTGGGTGATGAACAACTACTTCTACAAATTACGAGGTGAAATCTTCAGAGCGCCATTGGCTATGATGAACGGGATCCGACGGCCTGCGGTTAATCGCTATTTTCAGGTGACTGATGTGGTAGTGGCTTATAATACTTGGGTGGATTGTACTTCGCCATGGCAATTTGGTGTAGGGTCAAATGTAGATCAAAAGGACGTTTTGCCAGCCTCAGAAATCAGATCGGAAAGACCTATTCGCACCTTGCTGGCCAATAATGTGATTTACAATAGTACTGGTGACAAGATGCCGATTTTCCGTCACGATTCCATCAACGGGATTGACTTCAAGAGCAACGTGATCAATAACCAAGGAGTATCGTTTCAAGGTGTGGAAGGCCTTGAAACCAAGGATTTTAGTTTGAATGAAATTGATGAGAATATCTGGGTGCCTACCAGCGACTTCCCTTCCATAGCACCATATCAAGGGTTTGAATTTGAACAGATTACAAAAGATTTGTTTGGAAATAGTCGAAAAGGCAACAATTCTATAGGAGCGATCAATGGGTCAAAGGTGCAGAAGCCAAATATCATGGATCAGTCTCAATATGGGCCAGATTGGTATGATCCAAGTGCTATAACAGAAACATCTAAAACGTACTTAGCAAGCACAACTTCAGAATTGATAGATGCTATCGAAAATGCCAATGATGGTGATGTGGTAACGCTTTCTGCGGATAGTTATGAACTCAATGCACCATTAAAAATTGCTAAAAAGTTGACCATCCAATCAGCAGATTCTACGAAGAAATCGACCATCGTTTACCAAGGGCCGGCAGCTACTCCGGCATTCGAAATGAACCCCAAGGGTATGCTTAAGTTGAAGTCTATCGTGCTGACTGGGTCGGGAGAGAATTATGCTTTTGCTAGTTTGAAGGAAAATATGTCTAGTTTATACAATCTGAAGGTGAAGGATGTAGAAATATCCAACTTTGATTACGTGCTGAAAGGATATAAATTTTCTTTTGCTGAGTTCATCAAGTTCAAATCCACAAGCATTAAAAACTGCAACAATGGTATCGAACTGGCCGCTGAAGATGAAGACAAAGGAGAATACAATGCGGAGAATGTATTTATAACGGATTGTCAATTTGAAAATGTAGGAGCGAATGTAATCGACTACTACCGAGGCGGCTATGATGAGTCTACGGTTGGAGGCAATTTGCTTGTAAAAGGAAGCTCATTTAGCAATTGCGGAGCGAAAGATAAGTCAGGCATTTTGATCAATACCTACGGGATCATCAATGTAGCATTGATTGAAAACTCTTTTGAGAATAACCAAGTGGAATTAGTTGCCAGACTCTGGGGAGCTAAAAACAATTCGGCTTCTAACAACATAATCGAAAACTCAGGAAAAATGATCACTGAGCAAAATTTACCAATGAAATTGATGTACTAATGAGGAAGTTTGTCTTTGTTTTAATATTTCTTGGCATTGGAGAAAATGCCTTTTCTCAGCTCATAGTTTCTGATCGTGTAGTAGATAATCAGGAATTGGTAGGGTTGCTGAAAGCAGACATACGTAAGCAAATAGCTTCCGGAAATGAGATATCTGAGAGCGATCTGGCGGAATACTTCCGTCAGAAGTTCTCCGAGCGTTTCTTTTATGATTACCAATCCTTTGCTCAAAGGCTACCACATTACAATGCGGTATTCAATAAGCAGGAAGATCATGCCAAACGAGCGCTGGATCATATGGGTAAGTATGCGGATTCCACCCTATGGAAGTTGCCTTTTAATTACCTGAATGGTGAGCCAGTGAATGCGTATGCTTTACGACACTTGGCACGTCAGCACAAGATGGTCGACATTGCACTGCATTATTTTAACACGGACAAAGATCCAAAGTATATCCAATACTTTGAAAACCAGATGGGTTCATTAAATGCGGCTTTGGAAACGGGTGAGTACGAGAAAATTGAGGATGGAAATGGAGTTTACGAAGCATTTAGGTCGGGTTATCGAATCCTAAATTGGCTCTGGATTCACAATATGTTTCTGAACGAACCTGAATACTCCGATCAGGATCAGTTGACCACGATAGCTACTTTGCTTCAGCACGGACAACACCTCTACGAAGACAATGATCGCTTTGTGCCGGGTAATCATCAAACACGAGGCATGTCCGCTTTGGCCATGCTGGCTATTTTGCTTAGGGATTTTCGAGGAACTGACCTGTGGATGGATCGTTCGATGCTTCGGCTCAAAGAGCACATAGACAAGGAAGTGAATGACGATGGCTTTCAGTTTGAGCGTACCGTTCATTACCATATGAGCGACATTAACAATTATTACTATGTTTATCAGTTAGCCAAATTAAATGACATTCCGATTGATCAGGCATGGGAAGAAAAACTCAGAGGTTTATTTACTACGCTAGTCAAAGTAGCTTATCCTGACCGGACGGCACCCGTGCTGCAGGACGACACGGAGATTCCTTGGGCTGAGAAAAATGATATTTCTGGCGCCATGACCCTAGGGTATTTGTTATTTGAAGATCCTGAATTCGGGTATTTTGCTACTGATAAAGTAGATGATCGGGTGTATTGGTTTCTTAGCAATGACCAAATTAAGATGCTAGAAAACATCCAAAGAAAGCAACCAACCTATGGTTCATTGTCTTTTGATGATACGGGATATTTCATCATGCGAGAAGGTTGGGATGAAGAGGACAAAATGATGATTGTATCAGCAGGTTTGGATGAGGATAAGCCTGATCATCAGCATGGCGATATGTTAGGCATTCAAGCCATAGCCAATGGGCATGTCATTCTTCCTAATTATCAGGTGCGCTATTCGCTTGAAGACTACGGGTTTTTCAAGAATTCGATGGTCAAGAATGTGGCCTTGGTAGATGATCAACTTCAGGGAAAAAATTACACCTCCAATAGAGGAGGAAGTGGATTTGGTAAATTCAAGGGATTGCCAAACCCTGAAGTGATTGCCTGGGAGACCAATGATCATTTTGACTTTTTTGCTGGACGTCATGATGGATTTAAAAATATTGGGGTCACGTATACTAGGCAAGTGATTTTTGTTAATGATGAGTTTTGGATAGTCAAAGACGATTTCAATTCTGAAAATCAACACAACTACAAACAGGTATGGCAGGGGCACTATACGGTTGAAAATGGCCCTGGACTCTTACGATCGTTTGCACCAGACGCAAGCGGACACGATATTTTGCAGTTGATGGATGTGGATACCGTGATGAGTGATGGTACGCGTGGCAAACAATGGCGTGTGATAGTAAAAGAGAATCAAAAGGATTTCAGTTTTCTTACCGTTATATACCCCTACAAGGGATACAGCAACCGCTTGGATGAAAACTCGATAGGGCGGATAAATGATTGGAAAGTGGGTCTATCTGAATGGGAATTGGAGGGAGATGCTGCCAATAGTCTCAGTTCAGATAGCAGTACATATGTATTCGATGCGACAGCTATTAAAGGACAAAAATTTACTATACAAGCAGAAGGAGTATTGGATGTGTTTATTAAGCGCACCGAAAATCAACTTTTTATTTATTCCTTGGATTCAGAAAGTCAATCAATTACTTTGATTCCAAAAGGAAAAGGAAAGAAGGAAAGAAAGACGCTGGAGCCAGGATCGCGTTGGGTTGTAGATTATTAAATTAAGGAATTGATTAAATTGTAGAAACCCTATTTAACGAGACCAAAACCATCAATCATCATGAAAAAGCTGTTTTTACTTTTGAGTTTGTTCCTTTCTTTAAAAGCAACGGCGCAAAGCCCGATAGGAGCATGGGAAGCATTAACCACATCTGATCAGGGTGTACAATTAAGAAACGTGCTGATTTTTTCTGACGGTTATCAAGTATTGAGTATCTACGAAGCAGAATCAGGGAAATTCATCCATTCCAATGGAGGTACTTGGAAGCTGGAAGGAAGCATCATGACAGAGGAGGTAGAGTTTCATACCGATAATCCCGACAAAGTAGGTACTACTCCCAACTTTGAAATAGTGCTCACAGAGGATTTTATCCAAATTGTAGGCAGTGAGGTAAAGTTCAAAAGAATAGATAATGGAAGTCCTGGGGCACTTCAAGGAGCTTGGCTGATGTCTGGTCGAGTAAGAGATGGGAAAACTCAGACACGTGATACCACCCGACCTCGAAAAACCATGAAAATATTGTCAGGCACTAGATTCCAATGGATTGCTTACAATACAGAAACGAAGGAGTTTAAAGGAACCGGAGGTGGTACCTACACAACTGAAGACGGTGTTTATACCGAAAACATAGTGTTTTTTTCACGTGATGATACCAAGGCTGGTTTGAGTTTGAAATTTGACTACGAACTGAACAATGGCCAGTGGAATCATAAAGGCCTTTCCAGTAAAGGTGATCCTATTCACGAAATTTGGAGTGTGAGGGAGTAGGGTGGTTAACCAGCTCAATACAAATGAATCTTGAAATCAAAACATATCATCAAAAACAAAATTCTATAGATGAAGCCATTTGTGATGCCTTGTATGAAGTGATTGACCACGAATTAGCAGAATCCGAAAGTAAAATTTGGCATGCTCATCCCGTTTGGTTTTTGGATGGTAATCCGATTGTAGGCTATAGCAAACAAAAGAAAGGCTTGCGATTGATGTTTTGGAGCGGGGCAGATTTTGAGGAGGAGAGACTGAATGTAAGAGGAGTTAAGTTTAAAGATGCTTCTATGTTTTATCAGTCTGTTAATGAGATTAATCAAGTCGAACTAAAGAGATGGCTTGCAAAATCCAGAGACATTCAATGGGATTACAAAAACATCGTAAAAAGTAAGGGAGTGCTCGAACGGATAAAATAAACCTATGAAAACTCCCGCCTGATTACTCAGATGGGAGTTTTTTGTTTAAGTAGCAGTATCGCTTGAATCAAAACCGAACTAAATATCCGTACTACTAGGTATTGAAGCTGTTTGATTAGGAAATTAACTTTCAACAAATTAATCTAAACATCAAGCAAATGAAGAAATGTATTCTTAGCCTCATGGCTGTATCTATTAGCGTCATGGGATACTCACAAGACTGCCTGCCAGTGAAAAAAGGACAGAATTACAAGCTCTCCTCTATATCCTATGATACTCCCGTAGCACAGGATATTAATAAATGGACAAAAACTAAGCCAGCTAAAAGGGAAGGAATAATCGCTGAACATAATGAAAAAGTGATGGCAGGAAAGATGAAGCCAAAATATACTTTTGATATGACCTATGTGGCCACAGAAGTTGATAATAAGGAAGGGTTAGACCATGCAAAAATGGTAGCAACGATTAATAATGTTGAGTACGAATCCCATATCTCATGTACGGCTGATACGTTATACCTGGCCAGAAGAATTGGTTTTCAAGAGTCCATGAGTCCACAGGGTAAAAAGGTGGGATATTCCTTATTAGGAGTCAATAAGCTTCCAAAAGCTATCAAGGTTGGAGATCAATTGGAGCCCTATATGGATTACCTGTGGACTTATCCAGAAACTGATGTTATAGAAGTGAACGTTGTTTCAGCAAAAGGCACAAGTTATGCTGGTTTCGGAATGAATAAAAGTTGGGTTCAATATACGCCCACTAAGGTTCTTCAAACCAAATCTTTTCTGACGTTACAAATCAATAATGCGAATGCGCAGGTAACTGGAACTGTTGAGTATGCCTTAGGTAAGAAGAAATACACGGCTTATGTTATTGAGTCTGAATTGTGGACTAAAACCTTTGCGGATTTTGATTATCAGTCGAATGATAGCCGTGTGGCGGTAGAAAAAATGAATACAACCGTAGAGGACTATTGGACCAAAAAGGTGGCTAATCGTTTAGATAAAAATAAATTGGTCAATAACGATGGTTACATTGTTTCTTACAAAACAGAGTGGTTTGTGCCTGAGTTAGGTATGGTCAATCTCATAGTAAAGTCTCAAGGGTTTATTACGAATGAAACCAAATTGGTAGAATTGAAATAACACTTGATGATCAGTCAAATCACAACAAAAAACTCCCGCCTGAATAATCAGGCGGGAGTTTGTATTTTCATCAGTCTCCCTGAGTGATTAAAAGGGCAAACTTTTTACTTTAGAACTTTCAACTTATAGCTCAAGTGCGTCATTCATTTTTCTAACGGCAGTGGCACTAGCTTCGAATTTCGCTTTTTCGTCTTCGTTCAAATCCAACTCTACGATTTTTTCGATACCGTTTCTACCCAATATTACGGGCACACCAATACAGATATCTTTTTGTCCATACTCACCTTCTAAGTAAACAGAACATGGCATCATGATTTTTTTATCTCTGATGATCGCCTCAACTACTTCAGCGCCAGCAGCACCAGGAGCATACCATGCAGACGTGCCTAGAAGACCAGTCAATGTAGCTCCTCCTACCATCGTATCAGCAGCCACTTTTTCCATTCTCTCTGCAGAGATATAGTTAGAAGCAGGAGTAGCGTTGTAAGAGGCCAATCTTGTCAATGGAATCATAGTCGTATCGCCGTGTCCACCTATCACCATTCCTTTTACATCATTTGGATTACAATCTAATGCTTCAGACAATCTGTACTTAAATCTCGCACTGTCCAAAGTACCACCCATACCGATCACTTTGTTTTTAGCCAATCCACTAGTTTTAACAGACAAGTAAGTCATTGTATCCATAGGATTACTGATTACTACAAGCACGGCGTCAGGAGAGTGCTTCACTAAGTTTTCAGTCACAGATTTTACAATGCCTGCATTAGTTCCAATCAATTCTTCTCTTGTCATCCCTGGTTTTCTTGGGATACCTGATGTGATCACTACTACAGAAGAACCTGCAGTTTTAGAATAGTCGCCCGTAGTACCAATTACTTTTGCGTTGAATCCATTAAGGGTGGCACATTGGTTTAGATCCATGGCTTTACCTTCTGCAAAACCTTCTTTGATGTCTAGGATCACTACTTCATCAGCCAATTCTTTCATGGCTACATACTCAGCTACACTGGCGCCTACGTTTCCGGCACCTACTACGGTTACTTTCATTTTGTTTGTATTTTTTAATTCTAAATTAGGGATCTTTTCTTGCCGCAAAAATAGCCAAATTATGGGCTTAATTGACAAAAAGGAATGATTTCTTGAGGGCTGCTTATATTTTTCCCTGGTAGACTTTGCTCAGCTCGAAGAATCCAAAGTGAGACTTATAAGTTTTGAAAAGTTGAGTGGTGTACTCATTGTAAATTTCAGAAAAAGCACTCATCATTTTGGCTTTTACTTCTGGGTGATTTTGAAAAATCTCAAGCAAATTGATCTGAGGTATGACATAAAGCTGTGCCTTTTCAGACGTGATTACAGTAGTGTAAATTCTTTTGGCGTCTTCAATTAAGCAATTGTCCCCAAAAATACTCCCTCTATGTGATTCGGCTAATTGTTCAAATCTATTGTTTACATCTATAGAAAGAGATACTGATCCTCTTTTTATGATATAAAGTGCATGGCTGGGGTCGCCTGAGAAAAAAATCACTTCGTCTTGCTGGTAAGTTCTTAGGTGCATGCATGGAAGAAAAAGAGCCAGTTCATCTTCATTCAATTTTTCGAAGTGCCTGGTCTGAGCCAAAAATGCGATCAGTTCAAGTTCTTCTTTGTTATATTTTTTCTTAAATGGATTAAACATGATCAGTCATTTTTATGATCAATACGCGTTTAGTTTTAGGTGTGACTTTGTATCGATCGTCAATTCGGTACCCCGCCACCCAGATGATGTCATCATTTGATTCAAATAGCGTAACCCTTGATTTCAAGTTTACGGGAATTTTCTCATCAATCATAAAATCACTGATCTTTTTTTTGCCCTTCATTCCCAAGGGGATGAAGAAATCTCCTTGATTCCAATTCCTGATTTTTAGAGGTAAACTAATAAGGTCTGCATCTAGATTGGCGACTTTGGTGTCTTTAGACCAGCTTTCATTTTTATCGGTTATTTCTAAAGTAAAATCAGCAAACGGCACCGTGGCTAATTGGTTTATGTCGCTTATGAGTATCGAAAACGATTCGTTCGATTGTTGTGGTACAATACTGATTTTTTCTCTGTCAATGGCAAGTACAAATTTTCTGGAATAGAATTGTTTGCCAATGGCCTGAGCATTTGTCGCCTCTCCAATTGAAATGCATTGATCAAAATTAAATCCGTAAGGTTTTAATATCTCGGTAAGAACCGAAAGCCCGCCTTTGGATTCATCGTACCATTCCATGCCCAGAGAGTAAGTAGTATTCTTTTGTTTGAAGAATTGGCCCTTGATGCTAGACACCTCTTTCATTAATAGTTTTTCTAAAGCATCAAACCTGCGACTGTTTTGGAGCATCGTTTGCTCTAAGCCCGGATTGATCTCCTTTAGCTCTGGTATTACATTTAGCCGTAAATGATTTCGACTGTATTTGTCTTGCTGGTTAGAAGCATCTTCTCGCCATTCTAACTGATGCTCTTTGGCATACAGTTCAATCTCCTCTCGATTAGCAAATAATAAGGGTCGTCTGACATAATTATTCTTTAATGGAATACCACGCAATCCTGCTATTCCTGTGCCTTTGGTCAGGTTGTACAGCATGGTTTCCACTTGATCATTGGCGTGATGTGCGGTGAGTAGATATTTGTATTTGTGAGAAGCAAGTAGTTCTTCAAACCAGCGGTATCTTAATTCCCTTGCTGCCAACTGTGTGGATACCTGATGGTTTTCCGCATAAGTTGTTGTGTCGAATTTTTGCAAGTGAACTTTTGCATGATATGATTTCCCTAGACCTTCAATAAATGTGGCATCTTGATCTGAATCTTTACCCCTCAACTGAAAGTTGCAATGTGCAATTGCTGTTGAATACTTCAATGACATTAAAAGATGCAGTAAAACCACAGAATCTAATCCACCGCTGACGGCTATCAGCAGGTCATCTTCTGTCGTGAAGAGCGCTTCTTTATTGACGAATTTTTCGAATGATTGGAGTAATGTGCTCAACCTTTAGAATTTTGGATCAAACTTAGTTTTTTTTCGTTAGGTAAGCGAACGAACACTGCTTCATTTGGTGTGCAATTTGCTTATCGAGTTGAATGCGCTATAGTTTATTTATATCATGGTTTCCATGTAGTTTTGCTCCATATTTTTTCACTATGCGAAATACATTTCTGTTTTGGTTGGTTTGTGCCCTTCTTTTTTCTTCTGGCGTCATGGCTCAGAAAGGAGATAGAATAAAGTATAAAGCCGATAGATTAACGAATTCACGAGCTGGCAAAGTTCGATTCAAAAAGCTCTTGTACAACGTTGTTTTTACCCAAAAGTCAACTACAGTATATTGTGATTCAGCTTATTTTTATTCCAAATCGAATGAAATGGAGGCTTTTGGTCGGGTAAGAATAGTCGACGATTCAGTGACTATTACCTCCAAAAAGTTAATATACAAAGGAGATGAAGGTATGGCTCTGCTTCGAGAAGACGTGGTTTATCGAAAAGGAAGAAAAGTACTCTATACAGATATTCTTGATTATAATCTTCTTACAGAAGTGGGGGAATTCAAAGAGCATGGTAAGCTTGTGGACGAGCGAAATACCCTCACCAGTACCTATGGGGTTTATCACTCCAAGAGCAGTCAGGCATTTTTCTATAAAGACGTGTTATTGGTTGCACCAGACTTTAACCTGAAGGCAGATACATTGGAATATTCGTCGATTTCGAAAGTGGCAGTAACCAAAGGTCCTACCTATATCGTAAGGAGAGATGGAACCACCGTAGATGCAGACGGAGGAAGGTTTAGGACAGCACATGATCAGACCATATTTGATGAAGGTACAATTGAAACCAAAAACTATGTAGTAACTGGGGATGAGATTTTTATTGACGACAAAAGAAAAATTTATACAGCTAAAGGTAATGTAGTTATGACCTCAAAAAAGGATGATATCTTCATTCTAGGAGATAAGGCTGTTTATGAAAAGAGCAAAGGTTTAAGTACGGTATATGGAAGGCCATTGATGAAACGAGTGATGAAACAGGATACTTTTTTCATGGTTTCGGATACATTGATTTCCATAGAAAATGTGGACAAGGATAAGGAGAGAATTTTAGCCTTTCATAATATTCTTATGTACAAACTCAATATGCAGGGAAAATGTGATTCGGTGGCGTACTTTCTTTCTGATTCAATTATACACATGTACAATGATCCCGTTATCTGGAATAAAAGCAGTCAGATGGTGTCCGATAGTATAGAACTATTCTTTCAAGAAGATATTCTAAGAACCATGACACTCAAGAGAAATGCTTTTTTGATATCAATTGATACACTCGGTCAGCACAATCAGATCAAGGGTCGCAAAATGATCGGTGACTTCAATGAGTATGGAGATATTCAGGAAATGGATATCGACGGAAATGGCGAGAGTCACTATTTCGTTTTGAAGGGTGACAGTTTGATGATTGGTATGAATAAGATTTTTTGTAGCTCTATGACTTTGCGGTTTGATGAAAATGTAATGAAGAATATCACTTTTTACACACAGCCAGAAGCCAAGTTTATACCCCCACATGAGTTAGAGGAAAGTGAGATGTTTCTTGAAGAATTCGATTGGCGAGCTGACGAACGTCCAGAATTGTATGAAGTAGCGACATATTACAAACCTGGAGATCAGGTATCAAAACAAGAATTGATTGAAAAGAAGGCCAAAGAATTAATGGATGATCACCCTGACGCTTTGAAGAAGGGGGAGGAGTTAATGAAAAAGGGAAAAAAAATTGGAATCGACAAGCAACTAAAGCAAGCGGAACAACATTTACCTAAAGGGCGCTAAACCGTCAGAAAGGTGGATGAATCTCATCTCAATTTTTATTGTATTTAAACTAAAGAAGCTATATTTGCAGGCTTATGCGAAAAATGAGGGTTTTAGGGAATTTTGTACTGGTTTTTGCGTCGATTTTGGCTATTTCTTGTAGTGAATTCAAAAGACTACAAAAAAGTACCGATTGGCAGTTGAAGTATGAGGCCGCACTTCGCTACTACGAAGAAGAGGAGTATTACAAAGCAGGAGTCCTGTTTGATCAGGTATTACCAATCATCAAAGGTACCCTCGATGCAGAAAAAGCTAGTTTCTATAGAGCTTATTCTTATTATCACCAAAGACAATACATTCTAAGCGGAAGCTATTTCAAGGAGTTTGCGACGATCTATTCACGAAGTGACTGGGCCATAGAAGCGGCATATATGTCTGCTTATTCGGCATACTTGCAGAGCCCAGATTACAATCTGGATCAGAGTAGTACTTACTTGGCGATCAATGAGTTTCAGGTTTTCATCAATAGAAACCCTTATAGCGAATATGCTCAGCCCGCCACAAAGTACATAGATGAGCTACAGAGAAAATTAGAAAAGAAAGCATTTGAAAATGCTAAACAATATCATAAGCTAGAAAGATGGGAAGCTGCCAGGGTAGCTTTCGAAACTTTCGCTGATGAGTTTCCAGATTCTAAACTAAACGAAGAAATTCTGTACTATGCAGTCGATTCAGAGTTTAGTTATGCCAAGCAGAGTATTCGTGCGAAGCAAAAAGAACGGTTTCAAAAAACTATTGAAATCTACGAAGATTTTGTAGACAGGTATCCAGATAGTGAGTTCGTAAAAAAGGCTGAGAAGTTTTATGTGGAGTCACTAGAACAAACGAAAAAATTATCTAAAAATTCATAATAATGGCGGTTAAACCATCAATTGTAACAAGAGATATTACTGAATTGTCAAATTCTACTGGCAATATTTATAAGTCTCTAAATGTAATTTCTAAAAGAGCTAGACAAATTTCTTCTAACGTGAGAGAAGAGTTGAGCGGGAAATTGGCAGAATTTGCATCTACTGTAGACAATTTGGAAGAGATTTTTGAAAACAGAGAGCAAATCGAAATTTCTAAGTTTTACGAAAGAATGCCAAAGCCTACTGTAGTGGCTATCGAAGAATTTTCTGAAGGGAAAATTTTGGTTCGAGATGCTGTGAAAGAAGAAGGCGGCATCGAAATTTAATTCGCGCCCCAATGCTAAAGGGGAAGAAAATATTACTAGGAGTATGCGGCAGCATAGCCGCATACAAATCCGCTCTTTTGATCAGACTCCTGGTCAAGGCTGACTGTGATGTGAAGGTCGTAATGACTTCGTCAGCCAAATCATTTATTACTCCACTTACGCTTTCTACGCTGTCCAAAAATCCAGTGGTTTCTTCTTTCGAGAAAGATGATCAAGGGCAATGGGAGAACCATGTTGAATTGGGTCTTTGGGCTGATCTTATGATCCTAGCACCGGCCAGCGCCAATTCCATAGCCAAGATGGCTCATGGGCTATGTGACAACCTGTTGATGGCTACTTATTTGTCAGCCAAATGCCCGGTGATGATTGCCCCAGCGATGGATTTGGATATGTACAAACATCCTTCTACATGCACTAATCTTAAAACTTTACAATCTTATGGACATCAGGTACTGGATGCTGAGCATGGAGAATTGGCGAGTGGATTAATTGGTGAAGGCAGAATGGCTGAGCCAGAGGAGCTTTTCAACCACATTACAGCTCATTTTTCAAAAAAAAAACGATTCGAAGGTCAACGGGTGTTGATTACCGCTGGACCAACCTACGAAAAAATTGATCCTGTCCGATTTATTGGCAATCATTCTTCAGGTAAAATGGGATTGGCATTGGCTCACGCCATGGCAGATGAAGGCGCCCAAGTCCAGTTAATTGCGGGGCCAGGTAATTATGAATTAGTGACTGACGCTATTTCCCTCATACAAGTATCATCTGCTGATGAAATGTACGAAGCAGTAGCCAAATCTTATGATGAGACAAACATTGCCATTTTCGCAGCTGCAGTTGCAGATTATAAGCCGGTTTCTCAAGCAGTAGAAAAGATAAAAAAGGCAGGTCAGTCGATGACTATTGAGTTGGTGAAGAATAAGGATATTGCCGCTGAAATGGGTAAGCGCAAAGGAACTCATCAAATCAATGTTGGATTTGCTTTAGAAACAGAAAAGGAGGAGCAGTATGCCAAAGAGAAAATGTCTAAAAAGAACTTTGACCTCATCGTACTCAATTCTTTGAATGATAATGGTGCAGGATTTTCTGTGGATACTAATAAAATTACTATCTTCAGCGTTGATCAAAAACCGAAGTACTTTGAGCTTAAATCGAAGCAAAAAGTTGCCAATGACATCCTTAACTGTATTCATGAAAAAATCCAGTCTTAGCATTTTATTTCTTTTAATTTTCATCGCTTCCATTACGGGTAGCTATGCACAAGAATTGAATTGTCAAGTCAATGTGGAGGCCATTCAGATCGAAACTACAGAGCGGCGGGTGTTTGAAGAAATGGAAATTGAATTTGCTAAATTCCTCAATGACAGGAAATGGGCAGAGGATCGTTTTGAAAATAATGAGCGAATCAATTGCGGAATAAATATTACGCTAGAATCTCAGCCTTCGATTGGCAACTATCAAGCGACTGTACAAGTAGTTTCAGCTCGTCCAGTGTACAATTCTTCTTATGAAGCTGTTTTGATCAATTTTGCAGATCGTGACTTCAATTTTGAGTACACGGAGTCTCAGCCTTTGGATTTTCAACCGAACACCTATTTGTCTAATATTACTTCAATGCTAGGGTTTTATGCCTATATGATTCTAGCCAATGATTTCGATTCTTTTGAAAACCTGGGAGGACAGCCGTACTATGAGGCGGCCTGGCAAGTGGTGAACAATGCTCAGCAATCCGGTATACCTGGTTGGGATCAGTTTAATAGTGTAAGGAATCGATATTGGTGGGCTGAGAATAGCATTGATCAAGTGATGGAACCTATGCGGGAAGTGACGTATGAGTATCACCTCAAAGGATTGGATTTGATGGCTGATGATCCGGAAACTGCAAGAACTAATATTTTAGAAGCTTTGAAAAAAGTGCAAGCCGTAAACAGAGCCAAACCGCGTTCAATATTGATCATATCGTTCCTTGATGCGAAAATGGACGAAATAGTGAGCATTTTTTCACAGGGAGATTTAGCTCAAAGACGTGAAGTGTACAATATTCTAAAAGCTTTAGAACCTTCGAAAACAGAAGAGTTTAAGAAGATTTTAGAAAACTAATCCAACATCTTCTTCTTAGTGTTGAACTTTGAAAAAGATTCGTACTTAGATCGGTCTAAAATTTTTATTTTTGATTTCATTTTCAACTGAATAAGGGAAAGCATTTCATGATTTCAAGTTTGTCCATTAGTAATTACGCATTGATAAAAAAACTGCAACTCGAACCAGATGCAGGACTTAATATTATCACTGGAGAAACAGGAGCAGGAAAGTCCATCATGCTTGGTGCAGTTGGTTTGCTCTTAGGAAAAAGGGCTGATACCAAGGCTTTACTTGATAAAGACAAAAAATGTGTGGTAGAAGGGGAGTTTGATATTTCCAAACTTGACTTGGAGACTTTGTTTGAAGAGGAGGACTTGGACTACGAGGCTTCGACTATCATCAGAAGAGAAATCAACCCTAAAGGTAAATCCAGAGCATTTATCAATGATGTGCCTGTCACTTTAGAGATCATGAAAACTGTCGGGCTTCGATTGATTGATATTCATTCTCAAAATGAAAGCATACAATTGGGTAATAAGTCTGTGAAGGTGAAGCTGATTGATGACTTTGCTCAGACGTCCAAAGAACTCCATCAATTTCAATCGGATTTTCAAACCTTTAGCCAATTAGCCAAAAAATTAACCGATCTGTTGGATGAAGAGAAAAACGCTAAGTCAGACGAGGATTATAAAAAATACCTCCTTGACGAATTGGTTGCAGCAGATTTGAAAAAAGGAGAGCAAAATGACTTGGAAGAGGAACTAAAGCTCTTAGAACATGCCGAAGAGATCAAACTCAAATTATCGCAAATTTCAGGTGAATTTGATGAAAGTGAGATGGCGATCAACGACAAATTGAGAGAGGCAGCTGCTTCCTTAAAGAATATTTCTGGGTTTTCTAAAGAATTGGAATCCTTAAGCAAGAGATTCGAATCAGCAACAGAAGAGATTATAGATGTCATTCGAGATGTAGTCAATATCCAGGATAATGTAGAACACAATCCAGCGCGATTAGAAGAAGTTAGCCAAAGGCTGGACCTTATCTATAAACTACAACAAAAACACAAAGTATCTGATGTAAATGGTTTGATCGAGATTCAGACCAAATTGGAATCCGAAACCATAGGAGTCATCAACTTAGAAGAAGAAATCAAAGCGTTGAAATTAGAAAGTGAAAGGTTGAAAAAGCAAGTGATACAATCAGCTGAAATCCTTTCTGAAAAACGTCGCAGTCAGATCGATACTTTTTCTTCTTCACTCAATGACTTGCTGGCTGAAGTGGGGATGCCCGATGGTCATGTGGAGTTTGTTTACAAAAGAGTTGAGCCTTGGAAATTGGGCATAGATGAAATAGAAATTCTGTTCAGTGCCAATAAAGGGATCAAGCCTGAACCTGTAGGCAATGTGGCCTCAGGAGGAGAATTTTCCAGACTGATGTTCTGCATCAAGTATTTACTAGCCAGCAAAACGGCCATGCCAACGGTGGTGTTTGATGAGATCGATACTGGAGTTTCTGGAGAGATTGCATTGAAAATGGCCAACATGATGAGACGAATGTCAGAGAATCATCAGATTATTTCGATCAGTCATTTACCACAGATCGCCGCACGAGGCAAGGCGCATTATTTTGTGTATAAAAATAATGAAGCAGAAAAAGCAGAGAGTATGATTCGCAAACTGGAACCTGCAGACCGACTAGAAGAAATTGCCAAAATGATCGGAGGAGAGAATCCTTCAGATACGGCACGAAAGAGCGCGAAGGAACTCATAGAAATGAAATAACTTTTAACTTTTCCAAAGTTGTTTTGTCGAACTGTGCGAACAGTTCAAACTGGTGGCTTCTGAATTTGGAACTTTGAAAAAGTTGATAAGAGTAGCGTGAAAACTCACTTAATGCCAAATACTAAATACGAAATAGGGAGTAAAGTTTATCTTTACGATTTTTAAAACAAATAGAAACTAAATCAAATGTCTAATAATCTATTAAAAGGAAAAAGAGGGATCATTTTTGGTGCTTTGGATGAAAATTCAATTGCTTGGAAAGTTGCCTTGAAGGCAAAAGAGCAAGGAGCCACATTCACACTTACTAATGCGCCTATCGCATTGAGAATGGGAGCGATCAACCAGTTGGCTGAGCAATGTGGATCTGAAGTGATTCCTGCAGATGCTACCTCTATGGAGGATTTGGAGAATCTTTTTACCAAGTCTCAAGAAGTATTAGGTGGAAAATTGGATTTTGTATTACACTCGATTGGCATGAGTCCGAATGTAAGAAAAAATAAAGGATACAATGAATTGAACTACGATTGGATGCTCAAGACGATGGACATCTCAGCGATTTCATTTCATAAAGTAATGGCAGTAGCTGAAAAGCAAGATGCCATGAATGAATGGGGTTCTATCTTGGCGTTGACTTACATCGCTGCCCAAAAAACATTCCCTGATTATTCTGATATGGCTCAAGCCAAAGCCATGTTGGAGTCTATCGCACGTAGCTATGGCGAAAGATTTGCCAGATTGAAAAAAGTAAGAGTAAATACCATTTCTCAGTCTCCAACCATGACCACTGCCGGTTCTGGTGTGGGTGGTTTTGATGTATTTATGGATTATGCTGAAAAAATGTCGCCACTTGGTAATGCATCTGCTGCTGCTTGTGCAGACTACTGTGTATCCATGTTTTCAGACTTGACCAAAATGGTCACTATGCAAAATTTGATGCATGACGGTGGGTTCTCTTCTTCTGGGATTACTCAGGACATCATTGATCAAATGACTAAGTAAAACTTGAATGATCGCATCAAAAAAGTACGTCATTGCGAACGACGTGAAGCAATCTTATAGCTTGATTGGTATTCGAATTTTAAAATCACTTCGTACTCTCGTGATGACGGATTATATTTTTTGATGCGATTAATGACACTCTCGACATGATCGCCTTCCCCAACGCCAAGATCAACATCGGTCTCAATATCACCTCTAAGCGGGCGGATGGCTATCACAATCTTTCTTCCTGTTTTTTGCCTATCGATTGGAAGGATGCATTGGAAATTGTACCAGCAGACCAGTTTGAATTCACTTCTTCGGGATTAGAAATCCCAGGCGATAGCAGTGGCAATCTCTGCGTGAAGGCTTATGAGTTACTAAAAGAAAATCATGACATCCCACCCGTAAAAATGCACTTGCACAAAGTGATCCCTATGGGAGCTGGCTTAGGAGGCGGTTCGGCCGATGGTGCTTTTGCCTTGAAGCTGCTCAACGACCAGTTTGAGCTTGGTTTATCCAATGTCCAACTTGCAGCTTACGCCAAAACTTTAGGAGCTGATTGCCCTTTCTTTATAGAAAACCAACCCAAACTGGTGACAGGCATAGGAGAGGTGATGGAGGACATCAAAGTCGATTTATCAGAATATAAGATTGTGTTGGTATTTCCAGGTATGCAAGTAAATACCAAAACTGCTTTCGGAGGAATTACACCTAAAGCACCCAAGTACGATCTGAAAACCATACTCCTACAATCTCCCAAACACTGGCAAGGCACTATTATCAACGACTTTGAAGAAACGGTTTTCGTTGCTCATCCTGAAATTCAAACTATCAAAACACAGCTTCTTGAGTTAGGAGCTGATTATGCTTCTATGACTGGGACTGGGTCGGCAGTTTTTGGGGTGTTTCATGATTCGGTAGCTATGGAAAAGATGAAGAAGGAGTTTGGCCAGCATAGGATTTACTTTAAAGCGTAAACGTAGTTTTTTTGGTTGAGCTCCTATGTCTAGTTATTTGTAAACCAAAAAAATGAACCCAATACTAAAGTTATCATTAGTTGAATTGCAATCCAGTGATAACCGCTATTTGTTTTTTTGCTATCTAATTCAATTTTAATATCATCATTATTGGAGTCATTTAATTGGCTTATAATTTGATCATTTTGACGCTTATCATAGTCGAGTGAGACCTGAATTGAAATAATAAACCACATATAAACTCCAATAATTATAACTGATGAAATTAGAACTGCACAATCATTGGATAAAGCCAGTTTTGATTTATGATAGGTGGCAAATACAAATAGTGTCCAAATTGCAATGTTCATTTTCCATTGAATGGATCGTGTATTGAAAAATTTGCCTTTACGGAGTTTATAAAATTCGAGTGCTTCTTGACGGGTCATAGTATAATGTTGGTTAGTGACTTACAAGATAATATAGTATTCCTTCAAATGAAATTCCGATTTCCCTCCTAATAGCATTGATTTACAATTCGTGATTAATTGCCAGAAACCGAGTCATTCCATAGCTCCGTGAAGAAATCTCATCATTGACTTGGAGGCCAAACCTATAAGGTTTCCCAAAACCTTATAGGTTTAAAATCATTCGTTTATTCTATTTATCTGCTGTTTTCATACTTATTATCTGTCACATGACAGAAAATAATATGTGTATAGTTAGTGCCTGATTTTTACTCCAAAATGCCTCAATAAATTCATCCGAAAACGTCTACATTTCACCTATGAAATTGTGAAGCTCACCGGAAATAGCTTTCGCCAGTCGAAAATCGCCGTTAATCTTGCTACATAATTATTAAACAAGAAAAACAAATTCTTATGAAAGCTTTATCATTATTAGTGATCGCCACATTAACCTTTTCAACTGTATCAATGGCTGAGATTCACGGTGTAGAAACCAAAGAAGTTTCAGAAGTAAAGGCAAACATTTTCACTCAGAACAATGGTATGGTATTTATCCAGCTAGAGAACTCAACTGACGGCAAAGTAAGAATTGCTATCAAGGACGACGCTGGTGTTCTACTTCACGGTGAGACGGTAAAAAAAGACAAAACGCTCAAGAGATTTGACGTGTCTAACCTACCTGCAGGTACTTACTCTTACGAAGTGAATAGCGCTAATTATAGCGTAAAGAAAGAAATTGTAAAGAAATAACCGAAGCCGTCGGTTCGTAAAAAATACTTAATCGTTAAGTAGTTTTGTTTTTGTATCATGCAAAGAATCCTAGCCTGGCCGCTAGGATTCTTTTTTTGTTCAATCTATACATTTTTATTAAGTAATCCCGCTCTGGTTGGTGTTGTTATCACAAAAGTATCTAAGGACCTATGATAATAGTAGTATGTAGGTCACGCCAAAGAATCCCTTAGGGATCAGATCAACATAGGTCGCCAAATAAGACACACCGCATCTGGTAATTTCTTCTCTCACTAGAAAGCCATTCCGTAGCTAAGCAAAGGAATATCCTCGCTGACTTACAGACTGCTATGAGTTGAGGTTTCGTCTGTTGCCAATCCCCGCAGGAAGAGGCAATGATTAAAGAGGATATTTCAAGAAATCTCTTTGCAATGAATCACATAGATTATGCTCGGTATTATGACTTATATGTACTTTTCTTGCTAATTACCTGTGGTATCACAGGTAATAATATGTGTATTGTTCGAGCTATGTTTTTGTATGAAAAAGCACCCATAAATTCATCTGGAAACGTCTACATTTCACCTATCAAATTATGAAGCTCACCGGAAATAGCTTTCGCCAATTGGAAATCGCCGTTAACCTTGCTACATAATTAATAACAAGAAAAACAAATTCTTATGAAAGCTTTATCATTATTAGTGATCGCCACATTAACCTTCTCAACGGTAACTTTTGCTGAGATCCATGGTGTAACAGCCACAAAGGAAACTTCAGAAGTAAAGGCAAACATTTTCACTCAGAACAATGGTATGGTACTTATCCAGTTGGAGAATTCGACTGACGGCAAAGTAAGAATTGCTATCAAGGACGACGCTGGAGTTTTACTTCACGGTGAGACGGTGAAAAAAGACAAAACGCTCAAGAGATTTGACGTGTCCAACCTGCCTGCAGGTACTTACTCTTACGAAGTAAAAAGCGCTGATTATAGCGTAAAAAAGAAAATTGTAAAGAAATAACCGAAGCCGTCGGTTTATAAAAAATACTTAATCGTTAAGTAGTTTTGTTTTTGTATCATGCAAAGAATCCTAGCCTGGCCGCTAGGATTCTTTTTTTTTATACTATCTATTCTTCGTAAAGAAATATTTGCTCAATGGAAGTTTCGAATAGCTTAGATGCTTTGAATGCCAAAGGTAAACTGGGGTCGAATTTTCCTTTTTCAATGGCATTAATAGTTTGCCTAGAGACGGCTAGAAGATTTGCCAATTGTGCTTGAGTCATGTCTCGCTCAGCCCGGAGTACTTTCAATCTGTTTTTCATTTGTATCTGATTCTTCCTACAAATACGCCTATGGCGTAAGTTATACTTATGAGCATCAAAAGATAAGATATCTGAGCATCAGATTGTATAATGTTCTTTTGATCCAATAGCGAATAGCTCAACCCTGCAATCACTCCAATTCCTAATGCAATGGCCAAAGCTTCTAGCTGAATTTTCTTCTGCATTTCGTCTAAGCCATTGAGGTGACGCTTATTGGCTAGAATCATTCCCACGCCTAATCCGAGGTTTACTAGAATTCCTGTAATGGTCAAGGCCTGATTGTCCCATAAATACTCGGGCCCAAATGTGGCTAGTGCTAAAGATGAAGTCCAGGCCATGGTCCAAATGGCCAGGTTGACCGTGTTCTTCTTCATGGCTTTGGCCCAACTGTTATTTTGATTTGATGTCATGTATGTTTTATATTATGTAAAATAAACTTGACACAAATATACAAGTAAAATTCATAATGACAAATAAACTTTACATTATGACAATGTGACTTGAATTATTAATAAGAAATTAAACCCAATCAATGCCTTTTATGAGTAGATCCAGGGTCTGCTGTTCTTTTGAACCATCTACTGGGGTATGATTATACTCCCAATTGGCTTGTGGGGGTAAACTCATCAAAATGGACTCAGTGCGTCCATCGGTATCTAGCCCGAACTTGGTGCCTTTGTCCCATACCAAATTGAATTCCGCATAACGGCCACGCCGTAGATATTGCCACTGTTTTTGATCTTCTCCGAAAGGTAAATCCTTGTTTTTGGTCATCAAATGTGTATAAATAGGAGCAAATTGGCTTCCCACATCCTGCACAAATTTCCATCGATCTTCTTTGCTGAATTGATCATTGGCTGATAATCGATCAAAGAAAATACCGCCTACACCGCGCGTTTCTTTTCTATGTTTGATATAGAAGTAATCGTCGGCCCATTTTTTGAATTCTGGGTAAAAGGAGGCGTCATGTCGATCACAGCACTCTTTCATTTGGTTGTGAAAATATTTCGCATCTTCATCATTGATATAATGGGGCGTAAGATCGATACCACCTCCAAACCAGCTGATCCCATTGCTCATTTCAAAATAGCGAACATTCATGTGAATGATCGGTACCATTGGGCTAAGTGGATGCATGACGATGGATACACCGGTAGCGAAAAAATCAGCCTCATCAATCTTTAAAGCTTCCAATATTTTTGTAGGAGTAGGGCCATAGACTGCAGAAAAGTTGACACCACCTTTTTCAATGATATGGCCTTCTTTGATGACTCGTGTTCTACCGCCGCCACCTTCTGGTCTTGACCATAGGTCTTCTTGAAACCTACCTTTGCCATCTGTTTCTTCTAGTTGAGCACAGATATCATCTTGCAATCCTTTGAACCAGTTTTGTATTTCTTCTTTAGTCATTATTTTATATTAAAAAGGATAGCCAATTCCCAGATTCCAAACCAGACGATTGTAGTCCTTGTAATCAGGAAGCTCAAAGCTTCCGTGAGAGAGGTTTTTTTCATAGCGAGATTGGTTGCCAGGGTCATGAATTTTCCAAGCAGCATCCAATCTGAGTAAGAGGAATGAAAAATCTAATCGAAGTCCATATCCCGCACCAATAGCAATCTCTTGTAGAAAGTCATTAAACTCAAACTGTCCACCTGGTCTTGCTTCCTCATTATTTATGGTCCATACATTACCCATGTCTACGAAAACCGCGCCGAAGAGAAATCCGAAAATCTTGTGTCGGAGTTCGATGCTGGTTTCTAATAGAATCTCGCCTGGTTGCTCGAAGTCATTGCTATACACACCTAGAGAGTCTACAGGCAAGTAGGAACCAGGGCCTAGTCGTCTAGGCTGCCAAGCTCGAATACTATTGCTTCCGCCTGCAAAAAAGAACTCTTCGTACGGTAAGGTTTGGTTGCTTCCATAAGGGTATGCCACGCCCAGATGCGCTCTATACGCCAATATAATTTGTGAGTTGACTGGTGTAGAATGCCGGTAGTCTACGTCTACTTTTGCGAATTTGAAATACTCCAATTCTTCAGATTTATCAAAAGTATTCTTAGCAAGTAAGCTGTACACATTGCCTCCAGCTTCTATTTGATATCGGAAGAATCCAGACTTTACTTTTTTATTACCATAATCATTGATGTTATGCGTGACGGATAGCCATGTGCTACTGACGAATGAAGGTAAAAATGAATTTTTAAGATTATTGCCATTGAGGGCCAGAGTGTCGAGAAAGTCCTGATATTCGTCTGTGACGTTAGAATCAATCAAACTAATGTCGGCTATATTCAACGAATAGCTTCTGCGTTTTTTATAATTCTGCCAACTCAATATCAAAGAGGTATTAATATTGGTTCTAAGATATTCAGTCCTATTGGTGTAGTTTAGACCAAATGAAAGTCTGGTTTTAGGGTTTAGATGACCAAGTTTTGATCTGAAACTTGATGTAAGTGGTACCATAAATTGTGGAAACGTAAAGGCCAGATTTGCACCATAGTCCAATGATGAATAGGGGTTGCCGGTTTCTGTAGCACCAGATAGTCCTTCAAATCCCACTCGGCCACTTAACTCCATGACCTCCAGTCCTTTGAATGTATTTCTGTTTTTTATAGAAGCATTAAAAAATGGCCCCGGAAGCCCTTTGCTTACATTTAGCCCTAATTCAGATGAAGTTTGAAATTTTTTCAAAGGACTTGTGAATACATAAGGGATAAATTGCCCCCCTGTGGTGTCATAGTTGATATTGATAAATTTGAAAATATCCATGTTCGAAAGCTGTTTTTGCGTTTCGAGTGTGTTGGATTTTTGATATAAATCTCCAGGCTTCAAAAATATTCTTCGATCCAGAATTTTCTCTGAGTATCTCTTACTATAAAACTGATAAGTGACTCCTTCAAAGTTTTCTGTTTGTCTACTGGTAGCTAGTCCTGTGATATTGGCATCAGTCGTAAAAATGACGGAATCAATCGTGTAAGTTTTATGTTTCGGCTGATTGTTAGGGTTTCGAATAGTCAGACCAATAATTACTTTTTTATCTCCTAGGTAAGACGAATCAACAACGAAACTGATAAACTGTCGGTTGAAATTGTAGTAGCCATTATTGAGCATGACATCATTGAGTCGATCACGCTCCTTCACCAGATTGGCCTGTTCATAATTATTGTCAAGCTTTAAAAAGGATTCCTCCTCCGATTCTATGACTCTATTGTATATCGCGCTATCAGGAATGTTGTAAAACATGGAATCAATCACATAGGGCTGGTTTCTTTCGATGTTGTAAATTGTAGTAACCATCCTGAATGTGTTTTCAGAGGTGTAAGAGACTTTAGAATTGAAATACCCTTTGGTCTCCATGTATCCTTTTATTTTCTTTATTGTCGCTTCTTCTTTGGCGGTGTCGTAGATAGCCAATGGTTCGCCCATACGCATACCAAAATTACCTTCCTTGATGTTTCGGGTTTGTTTATTGATCTTTTTAGTCATTTTGGAACGTAGCTTTTTCTGCTTTTTTTCCTTATCTGTTTTGGCTATTTTCTGGTTGTATTTTTCACGAATGTCTTCTTTTTTGCTTTCATATTTAGCTGAGTCATATCTCTTGAGACCACGCTGGTAAATTCCCACATAGGGAGACCAAGGAATGAATAGGATTTTTCTATTGGGAGTGTAGGCATACAGGGACTGAATTTCTTCCTTGTCCAGTTTGTCTGCGCCATCCAGTTTTTGTTCGACCAGCAAGGATTCTCCAGCAGGCAAAAACCTTCGACCCATGCATCCTGTCAGCAACAGAAACATGACCAAAATGATTGGCCCATATGAAGGTTTGAAATTGTTAATACTTTTCTCTGTCTAGTCGATGATCAATTGCCTTGATTTACTGAATATCCATTAAGTTTGGAAAAATGTCAGCTGTCGGTTTTAGATCTCTGTGAATGCCGCGCAAAAGCTAAATTTTGATAAATAAAGCACAACAATTGATGATTTCAAATCGAGAGTCAAAATTCATTAAATCCCTACAATTAAAAAAATTCAGGCAACTGGAAAATCAATTTGTCGTGGAGGGGGCAAAAAATGTGCTAGAATTGATTCAGTCGGGTTTTGAGATTACAAAAATTTATGCGACTAATGAATTCCTAACCAAAAATAAGATTGAACTTAATTCTTATTCCTCCATTTTGATTGAGGCCAAAGAAGCAGAACTCAATAAAGTGGGCACTTTTACCAACAATAATGCCGCACTTGCACTGGTGAAGATTCCAAAAGATACGAAAATCGATAGCTCACAATCTATATTAGCATTCGATCGGATCAAAGATCCAGGCAATTTGGGGACAGTGATTCGTATCGCTGATTGGTATGGGTTCGAGCAGATTGTCTGTTCGCCAGAGTCGGTTGATTGCTACAATCCAAAAGTCATATCGGCAACTATGGGCTCATTCGCAAGAGTGCAGGTGCATTATGCTGATCTTGGAGAACTGCTACAAAAGTCAGATCGCGTTTATGGCACCACCTTGCAAGGTGACAATATCCACGAACTGACATTCGAAGAACCAGCAGTGGTTGTTTTTGGCAACGAGTCTGAAGGCTTGGCAGACGACTTGAAGCAATACCTCACTCAGGAAGTCTACATTCCTGGTTATGGCGGAGCAGAGTCATTGAATGTGGCTGTTTCAACCGCTGTTTTCTGTGATAATTTTAGGCGGTTGTTGAAGCTTCAATAGCATTTGTCGTCGACCACACTTACGCGTCATCACCTGATTTATTCAGGTGATCTCTTGCGGACTACTACTGCAGCCATTTTTTGATCTTTGGCTAAAAGAAACTATTCTTGAGTTATAGAGCTGCTTAGAAAAATTAAGTTATCAATTAGTGTACCGTTTAAAATTTCAATATGTCTTACGTATTAGCATTTATATTAACTCTTTTTCAAATACCAGCTGAACTCGATTGTGATTCAATAAAGTTGGGGAAATTTAAAACTGTAAACTATGTGGAAAATTCAGAACCAATAGTTACAATAATTGAGCGAACAAAAGATTTTCAAATAGAAAGGAGTGAGCAACTTGGTGTTGAGCATAAATTTAAAATTGACTGGATGAGCGATTGTAGTTATAGGCTCACATGGGCAGAAACAATTAGAGATACCAACAATTTTGGGTATCCAACAGATCAGGTATTAACTATTGAAATTATTGAGATAGGATCTGGATACTATAATTTAGTTGCTAGTTCCAACCTATTTGAACAAAAAATAGAAGGAAAAGTAGAAATACTAGAATAAAAAGCCCTTACTGTCGGAATTTTCCATATCATACCTCATTCACCCACCAAACTCACAAACTTCTTAATCAACTCATTGGTTGTGCCCTCTTTCCAAATCAGCGAGAGATAAGTAATCTGCTTTACGTTTTTGAGTTCTATGAATTTGATGTCCAGGTCATAGCCATGCTGAAGCGAAGTAGGTACGATGGCTACACCGAGACCATTTTCTACTAATCGAAAGATCGTATTGGCATGCACAGACTTATGTGAGATTTTAGGAGCAAAACCGTGATCATCGAAAATACTCATCACTTTGTTGTAATACGTACGGCTGTAGTCACTGGAGAATAAGATGAAATTATCCTGAGCAAATTGACTTAAGTCTTTGAAGTTTTCTTCACTGATTTTGTGATTTTTTGGTAATACGATAGAGAAATTGTCCTTGAAAATTTGGCGTGAAGCGATACCATCTGGTGCTTGCTTGGCTCGGATGAATCCAATATCTAGTTTGTTGTGTTCGATAGCAAAGATTTGATCTTCGTTGCTCATTTCCTCTAAGCTGGTGTGTATCTTCGGAAAATGCTCATTCAGTTTCAATAATAAATGAGGGATTACGGCCTGCATGGCCGAACCTACAAAACCGATATTCAATTCTCCTTCCTCGCCCTTGTCAATGAGTTGGATAGAGCGTTTGATAGATTCCAATTGATTCAGAAGATTTGAGCTTTCGTCTTGTAGATATCTGCCTGCATCAGTCAGTTCCACTTGTCGCTTGTTTCTGATAAATAGCTGTACACCCAATTCATCTTCCAATTGCTTGATCTGACGGCTCAACCCAGGTTGGGTAATAAAGAGTCTCTCAGAAGCCTTTCGAAAGTGAAGCTCCTGAGCCACAATCATAAAATATCGGAGGTGTCTAAATTCTATTTGATTACTCATGGTTATCAATTGTTGATCTACAAAGTATTTTCAGTAATCAAAATTAGCGTTTAATATTGTTACTGAATTAAAAGCAGAGACTTTTTCATTCATCCCGCATGGATATAGTGGGAAACAACAACCCCAATTGATAAACAACAACATCATGCCGATTTTCAATTATGGAATCGATTATTTGACCCCGGGTGTGGCCATCGACATCGCCGAAGGCCGCACACAGGGCACTTTGAATGAAGAGGCCATACAAAAGATTTTAGCCAGCAGGCAAAATGTACTGGACATTACCGAGCAAGAAAAGATCGTCTACGGTGTAAATACCGGTTTCGGTTCGCTCTGTACTACCATCATCAACAAAGCCGATGCAGGTAAACTGCAAGAGAATATACTACGAAGCCATAGTGTAGGCGTAGGGGCAGAGACTCCGCTCGACGTTGCGAAACTGATGATGATTCTAAAAGTACATGCCTTGTCTAAAGGATATTCGGGTGTGGCTTTGGAGACGCTAGAAAGAATCATATGGCACATAGAAAATGATTTCATTCCTTATGTACCACAACAAGGATCTGTAGGTGCCTCTGGTGATTTGGCACCATTGGCCCATTTGTTTTTGCCACTCATAGGAGAGGGCAAAGTTTGGAAAGAAGGTCAATGGGTTTCAACAAAGAAGCTATTCCAAAAAGAAAATAAAACCTCACTTCAATTAGGTCCAAAAGAAGGACTAGCGCTTATTAATGGCACCCAGTTCATTGCGGCTTATGCGCTGAAAGGATTTGTTCGAATGAGCAATTGTTTGGATTCTGCTGATATTATCGGTGCGATGAGCTTGGAGGCTTTGAAAGGTTCTATGAAACCTTTTGACAAGGAGTTGCATCAGATCAGACCTTATCAAGGGTCTATCTATGTGGCGGATCGTTTGGAGAAATTGGTTGCTGGTTCTGAGATTATCAATTCACATCAGAATTGCAGCAGAGTACAAGATCCGTATTCCTTGCGCTGTATGCCGCAAGTGCATGGGGCTTCGAGAAATGCCTGGTTACACCTGAAAGAGATGTTGACTATTGAGCTCAATTCAGTAACAGACAATCCGATCATTTGCAGTGTTGACAAGACCATCAGTGGTGGCAACTTCCATGGTCAGCCGATGGCTATGCCGATAGACTATGCGGCGCTAGCTTCTTCCGAAATTGGCAATATCTCAGATCGTCGCGTCTATTTGATGCTGGAAGGTGATGTCGAAGGGTTGCCTGCTTTGTTGATGAATAATACCGGATTGAATTCTGGATTTATGATCCCGCAATATACCTCAGCGGCTTTAGTGAGCGAAAACAAAGGTTTGTGCTTCCCTTCGAGTGCGGATAGTGTACCTACTTCGTTGGGTCAGGAAGATCATGTCAGTATGGGGTCGATAGGAGGGCGTAAGTTCAACACGATCCTCGACAACTTAGAAAATATTTTGGGCATCGAATTATTCTGTGCAGCGCAAGGGTTTGATTTCAGAAAACCATTGAAGTCAAGTGCTATCCTAGAAGAAGTACATGCGCATGTTCGTAAACAGATTTCGTTCGCTACGGAGGATAGAATCTTCGGAGACGATATGGTCATCGCCACGGACATCATCAGAAATAAAGAAATTGTATCTGTAGCACATGCGGCAGCAGATCGTCACAACATTAACTTATACAACCATGAAGTATTCGGAATTTATTAAAAAGTACGCTTCGCACCCTAATTATAAAGCACCTACTGGCAATCAATTACATGCCAAGTCTTGGCAAACTGAGTCAGCGCTTCGTATGCTACTTAATAACTTAGATGCTGAAGTGGCGGAAGATCCCTCTGAATTGGTGGTGTATGGCGGCACGGGGCAAGCGGCTAGAAATGTAGAATCGCTTCAGAAAATCATTGAGCTATTGCTCAAACTGGAGAACAACGAAAGTTTGCTCGTGCAGTCAGGCAAACCTGTTGGTATTGTGCGGACACATGCCGAGGCACCAAGGGTTCTGATTGCTAATTCTAACCTAGTGCCAGCTTGGTCGAACTGGGAGCATTTTCAGTCTTTGAAAGAAAGAGGACTGATGATGTATGGACAGATGACTGCTGGTAGCTGGATCTACATCGGTTCGCAAGGCATTTTACAAGGTACTTATGAGACTTTTGTAGCCTGTGGAGAAAAACATTTTGGCGGAAGCCTTAAAGGAAAATTGGTGGCAACTGCCGGGCTTGGTGGCATGGGAGGTGCTCAACCTCTGGCGGCTACAATGGCAGGTGCTACATTCTTAGGAGCTGACATAGATCCGGCAAGAATTCAAAAACGTTTGGACACCAAATACATCGATCGCATGACACATTCTTACGAAGAAGCACGTGATTGGGTGATGGAGGCGAAAGCTAAAGGCGAAAACTTATCAGTCGGGTTGGTAGCCGATGCTGGTGATATGTTGGAGCAATTGATGGCGGATGGTATCGTGCCAGAAGTATTGACTGATCAGACTTCCGCCCACGATCCAGTATTTGGCTATGTGCCAAATGGGATGACTCTAGAAGAGGCTTCTGAATTGCGAAATAAAGATCAGGCAAAATACAAAGACCTCTCTTTGAAAAGTATGGCACGTCATGTCGGTTTGATGTTGGATCTGCAGAAAAAGGGAAGTAAAACTTTTGACTACGGAAATAACATTCGAGAATTCGCCAAACAAGGAGGAGAACTTAATGCGTTTGATTTCAATGGATTTGTACCTGAGTATGTACGACCGCTGTTCTGCGAAGGGAAAGGACCTTTTCGATGGGCAGCTTTGTCTGGTGATGCAGAAGATATTTATGTGACAGATCAGGCGCTAATCGAAGCTTTTCCAGAAAACAAGCATATGATTAACTGGCTACAAGAGGCGCAGAAGAAAGTGGCTTTCCAGGGCTTGCCGTGTAGAATTTGTTGGTTGGGCATGGGAGAAAGAGAAAAGGCTGGATTGATTTTCAATGACTTGGTAAAATCAGGAAAGGTAAAAGCGCCTATCGTTATTGGCCGTGACCATTTGGATTGTGGTTCTGTAGCTTCACCGAATAGGGAGACAGAAGGAATGAAGGATGGGACTGATGCTGTATCTGATTGGCCATTGTTGAATTTGATGTCGAACGCTACTGGTGGAGCGACCTGGATATCCTTCCATCATGGAGGGGGTGTGGGCATGGGCTATTCGCAACACGCAGGTATGGTAGTGCTAGCTGATGGAACGGAGAGGGCTGAAAAATGCTTGAAGCGAGTGCTTCACAATGATCCCGCCATGGGAATTTTCCGTCATCACGATGCTGGATACGAAAAGGCATCGGAGTTTGCCAATGACTTCGATTTGAATGTCTGGAAATAAAGATTAGAATTAATACTTAATTAAGGGGGCTGTAATACGGCCCCTTTTTTTGTTATATTCGAAAGATGACCAAAGGCAATATATTAATCACAGGGGCTTCTACTGGAATTGGTGCAGCGTGTGCCAAAAAGTTTATACAAGAAGGGTATACCGTATATGGAAGTGTAAGAAAACAAGAGGATGCAGATCGTCTGTCGACCGAACTTGGCGATGCATTTCATTCTTTGATTTTTGATGTAACTGACCAATCAGGAATTGATGAGGCCGCCGAGCAGTTAAACAAAGATTTGGCTGACCAGGGGCTAAGCCTGTTGATCAATAATGCTGGCGTTGCTGTAACAGGTCCAGCGGAGTTGCTTGACTTGGCCGATTATCGACGTCAATTCGATATCAACTATTTTGGGCTGATTGCTGTGACCAAAGCTTTTTTACCTTTGTTGGGTACAAAAGAAAATGGTTCGTTTCCTGCTGGTAAAATCATCAACATGAGCTCGATTGCCAGTAAAAGAGCGATGCCATTTATGACACCTTATGGAAGTTCAAAAGCGGCGGTTGACAGTTTTTCACAGGGACTAAGAAGAGAACTGATGATTTTTGGAATTGATGTGGTTACATTCAATCCTGGCCCAATTAAAACGCCAATCTGGGAAAAAATTGACACCGATACTTCCAAATCGGATCAGTCGCCTTATAAAAATGTTTTGAGACGTTTTATGAAATTGGCGGATAAGGAGTCTACCCATGCGATTGAGGTGGATGTATTTGCCAAAAAAGTGTATAAAACATTTATGAAATCTAGTCCAGCTACCTCGGATGTAGTAGTTAAAAATAAATTCTTTAAATATTCGATTCCAAGTTTATTTTCAGAACGAACTATGGATTACTTTGTAAAGAAAATGCTTAAAATATAATTATGCTCATCAAGGAACACGTTGCTCTCATTGAAAAATTTTACACGGCCTTCAATGAAAAAGATGCCAAAACAATGGCTGAATGTTATCACGAGGATTTGGAGTTTGAAGATCCTGCTTTTGGCGTATTGGATTACAACGAGGCTTGCGCCATGTGGGCGATGCTATTGAGTGGAAATAATGACATTGAAATTACTTTCAAAAATGCCTGGTCTGAAAATGAATTTGGAGGAGTAGACTGGGAAGCTAAATATCCATTTTCTAAAACAGGCAGAAAAGTACACAACGTAATTGATGCTAAATTTGAATTTAAAGATGGATTGATTGTAGGCCATCGCGACTACTTCGATTTCTACAAATGGAGTAGAATGGCTTTAGGTATGCCTGGGATATTGCTAGGTTGGACTGGCTATCTGCATAAAAAGGTGCAAACACAATGTACTTCTATGCTAGATAAATACATGAATGAGAGTAAGTAGTTATTCGTTTTTTTCTTTGCCAAAATGAATTTCCCCATTCTTTGAAAGTAAAATAGCTAATGGTCGAGTATTGTCGAACTGGCCAAAAATTATAATCAGAGTAGCAGTAATAGGGACGGACAAAATCATACCGACGACTCCCCATAGAAATCCCCATAGTGTAAGGCTCAATAGCACCACGAGTGGGCTAATATTGAGTTTGCTTCCCATCAAACGGGGGTCAAGCACATTGCCTACGAGTATTTGAATAGCACCTACTGCAATCAATACGGTAAGTGCTACAGATGGCTCGCCGTATTGAATAAGGCCAAATAATGTAGGAAACAGCGTAGCTACTATGGACCCAATAGAAGGAATGAAATTGAATAGAAATATGATAAAGGCCCACAATGCTGGTAATTCGATTCCAATAATCAAAAGTGCAAAGTAACTCAATAACCCAGTGAGAAAACTGGTGAATATTTTTACAGATAGGTAGTCATCAAAAAGATTGGTTACTGCAGTGAATGTTTTGTAAATACTTCCACCTGCCGCAGTAGTTTTTAATACCTTTTGAATTTTCTTTTGAAACAAAGTTTCTTCTAAAAGAAGAAAGACCACATAGATCAAAATGATGATAAACTGCCCCACAGCTCCGGCAAAAGAACCAGCGTAGGTCACAATAGTGGCTTTGTACTCTGAAAATAGCGATGTGAATGATTGATTTAGATTATCTATTCCAGTCAAATCTCCTAGAGAAATAAGAGCCATAGATATATTGTCACTATACTGCGGTAGGTTTTGTGCTAAGCTTTGAAAATTTGAACTTATAATTTTTGCAAAGGTGTAGATCCCTAGAAATACCGCAGCCGTGCTGATTCCTGTCACTAGCCATTTTGGTAGTTTGAACTTTCCAATTTTTATTTTGCTCACTAGGTCTCTCAATTTCTTGACGATGTACCATATCAAAAAAGAAATACAGAATACCTTTAGAAAGTTCTGAAAATACATCAAGACTCCTACAGTGCCGGCCACTACGATCATCCAATAGGCTACATTGGCAAGTTTAAGTTCGTTGGAATTTTGCATGAATTAAAGATATGTATTTTGATGGTTTTGCTTACCCCATCTTGGCTCTTTTGGTTAGATAGGTACTTAGAATTTTATCAAATCCACCTTTGATATCAGCATCAATAAAATCAATTTTCAGTTGTGAACATTTCAAGAATAGGTTTTTGAAAGCCTCATCCATGTGTTTTTTATAGGCTTTTTTAATTTCCGTAGGAGTCAGCTTAACCACTTGGCCAGTCTCTAAGTCTTCAAATCGATAAGGCCGATCTTCAAATTCAAAATCAAGTTCAGTTTCTTTATCATTTACATGAAAAAGCAGGACTTCATGCTTATTGTGTTTTAGGTGATTCAGTGCGGAGAAGACTTCTTCTTGATCAGTTTCGTTTTGCAGCATGTCCGAAAATATCACAACCAATGACCTTTTGGGAATCTTTTCTGCTACTTCATGTAGCACCTGAGCCACATTCGTTTTGTGATGTATCGGTGGCTTCTCAAATAACTGTTGATACTTATTGAGCAGATTGTGCACATGAGTTGATGTGGACTTGGTGTCAGATTGAAAATCAATTTTATCACTGAAAGTGAATAGTCCAACAGCATCTCGCTGTTTTTGCAATAAAAATGAAATCGCTGCACCAGCTAATATGGAGAATTTGATTTTCCCATGTTCGGGCTTGGGATAATACATAGATGAAGAAGTGTCTAGCACAATATAGCATCGCAGATTGGTCTCTTCTTCATATCGTTTTGTATACAGGCGATCAGTTTTAGCAAATACTTTCCAGTCTATATGCCTTGTACTTTCGCCGAAATTATACAATCTATGCTCTGCAAATTCCACTGAAAATCCATGATAGGGGGATTTGTGTAATCCAGTGATAAAACCTTCTACCAGTTGCCTGGCCAAAAGTTCCACATTGGCATACTCTTTTAGTTTGTTTATGTCTATATCTAACTTCACAAAAATGTATTTACCTCGTCAACGTATGTAATTTATAAATGATCTGCATGGTTGCAAATATTATAATGCAGAACGGCTTTTGGAGTAATATTTTTAATCCAGATTTAAGCTAGATACCTACAGGTTCATAATATAAGTAGTGATTTGCTTTTCTGATTTAAAAAACATTATATTTAAAGCTTTTAAGAATTTAAATAATCATCAAAATCTAAATTCTAGGAACTTAAACATACTGATAAAAGTGGAAGATCATAAGGATAACGAAAGAGCAGAAATATTTTCTGAGAGAGTAAGAGCGGGGAAAAGAACCTATTTTTTTGATGTAAAAGCCACACGTTCAAATGACTACTATTTGACCATTACCGAAAGCAAGAGGCGCTATAAGGATGATGGTTATTTCTACGAAAAGCATAAAATTTTCTTGTATAAAGAAGACTTCAATAAGTTCGTTCAAGCACTCAATGATACGGTAAACCATGTCAAAGAAGAGTTGATGCCAGAAGTTGACTTTGAACAATTTGATAGAGAAAAGGAAGAATCAGATAAACAACCAGAAGTCGTTGCTTCGAATGACGACAGTGAGTTGAAATGGGATTAATCTAATTCTAACAAGAAGAAATTAAAAAGCTCTTGGGTACTCCTGGAGCTTTTTCTATTTTTAGACCATGATCAGAAGAACGCTAGTTTTTATTGTAGTTTTTGTTGCACTATTTTTATTTAGTGCCTGGCTATTTAGCGACATTTTTATTTATTTATGTGTTTCTATCGTTCTGGCTACCATTTTGAGGCCACTTACCAATTTGATCAATCGGACTCATCTCTATCGGATGAGAATGCCCAGGTTTATCGCCATATTAATTTCTTATTGTGTAGTTGTAGCTGTGGTGTTTTCTTTTGTTCTGCTTTTTATTCCATTGATAGCTGAACAAGTCAATGTATTATCAAAAGTGAGTTTTGATGAGGTGTACACGAATTTATCACAACCCATCGTATCGATTGAAAATTTTCTGATAGAATATCAACTAGTAAGTGAAGACGAACATAGTCTCACTGAAACTATCCGATCAAGCGTTTTCGAATTTGTGAGCAATCTCAACTTTAGGAACATTATCAATAATTTATTGACTTTTACTGGAGGGTTTTTTGTTGCTGTTTTAGCCATAGCCTTTATTACTTTCTTTTTGCTTCTGGAAAATGGACTATTGAGCCGACGGCTAATTGCTATAGTGCCCAATCAATACTTCGAATTGTTTATTTCTGCAATACATAAAATAGAACATTTACTTTCCAATTACTTGATTGGATTGGTTTTGCAGATGATGGCTATATTCTCAATGGCTGGTTTAGGATTGTCTATTTTTGGAGTCAAATATGCACTGACGATTGCGGTTTTCGCTGCCGTAGCGAATTTAATCCCGTATATGGGGCCTTTGTTGGGTGCTACTTTTGGTATTATAGTTGGACTTTCTACTAGTGGGCATTTTGCCTTCGATCAAGTGGCGGTTATTCTAATTCTAAAAATTGTTTCCGTGTTTGCAGTGGTTCAGGCAACCGATAATGTGTTGCTCCAACCCCTTATCTTTTCTAAAAGTGTCAAGGCACATCCTTTAGAGATTTTTGTTGTTATCTTTGCGGCCGCAAGTTTAGCAGGTATTCCAGGTATGATAGCCGCTATTCCTGTGTACACGATTTTACGTGTATCAGTGATAGAAATCAGAGATGGATTCAAAAGCTATAGGATTTTTCAAGTTTCAAAAAATATTATATAAATGGGATTGCAATGTGGGATTGTGGGTTTGCCTAACGTAGGTAAATCAACCCTTTTTAATGCATTATCTAATGCTAAGGCAGAAGCTGCCAATTTTCCTTTCTGTACAATAGAGCCTAATGTGGGCGTGATTACGGTGCCAGATGAAAGACTCGGCATATTGGAGAAATTAGTCAAGCCTCAAAAGGTTTTGCCTACTGTTATCGAATTTGTGGATATCGCAGGCTTGGTGAAAGGAGCGAGTAAAGGTGAAGGACTTGGAAATAAGTTTTTGGCCAATATCCGTGAAGTAGACGCGATCGTGCATGTCACTCGATGTTTCAATGACGATAACATTGTTCATGTAGATGGTCATGTGAACCCAGTAGCAGATAAGGATGTAATTGATACAGAACTTCAGCTCAAAGATTTGGAGTCGATCGACAAGCAACTTCAAAAGAATGAAAAGGCTGCAAAATCGGGTGATGCGAAGCTCAAAGTGATGGTAGAAATCCTTAAAGAATACAAGGAGCTCTTAGAGTCTGGTCAAAATGCGAGAGCTTTAGAGTTGACCAAAGAACGAAGGGAAGTAGTTGGCCCATTGCAGTTATTGACTATCAAGCCTGTGATTTATGTCGCTAACGTAGAAGAATCAGCCATTCATACTGGCAACGAACATGTGGAGGCATTAAAAGCAGCTGTTGCTGATGAAAATGCACAAGTGGTTTTGGTGAGTGCGGCGATTGAGTCTCAGATTGCGGAATTTGATGAGCCAGAAGAAAAGGAAATGTTCTTAGAAGAATATGGACTGAAAGAATCAGGTCTCGATAAATTAATCCGTGCGGCTTACGAATTACTTGATTTGATTACCTATTTCACAGCTGGGGTCACAGAGGTAAGAGCCTGGACAATAAAAAAAGGTTGGAAAGCCCCTCAAGCCGCAGGTGTAATTCATACAGACTTTGAAAAAGGTTTTATCAAGGCTGAGGTAATTAAGATTCCGGATTATGAACAATACGGTTCTGAAGCTGGATGTAAAGATGCAGGAAAGCTAGCGATAGAAGGAAAAGACTATGTAGTGAAGGATGGTGATGTGATGCATTTTAGGTTTAATGTCTAAACGTTCTAAAGTAAATTGTAAAAATACAAAGCATGGCGAGAGCTATGCTTTTTTATTTACAGGGAATTGTAGAGTAGACTCTTTGATTGCACACGGAATCAAATTAAGTTTGATATAAACTAATCAATTTATCTATGTCAAACTTAGTGTCAGATATTATGATCACGGATCTCATTACCGTGACTCTGGGAGATAATCTTAAAGAGGTTGCGAACGTCTTTGATAATATCAAAATCCGACACGTGCCTGTTGTTTCTGGAGACACCTTGCTTGGAATGGTGAGCAAGTCTGATGTGGCTATGATGAAGCAGTTTTGTCAAGTACTAGATTCAGGAGGTCGAGCGTTATTTGAAGAGTTAGAGGTGGTAAGTGTCAAAGCACTGATGAAAAAGCCTGTAACAATTGTCCCTAAGGCAACAGTAGAAGCAGCAGCAGATATTTTTCTTAAGAATCATTTTCATGCTTTGCCTGTAGTAGATGGTACTAGATTAATTGGAATTGTCACATCTACAGATTTAATAAAGCATTATAAGAATAAATAGGGATAGTTTTATTGATTGCTTCTTATTTAGAGATTGTATGTGATTTCAAAAGTCACACCTCATTTTTAAGGACTTGGGGTATGATTTACAGGTAAAACTTCGTACTTTTGCCACCTTAAAAATTAACAATTGACCCTCCAAATTAATTTTTAAAACAAAATTTCAACTAATTAAAAGTAGCGATTATGGCATTTGATCTTGACATGATTAAAAAAGTCTATTCCCAAATGGGTGATAGAATCAACAAGGCTAAAGAATTGACGGGCAAGCCGTTGACTTTGGCAGAAAAAATATTGTATTCTCATTTGTCTGAAGGTCAGCCTAAAGAGACCTATACCAGAGGAGAGTCATATGTTGATTTTGCTCCGGATAGAATTGCATGTCAGGATGCTACGGCACAAATGGCCCTTTTGCAATTCATGCAAGCTGGAAAAGCTAAAGTTGCTGTACCTACTACGGTACACTGTGATCACTTGATCCAGGCCAAAGTAGGAGCTGACGAAGATTTGCAAAATGCAATCAACATTTCCAATGAGGTTTTCAACTTCTTGGATTCAGTTTCTAATAAGTACGGCATTGGATTCTGGAAGCCAGGAGCTGGTATTATTCACCAAGTAGTATTAGAAAACTATGCATTTCCTGGTGGAATGATGATCGGAACAGATTCACACACAGTAAATGCAGGTGGTCTGGGAATGGTCGCAGTCGGTGTTGGCGGTGCAGACGCCGTAGATGTAATGGCTGGAATGGCTTGGGAATTAAAATTCCCTAAGCTAATTGGAGTAAAACTAACTGGTAAGCTGAATGGATGGGCATCTTCCAAAGACGTAATCTTGAAAGTGGCTGGTATCCTCACTGTAAAAGGCGGAACTGGTGCTATCGTGGAGTATTTCGGAGAAGGAGCTAAAAACCTGTCTTGTACTGGAAAAGGAACGATTTGTAACATGGGTGCCGAGATAGGAGCGACTACTTCTACTTTCGGGTATGACGATTCCATGGAAAGATATTTAAGAGCTACGGATAGGTCTGAAGTAGCTGACTTGGCGAATGGCATTAAAGAACATTTGACAGGTGATGATGAAGTTTATGCCAATCCTGAAAAATATTTTGATCAAGTAATTGAAATTGACCTTTCAACTTTGGCTCCTCATGTCAATGGTCCATTTACGCCTGATTTGGCAACACCAATCAGCGAAATGAGAGAAAAAGCGGCAGCAAATGACTGGCCAACTAAAGTGGAGTGGGGATTGATCGGATCTTGTACGAACTCATCATATGAAGATATGTCACGTGCGGCTTCTATTGTGGAGCAGGCTGTGGCGCATGGTATCAAACCTAAAGCTGAATTTGGAATCAATCCAGGTTCTGAGCAAGTGAGATATACGATAGAAAGAGATGGAATCATCGAAACTTTCGAGAAAATGGGTACTAAGGTATTCACAAATGCCTGTGGGCCATGTATTGGACAATGGGCAAGAGCTGGCGCTGACAAGCAAGAGAAGAATACGATTGTTCACTCTTTTAATAGAAACTTTGCAAAAAGAGCGGATGGTAACCCAAACACACATGCGTTTGTGACTTCTCCTGAAATGGTAGCTGCTATCGCTATCTCCGGTGATTTAGGATTTAATCCAATCACGGATACCTTGACTAATGATGCTGGTGAACAAATCAAATTGAATCCTCCTAAAGGGGATGAATTGCCAACCAAAGGATTTGATGTGGAAGATCCAGGTTATCAAGCACCTGCGGAAGATGGATCTGGCGTGACTATTTCTGTCGCAGAAGACTCTAAAAGATTGCAATTGCTTGCTGGTTTTGCTCCTTGGGATGGAGAAAACATCACGGGTGCTAAATTGTTAATCAAAGCGCAAGGAAAATGTACCACTGACCATATTTCTATGGCAGGCCCATGGTTGAGATTCAGAGGACACTTGGATAACATTGCTGACAATACTTTGATAGGTGCTGTGAACGCATTCAATGGCGAAACGGATAAGGTAAAAAGCCAAATCGATGGTAACTACGATGCCGTACCAGCAACGCAGAGAAAATATAAAGCAGCTGGAATCCCTACTATTGTGGTGGGAGATCAGAATTACGGTGAAGGTTCTTCAAGAGAACATGCTGCGATGCAACCTAGACATTTGGGTGTAAGAGCGGTTTTAGTGAAGTCATTTGCAAGAATCCATGAAACCAACTTGAAAAAGCAAGGGATGCTTGGTTTGACATTTGCAAACGAAGCTGATTATGACAAAATCCAAGAAGATGATACTTTCGACTTCATCGATTTGAAAGATTTTGCTCCTGGAAAACCTTTGACAATTTTGGCTAAGCACGCAGATGGTTCTGAAGATACAATCGTAACGAATCATACTTATAATGAGGGTCAAATAGAATGGTTCAAGGCTGGATCAGCATTGAATTTGATCAAAAGACAAAATAACGGGTAAGGCGAGTCGTTAGGTTCGGTACTGGTTAGACCAACCGAATGCTTAAAAACTCGTATCTTTAAACAAACTTTTAAGAAAATACCAAGCAACGGTTTCAGCAATGAGACCGTTCTTTTTTATTATAAATCAAACAACATGAGTGTATCATATTATACAGCAGAAGGGCTTCAGAAATTAAAAGATGAACTGAATCACCTTCAAACACATGGAAGAACTGATATCGCTAAACAGATTGCAGAAGCAAGAGATAAAGGCGATTTGAGTGAAAATGCCGAATACGATGCGGCAAAGGATGCGCAAGGCTTATTGGAATTGAAAATTGCAAAATTGGAAGTTGTAGTAGGAAATGCTAGAGTAATTGACGAGTCTCAAATAGATACTTCTAAAGCGTCAATACTTTCAACTGTGAAAATTAAAAACAAGAAAAACGGCATGGAAGTGAAATATACACTAGTAGCCGAAGAAGAGGCAGACTTGAAAGCTGCAAAAATTTCAGTGAAATCTCCTTTCGGAAAAGGTCTTTTAGGAAAGAAAGTGGGAGAAACTGCAATTGTGGAAGCACCAGCAGGTAAGATAGAATTTGAGATATTAGAAATAGGACTAGCCTAATTATGCCTAGCATATTCAGTAAAATTATAAATCGAGAAATACCTGCGCACATCGTTGCTGAAAATGATGATTTTCTGGCATTTCTCGATATCAACCCTCTGATGGAAGGTCATTGTTTGGCTATTCCAAAAGTAGATGTGGACTATATCTATGATTTGGAGGATGAAACTTTAGCAGGATTGCATTTATTTGCTAAAAGAGTGGCGCTTGGTATTCAAGCAGCTATTCCATGTGAGCGAATTGCAGTATCTGTTTTGGGACTTGAGGTACCACATGCACATGTACATCTAATTCCTATGAATAGCATGGATGATGCAAATTTTGCTCGTCCAAAATTGAAACCTTCACAAGAAGAATTAGCTGAAACAGCACAAATGATAAAATCAGCCATTGAGCTGTAACCTGACCTAATGGTCCAAATCGAAAAAGCCATAACTTATACTGGGCATTCTGATGCCGTTTATACCCTTGAAAAAGGTGTAGAGCCCCATTTGTTTTATTCAGCTGGTGGAGATGGAAATATCGTAGAATGGGATCTGAATAAGACTGAAACTGGACGTTTGATAGCCAAGGTTGCCGCATCGGTTTATGCCATTCGATTAGTTCCCCAACGTCATTTGCTTATCGTCGCTCAAAATTACGAAGGCATACATTTGATTGATGTACTTTCTAATAAGGAAGTGGGTTCATTGCAGTTTACGACTTCTGCTATTTTCGATATGAAAGTAGTAAAGGATTTGTTGATTGTAGGGACTGGAGATGGGAAATTGGTTGTTATTGATTTGCCAAAATTGAAAGTGCTGCATGAAGTAGAGGTATGCGATCAGAATATTCGTGATATTCTAATCACAGAAGATAATCATTGCCTAGTAGCATCAAGTGATAGTTTTATCCGGAAATATCAATTACCAAACTTCGAATTGGTAGAGGAAATCCATGCCCATGAAAACTCGGTATTTGCCTTATTGGCAAAAGAAAATACATTAATAAGTGCCAGTAGAGACGCTAGATTAAAATTTTGGGATCTTGATGGTCTTAAGTTGGATGAATCTATCAATGCTCATATGTATGCTATAAACGATATAGTAGAAAGACAAGACGGAGCATATCTGGCGACGGCGAGCATGGATAAAACGATCAAAATTTGGGACTACGCACAACGAAAATTGATCAAAGTTATTGACAAAGCACGGCATAAAGGGCACTTCACTTCAGTTAATAAATTGCTATGGATGGAGCATAAGGACTATTTAATCTCCTGTAGCGATGATCGTTCTATAGGGGTTTGGCGCATTGATATTAAGAAATAATGTTTATAATTGCATTATAAGCCGCCACTTAAGTAATTAAACTACCAGTTTGTACGTATTAATATAAGTATATTAAGATTGATAGGTATAGAAAACTACTAATCGAAAATAGCTTGGACCAAACATCTTTCGGATGAGGTGATGCATTCACAATTGACCCATTTGGTGTTTAAAGATCTATAGACAGATGAAGATTACTCCATTAGAAATTAGGCAAAAGACGTTCGAGAAGTCTTTTAGAGGACTGGACAAGGACGAAGTAACAGCATTTTTATTATCCCTTTCACACGAATGGGAACGTTTTCTTGACGAAAACAAGGACTTAAAGCAGCAGCGAGAAAAGCTGGAAAAAGAAGTTCAAAAACTGAGAGAAGTAGAAACTACGCTTTTCAAAACCTTAAAAACAGCTGAAGATACTGGTGCAAGTGTGGTTGATCAGGCCAACAAAACTGCAGCACTTCATTTGAAGGAAACGCAAATTAATGCGGATGCCATGATTAGCGATGCTAAAAACAAGGCTAGAGCGATTATCGAAAGGGCTGAAATGGAAGCTCGAGACGTCATGGAAGAGATGACTGGAGAGGTGAAAGAATTGGAGGAAAATTACCGCATCATAGAAAATCAAAGAGATAATATCATTTCTCAACTGAAAATGCTCTCAGGAGATGTGATGAGTAAGGTGGAGAAAGTAAAATATCAGGAATCTGGCATTGAAACTCACGTAAAAAAGGTAAAGCAATTGCTTAGAGAAACTTCAGAGCGTGTAAGTAATCATTCTGATGAAAGCGTGTCAAGAATTGAATCGATCAAGCTTGATGAAGTAAAAAAGGAGCCAACCCAGGAAGAAAACCTGGTTGAAGCTAGACCAGTAGTCGATGATCAATCTGCGGTCAAGAAAAATTACATATCTGATGAGAATCCAATAACAAGAACAGCTCCAGCGCCTGCCGTAGCTAAACCTAAGGTGAAGAAAGAGCCTGTGGTAGAAGGTGGATTGTCTTTTTTCGATGAATTGGAAGACTAATAAATGACAACAATAAGGTTGGAGGGATTGGACTTCTTTGCCCATCATGGGTATTATGAAGAGGAGAGAAAAGTAGGGAATAAATATACCGTAGACGTAGAAGTAACTGTAGACAATACAGTCTTTACGGATGATGATTTGGATCAAACCATTAACTACGAAGAGATATATTTGACAGTGTCTACGATCATGTCAGTTTCCACAAAATTATTGGAAACATTGGCCTCATCCATGTGTCGAGAGTTATTGAAACAGTTCTCTTCTATATCCCAAGTGCGATCTACTGTAAGTAAACATAATCCACCAATCAAAGGAGTTTGTAAAAAAGCTTCCGTTACGATAACTCAATCCAGATAATTTATTTGCCAGCTATGCAACTTCTTTAGAAGTGTCATGTCTTTTGATTGTATTTATTTACAAACCATAAAGTCATGAAAAAAACACTAGTAGCAATATTCACTTTAAGCGCTGTTTTCCTCTCATTAAGTAGTTTAGCTCAAAAGAAAAAATTCTCTTTTAATGAAGTGTATCAAGTCGATGGCTCGCCCAAATTGACCGTCACAACTAATGATGGCGACATAGAAGTATTCCCTTCTGATCGTAATGAAATAGAAGTATTCTACATAGTAGAAAGGAATAATGAGGTTATAAATATTTCACCGAAGGAGTTGGAAGAAGACTTTATTATTGATATTTCTTCAGACCAGGGTTTTCTAAATATATCAGTAAAACAGCGATATCAATACCGAAACAATGATTGGCGGAATAGAATCAATGTATCATTTGATATTTATTGTCCGATTAAATCTTCATGTGATCTGCAATCTTCGGATGGAGATATAAAGCTAAGAGGTTTGACAGCCGATCAGAAATTACAAACCAGCGACGGAGACGTAGAAATAATCAAAGTAACTGGAGATGTTTACGCTCGAACTTCAGACGGAGATATTACAATTCGGCAAGTGGTTGGCAATGTAGAATCCATCACCAGTGATGGAGATATAGAGTTGGGAAATATTGAAGGCAATGTAGAAGGAAAAACCTCTGATGGTGATGTAGACCTAGAAGATATAAATGGACGAGTGGATTTGGTGACCAGCGATGGTGATATCAATGCAGAAAAAATAGTAGGGGATATGAAATTGACCAGTAGTGATGGTGACTTACGTATAGGACAATCTGAAGGCGAAATGATTATTAACACCTCAGATGGTGATATCTCTTTCAGAAATCTGTCAGGATCTTTAAAAGCAAGAACGTCTGATGGAGAGATCAAAGGGAACATCGTGCGGTTAGACGATAGTTTGGAGCTTCGCACCTCTGATGGCAATATAGTAGTTACCATTCCAGATGCTATGGGATTGGATTTGGTGTTGCGAGGAGAAACGATCAGAACTGTATTGGATAACTTTTCTGGTACATCCAAGGATCATATAGTAGAAGGTGAAGTGAATGGAGGGGGTATGTTGGTCGATTTGCATGCATCAGATGGTACAGTAAGTTTGTCTTATGATTAATTAGCTTGATAGAAATGAATAGAAAGGCTTCTTGTGGAAACAGGAAGCCTTTTTTGGCTTAAGTGACTTTTCTAATAATATTTTTAGACAAATCTAAAAAATAAACTAGTTTTGCTTTAAAATATTATTAGAATAGTAGAAATGAAAAGAATTTACTTTCTGTCGCTTTATATGATCATCATGCTAAGCTGTGAAGAGATCATGCCAAGCGCTCCCGCAGACAATGAAGTACTAGATGGACCGATAGAAGGCTTGTCAGCGGCTCAGATGCGAGTATTCTTAGCTGGAGATGAAAGGTTTTCGGAGGTGTTTACTCCTGAAACTGGTTTGGGGCCATATTTTGTAACCTCTTCATGTATTGCCTGTCACCCAGGAGATGGAAAAGGTCACCCATCGTCCGGATTGACTCGGTTTGGAAAATTTACTAATGGCAGTTTTGATCACATGTTGGATCAAGGTGGTCCGCAGTTACAAAATAGAGCTATTCCAGGTTTTGAAGCCGAGCTTATTCCCTCTGAGGCTACAGGCGTCACGACTTTTCTGGCACCGGCAGTTACCGGCCTTGGTTTACTAGACGCTGTTTCCGACGCGGATATATTAGCGAATGCTGATCCTAATGATTTAGATGGAGATGGCATCTCAGGAGTTCCTAATTACATAGAAGCGCCAGATTTTTTCGAACCACGAGCAATTCATCTAGCTAACGGAACTTCTTACATCGGCCGATTTGGTAAAAAAGCTGGGGCTATCGATTTGAAAATGCAGACAGTGGGTGCTTATAAGCAGGATATGGGGATCACTTCTGATTTTGATCTCGAAGACCCTATTAATTTCAACGATTCAGATATTACAATAGGTAATGTAGATGATCCTGAAGTGTCTGCCGCCACTGTAAATGAAGTAGTATTTTATTTGAGTACTCTCAAACCTCCTTTGAGAAGGAACGAAAATGATCCGGCAGTGAAAAATGGGGAGGAGCTATTTGAACAAATAGGGTGTACTTCTTGTCATTTACCAACCTTGCAAACTGGAGATCATGCCGTATCTGCTTTATCCAATCAAACTTTTCATCCCTATACGGATTTGCTCATGCATGATATGGGACCTGAATTGGACGATGGCTATACCGAAGGCATAGCTGACACGGATGAATGGAAAACCCCAGCACTTTGGGGACTTGGATTGTCAAAAGATGCACAAGGCGGAACCTACTTTTTACTGCATGATGGAAGGGCGAGAAGCATCGAAGAAGCTATTTTACTTCATGGTGGCGAAGCCGCTCTATCGGCTATAAATTTCTCAGAATTATCAGAAGAGAATCGCGCATTTGTCATCCAATTTTTAGAATCCTTATAATATGGAAAGAAGAAAATTCATTAGGAAAACAGGTATGGCGTGCCTAGGTACATTGGCAGGTGGAGCGTTGCTGTCTTCGTGCGCAAAAGTCTACTACGCTCAATATTCAGTTGAAAATAATAGTATCAAGGTGGCAAAATCTGAGTTTGACGAGCGGACAGCAGTTGTCGTGAAGGACGATCGACTGCCAGCACCCATCTATCTCATCAAGCAAGACGAAGCCTATTCAGCAGTCTTGATGTTGTGCACGCACAAGGAATGCGAAGTGACGCCGTTTGGTCAAGAGCTCCACTGTCCGTGCCATGGCAGTGAATTCACTAACACGGGTCAAGTACTTACAGGACCTGCCGAAGAAGACCTCAAAAAATTTAAAGTAACTACAAACGAAGACTTCATATTTATTACCTGATTGGGTAATCTGATTTTAATAGACATGAAAAATTATCTAGCACTTTTCATATTATATATTTTGGTGATCAGTCCGGTTTTCTCACAAGAAGCTGATTCTAGTTATACCAACCTCGAAGCCATATTTAATAGACCATTTATTTACGAAGCTCAGCGTGGGGCTTCTTCCGCTTCTATAGGTGGTTACATTGAAGGCAATACTAATTATTTCACAACCGACGGTGTTTCGGATGGTTTCAGCATGGAATTGAGAAGGTTCAATATCTTCCTATTTGCTACTGTACATGAACGAGTTAAATTCATATCTGAGTTGGAGTTTGAGCATGGAACGGAAGAAATAGCATTAGAAACAGCACTGTTAGATTTCGAAATCCATCCAGCATTTGTTTTCCGTATGGGAATTTTGTTGCCACCTATTGGTTATTTCAATCAAAATCATGACAGCCCAAAATGGGAATTTATTGATCGACCGTTGGTCTCTACAGATGTGATTCCCTCTACGTTGTCCGAAATGGGAATGGGTTTCTATGGAAAGGTTCCGGTAGGCAAACACAAAATGACTTATGAATTGTATATCACGAATGGTTTGCAAGCTGGCATCATTGCCAATACAGAAAATCGCACCTTTTTGGGTGCTGGCAAGTCCGAAGAAATGTTTGCAGAAGACAATAACGGGGTACCTTCTCTTTCCAGTCGTGTAGCTTTCAATGTGTCAGGTCTGGGAGAGTTTGGAGTATCGGGCTACTCTGGGATCTACAATGAATTTGAAATAGAAGGAGAGTCAGTCGATGACAAACGTAGAGTGAGTTTGTTTGCGTTGGATTACAATTTTCAATTAGCCAAATTAAAATTGATAGGGGAGACCGCTTGGGCTTTCATTGATATACCAGATGCTTATGGACAGCAATTTGGTAAAAAACAGGTAGGCACTCATTTGGATCTGATTTATCCAATTCTCAAAAGGGATATATTGGGTTGGAAAAGCGTCACTCTTAACCTCATCAACCGCTTAGAATATGTGGATTACAATGTGGATGAATTTGAATCAACAGAAAGTAATATCTATGATGAAATCTATGCTATCGTACCCGGCTTGAGTTTGAGATTTTCAAGCAATACCTTACTCAGATTTAATTATAGAAGACATTGGGAAAGAGATTTTCTTGGTAATCCAGTTTCTAAGACAGCTGGGGTTCAATTTGGATTTGCAAGTTACTTTTAAACAAAAAAAATTGAGACCTGTCTTTAACACCCGTTTGGTGTACTAGAGCAAGTCTCAATGTGCATAAGAAGAAAATTGATCTTTTGGGGTGATTTATATCACCCTAATTTTATTTCCAAGGTTTGAAATTCTTGGCTGCTGGCCCCTTTAGGCTATTCTTTCTAGTGTCTCTTTTGATAGTTACTTTGTTTTCATCGGCTGTAGCGTCAGCCCATACTTTTTGATTTTTAGCCTCAGGACCTTTTACGGCAGTTTGGTCAGCGTCAGTGTACACTACAGCTGATTTGCTATCGTCTTGCCAAACTTTATAATTCTTAGCTTTTGGTCCTTTTAAATCATTCTTGCTTTGTGCTTGACTAACCGTGCAAGCAATAAATAGAGTGGCGAATACAAATATTAACTTTTTCATCGTTGCGTTATTTATTGGGTTGAACATCTCTTGATTAATTACATAGGCAAGTTAGTAGTATATGTCTTTCATCAGGCTCTATATTAACGCTGAAATTGTGCTAAGTAAATATACGGATATGGCTTAAAATAGCCTTGAGGCCAGTTTTTTCGATGTTTCGAGAGTGAGGGTAAATGTTCAACCTATAAAATGTAAATCAACAATTTCATGATGAAAATGAGTTGAAAAATGAACGAAAAATGATTTAGAAACTGAATAATTGAGGGTTATTGGTAAATATGAAATTGGGTTGTTTTACACAATAGAGTTTCTTTTTATTTTTTGATTATTGAAATGCTAAAACGTTATTCCGAAAAAGATTCATAGTAATACAAGTAGAATTCTAATTCGTTATCTTTTTTTAGTTGATCAATTAAATAATTGAAACCATCTTGCGAAGCAGGACTGTATTGATTCAATTGTGGTAAGTCTACAATTTTTCTAATCTCACTTTTATTGAGCATAGCATTAAGTGTGATGTCTAAATTGTTAAACAAACTAGGGTTTGAGGTTTGGTTTGTCGCCCACACTGCATGTGGAATAGGGATAGATTCCCACAATACATTGATGGAATTTTTAAGTTGTGCATTGGCTTTAATCTCTTCTCTGATCCACTGACAGGAACAAGCACCCAAAGCGATACTTCCTTCACTTACTTTTTTTATAACGTCTTGATGTGCAGATTCAAATTTCACTCCTTTGAAACCGCTTTCCAGACTCTGCTCTATCAGTTGCGTCAGATAGATTCTTGGAATAATGTGTCCTGATGTGGATGAAGCATAGGTGAATGAAACTTCAATAGATTTACTATCATCAGCGATGTCTTTGGTCGATTTGATCATGGATTTTTTATTTGCAATTAGACAGCTCTTGTAGGTTAGCGTCTTACCGTCTTTGTCTGCGCGAACCAAGTAGGGTTGAAATGGCAATTCAGTCACTTGAGCGAATGCGTATCCAAAAGCACTAGTGTAAATCAGGTCGTATTGGGATGGATTGCTGCTTAGTTCTAATAAAGAGTTGAAATTTTCAAACTGTACATAAGCATCAAGTTTCTCGTTTAGAAAATCTGCAATGGGTTTGAACTTTTCTGCAGGCATGAATCGATCAAGACCAATAGATAATGTGTCTCCAGATGTTTGTGCAAAAGAAATTGTCGTACATGAAAGTAGACTAAACAATATGATGATATTGCATTTTGAGGTAATGTGCTTTCTCATAGCAATAGGGTTAAATGAATGGTAGGAGGCTTATTTAAATATACTCATTTTTGGTCGGAATTGTCTTGTAGGTGACGTTTTGTAACTTGAAAGAGCATACAGGGGCATTAAAAACAAAAAGTCCCGATGGCAATCGGGACTTTTTTACTATTCACTAAAATCTATCAGTTTCCTGATGAGTTTCTTTAAATGTCTTTGACTTTTAGGTTGAGTATTCCAGCGATGATGAAGGCTACACCGCTAGTGACTAATGCAAATACGGGATTCCCAGCATAAAGATACTTGACTAGTGGGCCACCGATCAATGCATTAATGATTTGTGGTATCACAATGAAGAAATTGAAGATGCCCATATACACGCCCATTTTATGTGCTGGGATAGAACCAACGAGCATGGCATAAGGCATGGCTAGAATACTTGCCCAAGAAATTCCGATCAAAACCATCGAAAAAATAAGGAAAGTAGGATCCGGTGCCAGATAAATGCTGATCAGGCCAAACCCTCCTAAAATAAGAGAGTAAGTGTGTGTGGCTTTTCTTCCTAATTTTTTTGCTATAGCTGGAAGGAAGAAAGCATAGATCGCAGACACACCATTGTAAATGCCAAACAGAATGCCTACCCAATCACCAGCATCTTGATACAGCTTAGAAGAATGATCGGATAGAGGAAGCCCGTAGACATGATGGGCAATGGCCGGCGTAGCATACACCCACATGCCAAACAAACCAAACCAAGAGAAGAACTGCACCCAGCTCAATTGCCTCATGGTAAACGGCATATTTTTGAAATCTGTGAAAATGTTGAGGAGGCCTTTGTCATTGGCTGTATCTTCTTGACTCGCATCGGAAAAATTTGCTAATTCTTCTGGTGTATATTCTTTGGTCGTTAGAATGGTCACCATGATACAGCCAACCAAAGTCAATGCGCCTATCACAAAGGATAGAATCAGATTGAGGGGTACATCTCCAGCTGCAGCTTCGTTTGATATGCCAAACCAGTTGGTGAGGGCATAAGGCAACCATGAGCCTACTACAGCTCCAAGGCCGATCAATACGGTCTGAATACTAAAGCCTAAGGTTCGCTGGTCAGCGGGCATCATATCTGCCACCAAAGCTCGGAAAGGCTCCATCGCGATATTGAAAGAGGCATCCATCACCATCAGCATGCCTGCGCCAATCCATAAGGCCGGAAAGATTGCGGTGAGCGCTCCCGCATTTGGCATGGCAATCAGACCAATAGCAGCCAGTATGGCTCCGGTTAGGAAAAAGGGCTTTCTGCGACCCATTTTAGTCCAGGTCTTGTCACTATAGTGACCAACAATAGGTTGGACAATTAATCCCATCAAAGGGGCTACAATCCAAAACCAAGACAACTCGTGCACATCTGCTCCAAAAATCTGGAGGATTCTACTGGCATTGGCATTCTGTAGGGCAAAGCCCATCTGTATACCCAAGAATCCAAAGCTCAGATTCCATACTTCCCAAAAGCTTAGCTGTCGTTTCTCCATCAATTAGTTATTCTCAAAAATTAAATATTGCCATGGTTCTATTTCCAATGGCAGATCTGTAGCTAAAGTAAATGAAGCATTGGTAAAAGTATCTGTGTAGGTGCCTGCAGATGATGCATCAGTTAGATTAAAAGTCTGCTTTTCGTCTGACATATTGATCAAACCAATCACCTGATTGCGGTTCTTTTCTCGTTTGAAAGCATAAATCCACTCGTCGCTATTGATGCGCTTAGGTGTACCTCCGTAGCCACCATTCCAGAGGGCTTCGTTGTCTTTTTTCAACTTTACCAATTGTTGATAGAAAGGGGTGAGACTTTTTGGGTCTTCCCAATTAATCGTGTCTTTTTCAAAGAACAATAAACGTTTGTCCAGACCAACTTCCTGCCCACTGTAGATCATAGGAAATCCATAAGCCGTGAAGATGAAAGTGGCAAACGCTTGATGACCATCTCCGTATCTTTCGAATACCGTGCCTGCCCATGAGTTTTCGTCGTGGTTGGTCGTGATCGTCATTCTGAATGGATTTTTGCCGTACAAGGCCAAATCCTTGTTGATGAATTTGTTTATGTCATGTGCGGTTTTTTCTCCTTTGGCAACATGCTCCGTCAGGTGCAGCAACTCCCAAGAATACGATGCATGGAAATTGGCGTGCAATCTGGGTTCATCCCATTCAGCCAACCAAAACAAGTCCTTTAGTGGGTCTAGTGCTGCTGTAGCTTCTTCCCAGAAGTAAAGCGGAATTTCGTGTGCTGCGTGATCACACCTGAATCCATCGATATCTGTTTCCGTGATCCAAAACTTCATCTCTTCGATCATACTTTTTCTGGTGCCTTCGTTCGTGTGATCGAGTAGTGCGATGTCCTCCCAATCCGCTTCATACGTGATGTTTCCTAAGCTGTCCTTGGCGTAATACTCTGGATTGGATTGGATCCATGGATGATCCCAGGCCGTATGATTCGGCACCCAGTCCAGGATAATGACCATGTCCAGTTCGTGTACCTTCTGGACAAGCGCCTTGAAGTCTTCCAGCGTTCCGAATTCTGGATTGACTGCTGAATAGTCGGAAATCGAATAATAGCTACCCAGAGAGCCTTTTCTTTTTTCCTTACCAATCGGTTGTACTGGCATGATCCAAAGCATCTCAACGCCCAATTCTTTCAATCGGGGTAAGTGCTCTGCAAAAGCATTGATAGTTCCTTCTGGCGTGTACTGGCGGATATTGACCTCGTAAATGGTCATATCTGCCGCACGCTCTGGGAAGGTAATTGGAGGCTCTTCTACTTGCTGTTCTTTTGGCTCACAAGCCAACATAAAGCTCAAAGAAGCTAAAAGGATGATGGCTAATAATTGAATTTTTGTCATTAGTTCTTGGGGTATAGGCTAATCGCTGCTCCACCGCCGGCAGCTAATTTCATATCTAATATAGTGGCTTTAGTTACTACCATTTCATTGATTTGATAAGAAATAGGGTTGTCGATATAGTGACAATCCTCTCCGTCTGCATAAATGGTCGCTTGGTAAGTCACCCCTTCTTTTAAGAAATCCAATGGCAATTTAAAGGCTCTTGGGTTTTCATCCGTAATTGTTCCTACAAACCAGTTGTCTGTTTTGCGTTCCTGACGAGCTATCGTTACGAAGTCTCCAATTTCCCCATCAATTACTTGGGTAGTTTCCCAGTCCGTCGGAACTGCTTTGATGTACTCAAAGGCAGGATGTCCTTCATAGTTTTCTGGTAAATCATTTGCCATCATCATGGGTGCATATATGATGGTGTAAAGTGCTAATTCTTTCCCAATTGTAGTTTTTACTTGATCAGGGCTTGTTTTGATACGAATATCAAATACCCCCGGCGTGTAGTCAAATGGTCCTGACAATGATCTGGTAAATGGAATGGTTACCACGTGATCTGTTGGGCTACCTCCCATGGCGTTGTATTCCTGTCCCTTAGCGCCTTCACGTGAGACCATGTTAGGCCAGGTTCTTCTTTTTCCGGTGTCTTTGATTGGCTCGTGGGCGACGATCATGGTTTTGTGCTTGGCACCCATTTCTATCACACGCTGGAAGTGCTGTACGAAGTATTGCCCGTGATGGTAAATGCCATTGGGCAAAGTGTCACCATTTTCTACATATCCCGTTTTTACCGCTTTCATACCATGATCTTCCAGAAACTGATAAGCATCTTCGAGCTGCTCGTCGTAGTTTTCGGTATCGGCGCCAGTTTCGTGATGACCAATGATATAAACGCCTTTGTCAGCGGCATATTTACTCAAAAACTCAATGTCGTAATCTGGGTAAGGCTTTGAAAATTCGAATTTGGTACCGCCACCCATCCAGTTGCCGTCCCAGCCATAGTTCCAGCCTTCGACTAAAACGCCTGAGAATCCATTGGCTGCAGCGAAATCGATGTATTTTTTTACGTTTTCTGTATTCGCAGCATGTTTAGGCCCCTTGTGCCAGGTGCCTATGTTGATGAACATTTCCCACCACACGCCAATGTATTTGCCAGGTTGGATCCATGATGTGTCCTCGATTTTGCTTGGCTCATTCAAGTTTAAGATCGTATAGTTGGTAATTAAATCGCCAGGAGTTTCACCGATCTGAAGTGTTCTCCATGGGGTACTGAACGGCGTTTTTAAATACGCTTTTACAGGGTTGGTTTTGCTGTAGGGTACCAAATCACACTTGAGTTTAGTGCCACCCATATTTTTGACTACCATACTTGGGTAGTCATATAACGCTGCTTCATGCATGTGAAAGAACAGTCCGTTCTTGGCCTCGATAGTCAATGGCGTATGAACCATTCCAAATTCGGAAATAGGGGCCTTTTGATACAAATACTCATATCTGTTGCCAGCGTAGGCAGGAATAGACCAGGCATCGTGATCTTCAGGAAAATTGAATTCAGTTAATTCATCCATGATTTCAAATTCACCCAATTTTTCTTGTTCAGGGAATTCATATCTGAACCCTATACCATCATCGAATAAACGAAAGATAACGTTTAATCTGATTTGACTGGCATTGATCAATTCTACTTTCAGTTCATTGTAGTTGTTGCGGATCAATCTTTGCTCACCCCAAGGTTGTTCCCAGGTTTCGTCAAAAGATGAAGTACTCGTTTTAACGATTTCAAAGCCATTTTTTAAACTGACTTGGTTTCCCAGTTCAAATCCAAGTCTGGCACTATCCAACACAGCTTTTTCTCCATAATTGACTAGATAGCCTGGGGATCCGTCTGCCTCAAGGTAAAATTCCATGGAAATTTTGACACTTGGAGAGGAGAGAGCTGTTTGTAATTTTTGAGTTTGATCTGTTCCACAACCTATTAGGTTGAGGGTAAGCATAAATAGTATTATTTTTTTCATATTGAGATTCTTATTTCCAATTAATTGAAAACTCTTCGTTTTTCAGTTTGAATGTGGTGAATGGTAGGTTTGTGATTTTGTAATCTTCTCTCGCTCCATTATCGATTGGATCGAAATTCGAAAGTGGCGAAATGAAATGATAGTCTTCATGGTCAATGTTAAGAGTCTGAAGCTCTTTAGATTCGAAGCCGTGGAAGTACAGTTTCACTTCGTTGAAACTACTCTTGAAGCTACCAAGAGCTTTGCTAAAACTCAACTGGTGGTTTTTTGCCTTGTAGCTAATGTCTCGCTTGTAGTACTTTCCTGATTCGAATTCATAGGAATCACCATCATCCTCGTAATAAGAAAAACTGTTGTCGTGTTTTCCTTTATACAAATGTAATTCTAGTTGACCTGAGGGCTTTTCTTGATTGCTGAAAACTTGAGATTGTACAGGTATGATAGCCGATGACTTAGCAAATACAGGTAATTTTTCAACCGGACATTCTATTAATGGTTCTTTATTGCCTTGATATTTTTCATCGGTAAACAAATCATACCACTCTCCTTTAGGGAGGTAAATTTTCTCTATTTCTTTTTCGCTTGATACTGGAGCCACTAATATGGAATCACCAAATAGGAACTCATTCTCATAAGCTTCTTTGTAGATATTTTCGTCATACGTGTAGTCTATAGCCAACGAGCGATTGACTGGGGTTCCAGTTTCACTAGCTTCAAAAAAAGTAGAGTAGACGTAAGGCATCAAACGGTAGCGAAGACTAATGTAGTTTCTCGAAATTTCCTCTGTATGTTCTCCGTGAGTCCAGGGTTCGCTTGATTTTGTGTTTACATTGGAGTGACCTCTAAAGAAAGGGGTAAAAGCTGCCATTGAAATCCATCTTGCAAATAGATTTTCTGAAGCATTACCAATAAAACCACCTGCATCGAATCCAGCGAAAGGAACACCAGATAGTCCCATGCTATTGAGCATGCGCATGCCCAAAAGCATGTGCTCATCTGAGGCTACATTATCTCCAGTCCAAACTGCGGCATACTTTTGAATACCCGCGAATCCAGCTCTGGTTAGATTGAATGGTCGTTTGCCTTTTAGATTTTTTCTTGCCCCTTCCCAGGTGCTTTTTGCCATCATCAATCCATAAATGTTTCTTGCGTTTCGAGTGGTGCCTTTATCTCCATCGAAGTCGAATTCAATTAATTCAGGTAAAGACTGTCCCCAGGTAGCGATTTCATTCATGTCATTCCAAAAACCTTCAATGCCAATGTCACTGTAAGATTTGAGCTGGTTTGTCCACCAATCTCTGGTTTCTGGTTTGGTAAAATCTGGGAAGTGACACCATCCAGGCCAAACTTCGCCTTCATAGTTGCTTCCATCTGGATATTTGATAAAAACGTCTTTGGCCAACCCATCTTCATAGGTGCAGTAGCCTTTTTCCACTTTTATCCCAGGGTCACACATGACGACTACTTTGAAGCCCAAGGCTTTCAATTTTTCAATCATAGTTTCTGGGCATGGAAATCTTTCCTTATCCCAAGTGAATATTTTGTACTTCTCCATATAGTGGATGTCAAGTACAATGACATCAGCTGGAATTTCTTTGTCTCTAAAGTTCTGTGCTGTATTGAGCACTTCAGCTTCTGGATAATAGCTATAACGACATTGCTGATAGCCTAGAGACCACTTTGGAGGAAGACTCATCTTTCCCGTCAACCGGCTATACGCTCCAATGATTTCATTTACTGAATCGTAATGGATGAAAAAGTAGTCCATATCTCCTGCATCAGCTGAAAAGCTAGAAAACCGATTGTTGGAAGCTCCAAAGTTGAAGTGAGACTTGTGTGAGTTGTTGAGATAGATGCCATAAGACATCCCACTATGAATGCCCATATAAAATGGAATAGAACAGTATAACGGATCTGTTTCTTTGCCATATCCGAAATGATCTGTGTTCCAGTTTTGATAGCCTCTTCCTTTTTTATTGAGTGGACCGGTTTTTTCACCTAGTCCTATAAATTTTTCGTTAGGTTGTAGTTTTTTGTAGGTTGTGACTTGTTCACCAATCCAATTTGTACCGAAAGACGCATCATCTTCATTGATGACTTCACCTTTTTCATTTCTGAAAGTAATTCGAAAGGGAGCTTTCATAATTGACACTTCTACCTTTCCCGTAGAAATAATGATACTGTCTTCTTTTTCTAAAAAGTCTATAGATTTTTGGCTGATATCGGTAGCCAGTGCATAGTGGAAATTATCAAATTTCTCTTTCTTGGAAATCCTAACACGGACCATTCCTTCCTCATATACTTCAATGCATATGTTTTCGGTATCCGTACGACCATAGAAGCCGTAAGTGTCCAGCTGATAAGATAATAACGACCCTCGAACAAGTGTTCCGTTAGTAGTTATATTTTTTCTCTCTTCAACAATCATAAGGCAATTATATCTTCAATAAGAGCTTGAAAGATGTTTTCCGAAGAGGACACGAAATGTTTCAAAAAGCTTTTAAAGCTAGACCCGTTTTTAAGTCAATCACAAATGATTTTGAAAACTAAAAGATGAAAAATGGCTAATTGGTGGTCTTTTTGAGGGTTTTTACTCTGTTTCAATCGTTTGCAGAGAAAAGCAAAATAATTAAGGCCGTTTGGAAGATTTTCTGATAATAAAGGTTGTTTTGAAAATTTTGGTTCCAGTCAAAGATAGAATCATTGATGTTGAATGAATGATTTAGGTGGAGTATTACGGGAATAGGAAGGCTGCATACAAATGAAATAGGTTTGCTAAGTTCTATCATAGGTTCATTGTCGGACATTGTCCTCAAGCCAGACTGGCTCTTACTTTTTTCATTACCAAAAAAGTAAGCAAAAAGGCTAGAAAATTTCAAAACTCCCCCTGTCGGGGTCAAACAGTGAAATTTTCAATTTGGTATTGTTTTGTATCATTCAAAATAGGATAGTACACTACTTTTAGTTGGCCTCTATTCATTTTAGTTTTTCTTAGCTTAAAATCAGATTAGAAACATAAGACTGTTTGAGTCATTAAAATGATAAGAAATTTTAGGTTGTCGACTTGACGAGTTTCTTTTGTTTCCTGATATTAAGCTAAGAAAAGCGTTAAGAAATGTATAGAGACATTGACTTCTTTGCTTACTTTCTTCGTCAAGGAAGAAAGTAAGGCCTGCTGGCGAGCAAAGGTATCGGTATGAGCTGAATTCTATTTGTAACTAAAATTAACCTTGTATAAGTCAAGATTTAATACATTCTTCAAGTTGTGATGTGATAATTTTTGGTCGTTCCATTCCATCAGAATGCTAAGCACATCTGATTTAAGGCCAATTTATAAGAAATAAGTTGGCATTTTCATTATTATCATTTTCGATAACCCTTCTCTTATGGACGTTTGGAAGATTTTCTGATAATTAGATCTGTTTTCAATACCTGTCTTATGGGTTGCTCTCTCAGTTCTTTGTCTTGAAGTTCTGCAATTAAGCGTTTGGCAGCGGCTCTTCCCATGTCCACTCCAGGTTGAGAAACAGTAGTCAATTGAGGTTCAATCAATGAAGAAAATTGCCAATTACTAAATCCAACGATAGCAATATCCTTTGGGATCTCCAGGCCAGCTTCCTTAATTGCTTTCATGGCTCCATATGCCGCAGTATCGTTGGTGCAGAAAACTGCATCTGGAGGATTTGGTAAATCTAGCAGCCTTTGCATGGCATGAAAACCTTCATCCAATGTGCCTCGAAAACAAGGTAATATATAATCAGGATTGACTTTTCTGTTGTTTTTCTTCAATGTATCCTCATAACCTTTTTTTCGTTCGGCTCCAATTGTTAAGTTGTCTGGACCTGCCAGATGTGCAATACGCTCGCTTTTCTGGTTAATAAGGTGCTGAGTGGCCATAGCAGCTCCATCATAGTCGTCGACGACAATTTTACTGACATTGAGTTCGTCTGTCTCTCTGTCGAACAAAACCACTGGAATTTTTTTAGCTACTTCTTGAAAATGCTCAAAGTCTTGAGTTTCTTTTGAAAAGGATACTATTAAACCATCTATTCGCTGGTTAAGTAGCGCTTTGGTGTCTTTGACTTCGCGTTCATAAGATTCACTGGTTTGACAAAACATGACTGTGTATCCTGCTTTGTAAGCCACTTCTTCAATGCCTGAAATAACTGTTGAAAAGAAGAAATGAACGATCTCAGGAATGATTACACCAATGGTGTTCGTTTTTTGACTTCTGAGATTCTGAGCAACTACATTAGGTTGGTAGTCTAATTTTTTGGCTAATTCATTGACTTCTTTTTTTGTTTCAGGACTAATGTCTGGATGATCATTTAAGGCACGAGAGACCGTAGAAGGGGATATGCCTAATGTTTTGGCTAGATCCTTAATCGTAACTTGACTGCTTTTCATTCTCTTATGCTTTAATTTTTACGCTGGTATTTTGTCCGATCCAAATCACCTTAATTCGGGAGTAAGAAATAGCGAAAAATTCAATACCACGAGTGATATGGCACTTTAACCATTCAATTGGTGTTAAACCTAGTGTATAATCTCACAAATCCCAATTACCGAATCTAAACTATTACGTTATTCTTAAGTAATTGATTATCACTTGAGGTTAAACCTATCTGAGAGTAAATTTGATTATTTATTACAATAATACAATTAATTGATTAATTATTGACTGGCTTTATGCTTTCTAATGTAGAGCATGCCAAGAATTGATTAATAAAAAAATAATGAAAAAAAAATATGTTCCGAAATCGTTTGCGGAATCGTTTGCATGCGAAAATGCATAAAAAAAACTGTGAATATGACTTGTATTCTATGTTTTTAGGTTTATTATTGAATATGCAAGAACGAAGAAAAGTTGAAGAAGTCCTTACGTTATTGGATAGTCAGCAACATTTGAATCGGTTTTGCAAGAAGTTAACATTAATTAATTATTAGCGCTTGAATTAGATGTTTTTTTCGAAGAGGACGAGATGTTCAGAAAGCAAATCTTAGAAAAGTACAATTAACAAAACTCGTAATTAATTAAAACACTATGAAAAACTATTACCAGTTAGTTTTCAGCATGTTGTTTGGAATGGGTGTATTACTCATCCTTTCAAGTTCTAGTGCGATTGCACAAGGAAACATGGTATCTGGAACAATCAAAGATGCAGAATCCGGCGAAGCCATCCCCGGAGTGAATGTAATTGTAAAGGGCACCTCCAATGGAGCGGTCACTGATATCGATGGAAATTATAGCCTGCAAGTAGAAGAAAATACCGTTTTGGTGATTTCTTATGTTGGTTTTGAAACTCAGGAAATCAATGTAGGTTCTAGAACTACTGTTGATGTTAGTTTGGGTTATGACGTTTCTCAGTTAGGAGAAGTTGTAGTAATCGGTTATGGAGAGGTAGATCGCGGAGATGTGACGGGCTCAGTTGTTGCCATTGATTCGGATGACTTTAACAAAGGTGCTATCTCAACTCCTCAAGAGCTATTGATGGGTAAGGTCGCTGGTGTTGTTGTTACTGCACCAACAGGCCAACCAGGCGGTAATTCGACTATTAGAATTAGAGGAGGATCGTCTCTTAGAGCTAGCAATGATCCATTAATTGTTGTGGATGGTGTACCATTGACAAACAAGACAATTGATGGTTTCGCAAACCCATTAGCCACTGTAAATCCAAATGACATTGAGACTTTCACTGTATTGAAAGATGCTTCGGCTACTGCTATTTACGGTTCTCGAGCATCTAATGGTGTGATAATCATTACTACCAAAAAAGGTAAATCGGGACAGGATATGAAAGTGAGCTACAATGGAAACATCTCGGTTGGTGTGCCAATTGATTATACGGATGTTTACTCAGGCGATGAGTTCAGACAGGTGGTTGCAGATCATACGATTGATCCTTCAATCACCACTGCCTTGCTTGGAAGTGATAATACGGATTGGCAAAAGAAGGTTTACAGAAATGCCATTTCAACTGATCATAATGTGAGCGTAACTGGCGCCATTGATGCGATGCCTTACAGAGCTTCTGTTGGTTATACCAATCAAAATGGTATGCTAGAGGATTCGAAAATGGAAAGAACTACGCTTTCATTAGGGTTGAGCCCAAGTTTGTTGAATGGTGACTTGATTTTTGATGTCAACATTAAAGGTATGTTGACAGACAACAATTTCTCGAATGACGGAGCGATTGGTGCTTCTACCAGTTTTGATCCAACACAATCTGTTTATGATGAGTCTTCACCTTATGGTGGATATTTTACTTGGGTAAATGAAGTAGACGGAACGCCTAATTTTATTGCAACTGATAATCCAGTGGCGATGATTAACCAAAAAAATAACACTTCTCAAGTGTTAAGAAGTATTGGTAATGTCAATACAAGCTATAGGTTGCCCTTCTTACCAGAATTAAAAGCTGTAGTGAATCTTGGATATGATTACTATAAAAGTGAAGGAACTGATAATACAGATTCTCTTGCTGCCTTTTCACATAGAAGTCCTCAGACTAATGTAAAGACATACGATGTGCTTGGTAAAAATGAGTTGTTAGATGCCTATTTGAACTATTCGAAAGAAATCACATCAATAGATAGTAAAATAGATGTAACTGCTGGATATTCTTGGCAGCACTTTTATGAGGAAAAGGAAAATGCGAATAGACCATGGTTGGCAGATGATACAGGTGAGTATATCGGATCTGATACCACAATAGATAAAACCGAGAGTTACTTAGTGTCCTTTTTTGGTAGAGTGAATTATACATTCAAAGGCCGTTACCTAGTAACAGGTACTTTGCGAAGGGATGGTTCATCCAAATTCTCTGAGTCTAACCGATGGGGATTGTTTCCATCCGTAGCAGTAGCATGGCAAGTTGGAGAGGAATCATTTTTGAAAACTGTCAATGCATTGAATGAATTGAAGGTTAGAGCTGGATATGGTGTCACGGGACAACAAGACATTACAGATAATGATTATCCAGCCATAGCTGGTTATAACGGAAGTACCAGTACTTCTCTGTATGGTTTTGGAGGCCAGCTTTATACGCAGTGGAAGCCGTTGGCTTATGATCCTAATATCAAATGGGAAGAAACTACCACAATTAACGCTGGTATTGATTTTAGTATTCTTGAGAATAGAATAAGTGGATCTTTTGATTACTATAAGAGAACAACAGATGATTTGTTGAACGAAATTCCTGTGCCAGTCGGTACTAACTTTGCAAACAGAGTGGTTACTAACGTTGGTTCTTTGGAAAACCAGGGATATGAGATTTCATTGAATGGTTATGTGATTTCAAATGAAGATATGAGCTGGCAAATCGGTGCTAACTTCTCTAAAAATGAGAACAAAATCACTAAGCTGACTGCTTTTGATGATCCGAACTATATCGGATACGAAGCAGGAGAAATTGACGGCGGTAGTAACAACCGGGTTCAGATTAACAGTGTGGGTTATCCAACTAATACTTTTTATCTGTACAAGCAAGTGTATAATGAGGATGGTATGCCAATCGAAGGTCTTTATGTTGATAAAACCGGAGAAGGTGGTCAGGTAGATGGGAATGACTTAAACAGATATTATCTAGGCAATCCAGCACCAGACTTTATGATTGGCTTGTCTTCTAGATTTGCTTACAAGAATTTTGACTTTTCTTTTGCTGGTCGTTTAAGTGTAGGCAACGATGTGTACAACAACATTGCGTCTAGCAAAGGTTTGTATGCTAATCTTTATAACCAATCTGGATACTTGTCGAACATCTCGACTTTCGTTGAAGAATCTCAATTCTTTAACGCACAGTACAAGAGTGACTTTTATATAGAGGACGGTTCATTTTTTAGAATGGACAACATCAGTGCAGGGTATAACTTTCCAAAAGTATTCTCTGATAAAATTTCAGCTCGCGTGAGTTTTACTGTTCAGAATGCATTCATAATTACGAACTATTCTGGACTAGATCCTGAGATCAATGATGCGTTGGCTCCAGGTATCGACAAGAATGTTTACCCACGTCCTAGAACGTATGTACTAGGGGTTAATTTCAATTTTTAAGCTAGATGAAAATGAAAAACATTAAATATATATATATAGCCTTGACGGCGATCATTTTGACTTCGTGCGTCAACGATTTGGATGTATCTCCAATAGATCCTGATTCTAATAATGCCTCTACAGTTTTTTCTACTGAAGAAGGAACGAAAGGTGCTTTGGCAAAAATTTATTCTTCTTTCGCCTACAATGGGCAGGGAGATGGAGCAGAAGAAATTCAAGGATTAAGAGAGGATTTTGGAAACTTCCTTAGACAATATTTCTTATTACAAGAATGCACTACTGAAGAAGCGATTGTGGCTTGGGATGACCAAACTATCAAAAACTTTCACTACCATACTTGGCAACCGAATGATGTTTTTAACGATGCCGTATATTCCAGACTTTTCTTTTCAGTGGCATTGGCTAATGAGTTTTTAAGAAATGTGGGAAATGCAGCAGTATCTGATGAGGACAAAGTGTTGTTTGCAGCAGAAGCTAGATTTTTAAGGGCATTTGCTTACTCCATAGGAGTTGATTTTTATGGTAATATTCCAATCATTGATGAGAACTCTTCCTTGAGTGACTTGCCAGTACAATCTACTAGAGCAGAGGTTTTCAGCTATGTGGAAACTGAACTGACTGAGATCGAATCTTTACTAGCTGCCCCTCAAACCAATGAATATGGTAGAGTAGATAGAACGGCTGCTTGGATGCTTTTGGGTAAGCTTTATTTGAACGCAGAAGTGTTTATTGGAGAGGATAGATATTCTGACGCATTGACCTACACAAATCAAGTGATAGGATCAGGATATGCATTGGATCCAGTCTATGAAAATGTGTTTAAAGCAGATAACAATAACAGTCCTGAGATTATATTCCCATTGGTGTTCAATGGTGTTCATAGTCAATCACATGGAACCACATTTATTGTACAATCCTCTAGTGGTGGTGGCCTTGATGTCGCAAATGTCCGTGGTGTTGGAGGATCTGGCTGGGGAGGTTTCAGAGCTGTCAAAGAATTGCCAGAAAAATTTGGTTTGACTGAAGGTGACTTCTCTCTGGCCAATCCGTTAGCAAACATTGCAGATAGCCGTGCGCTATTCTATTTCAATTCTAACGATGCGTGGGAATGGAGTGTTGAAAATGTAGGGACTTTCACTGAGGGAGTTGGTGTTTATAAGTATAGCAACTTGAATTCTGACGGTTCGCAGGCTGAGTATTACAACCCAGATTTTGTAAGTATCGATTTTCCAGTGTTCAGACTGGCAGATGCATACTTGATGTATGCTGAGATATTTTTGAGAGGTGGAGGTGGCGATGCCAATACTGCCAGAGGTTATATCAATGACCTAAGACAGAGAGCCTATGGTGATGCTTCAGGCAATATCACTAATGCAGATCTTACACTTGATTTTATTCTTGAAGAAAGGGGTAGAGAATTTTATTGGGAAGCACAGAGAAGAACAGATTTGATCCGTTTTGGGAAATACTCAAGTGGTAGCTATGTATGGGAGTGGAAAGGAAACTCTCAAACAGGTACTGGATTTGATGACTATCGAGCACTTTTCCCAATTCCTGCGGCTCAGATTACAGCTAATCCTAATTTGCTTCAAAACGACGGTTATACCAATTAAGAAACAGACTTTGAGGGTCTGGCTTGAATCAGACCTTCATTTAAGTTTTCTCTTAAACATAAAAATATCGCAATGAAAAAATTAACATATATATATATCCTTATTTTGGCGGTCCTGTTTGGCGCATGCGAAGATGAGGCTGAAAAAGTAATAATCAGCAGTAATCCTGTAGGCCCTACATTAACAGGCCCAGGAGCTGATGGAATGGAATTCGTAAAAGCGGATGCGGCTAATACAATTGAATATAGCTGGTCAATGTCTGACTATGGTTTTGATGCCTCGGTTACCTACTATGTGCAAATTGCCATGGACGAAACCTTTTCAGGTAGCGCTAATTTAGTTAGTTCGCAAGAATCAAATGGGTCAGCAGTGATTGGAGATATAAATGGTATTCTTTTGTCATGGGGACTTCCTATTGACGAGCAAGCAACAATCAAGTGCAGAGTGTTCTCTACAGTGAATGCTAATGTAGATACGATTTTCTCAGAAGTAACTGACTTTACAGTAACTCCTTACGAAACTCTGATCGATTACCCCATGATTTATGTGCCAGGAGCTTACCAAGGTTGGTCTCCCGGAGCTGATAACGGTAGACTCTATTCTTATGGTTTCAATAGTGTTTATGAAGGTATTCTACGAATTGTAGAAGGAGCAAACCCTACATCTTCATTCAAAGTGACTCCAGAAGCCAATTGGGACAATGCCTGGGGCGGAGTTCTAACTGCAGCCGGATCTGTGTTCACTGGTGCTCTCGATCCTTCGGGAGCTGATTATACGATTGATGCTGGTACTTATTTTGTTACTGTGGACGTAAGTGCATTAACTATAGAACTAGAAAAAACAGATGACTGGGGAATAATAGGTGATGCTACTCCAAATGGGTGGTCTGATCCTGATACCGATATGATGTACAATGGTCAGAGACAAGTTTGGGAAATCACCACGGACCTTACTGATGGCTTTCTCAAATTTCGAGCGAATGACGATTGGGGTGTCAATTATGGGGACAACGAACCCGATGGCACTATCGATGGTTCAGGTAGTGATATTCCGGTTACCGCTGGCAATTACACTATCAGATTGGATCTCAATAATGAAAAATACGAATTAATCGAGAATTAATTCAATAGATTAAAAGAAAGACTGATGGGGTCTTGTGCTCCATCAGTCTTTCTTTTCCTTATCTGAAAAGGCTAATCAGCCTTTCTGTTTTCAAAACTTTCAATGGACTAACCATATGAACAAACTCATACTTTGTCTAATTTTTATCACTTCCATTAGTTACGCTCAGGTCACTACTGATCCTGCTTTTCCATCAGCTGATCAAGAAGTTACTATCACAGTGGATGTATCTGATACAGAACTCTCTGGTTATACGGACGACGTATGGTTATGGACCTGGATAGAGCAAGGTGCTACAGATACCAATGCACCAACCAACGTAAACCCAGCAACCGATGATGAAAGCGATGCTTTGATGACCAGATCATCAAATGATGGAGATATTTATACCATCACACTTACCCTCACAGACTTTTTTCAACTGGATGCCGATGAAATTGAGACAGTAGGACTATTACTTAAAGGTCGTAGCTGGGAGGATGGACAAACGCCAGATTACAGTTTTGATGTACACTCTGATCAGCTGGCTATTGACTTTACGAGCCCTTCTACTTTTCCATTATTGGTAGATGCAGAAGAAACTATCGAAATATCCATAGTAGCTTCAGAATCGGCCAGTATAGTTTTGAAAGTTGATGATGTAGAGGTAGCCTCTGCAAGTAATGTCACAACACTTGAGCATACGATACAGGCTGCATCAGATGGAATTCATGAGGTTTCTGTAGAAGCGAGTACAAGCGATGAGGAAGCGGAAGAAAGTTTTATATACACGGTACGATCTACTACCGTAGAGCAAGCCAGGCCTGCTGGAATCATAGATGGGATTAACTATGATTCAGATCCGACTATGGTCACCCTGAGTCTTTTGGCTCCATTGAAATCATCTGTGTATGTGGTTGGGGATTTTACAGATTGGAAAATTGATCCTGATTATCAAATGTTTAAAGATGGAGAACATTTTTGGTTAGAAATAGAAGAGCTAACAAGTGGCCAAGAATATGCCTATCAGTATTTAGTGGATGAAGAAATATGGATAGCAGATCCTTATGCTGACAAAATACTTGACACCGATGATCAATGGATCCCTGAATCAACCTATCCAGATTTAATGACTTATCCTGATGGTGCGGTGCATACCCATTGGTATCAAAACCGAGCTGCAATCATCCAAACCAATCAAACCAAATACACTTGGGAAAACACCGATTTTGAACAGCCAGAGAAAGAAGATCTTATCGTGTATGAATTGCTCGTCAGAGATTTTCTGGGGGAAGATAAAATGGATTATCAATCACTAATAGATACGCTAGATTATATAAAGGACTTAGGAGTCAATACGATTGAACTCATGCCGATAATGGAATTTGGCGGAAATGATAGCTGGGGCTATAATCCTACCTTCATGTTTGCGGTTGATAAAGCCTATGGGACTAAAAACGACCTCAAAGAATTTATAGACAAAGCACATGGAATGGGAATGGCAGTCATTCTAGATATGGTTATGAATCAAAATGATATTCCTTCACCTTATGCTCAGATGTATTTTGATTTTGATGACTTTAAGCCTACGGAAGAAAACCCTTGGTTTAATCAAGAGGCCAAACATCCATATAATGTATTTTTAGATATCAATCATGAAAGCAGTTACACGCAAACTTGGTTGGATTCCATTAATCATTATTGGTTGAATGAGTTTCATTTTGATGGTTACCGTTTTGATTTGTCAAAAGGATTTACACAACAAGACAATTCTGGAAGTGTCAGCAATTGGGGCAAAAAAGATCCTACAAGAATTGCAATCCTAAAAAGAATGGCAGATGCGATTTGGGAGCATTCACCAAACGCTTATGTGATATTAGAGCATTTCGCAGATAATGACGAAGAAAAGGAATTGTCTGATTATGGCATGATGTTATGGGGCAATAGCTATCATGATTTTAATGAAGCAGCTCTGGGCTTTGGGGAAGGTAAGTCAATTGAGTGGGCTTATTTTAAAGAACGAGGTTGGACAAACAACTATTTGATTTCATACATGGAAAGTCATGATGAAGAAAGACAAATGTATCAAATGCTCAATTTTGGTAATTCTGATGGAGATTACAATATTAAAGATTTCGACACAGCCATCGAGCGGTTGAAGCTTTCTGCTGCTTTCTTTTTTACCATTCCCGGGCCTAAAATGTTTTGGCAATGGGGGGAATTTGGTTATGACATTCCGATTGAAGAAAATGGTAGGACAGGTCGCAAACCAGTAAAATGGGAGTACTTGGAAAATAACTCGAGAAGAGAATTGTTTTTGACGTATAAAGAATTGATTAAGTTGAGAAACGAATATGATGTATTCACAGATGGCACATTTACTTGGTCTCCTGACGGTGTGCACAAAACTATTCATATCTCAAACTCGGATACGAGCGTGGTCATTGTGGGCAACTTTGATGTTGTCGAAAGTTCGATAGATCTAGAATTTCAACACACTGGTATCTGGTATGATTTTATTTCCGGCAGCGCATTAGAAGTATCTGATGAGCATGCAAATCTTACTTTGAGCCCTGGAGAATTTCATATTTATACTGATCATGCCTTGCACACTCCTGAAAAAGGAATTGTAACTTCAGTAGATCGTATTGATCTCTTCAATAATCTAACATTTTACCCTAATCCTACAGATGATTATCTGAATATTGATATGGGCGAATTGTCAGGTAGAATGCTAAACCAGACATGGGTCATATCTAATATTCTAGGACAAGAAGTATTGAAGGGAAGTATAGAATCTAACAATTTGCAACAACTAAATGTGTCCTCACTACCCAAAGGATTATATACATTCAGATTGCCAGAAGGAAATCAAGTGATCACAAGAAAATTCATAAAAAATTGACTTAAAACGTCAAATAAATAATCAAATGAAACTACAGCAACTATCAATATTAATTTTATGTTTGATTATGGCAATGGCTTGCTCTCAAACACAGACCGCTCAAGAGGAATCAGTACCATCAACTGATTGGAGTAAAAAAGTGTTCTACGAAATTTTCGTTCAGTCTTTTGCAGACTCGAATGGAGATGGTATAGGAGACATTCCAGGTATGACCTCGAAGTTAGATTACCTAAAAGATTTGGGAATTGATGCCATTTGGCTCATGCCGATGTCTCCGTCTCCAAGTTATCATAAATATGATGTGGTGGACTATAGAGGTATCCACCCTGATTATGGGACTTTGGAAGATTTTAAGAAATTTTTAGATGAGGCACACGCCAGAGACATTAAGGTTGTCATGGATTTTGTGATCAATCACAGCGGTTATGACCACCCATGGTTTCAAGATGCCATGTCAGGCAAGGATGCCAAATACAGGGACTATTATGTGTGGGCAGACAAGGATTCGGTTGCCGAGCAAATCGCCAAGAAGGAGACTTCTTTTGACTCAGATAATATCCGCCAATGGCACCCTGTAGCTGGTGATACGACTATGGAACACTACTACGGTTTTTTCTATGGTGGAATGCCAGATTTGAATTATGATAATCCAGCCGTTAGAACTGAAATGTATGATGCTGGCAAATTCTGGTTGGAACAAATAGGAGTGGATGGATTTAGGCTGGATGCAGCCAAGCATATTTATCCTGATGACCGAGCGAAGGATAGTCATGCCTTTTGGAAGGAATTCAAAACTGAAATGGAAAAGGCGAATCCTGATGTGTACTTAATTGGAGAGGTATGGGCGGATGCCAGCACGGCATCGCCATACGCAGCTGGGTTTACTTCTTTATTCAATTTTGACAGGGCATTTAGCATCTTGGAGTCTGTCAATAAAGAAAAAGTAGTAGCAGCCAATATCGAAGGGCATGGCTATGAGATAGATTCTAGTGCCAATATTGCTGATGTGATCAACACTTCTCTTCCTTGGTTCAAAAAGTACAATGCTGACTTTGTAGAAGCTAGCTTTTTGAGTAATCACGATCAAAATAGAGTGGCCTCTGTTTTAGGTGACGATGAAGCAAAGATAAAATTGGCCGCTTCATTATTATTTACCTTGCCGGGTACTCCTTACATCTATTATGGGGAAGAAATCGGTATGTTAGGTATGAAACCTGACGAAAATATAAGAGAGCCCATGCTTTGGGAAATGGTCTCGTCAGACCAAATGCGAACTTCCTGGATGGAGGCTGTATACACTACCGACGATTCAGTTAGTCCAGTGGCAGTTCAGCAAGCTGATGATGGGTCAATTTTGAACCATTACAAAGCTTTAGTAGCACTCAAAAAAGAGGACGTATTCTCCTTAGGCGATATTCAAAATCTAGATTTCAAGAAGTCTGGCATTATCGCATTTACTCGTTCATATAATGGCGAATCTGTAGCTGTAGTTCATAATCTTTCGAATCAATCAATTGAATTGAATGATGATTTGCTGAGTCTATATAAGACCTTGGTATGGCAAGAGGGAGATGCAGAAAGAGCAGAATCTTTCCTTAAACTTCCTGCCCGAGGAAGCGTGGTTTACAAAAAATAAATGAAGATAGTTTTGGGTTACAGGGGATGTCGGGGGGCATTCCCTTTTTTTATGCTGTTTTGAGTAGAACGGTGAACGTGGTTCCTTCGTTGGGAGCTGATTTCCAAGTTAATTTACCTCCGAGGAGCTCCGTGTATTTGGCTACTATCGAAAGTCCAAGACCTGTAGACCTTTCTCCTGCAGTTGGTTTAGCACTTAATCGTTGAAATTTCTTGAACATCAATTGTTGATCTTCTTTGGTCATACCCGGTCCACCGTCAGTAAAATTGATGTGATGGAATCCATCCTTTACAAATACTCTTATCCATATGGCTTCGCCTAAAGGTGAAAACTTTATTGCATTAGAGAGTAAGTTTTCGAAAACATGAAAAAGGTATTGCTCTAGACCCATCACGTTGTGCTCTCCTTCAGAATCAAAGGCCAGTGTAATCTTTTTGTCCAGTGCTTGTTTTTCGTAGTTGGCAATTACTTTTTCGATTACTTCAGTCAAATTAATAACGCGAAAGTCTTCGGTCGATTTTGACTCTATTCGCTCTACATCAAGTATTCTAGTCACCATTTTATTGAGTCTTCTAGACTCATCTGCCATATGTTTGATAGATCCTATTTGGCTTTCAGTTAGATTTTCGTCCATTTGGAGCAACCCAGCCAGAGCCGTTATGTTATTGATTGGCGCTCGTAAATCATGCGATAGAATGCTTATGAAGTTGTTTTTTTCTTCATCAAGCTCTAATAATTCATTGTTCCTGTTGCTGAGAAGTTCATTTTGATTTTCTATCATGGCTCGATGCGCAGTCAGGATTTTATTAGCCTTAGATTTGATTTTACTTCTGTTGTACAAAGCATAGGCAATGAGAAAAACAATAATCACACAAGCAATAAGCATGTTAGTTATGTATTCTTGTTGTTGGATTTGTCTCGACGTTTCAACTAATTCTTTATCAACTAATTCCTTCTCTTTTAGAAGCAGCACCATATCTTCGTTTTCACCTTGGGAAATACTCTCAATTAAATCATATACGTCATTTCCCAGATACTTTTGTATGCCTTTATTTCTTAATATTTGATATTCAGGACTTGCTAGATATTCGTTGATAGGTTCTTCCCAATCGCTTCCTTTTTTGAAGATGACACTGAAACCAATGCCTTTTATAGGCAAAATAGGTTGTCGTTTTATCGCTAGATTTTGATTTAAGGCAATTAAATAATTAGGTAAATCCATGTAGCCGAATCGACCTGGCTGCTCAAGAATGCCAGGGACTATTTCATTGCTGGTTTGTTTGTATATGATATTAAACGCAACGTCATATTTCTCTTTCAAATTCTTGAGATATTTGTCATAGGTGGTTTCCAAAACAGAAACGGCCGTGTATTGCTCGAATTTATCTTTAAACTCATCAATGGAGTTAATTGTAGGAATGGATTTGTCTGAAACTAAAACTTGAATGTCTGGAAAATAGGGGTTAGAAAAACCGACTTCTTGTTCTCTTTCCGACGTTCTAGAAATAATATCCAGTCCGAACTCGCCAGCTTTTGGGTTGTTTTTGATTAAACCAAATACATATTTGAAACTTTCTTGAGATTGCCAATCGAGGTTTACTCGAATTCCATACTTATTCCATAAAAAGTACTTGAACCCAACCATCATTTCATATTCTAATCCACGCAGAGAACCATCCGTTTCTTTAATAAGAAATGGCTCTGTGCTTCGATAGTATATGGTCAAATTACCCTCTTTTTCCTTTTGAATTTCGGCCCAAGTCTGATCGGCTCCCGATGCACTAAACGCGAAATAAAAGAATAGAATTGTAAAGAAAATGCTTCTAATTACCCTCACGATTCAAAGATAGCTAAACTGTTTGGAGCAGAAGTCTTTGCCGGATAATTATTAAAACTCATTGAATGAATGTTAATAATAGCCTCCTTATTTTCTCAAAAACCAAATAATTGGAGTTTAACATATTATTTTTGTAGATTTAACGCTGAGTGCATAATGTACTCTAGTATTCTGTTTTCGGCTATATGGATAATGAATCAAATGAAATGCTAGGGGCCTTCGATGAATGGAAGGAAGAAAAAACGACTAAACAGGACATGACTGAAGATGTAAAGAAAAAAAGCGAATCTGTGACGGAACCTATTCACGCAAATAGCTTCGATTTGTATAATAAAATTTACAATGAGAATGTACTCCTTATGTACAAAGGAGCTATCACGTTTGATTTAGTGACTTCTGTGATCGAAACGCTTGACCGAAAGGTGAATATGACAGAATCTGATAAGAAGGTTCAAAAGTTGTTTTATAGTGCAGCAGTAGAATGTGTGCACAACCTCTATCATCATATGGATGAAGTCAAAGGTCACTTTGAAGAAATCTCTGAGCATGATGCTAAGTCAGGATTAATAACTGTCATTGCTAAAGAGAAATATTATAATATCATCACGGGTAATTTTATTCCTACAAAACATACTTATGATTTGAAGGATAAGATCGAAGAGGTGAACAATACCGATAAGAACGGTCTTAGGACACTTTACAAAGAAACACTAAGCAACGGTGAGTTTTCTGAAAAAGGAACAGCTGGGCTTGGATTAATTCAATTGGCAAGAAAAACTGGTGAAAGATTGAATTATAAGTTTGACAAAGTAAATAGCGAATACTCGTATTTCACTTTTCAGATCAAAATCAATAGGGTATAAGCCTTTTTAAAATATCTGTAAAATGAAAAAATCCTGCTTCTGGCAGGATTTTTTCATTTAGCAAGAGTAGTTCTTATCACAGTATCAGATTCGAGCGTGCGATGCACTGGACATTTATTGGCTATCTGAAGCATTCGTTGTTTTTTGTCTTCATCCAGATTTCCTTCGATAGAAATGATGCGCTCAAAGGTGTCCACTTTTTGAGATTTTTCATCACAGGATTCGCAGTCTTCTTTATACTCTTTTGCATATTTTACTTCTACTCTGATTCTGGTTATGTCCCATTCTTTTCGGTTGGCATATAGTCTCAGTGTGATCGAAGTACAACTTGCTAAAGCCCCACAAAGCAAATCGTATGGGGTTGGCCCTTTATTTAATCCTCCAATTTCTATAGGCTCATCGACAAGGCCCATGTGTCCATCTGTATTCAGTTGGGTGGTCAATTCGTCCTTGGTTATCGCTACTGCAAATGTGCTCATGATTTAATTATTTATTTTTCACTTATTACAACAATCAGATCAGTGATTGGTTCCATACACACGAAAGAGCCAACAAAAAAAGGGCAATAGAATTTCTATTACCCTTTCTTGTAGAGTTACTATCAATCAAGCAAACGCTACATTTTTTATTTCACCATCAGCATAGCTTGTACACCTCATCGCATCTCGTAGCACACCAGGTTTCAACATAGATTTGTTGAGTAGCATACGTACGCATTCTTGGATCCCTTCAATGATGGATGGGTGAGGGTGAATCAATTCTGCTAATTCCTCAATTCCCTTGTTCATAGAGATCAGCAAGGCAACGGCTTCAATCGAACTCGACGCATGTTCACCAACTACACGCATGCCAAGCACTCGCATTTCTTCATCGTTAGATACAATGACTTTGATGAATCCTTCGGTGTTTCTCATTGCGATGGCTCTGGAAATACAGCTGTAGTCCAAACTCACCACCTTATGTGGAATATTTTGTTCCCGGGCTTTAATTTCATTTAATCCTACACCAGCTACTTCAGGTGCCAAGAACATAATCGTTGAAATGTTTTCATAGATTAAGTCTTTTTCAGGTTTGCCAAAGATTTTTTCAATTGAGTACCTTCCTTCTAATTCACCTACGTTCACAAGTGCAATATCTGCTGTGATATCTCCAACGGCATAAATATTAGGAACAGAAGTTTGAGTCAAGTCATCAATGATTCCTCTGCTGTCCATATTGATTTTTACGGAAGCGGAAAGTAGATTTTCATAATTTGGAATACGCCCTACGGATACCAATGCTTTCTCTACATGGAAAATTTCTTTTGATCCATTTTCATATTCTAAAGTGTAAACGACCATTCCGTTTTCCACTTTCATATCTACTAATTTGGAACTTCTATGGATCAATACTTCTTTACTTTCTAGATTTTGTTCAATGATTTTTACGATATCTTCATCCTCAAAAGGCAGAATTCGATCGCCTTTATCAATCATATGAACTTTGGTCTGGCCAAAGTTCGAGAAGATAGTCGCAAACTCACATCCAATCACCCCAGCACCAACGATCACCATACTTTTTGGGAATTCTTTGAGGTTTTCTATCCCATCACTGGTTAGAATGATGTTTTCATCAATTGGAATATTATCTAATTTTCTCGGTCTACTTCCTGTAGCTAGTATAATATTATCAGCTTCAATTTCAAACTCGCCATCATCTGTGCGTACCACCACCACATTTTCTCCTACTACTTTTGCTATGCCTTGTCGGAAATGAAAAAGATCAGCTCCAGAGTTGAGATTGATATTGTGCATATGGTGCTCTAATAACTCTCGTCTTTTTCCTACGGCCTTATTTACCTCTTCTTTCAGAATTTGAAAATTGTGCTTGGGAGTAGGGACATTGGTGGCTTTGCAATGAGTTCGGAGAGCAAAAGCTTCTCTGGAAAGCTCCCACCACGTTTTACTGGAGAGCGCTCCATTGTGGATGCCTGCTCCTCCTATTTTATTCTTTTCAATAAGTAATACTTTTTTCTTGAAATCTACAGCTCTCATAGCGGCAGCATAGCCTGCTGGTCCTCCACCAATTACACATACATCGTACTTATCCATGTTGAATATCTCGTTTTTAAATTAGGGTAGCTGATTGAGTCCTATATAAAATTTAAGAATAAAAATTAATATTAGTAATAAAATGACACTTATATCTGATAATTCCGGTTCTATTTTAATTCAAGTCGACAATTGTCATAATATGATTATAATTGTATATCCTGAACTATTTACTTCCTAACCTTCATGTCAAAAATTACAAAATAAACTCCCGATGCTTAAGAGAAATATTGCAGCATTAATACTCACCATAGTGTCTTTAAGCTTGTTATATCCTGGTCTTACGAAGCCCATATTACAAGTTGTGATATCAGCTGAATTGCCTATCATAGGAAAGACAACTTTTTACGAGCAAACTCAGAGTATATTAGAAACTGTAGATACACTTTATAATACGAATAATAAATTCGTCGCTATTCTAATCTTTTTGTTTAGTGTGATTATTCCATTTACAAAAGGAGTCATCCTCCTAGGAGTCTTATTGATCAGGAATTTTGCATTCAAAGCAAAACTTTATCGGTTCGTGTTCATTATTGGCAAATGGTCTATGGCAGATGTATTTGTCGTAGGAGTCTTTATGGCATTTTTATCTACCCAGTCCAATAATTCCATAGAAGCTAATTTATTGGAGGGCTTCAATTATTTTGCCTTCTATTGTATTTTATCCCTATTAGGTATTCAAATGACTACATTGGAAAAACCAGAATCGAATGCTTAAAAAACTCAAAATCCTTTGGGTGACCTTGTTAGCTATATTTCTGGCTGCTTTTTTATTGTTTGAATATATGGATGAAGGTTTACCGAAAGGTGAGCAAGGAGCAGAGGCGGATCAGTTGGCTCGAACCATGATGGCTTCAATCAATGATCAAGCCTGGCAAAATACAGGTGCACTAAGTTGGGGATATGACGATCGCACATTTGTATGGGATAAAAAGAAGCATCTTGCAAAAGTAAATTACAATGAACATCAGGTCTTGTTGGATATTGATAACCGTAGAGGATTAATCGTCAATGAAAATCCAGAATTAAGCCTTGAAGAGAAAAAGGAGATTTGTCATTGGGCATGGAGATATTGGTGCAATGATTCTTTCTGGTTGAACCCTGTCAGTAAGGTGTTTGACCCTGGAACTGAAAGAAGCCTAGTAACATGGCATGGCCAAAAAACTCTCCTAGTTACTTATACCTCAGGTGGTTCTACGCCTGGTGATTCTTATTTATGGATTTTGGATGAAAACGGAAGGCCGAAAAGTTGGAAACTATGGGTTTCTATAATTCCGATTGGTGGGATGAGATTCAGCTGGGATAAGTGGGTGGAATTAGAAACGGGTGTCATGGTATCCACATATCATTTTAATCCAGTGAAAACTATTCCTTTACATAATCCAGTAGGCAAGACTAATTTGAGCGATATGTTTGAAGAAGATATATTCACTCCCTTATTTTCTGATTCTTCTGCGTTAATTCCTTTTTAAGAATTGAGCAAGCGCTCGATGATATAAACCATAACCTAATCGAACGCTTGTCAATTCAAATTTTAAATGGTTTCTCCGTTTTTAATTTTTTGTTCTATACCGTTCAGGTATTCTCCATAATTACTAGGAGCCATATCTTTGGTTTTGCCCAAGTTCTTTAACGCCTTTTTTATGTTTCCATTGATGTATTCAGCTCGTGTAGCTCCTAGATAGACATACCAGGTGTCCGGAAATTTTTCAATCATTTGATTAAAAAACTTCAATGACAATTCATTCCTGCCTTGGTCTGATAATTTTTTTCCTACCCAATAATCGTTTTGAACATTATTCATCATTGGAAGGGCTTTGGACATAATCTCGTCGGCTTCAGTTTTCTTTCCAAGTGCCCATAGAATGGAAGATTTGGTGCTCAAGTTGGTGAAATTAGTGTTTGCGGCATAACCCCCATATCCGCCTTCAATAGAGCGATTGGACCAGGCAAGTGCTTCTTCAAGATTTGTGTTGTGGTTTAAGCACCATTGCGCTGCTGCATCCCAAGCTTCCCATGCATAGGTGGTGATACCTTTAAGTTGATATCTGAAACTTTCTATCACCGTTTTATTCAAGTCTACACTTACGGTGAATGGAATGCTTAATTTTTCCCATTCAATGGCAACTGACAAGGAACTATCGGTTCTATTTTTAAATTCAAAGTCAAGTTGTTCAGAGTGTTCATTTTCTACTGGAGATACCTCAACTTTTATGGTCACGTCTTTATCAGTGTCTAAGTAATAGCTGCCCCACATGTTGTCATTGCTAGCAAATAGAATAGTCCAATCTTCTTTAGTTGGAATGGCATGTAGACCATAACTACCTGCTTTCAGAGCCTGACCTTCTATAAGTACATCTGTCGAAAAAGCTATAGTTGTATTCATGTTAGCTCCGATTCGCCACGGAATAGGGTCTCCGTTTTGAGGAACTACAGTTTGCCATACATCTCTTCCATTTACTTTCGGTGAGCTGTAATTGACCGTAATATCTGTAATGCCAAGTCGCTGTGATTCTGTTACTTTCGGACTGATTTGAGGCATATCCAGAGAGTGATACTGAGCAATTGTGCTCCAATTGACTGCAAGCAGTAGAATAATAAAGAATGATTTTTTCATATTTTGAGTCTTTTATTCGAAAGTATTCAGTTCTAAAGCCTAAAAATAGGCTAGCATCCCAACCAACAGTTTGGTTCGCCTCAATGACTGGTTCCATACAAGGAACGAAGTTTATCGATTAGGACAAGGCGTTTGTCTTATCCATTGAGTGATATAGCTGAATGGTCTCCATTTCGATCATTGAATTATCGAAATTCTCCATATTTGTGATTCTATTTATGAGAGAATTTCAAAAAGAATGGATTTGGCACGTATTATTTTGGCTAGTTTATTTAGCAGTCAAAATATTCATTGTCGAATATTTTAGAGATGATTTTGGAACTGTACTTTTAGTGGAGCTAATCAGTTTACCACTAAAGATGTTTTTGGTCTATGTTTTGATTTTTTATCTCATCCCAGAACTTCTTCTAAATAAGCAATATCTAAAATTTTCTCTTTGGCTGATTGTGCTGGTCATTTTTGCAGCACTGGCTCGGCGTTTGACTGATATTTATTTAGTGTACCCAATTAGTATGCTCTATTTCGATCGAGCCATTTTATTGGACTATGGCACTGCTTTTCGCAATTTGGTCTTTGTATATCCGGTCGTGGGTTTGGCTACTGCTATTTATTTGATGACGCATTGGATCAAGGATTATCAAATGCGCACCCTATTACAACGAGAAAAATTAGAGACAGAGCTCAAATATCTCAAAGCTCAAGTACATCCTCATTTTCTCTTCAATACTATCAATAACATTTATTCATTGTCATTGGATCAATCTCCTAAGACTTCTCAAGCACTTTTAGAATTGTCTGACCTATTAAGTTATATGTTGTACGAATGCAACGTGAATCGTATACCACTCAAAAAGGAAATTGAATTACTAGAAAATTACATCAACTTAGAACGTCTACGATATAGCGACAGACTTGATCTTAAATTTAGCATCAGTGGAAATATTGAAACAGTACAAATAGCTCCTTTGATATTGTTGCCATTTGTAGATAATTGCTTTAAGCACGGAGCAGGAGATAGTATGGCAGAATGCTTTGTGCATTTTGATCTAAAAGTGGAAGATGGAGACTTGAGAATGAACCTTAAAAATAGTGTTGACCAATCGAAAAATGAGTCTCAAGAAAACTCTGGAATTGGACTGACAAATGCAAAAAAAAGGCTTCAAGGTGAATATCCTAACAGTCACGAATTGATAATCAACGAGAAATCGGATCTATTTGAAGTAATTCTAACCATTAGCTTGGATGAAAAAAATTAATTGTATCATAGTGGACGATGAGCCTCTAGCCGCTAATGTTCTAGAGAAATACATTCAGAGATTAGATCATCTGAATTTAGTAGGTAAAGCAGAAAATGCAGTGGATGCTTTTAATTTGATAAACATGGAAAACATAGATTTGATGTTCCTGGATATCAAAATGCCACAAATTACAGGCATTGAATTTATGAAATCACTGAATAGACCACCTGCGGTTATATTTACAACAGCCTATCGGGATTTTGCATTAGAAGGTTTTGAGTTGGCTGCTCTCGATTATCTATTGAAGCCTATTTCATTCGAAAGGTTTATTAAAGCAATAGGGAAAGTAAAAATCGATGATTATCAAAAACCAGCTCCTAACAGTCAAACTTCTTCCCATACTTTGACACGTGATTATATTTTCGTGCGCGAAGATAAGCGTATGAAAAAAGTAATGTTGACAGATATTCTGTTTATAGAAAGTATTAAAGACTATGTAAAAATAATTTCTAAAGAAAGTACGGTTTTGACTTATTTGAAAATGAGTTATCTAGAAGAAAATTTACCAAACAGGCAGTTCATACGGGTTCATAAATCATTCATCATCAATGTGGAAGCCATACAAAGGTATACAGCAACTGAGGCTGAAATTGAAGGAACAGTTATTCCCATTGGCAGATATTACAAACAAAAAGTACATCAAGTATTAGATGATTTAGCGCTCTGAGTAGATCAACCTATTATTTTTTGAATATTTTCGAATATGAAATATTTGATGTTGTTATGCTCACTGATTTTGAGTTCAATGCTATTGGCTCAAAATGATCTGCCTAGTGAGCATTTTCATAAACAAGACACTAATTATATAACATCATACACTTCAGAATTGGATTTAACAACCAGATTTTACAATTCAGTTAAATTTTCAAGGTATGTGCTTAGAGATAGTCGTTACGATGAACGGCTGAAATACGCTTCTAATGAAAACTTAATTCTCGGAGTAGGAGTTAGTTACAGACGAGTCACATTCAACTTGGGACTTAATTTTCCATTCGTCAATAGTTGGGACGAAGAGGAAAAAGGCAAAACAAAATATCTCGATGCACAGATTCATTATTACTTGGACAAATATGTATTTGATGCCTGGTTGAGTACATACAAAGGCTACCACCTTACAAATCCTCATGAAACTACTCTGCAATCCCCTGATGACGATTCTTACCCCATACGGCAGGATGTCCGAAATACGAATTTTAGTTTCAATCTCATGAGGATTTTAAATAGTGAGAAATTTTCATTTAGAGCAGCATTTGCTCAAGATGAATGGCAGAAGAAGAGTGCAGGTTCATTTCTGATAGGGGCTGAATACAATATGATGCTTTCAAGCGCAGATTCTACTTTGATTCCATTGAATGTGAAGGAGTCAGATTTTTTTGATGGTTATCAAATGAAAAAAAGCGCCATAGTCAACATAGGAGTTAGTGGAGGATATGGACACACTTTCGTTGTGGCGAAACATTTTTATTTCTCCATAGTGGCAACGATGGCAGTTGGAGGATCCTATACATCTTTAGAATCTAGTGATTCTACACAAGAGGATATCAATGGCTTAACTTTAAATGTAAATTATTCTACAAAAGTCGGTTTAGGCTACAATAGCAGAACTTTTCAAGTTGGTCTAGCTACGGTTCAAACCTTCATGACCAATCACACCCCATTGGATCATGCAAAAATCACAGAAAACCCAGGAAATGTCCGGATTAATTTAATAAAGAGATTTGTACTGAAAAAGCCAATTAAGATGCCTATTCTTAATAAAATTCTATTTTAGTATTATTAGTTGCAATGAAAGTTTGAATTCATTGAAAATGTTATCAATTTTGACCTTCAATGAGCCGATCAGTGAAAAAGCTAAAACTAAAAGCAGATTATAGCTATGATTTTCATTTGATAGGTATTATTTCTCAATCTAAAGATTATACCGTTTCGTGGGCTATTAATAGAGCACTAAACATTGGATTGAAGAAAGAGTCAGATCTTGTAGTGGATTTGAAAAATGCTGAAAAACTAACTATTTCAAATTTTGTTTTTGAAAATGATTTTCGACGTTTTACTCTTTTAGCTAACAAGATATTGACTGAGACTGCAATGACCCAAAAACTATTTGTTCCGTCTCTGGGAACTTTTGATTTTTTATTGAAGATAGAAGAGTTTGAAGAAACCTCCGATTTGGAATTGCTCTTCACAGCGTTGCGACGATCAGAAAAGATCGACTCAATCGTAAAATTGGATGTAAAAAAAATCAAAGAAAAAGAGAGTTTTTTATTCTAAACAAACACACAAATTGATGCATTCGAAACGGGCGAAAATCATTGCCACACTGGGTCCGGCAAGTGAAAAAAAAGAAGTAATCATACAATTGATTGAGGCTGGGGCTGATGTCTTTCGACTCAATTTCTCCCATGGTACACACCAAGATCATTTAGAGCGTATCCAAATGATTGATGAAATTAATGAAGAGTTGGGCACTAATATTTGTACCCTTCAAGATCTTCAAGGCCCTAAAATCAGAATTGGTCGGATGGAAAATGACGAAGCTGAAATCGTCCCTGGCGAGCAGCTCGTTATTAGTACCGAAGATGTTTTGGGTACCAGTCGAAAAGTAAGCACTACCTACAAACCATTAGCTACTGATGTAGTTCCTGGGGATTTAATTTTAGTAGACGATGGGAAATTACAACTTAAGGTAATTTCATCAGATGGTAAAGAGGTGACCACCGAAGTTGTATATGGTGGAATGCTTAAGTCTAGAAAGGGCATTAATCTTCCAAATACTGCCATTTCAGCACCATCTCTAACAGAAAAAGACAGAGAAGATTTAGAATTTGGATTAGAACATGGCGTACAATGGATAGCACTATCTTTTGTTAGAAATGCCAAGGACATTACCGAACTCCGAGAAATTATCAATAGCAAAGGAAAACAAGCTAAGATCATTGCGAAAATAGAAAAGCCTGAGGCAGTAGCTGATATTGACGAGATTATTGAAGCGACAGATGCCATTATGGTAGCTCGAGGCGATTTGGGCGTAGAGGTGCTAATGGAAGATGTACCAATGATCCAAAAGAGAATTGTGAGCAAATGTAATATGCTGGGCAAGCCAGTCATTATTGCTACTCAAATGCTCGAAAGCATGATCGACAATCCTAGACCAACTCGAGCTGAAGCCAATGATGTAGCCAATTCTATATTGGATGGAGCAGATACAGTTATGCTTTCTGCGGAATCGGCTTCAGGAAGCTTTCCTGTAGAGTCGGTTAGAGCTATGGCTAAATGTATTTCATCAGTGGAAGAACGGGCTAGTGTGATATTCAATAAGTTTTGGGAGGACAACAAAAGCGCCACCGCAAAAAATGACATGCTTGTTAAGTCTGCTTGCCAGCTGAGCAAATCCGTAGGTGCACGTGCGATCATTGGGATGACTAAATCAGGTTATACCGCTTTTAGTTTAGCTAAGAATAGGCCAGAAGCAAATATTTACATATTTACCAGTGACAAGCATTTACTTAAGACAGTCAATTTAATTTGGGGTGTGAGAGGATTTTATTATGATGAGCACAAGCCAATTGACGAGACTTTCGATGATGTACTAGAAGTATTGAAAGGAAAAGGACTAGTAGAAACTGGCGATGTTTACATCAATACGGCCTCAATGCCATTGCATTGGGAAGAGCGTACCAATATGATGAAATTAGATGTGGTAAAATAATTTACCACATTCATAGATTCAGATAGCCAAATTTTATAGTTTTAAGCCTCATTTATTGATTTCCATTTTCAAATCAAACCGGCTTGTTACGACTACTAAAATTTGTCCTTTTTTGTCCACTATTTTCATTGCTAGCTTGGCAGGCAGTTGCTCAGAGCGAGCAGTCTGATTACTTAAAAGCTAAGCAGTATTTTGCTGAAGGCAACTATCGATTTGCTATGGATTATTTCAGGCGTTTAGCTGGTAATAATCAAGACCATGCCTTTCAAGAATATGCAGCTTACTATTATGGGTTGTCCGCTTACAAAAATGGAGACACCACCAATGCCAAGGCGATGTGGCTTCAGATGGATGAGGAAAATGAGGATTGGAAGCAAATCCGAGAGGTACATCACTATTTAGCGGAAATTTACTTTGCTCAAAGTAATTTCAATCGAGGAGTTTATTATGCTAAAAAATCTGGCTTGGATGAATCCAAAGCCATGATGAAGCAAAGTCTGACTAAAATTGATAGTCTGCCAGTTCTGGAAGCTTTGAATGATCGGTTTCCTGAAGATGAAATGATCGCGAGAATAGTCGCCGACCAAATCAATGCCCAACCCATGTCAGCGCGTGATTTTCAATTGCTCAATAGATTGGTCAATCAATTCAACTTGAATAAAGAAAAGTATGGTTTGCCAGAAATCGGGGAAAGCCAGATGAAAGAATCTTACCATGTAGCTGTTTTACTTCCGTTTATGTTTGAGGATTTGAGTTACACGGCCAGAGTCGAGCGAAATAAGTTTGTCATGGAGCTGTATGCAGGTATGCTGATGGCAGTGGATTCAATCAACTTAGATGGAAAACACATCAAGATTTTTCCTTATGACACCAAAAGAAATAGTGAGATCACAGAGGCCATTTTCTCAAGCCCTGAAATGAAGTCCATGGATTTGATAGTTGGTCCGTTGTTTCCCGGACCTTCTAAGGTAGCGAATAACTTTAGCTTTGAAAATCAGATTAATATGATCAATCCGTTGATTTCAAATTCTGATGCCATTCAAAATAATCCTTTCTCCTTTCTGTTTAAAGCGGATACTGAGACTCAAGCTTTGGCTGCAGCTCAGTTGACCATCGATAGCGTAAAAAACAAATACGCTATGATTTTCTATGAAAATAATGAAAGAGATTCACTTAATGCATACACCTATAGTCAACGCATCCAGGAGGCTGGATTTGAAGTGCTAATCAACGCTGGTGTAGTAGACACAACTGTGCGTCAGGCTTATAATCTACTCACCGAGAAGTATGAAGTGGGTTATACAAAAGATGAGGTAGATTCGATATTGGCTATGACTTTATCAGGCAAAGAAAGATTTATCAAGGAACGTAAATCGAGTACTAAAAAGGACAGTATAGAATACTATGAAGAATTTTTCACACTGGCACCAGATAGTATAGGACATGTATATGTTGCTTCTTCAGAAGCACTTTTTGCTTCCAATTTTATTAGCGCTTTGTCGATTAGAGCAGACAGTACGCAATTGATAGGGCGTGGCAATTGGAAGGAATTTCCTACACTCACACTTGAAGAAATGGAGAGATTAGGGATCTATTTTATTGATCCTGAATTTGTTGATCCTACTAACGAAATTTTTAAAAAATTTAGAAGGAATTATTTGAAAACGTATAAGAAAGAGCCCTCGTTCAATGCAATCATAGGTTATGAGATGATGTACTACGTAGGTAATATGATGAAGCAATACGGTCACTATTTTCAAAAAGGAAATCCAGAAGTGGGCTTTGTAAAAGGCCAGTTATTACAGGGAACGGAATTCAATTTCAGGAATAGTAATCAGTATGTTCCAATCACGATCTTATCTAATTCAAAACAAAAAGTAGTTAATACAAGAAGTAATGGACAAAACCAATAGTCTCAGGAGTTTTAAACAAGCGCAAAATCACATTCCGGGAGGTGTAAATTCTCCTGTACGAGCGTTTAAGGCAGTGGGAGGTGAGCCTATTTTTATGAAGTCTGCTAAAGGTGCCTATATGCACGACGTAGATGGAAACAAATACATTGATCTAATCAACTCTTGGGGGCCTATGATCTTGGGTCATGGCAAGATTCAAATTGAAAGAGCTGTTATTGAAGCCGTAAAACACTCTTTGTCTTTTGGAACACCAACAACTGCGGAAATTGAAATGGCTGACCTGATTGCCAATATGATGCCGAGTATTGAAAAGGTGAGAATGGTAAACTCAGGTACTGAAGCTACCATGTCTGCGATCCGATTGGCAAGAGGATATACCAAAAGAGATAAAATCATAAAATTTGAAGGTTGTTACCACGGACATGGAGATTCCTTCTTGATAGCTGCGGGAAGCGGAGCTGCTACTTTGGGAGAACCAGATAGTCCAGGCGTTACCGAAGGTACCGCTAAAGATACTATTACAGTTCCTTTCAACGACCTGGAAAAGGTGCAGGAAGTAGTCATGGAGAATCAAGATCAAATAGCGGCAATCATTCTTGAACCTATTGGCGGAAATATGGGATGTGTGCCTCCCGTCAATGGATATTTACAAGGTTTGCGTTCACTTTGTGATGAGAACAATATCGTATTAATATTTGATGAAGTAATGACCGGTTTTAGAATCTCCAAAGCAGGTGCTCAGCAGTACTATGGAGTAAAACCAGATCTAACCACTTTAGGAAAAATTATAGGTGGAGGTATGCCAGTAGGAGCATACGGCGGCAAAGCAGAAATAATGAATATGGTTTCTCCTAGTGGTCCGGTATATCAAGCAGGTACATTATCTGGAAACCCTGTGGCGATGGCTGCTGGACTGGCCATGTTGAAGTATTTGAATGAAAATACAGAGATCTATACCAGACTTGAAACCATGACCGAATATATTGTTCAAGGCATAAAACTGAATATCTTAAAGTTGGGGTTGAAATACACGGTCAATTCTGTCGGCTCAATGTTTAGCTTGTTTTTCACAGATGAGAAAGTGATAGACTTTGAAGGAGCAAAAAAATCAGATTTGAATAGGTTTGGCAAATACTTCAACTCTATGCTTGAAAAAGGGATATATTTGGCACCTTCTCAATTCGAAACTTTGTTTGTTTCTTCCGCTATCGATGAAATAGAAGCGGATTTGATTATTCAAGCTAATTATGATTCCTTGAGGGAAATTCACAAACGATGATTATCATCAGCAGCTAATTGTCACAACTCGAATTAAATAGTGATCTGGACGATAATTTTGAGGAGCGAATCACCTATTTCGCGGATGTAATTTTACCGATTCCTTTACCTGGAACATACACCTATCGCATTCCCAAAGATCTGGAGCCACATATTGAAAAGGGAAGTCGAGTGGTTGTACAGTTTGGGAAGAAGAAAATTGTAACAGGGATAGTTCAGGAAGTACACCAAACAGTTCCTAAAGTTTATGAGGCAAAGTATGTCTTAGACAGTTTAGATCATGCCCCTGTAGTCAACGCCTATCAATTAGATTTTTTTGCATGGTTAGCACAGTATTATATGTGCACTATAGGTGAAGTGCTAAATGCCGCTATGCCGAGTGGGTTAAAATTGACCAGCGAGTCGCTTATTCAACTCAATCCTGAATCAGATGTCTTTAGATCTGAAATGGAATATTCTGAAAAGGAGTTGGCTATTTTGAATGCACTAAAATCCAGTGATCGACTAAGTTTTGATCAGGTTTCGGATTTGTTGGGTGTGAAAATGATTCATCCCGTGTTAAAATCTCTTTTACAAAAAGAAAGCATCCTGCTTTTCGAACAAGTAAAAGATAAATTCAAGCCTAAAACTGTAAAAACAATTTGTTTGGCTGGCCAATTTCTGGAAGACGAATCTGCTATGCAGCTACTCTTTGAGCAATTGGAAAAGAAGCCTAAACAACAGGCCATCCTACTCAAATACTTGAGTTTGACTCGAATAGATGAAGGAGAGGATAAGGATAAAAACATATTGAAATCAAGCCTGTTGACTGGTGATCTTTCTGCGTCTTCTTTGAAAACATTGGTGAAAAATGAAATTTTCGTTGAAAATGAAAAGGTGATTTCAAGGCTGGAAGAAATAGACGGTGTCCTGGAGGAGAATCATACACTATCAGATGAGCAACAAAATTCATTAGACAAAATTCTTTCTGCATTTCAAAAAAATAAACCTGTACTTCTTCATGGTGTAACGGGAAGTGGAAAAACAGAAATTTATGTTAACCTTATTCAGCAAGCTCTTGAAAGCGGAGGACAAGTACTTTATCTATTGCCTGAAATTGCACTCACCACACAGATTGTATCTCGATTGCATAAAGTATTTGGTAGTGCTTTAGGCGTGTATCATTCCAAGTATTCGGACAACGAACGTGTAGAGATTTGGAATGGTGTAAATAATGGGAAAATCAATTTGGTTGCTGGTGTTCGTTCGTCTGTGTTTCTTCCTTTTGATAACCTGAGCCTAATTATAGTGGATGAAGAACACGAATCTTCGTTCAAACAGTACGAGCCTGCTCCTAGATATCATGCTCGCGACGCGGCCATTTGGCTATCACATTTACATCAAGCGAATGTCCTCATGGGTACGGCTACTCCGTCTGTTGATAGCTATCAAAATGCGCTAGATGGTAAATACGAACTTGTTAAGCTTGAGCAAAGATTTGGGTCAGGCAAATTGCCTGAATTCGAACTAGCCAATATTTTGACCTCTCGCAAAAGTAAAAGAATGAAGGGTGATTTTACACCTGAGTTGTTGGAAGGCATCAAAAATGCCTTAGAAAAGAAAGAACAAGTCATCTTATTTCAAAACAGAAGAGGATATTCTCCATATCTTATTTGTCATGACTGTAATCACGTTCCAAAATGCCAAAGCTGTGATGTTAGTTTGACTTATCACATGGGCAATAACGTACTGATTTGCCATTACTGTGGTCATAAAGAATCAGTGCCTGCTATTTGCGATGCTTGTGGTTCTACGGCTATTCGTACCGTCGGATTTGGGACGGAAAAGCTAGAGGAAGATCTTAAAATATTATTTCCAGAAGCTCATATCCAACGAATGGATCAGGATACCACAAGAAGTAAATATGGTTATCAGCATATTATTGATCGATTTGAAAGGGGAGAGACTGATATTTTGGTAGGCACTCAGATGCTCAGTAAAGGTCTGGATTTTGATAAAGTCTCTTTGGTGGGTGTCTTTGATTATGACCGAATCGTACATTTTCCTGATTTCAGATCTCATGAACGAGCATTTCAACTCATTACACAGGTGAGTGGCAGAGCAGGGAGAAAGGATGATCAAGGGAAAGTGATCTTACAAACTGGAGAGCCTGATGAGCCACTTTTATATAAAATCAGAACAGGAGACTATAAATCCTTCTTTCAGTCTGAAATTTTGGAACGACAAAACTTTCAATACCCGCCGTTTTATCGTTTGATCAAAGTGATTCTGAAACACAAAGAGAAAAATATATTACAACAAGCATCTAAGCAATACGCCAGCCGATTGATCGGAGAATTAGGTCGCCAAAGAGTCCTAGGCCCGCAGCAACCTGTGATTTCAAGAATCCGAAATTTATATATCGAAGAGATTTATATCAAAGTTGAGAAAAAGAAGATCAATATTAATAAAGTAAAAGAGTTGGTGTACAAACTTGGGTTGGAAGTCAAACAGCATCGAGATTACAAAACACTGCGACTGTTTTTTGACGTGGATCCAGTCTAGCATGACCTTTTGCTAATAGGTTGTGAAATGGTGTTGAACCAATCTTTTCAGTATTTAGTCGAATATTGGCTTAACTTGAGATAATTCGTAAATTCTTCTCGGATCAATTGACTAAAAATTAATTAATTTTATAAGAAGAATCGTAATTCAAGACAGGATGAATAAATTCGTTTGTCTTGTAGAAAAACTAATCAACATGGAACAAATGAAGCACATATCTCTACTTCTCATACTGTCATTTCTTTGTGTCATCACATCATTGGCCCAAACTAAATATGATAAAAAGCTTGAAAAAGCCGCAGATGCCTATGAAATAGGGGACTACGAGAAGGCCAGGTCCGAAATAGAAAAAATCAAAAAGCAGTCTACCAAGAAAATTGGTGGAGTCAATGAGTTTTTGCCAATCGCTCGAATCAAAGAGGCTAAGTACGATGTGGCACTCGGCATTGTAGGAGGTGTTCATCAGTCAGTAGCCGAAGGACTTGAAATGAGTGAAGTAGTCAATGGTGCAGATTCTGAAGTTCACGCTTTACTCCTCAAAGAATCAACAGAAGTGATGATTCTGTATGGAGATTATTTAAAGGCAAAAGAATACTTAGATATTGCTCGCCCCATTCTAGAAGAGGCAGGAATGGATGAAAACCTGGCAGCATCAATAGATGTACTGGAAGCTCAAATAAAAGTGGGGAGAGGATATTATACAGAGGCCATTGAATTGATCAACGGCAAAATGGACTTTTATCAGGGTCGTGCATATTTGGACGATGGAGCTAAGAAAAGTGTAGAACGCGAGCGAATGAGAGAATTTGCCCGAATGATGTTGTTTAAAGGAGATGCCTATCGTAAGATGGGAAATTACTTAAGTGCTGATTCGGCATTTGTGTTTGCCACAGATTGGGTAAAGGATAATTTAGGCAAGGCAGACATACTTTATAGCGAAGCTCAATATTTGAACACTTTACTTTTAGAAGAAAACGGATTGGAAATAAGTGCTGTTGTAGATCTTTATGAAGGCGCCTACATTCATACCGTCAGAAAATATCTACCTCAGCATTATGTTACGGTTAGGATTCGCGAGCGCCTAATTAAAAGCTATATCAAGAATGATAACAAGGCAAAGCTTAATAATCACATGACGGAATTTAAGAAAGTGATTAAGCAAAATTATGATAAAAACAGCCTCTATAGCATCGTGCTTGAAACGCTCGATTATGATGTGCTGCTAGGAGGAAAGGATGTAGGCTTGGAAAATGATGTATCGGAAATGTTAGGTGCAGAGTCTGTCATTCCAAAATATCACCCTAAACGTATTGAATTGTTAGAATTTGCAAATAGCGTAGCAGTAATCAATGGAAGGCATGACAATTCGTACCAATATCTTACTGAGATTTTGGATATCAAGCTGAACCTCTATGGTGAAGAATCTCCAGAATACAATTTGTCTAAGGTTAGGATGGCGAATTACTATGTGGATTTCACAGAGAAGTTTACCGAAGCTTTAGAAATCTACAATACCAGCTGGGATCAGATTGTAAGAAAAGAAATTCATGAAGGTCATCTGGATTATGTTGATATTTTAGATCATCAGGCTATTTTCTACGAAGAAAATGACCAGTACGAAAAAGCGTCTGAAATATTGGATGTGGCATTGGAAGCATCACGAAGAAAGTATGATAATCAGGATGTAGAGTACGCCATAGAACTGGATAAAATTGCTAACCTTCAGTTTAAAATTGGTCAATATAGTGATGCGGAAAACAATATAAATGAAGCCTTAAAAATTTTAGAAAAAGCCGATAAAGAATTGGCCGGTGGTTACTATGCGCAGTCTTTAATCACGCAGGCTACACTTTTTGCAATCAAAGGGGAATATGACGAAGCTGAAGATAACATTAGTAAGTCAGAAAGATTGCAAAAATCTGGGATTCGCACTGTCGAAACTTCAGGTATAGAAATCGAAGACGAATTGGCAGAAGTCTATGTGGATATTGGTAGATATCGAGATGCCGAAAAGTTAATTGAAGGAGATCTAAAGAAAAAAGAAAGAAGATTCGGCTCAACAAGTCGGCATTTGAACGATCCTTTAATTTTAAAAGCCCGACTAAAAATGATACTTGGGGATTATACTTTGGCCGAAAAAATTGCGACTAGAGCGTACAATATTACCTATGATATATTCGGAGAAGAGTCATCCAAAATAACTCCCAGTTTAGTGACACTCGCAAAAATTAATACGACTATTGGCGATTATGATGCTGCTGAAACCCAGTTGGAACAAGTTATTGATATTCGTGAGAAACAGTTTGGAAGAGACCATATCGATGTGGCAAGGGCAGTATCTGATTTAGCTTTGGTGAGGTTTTATAATGATGCACCTACATTGGAAGTAGAGGATCTATTCTTACGCGCTGAAAAAATCATTGGAAAAAAATTAGGAGGGTCTAACCCTCATTATGCTGAAGTTTTAAAGAATCTGGCCATAGTCTATGTGGCGGAGCGCAGGTTTGACGAGGCTTTTGTGTACTTAGAAGATGCTGCGAATATTTGGGACAAAAGAATCGGAAGAAGAAATAATATCAACGCAGCAACAATTAACATCCTACGAGGCGATATCTATTACAGTCAAAGACAGTATGAGGAGGCTGAAGGCTACTATAACAAAGCCAAAAGCTTGTATGAGAGCTTTTTTAGTAAATCACATCCAGAGTATGTGAAGGTGCTGTCAAAAATGAGTAAGACTTATTTTATGCAAGGAGATATCAAGAAATCTCAAGAGTCGATAGAAGAGGTGCTCAGTAATTATGCTGTATTTATCAAAGATTATTTTCCTTCATTGTCAGAAAGAGAGAAGGCTAAATTTTGGAATACAATTAAACAAGATTATGAGTTTTACAACACGATTGTTATCAATTACAACAAAAAGAACAGCGATCTGGTTGGTTCCTTGTACAACAATGCATTGTTGACCAAAGCCTTACTGCTTAGCTCATCGATCAAAATCAGACAACGAATCCTTGCTTCTGGAGATGAAGCATTGATTTCTACCTATCGAGAATGGGAAGCTAAAAAGGAAACACTGACTCAAGTGCTTTCTATGAGTACCGATCAGTTGGCTCAAGCCGGAATAGATGGAAATGTATTGCAGGTTGAAGTGGAAGATTTAGAAAAACAGCTTAGTCAACAATCTGAAGATTTTAGTTCTGGATTTGATTCAAAAGTAGTGACATGGGAAGATGTACAGAAATCTTTGAACCCCAATGAAGTGGCTCTTGAGATGGTTAGGTTTCGTGTTTTTGATCACAATTTCTCGAAAGATTCCATCATGTATGCTGTGATGTACGTGAAAAATGAGAAGAAAAGTACACCAGGTTTAATTCTATTGAAGAATGGTAAAGACATGGAGTCTAAATATTTGAAACTGTATAGAAACAGTATCAAATTTAGGATTGATGACCAGAAATCCTATGATAATTTTTGGAGACCTATTCAAGATGTCGTTGGTAACCCTGGACGAATCTATGTATCAGCAGATGGAGTTTATAATCAGTTGAACCTGGAAGCTATTAAGCTTGAAGATGGCAGCTTTGTTTTGGATAGGTCAAATATTATTTTGGTAAGTAATACCAAAGATTTGTTCTTTGACAAGATCACTACAAATGTCGTGCAGGAAGCAAACACAGCCGAAATGTTCGGAAACCCAACTTATTATGTTTCATCGAAGCCAGGAAATTGGACGGGTCGTGCTACCACTAGGGGAGGTAATCCGGATGTGATTGGTCAATTGCCAGGAACTGAAAAGGAAGTAACAGAACTCAAAGATTTGCTACGAAAGGATGGATGGGTGACTACCGATCACAAAGAAAAGCAGGCCACAGAACAAGCCATAAAAGCAATGGATAATCCTAAAATTTTTCATATAGCTACACATGGATTTTTCCAGCCTGACGCGGATTTGAGTGCGGAAGACATAGCTATGAATGAAAATCTGGCTGCTCAAAATCCCCTATTGAAAACAGGTTTGTTGATGAGTGGAGCAGGAGATATATTAAATGAAACGACTTCGAATTTCAATTTGGATGACGGAATCCTTACGGCATACGAAGCGATGAATCTAAATTTAGATAAAACGGATTTGGTAGTATTGTCTGCATGTGAGACTGGTTTGGGAGAGATTCAAGCAGGTGAAGGTGTCTATGGCCTACAGAGAGCCTTCTTAGTGGCTGGTGCACGCACGATTATTATGAGTTTGTTTAAAGTGTCAGATGAAGCTACACAAAAACTAATGGTGAAATTCTACTCCAAATGGTTAGATACTGGAGATAAGCGCGCTTCATTTATAGAAGCAAAACAAGAAATTCGTGATGAATACAAAGACCCGATCTTCTGGGGTCCATTTATTATGATTGGATTGGATTGATGAATCAAGATTTTACATTAATTCTGATGGCTCTACTAAATTTGTGGAGCCATTTTTTGTTATATATATCAAATGATACGTAATATTTTCAACTGCATTCTGTGCTTAATCAGTGCTATATCGTTCGGTTATTCTCAGTCACCTATTCCAAAACCTTGGAATTTAAGCTCTAAAGCTTCAAATGGAATGATTTCGGAATTTGAGGATCACAAAATCTATCAACGAAAAAATAAGGATGAATACGACTTGAGTTACTTCAGACAAGTAGAAGAAGGTATGGTGAAATTGATCAAACAAGGTCGGTTTTATGATGATGAGAATCTTACCAATTACCTTCTTTACCTGAAAAATAAACTGATAGATGGTCGGTATACTGATAGGTCTATGCAGGTGCATATATTGGTAGATAAAACCAGTTCTGTTAATGCATTCACATTGGGGAGATGCACAATTGTGGTGAATAATGGTCTTTTGTCGAAAATGGAAACTGAAGAACAATTTGCATTTGTTTTGGCTCATGAAATTGCTCACATAGAATTAAAACATGTATATAAAAAACTGAATACAATTGATCAAAACAAGATTGACCAAGATTTGAATATGATTCTTTTAGAGGATGTCAATACAGAGGATATGGAAGAGTTCAAGAATCAAATGTATGACTTCGCTTCATTTAACCGAGAGTTGGAAGCAGCTGCAGATTCATTAGGCTATCTTATATACTCCAATGTTTATAACAATCCCAGAGCTCCTATTGAGGCATTAGGAAAAATAGATTCAAATAACCCTGAAAGGGACAAGATAGGATTAGAATTGTTTAAGCCTTTTAATTTTAGGCTACACCCATTTGATAGAAAATGGATTCGTGAAGACTTAAATCACTTTAGTGATAGATCAGATAGAGTATTGTTTTTGAAGATGGATTCGATCACTTCTCACCCAGAAATGAGTCTTAGGTTAGACAGGCTTTTAGATCAAATTTCAGTTCATGTCTATGATTCTATCAATACAGAAACAGATATTGCTTGGCTTAATAAAACATCATCATTTGAAATTGTTAATTTCAGTTTGAAGACTAATGCTTACGCAAGAGGTTTGTATGAAGCCTTGAAAATGAAATATTATTACCCAGATGATAAAATGATCTCAACCTTATTAGCTGAGGTTTTAATTCAAATTCATGACCATAAACGAGATGGTCTTTTTGATATGTATTTTTCAAGATATACCATAGGCTATTCTTCAGACCTTAGAATGGTACATAATTTCATCAGAAATATTTCATATCAAGAGATTTCTGGAGTGGCATTTAACTTTCTAGGACAAGCTAAAAATTTTGATATTCTGGAGCCAATGCACTACAAACTATTGGTGTCGATATGCGAGAGGATGGGGAGAACCAATCAGGCTAAAAAAATCAAATACCAATACGAAGCTAAGTTTGACCGCAAGTGGTGAGATCATATTGAAGTCACATTTCAAATTTGATATCAAGTCTTTTACAATAAAAAAAATTAATGATCATAGATCGTGGTTGATAGGTGTTAAGCCAACTCCTTCAAATCCACAGGAACTACTCTAGAAACTCCTTGCTCTACCATGGTGACTCCATAGATTACATCGGTAGATATCATGGTGCGCTTGTTGTGTGTCACGATGATGAACTGAGATTCGCTAGAGAAGTCGCGGATGATATTATTGAACTTATCAATGTTGGCATCATCCAATGGTGCATCTACTTCATCGAAAATACAGAATGGTGCTGGTTTCAACAGATAGATGGCAAACAAGAGCGAAGTTGCTGTTAGCGTTTTTTCCCCTCCTGATAATTGATTGATACTCAAAGGTCTTTTGCCTTTTGGCTTTGCCATAATCTCAATGGCAGATTCCAACGGATCATCTGGATTTGAAAGGCGCAAGTCACACTGATCTTCCTCAGTAAAAAGTGATCGGAATACACGAATAAAATTAGTTTTAATGTTTTCGAATGCTTCAACAAAGGTTTCTTTAGCCACTGCATCAATCTCGCTGATGGTCTCCATCAATGAGTCTTTAGCCTTCAGTAAGTCTTCTTTTTGTGCGATAATGAAGTCGTGGCGTTCTTTGATTTCTTCGTAAGCTTCCATGGCCATCGGGTTGATTGGCCCCATGGTTTCCATTCGACTTTTTAGTTTTTCTACATGTGCTCTCAGTTCTTCTTCGCTCATGTCTTTGAGCGCAGCGGTTTTTTCTTCATCTTCCTTGCCGTCAATCAGTAGTTGGTCAATATCAATATTGAATTCTACTGAAAGTCTTTCTTTTACACTAGTCAGTTGAAGGCGAGTTTCGTTGAGCTGGTTTTGTACCTCCATGGTATTCATGTCAGTTTGCTCACGTTCGCGTTGGACTTCTCGTGCTTCTTTTTCTACTGTTTCTATCAACTCTCTTTCGGAGTAGTAGTCTTTTTCAGCTTCGGTAACCGCTTTTTCAATCGAGTCTTTCTCCTCATACATTTCGATGAGTTGATCATCGTTAGAGTCTGATTTTTCGATCAACTGTCTAACTTCTTCATCTGTCTGTTTGAGATCGGACTGATTTTTTTCTATTCGTTCTTTTGCTGAATCTAGATTCGCCTGCTTGTGTGAAATTTCCTGATCAATACTTGCTACTTTATTTTGCTGCTGATGATAAAGGATGTTTTCCTGATTGAATGCTGTAGACTTTTCATTCAGCTGTTCATTGTAAGTACTCAGCTCAGCTTTGAAATTCGTGTGCTTTAATTCAAGTTCATCAAGCAGTTTTTGCTCAGTTTCTTTTTTTGGAGTAAGCTCAGCAATCTCTTCATTGAGCGCATTGATATTTTCTAGAATGTCCTCGCTTTTGTTCGTGTTTTCTGTCAATAAATTAGAAAACTGCTCTTGCTTGGTGGTAAACGAGACGTACTCTTCTTTGATTTGCGTGAGTTCTACTTGAACTTGTTCCAGCTGTTCGTCATAGTTGTTTTCCTTCAAGCGATTTAGATCAGAAACCTTTTCTTCCAAGTTTGACTTGACCTCATTGAGCTTGCTTGTTAATTTTTTAATTGATGCAGAGAGCTTTTCTAAGTTCTTGGCTCTACCTATTCTTTTTCCTTCAAATAGGCCAACAGAACCACCAGAAATACTGAACTGTCTGTCTATCACCTTACCGTTTTTGGTGATGAGTACAGTATCTCTATGATCTACACCTTCGGGGTCGTTGAAATTGCTGATATAGACATTATCTAATATATAGCCGATCAACTTCTTATATTTTGGGTCGTACTCTACCACTTCGGTGGCCGGTACGGCATTTTCCATGATTTCTGTCTGTGTGGATTTGAATTTTTCAAATCGATCGAGAATGAAGAAATGTGCCTTCCCCTTAGAGGCATCACTCAAGATATTGATAGCCTTAAAGGCCTCTGCTTCGGTGTCTACAATGTAGTAATTCATGTATGACTCCAAGTAGTTTTCTACCGTCACACGATATTCCTCTGGACAAGTAAGAATGTCAGATAGGAGTGGTGCGTTTTTACTCCAGCCTGTTTCTTTCTTTAGAAATTTAATAGCTTCAGGGAAACCTTCCAAGTTGTCTACCAGGGATTTCGTCAGGTTGTATTCGTTTTGAGAAGCATCAAGCTTTCGATTGACTTGTGTCAATTCCTCCTTTATGACTTCAATAGTTCTTTCAGAATGTGTGATTCTGTTTTTTAGTTCCTCGTCTTTTGATTTGAGGTAATCGTATTGCTCTTGTTTTTCTTTTTTCTCTAATTCAATTTCAGCGATTCGCTTTTCGAAATTCTGCAGGTTTTCCGTTTTGGAGGAGGTGTCTGTGGCTGCTTTTTCAAGTTCCTGCTTTAAAGAACTCACTTGAATAGACTTGATTTCAAGTGATTTGATTAGTTGATAAACTTCTTCTTTCTTATTGATGAAGTTGAGATTTAGCTCTTCGCCTTCATTTTTAAGTGCTTCATTCTTTGCTTTTTCTTCTTCGAAATCCTGTTTTAGTGTTTCAAGTTTATGATACACCTCGCTTAATATTTTTTCGGAAGAAAGTTTCTCATTGCTTAGACCTGAGATAGAAAATGCAGATCGTTCGCTGCTCTTTCTGTCTAGTTCTATGGTTTCCTTCAAGCTATCACTTCGATCATTTAAAAAACGAAGACGTTCATTTTTGATTTTCTTTTCGCTTTCGTACTGCCGTATTTTATTGACATGTTCGTTGAGCGTTTTTTGTCTGGTAGCGAGGGTTTTTTCTTTGCTTACCAAGTCTGCTTTGGCTTTTTCCGTTTGAGCTTCTTTTTCGGCTAACTGCTTGTTGAGGCTGATTTTTTTGTCGTTGTTGACTTCAGTAGCCTTTTTGAGACTTTCAAGTTTCTCTTTTTGTTGTTGTAAAGTGGATTTAGCAAGCTCTACGCTGTAAGTTTTGTAGTCTTCTTTTACCTGATAATATTTTTTAGCCTGTTTGGCCTGACGTTCTAATGATTTGAGATTCTTATCAATTTCGAAAAGTAAATCTTCTACTCGATCCAAATCGGCATCCGTATCATTGAGTTTTCTGAGCGTCTCTTTTTTACGAATTTTGAATTTGGATATACCCGCGGCTTCTTCGAATAGACCTCTTCTTGAATTGTCCTTGTCGTTCAAAATATTATCCACCATACCAAGCTCTATAATAGCGTAGCTATTGGAGGCTATACCTGTGTCAAGGAATAGGCTTGTAATGTCTTTCAATCTACAAGTCACGCCGTTGAGCTGATACTCACTTTCGCCAGATCGATAGTATCGTCTAGTTATTGTTACGTTTGAATATTCAGTAGGGAGTAGATTTTTTGTGTTTTTGAATGAAAGAGATACTTCTGCTAGCTGAGTAGGTTTTCTGTTTTTGGTTCCATTGAAAATGATGTTGTCCATCTTTTCTGAGCGCAATGATTTTACTTTTTGCTCACCTAGTACCCAGCGAATGGAGTCTACTACATTAGACTTTCCACAACCATTTGGCCCTACAATTCCCGTTATGCCTTCATCAAAATTGATAACTACTTTGTCACCAAAACTCTTGAATCCTTTAATCTCTAATTTAGTCAGTTGCATTCAGTGTACACATTTTTCAGAACCAACAAATTTATTAGTATTTCTGAAAGACCAATTGAGTCAATTATCAAACTTATTAACAATTAAACCACATTTAGCTTGATGAGATCAATTGTACCTAATCACCTTATTCATGATTTTTACACTTAACTTTTCAGACAACCTGATTACTGATGTCCGAAAAGTTATTTTATAGAGTCTTAGTCCTTGATTAAGTGAGGGAAATTGTTTTCCCGATTTTGAAATCTTAAAATGTGATCTTTCACTATGACTCCTTTGTCAACATTGATGGCATTTTGAATGGTTTTGTTTTCAGCCCAACTTATTCGTCCCTCAATGACAGAAGGTAGATGCACCACCAAGGCTGCAGAAATAGATCTGGTTGCACTTTCCCAATAGTAACTTGGTGTATGGTCTACAGCATAATAGTCTATTTGGTCTACTGAGATCATTGGATTCTTGAAGGTAGTTGGCTTGGCGCAATAAAAACCCATGCCTTCATCGCAGCTCACATCGATGATTAAGGTGCCTGGATTTAGATAGTCTTTCTCCTTTTCTTTCACATAGTCGATCGGATCGTCTGTGTCTTGATACGTGCCATTGATGATGATTTCTGATTCTTTAATGAGCTCAAGCAAGGGGCGTTCGGAGCCATCATGTTCGACCACTATGAGTCGAGCTTCACCTGGTTTGCCTTTTCTTATTCGGCTGTAATGCACATCTAACACTTCTTCCCTCACTTCATGATCAGGCCGTTGAATACAAATGGTAATATCTCTAAATCCATGTGCTTTAAGTGCATATATGGCACCACGACTCACTGCACCAAAACTAAAGATGATCACCTTTCTTTGGTTCCCATAATGACCATCGATGCCTTTGAGTTGTAGGGCGTGTATGACTGCACTATATCCAGCCATTTCATTGTTTTTGTAAAAGGTGTGCCTTCCCATTTGACCAGATGGGTGCCAAACATACATGTCTTCAAATGCAATGAGTGTCAATTTTTTGTCTATGGCCGTTTGCGTAATCGCTGCTTGTTGGGCGCAATGAGGATAGCCCCAAAGCACACCCTCGGGTTTCATGTTTTCCAAGTCAGCTTGCACAGGTTTTGCAATAATAGCTGAGCCGATATCAGATAGAATTTCATTTCTAGAGGCTATTCCACCTGTTTGTGCTCCAATTTCTTCATCTGGTATATTGAATGGTATGCCGTAACCCTGCTCGAAGATCAGTTGCTGACGAATATGTTTAGGGAGTCTACTGAGGTGCTCGGGATGGATAGGAACACGACGCTCGTCTTGTTTTTTTGACGTGCCTATGACACCCATGGTTAATAAAGTCATGTGATTTTGATTTAAGAAATGATTACAAATCACAGAGCAATGAATTAAGTGATTCGTTAAATAATAAAAAACAGACGGGTTACTTTTCAGAGGTCATACATTAAGTGACCTTGATGTCTCATTAATCAAAAGCGGACTAGAACAGTCTTGGCCATTCCGAAAAGGTTGTAAGCGGGAATGATCAATAAAAACGGATAAACAATCCAATACAAAGGTAGCTCTTTATTTGTTAGCAATATTTTATGGAAAAAAGGAGACCATGATATGAGTGGAAGTAAAATACTTTAGGCGTGATAAAATTAAAGGTCGGGATTTACTTACATTTGAAACATGGATGATTCAGTACTGTACTATCTGGTTTTAGGGGCTATCTATCTTTTGTCAAAATTCTTTAAAAAGAAAAAGAGTCAGGATATTCCGGCTGAAGTAGAGGAATATGAGGAATTGGATACTCCAAGACCTGCCAGGAAGCCTACACCAACTTTTGAAGATATTCTCAAAGAGCTAACAGGAGAAGAAACGCCTGCTTTCACTAAAAAAGAAAAAGAAGAGCCATTACAACCTACTCCAGTTTTGGCTACAGACTTAGTGGACTATCAGGAGCGAAATATTGAAGCTGTTGACAAGGATGAACTTATAGATATCGTACCACACAAACCTCTGGAACGTAAAAAAATTGAATTCATGCGTGATTCACATTTTGAAGTTGAAGAGGAGGCTGATGGTGAAATGAAGGATAATATAGATGAGATGCTTTCAGATTATGACGGTATTCGCCAAGCTTTCGTTCTTAAAGAAGTGCTTGATAGAAAATATTAAACCAAATCCAACTGCTTCAATTCTTCAGCAAAACTTCCTGACAAAATAGGGAACCTGCACCAGGTTTTTGGATCCACATTAAAATCATCTAGATGGAAAGAAGGAGCTAATCTTTCACGCTTCCACTGGTTGATAGACCACAGCTTAAAAAACTTTCTGATATAGCTCTTCAATAGTTCTGATTCAATAATTAGCTCTTGACTTAGGCTGTGATAAACTTCTAATGGAGACTTTCGTTGAAAAATTCCCAATCGCTCTATTTTGACCATGATGGGATAGGGCATCAGATCATCCTCATCTGTTTGTGTGAATTCCTTTGGACGTAATTCAGCCGTTGGAGTTAAGCTATTGACATGAGATAACCCTTCATATCCTAACTCTTTCTCTGCATATTGGAGCCATTGTAGAATGAAGGGTTTGTCTACACCTGCAATCGGCGCGAGACTACCGCTGGTATCTCCATCCATAGTGGTGTAACCCACATCTCCTTCACTTCGATTGGAAGTGGTGAGGAGGATTGTGCCAGTAATATTGGCCATCATCCAAATCAGCGGAGATCTAGTTCGAGCTTGAATGTTTTGCATGGCAATATCATCTTCTTCCCAAGTCAATTGACGACCTATGGCTTTTTCAATGATTTGATGATTGGTATTAACTGCATCATCTACTTCCCACAACTTGAATTGTGCGCCTATAGATTCAGCCAAAGACCTAGCGGAATTCAATGTCTCTTCAGATGAATTTTTCGTGCCTTGGTAAGCAGTAATTAATATTTTATTGACAATTTTCTTAATTGCCTCCTTTTCTTCAATATCGTTTCTCCAGTTAGTTTTTAGATTGAGTGATTCTAGAAATTTCACCCTGCCTAAATCTTGTACGCCATTCTTAACCATTTCAGCGACTAATACCGCGATGGAAGAAGAGTCTGCACCGCCACTCAATGATAAAGTGTAACCTTTGGTTTTGCTTTTTCTGAGATAATCGAATAAAGCCAGTGAGGCTGCTTTGCCAAAGTCTCGATTGTTGTTCAAATCATCGACATGATCGCTTTGATCATATTTTTTGTTTTTGACATCGATATCAAAAGTCATCAATTGATAGGGTAGAAAAGAGAGCCTTGTATTCGTGGCTAACAATTGACCATGACTAGCTAAAATAATGTCTCCGTCATAGATCACTCTTCCAGATTCATTACCTAGTTGATTGACATATAAATAGTGGCACTTGAATTTTTCACTACTAGAAACGATCAGTTCTTCTCTAATTTTATGTTTGCCGAAGGCAAAATGGCTGGCACTCGGGTTGAGTATCAATTCAACTCCTTTTTCTAAAAGTCTGCAAGCCGGTCGGACTTCATTCCAAGCATCTTCACAGATTTCAAAGCCAATATGAATACCTTCTATTTTAAAAGTCAAATCGCCAATAGGATAAGAGGTGTTATCAATAGTAATTGATTCTTCTACTCCATTGGGCCAGGGAGAAAACCACCTATGTTCATAATGAATGCCATCATTGGCAAGCATTTGCTTGGCATAAAATCCTAAAATCTGACCATTTTGGATAAGGCAAGTGGTATTGTAAGTCTTTTGATTGTGTTGAATAGGTAGACCAATGGCCACAGTAATATTTTCACAAAGAGGCACTATAGCAAGCAATTGTTTAATCGCCTCTTCTGTTAACCATTCGCTTAGGAATAAATCCTGGCATCCATAGGCGGTAATGCAAAGCTCCGGTAAACAAAGAATTTTGACATTCTCATTTTTAGCATCACTGATAGCATTCCTTATATTAGAAATGTTATTGCTCCAGTCGATTGGCGTTTGATTGAGGCATGCCCCAGCAATTCGGATTTGGCTCATAGGTAGATTTAGAAAATTCTAATCAATTTTAAGCACTTGACAGGACTTTTCAGCTGCATTTTGCTCAGCTTTTTTCTTACTTAAGCCGTGACCCACGCTGATTTCTTTTTTACCTACAAACACTTTAGCTTCAAATTTTTTGAAATGCTTTTGATTGTCTTGTTCTTCTACTTCAAATCGAAGGTCTTTGTTTTCCTTTTGTGACCATTCAATGATTTTACTTTTGAAGTTGGTGTTGTTGTTGATGATTTCATCCAAATCAATGTGGGGGATGATCAACATCTTGAAAATAAACGCTTTAGTCGCTGAATAGCCTTTATCTAAATACACTGCACCAACAAGTGCTTCTAAAGCATCACCATAAATAGACTTAAAGGATTGCCCATTGGCCTTGAGTTGTCCATTGTACTTGATCACATCTGCTAAACCAATTTTTCGAGCCAGTTGATTTAGGTGTTCACGATTGACCATTCGAGAACGTACCTCAGTCAAAAAGCCTTCATCTTTGAATGGATATTTGTTGAATAGATATTCGGCAACAGCCATACCCAAAACGGCATCTCCGAGATATTCGAGACGTTCGTTTGATTCAAGAAAACCTTTTCGACTCTCTTGTGCTGCCGAACTGTGCCTCATCGCTAGGGCATACAGTTTCAGATTGGATGGATTAAATCCAATGATTCGTTTTAATAAAACGGCAAAATTCCGGTCCTTAGCGTTTCTGAATAACAGCAGCTGCTTTTAAATTAGTTTCACAAAATTACCCTTCAAATTTACGGAAAATGATGGAAGTATTGTGACCTCCAAACCCGAAGGTGTTACTTAGTGCCACCTTAATGTCTCTTTTTTGGGATTTGTTAAATGTGAAATTCAGTTTGGAATCAAACTGTTCATCATCTGTGAAATGGTTGATGGTAGGAGGTACTTCTCCATTTTGTATGGCCATTACACATGCTGCTGCCTCAATAGCTCCAGCTGCACCTAAAAGGTGGCCAGTCATTGACTTAGTAGATGAAATATTGAGCTTGTAAGCATGGTCTTTGAATACATTTTGTATAGCCATAGCTTCACTGATATCTCCGAGTGGAGTGGAAGTACCATGTACATTTATGTAATCAACATCTTCAGGCTTCAAGTTAGCATTTTTCAATGCGTTGATCATTACATTCGTAGCGCCAATCCCTTCAGGGTGTGGTGCAGTCATATGATAAGCATCAGCAGACATTCCGCTACCTATTAGTTCAGCATATATCTTTGCTCCACGAGCTACTGCATGATCGTAATCCTCCAATATAAGTGACGCGGCACCTTCACCAAGTACAAATCCATTTCTGTCTTTGTCGAATGGCCTTGATGCCGTTTCTGGAGAGTCATTTCTTTCGGATAATGCTTTTAAGGCATTAAATCCCCCGACACCAGATTCGCACACTGCAGCTTCTGATCCGCCGGTAATAAATACATCTGCCATTCCCAATCGAATGTAGTTGTATGAGTCAATAATTGCATTTGTTCCTGAGGCACATGCGCTTACGGTAGTAAAATTTGGGCCTCTGAATCCATACTTAATAGAGATCATGCCTGGAGCAATGTCTGCGATCATCTTCGGAATGAAGAAAGGATTATAACGTGGAGTACCATCACCACTGGCGAAGTTCATGACTTCGTCTTGGAATGTTTTTAATCCACCTATACCAGCTCCCCAAATCACACCAGCTCGATCTCTGTCTATTTTCTCAAGATCTAATCCTGAGTCTAGAACAGCCTCATCTGCTACAATATGAGCAAACTGAGTGAAAAGATCCATTTTACGAGCATCCTTGCGATCAAAATGATCGTTTGGCTCGTAATTTTTCAATTCACATGCAAACTGGGTTTTGAATTTTTCCGCGTCGAAACGGGTGATAGGAGCAGCGCCGCTTACACCTTTAGAAAGTCCCTGCCAATATTCATCAGCAGTATTTCCTATAGGTGTAAGAGCTCCAATGCCGGTAACTACAACTCGCTTTAATTGCATAAATGCTAGTTCCCTTTTTAGGTATGTTTAAATTATTTTGCGTTCGCTTCTAGGTATTCGATAGCCTGTCCTACAGTACCGATATTTTCAGCTTGATCGTCTGGAATAGAAATATTGAATTCCTTTTCAAATTCCATAATCAATTCGACAGTGTCCAAAGAGTCAGCACCCAAGTCGTTTGTGAAGCTCGCTTCATTGCTTACCTCAGACTCTTCTACTCCTAATTTGTCGATAATAATTGATTTAACTTTTTGTGCTATATCAGACATTTTATTATTGTTTGGTTTAAAAATCTGTGCAAAGAAAGATATTAAAAGTCTTAATGCCAAACTAATTTTTGTAATCCCCAAGTCGTACATAAAGGGGGTGAATTTTCGCTGATTTTTACCAATTAAAAGCATTAATAATATACACCATATAATAAGGTGTCTTGAAAAAGAGTAATTAATTTTGAGTCCTTGTTCAATTTGAAAAGATTGGTGATAAATAAAATGTGCATTACGGTACTCTGGTATTGTTTTTATATAAATAATGTTGATATTTGCACCTCGAAATTTTTTGTAAATCTAAAACTTAAGTAAAAATCGCTAAACAAAGATTCCAAAGACGTGGCTTTAGAGGTCGTGTTGAAGAACCCTACAAAGTAAATGATCGAATTACTGCCAGAGAAGTTAGGGTAGTAGGTGAAAACGTAAAGGTCGATGTATATCAGACTTCACAAGCCATCAATATGGCCAAAGATCAAGGGTTGGACTTAGTGGAGATATCGCCTAATGCTGATCCTCCGGTTTGTAAAATTACCGATTATTCGAAGTTTAAGTACGAGCAAAAGAAGAAGCAAAAGGAGATCAAATCCAAAGCGCATAAAAGTGTTTTGAAGGAGATTAGGTTCGGTCCCAATACTGATGATCATGATTTTAATTTCAAATTAAATCATGCCATTAAGTTTTTGAAAGAAGGTGCAAAGGTGAAAGCTTATGTGCATTTTGTTGGCCGTACGATTGTGTTCAAGGATAGAGGGGAAATTTTGTTATTGAAATTTGCTCAGTCTCTCGAAGAACATGCGAAGGTGGAGCAACTTCCTAAATTGGAAGGTAAACGAATGTTTTTGATGCTTTCTCCTAAAGTTCAAAAGAAGAATTAATTTTTTATCAATATATACAAATGCCAAAAGTTAAAACTAAAGCAGGAGCTAAGAAAAGGTTTAAGCTGACAGGATCTGGAAAAATCAAAAGAAAGCATGCTTTCAAAAGCCACATCTTGACAAAGAAAGAAACCAAGCAAAAGCGAAACTTGACTAAAATGGGCCTAGTCCACAAGTCAGATGTAGCTAATGTTAAAGAAATGCTCAACATTTAATTTCGATTAGATCGGAATTAGGTTCAAATTTTCACCAGAGTATTGGTTCATAAGTATCTGACGGAAGTGAGATCGCCAATAATCAAAAAAGTTAAAAATTATGCCAAGATCGGTAAACACAGTAGCGAGTAGAGCTCGTAGAAAAAAGGTTCTGAAATTAGCCAAGGGTTATTTCGGAAGAAGAAAGAATGTATGGACGGTTGCTAAAAACGCCGTTGAAAAAGGTCTCAACTACGCTTACAGAGACAGAAAAGTTAAGAAAAGAGAATTCAGAAAGTTGTGGATTCAGAGAATCAACGCTGGTGCAAGAGAGCATGGCTTGTCATACTCTCAATTCATGGGCAAATTGTCTGCATCTGAAATCGAATTGAACAGAAAAGTATTGGCTGACTTAGCAATGAATCACCCAGAAGCTTTCAAAGCAGTGATTGATCAGTTGAAATAAACTGAATCTAACTGATAGATATTGAGACCCTGACGGTAAACGTCAGGGTTTTTTTGTGCCTCAACTTGTTGAATGCTTGATACAACTTGAATTAATTCTTAATTCTTAATCTGGAAACAAGAGTTAAGACATTCCAAATAGGTAGTTGTGAGTTGTTGTTAGTTTTTCTAACTTTCAATACGAACTACTCATACCAACCTATCATGTCAACACCAACTAAATACCTAAATCATACTTATTCATATTTGGCCCTGCGAAAGACAGTAGGTTGGATTGGTATTTCCTTACCTTTTGTTTTGCTCATCGGCACCTATTTATTGGATTGTAATTCTTGGGAGTCCATTAGCCATTACTATTATTCTACAATGGGTCGCGTTTTTATCGGTGCGCTTTGTGCCGTCGCTCTTTTTATGTTTTTTTATACGGGCTTTGATTGGAGGGATGATTGGACTGGAAATTTTGCAGGCGTATTTGCGCTGGGCGTAGCTTGGTTTCCAACTACTGAAGTTGATCCCATAGATACCATTGGATGGATTCATTATGGTATGGCAGCTTCTTTATTTGTCACATTCGCTATTTTTTCATTGTTGCTTTTTACAAAAACTAAAGATGACAACGATGCCAACAGAACTCCAAATAAGAGATCTAGAGATCGTATTTATAGAGTTTGTGGTTGGCTGATCTTATTTTGTATTGTGAGTATTCCCATATACAGTATGCTATTTCCAAAATCAAAATTTGAATATACTTTTTGGGCAGAAACGGCAGCCTTAGTAGCGTTTGGATTTTCTTGGTTAACTAAAGGTGGGGCTATACTTTCTGATAGTGAAACTAAATAAATAGATGATGTATCAAAGACTATTAATTATTTCCTTTTTAGTATTATCGGCTTGTAGCCAGCGATATTTTGATCAAGCTCAGCCTGTAGATGGGAAAAATATTTATGCTTTTCCGGAGCCTTTTCGAGGTATTTGGACGGATGAAAAAGACTCATTGATCGTGGGAAAGTTCTACTTTGCGAATATTGAATATAAAAATATATCAATTCCATACACCGAATCAGATACCACAACATTTTCAATTTTTAAAAACAACAAAGTTTACCCTTATGACTCAGTTCGTCAAAAAATCATGGGTAGAGGTCGTGCATTTGAGATTCGAAATGATTCGATTCATTATGTAACAAGAGAAATTTTAGAAGTGCAATTGGGAAAAAAAGCATTTTTGCGACAAGTTGGAAATCAGTTCGTGTTGAACGTAAAAGATGATAACGAGTGGTGGGAACTGTTTTTGATGGGAGTTACAAATCAGAATAAAATATTAGTGACGTATCCCGATATAGATCAATTGATTGATTTAGATATAAAACCGGTTTTATCTAATTCGGAAGAAGAATTTTTTGAAGTACGATGGACAACCGAAGAATTCGAAAAACTGATAAGGAATAATATTTTCTCAGACACGCTATTATTTATTGACCAACAAAACTAAACCTACTTACATGCGAAAATCAACTTATAGCCAACACTACGTAAAGGATCATCATGCCACTGAAAAGGAACGTAAGCATATCATACTTTTAGATGGTACTTGGAATGATGAAACTGGTTTGGACGGAAGTGGACTTGTTACCAATATTGTGCAACTTTCAAGAATTTTGATCAATGATCCGGAAAAGCAAATTGTCAGATATCATCGAGGGGTCGGCAATGACAATGATAATAAGTGGCTAAGCCACAATTGGAAAGGGGCAGATGGCAAGGCGATACGTCTTATTGTAGATCGTGCTTATGCCAGACTCGTAAAGGACTGGCAAAATGGTGATAGAATTTACATTTTTGGTTTTAGTCGAGGGGCTGCCGCTGCGCGACTATTAGCAGCAAAAATTAATAGAGAGGGTATTCCTAAAAGTGTGGATATCAGCTTAAAACCAGTTGAAAATCGTGAAACCAGAGTGGTAGAGCAGCGAATAGATAAAGTCAAATTCGATAGGAGCGAGAAAAAAGAGGTTGATATCGAATTCTTGGGTGTTTGGGATACCGTAAGTGCACTGGGGCTGCTCAATAATATCCTGGCCACTTTTAAATTGAGCAAAAAAGACCTGTTTACAGATCAACATATCGCAGCAAATATCCAGCGAGCCGTTCATCTGGTTAGTATTGACGAGACCAGAAATTCATTTAGACCTTCACTCATGAATCACAAAAAACAAGTGACGCATGAAGTTTGGTTTCCAGGTGTTCATTCGGATATAGGTGGGACTTATCTAAAAAAGGAATTGTCTCAAGTCAATCTACACTATATGATAGGCCAGTTGTTTCAATGGAATGAAAAAAGAAAGTTGAATGACTTTTTAATTGATCAAAATGCATATGAAGAGTCTGCTAAGTTGAATGTTGAAAGGGCTCATTTTCATTTTCAAGGTCATGGATTTGGTAAAAGCCTGCGGGAAGTGAAAGTGCAAATTGATGGAGAAAAAACAGAGACTTTATCTCCAAAAATTCACCAGCTGTATCAAGATATTGCGTACAAACGAAACTCTTATTCAGTCGTAGAAGTCAAAGGATTGTTCAAACGGAAATCCACAGCTATTACAAATTTCCAATACATGCCTTTTAATGTAAAAGTATTAAAAGGAAAATATGAAGTGGTAAAATGATTTTAACGAGGAGGCAATTCTGGATAAGGAATCAATGATTCAATGACTAGAGCCACACCATCTTTAGTCAAAAGAATCAAAGTAATGATGATGGCTCCTGAGATGAGTGCTACTCCAATATTGTTGTTTTTCATTTCTACGAATTCATCAATGGGCGTTAGTTTAGAGTAGATCATTATTCCGATTATGCTAATAAACAAGCCTGCTGAATACGCTATGAAAATGTAAATACCTCCGCGTAACAAAAAGGAAACAAATAATCCTGTGGTACTTTCTTCCGTGTTTGATAGGAGCCTGAATGAAGAAACGATCGGCTCGATGGTGCCACTTACCATCAGTCCCATTCCGAATAATACACTGGCTATAAATATGCTATAGGCTACGTTGTTATGACCTATGTCAAATCGTTTTTTGCCATACCATTTGAGCATTTTGTAAGTAGTTGATAGTATGACTAATCCCATACTGATTGCCGAAAGGATCTCGATCAGGCCGAGTAGAAAGACGTTAGAGTTCATGTTTGAGTGCGATGTTCCAATATTTCTTATTTTCCATTCCGGGTGGAATGATACCTGGTTCCCAACCCGTAGCGGTAGTTTCCCAAAAGTAGTATTTTTTACCAGCAATCATGAGGTGCTCACCAGCTGCTGCAATGTTTAGAGCTAGCATCGAATGCCGATATTCTTTGCTTATGAGCACTACTGGGTCGTAATCAAAGTGTCTGAGAATGGTATAAATCAATACGGTTCGGGAGTCACAGTCCCCTTTTAGCGTATAAAGGAATTCGACCGGGGAGGTGATGCCGTAGCGCTGATTGCTATAGCAAGGGTAATCACTATGTTCGCTGGTGCATGAACCAGAAATAATATACTGATAGGGGATGTCCTGAACCATTTTTACGACCGCATGAGCAAATGAAGTGTAGTCCAGCGAATCATTTTTAGCCATTTGGTCTAGTGAATCGACGATGGAAAGAATCTGGTTACTGTCTGTATCTGCTAATTGTTTATAAACCATGCCCCAAAATTCATGATAAGAATGAGCTTTAGGGTCATTCATTCTCTTTTTAAAAAGGGAGGCTTTCTGATTGGAAGAATTGTCGACTTCATAAGACACGCAATAATCAGCTCGATATTTTAGGTCTTCCCAATTCCGTTGATGTCTGATGGATTCAGTACCCGGATATTGAAACTCCTCGCACGAACTAAAAGATGCTGGAATAGACTGCTTGAATAAAGATATGATCACTGATTTATTGATAAACAGGATCACTAACACCCAAATGAGAAATTTCCATCCTTTCACTTCGTCAATAATAAATATTCATAAGGAATGATTGGCTTCTTGGAGTGACTTTTTTGAAAAGCTGCGTCCAACATCGAAAAAAGAATAGAAAAATGCCTGATTCAATAAATACCCTAAAAGCTTTTCACGTTCAAAATCCGATCAATTTGAAGGAATGTAAAACGATTCTCTCCAGTATGGTTTTAGAGACCAGTACAACTGATCTGTTTTTCAGCATAGGTGATGGTAAATATGGCCGAATATTTAACTACGGAGTGATTGTGTTTTATGGCTGTAGCCAAGAAGAAATATCTAAGGTACTGATGGAATTGGCTATTGTAAAAGACATAAATGAGTTGGAGTATTATTCAGATGATTTTGGTATCAAGTTGTCTGATGGAGATTATAAAATCGAATTTCACTATATCACACTTCCGGAAATTAATGAAGAGGTGATTCGAATCGCGATGTTGAATTTGGGACAGAGTCTGGCTCTAAAATATTACGATACGGTTTCTCAAGAATTACTCACAAGTATTAGAGAATTTACGGGAGAACTCGAAATTAAGGGCAAATTGAAGATAGGTCAGAAGAGTATTTTGAAATTTGTAGGCAAAGCACTCAACACTCAAAACCGAATAGCTGAAAATCTCTACATTTTTGATGCACCTGCTGTGACATGGGAAAATGAATATTTAGAGAAATTAAACCTTACCTTATCCAAACATTTTGAGCTGAGCTCAAGGTATCGTTCGATTGACAGCACTTTCAAAATCATTAAGGATAACTTATCTGCGTACCTGGATTTATATCATCACAAGGAAAGTAGCAGGCTGGAGTGGATTATTATCATTTTGATTCTGGTAGAAGTATTGGATACTTTCATATCCAAGATGCTCTAATCTATTACTATTGAAGCTTTTGATAGAGCTCATTGACATGGGTGCGTGCTCGTTTGAGCCGCATCTTTACCGCACTTTCAGACAGTCCCAAACTTGTTTGAATGTCTTTGATGGAATGCTTTTCCTTATATTTTAGGAGTAATAGCATTTTTTCTTCAGGCGAAATAACCTCAAGGAGCTCTTCTAGTATTTGAAAGGAGAGTTCCTCTGGAATTTCATCCACACCCTCTATCATCTCTGCTACCTCATCAGCCATTTTTTCTGTAATGACTTTGAGTACTTGACTTTTTTTGTTTTTTCTCAAGTAGTCCATGCAGGTGTTGTGCACGATAGCAAAAAGCCAGGTGGAGAACCTTGCTTCCCCTCGAAAATATTTGAGTTTTAAGAAGACTTTAATCAGCACCTCTTGGCAAAGATCCTCCGCTGTATCCTCATCCTTCACATAACTCTTGCATTTGTTTAGAATGCCTTTTTCATGTCTCTCAGTCAAAATTGAGAAATAGGAGAGGTTTCCTTCAGACTGAAGGATAGCGATCAAATCTTCATCAGAAATATTTTTGTCTATCATGAATGAGTTTTGTGACTTTTTCTAAACCCTGCGTCCAATGTTGAAATATAGATAAAGTAATAGCATAAAATGCAAACTACAATCAAAGAAAAGATACTAAACGTAGATATAAAAGCACAGCCAAATGATGTGACTTGTGGTCCTACATGTCTACATGGTGTGTACAACTACTATAGAGATGTAATTCCATTGAAAGAGGTCATTCAGCAAGTCAGCTCATTATCCACAGGTGGTACCTTGGCGGTTCTACTAGGTATTCATGCACTCCAAAGGGGTTATGAAGCCACCATTTATACCTTCAATCTCCATGTGTTTGACCCCTCCTGGTTTAAAGGGAAGGTAGATTTAGTAGCCAAATTGAAAGCTCAAATGGAGGCCAAAGCTGATAACGAAGTTTTAGTAGCAGCGAGTCAGGCCTATCTTGATTTTTTGTACTTGGGAGGAACAATTAAATACGAAGCGTTAACTCCCGCTTTGATTAGATCCTATTTGGCAAAAGATATACCCATTCTTTCAGGTTTGAGCGCTACCTATCTATACGACAGCCCTAGAGAATATGGTGAGTTTGACGTAGTATATGATGATATCAAAGGGGAGCCGAGTGGTCATTTTGTAATAGTGAATGGCTATGATCCAGACAGCCGTCAAGTCTATATTGCAGACCCTTTAAAGTATAATCCTATTAGTGATTATCAGTATTATAAGGTGAGCTATCAGAAAATGATTACCTCTATCATGCTTGGTGTGGTGACTTATGATGCCAACTTATTGATGATCAGACCAAAACTAAACTAACACATGGCAAAGCTTATTATAACCGAAAACCCTGAAAAATGGGACTTAAATTTTGAAGGAGTAACCGTCGTTACGCCAACTATTTATTTTGGGGAAGCGGAATATCAATCCAAGAAATTCAAGATCATCAACTTATGCAAATCGCACCAGTATCAAAGTGTGGGCTATTATGTTTCCTTATTAGCTGAAGCTAGAGGACACAAGGTTATTCCTGAAATAGCCACCCTTCAGGACTTTAGATTTCCTTCGTTGATCAAGGATGATGCAGACGATTTTGAAGATATGATTAATGAAAGTCTGAAAGGTATTCTAGAAAACAAATTTGAGTTGACGGTCTATTTTGGTCATACCGGCGAATCTGCATTTAGTCGATTGGGTGCTTTGATATTTAATCTTTATCAGGTGCCGATCATTAAAGTAGTATTTCTTAGAAAAGATAAGTGGCAGCTACAGTCTTTGAAGACTTTGCACATGAATGAGATAGGAGAAAGTGAATTCCCTATGCTTCAAAAGGCGCTTCACTTCTATGTAATGGGTAAAAATGTGGTGCGTAAAAAGTACGCACGCAAGAAATACGATCTGGCGATATTGTTGAGCCCAGAGGATCAAACACCGCCGTCTTGTCCAAAAGCGATTCAAAAATTCATTGCTGCTGCGGAAAAGAAAGGATTCAATGTAGAAATTATCACCAAAAACGACATAGGCAAGTTGGTTCAATTTGATGCCTTGCTCATTCGGGTGACCACCAATGTGAACCACTACACTTATCGTTTTGCCAAAAAAGCTGAATCCGAAGGGTTGGTTGTGTTTGACGACCCAAACTCAATATTGAAATGCACGAACAAAGTGTATTTGCATGAGCTGTTGGTGGCCAACAAAATCAAAGTGCCAAAGTCGCATATATTGAGAAAAGATCATCAAGAGATTCCAAATGCGTTCAATTACCCTTTGGTAATCAAACAGCCTGATGGTTCTTTCTCAAAAGGAGTAAAGAAGATTGCCAATGAAGGCGAGTTGAAGCCAGCATTAAAGGAATTGTTTAGCAAATCTGAACTATTGATTCTGCAGGAGTTTGTACCAACCACTTATGACTGGAGAGTGGGTGTCATTGGCGGTAAGCCGCTATATGTATGTAAATACTATATGGCACAAAACCACTGGCAGATTGTGGACTGGAAGACGAATGGTGAGCATAGAGAAGGAAAGAGTGAAACCATAAAAGTAGAAGATGCACCTCCTAAATTGATTGAAACTGCACTTAAAGCTACATCCCTTATTGGAAAAGGACTTTATGGAGTAGACATCAAGGAGATTGATGGTGTTTTTTGTGTAATAGAAGTAAATGACAACCCCAGCATAGACGCAGGAGTGGAGGACAAAGTCCTTAAAAATGAGTTGTATGCCAGAATAATGGATACGTTTTTAGAAAGATTGAATTGATATGAATACAAGAATGCACCTGTTTCAGCGCTATGGGATAGAGCTGGAATATATGATCGTAGATATTGATACGTTGGCTATTAAGCCGATCACGGACGATTTTATCAAAAGCGTATTTGGAGAATATAGCAACGAAGTAGATTGTGGACTTGTGACTTGGAGCAATGAATTGGTGCTTCATGTGTTGGAATTGAAATGTTCTAAGCCCGAAGGAGATCTCATCGGTTTATGTGAGGGTTTTCAGCAAAATATCAAGAATATCAATCAAAAGCTCTTGGCATACAATGCAAAACTCTTGCCTAGTGCAGCTCATCCGTTGATGAACCCAGAGGAGGAGACTTTCTTATGGCCGCATGACAACAATGAGATTTATGATATCTACAATCGTATCTTCAATTGCAAGGGTCACGGCTGGTCGAATTTGCAAAGTACACACCTCAATTTGCCGTTTTATGACGACGAGGAGTTTGCTCGTTTACATGCGGCAATCCGCCTGATCTTGCCGATTTTACCTGGTATTGCCGCCAGTTCGCCCATCTTGGATGGGCAGGCTACTGGCTATTTGGATAAGCGTTTGGACTATTATCAGTCCAACCAAAAAGTGATACCTGAGATTACTGGCAAAGTGATTCCAGAAAGAGCTTTCTCCAAAAGGCATTATCACAAGATGATTTATGACCCGATCCAGAAGGCCGTTGCACCTTATGATAATGAGCATATCCTGGAGCCAGTATGGCTCAATTCTCGAGGGGCCATTGCACGTTTCGACCGAGGTTCGATCGAAATCAGATTGCTCGATATTCAGGAATGTCCTAAAGCAGATATGGCTATTGTCGCACTGATAATAGGTGTGCTGAAAGTACTGGTGGCAGAGAAAACCTGTAGCGAACATGATCAACAGAGTTGGTCTGCCATACCATTGAATAAGATATTTCAACAGATGATGGTAACGGCTGAGCATACACAAATCACCAATTCGGATTATTTGAAGGTCTTTGGATTGAATAAGGAGCAAGCCAGTGCCAAAGAACTTTGGGGCTATTTGTTGGAATTAGTGAAAGTACATCACTCATCTTTCATAGGTCCCTGGTTAGACACGCTACATGAAATATTAGAAGCGGGTACCTTGGCGACCAGAATTATGACGGCTTTGGATGGTATTTATACTGAAGAAAATATCAAGCTCGTGTATAATGAGCTTTCGGATTGTTTGTCTAACAATGAAATTTTCGAGTCATGCGTAAAAGAAAAGTTATAATCACATGCGAACATGGTGGCAACTACATTCCTCGTGAGTTTAGGTATTTATTTGCAAAATATGAGAAAGAATTAAATTCTCACAGCGGGTGGGATATTGGCGCCTTAGAAGTGGCTAAGTACATGTCAAGGCACATTCCGGCACCTTTGTCTTATCAGCGAGTATCTCGGCTATTAGTGGAGTCTAACCGCTCATTGCATCATGATGAGCTGTTTTCTCAGTACTCAAGGGAATTGGAAAAACCAATTAAAAAATATGTGCTGAGTAAATATTATCATCCCTATCGTAATGCTATAGAAAAGAACATTTCAAGATGTATCAACGAAGGGCAAGAGGTATTACACTTGTCCGTTCATAGTTTTACTCCCGTCTTGAACGGCGTAGAAAGGCAAGTGGATATCGGTTTGTTATGTGATGAGTCTCGATGGAACGAGATGGAATTTTGTCAACTATGGAAGCGACAAATTGAACAGTTATTGCCTGATAAGCTTGTCATGGTTAATGTTCCTTACAACGGAGCTGATGACGGATTTACTACTTATTTGAGAAAACAATTTTCTACTGATCAATATTTAGGGATTGAAATAGAGCTTAATCAAAAGTATGCAGGCACTGAAGAGATGTCAATTATTAGGTCAGGTTTGGCAAATAGTTTGATTATCTCTGAGGATTTGGTGGAGGATTGAAAAAAGGCATTGATCCATGATGGGTCAATGCCTTTTTAATTAGCTAAACCGTATTTATCCTCTGAGTTTGAATGATACAGGCATGATCATTCTCACTTTTACTGGTTGGCCATCTTTTTGGCCTGGCGTCCATTTGGCTGCTGATTGCATGACTCTCACTGCTTCAGCATCACAACCGCCGCCTATACCTTTTATGGATTTTACTTCAGTAATGTCGCCAGTTTCATTGACGATAAACTGTACAAAAACTCTTCCTTCTATACCATCTTTTTTAGCTTGTGTTGGGTATTCCATCGTTGCTGCCACCCATTCATAAAAGGTAGTCATTCCGCCTTTAGGGCCAGGTTGCACGTCTACCATATCATACACTCCCTCAATGTTACCTATTTCATTTGCTATGGATTCCTGGTATTCAACAATGGTTTTGGCAGCCTCTTGATCGTTAAGACCACTAAGCTGTTCTGTGGCGTCTTCACATCCAAATACGATGACCAAGGCCAGTCCTAGAATGAAAGGTATGATTTGTTTGATTTTCATAATTTGATTGTTTTGTTGATTTAACATTTTAATTCTTTTTAGTGTGGATGAGTTATAAAAGGAGTGAGCCAATTCGAATCCATGCCTTGATAGGGTATGAGTCGCCAAGGTTTGTACATAGGTTTCCTTAGAGTATTTACACACTGCTTTGGCATCAGCCAAATATTCATGATTGGTTCTTACCCATTTTGTGATCAGGGGTAACATAGGATTAATCCAAAGGAAGGCACCTATAATTTCCAGCAATAATATATCTAGCGAGTGCAACCCCCGAGCGTGATTTTTTTCATGAGATAAGATCAGCTCTTTCTCTCTGTCTTTCAGTTGGTCGCCCAAATAAATCGTGTCTAAGAAAGTGTAAGCATCTAAACTTTCTTTGAGGTGATAGATTTTGTATCCCTTTATTGCAATTCCATCTTTCCGTTTAATGAGGAGGAAAACAATTTTGCGAGCCAATTTGATAAGAAGCAGGCCAACCACAATGCCATAAGCCCAAATCCAGTTGGAGACGGTAAAAAAGTTTGAGGTATTGGGGCTGGCACTAAGATCTGTGGTCTGCATCATGATGGTGCCCATCACAAAATCGGCAGGAACACTTTCCAGACTAAAATGAATTAGTGGTAGAAACAGAGACAAAACAACTGCACCTAACAGATAAAAGCGATTGAATACAAACGACTTTTCTTGTTTCAGAGCGAGTAAATAAAATAGACTGAAAGCGCCAAGTGCAAAACCTGATTCTAATAAGTAATTGAGAAAACTATTCATGGTCGTTTGGTTTTGAGTCTTGTTTGGCAATAGCTATCAATTCATTCAATTCATTAACATCCAAATTGTTCTCCTCGGCAAAAAAGGAAACCAAATTTTTAAAAGATCCACCAAAATAGCCGTCCATGAAGTTGGATAGGTAAAACTTAGAGTAGTCCTTTTTGGCAATGATTGGGAAGTACTCGTAGGTTTTGCCATAAGCTTTGTGCGAAACAAACTGTTTCGTTTCCAAAATTCTCACAATGGTGGAGACCGTATTATAGGCAGGCTTTGGCTCAGGCAGTTTGGCAATGATATCGTGCACTACGCCTCTTTCTATTTGCCAGAGTGCCTTCATTACTTGTTCTTCCGCTTTAGTCAGTTCTTTCATATTGTTCTAATTACATCACAATCTTATAACTAAATAATTAGTTATGAAACTAAAATAGTAAATATTTAACTAAATAATATTTAGATCATGTGCCGACGAGTGTACTATGGAGACCTCAGGAAATATTTCTATTCATGGCGAAGAGATTCTACTGGGTTCTTTGTTGAGACTTTGATTGTTTGCTGAATAATGCTAATAAGGCAAATGAAAGATGAAATAATAAGTGGAAGGAGAAAAAATTCTGCATTTAAACTTACTCGTAAGCTATAATTTTCCAGCCAGCTGCTAGCTACGAAATATAAAATAGGAATGGCCAGACAATAGGCGATACTGGTGAGTTTGAGATATTGAATAATAATCATCAACGATATATCCTTAGCCATGGCACCAAGGGATTTTCTAATTCCAAATTCTTTAGTCCGAATAGTGATAGCGAAAGATGATAAACCAAAAAGTCCCATTGCAGCAATCAGAATCGAAATGAATGAGAAAAATTTGAATAGTTTTCCAAACTTGATTTCTGATAGAAATTTTTGTTCAAACTCCGCGTCTAAGAATGTATAGTTGAATGAATTGCTTGGAAAACTTTCTTGCCAAAGATTTTCGATTTGAGCTATTTCTGATTGGACTACTTCTTGCGCGTTCTGACCTGAGTATTCCAACTTCACAATGAATTGTGTGCTGGCAAAACTGGCTGGAGTATACCTTCTTAGACTGAAAACCATTGGTGTGTTTTCATCCGTATAGGGTAATTGCTTGTGATCCGCTACAACGCCAATTATTTTTTTATCAAAATGATGATAGTTTGGTGAGTAGCGCCACCACATTGTTTTGTTCAGTATGTCATGAGGTTCATACCCCCACATTTTGGCCGCCGATTCGTTGATCACTAGCGTCGCACTATCTTGGAAAGTAGGGCTGAAAGACCTACCAGACAGAACCTTAAAGTCTAGTGCCTTTTCAAAGTCATACTCAACAAGGTTAACGGTCATATACTGAGTTTGAGTTGAATCTCCGTATACTTTAAAATTCGATTTCCAATAAATGTTATCTCCAGGTAGTAGCATTATGTTTGATACATTACTGATGTTTGGCGATTCCTCTAGCTTTTGTTTGAAGTAATCCTGTTTGAGGGACATATTAGATTCATTCACTCTTGGCCCACTTATGCTGAGCACTTTATCGACATTTACACCTATTTCTCGATTCATTAGGAAATTGGTTTGCTGATAAACAAGGACAGTTCCTCCGATCATGATTGGTGTAATGATAAATTGTAAGTACACTAATGCAGTTCTTAAATTTTTGCCTTTTTTAGAAATGTTAGGCCTTCCTTTGAGCACCTTAGCAGCCTTGAAATTGCTAACAATTAAGCTAGGGTATAAACCAATGAAAACACCTCCAAGAATTAATCCAATAAGAACTAGCCAAAATGAAGGGTCGATAATCCAAATAAAATCGAAACCAAGCCATATTGGGATTATTGGTAGCAAATTATGTAAGAGTAGGAGAGACAAGCCTAATGCGCACAAATTGGTAAACAGGAATTCCATTAGAAATTGATAGATAAGATTTGTCTTACTGGCTCCGAGTATTTTTCTTATACCTACTTCTTTTGTTCTTCCAAGAAATTTTGTTGTTGATAGATTTATGAAATTGATCCACGCAAGAATCAATGTCAACCACGAAGCTATACGAAGTGAAGTAAGCATACTGTGGTTTGTGCCTAGTTCCAATTCATTGAATGCTTCGGGGTGGGTGTGAATGGATCGAATAGGCTGAAGGTGAAAATTGAAATCGACATTTCGTTCTTTGTATAAATTGCCCCAAGTGTCCTGAGCTAGATGATTGATTTTTTCTTCTATTTCATCTCTTTTCTCACTAGGTATTTTGATATAAATAGGAAAGTCGTTCCATATCCAATTGGTTCTTACGGCCCAGTCAGGGTGAACAACATTCAAATAGGTATCAAATGAAAAAAGAAACTCAGGTTTGAAATGTGAATTGACAGGTGGATCAGCATATACTGCTGTGATTTGATAATTAACTTCTATTTGTCCAGTTGTTCTTAAAATTTTTCCAACTACATCTTCGGTTCCAAAATATTTGAGAGCAGACAATTGTGATATAGCGGCTTTTCTTGGTGCATCTAAGGCATGTATCTGGTCCCCTTTTATCACTTCAAATCCGAAAATTTCAAAGAAGTCTCTATCGGCGTAGTAAGCTTTTCCCTCTTCAAAAGCAGAGTTTGGGACTAATGGGTTTTGGACCGTAAAACTTCCATCATAATAAATCAAAGCATGCGAATTAAGGTCTCCGATGTGCTCTTCTATTAAAGGCATCAAAGGAGGCATTGCACCAATGTTTTTATGAAAGACTTCTCCATTTGCATATCTGGTAGTAGATACTCTGAAAATAGATTCACTATCCTGATGAAAATTGTCGAAACTATTTTCGAAAGCAATGTATCTATCGATTAATATGAAAATGAACATCCCTAATGCCAGCCCACAAATGTTGACTAGAACGATTAGTGGTTGCTTTTTGAAGTTTCGTAGAATTTGAATCCAATTTTTCATTATATAGAGGATTGTTTCTTAATGTTAACCACCTTTTATGATTGTTGAAACTCACTCAAGACAAACAGCAAATCGCTGACGACGTACGCACATTGTAGTACTGAAAAATTACTGTAGCGATTTTTATTTTGCCATTTTAATTAATGCAATTTTGTTGCATTAATGATTAATTTTACGACTATGGAAGCAACGAAAAGACAAGAGATTCTAAAAAAACACAGCCTGCGTATCACGGATTGTCGATTAGACGTGCTGGAGTTTTTTATCAATCAAAAGAGGGCTTTATCGCAAAAGGATTTAGAGGATACTCTGACAGACTATGATCGAGTCACACTTTATAGAACGCTACATAGTTTCATTGATAGCGGTGTATTACATAAAATCCCCAATGACAACGGAATTGCATCTTACGGGATTTGTTTTGATACCTGTAGCCCTGATTCACACCAGCATGATCATGTTCATTTTAAATGTACCACTTGTGGACAACTGGAGTGTATAGAGGAGCATATACAATTGCCAGCTTTCAAGCTTCCTAAGGACTATAGAGCACAGTCTGTTGACATTATTGTCAATGGTATTTGCCAAAAATGTGACCCTGCACCTAATTAGTCCACCACTTAAATGTCATTGATTGCCGCTCATCACAACCCATAAATTATTATTTGCAATAATGTTGCACATAATTTATTCAACTCTATATTTGCAACATCATTGCATTTAAAATTTCGACATGAATAAGCTTCTCTTATCTCTTTTACTATTTTATTCTTCTATCACATTTGGACAGGTCTTCAATGGGCAGGTCAAAAATGCTGACACAAATAAACCCATAGAATTTGCCAACATTTACATAGAAGAAACCCAAAGTGGAACCCGAACTAATGAGTCTGGTCATTTTAAGTTGGATGTTTCTATACTTACCAAAATGACCTTGCAAATTTCATACATGGGTTACAAGACATTGGTTCAGCATGTGGATATAAAACACTTGGACAATAATGTTTTTCAACTTGAACCTTCCCATTTGCAATTGGATGAAGTGGTGATAGCTGTGCCTGGCGGTAAGTTAGGAAGTGAAAATGTAGTGAGCATAGAACAACAATCTATGGTAGATTTGAATTTTAGTTCACCTCCCACTTTGGTGATGGCCATTACTCAGATTCCTGGTGTAGAGCAAATCAGCACCGGTTCTGGCATTGGAAAACCAGTGATTCGTGGTCTTACAGGTAATCGGATTGTGGTCTATTCACAAAATACACGTTTAGAAAATCAACAGTTCGGTGGAGAACATGGGTTGGGCGAAAATGCTTTAGGAATCGAAAGGGTAGAGGTAGTTAAAGGGCCTGCTTCTTTACTTTATGGTGCAGATGCGCTTGGTGGAGTATTGTACTTAGTAGATGAGCGATACACACAAGAGGATAAGATAGAAGGATTTGCTGCTTCGGGATATACGTCTAATACTAAGGGGTACAAAAGTAGCTTGGGTTTCAAAGTGAATAAAAACAGAATCAAGTGGAATTTATTTGGAGCCTATGGCAATCATGTAGATTATCAAATACCCAATGATCAGCGAGTGGTTAATACTAGGTTCAACGATATTTCCATAAAATCGGCCTTAGGTTATCATAGAAAAAACTGGGTAGGCAATATCCGTTACAGTTTTTTGAAAAACAACATTGGCATTCCTGAAGAAGCCTCATACTCTAGTGAAGTGGAACGCGAAATGGAGGCTCCTTATCAGGAGATCAGCCAACATATAATAAGTCTTGAAAACACTTTCTATTTGGGTGAAAATGAAATCAGCGCTATAGTGGGGTTTACAAGCAATCGTCGTAAAGAAATTGAAGAGCATCATGAGCATGAAGAGGAAGAAGGAGAACATGAAGAAGAAGAAGAAGAACACGATGAGCATGGAGAGGCTGAAGTAGCATTGGATATGTTGCTGAATACTTTTACTTACAATCTAAAGAGCAAGTTTGAACTGTCCTCTCACAAAACGTTTTTGACTACCGGTGTGCAAGGCATGTATCAAACCAATGAGAATTTTGGAGAAGAGATTCTTATTCCTGATGCGAGCACATTCGATTTTGGTATTTATTCAGTGGTCAATCACAGTTCTGAGAATGACTTTGAATGGCAAGGAGGATTTCGATTGGATATGAGAAAGTTGGACACTGAAACGACGGTAACGGAAGATGGCAGTATTCTAGCCTTCAACGAAACTTTCACAGGTTTCAATGGTTCCTTTGGTGTATCTAAAGCCTGGAATCAGTTGACATTGAAAACGAATGTTTCTTCAGGATTTCGTCCGCCAAATACGGCTGAACTACTTTCCGATGGCGTGCATCATGGCTCTCTTCGTTATGAGCGTGGCAATCGCAATTTGGAAAGTGAACGAGCGGCTCAAGCAGATCTGACATTTGAGTTGAATTCAGAGCATTTTCACATAGGTGTGAGTCCTTTCTTTAACTATATCAATAAGTATATTTATTTGCAACCAAGTACGGAAATAATTGAGGACTTTCCTGTTTTTGATTATGATCAAACCAATGCCAAACTGTATGGGGGAGAAGTGAGTTTACACTACCATCCACATCAGATTCATTGGCTACATATCGAAAGTAGTTTTAGTAGTGTAACGGCTGAAGATAAATATGGGGATCCTTTACCGCTTATTCCTGCCAACCGATTCAGCAGTAAAGTCAAAGCTGAATTCAACAATGAAGGTTGGGTAGAATTCAAAAATATTTTCATAGAGCATGTGTACAAAATGGATCAGGATCGGGTAGGTCTGGATGAAACACCTTCAGATAGTTACGGCTTGCTACATGCTGGAATCAACGTAGAAACCCCTTTCCAAAAAGGCGGATTAGTTTGGCAAATTGGGGTAAATAATATTTTAGACAACGAATACATAGATCACTTGTCCAGACTAAAAAGTGATGGAATTTTCAACCCAGGACGTAATTTCAGTTTCTCTATTCGATGGAATTGGAGCAGTTAAATGGTAATCTCAATCGTATTGCCTTCTGGGTCTGCCACTACGCTTTCGTAGTAGCCGTCTCCTGTGGTTCTTGGTTCTCCTAATATGGTATAGCCATCAGTTTTGAATTGATGAGTCAATTCGTCTACACGCTGCTTAGTTCCGACCGAGAAAGCTAAGTGTGCCATGCCATTGAATTTGACACCATTTTCTAGTTTCGGTAAATACTCAGGGTTGTGCATCAATTCAATTCGGGTTTTTCGATGATCAAACTTCAAGAAGTAGGAACTGAAGTTCTTAGCTGGGTTTTCATATTTAGAACCCTTTGTTGCTTGAAAGTATTTGGCATAAAACTCACTCATGCCTTCTAAATCTTTGACCCAGATGGCGGCATGTTCAATTTTGGTCTTGGGTTGGCGGGGACCGTTGTGTTTGAGTTTGAGTACAAGCAAGGCCAATTGCAAAGTGAAGACAATAGCATTCGTAATAATAATGGGTAAATCAATGATCAACACGCCATAAATCAGCCACGAACTAGACGAACAGACAAAAATGATCAAGGTCCAAAGTGACAAATCTTCCACTGATCTCGTTCTGAGCGACTGCCAAACCTGTGGAACAAAACTGGAGATGGTGAATACGACGGCTAGATAACCGAACAAGGGAGCATAAAAATCCATAAGTAAAATGATTAGACAGGGCAAATCTGATTGAAGAATTCATGAACCCATCAATTTTGCCAATATATTATTGATTAACCTTCAACTTCTACGCGAATTCCCTATTTTCGATGTTATGGATCGAAGAAGTTTTGTGAAAAAATCTGCTGTGGCCTCTGCGGCTTCCTTGCTCACCATCAATATGGCTAATGCCCAAACCAGTGAAGGTTTACAATTAATTAAACCCAAGGCCATAAAAAAAGGCGATACCATTGGTTTGATCACACCTGCTAGTGCAGTCACCAGACAAGCATTTGAAAAGGCAGTAGAGAATCTCGAGGCCATGGGCTTTGTAGTCAAGTACACGGACAACATGAGCGTGCGCAAAGGTTTCTTAGCTGGCACCGATCAGCAGCGTTTGGACGACTTGCATCAGATGTTCGGAGATTCCAATATCGACGGGATCGTTTGTGCGCGAGGAGGCTATGGTTCCGGTCGATTGTTACCCAATATCAACTATGACTTGATCAAAGCCAATCCGAAAGTATTGATCGGCTATAGCGACATCACTGCGTTACTTTATGGTATTCACCAAAAAACAGGTTTGGTGTGTTTTCATGGCCCCGTAGGCGCTTCGGAGTATTCGGAGTTTACCGAAAAGGGATTCGAACAAGTCTTGATGAAAGGCAAGGCTGCCAAATTTGAAAGACCGAAGGACTGGAAGGAGAATCAAGATCCAGCGTTCCAATCTTTGTCAATTGTAGAAGGTGTAGCCGAAGGTGCGCTGGTAGGGGGCAACTTAAGCCTGATGTGTTCCTTGATGGGCACGCCTTATGATATTGATTTTACGGATAAAATCGTGTTCATCGAAGATGTAGGGGAGTCGCCCTATCGCGTAGATCGTATGCTCACCCAATTACTCAACTCTGGCAAACTGGCGCAAGCCAAAGGCATCGCCATGGGCGTATTCAATGGTTGCGAAACCAAACCTGACGACCCTGATTTTGCTTTGTCCACCAGTTTGGAAAATGTTTTGAAAGATCGATTGGGTGATTTGAATGTGCCAGTGCTCTACGGCCTGCCCATCGGTCATATTGATGACAATGCTACTTTGCCTTTTGGAATACAAACTGAACTGGATGTGGAAAAGGGGAGTTTGAGCTTGTTAGAAGCAGGAGTGCTCTAGTCTAGGTGCCAGCTCTAAAATATGGAGGTGCATGGAGTTGTTTTCCTCCTTTGTAAAATGAAAATCTGTATAATTGATCTTCCATGATATTTAAATTCCCTAATAGGCATAAGCTCCTATCTTTTTCCTTACTCATCCTATTCTCATTTGGTGTTTATACGCCTCATGTTTCTGCCAACACAAAAATTTCACCTGATCAAAAGGAGTATCGGTCGATATACAAAAAAGGAATGTCAGAGTTGTCTAGTGGCAAGTATAAGAAGGGATACCAAGCGCTTGAAAAGGCTATCGAATTAGCGAGGCAAGATTGGCTCAAGAAGCCCTATGATTATTCTGAAGCCACGTATGAGCTGGCTTATAGACATTTTCGGAACAATGAGTTTGCACAGGCGACACTGCTGTATCAAGAATCTCTAAGGGTCTGGGAGGAAGCCAAAGGCAAGAATGAATCTGACAAGGTATACTATGCAGAGGGCTTATCAGACTGCTGTTTAGCCACTGGTAAATTTTCAGATGCTGAGCGATTGCTACTTTATTGCAAAGACTATTACCAAAAGCGGCTGCCTGAAGATGCACTGGAATACCTTCGGATTGGAGAGAATTTGGCTAGCGTATATCTGAAATTAGGAAATTACGAAAAAGCGATCGCTGAATACGAATCTCTGGAGAAGTCTGCGGAAGGTGGTATGGATCGGTCTCGACTCATGCAAGCGCAAGCTCATGTGTATTTAGCACTGCAAAAATATGACCTAGCTGAAAAACTGTACCAGCAAATACTGAATGATCTGCGGGATGAATTCTGGTCTGACAATTACTTTCATGCCTCTGCCTATATGGATATGGCTAGTTTTTATATCAGCCAAGGTAAATATGATCAGGCCGAAGAAAATAGCTTGAAGGCTATTGCGCTATATGAAGAAGGCTTTGCCAAAGGAAGTATTGAGCATGCAGGTGCCTTACTGCTACTCGCGGCTGTGCACGAATATCAAGAAAAGGAAGTGGAGGCGTTGCTGATCGAAGCGCTAGACATGGCCGAAAAGAGTATTGGTTCTGAGCATCGAGATTATGGTGTTTTTAGCACATTCCTTGCGGAATATTATGAATCTAATTCTCTTTTGGATCAAGCGATTGATTACTATTCGAAAGCTGAAAAGTGTTTGCGAGTGGCAGTAGGTACGAAGCACCCGGAGTATGCCATGGCCTTGCAAAATCTGGCACTGGTCCACGAAAAATCAGGAGATGTAGCAAAGGCCATCGAACTATTCGATGCAGCCATGCACATTTGGTTGGATCAGTTGGATGAAAACTTGAGCGGTTTGTCTGAGGCTGAATTGACCAAATTCTATGAATCGTTTACAATCAATTTCGAAATATTCCAGTCGTTCGTTTTGAGAAACCACCAGAAGCAGCCCGAACTGCTGGGATTGATGCTCAATCTGAGATTGGCCACCAAAGGATTTTTATTTCAAAATACACAAAAGATTGAAACAGCGGTGGTCAATAGTCAGGACAAACATTTGATAGCCAGTTATGCCCAATGGAAAGATCTGAAAAAGCGAATCTCACAGATTTATAACCTGTCACTAGATGAAAGAAAATCCTTAGCCGAGGAACTCCAAAGTTCGATCGAACTGGCCAATGAGCTAGAAAAGGAGCTGTCGCTGAAAGTACAGCCATTCAAGAAAAATAAATCCAACATGGATTGGCGATTACTGCAGGAGCAACTGCAGCCAAATGAAGCAGCTGCTGAATTGATCCGCTTGAATTATTACGAGAATCACCAATCGGATTCGGTTATTTATATAGGATTGGTGTATCAAAAGGATGGGCAGTTGCCAGCTCTTGTCGTGTGGCCTGATGGCGAGCGACTGGAAGGGGCATCATTGAAAAGATTTCAAGCTTCAATCCGATATAAGATGGAAGATGCGGAAAGTTATAAGACCTATTGGCAACCGCTCAAACAGAAAATGGGAGCCGCTGACAAATTGTACCTTTCAGCTGATGGGGTGTTTCATGTGCTCAGTTTGAGTGCCCTGTGGAATTCGAAAGATAAATCATATCTCTGCGATGAGCTGACTATCGAACTGGTGAATAACACGAATGTCCTTTTGGACGAGCAGGAGATAGCAACTGCTTCGGGCGCGGTATTGATGGGGTTTCCTGACTACGAGGACAATAGTGTGGGAGAACATAAATCCATTGCCAATGAGTATTTGGCCAGAGCCATCTATAGCGATACCACGATCAGGTTTCTCCAAAAAAATGGAAAAATCGCGCCGCTACCTGGAACAAAAAAAGAAATTGAGGAAATAGAAACCCTACTCCAAGAAGCAGTAGCTGATCTGGAAGTCTTTACTGCAACGAATGCTTCCGAACAAGTGATTAGGCAAGTGGCTAATCCTAGGATATTGCATATCGCCACGCATGGTTTTTTTCTAAAGGATCAGGATATTGAAAAGACGGCATCTTCTTATGGCTTGGATACAAAAGTCTATCAGCAAAATCCTTTGATGCGGTCAGGTTTGCTTTTGGCCAATGCTGAGCAAGCTTTGAAAGAAGGTGGTGATGGGGTTTTGACGGCTTATGAAGCGCAAAATTTGAATCTGGATCAAACCGAGTTGGTGGTGTTGTCAGCGTGCGAGACGGGTATTGGTGATATTAGAAATGGGGAAGGGGTGTATGGCCTGCATCGAGCCCTACAAGCAGCAGGAGCACGAGCCACAATCATGTCACTTTGGACGGTGTCTGATGCCGCTACGCAAAAGCTCATGACGCTTTTTTACCAATTTTGGATTCAAGAGCAAGTGCCAAAAAAGGAAGCCTTCCGTCGGGCACAAAACGAACTTCGAAACGAATATCCAGCCCCATACTTTTGGGCATCCTTTGTCCTGGTCGGTCGTTGAATTTAATTTAATATGGCTAGCTTTCATGGCTCTATTAGGAGGGTGAAAAAAACTATTGTGATTACAGACCTATTATATAAAATGAAAAATCAACTCTACTATTACCTGATTGCCGTATTTTCCATTTTTGTTGGGAGTCAAATGACAGAAGGGGTGCTACTCGTTCCGTATTGGCAATCCATGTCTTCGACTGAGTTTTACAGTTACTATCAGGAGTTCGGTCCTGCTATTAATCGATTCTATACGATACTGACGATTGTAGCCTTATTGATTCCGGTAGCACTTTCCGTTTACTTCTATAAAATCCAGTCTCAAGGATTTCGCTTTGCTTTAATTTCATCTGTATTTGCCATGTTGTTTGTCTTTTGTTTTTATGTCTACTTCAAAGAAACGAATCAAGCCTTCTTTCAATCTGCCTTTAGTGCAGCCGAATTGAAAAATGAACTAGTCACCTGGGCCAATTGGCATTGGGGGCGCGTGGTTCTGGAGTGCTTGTCTTTGGTTTTTTTAATCCTGGCTATTTCCAAAAAGGATTCTATTCCAAGATAACTTGCGTCAATTTCAATTTTCAAATCAATGGATTCGGTAACTCAAATAGTATTAGGCGCAGCTGTAGGTGAGGCTGTCTTGGGTAAGAAGGTAGGCAATAAAGCCATGCTCTATGGCGCTATAGCTGGTACCATTCCAGACCTGGACGTACTGGCCTCGCATGTGACAGATACGGTGACTGCGCTGGCCGTTCATCGTGGATTTACGCATTCGATTGTTTTCTCGGTACTATTTGCGCCCCTTTTTGGTTGGTTGGTGTCTCGGTATGAAAGCCTCAAAGATTTCAAAAGTTGGTCCTGGTTGTTTTTCTGGGCTTTTGTGACCCATCCGATTTTAGATGCACATACCACTTGGGGTACGCAGTTGTTTTGGCCTTTCGATCTGCGACTGGCCTTCAAAACCATATTCGTCATTGACCCGCTGTACACCTTGCCGTTTTTGGTGTTTCTGATTTTGGCGATGCTACAGAAACGCACGACAGAAAAGCGTCAGTTTTACAATCGCATGGGTTTGTATGTGAGCACCGCCTATTTGCTGCTTACCTTTCTACTGAAGTGGATCGCATTTGCGCAATTTGAATCTGCCTTGAAAACGCAAAATATCACCTATACTCAACTAGACACTCGACCGTCTCCTATGAATACCATCCTGTGGAGTGCGAATGTTGAAACTGAAAAGACTTATTTGCTGGGACATTATTCATTTTTTGATTCGCAACCCATCACTTTTGAAGCCTACCCGAAAAACCATGAGTTATTGGGAGACCTCAAAGAAAAAGCACCCGTGCAGCGTATGATCGCTATATCAGAAGGCTGGTACACGATCAGTTCTCAAGATGGAAAACTGTATTTCAATGATCTACGCTTTGGATTGTTGAGTTTGGACCCTCAGGCACAAGACTTTGTCTTTAAGTACCAAATCGAAGAAAACGATAACGGACAAGTCACCTTCACAGAAGTACCCAAAAACAAACGGGATGGTAAAAAACTACTTACCGAATTGTGGAGGCGTGTAAAGGGGAATTGATTTGATGATTTAGGCTAGGTTTTGCTAGTGCGGCAATCCCTATCGGGTTTTGCTGCTGTATCAGCCCGATGAGTACATAATTCCGCGCTTCGCTGCCAACTTGTGGGTGTTTTGTGCAGGGTGTTGAGAGCTTTATGCAGCCCTCCGAGACCTTCTTGCAATGCTCCGAGGGGTTATTGCAGCCCTCCGAGGGGTTTGTGCAGACTTCCGAGGGGTTCTTGCAGACCTCCGAGACCTCATTGCAGCGTTCAGAGGGGATGTTGCAGACCTCCGAGAGGTTATTGCAGCGCTTAGAGGGGATGTTGCAGTCTTCCGAGGGGTTATTGCAGAGGTCGGAGGGATTATGGTGTAGTCCTAAAAAAAAGTTGACAGGTTTTACACTATTATTGATGTTGCTCTATATTATATACAACCACGCCAAAACCCGTCATTCCGAAAACTTCTGGAACTCATCTTTTTCTTTATACCCACCATTTGAAGTTTGTGGGAATCCCTTGCTGGATCTGCGGTCGCTTGGGTAGGCGATGCCAGTATGTAGATTTGTCACTCACTGCAAGTGAGCGCCAGATGGAATTGTATTAACGACTCTGTATGGGTTTGTGCCCTTGGAGCCTCTTAAAAGTACTAAAGTAACCGATACGATCTACACAGCCAACCTCGGTCTTCTGGAATTCTGTTGATCCGAGAATGCTACGGATACAGTCTGCCAATTCCTCGGTATTCTACTGCTTCCGATCGGATCGGTGGAGCGTCTTCTGGCATTGATTCGGTAAGAGAGCATGGGCATAACCTATACAGCTTGTTAGCGATTTTTTAGAGTTTTTCTACTGAGCCAAAAACTACAAATAGAAGCTTGATTGACACTAATGTTCCAGCGAACATGGATACACTATACAGAACCCATAAAAGAATGCTTGGGATTTTACCTTTAGTTAGTCGATCAATATTTTCGAAACTAAATAGACCCGTTAAAGCCAAAATGAAGATTGGAATCAGAACTGTAAGCATCTCTTTACTTGTCGTTGTTCGACCAATTTGGAACTTACCGTATGTTGAATTCACCTTGGCTTCTAGGACAGTTTTCGAAAAATATCCAACGCCTAATACTGCAGAGTCACCTTTTAGGGTATTGTAGTATTGATTTTCATCAACTTCAATATGATCATTTTTGAAATATAGGAAATAGTCCCTTTTATATATTTTCTTTTCCTTGACTGCCACTTCTTTATATATTGGATTGATAAAGAATTCGCTAAAAATTAGTCCAATGCAGATTATTGGTATGATTGAGAAATAAGCTTCTTTTTGGAACATTGATGATGCTTGTGAATAATCGCTAACCTAGCTATGATGAGTGGGGATTAGAAAGCACTAACCTCTCGTCTCGTACATAGCCACGCCTTGATTTAAATTTATTACTTGTGGCGGACTTTCCAGACCCCACCAAAATATCCTGACCGATGAAACCCCATTCATTCATAGCATTTGTTACACACTTTTATCTGGCTGTTTCGTGCAATTTCGGTTCGGTAATTCCACGGTTGATCATGTTTTCTTTGTTCATCTCCCAATGACTTTCGGTCATTCTATTTAGATAGTCCACAAGAGGTTCTAATCCAACATCGGCTCTTCGTACATCTACATTCGCACTATCTTCTAAGGATTGGGGAATAGCTTGACCAAATCGATTATAAGTTACTTGTGTCCCGTAAATGAGTTTCTTTCCCATGTTCTTATTTACCCGATCGGTTAGATAAGCAAAGTTTCTTTTGTTGGCATTTTCCTTTGAGATTTGCGTTTCCATCGCTAATAGTACCTGTTTCTGAAATTCTGGGTCAAAGTCACAATGTTGAACGATTAACCAAAAATCGAATGAGCCTTGTTCGCCAACCAAATCAAATCCTGGATATCCATGTTCATTAAACATTTCTTCAGCTCTTTTCTTATTGGTTGTAAAAACACTGTCCTTGTAAGCTTGCCATTCTTCTCTACTATATTCTTTGAACCTTCCTTCTGGAATCCATGCGGCAGTTTGATCTACTTCGACCATTTGAGCCAGTTCGTTGGCTAATTCTTGATTGAACTCTACAATAGCTTTTTCTTTGTTCTGATCTTGATTTTTTGTGCAAGATCCAAAAAGGGCGATGATAGATAGTAAAATGATTCTTTGCATTCTTTGAGATATTGTGTACAACGCCACTGTATGTAGCGTCCGTTTTGATGAAGATAATGTTTCGAATTCAAAATAGCCAAAGCTGTGTTTTGGTCTATATCTTTTTTTGATTCACGATAGGCCAAAACGCAGTTTTGGTGGGGCTTCCAGAAACCAAAAAAACTCTCGTCTAGCAGATTTCAGGATGATATCATACAAATTGTTAGCGTTTCGATTCTAATAGTTATACTTCAAATTTATTTGCAGAGAATCAACTAAACTATCATTAACATAATACAATCCTAACCTTTTGGTTATATAACCCTCTGAATCAAATTCATAGTTAAATTTAATTGTAACCTTGTCTGTAACATCTTCAGATCGTAAATCAGGTGTTGGAAGTCCATAAAGATTTATTCTTCTCTGTTCAAAGTTCAATTTATTAGGTGTATTGGAATATTCTAATGTATGTTCGGTTTTTTGAGGTATTGAAAGGCTTGTATCATCATATTCTTGATAGAAATATTCGATATTACCTTTTTCATTTCGATCGTAGTAATAAATATAAGAGTGATTCTTACCAGTTATTTTTTCACTAAGTAACCTGTCATCAGGATAATAGAGATATTCAGAGTAAATAGTGTCCTGAGTTAGAAGGTTATACGAATAAGAATATTTCACGAACCCACTCTCATTTAATGACAACAAAGAAGTTTGTACTTTCTCATCATCTTTGCTATAAAAGTCTTCAGTCACGGCCATTTTTTCATACTGGTACAGGTAATATGCGCCATTTGGGTATGTTAAGCGTTGAAGTCTATTATTTTCATTATATGAATATTTGTAGGAAAGGTCCTCGATTTTGAACTCTAAAAGAAGTTTTTCTAAAGGATTAATTTCTGTTTCATTGCAACTGATCAGACTAAGAGCAGCTAAAATGATAAGAGAGTTCTTTATTTTCATTTCATTATTTATTTAGACGTGATCCATCAAAAATTAAGCCGAAAATGTATGGCACTGAACGCTAACGTAGTGATATAGTGACAAAGGTGACCATATATCTATTATGTATTTAGTTAAACGTTTAATAATATGCTTAATTTTTCTCAGAAGTGCTGCGGTTAGGCTTGTCTGCCGACAGGCATGGCCAACCCTTCGGCGGGCAAGGTCTAGCTGCTAAACAGACCAGTGTACAAAGTAGTGGATTTGCTAGAAAATTGCAAGGGGTTTGCAAGTGGGTGGCTTTTATTTCATCCGCCGTACCTATTCATAAACGACAGTTTGTCCCAGTACCCCCGCTGAAACTTGATCTTATCATCAATAACATGGAAAAAACCACAGCCCCTGAGCCCCATAGGGTCTTTCCACTCTAGGATGGCCCAGTCGCCATCTTCGAATAGATTCTCTGGAATGCAGGTCATGTCTGCCGCCTCAAACTCTGCGACAAACATAGCCTGAATGGCTGCTTTTCCTGCTACGGGTTCGTTGGCTACCTGATGGTTGATGGCATCCGTGTGATACAGCGCTGCGAGCTTTTCAGCATTTCCCTCATTGAAGGTTTCGATCCATTTGATGACTAGTTCTTTAGGTTTCATTTGACAGTGTTGGTTTGAAAACGCTTGAAAATCATGTACTGTAAATCTATAAAATCTTACCTTCAATGAAATAGATTTCTAGTTGTTGGCTAGCGCCATTTTCTTCTGTTTTTCGATCAATTTCCAAACCGCTTTGTTGTAGCCTTTTTGTGTGATGCCGGTGAGCTGCTCTAGTGCAGCATAGTAGTTGGCATTACCTTTTTCGAATGGTCCACAGTTCAGGAATTCCCAAACGCCTGCAAAGCCCTGGTCTTTTTCGATTTGCTGGACGAAGAGCGCATTCACCACGTAGTCGGCTATGAGATGCTCGGTTCGGGTTTCAGCGAAGTTTACCGGCTCTTCTTTGATTTGTGTCCAGTCCGTTTTTTTGTTGTTGGCTACTTTGTCGCAGAATTGATTGAAGATCTCTTCCCAGCTTAGTCCCCAGCTGCCAGCGTAGAGGTAGGCACAAGCTTCGTCGATGGGTTTGTTTACTTTCCTTCTAGAGATCTTTAGGCTTAGACGATCATGCCACAGATCATGCGCATCTGTATTTTGAAATGTTGCGTTGTCATTGCCCAAAAGGATAAGTTTTTTATCTCCCAGAGAAGAGCTGAAGTTTGCCTGACGAACACCATTGTAGTCCAATCGGTAATTCACGCCCATCAGTTGGAGTAGCGCCGTTAGGTTTTCAGTGCAGTAGAATTCGGTGATTTTGTTATCGACTTTGAGCTTTTCATCAAACGCTGCAGCCAATCGACCGAAGGTCTGCACATTTTCTTCGTTGATGGTTTTAGCGTAGTGAAAGATGTTGTTGTTCACTTTGGCCGTTTTCCAATCACGGGTGTTTCTTAAAAGGGGAGAGGAGAACAGAAAAGCATCGTCGGATTGGTGGGCGATAAGTTCGAAACTGGCTCTTAAATGGCTTTCATTGTCCTTGGTGCCTATGTAGGAAAGCTGGATAAGAAACTGACCTTTTTTGAGGGCAATCACATTATTGAGATAGGGTTGATAGAACTGATCATCCGCAAAAGCTTTGCTTTTCATGATGTCTTTGAATTCGTCGAGCAATATATGCGTTTCGATGCGTTGCGATGCTAGCACCCACTGGTTCTCTTCATTGGGTTTGGCAGCTGCAGCTAGAAAATCATTCAGTGCCTGGACTAGTTGCTGGCTGGTGAGGCTGTCTTGAGGCAATCGAATGTGCGGATGGATGGTCAATTCGCCCGTTTGAGCAAAAAGTAAAAAAGGTGCGAAGATTAAAAGGGTGATTAATTTGAGTTTCATGATTTGGTTTTTTATTGAAGCTCAAATAAAGCCAAGCCATGTCCCTTTGACTGTTAATATTTTCTTATCAATTGTTAATGAAAAGTTAAGAAGGTGGTTCCAATCTGGAAATCATCACATCAAAAAGCCAAGTATCAAATACATGATCAAAGTCACGCCACCTGCTGTCAAGGCATAAGGCAGCTGCGTGTTGACATGATCGACATGGTCACTCGCCGAGGCCATAGACGAGATAATCGTGGTATCTGAGATAGGAGAGCAGTGATCTCCAAATACACCGCCACCTATCGCTGCGGCGATAGCGAGATGTGGATCAGTGCCCATCGACTGAGCCATTGGTACAGCTATCGAAATCATAATCGCAAAGGTACCCCATGAAGTGCCTGTACTGAAGGCGATAAAACAACTCACTAAAAAAACAATAGCGGGCACTAGATTGGGCGAAAGCCAGGCCTTGGAAACCTCAGCTACGTACAGCCCTGTTTTGAGTTCCTTGCATAGACTACCCAGCGCAAAAGCAAAAACCATCAAGATGGCAAGAGATACCATACCTGACATGCCTTTGAGTGAAAGGTCTACCATTTCTTTGATCCCTAACAGGCGCTGTGCTTTATACAAAGCAATGGCTACTACAATTGAAGTGGTTACGGCTGTCAGTACAGAAGTAGAACCAGAGCCTTGTCCCATAGCTCGCAAAGCTAAATCTATGAAACCGCCCTCGGTAGATTCCAAACTGCCCCATCCAGTATAAACTAACATCACTGGCATCATCACGATCATAGTGACAATCGGAAGTATCATATTGAAGCTCCTATGAGCAATGCCTTCTTTTGCCTCTAACATTGAAACTTCATCTGAAATCATGGGAGTGGAGTCATCAGCGATCAGCTTGCCTTCTTCCTTTGCTCTTTTTTCTGCTTTTTTCATTGGACCGTAGTCCTTCCCAGAGTAGATGACATAACCCACAATGCCAAGCGCTAAAAATGGATAAAAGTTGTAAGGCAGAGAACTCATCATGGTGGCGAATGGTCGATCAAAACCTTGCATCACCAGCAGTCCCATAATGTACGCACCCCAAGCATTAAAAGGGAAGATGATGCAAGATGGAGCTGAACTGGAATCTGCCAGATACGCCAGTTTTTCTCTAGGTATTTTTAGATTGTCGAATATGGGTCTGTAGAGTGTGCCTACCGTGAGAATGGAGATGTTGGATTCTACGAAAATTACAATTCCTGTCAGGGAAGCAAAGAGTTGTACCAACTTCCGATTGTTTCTGTTTTTCTGTTCTTGTTTTTCAAGTATGTTCTTGACCGATTCGATGAAACCAGCTACACCGCCTGATCTTTGGATTAAGGCAATTAAAGCACCAATGAGTAGCGTGAATATGATGGTTCTGGTATTTCCCGCATCTTCGAATACCGCCACGAAGGCATTGAGTGTAGCAAACGATCCTGACAAGGGGTTGCCACCTTCAATAATCACCCATCCAATCCAAATGCCTAAAGTGAGTGAAAGAAAAACTTGTTTGGTTCTCAGCGCCAGACCAATGGCAACCAACGGAGGTACTAAAGACCAAAAACCATATTCACTCATATTAGTTTACTGCTCTTAGTGTCTTCAACATTCCTTCACTGTCCCATTTGACAGCGCCCGATATTTTTTGCGTTCGCTTGCCTTCCGTTGTGTAGATTTCTGTGGTAGGCAGCGATTGGATTTTGAGATCTTGTATTTTGCCATTCAGTTTAGCGAATGTGAGATTAAATCCTTTCTTCTTTTCGAAGTCTTTTATCTTTTCCATTTCTTGATCAGATACTAAAAAGAATACATAGTTTTCTTTTTCAAGAATTTCAGCTGCCGCTTGAATGTCTGGCATTTCAGCAATACAAGGCTTGCACCACGTGGCCCAGTAGTTGATGAATACTTTTTTTCCTTTGAGCTCCTCTAAATAATAATAAGTGCCATCAGTGGCCTGCATGTAATAATTGTCGTTTGGAGGAGGTGCAATTCCTGCAGTTTCATTGCTAGTTTCTGATTTGTTATTAGGGGTGGAGCACCCGATGGTGACTAAGGCAATGACACAGGATAAATAAGTGATCTTCATAAGCAAGCAGTGTTTATCAAATTCCAAACATACATATTTTTCATAGGTAATGTCTCTAAAAATGATTATATTCAATCAAACAAACATTAACCCAAAATGAGAAAAGCTTTTCTATTACTATTATCGATTTTTGTAGTTTATTCTGTTCAATCTCAAACCCGTTGGAAGGCCGATCCAGCACATTCCTCCATTCAGTTTGAGGTTTCACACATGACTATTTCTACGGTAACTGGGAAATTCACAGATTTCAGTTGCGAATTGGAGTCCAAAAAGAATTCATTCGATGGCGCAAAGGTAGAGGCGAAAGTAAAAGTAGAAAGCGTTTCAACGGAGAATTTAACCAGAGACAAGCATTTAAGAGAAGATGATTTTTTTAATGCCGCACAGTTCCCTCAAATGTCTTTTGTGAGCGAATCGTTTAAGAAAAAGGATGGAGATACGTACGAAGTAACTGGCACACTTACAATAAGAGATGTGAGCAAAAAAATAACTTTCCCTGCTACTTTTAGTGGTATGATTAATATGGGAAATCGAACTATTAGCGGATTCAAAGCCGCCTTCACCATCAACCGTTTTGATTATGAATTGAAATGGGATGACACTTTAGATACAGGTAGTCTGGTGGTAGGTGAAGATGTGGACGTTAAGTTGAATCTCGAACTCGTAAAAATTTGACGAGTAAATTAATTATTTGAATTGGTAGAGGTCTTCGAGAGAAGACCTCTTTTTTTGGTACTATTTTTCCTAATACTCCGCAGATATAACTATTCTTTTTTTCTGTCAGTTTTTTCCATAATATTGGCGAATCTTATAACTCCGATCTGTCTTCAATCAGATCGAATTTGACTGAACAACGACCAATTTATGACTCAAACAGATCAGTTTAGCAATCGATGGGGAATCGTACTTGCCTCCTTAGGTATGGCGATTGGAGCCGGCAATCTCTGGCGATTTCCGAGATTAGCTGGACAATATGGTGGCACCTTTATTATCCTTTGGATTTTATTTTTATTCATTTGGTCCATTCCTTTATTGCTTGCTGAGTTTTCTATTGGTAAGAAATTCAAAAAAGGTGTTATAGGTTCATATGCTCAATTGGCTGGTAAAAAGTATACGTGGATGGGCTTTTTTATAACCATCTGTACGTTAGGAATTGCCTTTTATTATTCCATAGTGACGGCCTGGGCATTGCGCTACTTAGGTTTTTCTATTGCTAATTTATTCTCAAGTCAGACCCTGGGTGAGAAGCTCGTCGAAAATCCAGAATACCTCAATCAATTTTGGAATTCAATTTCGAATGGCAATTGGATGACCATTGGACTCTATATTTTAAATGTACTTCTAGGCGTATTTGTATTGTCGAAAGGCATCCAAAAAGGATTGGAAAAAGCCAATCGCATTTTGATTCCTAGTTTGTTTGTGTTGCTCTTGATCATAGCAGCAATAGCCCTCAATATGGAAAATGGTGTTCTCGGATTGGAATACATGTTTTCGGTCAATTGGGATGATTTTTCAAATTCCAGAATTTGGATAGAAGCCCTGACGCAATCGGCATGGTCGACCGGAGCGGGCTGGGGTTTGATGATGACTTTGTCTTCCTACTCTAGAAAAAATGAAGAGGTCACATTAAATACTTTCATTAGTGCCTTTGGCAACAATACAGCTTCACTGGTGGCTGGAATAGCCATACTACCAGCAGTTTTTGCGCTCGCCCCTTCTTATGAAGGCGCGGTGTCTTATTTGCAATCTGGCAATCAGGCGTTGACTTTTACCATTATCCCTATGTTGTTTTCTACCTTTCAGGGCGGTGGTATTTTGGCGATAGTCTTTTTTACGGCTTTGTTTCTCGCAGCGTTTAGCTCGTTATTGCCCATGATTGAGTTGTTTACCCGCAATCTGAATGACCTGGGATTTTCTCGTAAAAGTGCGATGACGCGGGTAGTCATTTTCTTTATCATTTTCGGTTTTCCTTCAGCATATTCTCTTGACTTCTTTACTAATCAGGATTGGGTTTGGGGAGTGGGACTCATTGTGACTGGGCTATTCATTCTTTTCGCAGTAGTCAAATCAGGAGCCAAGAAATTCAAAGAAGAGTTGGTGGATGAAGATTCTGATTTCAAAGTTTCTACCAAATATTTTGTGATTTGTATGAGTGGAAACATCGCTCTGGCATTGTTTCTTATCTACTGGTGGTTGTCGCAGGGTTATAGTGAATATCCTTGGTTCGATGCCAATGGCCATTGGAATTTCTTTGATGTTTATAGCAATGCTTCTATCCTAACTCAATGGGGAGGGGTGATGCTGATTGGCTTCCTGATGAATAAATTTTTGTATAACAAATTCGCTTCTAAAAAATGAGTACTTCAGCAATAATCGGAATGATCGTGATCCTCGGGATTGTAATTGGCGGGTTTGTGTACTTCTTATCTCTAGCCATCCGAAACGAATCGAAAAAGAAAGAATAGATACTTTTCCACATTTTTTGGGATTTAGGTACTGAATGAAGAATTTCGAGTTTTCGATTTTTCAAAAGCAACAATCAATTTCATGGAAAAGATAGATTCACTCAATCAGGTAGCAGAGTTTCATAAAACTTTCAAACATCCTATAGTAGATGCCCCTGCTATTCCGGACGCCAAACGGTGTGCATTGAGAGTGGAATTGATCTCCGAAGAGTTGAAAGAACTACAAGAAGCCATCGACAACAATGACTTGGTAGAAGTAGCTGATGCCCTTTGCGACATTCAATATGTCTTGTCCGGTGCAGTTTTGGAGTTTGGTTTGGGAAACAAATTCGTTGAGCTATTCAACGAAGTACAGCGCTCGAATATGAGCAAAGCCTGCAAAACTAGGGAAGAGGCTGAAGCCACTGTAAAGCACTACAAAGAAAACAAAGACACCGACAGCTACATCAAAGAAGCGGATGGCTTGTTCCTCGTTTACCGAAAAGAAGATGACAAGACTTTGAAATCTGTAGCGTATTCCCCTGCTGATTTGAAAGGGATATTAGGGGAGTAGATTTCCAAAACGTACCATCATTCCGAACAAATCCAATAGCGCAGTGAAGCAATCTTAAGCTTAATTACAGAAGCAAACTTTGAGATCGCTTCGCATGGCTCGCGATGACGTTATTAAGTTTGTTTTTCCCCCATCACCATTTCATACACCTCAAACACCTGATTGGTGATATGCTCCCATTCGTAGGTTTTGGCTTCAGCAATTCCCCAGTCCGACATTTCTTTTCTGACGTCTTCGTTGAGGTAGAGTTTTTCGATTTTCTTGGTCAATGTATCTAAATCCCTCGGAGTAGGAAAGTACTCATCCCAGGGCGATTTGATGACATTCAGATAGCCTTCGTTACCGAAGCCTGCTACCGGTGTACCGCAAGCCATAGCTTCGAGTAAGACAATACCAAAGCTTTCGCCATAGATGGCAGTTGCGAGTAGCACATCAGCCGTTCGAATCAAATTGGCCTTGATTTCTTCGTCTATGAAGCCTAAGAAAACCACATCCTTCAGTTGGTTGTCAGCTACATAGTCCAGTGCCTCTTGCTTTTGTTCGCCATCTCCTGCGATAAGTAGACGGATATCTGGGTATTTGGATTTTAGTGTTTTAAATGCTTTGAGTGTATAGAATAGCCCCTTACGTTCTTCAAACCTACCAAGAAATAGGAGGTTGAATTTGCCATCTTTGTATTCCTCGATGGGTTCAAATGAAGTGTTGAATTGATCTGGGTTAATTCCATTCGGAATGATGGTAGGATCTTTGGCTAGAAAGGACTTCACATATCTGGCTTGTGACTCAGAAACAGAGATCATGTGATCAGCCACTTTCCAAACCAGACTGGCTGCCAGTGGCATCAATATAGGCCCTACGAATTTTTGCATTAAGAAATTATCGGCTGGTGTATCGTGAAAGGTACCAATGTGTTTTGCCTTAGAATAATACCGCACCTGATAAGTCATGAATGGCGTCCAGCCATTATGAAAATGAAGTAAGTCAAATTGCTCTGCTTTGAGATATCTTTTCAGTTCCTCTACTTCTTCGCCTTTGGCGATATTGATGTCAATCTCAGTGCCTCCCCATAGCGTAGTGCTTCTTCCTTTTCCGATCAATTTGACGTTTGGGTCGTTGATCTGATCAGCGTTTACATTCGGAGCTATGATTTTGACTTCATGTCCCATTTTTCTAAGATAGATGGCCAAATTTTCGATATGAGCTTTTACTCCACCGGGTCTGGACCAATCATACGGACATACTTGTGCGATCTTCATAGAAATGGGTACTTAGTTTGGACGCAAAAAAACAATATTTTAAAGAGTACCAAGCATGAGTTGGCATTTTTTAGCATTAGTCAGCTAATTTTGCAACTTTCAAATTCATTGATTGATACATGACAGGACAGGTATTGGTAGATTCGGATGCGTTCAAAAACCGATTTGAATCATTAGCCGCCAAGGCGCAAAAAAGTATTTATATCCAAGCCATGTCTTTCGAAGGGGATTCGGTAGGTGAATGGCTGATTGACACCTTGATTGCTTCGCCAGCCAATGACATTCAACTGTGCCTGGATTCTTATTCCAAATTTGTGATCAACGATCGCTTTATTTACAGCCTGGGTTATTTTAAGGACGAAGCTTTTCGTAAGGAAGTAAAGAATACCTCGGCTATCATTAAAAAGGCTCGTCAAAACGGCATCAAAGTCAAATACACAAATCCTTTGGGTTTTTTGTTCTTGAAATATCCACATCGAAACCATAAAAAAATGGTGGTGGTAGATGAGCAAATTTCTTTTATTGGTGGTCTCAATTTTTGTGAGCACAATTTCGAGTGGCACGATATGATGGTAGAAATGAATAGTACGGATATGGCTGATTCTCTATCCAATGACTTTCACAGATCAGTCGCCGAAAACGATCAATCTACAGTCGATGCTTTGGGTGACACCAAAATGTATTATTTGGATGGATATCGAAGTAAAGAGATTTACAAAGATGTCTTTAGAAATATTGATGAGGCTCAAGAGTCTATCCAAATCTTTTCACCTTATGTATCTGACCCCTTGTTGACCTACACCAGAAATCATAAGGGCAAAAACGTAAAACTTGATATTGTTTCTCCAGGGATCAATAATAAGAACATCTTCAAAGCCATTTTGACAAATGAACTGATGAAGGGTTATTTTAATTTTTATGAATACCAAGGCAGAATGTCGCACCTCAAGGCCATCCTTATAGATGGGAAAAAGTTAATCTGTGGGAGTAGCAATTTTGATTTTATCAGCTATTATTTCGAAGAGGAAGTGGTGATGATCACTGAAAATCAAGAAATAGTACAAGGTTTTATTGATAATATATCAAAACCAGACCTAGCTAACAGTATTCTTAAAAAAAGTTTGGGGGGTAAACGCAGCATCGTTGTCCCATTATTGTTCGCTGGGATCAGCAAGCTTTGTCATGTCGTGGCTACAATTATAAATTTGAAATATGTAGTTCGGAAAAATGTTTGATGAAGATTGTGTTAACAGGTTGTTAATTTAATTAATTAAATTTGCGGCCGAAAAATAGTCAGTGAGCGATTGACCTAAATTGACAATTAGATACGCATCAAATGATACGCAGTATAAAGAATCACTTCAGAAATCATCAGGCCGAAGTGCACTCCACTATCAAACTTATGGACATTGAGGAGAGATTCGATTTGGCATTCAGTCGATTCTTTGGGTTGTATTTTGCCAAAATCGGAAGATACTTTAATATGACTCCTACGCAAGTGTCGATTATAAGTCTCATAGTGGGAGTAGCTGGTGGATATATGCTATTTTATCAAGACAGTTGGGTAATCACAGTTTGGGCATCAGTGCTCATCACCTTGGCTGGAGTGTTAGATAGTGCAGATGGGCAGTTGGCTCGAATGACTGGACAATCAACTGAGTTGGGTCGATTCATTGACGGGTCTATTGATAGTTTGATTTTTATCGCTTGTTATTTGTCCGCATGTGCCTATTATGTACAGGGAGAAATGGGCTGGTCGATTTTTTTAATGGCTTTTCCAGCAGGAATTGTATCTCACATTTTCACTTCCCAGGTCTATGACTTTTATAAAAGTGAATTTTTATATTATGTAGCTGGATCTGAAGGATCAAAAGTGAAAAAAGTAGAAGAATTGCCTGAAGCGTCTCAGGAATCAGGTTTTTGGAACAAGATATTACGCGGTATCGAAATAGATTACACTAAAAGGCAATGGATGTTGGTCACTCGAACAGAGGAGATGAGGGATGTCTACGAACACTTCGCCTTCAATGATAATACCAAAGAAAAATTTGTTGAAAAATATCGAGCTACGTTCAACCCGATTATGTTTTGGTGGGCGTTAGTAGGAGGAACTAACACACACAGATCATTAATTATGCTCTTCAGTATTATGGGTAGATTTGATTTGTATCTCATCGTTTGCCTGCTGAAGTTGATTCCTATAGCCATTATTACACTGGCCCAGAAGTTTATGGACGAAGACTTTGTGAAACATTTGAAATATCAATTGTCAACTCAGAAGTCAGCCTAATTTCATTGCAGATTCAATAATAATTCGTTGATAATTCGTTAACATTGCGCATTCCTATCAATTGATTACAATCTCTCTATGGTCTGTGTAATTCTCGCCGCTGGCAAAAACCTACGTTTAAATTTAGGACTTCCAAAATCTGCTCTTACTGTTGGTGGTCAAAGCCTGATGGAGAGACATATTGATCAGTTTCAAAAAATTGGAGTGACTGATTTTGCTGTGATTACTGGCTTCCACAAGCCAGCTTTGGAAGAGATTTGTAAAGATCTACGCACAAAATATGATGCGAATATCACGACCATTTACAATGAAAAATATGAGCTAGAAAATGGTTACTCGTTGTATGCCGCTAAAGACTGGGTGCATGAATTGGGAGATGAAGAATTTTTCTTCACCATGGCGGATCATTATTATGAAGAAGCATTCCTGAATGACCTAAAAACCAAACTGGTTTTTGATAAGGGCGCTTACTTAAAATTGGCTGTGGATATTCCAGGTAATCACAATGAGCATATTGATCTGGATGATGTCACTAAAGTAGATGCAGACGATTATATCAAACGAATTGGTAAGGAGATCGAAGGGTACAATTATTATGATACAGGGTTGTTTTATGTGAAGAAAGATGTTTTTGACATTTTAGATCATATAGCAACGAATCAAAAACTCTCTATTTCCAATCTAGTTACACACCTATCTGAACAAAAGAAAGCGAGAGTAATAGAAGTTGTAGGTTACTACTGGAATGATATTGACACGCCAGAAGATTTTAAGAGTTCACAAGAGCACCTCGCTCAAAAGTCAGCTGACTAGACTAAAATTCTAAGGTCAATTGTAAGCCTTGATTATCCTTTTCATCCGTATTTAAATTAGAAAGACCCAATCCCAACAATCGTATTGGTTTTTCGATCAACGCTGGATCTAGTAATATTTCTTTCCAAAGTGGATCGTATTCATGGCTTTTTCCGAGCCATTGTTGAGCAGTTTTACTTCGCGTGACTTGTTCGAAATCACTGTATTTAATTTTAAGGTTGACCGTTTTACCTTGGATTTTACTTTTGGCTAATCGCTTTTCGAGAGATTTAGATAAGGATTGCAATTCATGATCTATTTCTAATGAATCTGAAAGGTCATAGTCATAAGTGTTTTCAATACTTACAGATTTTCTGATTCGGTTAGGATTGACGGGGCGATCATCTATTCCTCGACAAATATTAAAGTAATAAGCTCCACTTTTACCGAAATTCTTAGTGAGGAAACCCAGAGACTTATGCTTTAGATCCAGTCCATTATGAATGCCCATTCTTTTCATTTTCTCTGCAGTTACTTTCCCTACACCAAAAAAGTCTTTGACTTTTAAAGTTTCAATAAAAGCCAATGCTTCATCCGGTTTGATCAATTTCAAACCATTAGGTTTGTTGATGTCAGAGGCTGTTTTAGCTAAGAATTTATTGATAGAAATACCTGCCGAACAAGTCAAATTCGTAGCTTTAAAAATTTTTTCACGAATCTCTTCAGCTATCAAAGTAGCAGATGGAAGCCCAATTTTATTATTGGTTACATCCAGATAGGCTTCATCTAGAGAGAGTGGCTCCACCAAATCTGTATATTCAAAGAATATTTCCCTAATAATTTGAGAAACTTCTTTGTACACTTCGAAACGAGGCTTTACGAAAATAATATCAGGGCATTTGCGGAAAGCAGTCACAGAAGGCATAGCAGATCGCACGCCATACTTTCGTGCTTCATAGGATGCAGCAGCCACCACGCCTCGCGAACGACTTCCTCCAACGGCTACAGGTTTGCCTTTGAGCTCTGGATGGTCTCGTTGCTCTACAGATGCATAAAAAGCATCCATATCTATGTGAATGATTTTTCGTATGGCTAAATTGTCCGACAATCTTTAATTTATCATTTATTAATGTGAAATTTGCTTAGCTCAATATCTGGAGTTATACGAATTATAGAAGTTGATGAATAGGTCGAAAAAGATATTTTTTGTGGCAGTTTTTTTGTTTTTACTTGTACTGTTGTGGGTTGTAATTGATTTTGCAAAACATACTAAGTTTCGTGGCTCTACAAATATGATTAATATTATTCAGGTACTTTGATTGATTTTGCTATCTCCTTTACTCCCCAAAAATGAAAAAACTCGATAAGCTTATTCTTAAATCTTTTATCGGGCCTTTTATCATTACTTTTCTGGTAGCTGTATTCATACTTTTGCTGGTTTACATGATGAAATACTTTGATGATTTCATTGGTAAAAATATTGGAATTGCTACTCTTGGTGAATTGATGGGGTATTTCAGCATCAACCAAATGCCTATGGCATTGCCATTGGCTGTATTGATCTCATCACTAATGACCTATGGGAAGTTGGGAGAGCATTTTGAATTGACAGCCATCAAAGGCTCGGGTATTTCTCTATTACGGATCATTTTACCTGCATTTGTTTTTTGTGTCTCCTTAGCGATTGGTGCTTTTGTACTCAATGACCAAGTGGTACCAAAAGCAAATCTACGGGCATTTAGTTTGTTGTATGATATTAAGCAAACCAAGCCTGCGTTGGATTTGAGAGAAGGGCAGTTTTATAATGGGATACCTAAATACAGCATAAAAATTGATAAGAAATATCCTGACGGCATATCTATAAAAAACATAATTATTTATGACCATACAGATGGCAATGGGAATAAAAAGGTAATCATCGCAGATTCTTGTCGCATGTACTCCTTCATGGGAGATCGGTATTTGAAAATGGATCTGTTTAATGGTAATTATTACTTCGAAGAAGAAAAGAAATCAAAAAGGAGGAAAAAAGATGAAGTAGTGCAATTTGTCCGTACCAAGTTTGCCAATATGGATCTGGTTTTCAGTTTGGCATCTTTTGACTTGAATGATACGGATGAGAGCTTGTTTGCTGATAACCGTTACATGAAAGGAATTCAAGAATTGACTGAGAGTATAGATTCTATGGATCATTCAATGATCAATTCAAAATTTAAAATATTCGGAACAGTAGCAGGTTCATATAAATTTCATCTGGGCGGTTATTTGGAACCACCTGGTGAACTTACCAACAGGAAAGAGTTTTTAGATTCTTTGAAGGAATTAAAGAAATTAATGAAAGCCGATTCTGTATTAGAAATATTAGATGACGATTTGATTCCTGACACAAATGATAACCAAGTTGCAAAAAATGAGAAGAATTCTGATTCGATTAAAGTTTACAAACCTAAAATAAGAAAAAATATTGATGTTTCGGAGCAGCTAAATGATGGAACTAAAGGAATATCTAACAAGAGTTTAGTAAGAAAAAAAGAGAAAAAGCAGAAATATGACAGTTTGATAATTACTAATGATTCATTAGTGGCAATAGTCAAGTATAAAATGGATTCGATTTATCAAAAGGTAAGCGTGAAGGAACAGATTCTTTCAAGGGCAGTAGGGAATGCAAGAAACATCAAATCTTCTTTGAATAGTAGTGTACTTAGAATGAAAGGCTTGTCCGTTTCTTATGATTCACATGTAGTAGAAAAGTATAAGAAATTTGCACAGGCTTTTTCCTGTATTGTTATGTTTTTGATTGGTGCACCTTTAGGTGCCATAATCAAACGAGGTGGATTAGGATTTCCTGTAATCATTTCTATTTTCTTCTTTATCATTTTTTACGTGCTGACCAGTGTCGGTGACAAATGGGCAAAAAGTGGTGTAGTCGATGGGTTTTATGCTGCCTGGATGGCTAATTTTGTCCTATTCCCTATAGGCGTATTCTTTTTGAAGCAGGCTCGAAAGGATGCCAAGCTTTTTGATGCTGATTTCTATAGCGTTTGGATAGAAAATGCTAAAAATTGGTGGCAATCTAGAATGAAGAAAAAGCAAACCACATAAGGTTTTGTTTTAATAGAATGAATACCTAATTTTGCCGTTCGAAAAAATAATTAATTAAACTTTTTACTAAGCATGTATTTAGCAACAGATAAGAAAGAAGAAGTTTTCGCAAATCATGGTCGGTTGAAGTCTAAGAAGGATACAGGTTCTGCGGAATCTCAAATCGCTCTTTTTACTTACCGAATCAATCATTTGACAGATCACTTAAAGTCACACAAAAAAGATCACTCTTCTAGATTGGGTCTTTTGAAATTGGTAGGTAAGAGAAGAAGCCTTCTTGATTACCTTTACAAGAAGGATATCGAAAGATATAGAGCGATTATCGCTGAATTGAAATTAAGAAAATAAGAATATGCGCAAAAGGAAGTCTCTCACAGACTTCCTTTTTTGTTCTTTCTCACTCGTTAATAACAAATTTTGACATTCACTCACACTCAATTTTTTTTAGTCAAAATTTAAAAAATTACTTATGTCATTAAACGTAGTAACTAAGTCCGTTAAGTTGAAAGACGGCAGAGAGATTACTATCGAAACCGGAAAATTAGCCAAGCAGGCTGACGGTTCTGTAGTAGTCAAAATGGGTAAGACCATGTTGTTGGCCACAGTTGTGTCTAACAAAGACGCTAGAGAAGGAGTTGATTTCCTTCCAATGTCTGTTGATTACCAAGAGAAATTTGCTGCAGCTGGAAAAATCCCTGGTGGATTTTTGAAAAGAGAAGGCAGATTGTCTGACAACGAAGTATTGGTTTGCCGATTGGTAGATAGAGCTTTGAGACCATTGTTCCCAAGCGATTATCACGCAGAAACTCAAGTGATGATTTCTTTGATCTCATTAGGAGAAGGCGATCTTCCAGATGCACTAGCTGCATTGGCTGCCTCTTCTGCTTTGGCAGTGTCTGACATTCCTTTTGGAGGGCCGATATCTGAAGTAAGAGTTACGCAGAAAGATGGTGAATTCATCATCAACCCTACCAAAGAGCAATTGGAAGGAGCTGCACTAGACATGATTATCGCTGGTACCAAAGACGATATCATGATGGTAGAAGGTGAATTGCTAGAAGTTTCTGAGGAAACCATGATCGGCGCGATCAAGGCAGGTCATGAAGCCATTATCGAGCAATGTAAAGTTCAGATTGAACTGACTGAAGCAGTTGGTAAGACTGAAAAAAGAGAATACTCTCACGAAGAGGAGCCAGATGAAGAATTAAGAGCGGACATCAAGGCGAAGACTTTTGATGCTGTGTATGCAGTAGCGAAAGAAGGTAATCCAAACAAAAGCATCCGTAAGGAGAAATTTGCTGCGATTATCGAAGAATACAAGGCAGCGTTGCCTGAATTGCCAGAAGGCGAAGAATACAACGAAGGTTTGATCGGAAAGTACTACCACGACGTGGAAAAAGAAGCGATCAGACAGTGTGTCTTGGACACAAGAAAAAGATTGGATGGACGTGATCTTGATGAAATCAGACCCATCTGGTCTGAAGTTGACTACTTGCCATCTGCACACGGTTCTGCGATTTTCACCAGAGGTGAAACTCAGTCATTGACAAGTGTGACTTTAGGAACTAAGCTAGACGAGCAAATGGTAGACGGTGCAGTACACTCAGGCTACAACAAGTTCTTCTTGCACTACAACTTCCCTGCTTTCTCTACTGGAGAAGCTAGACCAAACAGAGGACCGGGACGTAGAGAAGTAGGTCATGGTAACCTAGCATGGAGAGCCATCAAGCCAATGCTTCCTGCTGATGATGAGAACCCATATACCATCAGAGTTGTTTCTGATATTTTGGAATCAAACGGTTCGTCTTCAATGGCGACTGTATGTGCTGGATCTTTGGCATTGATGGATGCGGGTATTCCGTTGAAATCTCCAGTGTCTGGTATCGCAATGGGAATGATCTCTGATCCTGAAACAGGAAAATATGCGATCCTTTCTGATATTTTAGGTGATGAAGATCACTTGGGAGACATGGACTTCAAAGTAACAGGAAACGACAATGGTATTACTGCCTGTCAGATGGATATCAAAGTGGACGGTTTGTCTTACGAAGTGCTGACAGAAGCATTGATGCAGGCAAAAGCAGGTAGAGCTCATATCCTTGGGGAAATGAGAAAGACCATGACTGAGTCTAGAGATGATATGAAATCTCATGCTCCAAGATCTACCATGTTGAAGATTGAAAAAGAAATGATCGGGCCGTTAATCGGACCAGGTGGTAAGATCATCCAAGAGATTCAGAAAGAATCTGGAGCAACTGTGACAGTAACTGAAGATGACAAAAACGGAATCGTAAACGTCTTTACAGCTGATGGAGACGCCATGAAAGAAGCCTTGAGAAGAATCAAGAACATCGTGGCTACGGCAGAAGTAGGAGAGACTTATGAAGGTAAAGTAAAGTCGATCATGCCATTTGGAGCATTTATTGAATTCATGCCTGGCAAAGACGGTTTGCTACACATTTCTGAGATCAAGTGGGAAAGAGTAGAAAACATGGATGGTGTGCTAGAAGTTGGAGAAGAGATCAAAGTGAAATTGATTGAAATCGACAAGAAAACTGGTAAATTCAGATTGTCTAGAAAGGCTCTTTTACCAAAACCAGAGAAAAAGGAAGATTAATTTAATCTTTGAAATTATAGATAAAGACCACGCCGAAACGCGTGGTTTTTTTGTTTAACCTTAAATTTCCAAGAGCGTTAACTCATACCTTTGAGGGCCTTGCGAGCAACAAATCTACAAGCGTCATTCAGCCCGAGCTATTGTCTATCAGGCCATAGATAAAGATTATCTGTCACTATAAACTTTTTTTGATATCAAATGTTTTATAGTCGATTAGCTTCATGCTAAATTGCAAAATCATTTTTAAATACAAGTATTGAAATAATGACTCAAGAGAAAGTAAAAGTATTAATCATTGGTTCAGGCCCTGCAGGCTATACTGCTGCCATTTATGCTGCAAGAGCTGGTCTAAAGCCAGTATTATATACAGGAGGAGAACCTGGAGGACAATTAACAACCACAAATGATGTTGAAAATTACCCAGGTTATCCTGAGGGTGTAAATGGTCCACAGATGATGACGGATTTTCAGAAACAAGCAGAGCGATTCGAAACCGATATTCGTTTTGGAATGGTAACTTCTGTTGATTTTTCTGGATACCCTCACAAAGTGATGGTCGATGAAAAGCACGAGATAATTGCAGAAGCGGTGATTATTTCCACAGGTGCTAGTGCAAAATATTTGGGGCTTGAATCAGAAAAAAGATTATTGAATGTAGGCGTGTCAGCTTGTGCTGTGTGTGACGGATTTTTCTACAAAGGAAAAGAAGTAGCCGTAGTAGGAGGAGGAGACACCGCCGCTGAAGAAGCTACATACTTAGCCAATATCTGCCCGAAGGTTTACCTTTTAGTGAGAAGAGATGAATTGCGTGCTTCTAAAATCATGCAACAGAGAGTATTAAATACGCCAAATATCGAAGTGCTTTGGAACACATCTACAGATGAAGTATTAGGTCAAGACGAAGTGGAAGGCATGCGAGTGGTAGATACTGTTACAGGTGAAAAGAGAGAGATTCCAATTAGTGGATTTTTTGTGGCAATCGGCCATAAACCTAATACGGATATTTTTAAAGACTTTCTTGACAGAGACGAAGCAGGATATCTGATCGTAGAGCCTGGGACATCCAAAACCAAGGTAGAAGGCGTGTTTGTCACAGGCGATGCTGCAGATAGAGTCTATCGTCAGGCGGTGACTGCGGCAGGGACTGGATGTATGGGTGCTCTGGATGCTGAGCGATTCTTAGCAGCCAAAGAATTTGAAAGTGTAGAACAGTAAGATTGATTTGATACTTAGAATAATTGTATTGATATGTGCTGTGTCATTGTGCACAGTATCAGAATCCTTCAGTCAGAATAAACTGAAGGATTTTTTTAAGTTTAAAAATAAGGAGATAATTCCCATCACTCCGGAGGATACCATCATTGATATCGACGAGGATATTTTTGTGATTGAGGACGCCTACTGGGATAGCTTAGCGATGGAAGAGGAGGTTTCGCTACAGCGTGAACTGAGCATGCTGCATGAGGATACAGCTGAGGTTGTTTTGGCTTATAACGTGCCCATTCAAGTGACGGAGCAGTTGATGATAGATTCCGTTTGGGTGACACTTCGAGAATACTATAGCACGTGGAGTACGACCAAAGTAAATCCTTATGAAATTGATGGGGAGAAATTTGCAGACACGCTCGCGCTGTCGCTCACTTTTGACAATCCTTCCTTAGATTGGTGTCTACCTATCCCAAATACAGAAGTGACGTCTCCTTTTGGGCTTCGTAGATGGCGTTGGCATTATGGAGATGACATTAGATTAAAAACTGGTGATTCGGTGAGAGTAGCTTTCGATGGGATAGTAAGATTGGCCAGATATGATAGATACGGTTATGGACATTACATATTGGTTAGGCATTATAACGGGCTAGAGACGCTCTACGGGCATTTGAGTAAACGACTGCTACAACCTGGTGATGTGGTAAAAGCAGGAGATGTGGTAGGTCTGGGTGGCAGTACTGGAAGAAGTAGTGGTCCACATTTGCATTTCGAAACCAGATATGAAGGTAATGCCTTCGATCCCAAAGAGATTTTCAATTTTGACATGGATACCATCCGCACTACCACCATGATCGTGACACCTGACACCTTTTCCTATTTGAAAGAAGCTAGGAAAATCAGATACCATCGTGTGAGGAGTGGAGATACCTTAGGTCACATTAGTTATCGCTATGGTGTATCCATTAATAAGATTTGCCGTTTGAATGGAATCAGAAGAAGTACTATATTGAGAGTTGGTCAGCGACTACGGATTACTTAATCTTCATTATGTCATTTCGACCAGAGGCGGTTCGCCGAAGCGGAGAAATCTCATTGAGGTTTGGTAGGCACGTTGAGATTTCTCATTATCATTCGAAATGACAATAATAGTGTTGAATGTTGCCATTAAATTAAGCTTATGAAACTAGACGTTCTTGTATTTGCCGCCCATCCAGATGATGCCGAATTGTCGTGTGGTGGCACTATTTTATCATTAATAGCTAGTGGCAAAAAAGTAGGGCTAGTTGATTTCACTCGAGGTGAAATGGGAACGCGTGGCACCCCTGAAATCCGTGATGCTGAATCTGCTGCTTCAAGCAAAATTCTAGGTTTGACCGTTCGTGAAAACCTGAAGTTTAAGGATGTCTTCTTCAAAAATGATGATGTGCACGTGCTTGAAGTTGTAAAGAAAATCAGACAATATCAGCCAGATGTAATATTGGCTAATGCCATAGCAGATAGGCATCCAGATCATGGTAAAGCTTCTCAAGTGGTGAAAAGAGCCGTTTTTCTAGCAGGCCTAAAGAATGTAAAAACAGATCTAGCAGGAAAGTCACAAGAGAATTGGTATATCAAAAATCTATTCCACTATATCCAAACCGACTTTCATCAACCTAATTTTGTGGTGGATGTTTCAGAATTTTGGGAAACCAGAATGGAAGCCGTTCGAGCTTTTAAATCTCAGTTTTTTGATCCCTCAGGAGAATCTTCTAATACCTTGATTTCTACCCCGGAATTCATGGAGCTAATCGAAGCGAGAGGCCGTGAGTTTGGTATGTCGATTCGTGTGAAATATGGAGAAGGATTCATTGCTGATAGAATGCTCGGCGTTTCTGATTTGACTTCTTTACTCTGAGGTCTAATCTCTTGAACATTAAATGGTTTGGGGCTAAATGAAATAATGAACACCCCAAGTGAGATCCATCCCAATACTTTCCTTTTCATATCCAAAGGTTGATTGACCATGACTGGTGGATGATATATTCCTAAAACTCTTCCCAACAAAAAAGCGAATAATAACCACCCTGAATACCCTTCCAATGTAGGATAGAAAAGATTCAATGCCATCTGTCCTGAGAATATGCCCAGCGCAAACATCAATTTGTCTCTGTTTTTTGTAGTGAACTTGGTAAAGCATATAAAGAGGAATCCTAAATAGATGAGCTCATTCAACAGGCCTTCTGATAAGTGGTGAGGATTAGCCATGCCGAGTCCTGCATAAAATAGCAATCCAATATATAATACTTGAGAGACCAAACGATGCTGTTTGTAACCGATGAGTCCATATAGAATATGTCCACCATCTAATTGGCCTATAGGCAATAGATTCAGGGAGGTGAAAAACAAAGCCAGAAACCCAGCGAAAAGCCAAGGGTAATGCGCCAATTCATACTTATTGGGGACTTGTTCAGGGTCCGACACAAATAGGTATTCAAAGAATGTAAACAACAGATTACCACCTAGAGAAGTAGAAGTGTAAGACGGCCAAGGCTCAAATGCCGGGTAGCCCCAGTTTTCGAAGTTTCCATGTTCTTCTACATGAGCTAAAGAATCTTGAGCTCGATCCTCCAAATAAAAACCGTGGTGCTGATTCATATAGTGCTCATAGGTATACACATGATCAGCATAGTCCAATCCGTACGCTTCGTAGCCCGGGTGAATTTTATAGATAGACTCTCTTTCTGGTAGATTCGTGAAAGCATAAACTAGCACTAAAAGGGCCACAACAAACCCAGCCAGTGGGCCAGCGATACCGATGTCAAAATACTTTTTGCGGCTGTCTATGATGTCTTGAATTTTGATAAAAGCACCCATAGACCCGAGAGAAGGAAAACCAGGCAAAAAACCCAACCAAAGAGGAATATAAAAGGGAAGAGTCACTTTTACCTTGTGATACTGAGCCATGAAGTAATGGCCGAATTCATGTACCGTCAGAATGAATAAGAAAGGAATGGAAAATTTCAATCCATTGAAGAGTTCAGTTTGGGTGATGGTGACTTCGCCATAAAATAGTGACTTGCCTGTCATCCACTCTGCACCAGCAAAAGTGGTGACGATTAATGTCACGATAAACAAACCGATTTGTATGACTTTGGTTTTCTCTTCTTTGTCTTTAAACATGTGCTGCTAAATTAAATATAAGATCTGGGTGAGTGATGTGCATCGTGCGAATACCTAGTTGGGCTGCGCCATCTAGATTGTGCTGTGTGTCATCCAGAAATAGACACTCTTCTGCTTTGAGGTTGGATTGATTGAGTAACTCCTCGTAAATCTCTAAATCAGGTTTTCTCATTTTCATTTCATGCGAGAAGTACACTTTATCAGCAAATGCATCTAGTGAATCTTCACCAGACACTTTTTTAATCGTTTGGTTAAAAGCTCTGACATGAATAGCGTTGGTGTTGCTGAGGACTAACACCTGATATTTATTTCGTAGTTCGTTCATGAAGTCAAGTCGAGCTTTAGGGACATGACCCAGCATGGCACACCAGGCTTCGTCAATTTGATTATCCGAGAGTTGAGTCCCAAACAAATCATTGATACCACTCCTTAATTCTTGATCAGTGACTAGACCCTTCTCGTAGTTTTGTAGCAAGCCTGGCTTGAAATACATTTCGAAGATGTCGTCGAATTTCCATCCCGTGAGTTGGCTAAATGCTTCTGGGGTGCGTTTGAAATCCAGATCGATAATGACACCGCCCAAATCAAAAATTATTGTTTTGATATTCACCTGTTTGTTTGTGTAATTTTGGGCAAATATGTAACATTGCACCTCCAAATTCAAGGCAGTCGTAGAGACTATTTTGAAGGGCCTATAACTCAGTTGGTTAGAGTATCTGACTCATAATCAGAAAGTCCCTGGTTCGAGCCCAGGTGGGCCCACTATCAATGCTCCGGCACAAAGTGTTGGAGCTTTTTTTATGTCAAATTTATTTCATAAGCACATCTGACTTATAATCAGAAAGTCTCTGGCGGTCCGTCGTACGGTCGAGCCCAGGTGGGCCCACAAACTAAACCTCCAATACGAAAGTGTTGGAGGTTTTTTTATCCAAAAACGTAAATTGAAAGACCAGTCATTCCGTAGCTCAGCGGAGGAATCTTGTCAGCTTAGGGCAGTCTGCTTTGTTCTAAGGAGATTTCTCCAATCAATCTCCTCACGTCGATTACTTTACGAAATGACTGCATGGTGTTAGTCACGGGTTGCAAATGCGCCAGTGGAGTATTATTCCTTTGGGTGTTGGAATTCAATATCTCCTATTACCTTAGCTTTTAATATTTCGTCAATTACTCTGCTTTTCCATACAATGCCCAGTTGAGCTTCATAGGCATTCTTAGAACCTATTCTACCTGAATAAATTCCTAATAACCCAGAAATAGTTCCTATTACATCTTTTCGTCTGTCTCCGTCTGGACTGGAATGAAGCCCTGTTCGCTTGTATATAACAGGTGATCCTGACATTCCCTCCCGAGTGGCCGTGTCAACTAATACCTTCGGAAGCTGATCAAAATCAATTCCTATTTCAGTTGCAATAGATGCTCTTTTCCAAATAGGGAGTTCCATACCCCCATTAATGTCTAAAGGGTAACCTAAAATAAAAGCATCATCAGAAACAGTCGGAGGAAAGTCATTATCTAATTCTGCACGATTTATTGGAAATAGTTTTATGTGCTTCGTTACCTCTTTTGTTCTTACAACAGGAATAGCTACTACATCTACACGATATCCAAATTGTGGATGTACATACCAATCTGGTTTCAAAAAATATTCATCATTGTATAACATAATAGTAATGGTTGTATCTGCGAGAGTATTTGAATCTCCAGATACTTTCCCTCTTATTTTTGTATCAATGGAAGTTGGAAATCCAGCATGCCGATTTGATAATCTTTTCCCAGTTTCGGGATGCACCCCGGTAATGTTGTGGCCATTTGTGATTAAGTAGATTTGCTTTTCAAATTCATATAAAAAACCAGAACCTGTACTCAATACAGTCGCGGTTTCTTGATTCTTCATTCGTAGATAATGAGAACATAATGATAAGCTTGTTAGGTTAATTCCATCCTTCCACATATTGTCAATTTAATTAATTCAGACTTTTTCAAAAAATTAATTTATTGAAGTTATTTTGAATCACCTTTATATCATTTAGTACGGTAGTGATATTAAAGTGTAGATACAATCTACACTTAGCATCTTTTGAGTTTCTAATTGATTGTATAATTATACGACTGGTTTTTTGCAATTCAAATTCCCAAAATGACTTTTTCAATTCCATATATTTAGTATTTTGGCGTTCATGTTTTCAGCAGTGAACTTTTCCAAATGGGCATAATCGCACTACTAATCATTATTGCCTTGTTGGTGATGCTCTTCTACGTCATGGGTGGATTCATATACAGCGTCTATCGAGACACCAAAATTCTACTCAACTACTTCTTTCGCCAGCACATCAATCGTTATCTGATTATCAGAAATCTGGATCCGCATTACAAAGAGATATTGGTTGGTACTTTCTATTACTATCACACACTCAATAATAAAAACAAAAGACTTTTTGAGAAGCGGGTACAGAAGTTTATCGATTCCAAAAATTTCATTCCTGCTGGAGAGTTGGAAGAGGTTACACCTCAGATGAAGGCATTGATTTCGGCTTCAGCTGTGCAGTTGACTTTTGGTTTGCCAGGCGTATATTTCAAGCATTTTGAAGACATTCATATCTATCCTGATTTTTACTTTTCTGAAGGCATGCAGCAGTTCAATGCCGGGGAGGTGCACAAGTCTGGCTTGATCATGCTGAGTTGGAAGGATTTTGTAGAAGGATATGTCGATCCAGAGAATGGGAGAAATCTCGGATTGCATGAAATGGCTCATGCTTTACGTTTAGAAAACATGATCAAAAATGAGGAGTATGGCTATTTTGATTGGGATCATATAGAGACCTTCAATAGATATACTGTGGAGGAGTCAAACAAAATCAAACAAGGCATGGAATCTATTTTCAGACCCTATGCGGCCACGCACTATCAGGAGTTTTTTGCTGTACTGATTGAAGTGTTTTTTGAGCAGCCTCAGGAGCTAAAAGACTACCATCCTCATCTTTACTGGGTGACGAGCCAGTTATTGAAACAAGACCCTATGCGACCGAATCTAAGAATATGAAATGGTCGGTTACTTTACAAAATGACTGTATTCTACAGGTTACAGATTACAAACCCGTACCAGAGAGGAAAATTATTCTTATATACCAACTTATAAGTATGACAAACTTATTTTCATCTATTGACTATTGAACTTGATAAGTTTTTCCTTCGATTCTATCTAGTAAAATGAAAATAAAGATGATTTGAGTTGTGTAAAATATTACCAATTTGAGAGTACCCTTCAAAAGCTACTAAGGAAACTCATAGCATAATTTTATATTTTTCATGTCAGTATATCGTAAGATTCATTGTGTCTTGTGTTCGCAACAACACCTTTATATCATTTTGTGTAGTAATGATATTGAAGTTTAGCTACTTGTGATTTGAGAAAATTTGCGTTTTCTGTTCTAAGAAATGAAAATTATAAACCAAAGGACAATAGATGGCCTTTGGTTTATTTAAAAGTTAAACTAGGCTACTGGCTATACTTTGAATGATGCTCTCTGGAGACCTATAATCACTGACAACATAAACAGTTGGTTTTTCATCAAGCATGTGATGCACATCCATTACTTTGTACACCTTCGGTTCACCAGTAGATTGAGAGATGACTATTTTGTCATTTAATCGTGGCAAATATTCAAAGTGATGTTTTTTTAAAGGTTCTATTTCACCCTCATAGTTTATTTCTAATATATTGATCATTATAGTATTATTTAAGACTTAAAATAAAGTACGATTACCTACCAATGAGATTTGTTGCAGGTATCGTTTTTTTAATGTGTACCAAAAAGGGAAAATTAAGCCTTAGGCGGGGGAGGGATGAACTCAGGACAAAATTGCTGTCTTAATTTCTTCGTATAGTCGCTGAATTTGCTTTTCAGCAGAAATTCAGAGATATATCTTGAATCCTTATCGAATTCTATACAAATAAAATCGAAGGATTTTTTGAATGTCATGGTACTTTCATCGGTATCTGGCTCATCATATTCAGGAATGGCGTCTTCTATTTCCATCCATTGTTCAAGTACGATTTCGATCACACTTTCCATATCATTTATAGTCAAATCTTCAGGCTGGAAGTCAGTCTGAAAATCCGCAGTGTCAACACTAAAGTTGAGCACATAAAGAGCCATAAAAAAACTGATAGAACGGACAACACTATGTTTTCGAAATATGAACACAATCAAAGTTATTAATGTTTTTTGATATATTGACTTACTCTTGATTATGTATTTTCTATGAGAATGACATTTAGATTCTAGCTTGGTCGCAATTGTATTGCAACTTTAATCTTTATTAACTTCTTTAGAAGGAAGGTAAAACTGGATAGCTACTAGCTGAAATTTTTTGCTGTACTGATTGAAGTGTTTTTTGAGCAGCCTCAGGAGCTAAAAGACTACCATCCACATTTGTATTGGGTGACGAGCCAGTTATTGAAACAGGACCCCATGCGACCGAACCTGAGAATTTAACTCTATGAATAAACTTTGACAGATGATTTGATGTTGCAATTGAAATGGACGCTCTACTAAACGAAATCAGAAACTGTGATTGCTGTGCTGTTCACCTGCCTCATGGCACCAGACCAGTCCTAGCTGCTCACTCTTCCAGTAAAATCGTAATCATCGGACAAGCCCCAGGAGCTAAAGTGCACAAAACAGGCGTGCCATGGGATGATAAGAGCGGAGAGAACTTAAGGTCCTGGCTAGGAGTGGATGAGCCGACATTTTATGATCCAGAAAAAATCGCTTTGCTTCCAATGGGATTTTGTTACCCAGGAAAGGGTAAATCTGGAGACTTACCGCCTAGACATGAATGCGCACCGCTGTGGCACGATAAGGTTTTGTCACAATTGAAGGAGGTGCAGTTAACTTTATTGATCGGGCAGTATGCTCAAAACTATTATTTAGGAAATAACGCTAAAAAGACCTTAACCGAGACCGTTCGAAATTTTCAAGAGTATTTACCAAATTACTTTGTCTTGCCGCACCCCTCTCCCCGAAATAATATCTGGCGAGCTAAAAATCTTTGGTTTGATGAAAAGGTGCTGCCTCAATTAAAACAAAAAGTAAAAACCATTTTGTAGAAAAGAGTAGCACATACCGGCTGCATGTGCTAGCTCTTAATTTACTTGATAATTAATCTTTGGATTTGTTGGTTATTGGCTTGTGACACGACTACTTGATATACGCCTATGTCCATTCTGGTGTTAGAGCGTATCTGATGATTAGAAATACCCAAGATGGCTTCAATCGTTTCACTATGAACTAAATGTCCCATCAAATCATAAATCAAGATTTGGATAGGGGTGTTTTCATCACCGCTGGCAATTCTCATATTGATATTGTATTCATCTGTTGGGTTGGGAAATAGCGTGAGTTCCATTCCTGATCTGAACTGATCATTGTCGATTGCAATTGGATTGTAGACCGTATATGTGCCGTCGTAATCCACTTGAACTAAGCGATAATAAGATACGCCAAAGTAAGGGTCTTCATCCAAATGGCTATAGCTCATTACTTCGTTGACTGTTCCATTTCCATCTATTTTCCCGATCACTTCGAAAGCAATTCCGTCGCCTGATCTTTCTAGTTCGAAATAATCATTGTTTAGCTCACTGGCGGTTTGCCAATGAATTTCAATTCCTGCATCTGTAAGTAATGCATCAAAACTCAATAGCTCTACAGGAGTAGCAATGGCAAGTGCTTCTCCTGTATGATCCGAGAAGGAATCGTGTCCCGCATAGGCCAACACATTGGTTGCTACCGTCACAGAACCGCCAATGGCATCTCCTGAAGCAGAGAACTTTCTGGCTTTCAATGCTAGCTCTGTCCCAACTACATCGACTTGCTGATAAGTATATGAAACGTCATAATCTAGTGTGCCAGTGATGTCCTCATTATTGAGTGACCAATAGCGTGTGATATAATCATCCTGTTCTATGTTGGTGTGTTTAGTATCCCTCATATTGATGGTCACATTGGATGAGCTTAAGGTACCCTGATTCAAGGTGAAAGTAAATGGAGCAAATTCATCAGTATCACCAATAGGGAAGGTGTAAGCTGTGCTTAAAGCCGTAATTGCATGTCGAAGCACTCCAATATTATCTGCTACTATATAACTTGTAGCATCACCTCCTGAGATCGTAGAAGTGCTTGTGATGTTCAAATCATTAATGCCTAAATCAATGTTTCCAGAAGTCAAAGTAACTGTTCCATTGGTAGTGATACTAGATTGAAGATCAACATCGCCAGTCGCTTTATTGATGATCAAATTATTATAGGTTTCACCTCCGTCTGTGTCAACAATTTGATCTGCAGTACCATCAAAAGTAACAGTACCAGACCGTGGCAAGAAAGTAATCTCACTCATCCAGTCGCCTGCAATCGTAATATCATAATCATTTGTAGTACTTAACTCACGGGCGTCGAAAGTCGCTGCTAATCCAGATGCGCTGGTTAAATTCATGTCTCCAAGTATGACAATATCACCTAATAAGTATTTAACAGATCCAGCTGTACCTTCTGTGAATATGTTGTTGTAAGTCATACTTGTGACACATTGCTCTATCACATTAGGGTTTACGTATCCAATAGAACTACCTGAGGTAGCGACATCTACAGATGCAGTACCTTCAAGTGTAATACAGCCTTCTGAAAATTCAAGTGTTTGACCACTTAGATCTAAGGAAGCCCCAGTTTCAATGGTCAAAGACCCAACTACAGCATCTGCCGACATGACCATTGGGTGACCACTGACGATGGTTGCATCTGTACCTTCAGTTGGAACGATTCCTGTAGTCCAGGCTATTGGGTTATTGAAATCAAAACTAGCACCGGTAGTTTCAAATTTCACAAGTGCAAAAGTAAAGTAGTCGCCTGTGTTCAAGTCTAATCCATTGATGTTGACAATATTACCTCCAATATTAGTCAGTGGGTATGAATTGTCCACTGTATTGAAATCACCGTCGCTGTCAACCATGAGTACCCAAGTCAATCCACTTTCTGGTGGAGTAGGGAGGGCAGAGTTATCTATTTCCAGCGTCACTGTACCTACTTCGTTGGTTTCATCCACACGCCATTCTCTAGCTATTCTTCTTGTGCTACCATTTGGAGTTTCTGTTGTGGTCCAGGCCGTGGCATCCGCATTATCGTTGGCGAATAGGAGATAATCTCCATCTTCAAGGCTATTTGGATTTTTGACTGTTAAATAATCTTCAGACGTTGCTTCGACATGAAGATTAGTTGCATCTTCTTGTCCAATACCAATTAAGTTTCCGGTGAAACCACCACCACCATCGTAAGAATATTGATCAAGCGCACCGATATTGATATTATATCTTGCCGACAGATAATTGGTTGTTATGATTCTTTGGGCATTGTTGAGCTTATTATTATAGACCAATACCTCTGCCATATCTCCAGTGAATCCATTAGCACTGGATGCTAGTGCTCCTAATGTTCTACTGCCGCTAATCGCCGTAGGTGTATAGGTCGTACTTGCTTGAGCTACCCCATTGACCGAGTATTCCGCATTGTTGCTGCCACTTTCAAGATTTAACTGGAGAATATTCGCGCCAGTGATGGCTAATTCGTTACCTGTCCAGCCATTTTGATCTAGAAATGCACCACTAGCATGATGATATCCAATAGCCAAATCTTCGGCTGCAGTTCCATCGGCGTGAAAGAGTACTTGATCTGTAGTTGTTGCCGAATTAGTCACGAAGAAAAAGTCGAAGTCATTGGCGCTTTCCGTCAAGGCATTGGCTGATAGATATTGGGAGCCATCAAAACTTACGGTAGCAAGACTATTAATATTGGTACTGGTACTTGGTGAAACCCCACCATTCAAGTCATTGTTATTTCCTGAAATATCAGTCCAAGTAGCTCCATCATACTGATCTCCTCTCAACCAAAGTACATTATTTGTCGAATTACCGACTCCACCAGGGCCAGTGCCGCCCGCTGCATCATTGTCAATGATAGTGATGGTATGTACCTGATTAGTGCCCAATGTGGCCCCACTAGGGTTACTAATAGTTACGGTTATGGTTTCTGCCGATTCAGATAAGATATCGTCAACCAATGTAACCAGAATATTTTCATCCATTTCACCTGCACTTATGACAAGTGTACCATCTGCCAGCGTATAGTCTATTCCATCCGTGGCTGTCCCAGCTGTGACGCTGTAGTCTATAGTAACATCGGCTACTGAAGTGGTACTCAACGATACTTCTATAGTAGCTGTTCCACTTGTCTCTGAAGCAAAAGAAGAAGTTTCTGTATAGGCCACAGTAGGAGCGGTGTCATCATCTGTAATGGTATAGGTGTAGCGATCATCTGTACCCAACTGTGCATTGTTAGGATTGGTCAAATCAATCGTAATAACCTCAGTATTTTCATAAAAGGTGTCATTCACAATATTGATATCAAAAGTAGCTGTTGATTGATTGGCAGGTATCGTTACTGTGGTTGTTGATAAAGTGAAATCATCAGTTTCAGTTGCTGTATTCCCAATAGCCACCAGTTCCAAATCCACGGTCGTCGGATTGGACGGGTCGACGACATCTACCTCCACAGTCACTGTTTTACTTGCTACTGATTCCAGCTGAGTATCGCTTAGTGGAGTAGAAAAAGAGATGGCTCTTGTATTGTCATTATCATGAATGGTGTAGGTATGTTCGGATATACTTCCAAGCGATACATTGGCCGATGGTGTAGTCAACGTGATTGTAATGGTTTCATCATTTTCCAATACGTTATCATCTATTACACCAGGAATAATGTTGGCACTCATCTGACCCTCAGGTATAGTCAGTGTTCCTGCTGTCAATAGATAATCTACATTATTGCCTTGCGCACTGCCACCAGTAGCTGCATAGTTTACAGTTACATCATTTCCCATGGTAAAATTCAGAGAAACTTGAATGTTAGGATTAGCAACATTCTCATTTCCATCTGAGCTACTCAGACTGAATTGTACTACAGTTTGACCCACGCCTAACGTAATAAATGTGCCGTCGGCTAGTGTGATCGGGTCTGTAACATGAAATCCAAAAATAGGTGAGTACTCCAATTGATAAGTAGTGGCTCCAGATCTAAAATCACCATCTGTATCGGTCCAAACCACATATTGGTCATAACCATTAGGAGGCACGGGCAATTGTGTCGTGTCTATTTTAACGATCACTGTGCCTGGAGTACCTGTCAAATCAGTTCTCCATTCTCTTGATATTCTTCTTACATTGGATCCGCTATTAGGTGCTTCTGTGGTAGTCCATGTCAGCTTGCTACCACCGTCGTGACCAGCGAAAACATAGTCTCCATCACCTAATGAGCTAGCCCCACTGAGCATTAGTAAACTATCAGACATGGCTTGCAAATGTTGACCATCAGCTTCTTGTCCTATGCCCACTACATCTGCGCCATAAGTGCCGTCATAACCATACAAATCCGTATTGACAGCTATTCCATATTTTGAGGATAGATAGTTTTCAACAATGTTTTGTTGAGCTGTATTAAGCGGTTTTTTATAGATAATAAACTCCGACAAATCTCCTTCAAAGTCCGCGGTAGATTCTCCAGTTGCTCTACTGGCAACACTAAAATCATTGCTAAGGCCCATGACCGCAAAATTATTGTCACTTGCAAGTGCAGTTCCATCGCGTCTCACTTGAGCATTTGGCGTGGCTTCAGCATCGAAGATCCATGTAGTTATGTCTATATCCGTACTAGAATTTCCTGCAAGGAAGTCCCCGCTATTTAAATAGTACAAACCATTGGTGCCTTGATTTAGACTGAAATTACCACTTGCTGCTGTTGTAGTTTCTGCCAAGTATTGACCACCAGTTTGTTGTGCAACAGTAAAGAAAGAATAATTTGACAGGGAGTTGCTAAAGTTGGCTGGAGCTCTGTATCCTTGGGTAGCATTCGAAATGGTAATTGTACCATTGCCATTGAGACCAGTAGCATCGTAAGTGGATGCAATACCTACTGCTGTAAAATCATAGTTGTTGCCAGATCGGTCTGTCCATGTAGTGATGGTAGCACCATCAGTTGGCCCGCTTACTCCGGTTCCATTAATATTTTCTGCATCAAGCCACAATTGATTGCTCTTCTTTCCACCCACACCACCAGGTCCATAGAACCCGTACTGCGCATCATTGTCTATTAAAGTGATGGTATGTTGGGTCTGAGCACCTAAAGTTGCTCCAGTTGGGGAGCTAATATCTATGATAATGGTTTCGGCGCTTTCCTCTTCTGTATCATCTGTTAAAGCAACATTGATGGATTTGATTTGATTACCAGGAGCAATGGAAAGTGTGCCATCCGCCAAGGCGTAGTCTGTACCAAACCCAATAGCAGTTCCGCCTGTTACAGCATAATCAACTGTCACAGTTTGTCCTGAAGGATTTGATAGTTCCACAACTATTTGAGCGATATTTCCTCCTTCATCTATGGTAGTAGCAGCATCTTGAAATTCTAGAGAAACAGGGCTGTCGTTGTCTTGAATGGTATAAGTATAGACTGCATTTGCACCTAAATTGGCATTCCCTGGACTAGTCAAACTGATTTCAATCGTTTCATCAGCTTCATCCAACACATCGTCCAATACACTAAAGTCAAAAGTCACGCTACTTTCTGTAGCTGCAATTCTTACCGTATCAGCAGTAAGCGTATAATCTGGGGCAGGCGAATCTTCAGCTGTTCCTCCTGTTACAGACAGGTAGGCTTTGGTTTCATTGACTGGGTCGGGATTATTCAGTTCAATGGTTAACTGAATATCTGTGACACTCTCATCGCCCGCGGATGCAGCTGCAGAAAATTGAATGTTTCGTCCATTGTCGTCGTCATTGATGGTGTAAGTATGAATGCTATCTGCACTGTATCTAAATCCTGAAGGGACATTCCTAAGCTTAATGATAATGGTCTCATCTGATTCCACCAGACCGTCATTATTAATTCCTAACGGAAGGGAAGTACTAGTTTGACCAGCCAAAAATTGCAATGTACCAGTGGCTGCTGTTGAATAATCTACATTTCCACCTGTGGCTGTACCACCAGTTATGGCATAATCAAAGTTGATATCCGTATTATAGGCATAATTTAGACTGATGGCTACATTTTCAGATGTACTTTCTAATCCATTTGAATTCGCTAAATTAAATTCAATGGTACGAATAATGATTCCCACAGAAACATAATCTCCAGATGCAATTGGAACTTCAGAAGCCTTGTATTGGCCATCAACTAATGTTGTTTGGTAAACAGTAGCTCCATCAGTGAAGTCACCATCAGCATCCACAAAAATCACATAATCTTCATAACCTGAGATGATTGTAGGTAGCAAATCAGTATCAAGCGCAATTGTAATTGTCCCCGGATCATTGTTTAGGTCGAATCTCCATTCTCTGGATACTCTTCGTATACTATCTCCTTCAGGTGTATCTGATGTTACCCAAGAAGCAATAGACGCATTGTCATGTCCGAATAGCACATAGTCATCGTCCGCTAATGTACTGGCATTACTTATTGTAATTACGCCTGCCTCTGCAGCCACATGCTGGTCAGTAGCAGAAGTCTGTCCAATTCCCGCTACTTCATTGCCATGGGTATTATCAAATACATATAAATCCGTAGCTACAGGAATGTCATATTTAGATGATAAATAGTTGTTGATGATGTTGACCTGTGTATTATTGACTGGTCTGGTAAACATGATCAACTCAGCTATATCTCCTTGAAATGGATTTGTTTCTTCTCTTCCAATATAAAAATTGTAATTGGAATGATTGGTAAAAGGGTTTGAATTGGTGGCTGTCTGACCAATAATTCCGTTATTTCTCCAAACGATTGAGCTATCAGAAGTGATTCGGTGAGCAAAGATGCTGTGATCACCATTGGCCCAAGCTGAAGGGTATGTGTTACTAATATTCACTCCTGAAATATCAAAGTCGTAATTTCCGGTGCCAGGTATATCTGCGGAAATATTGTTCGTACCTGTGGCGCCTGTAGCTGCTGTAGCTGTGGAATAGGCATTGGATTGTTGAGATAAATTATCTGTTCTCGTGACAATGAAGAAAGTAGCTTCATTGTATGGAAAAGTAGAAGCTGCCAAAGTGGAGTTAGAAATTAGCGCATCATTTACATTGGCAAAACTTATCTCTGCATGTCCGTTTACTGCATCTTCAATTTTTGAGGGGCTAGTTCCAACAGGGGTAAAGTCTAAGCCTGTAATAGTTGGAACGGCATTGTCCCAGTTAGTAACATCAGTGCCTGTAGTGGCAGCTGAATCTGCAGCCAACCATAATTTTAGCGTTTTTGAACCATCAAATTCACCAACTCCACCTGGTCCATTGTACCCCAAGTCATCATTGTCATTGATGGTCATGGTATGCTGTGTATTTGACCCTAGTGTTGCGTTCGTAGGGCTGCTGATATCCAAAATTATAGTTTCTAAAGCCTCCAAATCAATATCATCCACGATACTCAAAGTGATATTGGTATTCAAGTCTCCTGCAGTAATGGTTGCCGTACTAGAAGGAATAATAAAATCAACATTGTCTGTACCAGTGGAGCTGCCATTCAATCCATATTGCACTGTGACGTCATTTCCAGACTCCGCATTAAGTTGAAGCCCAATGGTTACGGTGGCGGTCCCTTCATTGATACTAGATTGTGTGTCAACAAAATCAATTTCCGGAACATTATCATCATCTTGAATAGTATAAGTAATGGTGCTGTTGCTTCCTATTTTTGCGTTTGAAGATGGGTTTGAAATGGTTAAAATGATAGTTTCATCTACCTCGTCCAGCAAGTCATTTGTTAATTCAATTTCAAAAGATGCACTGGTAGCACCTTGAGGAATGGTCACGGTTCCACTAGCCAAAGTATAATCTTCACCATTCACCGCTGTTCCACCTGTAGCTGTATATGTGGCAGTGGTTGTACTTGCATTATCAAATGGGTTAATAGACACAGTAGCAGAGAAAGTGCCATCATTTTCAGCAACAACACATCCTGTTCCTGCTACTTCTGTAAGTGGCAAATTATAAAATGTTGAGCTTTCTATTTGATTGTTGTATTCTGTTTGAATTCTTTCTGGAGATAACAATCCGTTATATACTCGGACTTCATCCACAATACCAGTGAATCGATTACCAGTTTCTCCTGAGAGTGTTTCACCACCAATGGCTGCACTACCGACATCTACACCCATTTGAGAGGTGTGTGAGACGTTGGCTGCTTCTTGTCCATTTACATAGATGATTCTGCTACCACCCGCATTGTAGTCAGCTACACCACTAACGAAATTCCAGGCTGCGGCTGTAGCAGCCTGACCTGCTCCACCGTCTACAGATATTGGATTGGTGCCTCTGCTATAAAATCGTACTCGTCCACTACCTGGATCACCAATGGATAATGCATACCCTTGGGTATTGTTATCATCGTCAATGAAAACCCTTGACCCTGCATTGACATTAGTAGGGTTGACCCAAGCCGTGATTGAAAAATCTTGCTGTAGATCTGGAAAAGATGCCAATTCGATAAAGTCTCCTACGCCGTCAAAATCACGTCCATTTCCAAATCGACCAGTTATCACATCAGTCCCGTTGTTTGTTCCATCGTATTCATTGGTAGTTGCATCTTCTTCATTGTCGTGCAAGTGCCACACACCTAGATATTCATCCCAAACCCTATTACTGGATGGGTCTGTGGTAATGTCTGAATTGCCATAATACATTTCGATGTTCGTGTCGTCATCAAAATCAAGTGTAGGCAAGAGTACCCAGGCAACAAAGTCACCGTTTCCAGAATTGAAATACTCAATGTCATGGTCAAGCCAGAAGGTACTGTCTTGATATTTGAAATAGATATCATAACCGTTTGCATTTTGGACATTGGCAGCGAGATCTGCATCTCCTGCAATATTCACGAGCAGAGGGAAATTGGTTAAGTCTGCTGATCCAATGACTTCGCCACTATTAATGGTCAAAACTTTGCTGAATCCAAACTCACAAGCAGCATTGAAAAAGATATCTCTGGTGTTGTCGTCATCAGAAATAGTGTAAGTGAAACTGGCTTGTGCACCCAACTGTACGTTGGCTGAAGGATTACTAAGTGTGATTATAATGGTTTCATCCCCTTCTTTAATGGATTCATCAATGATGCCTAAATCCAAAGTAGATGAAGCTTGTCCTTCCAGGATAGTAAAAGTTCCGGTTGTAGCCGTGGCATAGTCTACCCCTCCGGAAGTGGCTGTACCGGTAAGGGTGTAATCCATGGTGATGGTAGATCCGGCAGCATAATCTAGTTGTACTGTAACTAAGCCCTGATTTGATTCAGATGATATTATTCCCGAAGAACTAAATTCTGCCGTTCGTTTTAATAGTGCAAGTGTAACATAGTCTCCTTTTGTAACTGCTATAGATTCTGTGGTGTACTCACCAGAGATTAAAGTTGTAGGATATACGGCGGCTCCTGACGAAAAATCACCATCCGCATCTACCAAGATAACGTACTCATTGTACCCAGCTGGTTCAGTAATCACTAAGTCTGGATCAATTGAAATCGTAATTTCTCCTGGTGTCCCAGTAAGGTCAAATCTCCATTCACGATCTAATCTTTGGAAATCTCCAGCAGGAATATCAGTTGTCGACCAAGTAGTTATGTCTTCATTGTCATGACCAAAAAGTACATATTCATCATCATCCAAATTGGTTGGTGCACTGATGGTGATGGCTCCTGCTTTTGCAGCTACGTGAGATTCACCACTTGTCTGTCCGATACCAGCCACTTCGAAGGAATGAGTGGCTTGCCATACATAATAATCATTAGTGATAGGTAGGTCGTATTTTGCTGACAAATAGTTGTTGATAATAATGCGTTGTGCTTCATTGATTGGTTTGGTAAAGAGGAGAAATTCTACAATATCTCCTTGGAAATCATTTGTTTCTGTCTGACCAAGCTGGAAGAAATTTGAAGTATGATTAACAAATTCGCTTGTACCTGTATTTGAGCCAATCTGAGTATTGTTTCTCCAAGCTGTTTTCGTACCCCCCGCTGCAGCTTCTGCACGATAGGTGAAAATACCATACTCTCCAACCCAAGTTGGATCATAAGTTGCATTTAAACGACCGCCGTTATTCCAATTACCAATATCAAAATACCAAGTATTGTTCCATGGAAGGTGAGATCCAAATCGATTGACTGCTTGTCCTCCTGTTTGCGTAGTTGAAGTACCATAGCTATTTGCCTGCTGAGCCATGTTATCGTGTCTGGTTACGATAAATGAAGTTGCCTCATTGTATGGGAAAGTTGATGCACTCAGTACGCTATTGGTTGCTAAATTGTCTTGCGCATTATTAAAGCTGATTTCTGCATGGCCGTTGAGTGTTTCACTACCGTCGTAACTAACATAATCTGGATCTGCTGCCGGAGTAATCATGTCGTAGTCACTGTTGCCCACCAGATTTTTTAAGTCTGTTACTTTTCCACCTGATACTGTAGCAGAATCTGCCATATACCACATGGTCAAGGTTCCCGATCCATCCTTGTATCCAACCCCTCCAGGACCGTCATATCCTAAATTATCATTATCACTAATGGAAATAGTAATGACATCATTGGTTCCGAGTTGAGCATCGGGCGAAGGTTGTGGGTTCGATAGAGTGATTTCAATGGTCTCTAGCGTTTCAATAGTCCCATCATCAATGATATTGGCAATAAAACTATTAGTTAGGCTTCCCTCAGGTATGACAATTGTTCCGGAATTCAAAACAAAATCAGAATTAGCGGTAGCGCTTCCTCCTGTTACTGTATAGGTAGCCGATAGATCTTGGCCAGCTGCTGTGTTGAGCTGAACAGGAATGTTAAACTGCGAAGTTCCTTCATTTACAGTAGCGGCGGTGGAAGTGAATTCTATTTGAGGTGCTACATCATTGTCAATGATGGTCAGTGTAATGGTATTGTTTGTTCCTAAGTTCGCATTAGTGGGAGAAGAGAGCGAAATTGTAATAGTCTCATCTGATTCATAAATCAAATCATTCGTGATTGACAATTCAAAGTAATTGCTAGTTTCTCCGATATTAATATCCACAGTACCAGAGGCTAGTGTATAATCAGATCCATTGATCGCCGATCCAGCTGTTGCGGCATAATTTACCTGAGTAAGCGATCCACTCGCTGCATTGATGGCAACTGTCAGCGCTACTGTAGTGGTAGACTCAGAAATATCAAACCCCGTGACTACTTCCTCTACGGGGTCAATAGTGAGAAATGTGCTGGGATCATCTTGGTTGTTGAATTCTGTAGCGATCCATGCGGCACTTCTGACCACACTTGAAATTTTCACTTCATCAATTGAGCCATTGAAATACCTTGCGCCTTCTCCTCCTATAGAGGCTACGCCTGCATCTGTGCTCATAATTCCAATATCTGATAAGTCAGAGATACTAGAGTTGCCATTGGCATAGATGATTCGGTCTAAGTTTGGACGGTCTATTACAAAAGATACATATTTCCATGTACCTGCAGTATAGGTGTAAGTGTCGTCTATATTGGCAGGGCTAAAACCTGTTCCGCGTAGTGTTCCCCTGATTCGCTCATTTCCTGCTTGACCATAATTCAAGAAATAACCTGAATTGTTAGCATCATCTGAAAAAAGCATACCATCCTGAGACGCTGCTCCGGCATTAATCCACATGGATATGGTGAAGGCTCCATCAAGATTGGGAAATGTATTCAGGTTAATCTGGCTACTCCCATCAAAGGATTGGCTTCTACCTGTCTTTCCTACTGCATCTGCTGAACCTGAATTGGTTCCGTCATAACCATTGATCGTCGCATCTGCAAAATCATCTGCTCCCATGTGATAAACTGCATGATAATCTACCCAAGTGCTAGTTGAAGAGGGGTCGGTTACCACACTGGCGTTGCCATAATACATGTCGATTTCAGTATCCTGATTATAGCTCAAGGATGGAATTTTCACCCAGGCCACATATTCTCCTGTGGCTCCATTGTAATATTCCAAATCGTGATCCAACCAAACTACAGAGTTGGCCAATGTAAATCTGACATCATAACCGGAAGTGCTTTGAATTTTGCCTGCTGTGGTTTCAAAATCCGCATCTGTGAAAGAAATCATCACCGCAAAATCATCCAGGTTGGAAGAGCCAGATACCTCACTACTGTTTATGGTTATATTCTTTTTATAGCCATAGCTAAAAGGTGCGTCGAATTGTATGGTTTGAGTGTTGTCGTTGTCATTAATAGTATAGGTGTGGGTTGTATTACTCCCTAAAATGCCGAATTCTGGATTGGACAATTCTATAATAAAGGTTTCGTCAGATTCTACATCCCCATCTGCTACAATGGCAGCTGTAGTGATGTCCGCTGAAGTACTTCCCTCAGGGATGGTAATGGTGCCATCAGTAAAAGTGTATTCTGTGCTGATTACTGCTGTACCACCGATAATGGCGTAGTCGACATCAATATCAGCAGAAAGTACATAGTCTATATCTACAGAAAAGTCAGGAGAATTATTACCCTCTTCATCTCCAGCTGAATTAGATAGCGTAAATTGAATGTTTGGTCTGTATGCACCGACTGTAACATAATCCCCATCAGTGATTGTGATATTGTTGGATTCATAAACCCCTCCATTTAATGTCAACGGATATGGAATAGCACCACTGGAAAAATCACCATCATCATCAATCCAAAGAGTGTAAAAATCAAAATCTGTATTGAGAGCTGGTAAATTCGCTGGGTCAATAGAAATAGTAGTAGTACCTGGGGTATTGGTTACATCAAATCGCCATTCTCTGGCGATCCTCTCTAAGTTTGAATCTCCATTAATTTGCTCGGTTGTAGTCCAGCTAGAGGCATCTGCGCCATCATGACCAAACAATAACCAATCTCCGTCAGCTAGTGCTGATGGATTACTTATTCCAAGAATGTCACTCGAATAGGAGGAAGTATGCAAGTCTGCGCCGTTTTGACCAATGCCGGCAACATCTTCACCATGTGTATTTTCGAAAATATAAAAATCATTCGCTACGGATAATCTGTACTTAGCAGCAAGATAGTTTTCAATGAGAATTCGTTCTGCATTGTTTACCTTATACTGCCAGATGGCAAACTCTAAAATGTATCCATCCCATCCAGTTGTTCCACTATCTTTTGGGCCTCTACCAATGACAGCTTTTGATGCACCTGTCACAAGTCCGGATTGTATGGTGCCTTGATTTGTAGGAGCGTCTTGTGTCCCGTCAAGCCATAATTCGTTGAATTCTCCTTGCTGCCAAAGTCCAAGCATCAATTGGGGATCTACTGTGTGTGTATTATCTGCAGACTCATACTGATTTTGTCCTCCAGCCTCTATACCAAATTTGATCACATTATCACCTCCGCCATATGCTCCTGCATTATCATATCTCCAGGTAAACTCGTCATCAGCTCCATCAGGATCTTCCGAGTCGAAAATTCCCACATCGATGGTGGCTAATTCATCCGATTGGATTAGTGTTAATAAGGTATATCCAGTTTGATTGTTTATGTAATTTTCACCATCCGCGTCTTCAAATCTTGACGCGTCACCATGAAAAAGAACCCCTGATTTTCCATTGATTGAGGAAAGACTTAAGGTAGGTCTCAAGCCTCCATTTCCAGCTATAGACGTAAAGTCATTGCCATTTCCAGATCTATCTGGCCAAGTTGTGATTTCATTTCCATCACCTACTCCAATGTCTGAAGCTCTTAGCCAAACTGGGAGATTTGAAGAATTGCCGACTCCTCCAGGTCCGCTTTGGCCGTATGTACTCGCTCCATGGCAAACTGCTATGCAGATTGCAATAATTATTTTTTTGCTGCTCATTATTCTTCTCAAGTAAACTGAAGGCAAGCTATTCAACAATACGTTGATTTACATCCGTAAATTGCTTTAATTACAAAAAACGTGTATTCCCCTAATACCCTAGAGATTTTTCCTATGAATGACCCAAATTTTTCGATAAATTTTTTTTAAATTGGATTATTTCGTTAAAATGTATGGATAATTGAAGTAATTATTGCACTATAAGATTATAAAAAAACTGAAGAAAAATTGATTTAATCGTTGGGTATAGTAGAATGTCCTCAAAAATATGGGATGATTGATTCCCGTTTTTTGTCAGGCTTATAGTATGAATCAAGTCAAAATCACATTCAATTGAATAGCATTATTTAGGAACATTAGATTTGAGATTAAAAGCAGCATGTACCGGCTGTACATGCTAGCTTTTGATTTACTTGATAATTAATCTTTGGATTTGTTGATTATTGGCTTGTTGGATAGTCATCAGATAAATACCAGACTCTAAGCCTGATGGAAGGTTGAGTAAATGATCAGAAAGTCCCAGTCTAGGAGAAATTTCTTCGCTGTGGACGTAATTTCCGGATACATCGTATAGTATGACCCGGATCAATGAGTTTTCATCTCCACTTGCAATTCGTAGGTTGGTGTTGTAGGAGTATGCAGGATTTGGGAAGATGGATACTTCGATTCCTTGCTGAAAGGAATCGTTGTTGACGTTGACTGGCTTAAATACCGCTCTAGTACCATCAAAATCTACTTGAGCAAGTCGATAATAAGAGATCCCAAAATAAGGTTGGTCATCCACGAAATCATAATCGATCCTTTCGTTTACTGTACCTTGACCAGCTACTTTCCCGATTACTTCATATTCGATGCCATCTGTAGACCTTTCTATTTCAAAATAATCATTATTGAGTTCTGACGAAGTAGTCCAATACAGTTCTACTTTTTTATCATTTAATGAAGCAGTGAACTCAACTAATTCTACTGGAAGGGCAGTTTCGGATTGTCCACCGAGAGTGAAAAAGCTGAGACTGATTGTAGTTGGGTTTGTAGTAATAATCCCTCCTGAAGCTGAAGCTCCTGATGAGAGGCCTTCACGTCCAGCATCAAACCAGTTGTCGTCATCATCGACACCATTGCCTCCACCCACATTGTCCTCAATCTGAACTACAGTAGTTTCATCAGGAGTTACTACTCCTGATTGGGAGCCATAGGTTAAACTAATGTTTGCAGATTGGTTTATAGAAGAGGGGTAGATCACCCAAAATTCGCTTGCAGAAACTTCCGTTTCTCCAAGATTGTCATAGTTATTACTTAGATAAGTAGTAGGGTTGGTTCTTTGATATCTAGCGGTCCAGTTTACGCCGCCAGTGTTGTCTTCTTGTATATTCACTGGTGCATATGTAGACTCATCTCCTGTGGGGAATGTAAAACTGGTATTAGCTGGCAGATTGTTTTTTGTAACTACTCCGTCAATGAAACTGGCAGAGCTTCCTCCAGTATATGTGGCTGCTGAACTAAAAACTAACTCGTTGGAGATCGTAAATGAACCGCTCCTGAAATCCGTGTTATCTGAAAGAATTACACCATCGAGTAGTTGAATGTTGTTACTTATCTCTAATTGGGTTCCACCAGTTAAATTAATCGCTGGATTAGCTGCTGTATTATTGATGACTACATTTTCTAAAACAATATCTCCAGTGATGTCTTGGGTGGTACTACCAATAAAACTGATCTGACCAGGACTACCAGCGGATGGAACTATCGTGGTGCTAGTTTTTGTCAAATTACCCAATAATTCCACATCACTATTGTCAGCACCAGTAAAGGTGCCTCCTAATAGACTTGTATTTCCTTCTATTCTAATCACTCCATCATTAGCCATATTGAAAGCTCCGTCATTCAGCGTCATGTCATTACCCACGGTAAGTTGACGTTCATCTGCCAGATCTAACGTTCCAGCATTGATGATTAAATTTTCACAAACATCAATATCACTATTAGATACAAAAGCTTTTGCTCCGTTTCCGCTGAGCGTAAGTTGCCTTACCTCATTAGACTCCACCATGATTGTATAGTCGCCATCACCTCCGTATTCCAGAGCCCCTCCTGAGCAGTCGAAGAAGTTTAAATAATCACCTGCAGGTAGTGCAGCAGTACTTCCGTCACTGTTTATTCGAATAGTTCCAGTTCCGCTCACCTGACCTAATATGTGTCCATTTGAGCCATCTATTTCCAGTACTCCGTCAGAAGGAATAATCAATCTACTGAAACTGACATTATTGACGTTCAGCGACATCGTAGTAGAGGAGGCTATTTCGATGGCACCTCCAATCACTGAATTCAAATCTGATTGTCTAATATCGCCACCTGAAAAGTCACCACTATCGTCATTGTCATAATAATAGTTATTGGCGTGGTCATAGTTGTTATTGTCAATTCCATCAAATATTAAGGCCTCAAAAGAATCAGGAATGCTTAGAGGATCTCCGGCGAAATATTCACCTGAGAAGTCACTTTCTCCAGGGATAGGGAAGGTAATGGTATTGTTTACATCATCGACAAAATCACCTGCACTTGGAAAAGGATTTTCCACAGCTAGATCAGGGTCAGAAAAAATAGCTCTTGCTCCCCGATATGTGCTTTCTGAATCTGTCCCAATTACATCATCGTCATAACTAGCAATTAGGTCAGCGTCGAATGAAGTAAATCCTGTTCCGTTGACCAACCAATGATATTGTAGTATGGCATCTTGGGTAGATTGATCTTCACTGAGCATGATTGGAGCTACTGCATTTCTTGGTCTGATTCTTAATCTACCAACGGTGGAACCAGAGTTTCCAGAACTAAAATCAACTTTGACTGGGGTGTAGCGATTTCCTTCTCCAACAGGGAATACAAAGTCCGAAGTCTCACTTATCGAAAACTCTTTCTCCATTCCAAAATCAATAATGGAACTGTTCGTCTGAATCTGATTCTCTTCTCCGAAATGTGTCAGTTCCGAGCCGTTTCCGTCGCCGTTGGTAATCGTTCCAGTAGAAGTAAATAATAGGAGAGCGGGACCAATATCTAAAATACCCTCTTCCAGTGTCAGGTTGTTGACTATTTGAAATTCTTGATTAGCGTCTGGTAATGATACTCCGTCATTGTTGTTGATGGTAAGGTTGCCAAAAACTCCTTCTGCGGCTGTTGATAACACCTGCTCACCATTGGTTCTATTGAATCTGATGCCGGCATCAACCAGATTACTTGTGGATGAGTGAGTGGCATTATTAGTCATACTCTGTCCTAAAAAGTCAATGAGATTGTCATTGTCAGCAAGGGTGCCTTCGGATAATTTAAATGTAGCACCTGCGATTTCAATATCTTTGCTAATACTCAAGGTTCCTTCATCTGACTTTTCAAAATTATAGAATTCAATAGCATCCGTATTGGTGCCATTTAAAAGAGCGGTTTCGCTATTGGGCACCTCAAAAGTTGTCGTATTGATACCTGCACTGTATGATGCATTATCATTGATCGTCATATCACCATTTAGGGTCAGGTCTAAATTGTTAGATCTAAACTCTACGTCGTTGCTCAGGATCAGATCACCACCAATGGTGAGATCTCGTGTTTTTAAACTAACTACTTCGCTTTCTACGCCAGAAGTACTTTGTATAGTGAGGTTATTTATAGCTATAGCAGAATTGATGCTAAAATTATCGTCATCTGCTTCATTGAGGTCGATCTCAATTGTTGACCCTGTTAAATCATAAGTTTCTGGCTCCAAAAGGAGAGATGCTTTGAGTGCATCTGTTGCTGAAGCTCCATTTTGATTCAAGAATCTAAGCGTACCTCCAGTATGGATAAAATTACTTCCTGTGTTGGTTACTTCGAGCATTCCTCTTCTGTAGTCACCATTGGTAGAAGCTCCAATTTCAACTGTTCCATCTGTGATCGATAGATCTAATATCCCTGATTCAGAGTAAAAGCCTCTTCTAATCTGTGAGCCTACTGACAGGGTAGAGGAGGCATTGTTTACTTCTATGATCGCATAGCCTGTAGCGGAGTATTCGATAAAATTGTTGCCGTTGCCAGCGCCAGAAGACATATCTAGATTACCCCCGCTTAAAATCAATGAACCGTCTAAAATCAACGCTGTATCATCACCTTCTATTTTTACAGTCCCCTGCATGAGTTCAAGACCAGCAGAGCCTGAGGAAGCGTCTGTGTAATTGAAATTTGGAATGCTAAAATCTCCAGTGTTCGCATCTGCCATCATTAAGTCGATTCCAGCATTGTCAAGTATCAATAAGCCTCGAACTAAATCAATGGGGTGCTCGATCGAAATGGTGATGTCTGGAAATGTGATTTCATCCTGTACAGTGACTGAATAGGTCTGATTGTCTTCTTTATCAATGATTAATTTGTTTAAAGTAATGTTTGTATTGAAGTCAGGAATAGAAGAATTTACCTCACCAACAAAAGTTAAATCAGCTTTTGTATTGGTATCCGAGTTATAAAAATTGATGACAGAGGCATTGGTATTGTTGACAACACTACCTGATAAGATTAAACTGTGTTCAAGGGAGCTAGCAGCATTTTCTACTCTGAGTTGATTGGAAGATGAATTGTCTCTAAAATCTATATTTCCTTCAACGGTGAGGGTTCTAGAAGTTCCAGTAGCCTGAAATTCAATAACATTAGTGCCACTACTGAATTCTAAATCACCTTTAATAAGCACATCTCCACCACTGGCGGAGGTGTTGAATTTTATACTGTTGGAGCCAATAAAATGCCTAATATCACCATTTACTACAATATCCACATCAGGGAGAGTGATATATCTATTGGTTCCACCAATACTACTTCCGCTGGCGTCGAATTGCAAGTTTGGATATTCGGTGACTGAATTGCTTATGGTATATCCATCGAAGTTGACGTTCCCAACGTTTCCACCAGCCATATCACTAATATTTACTGTGGTGCCTGGGAATTGTCTTGCATAGGTCCATATTGTGTTTGGAGCACTGACAAATTCACCAAAATCTCCATCAGGTAGCCCAGCTCCTACAAATTTAAGCTTTGATCCATGACCGCTTGTACTTGTAGGATCGCCAGCATCTGGGTCTTGGTTGGTTACGAAGCCCAAATTATGTAGTGATCTTTGTGCTTCACTATCTCCAAAAGTTACTAGCGAACTTTCTCCTGAATGATATCTCAGCACAACTAATTGTGCAATATTTATTACTCCATAGTTGGTATTGTCAGGGTCAACGGCAACAAGTCTGTTTGCTCCACCTGCACTTGAGCCCAGAATTACGATGTCTCCTTCTTGTGGCAATTCAGAAGCTAAAGTGAGTGCTGGTGAACCATTTGAATTTTCCGACCAAGTGTTTGGATCATGCCATTGTCCATTTTTCCGAGCATAAATTCTTCGTGGCGTGCCAGTAAATCGAGCAGCATCTCCAGCAGTAAAGTTGTAGTCACCCAAGGTGAGCCCGCCACCATCACCATTAAAGAGAATGGAATAATCGGTCGTTTCAAAATCTGGACTGGCTGTAGTAGCTACTGTATTGGCTTCAGAGCTTCTGGTGAAAGCTCCCCCGTCGAGCACTTTTCCAGATACATAAGTAGCTAGATTGGCTCCGCTGGAAGGATCATCATCATCATTTCCAAAAAATGTAATAGAGTTTATTTCTGGCTCTGTGTCGAATCCTTCGGTGCGTACTCTCCAATAAAAATCCAATACTTCAGTCGCTCCTACGTTGGTGGTTTGAAGAGCACCTTGCACAGGGTTTATAGTAATATAAGCTTCACCATCCGCTCCCAGATCCCCTACATCAGAAATACTTAGTAGGGCAGGCGTATATTTTGACGTGGCATCATCCAATCCAGTTAAACCTATTCCTATTGGAAACAAGAAATCATCATCATCCAAATTGTCAATGATTGTATTGCCGTTTAGGTTATTGGCTGAGCCGCCAGTAGGATTAGTTGCACTGGTTATTTTAAGGGTAAGACCTCCGTCAGAGCTATTGCCGTCAGTTACGATCATGTCTTCTACAGAAAAACAGCCATTACAATTCGAAAAATCGGCCTGTCCATTAAGCGATACATCTAATTCATCTACGGTTAGATTATGTGATCCGATATATAATCTTCCGTGTAAAATTTGTAGTCTTCGAATGACAACATCATTATCGAGTGAAATGATTTGATCTTGACAGTTCAATCTGAAGTTTCCAAATTCCGACCCTGGTTCAGTTTCAATCGTAAATGTGACAGGTCTAAATTTTAATAAAGCACCTATGTCAGTCACACCTGGTTCGAAAACCCCCAATTTTGCTGCGTTGTATACATTTCCGTAAAACCGAATAGTCCTTCTTCCTTGATCCAGCGTGCCTGATTCCATTCTGAAATTACTATTGTCTCCAGTTCTGAGAGAGTTCGAAACATTATTGTCTCCTGTATCTACATCTTTATTTGGAGCGTCTAGTAATAAGGTAGATTCATTCTCTTTCGCTACAGTGATATTGAAGAATACCTGTTCATTATTTTCTGTTCCATTACCTACAGAAGCTAAACTTACATTTAAGTTGGCCATAGTCAAAGTACCATCAATAGTGCCATCAAATATGGTTGTATTTTGATGTGATACTGGAACTGGAGTAGTATTCGAATTGGTAATATTTTCAGGTAATAAATTTTCATCTCCAAAAAAGTATTCGCCATCAAGGTTAATGGTGAAATTTCTACCAATAGTCACATCTTGTCCCAAATGATCAAACCGGACGGGGTTTGTACCATCTCCAATGGTCAAGTCATTTAATACGACTAAAGGTTGTGCAGTCATGATTTTATCAGCGCCAGATCCATCACCTGATTGTCCTCCTGCCAAGAATACAATATTGTCATCAGTGGTTTGAATGTTCACGGTAGTTTGGCCATCACCATCACTAATAGCAGCTCCAGCAGAGTTGGTCATTATCACATCATAAAATGGTGCTCTGGAAGTGACTTTGAAAGGAACCGTATTGTCCATATTCATAATCACTGTTCCTCCAGTTACTTCTATGTTTTGTGGATCCGAGTTAATGAAAATACCACCACCTAAATCATCTGTCGCGTCTTCATCGTTTGGCGTGCCAGTTGAGCTTGTTGTATTATAATTAGACCTTTGGATTTCGAGGGTTCCTCCAGACATTCTAAATACATTTTCTTCTTCTGGTAGGCAAAAAACGAAATAATCCTGTTGAGTACCACCTCCAAAAGTTCCGCTTGGACCTGTACCGCTACCACCATTCACGTACACATAACCGCCTGACTGTATATAACTTCCAATGTCATCTGTGGCTTGAATAGAGGTTCGAATTTGATTTGCATATAAGCTTCCACCTAATACTTCTATGACTCCAGCGTCTCTAATTGTTATTCCACTTGAAACCAGAAACTCAGCAATTCCAGAAGAAATTTTAAACGTACCATATGGCACTAATGCAGAGCCATTAGATTTAATTATTTCACCACCGTCAACCCACAATTGTGCAAGGGATGATATAGAATAGTTTCCACCATGGTTTAAAGTGAATTTCACATTGCTACCAAGCTTGGCTGTACCAGTTACCAGGGCAAAAGCATTGTTGTTGGTGCCACCATACCCTAGGTCAGAATCAATGGTATAATTAGCTCGTCCATATAGGTTGAAATTCCCATCCGAACTGGCGTCAATCGATAATGTATAGGCAGAAGATTCTTTGTCAATTTTAATTCTGTAAAAATTAGCTTGTGCATTACAACTTAATGTTTGGTCGGAAGTAGTATTTAAAAAATTCAGGTCTATAATTCCATCTGTCGCATCAGCGGTGAGGTTTGCTGCTACACGTTGTGTAAAGTTTGCTGTACCATTAATTGTAAAGTTTCCATAACTATTGAATTGATGCCTTTGATTTTCAGTTCCTGTGACTAGACTAGCATTTGCGGAGATGGTTACATTATTCACCACTTCAATAGTTAAATCGCTATTTACGAATGTGATATCGCTGTATGTTTCTAGATTATTACCATGAACTTGGAGTAGACCTTGTGTGATGTTTAAGTTTCTTGTAAGGAATAGATTTCTATGAAGAATAACCTTATCATCTGTATCACCCATGTTGATGGTCATATTCCTTGATATGGCTCCATTTGGGTCTGTAATGATATTACCACTTAGGTCTTGATTTAATACTAAAGGCACATCATTAGTGGCGGTATTGACTGTTAGTGTTCCTCCTAATAATTGATCCGCAAAGTCTGAGTAATCACCATCAGGAATATTTTCTATATAGGCAGTATTGCCAGTATTGGGATATCCTTGGATGGCCAAAGTCCCTGCACCTGAAATGTTGCCTAAATCATGCCCTATTGAGGTTAGCAGATTGAGTCTGCCTGAAGTTCTAATAGTCAAGTCTTGTATAATTACATCATCAAGAATTGTTGAATTATCGGATTCGTACATATTAACTGTACGTCCTGAGGTTATGACTACATTATCTCCTGCTCCTGGAATTTCGCTATCATCATTATCAAAAAGGGGTGTAGTAGCGCCGTCTAAGGTCCAAGTATTGGGGTCAGCCCACGATCCAGCCTGAAAAGAATACCAAGTTTGTTGAATGTCACCAAGAGGGCTTACACCATTGTCTAATGTAGCGAGTGTATAAAATTCACCGTCAGTTACAGAAATGTTAGCAAACGATATGGTATTCTCAGTGTCGTTAATAGTTGGGACAGTGGCTTCAACTGTCCAAGTGCCATTAGATGCAGTTGATCGTCTGATTAGCTTGTAGTTTGAGGCAGTTGCTAATGAAGCATCCTGCAATTCAGCATCATCCAAATCAAACGTAATATTAGTAGTTAGTGCTGTAGATGCGTCAGTTTGATCCAAAAACCACATGCGTTTCATTCTTGCCGGTTCAGTACCTGTTATTCCTGTGATATCATTATCTATAACAGCGTTATTAATATATCTGTGTCCAGCAAACAGATAATCTCCATCGTCAAGTCCTGCACTAGCCTCAAGTTGAATACCTTCATTGTTCGCAATGCTCACGAATTCGGTTCCCGAAAATTGACCAATGCCGAAAACTCCTTCAATGTGATTTTGATTGATATCCAAATCACCGGCATAAAAATCGTTTGGGGTGCTGAGTCCATATCTTGCGTTGAAATAATTTTGAATAATGATGTACTGTGCACTATCTATTTCTGTGTTGAAGACAAACATTTCTGCTATTTCTCCATCGTAGTACTGCCCTGACCCGTTACTACCTAGTCTGGAAACTTCGTCTCCATCCTCACCTTCGTAAGAAATTTGATTGCCAATTGTAACAGATTCAATTTCTTCATTATTATCAAATAACCAAAAATGTTCCGTGGTGGGATTGAAGCCAAATCGAGCCAAGTGAAAATTATCTACAGTAAAATTATCAGTCTTAGTACCTTCAGAAGATAATTTAGACCATGCAGGAGTAGATTCTCTGATAAATAGTTGAATGTCATTTAGTTGACCATTATCAGCGGGTGTGCCATTCCCTGCATTGGATACCATTGTAAGGAATGAACTATTTCCAGATACTCGTGGAAACTGAACAACATACCCAGAGTTAGATAAAGGTTGTTTGAAGACAACGAATATATCTCCTGTTATGGTAGGCTCACTCGCAGTATTTCCAAAGAAATCTTGGGTGGTTGCGCCAGTCAGGAATGTGCTTGAAGAAGAAACGAAGTCAATAGAAGGTTGTTCATTGATGTCCGTAGAAGCTGAATTGAAAGAAGGTCTGTTATTGGCATTTGACTGGGTCATGTCTCTACCATTTCCACTTAAATCTGACCAAGTTTGAACCTTATTATCTATTGTTGAAACACCTTGATCGGCTCTCAACCAAAGTTCAAGAGATGAAAGGCCATCTGTAGATCCAATCCCAGCTGGTCCACTTTGGCCGTATGTACTAACTCCATGACAAACTGCTATGCAGATTGCAATAATCAATTTTTTGCTGCTCATTATTCTTATCAAGTAATTCTCCTCACAAAACAAATCAATATTTTGTTCTATAACATCAGTAAAGTGTCCTAACTGCAAAAAAACAGGTATTCCCCTAAGTCTTAGGGGTATTTCCTAATTATGAATCAGGTTCTCCAGTTTGGAATTGTGAAAATTGAATTTTATTAAGAAAGAATAATTAAAAAAGGCTCAATTATTGGATTGTTAGATTATAGCCGTACTGAAGAAAAATTGATTTATTCTTTGGGTCTACTAGAAAATCCTGAAAAATATTGGATGTTTGATTTTCATTTTTAATTCTACTTAGGGTGTGAATCAAATCAGAATCATATTCAATTGAATACCAATATTGAGGAACAGAAGATTCAAGAATAAATTGAGAACTAAGAGAGGTGATTACAATATTGGCTCCACGTGTATGAATGTATTGGTTAGCGATGGATACATTCAAGGCATAGACTAGCTTAGTTTTAATATGATTCAATATTCCGATATCAGTTAGAAAGGCTTCTGCCGCATCTCCATAGGGTGCTAGGTTGGGTTGAGCCATGGCAATTGTCTGCACTCTAGGCTTTTGTAGATATTCTATTAGGCTTTTGAAATTATCTGAAGATGAAATATCCAATGGAGTGTCTGACCATATGACTAGTGAACCCTTGATAAAATTTATTGGCTGACCTGTTAGCAGTCCTTTCTCAAACAAAAGTTGACTGTATTTTTTATTGGCTGAAATAAACACATCAAAGGGTGCCCCATGCATGATCTGATTAGTTAGTGTGCCTGAAGCTCCAGGAATTAGTTCAAGGTTGATATCATATTTTGATTCGAATGAATTTTGAATTTCTTGCATTGCAGGCAAGAGGCTAGAAGCAAAGGCCACTCGTAGTTTTTGATTTTGAGCAGTGACAGATGAACCATAAAATAAAAGAATGCAAAGAAGAATACGAAGTGGAAATCCCATAGGGATAAACATAAAAAAAAACGAGGAAAACCAAAACCTCGTTTTTTTTATTATGAGAAAAATTACTGATTGAATTTCGTTTAACCCAATCATGTAATGGATGCTAGATTTTCTCAAATGTTAGCAATAGAAAAACTAGCAAATTGGATGTTAAATGTTTGGATTCTTTCTTTGTAAGACTGCGACACTTATAAGCTCGCGTGGCTATTGTCAGATACATCTTCTATGTATCAACAAATCGAGAATTTAACCTTTAACACACCCAAAACAGTCGATGGAAATAATCCCCCTACTATTTTATTTACCCTTATTTTTACATTTTTAGGCTGTTTTTGATCGTGCTGTTCGATTTGCCAATTAAATATTATGAGTTTTGAAATAGGCAAAATATTATTGCTGAAAAGAGATGGATTGCGAATCAATTCGGCATTAAATATTGAAAAATAATAGTGTCTTTTTCCCGACAAATTCAAGTTAATTTTTAAAACAAAATTATATTTTGCGAATTGAGTAAAACACAACTTTAAATCTGATGAAAATGGGTTGGATTTTCATTCATCTTATTAGGTTATTCTTTGATATCGGCTTGGGCTGGGATTATTTTCTGAGTTTTTAGTTTTTATGATATGGATCATTCCGATACAATGAGTTCATGATTAGTTTTGCCCAACTTGAACGAAAAATTATGTATTGGGAAAAGTATAGCAGACAAAAAATTAGAGATGTAGTCTTTAATGCCTTAGGAAAAAATTTGAATTACCGAGATTCTCCACCCATAGGTTTACCCGCTTCTTACTTAGATCCAAAGGTTTTTTATTCTGATGCACCATTTCTTAGCGAAGCACCATTTATGAGTACGATGGTTGCAAATCCAAATCATATTGGATGTCACACCTTAGGGGATTCGGAGCCTGTTTTTGGTGGTACACAAGAGTTGGAACGAGAGCTTATCGAATTGTGCGCTACTCAAATTTTTGATGCTTCTCCAGATTCTGTAGATGGATATGTGGCGTCAGGTGGAACAGAGGCTAATATTCAAGCGTTTTGGGTGATGAGAAATTACTTCATTGAAGAGCATCATGCGGATCATGAAGAAATCGCAATGGTGTATTCACAGGATGCACATTATTCTATGCCGAAGGGTGTCAACCTATTGAATATAAAATCCATAACTGCAGAAGTTCACGGTGAAAATCGGCAAATAGACCTGGATGGTTTAGAGAAGAAGCTGATCGAAGCAAAAAAAGAAGGGATTAAATATTTTATTGTTGTCATGAATATGTCTACTACCATGTTTGGTTCCGTAGATGATATGGCAGCGAGCATTGCATTATTTGAATCTTTGGAGTTGAATTTTAAGATCCATGTGGATGGGGCTTATGGAGGATTTATTTACCCATTTTCGGCGCGAGACCCCTTGTATTCCTTTAAGAATGAAGATGTATTTTCATTTTCTCTTGATGCGCACAAGATGCTATTGTCTCCTTATGGCACTGGAATAGCTTTAATCAGAAAGGGCTTTATTAAATATGCAATGACTAAAGAGGCTAACTACGTAAAAGGGAAGGATTATACGTTGGTTGGGAGTCGTTCTGGTGCCAATGCAGTTGCTATTTGGATGATTTTGAGAGCTTATGGTTCGAAAGGATGGACTTCCAAAATTCAAGAACTCTTGGATAGAACAGACTGGCTTTGTGAACAACTCAAGAAGCGGGGTATACAATTTTTCAGACATCCAAAAATGAATATTATCACGCTCAAACCCGATCGAATAGATCATGAATTGGCTGATAAATACTTTTTAGTTCCTGATGATCATGAGTCACCTTCTTGGTGGAAAATTGTAGTGATGGATCATGTGACGGAAGGTGTTCTTGATCGCTTCCTTTTAGACTTGGACAAATCTTTAGAAAATGAATAGAAATGCGTTGCTTTTGGGAGCGGGATTAGGAATGTTATCTGTGATGATAGGTGCATTCGGAGCTCATGGATTGAAAGATATTCTGATTGCAAATGAAAGGGTGGAAGTTTTTGAAACTGCTGTCAAGTACCAGTTTTATCACGCATTTGCTTTGTTGATAGCTGGGATACTTGCCGGAAATTTGCAAGGCCAATGGATGAAAAAGGCTGTTTATTGTTTTTCAATTGGTGTTTTCATATTCAGTGGCTCACTCTATATTTTGAGCTTGACTAATATAGGTTGGTTAGGCGCAATTACGCCGATAGGGGGAATATTTCTGATTGGAGGTTGGGTCTCACTGCTGATTGGTGTCTATAAACAAAAAGAGTCAGAGCTTTAGCCCTGACTCTTTTAAGATGCATAAGCAGATTATACATCCACATTCGCATATTTAGCATTCTTTTCTATAAACTCTCTTCGAGGTGCCACTTCATCACCCATCAATACTGAGAACAAGTGATCCGCTTCGGCAGCAGATTCAATAGTTACTTGTTTCAAACTTCTATGTTCTGGATTCATGGTAGTAGTCCAAAGCTGTTCGGGGTTCATTTCACCAAGACCTTTATATCGTTGTAGTCCTACAGATTCTTCTTTGCCATCACCAGCCAATTCCTTGGTCACTCTTTCTCTATCATCTTCCGACCAGGCATAACGTTCTTGCTTTCCTTTTTTCAATAAATAAAGAGGAGGAAGAGCAATGTATAAATAGCCATTGTCAATCAAATCTCTCATATACCTGAAAAAGAAAGTCAAAATCAAAGTACGAATGTGACTTCCGTCGATATCAGCATCCGTCATGATGATAATTTTGTGATATCTCAATTTCTCCATGTTCAATGCCTTTGGGTCTTCTTCGGTACCGAATTTCACTCCAAGTGCAGTGATCATATTTTTGATTTCTTCGTTTTCGTAGATTCTGTGCTCTTGTGCTTTTTCTACATTGAGGATTTTTCCTCTTAGTGGTAGAATTGCTTGGAACTTTCTGTCACGACCTTGTTTTGCTGATCCTCCAGCAGAATCTCCCTCAACCAAATAAAGCTCACATTCAGCAGCATCTCTAGAAGAGCAATCAGCTAGTTTTCCTGGTAATCCAGATCCAGACATCACGTTTTTACGCTGAACCATCTCCCGAGCTTTTCGAGCCGCTTGTCTGGCTTGCGCAGCCAGAATCACCTTTTGTACTATGGCTCGAGCTTCTTTTGGGTTCTCCTCTAAGTAATTGTTTAATATTTCACTTACACTAGTATCAACAGCACCCATGGCGTCAGAATTGCCCAGTTTTGTTTTGGTCTGTCCCTCAAATTGTGGCTCTTGTACTTTCACAGAAATGATAGCCGTCAGTCCTTCTCTAAAGTCATCCCCAACGATTTCCACTTTCGCTTTTTCGAGCAAGCCAGATTTGTCGGCGTAAGATTTCAAAGTTCGAGTCAAAGCTCTTCTAAACCCAGCTACATGAGTACCACCTTCTATGGTGTTGATATTGTTCACATAAGAAACTACATTCTCCGTGTATGAAGTGTTGTATGTAAGCGCAACCTGGACAGGAATGTCTCCTTTTTCCCCTTCCATATATACAGGCTCAGGAATTAATTTTTCACGAGAGCCGTCCAGGTAATTAACAAACTCTATCAAACCGCCCTCAGAAAAGAATTCTTCTCCAATGAAGTTTCCTTCTTCGTCTTTTTCTCTTTTGTCGGTAAGCTGAATTGTGATTCCAGCATTCAAGAACGAAAGTTCTCTTAATCTTGAAGCAACTGTTTCGTATTTGTATTCACTAACAGTAAAAATTTCGGTATCTGGTAAGAAATGAACGAAAGTACCTGTGATATCTGTTTTACCAGTTTCTTTTACAGAATACTTTGGAATACCCTTTGAATATTCTTGTTTAAATATTTTGCCGCCTCTATGAACGTTTACTTCGAGCATCGAAGACAAGGCGTTTACACAAGATACGCCTACACCATGAAGTCCACCTGAAACTTTGTATGTGTCTTTGTCAAATTTTCCACCAGCGTGAAGAACAGTCATGACAACCTCCAACGCAGATCGTTTCTCTTTCTCATGCATGTCCGTTGGAATACCACGACCATTATCTGATACAGAGATCGAATTGTCTTCGTTGATGGTAACTGTAATGGTATCACAGTGGCCAGCTAAAGCTTCATCAATGGAATTGTCTACTACTTCCCAGACCATGTGGTGAAGCCCTTTGAATCCAACATCGCCAATGTACATGGCTGGTCGTTTTCTTACTGCTTCTAATCCCTCAAGTACGGTGATATTACTGGCTGAGTAGTCGCCTTTTTGTGCTCCGCTCGTTTTCTTCTTTTCTTCGCTCATTTCACGTGTTTATTAATCTTTTTTCAGGAATTTATGAGAATAAAAAAAGCTACTTTTTTGTAGCCGAGTCAATCCCCGAAATGGGGACACAAATTACCCGAATAAAATCTGCCAAAAATACAAAAAATTACCTCCCCAAACCGTTGTATTTGGAACATTTTTAAGAGAATTTGTGAGATAAATTTTTTGGTTAGGTAAATTACGCGAGTGAAATATTTTTTTCTGGCTTAGCAATCATTCATGCCCCACATTTTAAAGCAGACATCACTAAAAAAATTCAACACTTTTGGAATAGATTCAGTTGCTAGCCAATTGGTTGAAGTATCTAATAATCAGGAAATTAAAGAAGCAATTAGGCTAGGGAGGGAGTTGAATTTAACCCCGTTTATTTTAGGAGGGGGTTCTAATGTTTTGCTCACTCTACCCTCTTATCCTTTTGTCATTTTGAATAAACTCAAAGGAATCAAAAAAATAGCCGAAGATGATGATTTTGTTTGGATTAAGGTTGGTGCAGGTGAGGTATGGCATGACATGGTGCTGCATTGTATAGATCGAGGATGGGGAGGAGTTGAAAATTTATCATTGATACCTGGTACAGTAGGGGCAGCACCCATGCAAAATATAGGAGCTTATGGTGTGGAAATTAAGGATATTTTTGAGTCACTAGAGGCTATCGATTTGGAGTCATTGGAAGAAAAAGATTTTTCTAATTCGGATTGTAAGTTTGGATATAGAGAAAGTGTCTTTAAAAATGAATTAAAAGGAAAGTACTTTATTACTTCAGTGCAGTTGAAATTAGCTAAAAAGCATGTAGTTAATACAAATTATGGTGCCATATCAGAGGTGCTAAATTCGGAAGGCATTGGTATCCCCACAATCAAACAAGTAAGTGATGCAGTCATTAAAATCCGACAATCCAAGTTGCCAGATCCAAAGGATATTGGAAATGCGGGTAGTTTTTTTAAGAATCCTGTGATTGATGTAGACCACTTCGTTGAATTGAAAAAAAGCTATCCAGATTTGCCAAGTTACGCGCAACCAGATGGAAGAGTAAAGGTGCCTGCTGGCTGGTTGATCGAACAGTGCGGATGGAAAGGCTGTAAGGAAGGAGAAATTGGGGTGCACAAGAATCAGGCACTTGTGTTGGTCAATTACGGACAAGCTACGGGTGATGAAATTGCCAATTTGTCAAGTCGAGTCAAGGCTTCTGTGATGGAGAAATTCAAAATTGAAATTTCTGCTGAAGTAAATATCATTTGATTTATAATAATTTTTGAACCTTACAATCATCGCTCCGTATAGTGACTGAGTAATCACTCAGTATGTCAAAGAAAGAAAAAATTATTCGGTCGGCCATTCATCTATTTTGTTCACTTGGCTTTCAGAATACCTCTACAACTAAAATTACAAAAGAGGCTGGGGTAGGTACAGGTACCTTGTTTTTGTATTTTAAGTCGAAGGACGAATTGGTTAATTCCATTTATAAAGAAATCAAAAGAGAAATGATGGTCTTTCATCAGGTTTTTGCTGATAATTCTCTTTCGTTTCAAGATCAGTTAAATGCTTTTTGGGTAGATGTGGTGAATTGGGGAGTGAAAAACCCTGATAAGTTTAAATTTTTAATGCAGTTTAAAAACTCGCCTTACATCTCTCAAATCACAGTGCAAGAACTTCAAGAGGAGCATCGATTTGTAGAAATGGTCATGAATAGAGCCATTCAGGAGAAAATCATTATTGATCAACCTTTCGAATTTTTAATTACAGTGTTTACCAGTCAATTCAGTGCCATCATTCAGTACCTAACTACGCAAGATCTTGGATCGCATGACGAGTTGATTCGTGCTTCTTTTGATGTGTTGTGGAATGGGATAAAAAATAATTGAAATGTTTAAAATATTAAAAATGACCTTATTAACTATTGTATTGGCTGTTTTAGCCATCGTAATATTAGTGGTAGTATTCTTTAAGACTGCTCCTCAAATTGGAGAATCTCCGACTGGAAAGCGCTTGGATGAAGTGAAAGTTTCTCCTCAGCATAGGGATGGAAAATTTTATAATTCCGTACCAACTGATACAGAATTTCCAATCTCCAAATACATTGAAATGATGTACAAATTTGCGACCAATACTAAAGGAAGGGAACCTGAAGAAAAAATTGAAACCTTCGCTTTTGACACCCAAAAATGGGAAACTCGAAACGAAGACGAAATCATGTTGAGTTGGTTTGGACATTCTTCTATGATGGTCAAAATGGATGGAAAGACTATTTTGGCTGACCCCGTTTTTGGGGAACGTGCATCTATGTTTTCATTTATGGGGCCAAAAAAATTTGATTACAGTCATCACATGAATGTAGATCAGTTGCCAGAAGTGGACTTAGTGATCATATCACACGATCATTATGATCATTTGGACTATTCTACGATTTCACAATTAAAAGACAGAGTCAAATTGTTCTATGTTCCATTAGGCGTGGCTTCCCATTTGGAAAGCTGGGGGGTGCCTGCTGAAAATATTAAGACATTTGATTGGTGGGATGAGTCTAACCTTGATGATAATATTAAACTGACTTTTGCTCCTACTCGACATTTTTCAGGAAGAGGGTTGACGGATAAATTCACCACTTTATGGGGTTCTTGGGTGATAGAAGGCCAATCTCAGAAAGTGTATTTTAGTGGAGATTCTGGTTATTTTCCAGGCTTCAAAGAAATTGGAGATAAATTCGGTGAGTTTGATTTGGCTTTAATAGAGTGCGGAGCTTATAACAAAGAAAATTGGCCTGATATTCACATGATGCCGGAACAATCTGTTCAAGCCGCAATAGATGTAAATGCAAAGATTGCTATGCCAATTCACTGGGGTAAGTTTAATTTAGGATTGCATCTTTGGAAGGATCCCATTCAGCGGTTTGTAAAAGCAGCTTCCAACAATAATTTACCAACACACACGCCAATAGTTGGAGATGTATTGATTATTCCTACTGAAACTAAAAATGCTCATTGGTGGAAATATTATAAATAGGTGTGAAATAATTCTTCAGATCAATTGAGCCCAAAAAAATATAAGGGTAAGCCGATTGGATAGTCAAATTTTACACTTTTTTTGAGTAATTTTTAGACTATAAATTATTTACCCTAGCTATGAGATTGAGCAGCCTGCTGTTGATTGTATTTTGTGTATTGTTTGCTAATCCCAGTTCTGGGAGCGTGATTATTCTATCCCAGTCCGATTATCTCGAACAAGCGGATTCATGTGCTAAGAAACTGAATTATGATTGTGCTATTGATTTGTACACTAAGGCTTTGTCTTTCCAGCAGGGAGACAGTACGCTCAATACTTTCCTTTCCATTCATAATCAAATTGGTGATATATATTACAAGCAGGGATATTTCAATAAGGCCAATAGAAGTTATCAATTAGTTCTGAGATATGCTCAGCAGTATGGGGAATTCAATGAAAAAGCTCAAGCACTCATGGGTCAATCTCATATCTTGTGGAGGTATGGGGATAATGTAAATTCTATTCAAAACATTCTTGAAAGTATTGATCTTTTTAGATCCTTGGAGGATACATCGGATTTGGTTAGTGCATCAAATATCTTAGCTGGAATTTATGTGAGTACAGGCGAGCTCAAAAAAGCAAGTAATATATATGAAGAAACTCTGACGATCGCCATAGCTGGAAAAGACTCCATAGGTATGGCAAGTTCTTATGAATATAAAGGAGTTGTTAAGTCATTTAAGGGTCAATATTCAGATGCTATTAAGTTTTATCTCAAGTCATTATCAATTAATCTAAAAATTGGAAATGAATTGGATGCTGGTATTACATATGCAAATATTGGAGAGGCCTATTTGAGACTCTCAGATTACAAAAATGCTTTGGAATACCTTTCAATATCCGAAGAAATACTAAGAAGACATAACTTTAATTCAGGACTTATTTTTGTCAATTATTGCGGAGGTGAAAGTTATATGAGACTGGAGCAATTTTCCCGTGCTCACAACCATTTCGATGAAAGTCTTGATCTTATAGAACTGACGGGGGAATCCAGAGAAAAGCCAACAGTGTTGGCTTTAAAAGCTGAATGCTATGCACTCGAAGGTAAATTCAAGGATGCATATAGTATGCATAGAATATATGCTAGTGCCAAAGATTCATTAAATACATCTAATCAGAATGATCAACTCATGCAAATCATGGGGCAATATGAATTTGAAAAACAAGAACAAGAAAACCTTTTTCTTCAACAGGAAAATGAAATAAAAGAGAAGGAACTGGAATCACAACAATCTATCATCCAATTACAATATGTGATAGGTGGGATTATGTTTCTTTTTTTAGCCGTGGTAATCTATCTATTCGTCAAATTATATAAGAATAAGGTGCTCTTAGATTATGCCAATCAGGCTAAAAACAGACTCTTTGGTTTTGTAGCTCATGATATCAAATCGCCACTGGGCAATCTTCAAATGCTTGTCCACATGTTGAATGAAAATTTTTTTAAGGATAAAAAAGAACAAACTCGACTACTTTCTGAGTTAAGCAATTGTGCGTATTCAGTAGAGCAACTAACAGATGATTTAATCGCCTGGTCTGTGGCTCAACAAAGTGGATTACATTTTAACCCAGAAAACGTATTAATCGGCGAAGTGGTCAAAGATTGCTTAGAACTATTCCACTATCAAATAGATTTCAAAAAAGTAGTGATAGAAGATAAAGTCCCGCCCTATCTGGAGGTTTATGCTGATCGAAAGGCATTGATGTCAATTGTTAGAAATATAATTTCAAATGCCATCAAATTTTCTGATACAGGTGGATTTATCGAATTGAATGCCAATGAGTCTAAAGAAAAAAAATCGGGCAAAGCAATGATCGAATTGAAATGTAAAGACGAAGGGATTGGGATGACCAAAGAAAAGTCTTTGTCATTAGTATCAAAAAGAGAAGTTGAGACTACAAGAGGTACGGCAAACGAAAAAGGAAATGGCTTAGGGTTGAATTTGGTTAAGGAATTTGTGAAAAAATCTCATGGTTACATCAAAATCAAAAGCAAGCCTAATGTGGGCACAAAATTTTCAGTTTTTCTTCCTGCAGCTGTTCATTAAAATCAAATGAAGATCAATCTTGTAATACATTGCTGACAAAAGTCGATTTCAGCATCATCCAGAGTAAAAAGAAAACAATGGCCCATTTCAGATAAATAGGATAGAAGTCCGTAGTATCTCGAAAGCGATTTTCTTTGATCTCTGCTTTCTCGTATTTATCAATTAATTTAAAAACACTTTCCAAAGCCTTATTATCCGACACACGATAAAATTCACCATGACCAATTTCTGCAATTTTGCGCAGTGTAGTTTCGTCTAGCGTATTCTCTACATATCGAGTACGACCGAAAAAGTCCTTGCCGAAAGGTACTTTACCTTCTTTGCCAATGGCGATTGTATAGATTTTGATGTCATAGGCGCTGGCTAATTCTGCAGCTGTGATTGGGTCTATATTTCCTGCGGTATTATCTCCATCACTAAGCAAGATCATAACCTTTGATTTAGAATCGGACTCTCTCATTCTATTGGTTGCTACTGCAAGCGAGCTGCCGATAGCAGTACCACCTTTTTCGATCAAATCAAATGAAATACCGTCGATATACTCGCCTAACAAATCATAATCTGAAGTTAAAGGAGAACGAGAGTAGGCTTCTCCTGAAAATACGACCAATCCAATTCTGTCCTGAAACCTTCCAGCGATGAATTTTCTTGCCACGTCCTTAGCTGCTTCCAATCGGTTGGGTTTGAAATCTTCAATTTGCATGGATTCTGAAATATCTATCACCAGCATGATGTCAATTCCTTCTGTCCATTGTTCTACTTTTTCATTGGTCTTTTGTGGTCTGGCCAATGCGACGATGATCAACGAAACAAAAATTAAAAAAATAAAACTCGGAATATGTCTGAGTAGGGAAGATGGACTCCACTTAATATCTTTTTTGATCAAGGCAATAGCCAAATTCTTCTTTTTGCTCAGACTCCAAACCCACCAGACCAAAACGAACAATGGAATCAGTACAAAGGCATAAAAGAGAATAGGATTTTCCCATTGAAAATTAGAAAAGGTCGCAGGTTTGAACCAATTCCACGAAAACCAATCAGCCATATTTCCTTGTTGCTCACCCATGCTTCACCTCCTTAATTTTGGTTTGATATCGTTCTAAAGTGAAGTCTTCCAAAGCTTCAAAATTCTTGTGCATTTCTTCATCACCAATCGCTCCATAGATGGACCTATCGATGGTTTGCAGTACGGTTTTTAGTTCTTTTTCGAATCCAACCCTCAGTATTTCTTTTGAAGTATATTTTGTGAATGGTCGATCTTCGATTTTTTCCATGTATTTTTTCCAAGTCACTAGTATTTCCTCAATCAACTGAGCATTCGTCTCGCTTTGTTTGATTTTGATGATACCTCTTTCAAATTCAAGAGAAAACTTTTCGTATGCCTTGCGCATGCGGTACAACTTGATCTTTCTACGGATTGTATTTCCAAAAATGAAGTAATTACCAATCAATAATACTAGAAACACACCCAATCCTATCATCAGGTAAGGATAATTGAACGCATAATGCACTTCTTGATAGTCTACATTTTCTATGAATTGTAGGGAATCTGGCATCACAGTAACTAATTCTTTCAAAAAGACAGAATCAGGATTAGCAAGTATGGTAGTACTATCTTTTCCATTTAGTAAATAGATAGGGGCTTGAAGCCGTTGTACCAAGTCTACTTCGAAGGAGGAGAATGTATATACTGCACTGTCAAATGCATGTGTACTGTCCGTTCTGGTAGGAAAAAATGTTTTGTTATAATATTCAAATGGACCAAAATTGTTGGTGGAGTCTGGGAATACCACATACCAGTCCAACGGATACTTTACAGAAAGTGAATATTGCACTTCTTCTCCAACCATAATGCTATCCTTAAGGAATTTCCCGTATGGGGAAATTTCCTGGGCAGATGCAATCGAAAATATAAAGCTTATTAGTATGCCGAAAGAAATGCTTTTACCCACTTTTTCTCATTTTATTTCTGACTTTAAACAATCTGATGAGTTTAGGTACATAGTCCTCATCGGTACGGATATTGGTATAGTTTGCTTGATTTCTTAGGCAGAATTTTTCAAGTTCATTTTGTCGCTCTCCATAAGTTTGATTCAATAGTTTTCTGAAGGTTCCAGATGAAGTGTTTTTCCAAACGGTTCTACCACTTTCTTGATCTTGCAATGGGATAATCCCCAAGTTTGGAAAAGAAGTCTCTCTTTTGTCAGAAATCTGAATAGCAACGAGGTCGTGGGCTCGAGCCAGCGCCTTGAGATTATGCTCGTAATTTTCATCTACAAAATCAGAAATCAGTATAACAACACTTTTTCGTTTGAGAAGATTTAGAGTAAAATGAATCCCCTTGGCCAAATCAGTTTGCTTTGATTTAGGTTTTAAATCGAAAACATTCGAAATGATATTGAAAGAATGTTTTAAGCCTTTCCCAGGTTTGACATATTTTTCTTTTTGGTCAGAGAAGCAAATTAGCCCTACCTGACTATTTTCTTTGATGGCTGATATAGAAAGCAAAGCGCAAATTTCCTTTCCGATGTCTATTTTTTGCTGACCTTCTTTCCCTATGTTTTGAGAAGCACTTACATCCAAAATGAAAAATACATTTTGCTCCTTTTCTTCTTTGAAGGTTTTAACAAAAGTGCCATGACCTTTTGCCGAAACATTCCAATCAATGGTTCGTACATCATCACCATATTGGTAGGAACGAACATCGTCAAATTCTAATCCTGATCCTTTGAAAATAGAATGAAAATCACCTTGCATCTGGGAGTTGATGGCCTTCCTGATTCTGATTTCGTATTTTCTAAGCTTCTTGAGGATGTCCTTCATTCATTGTACTTTTGAGGCGCTAAAATTAAGCCATTACTTAATAATTTGGGTTTGTGAAAAAATATTTTTTGTTAATAAATGTTATCGTAGGATTTAGCTGTACTACTTCGGTTGAACAGAAGAAGCTGATTCCATCATCACAGATGGTGGAACTGTTGATAGATATTCATATACTCGAAGCCAGAGTGGATAAGCTGAGGATAAATAATGACTCTTCCTATACTGTATATAATACATTGGAAAAGGAAATATTTGATAAATATGGAGTCACAAAGAGTCTCTATGAAGATAGTTACCAATATTATCTAACCAATTCTAAAAAGCTTGATCACATTTATAGCATAGTAGTGGACAGTCTAAATGTGATTCAAAAAAGAGGTTATCAAAAAAAATCTGAGCTGGTAGAACTGGATAGTGCAATTGTCAATAGTGAGGTGAAAAAAAATAAGTCTCAGGATGTAGTTAATTCAGAACAGGAGGGTGGATCAAAGTCTACAATTAAAAGGAATATAAAAAAGGAGGAGATTGAAGCCAGTCAAAAAAGACCAGATGCCGAAATTGAAAGCATTTCACTTCCAGAAAAAAGAGTCAGATCTTTATCCAAAGATTCATTGCGATTCAGAAAAGAAACTATTGAAATAAAGAAGAATAGAAAAGACTCTCTCAAATAAATTGAATTATTACCCTAAAGATATAGAAGTCAAATTAGGTTTTGACAAAGTCCGACAGTTAGTCAAAGATCGATGTTTGAGTACATTGGGAGAAGATTTTGTAGATAAACTATCTCTGATCACAAATACCTCCAAGATCAATGATTGGATGGATCAAACCCGAGAATTCACTCATATTTTAACGAGTGGCTCCTCATTTCCTCAATCCAACTATACCGATATTTCCCCCGCACTCAAAAGGTCGGAAGTCCCAGGGAGCTTTTTGGATGAAGAAGATTTTTTTGACGTCAAATTGGTGTTGGATACCTTGTTGAAAATGCTGGATTTTTTTGAGCAGCACAAAGAAGACTATCCGGTGTTGGTAAGCCGAGTATCACACATAGTATTGGATGATGCGCTATACCTTTCGTTGGATAGGAAGATAGATGAAAAGGGACAGCTGAGGGATGACGCGAGTCAAGAATTGATGTCTATTCGTAGTAGTATTTCCAAAAGTCAGGTTAGAGCAAGAACTTCCGTAAATAAAATACTAAAAGAAGCCAATAAGAACGGCTATTGCCCCGAATCAGCAGCATTGACCATCAGAGAAGGTAGAATGGTGATACCAGTGCTCGCCGAACATAAGCGTCACATCAAAGGCTTTGTTCATGATGAATCTGCGACAGGTCAAACGGTCTTTTTGGAGCCTGCAGAAGCACTTGAGATTAACAATGAAATTCGGGAATTGAAGTATGCTGAACGACGAGAAATAGTTAAGATTTTGACTGTGCTTACGGATCAGCTCCGTGAGAATTTGCCTGAAGTCCGAAAAGCCATTAAGGTGCTGGGTGTTATGGATTTTATACGTGCCAAAGCACGATTTGGGATTGATTTCAATTGTACTTGTCCAGAGCTTTCTAAGTCACAAAAGATCAATTGGCAGCAAGCACGCCATCCGATATTGGAAGCAGCACTAAAAGATCAGAACAAGAAAATCATACCGTTGAACCTTTCTCTTTCTAGAGACAAAAGAATCATGCTGATTTCAGGTCCGAATGCTGGCGGTAAATCAGTCTGTATCAAAACCATCGGATTGCTGCAATATATGGCCCAGTGTGGTCTACCCGTTTCAGTTTCAGAAAGCTCAGAGTTTGGCACTTTTTCTTCTATTTTCATTGATATTGGTGATGAGCAGTCTATCGAAAATGACTTGAGTACTTACAGTTCGCATCTGACGAACATGAAGCACTTTCTAGAGCAATCGTCTAGAAATACACTATTTCTTATAGATGAATTTGGGACAGGCACAGAGCCACAGTTTGGTGGAGCTATTGCGGAGGTTGTATTGCTGGAGCTGAACAAGGCACAAGCCTTCGGAGCCATCACCACACATTATGGCAATCTCAAAAAAGTGGCCGATAAAGAGAAGGGCATTGTAAATGCCGCAATGAAATTCGATGTCAAAAAACTCGAACCGATGTATGAACTTGAAATCGGTAAACCGGGTAGTTCTTTCGCATTGGAGATTGCTGGCAAAATTGGTTTGAATCCTGAAATGCTCAATCGTGCAAAAAAGAAAGCAGGAATCTCTCATGTGCAATTCGATCGATTGCTAAGTGAATTGGAATCTGAGAAGAATCAAATAGCCAAAGAAAAGAAATCTTTAGATGCTAAAAATGCTAGACTTACAGAAGCCATTAAAGATTACGATGATTTAAAAAAATACCTGGAAAAGGAAAAAACAAAAGTCATCAAAGAGGCAAAAGAAGAAGCCGCAAGAGTCATTCAGTCGTCAAATAAGAAAATTGAAGCGACGATTAAAGCTATCAAAGAATCTAAAGCTGATCAAAAGCGAACGGCACAAGCAAGAGAAGCATTGAAAGATCATGCGGATAAGGTGGTAAAACCCAAAACCGAAAAAGTGACTCAAAAAACGGTTGATACCAGTCCTATTGAAGTGGGAGATAAAGTACAGCTGAAATCGGGCGCAGTGGGCGAAGTAGAAAGCATCAAAGGAAAGCAAGTTGAATTGCTGCTCGGAGGGTTGAAATCAAGAGTCAAACTTAACGATATTACTAAGATCTCTTCGAAGGAGTTCAAAAAGTCGACAGATCAGCGGGTGAAACAAATGACAGGCATCAATCTGAATGATAAAATGGCTGGATTTAGCACCACACTGGATATCCGAGGAGTGAGGGCCGAAGAGGCCATTGGAAAAGTGGAATATTATATCGACGATGCGCTGATGTTGGGACAAATAGAAGTGAAGATTTTGCATGGTAAAGGACACGGGATATTGCGAGAACTCGTCCGTAACGTGCTTCGCGAAAACCCAAAAGTCACCAGTGCAAAAGACGAACACGTAGAACACGGTGGAGCAGGTATTACCGTAGTCACACTAGACAACTAATGAGTCTGCCCAATTACACTCGTCAACAACTCGCCCTACGAAACGGTCAGGACCGAGATGAAATCTGGGTGGCATTCGAAGGCAACATCTATGACGTATCCAAGTCCCGACTTTGGAGGGATGGCAAGCACTACGAACACTGGGCAGGACAAGATCTCACTCCTGAACTAGTGGACGCCCCGCATACCGCTAAAGTTTTTGAAAAATTTGAAGTAATTGGGCGATTGGTTGAATAAATATTCAATAATTGACCACTTACTCAGCGAATCTTCAATTATTTGTTATTTTCGAATCTGGCATTAGAGAGAAAGGTGCCTCAAGATCAGGAAAAGTATGATTCTAATAGCAGAAAGCGGCTCTACTAAGACAGAATGGAGAATCATTGATTCTAAACAGAATGTTTTCCATGCTCGTTCTGGCGGAATCAATCCCTATTATTTGGATGCCTCAGGCATTTTGGAAGTGATGCGAATGGGGTTGATAGAGTACATTGAGACACCATTCACAGAAGTGTATTTCTATGGAGCTGGCTGTTCGTCTGCCAGAAACAAACAGACCATTCGAGATTGTTTCATGCAATTGTTTCCTAAGGCCAAGATTGAAATCAATCATGATATGTTGGCCGCTGCACGTTCGCTCTGTGGAATCGAATATGGCATTGCTTGTATTCTCGGTACTGGCTCTAATTCTTGTTTGTACGACGGCATTGGTATCATCGAAAATGTACGATCTCTAGGTTATATTTTGGGAGATGAGGGTAGTGGCAATTATTTAGGTAAACAATTTCTCAAGCATTATTTCAAGAAAGAATTACCCCAAGAGATCAGAAATCAATTTGATGAAGAGTTTGGCTTGGAAGCACCGGATATTTTGAACAATATCTACCATCACCACATGCCTATTTTATACTTATCTAGTTTTTCAAAATTCATCCATAAGTTCTTAAAGGATAAAATGATCTATCAGATGGTTTATGACGCTTTTAAAAAGTTTCTCGAACTCAATGTGATGAAGTACACGAATTATCAAAATGTACCCGTGCATTTTACTGGTTCAGTGGCTTTTTATTATGAAGATATTCTTCGTAAAGTAGGAGCAGACTTAGGTATCAATATCAAAGATATTGTTGTTGGCCCCATAGATGGTTTGACGCAGTATCATCAGCCGAAGAAATAGACTCAAAAGAATAAAGTCAAATTCCTTCCCATTCACGTACGAATCCTTCAATTTTGAAGCATGAGCAGTACCACGGAATCCCCATCGAATTATAACGATCTACAGCACATGTCGGTCTCCGAGTTGTTGACTAACATCAACAAAGAAGATCAAACGGTACCCCAAGCGGTAGAAAAAGTGATTCCCAACATTGAAGCCTTGGTTGTTCAGGTAGTGAATAAAATGTCAGCTGGTGGTCGATTGTTTTATATCGGAGCAGGCACCAGTGGGAGACTCGGTGTAGTAGATGCCTCTGAAATCCCACCCACTTATGGATTGCCTCACGGTCATGTAGTTGGCGTGATTGCGGGTGGGGATGGTGCCATTCGGAAATCAGTAGAGCATGCAGAAGATGATCCGGATCAAGCTTGGAAAGATCTGAAGGAGTTTAACATCTCAAGTCAAGATGTTTTAATAGGAATTGCCGCTTCTGGACGAACGCCTTACGTGATTGGCGGTTTAGCTAAAGCAAATGAAGAAGGGCTGGTTACCGGATGTATCACCTGCAATGCAAGCAGTCAACTAGCTGAGACTGCACAGTTCCCCATCGAAGTGGTGGTAGGCCCAGAATTCGTAACGGGCAGTACGCGCATGAAGGCAGGAACCGCGCAGAAATTGGTGCTGAACATGATCTCCACAGCGGTCATGATTCAACTAGGACATGTGCAGGGCAACAAAATGGTGGATATGCAGCTGAGTAATGAAAAGCTGGTAGACCGTGCCGTCCGAATGGTTATGGAGGAAACGGGAGTGAACAGGGAAAAGGCCGAGACTTTGGTCGCTTCGCAAGGCTCTGTACGAAGAGCGATAGATCACCACAACAACGAAGATGCATAACATCGAACCTTATAGCGGTTGGTTGAAATACTATGACTCAGCGAGTGATACATTGTCGCCATTTCATGGCAAAGAGTACAACTATGATTTGTATTCTGATACTATTTATGGCTATTACATCGATCCAGGATGGGATTTTATAGGTTCAGAGACTTTGTATGTGAAGATGTTATACGTGGACTATGATCATGGCTATGCCGTGCTCGAATTCATAGGTGAGTGGAATGATGCGGTGCACAACGACGTCATGTTTCTCAAAAGAAATTTGGTAGACGAAATCCAGCTCGAAGGGATCAACAAATACATTCTGATAGGTGAAAATGTCTTAAATTTTCACGGCTCAGATGACAGCTACTATGAAGAATGGCTCGAAGATGTAGAGGATGGCTGGATTGTAGGCATGGGCTTTCGTGATTTTGTCATAGAAGAAATGAACAACTACAATGTAGACGGCTACATTAATTTTGGTGGGCCATTAGAAATCACCAACTGGCGTACACTAAAGCCATTGACACTTTGCCAAAGAGTGGATGAATTGGTAGTTAGACGACTGGGGATTTGACGTCCCATATACGGCACGTACTTATTATTTGTGAAACATAGACAATCACTGAGAATTACGGAAACTAGTTAAGCTATTAGATACTGCTTTTCCATCACTTATTGCGATTTAAACGTTTTAATACTAAAGTTATTTAGTAAAGGAGATAGTCTTGCAGCCAAATATGGGACAGTCAATACATTAGGAGTCTTTCCAATGTCCTTCAATAGGGAATCACAATACGGTTTAAATTGTGAGCTTATGGAGTGTTGTAATTCAAGCTCCTCAATTTGCAAATCAATTTCGGAATGAATCCGAGCTAAATATCCTTGTTCTAATTTTCTATCTACTTTATCTGAGTTCCAGGAATCAATCTGAAGTGCATCAAAATCCCAACAATTACCAGCAGAGTTTCACCAAAAACGTATGAAAAATATTTGCGTGTTTTACCCATCTGGAGAAGGCTATTTCGCTTTTTTCTTAAAAAATTGCTCATACATTCTGAATTTAAGTCAGCACCACAATTAAAAAGAAATTTTCCTATAGGTCGCTCGCCTCATGCACCATGTAATTGCCGGTCTTATTTCTTTTCTTCTCGCAAGATCTTCTCCATTTTACGACCTTTTGCCAATTCATCTATTAGCTTATCCATTTGTCTACATTGCTTATACAATTCAAATTCTTCGTCTATTTCTTCAATTCGATATCCACAAACCACTCCTTTAATTAGGTGTGCATTGGGATGAATTTTTGCTTTTTCAAAAAACGTTCTAAATGTTACTTTCTCAGCAATAAGTGTTTGTAGTTGATCTTCATCAAATCCAGTTAACCACTCTATTACTTGATGGAATTCTTCTTTTGTTCTACCATTTTTCTCCAATCTATCCCAATACAAAGGATAAATAGATGCAAAGATCATATTGGCAACTTTCTCATTTTTTTCAGCTGTAACCTTCATTTTTGTGATTTTGTAGTGAAGCAACGCCACTATATTAATTGTGGCTATTTTAAAGTTACTAAAGTTTGCAGTTTGTTTCTTAACTAATCCTATAGATTGGCTCGTAAATTTCTCATTCGAAAAATTCGTTGGGCATTCAACTTGAAGGGAGTTTATTCCACTAATAGGGAAGATTAAAGCGCACTATGCAAACCGAAGTTTGTAGTAATTAGAAGCAAAGCCATCTGTTCAATTGAATAGAGAAAAAAAATTACTATATTGAATTAGTACCATTCGTATGCCAGCATGAGATTATTGAAGCATTTGAGTATTGCCTTCTTAATTATTATTCCGTTTTTTAATTCTCATTCCCAAACTCCAGAGTTGGATAGCCTCGAGCAAAAGTTATCCACTTCCAATATTCAAAACATAGAAAAAGTCGACTTACTCTTAGAAATCTCGCTAAAATCCAATAGGTACGATCTTGAAAAAACTTATGTATATAGCAAAAATGCGCTTGAAATTGCTGATTCTTTGGATTATACCAATGGTCAAGCAGAAAGCTTGAGAATGATTGCCGAATACTATATGAGAAGATCCGAGTCTGATAAGGACACAGCCCTGGTATTATTAAATGATGCACTGGTTCGATATCAGTCAGTGGATAACCAAAGAGGAATAGGTAAGGTGTATCGTAGCTTAGGTACTTGCTATTTTTTCATGAATAAATATCCTCAATCTTTGGAGTATTCTCATCTCTCTTTGGAGATTCTAGAGAGTCTAGAGTTGCAAGAAGAGATCGCCAATATTTTGACAAATATAGGCTCGATGCATTTGATTCAGCACAATTATAATCAGGCGCTCAAATACTATCTGCGAGCCTTGCCCATTTTTGAAGAACTGAAGGATAAGTTTAAGTTGGCCGTGTGTACTTACAATATCGCAGACGCCTATCTCACAATCGAAAATGATGAAAAAGCATTGGATTATTTGTCTCAATCCATGGAGCTCCTACGTGAATTGAATCTTATCACTATGATCCCAAGTGGTTTGACTAGCATGGGAAAAATATATACCATGCAATCAGACTATAAAAAAGCGCTAAACTTTTACATGGATTCAATGGAGCAATGTGAAGCACAGGGGCTACTTTCTACGCAATGCGATAATTTGATAGGGCTGGCAGAAGTGTATTTTAGAATGGGTCAGCTAAGCCAGGCGAGTAAGTATGGGGAAGAAGCTGTAGCGCTTGCTGGCAAAGTGAATATTGCTGAAAGACGGCGATTGATTTATGAACTGATGTCGAAAATATATGAGGGCCAAGGGCAGTATGAAAAAGCATATCAATATCATGTTGGATTTAAAACCATAAGCGACAGTTTGTTCAATGAAAAAAGTGTGACTAAAATCGCTGGATTGGAATATCAATATGAGTTTGACAAGGAAAAGCAAGCATTGCTTTTAGCACAGAAAGAAAAAGATTCCATTCAGCAAGCTGCCATTCACAGAGGTGTAATTATAAGGAATGTTTGGATTGCTGGTTTTGTATTAGTATTGATATTTGGGTTAGTCCTATATCGTAACCTGAAAGAAAAGAGAGCAGCCAACCGGGAGTTGAAAGCGATCAATAAATCCAAAGATGATATTTTTGCCATTATTTCGCATGACCTTAAAGCTCCTGTAGGAAATATCAAATCGTTTCTAGAGTTGATCGTGTCTAACCCTTCACAATTTGATCAGAAAGAAATCATCAAGGTGCTAGAGAAACTGGGTTCTCAAAGTGCGCTGGTATTCAATATCCTTGAGAATTTATTGATATGGGCAAAAAGTCAGAGACAAGGCATTGTCCTTGATTTAGAAAATCATCCTATTCATGCCGTTATTGTTGACAATATCTTGCTGCTTCAGGAAACAGCAAAAGCGAAACAAATTGAGATAGAGAATGAGGTCAAAGAGGATTTGAATATTAAATTTGACCAGACACTTATTTCCACGGTTATTCGGAATTTATTAACAAACGCAATCAAATTTTCTCGAGAAAATGGCAAAATATTAATCAGTGCAAAGACAATAGAAAATGGAGTGCAAATATCGGTTTTGGACCAAGGAGTAGGAATGGAATCTGACCAGCTAGAACATCTGTTTGACAACCAATCTTATAACTCTTCTATTGGAACTCACGAAGAACAAGGGTCTGGTTTAGGATTAAAACTTTGCAAGGATTTTATAGAAATGCACGATGGAACTATTTGGATGGAAAGTGAAAAAGGAGAGGGGAGTACATGCCATTTTACGCTTTTGGAGAAGAGTTAGTTTACAATTCTTGTTTGTATTGCTCCATTCTTAATGACAGTTTCTATTGACAAGCTGTTGCTGATAGATGTCAAAGGGTTCTTTTCAAGCACTACCATATCGGCCAATTTACCCACTTCTATAGAACCCAATTCTTTGTCAGCTTTCATCATTTTAGCTGCATTTAATGTTCCCATTTTGATGATCTCTAGTGGAGTCATACCGCCTAGTTCAAGCAGTTGCATTTCCTCATGAAGCGCATAACCGGGCAAAATAAAGGCATTCCCTGTGTCTGTACCTAAAACCATGTTTACGCCATTGGCGCTCAGCGTTAAAATGTCTTCTACCTGAAATTCCACTGATTGCTGTAGGGTCAGGTTATCGATACCCAAATAGTCCTTCATATAATTAATGTAATCATGGGCTCTGAATAGATAACCAGGATGGTCCATACCGCTATAGTCTGTAGAGTCGAAAACACCGTTGACGGCCGCGGTTTGTGTCCACTCCGGATTTAGAGGATACTGAAAGCTTTTGTCCAACATCAAGGTCGTTACCCAGTTGATGTTGTTCGCATATATTTTGGATAGGAGGCTAGAATCGTGTTCAAAATCCAGCTCAACTCCTGTGAAATGAACTAGGTTTTTGATATTCGCATTTAGCACCATTTCTAGCTCTATGTTGTCACTTACGTGCGCATAAACTTCGATTCCGTTCTTGTCGGCTTCAACTTGTACTTTGTTGATATAGGCCTGAGGCATGCGTTCTACCATGGGTGGGTGAGGGCCATCTTCTACAGTGAGCTTTATACCCAAAATGGGCTGTGAAGCCACTTCTTTGACTAGGTTTTCGATCTGGAGGGTGTCACGCAGAAAATAGACCGTTTTGCCTTCTACCCATCTGGATGAACCATAGGTCTTGACCGGGTGACGGCCTTCCATGGTAAAGTGCTGACTGGTATGAAAAACTCTAGGTGCTGGAATGGAATCTTGATTTCCAAGAGCTCTCATCTCAGCGAAGTATTCATTTGTACACGACCCGCCTCCCGTCACAAATATAGAAGTAACCCCAAAATGGGTAAACTTAGGGAAGTCTACTTTATATTCTGTGTGAACATGACAATCAAATAACCCTGGAATCACGTATTTTCCAGTGCCGTCTATAATCTGACCTGCTTGACCGACCTTGACACTATCAATCTTAGAAATTTTAGAATCCTTGACATAAATATTCACGCCTTGTTGAAGATCCGATCCGGTTCCATCGATCAGGTTTACATTGGTTATGATCAGATCATAAACGATTGTTTCTTTATCTGAACAGCCTAGAAACAAGCATAAAACCAAGAAGTAGGGGGATAATTTATTCATCGCAATAGGTTTTTGTTGGGTAGAAAGTTGAATGCGTGCATGCGCAAGTCTTCATCCTACTATTACGAATTTAATTAATCAGAGGGACATTTCATTTGTTTAAGTGTGATTCTCAGGTAGTAGAAGGGCCTGTCACTTTAACCCTACTTATACCTGAGATACTTTCATTACCGAAATAGACTGTTCTTAGTTTTTATCGAATTCAATACTCGAAAGCCCGTTTTTGAATTTTATATCAGTCCAAGAGACGTTGATCCACGGGTCGTCACTCACTTCTGCCTCCCAAGTGGATTTTTTGTATTGTCGTTTGCTGGGTATCATGAGGCCATCTATTGATTCATATTTTACCTGCATGAGCAATGGGGTCTCCACCATATTGAAATCTACCACTGTAAATAGAAACTGATCTATAAGTGCCGTTTCCTGGTTGATATAAACTTGATAAATATCCGTTGGCTTGCCATCGGGAGATTCAAAAGTGACTTTTACGATGTCGTAATTTTTGTCTTCCATTGTTTTTTCGCCAAGGTGTTCGTAGTTCAAACCTGGATCAAGCAGCTTTTGGAACATGGCAAACCAGTAGAAGTTGGTTTTTCTATTGAATTGAGTTCTTTTTAGATAATCTTCATTATCCAAATATTCGCCATTGTGCTTAAACCAAAAGTCTGTTCCATTGAATCCTTGGGTAAATGAGCCATCCAATTGAGCCAAAGTTCTTTCGTGCTTGAGGTAGGTGCCTTTGGATAACTCGCCATCAAAAATGTATTGCTCTGTAGAAACATCAGTTTTGCCATCGGGTGTTTGATACGTGTAGGTATACACCACATCTTTCTTATTCAACAGGTCTTGATAGCTACCAGCTTTCTGGACCATATTATAAATCAATTCATGTCCTTTGTTTTGAAATTGCTCAGATGTTTCTTCATCAGTGTTTGATGGTTTGTTTTGTTGACAAGAAAACAAAGTACTTGCAAAAAGGAGGAAAATGTAAATGGTGTATTTCATTGTATAATTTTATGCTTAGTTGAATAGTTACAAACCATATTGATCCAGATAAGTTCCAGATATTCTGTCAATAAAAAAATATTTTGCAGAAGGATAGTTTGGTCATTTACTACAAGTGAGTCTCAGAGGAGAATTCTAACGCCTGGCTAAGAAACGTAGGGGAGTTTGAAATGCTGCCCTTTCGGTTTGCTCATTAGCCAAGCCAAATATTTTTATAATTTACTTTACTTTTTTCATTATCAAAATTTTGGATTGGCGGACTATCGAAAAGCTCTGAACTTCCGAATACCACCGAACCCCTATGTTTTCTTAGCCCTTGTTGTATGCCTGTGCTATTTTCTTTTTCTCGCAGGCCGTTTCGGTTTACCACCGTGCGTTCGGCAGACATACTCTTTGACAAGTTTTGGCATGTGTGGTTGGTTTTTGAGCGACTTGGCAATGTGTATGGTTGCTTGGGTTGGCAATTAATACCTATACCTTCCATCATTTCCCTTTTCTGATTTTCTCCGCTACCTCTTTATCATATCCAATTTGCCAAAAATACATATCCAGTATTTTCATGACCGGATAGTGGCTCTTTGTCTTATCCTTTATTAGCTTTTGAGCATCTATGATTTCGGTTTTGTTATCCTCAATAAAATTGTACAGCTGATTTAATGAATCTTGATTAAAACTTTTATGCTTCATTTTCATTTCCTTCAATCCATCAATGAAGTATCTATCGTATGCCGGAACACAACCCAATGTGCCTAGCATGATTTTACTCAGTAGCGTATCAGTTGGTGAAATGGGCTTGGATTCGCCTGAACCTTTGGTGAAGGAGATGCTTTTGTAATGCTTTGCCAGTTTTGATTTCAGTTCGAGGACTGCCTCAATGTTTGCCTTTGAGATTTCCCTATTCTTGCTGCATCTCAATTTTTGGCTGGAAAGTATGATGTCAACCGCTCCCTGATGTATCAAATGATTCTTTTGAAGTAATCCACTTGAACCACGATACATACCCCAACTGGCTAGATAAAAAGCTAGTTCCAGAGTCTTGGTATCTGTAGAGTTAGAGGTACTGAATGCTTTATAGCAATTGTCCCATGACTTATATCTATGGAATTCATCTGAAGTGATTTCAGAGATGTATTTTTCAATTACGGCTGTTATACTCTTTTGCATAACTATGTTATTAAGGAGGAGAGAGGTTGGTTATTTTCTTCTTGGTATAAATCACTCCAGAAGGTAGACATGGGTACTTTATTTTCATCTCCCTGTCCCAATAAATGGTTCAATTTATTATTATAAAAACTTATAATTCTTAAAGGATTAGTTCCGTTTAGAGCCCAATTAACTTGTCGGATTTTGCCATTCTGCGTCCATTCGTAGCACTGAATAGCTGCATTTAGCAACAGGTTCCCATCAACAGACTTTATCCATCTCAGGTTTTCCTGAAGCTCAATTTTGTATTCCCTTGTTTGTCCTGAACCATCGTCAAATCGGAATAAGAGTTTTCCCCCAGCTTCCAAAAGCACATTAAATTGAAAATCCTCCAGCTTATAAACAAGCGATTTAGCTAAATCCAATTCTCGCTTAAAAATTGGTGTTCCGATATTGTCATGAGAAAATGGGTTGAAATACCAATCTTTTAAGTTCTTAAGATCCTCTAACTCCGAAGCATTAATTCCATGCTCGTCACAGTATGAAATGAATTTCTCCAAGTACTGATTTAAAGTTCTCAATTTTTTAATTTCAGTTACACCAGTTTCATGATCTGGGTATTCAGCATAGTGTCTATTTGATGGTAATAAGTCCTTTAGTCGTTGTTCTATTGCTTTTCGTAAATGATTTGCACAAGATGTATGATCATGTTTTTTGTAATAGAGTTCTGCCTTTTGCAGATAATTCAGAGAGGAGTAGAGAAGAGGGGTATTGAATGAGAGGGTTGATTTTCGGTTGGCAAACAACTCTAAAAAACACCACTTCTCTTTGGATTTGGTCTCTAGGAAATTCCTTGCCACACTAAACCAAAACCTGTCATAGGTTGAAATGAATATTTGGTAGGTTTTGAAAAATGGCTCGGGTTCAGTCTGAACTATACCACCAACAACCGATACTCTTTCTACAATAGCATTATCATTTTGATCATCAACAAATTGCTCAATAATAGGCTTCTTGAAATTTTTCAATATTTCGAGTAGAGGCAACCTATTACTCATGTCTAGTCCAATGAAAATATCATCTAGGAAGAGAATCTTAAAATCAAAGTTGTCTTGTGGAGTATTTATTAAAGATGCTAGATAGATAGAAATAGCTAAGGCTGATAACCGAGCTTCATTTAGGACAGTTAGATGGTTTTCTTCATCATTATCCGTGTTTGCTCCAAATAATGATACTTCAAGATCAATTTCACAGGCTGGATACTTACCCCATCTATCCATTCTGGGAGAATGATATTTTTCAATTTCACTCTTACTTACAACAATTTGAGTCTGAAAATCTGATTCAAAATATTGTAGAATTGTGGGAAGTAATAGGTTGATCTTCTGTACCTCTGAATTAAGACCAAGGTTGAATTTTTCAAGAGTATCTTCTTTATACCATGCTCTTGGGATGTGAAGATCTTCCCAAGAACGTTGAAAGGTTCTTTGAGTAACAGTATTTATCTGTTTTGATAGAATTACTTCAATGAGCAATTGAGCAAACTTTAATCGAAATTCTTTCCGATCCTTAGGGTTCTCCATTAGGTAGGTTCTCAAAAGTTCTCGATATGAAAGAAAACCATTAAGGAGATTTGACTTTGAAATGTAGTTTACACCTTGTGTGTTGGATGTTGGTACTCCAAATACTTTGGTTTCACTTCCTGCAGTATCCGTAAAAGTGACTTTTACTGAAACTTCATTTGATACCTCAGTTCCATTATCATCCCGTGTTTTCGCAACGGCAAGGTGCCGTGATGGAGCCACATCAGCGGTGCTGTCTGAGCTACTGATGAATTGCTTTAACCCTTCGTAAATACTGGACTTACCACTACCATTTTCTCCATAAAGCAAGACGCTTTTCCCATCAGGAATGGTAATCTTATTATCACTGCCAGTATCATAAAAGGCTTTGTAGTTCACGAATTCTATCTTAGTGATCCGCTTCATGGCAAGTCACTATTCATGATTAATTCAATCTGTGGAATAGCTAACATGCTAAACGTTCCTTGTTTTAATGGATGATGTTGTTGATTGATGCCAACATAAATCTTACGGAGCTGAGGTAATGCCTTTTCATTTTTATCCAAGTCGGGCAATTCAGAAACGTGCTTGGCAATCACCAGTTCTTTTGACAGGAATTCTTCCTGAAAATAGAGCTCGAAAACCAAAGCATTTGCAATCTGTTCGAAGTACACATACATCAATTGATCATTTGGCTCTGTAGATTTCTCCTTCTTCAGCGCTACGAGATAATCGACAATTTTGGTGAAAGGTATTTCTTCCTTATCCGTTATTCGCTTCACTGGGATTTTCTCAATGAAAACCTTTCTCAGTTCTCTTGATCCACCTTGCAGTTCGGGAAAATTATCTAGAAAGCAATACTTGAAAATTTTAGAATTTAAGAAGCACGTGAGATACTTTAACCTCTCGCCTGATAAAATGAAGTTTTTATTGTTTGCATAAAAGTGATCCTCCTCGTCATAAATAAAAGGAATGTATTTGGTGATCTCAGGATATAAAATTTTTGGCTTATCGAAATCCTCTAAATATGCACAGTTTCTTAGGTTAGTCCAGTGATCTCCTTTATCCCTTCTTTTTATTAATTGAGATTTAAAATTGCTAAGCCATTCATATATAGCAGGATAATCTATTTCTATATTTAGACGATTAATATTCTTCTGCTTGACTCCATTATGGGCATTGATTAACCAAAGATTTTTGTAATCTGGATACCATGCTGTTAGATCTTTCCCTCTCAACAGTGGCATAATAATTTCTGCACTATTCCGATCTTTTTCTATTAACAGCTCTCTCGTATCGTCTGTAATAATGAAAGCTTCATTTAGTCCTGTTTTTAATCCGTAGTTAATAACTATATTCCAATTCCCCAATGGTTCTCCTTGCTGTTCAACAACCTCTTTTATATTATAAATATCCCTTTCACCTATTACCCATGCATTATGACTTAGAGAGGTGAGATCATATCCATTATCGTGAACATATTCTTGTAAACTCTGCTCATCTATATTGAAATCATTAGTAATACGAACAGCATATGTAGCTTTTATTTCGTGCCTCCATGCCTTTGGCTTGTTCTGTAAAATAAGAATGTTGGTATCTACTGTTGCCGTATCAAATACCTGAACATTGCCAAAATCTATGACCAACAGCGGATGAGTTTTTTCTGCAAAAAACTGTCGCGTACTAGTACCATAGTTAGCTCTCATCCATTTGTTGGAAGTTATATAGCAGAGTACTCCTTTCTCTTTGAGCAATTCTACACCTCGCTCATAAAAGATCGAATAGATATCGCCTGTTCGCTCAAAAGTGTCATAATTATGAGGTTGATATAGTTTCGCCAACTTACCCCCATCTTTTTGTAACTGCCTGTAGGGAGGATTCCCAATTACAATATCAAAACCATCCTTAACCCCAAACATCCACCACGAATCAAACCATGAACAAGGAGCAGCTTCAAAATCGAAAGGGTTGAAGCCGTATAGCTTGGTATAAATTTCATAGTTTTCTTTAGTGGTTAATTCCCGAAGATTCAATAGGTCATTCTGTATTTTCTTGAATTGCCGTTCTAGCTTTAGTTTGTTATCGCTGCTCACTTTAAAAAAGTCATGACGCAGTTTTTCCAATTCCTTTACGGCCAGACTTGCTTTAGCTTCCATATCGAATCCACTCAGTTCTCCTAATGGAATCAATGTGTTGGCACATATTATTTTGAAATCCAGATTAGGCAAGGGCTGTGGTTCTGGTTCGTCCACCACTAGGCTTAACCAAAATCGTAAGCGGGCAATATCCACAGCTCCAGCATCTATATCTACTCCGTAAATGCTTTCCTCAATGATGTGCTTTTTGATATCAGCATCTGACACACCTTTTTTGAAGCCTTTCAGTTCTTGCAAAAAGATTTGTGCATTAAATATTTCCTGAAGTAAGCCCATTGGGAAGGCCCCTGAGCCAATGGCAGGATCACAAATCTTTACTTGATCAAGTGCATCGATGATTTTGTAAGCATGCTTCTCCGCAAATTGCTTTTCTGTACTGGTTAGTTCAAGTTGATGAATAATCTTATCCAGCGTTGAATTCCCTAGATCATCAACTGCAAAAAGCTGCTCGTCATGTGCAATCAAGTAGGCTTTCAGACTTTCTTTGCTCATGTAGTGAACGATCTCTTTAGGAGTGTAGAAGGCTCCTTTGTCTTGGTTATCCTCCAAGAGATTTTCGAAAATGTGACCCAACATCTCCGGATCTACAGCCACCGTGTGTTCATCCGGTGCATCCTCGTACACAGTGAAGTTGAAATTGTTGAACGTTTCAAATAGGTTCTCAAAAACTTCTTCTGGTAAATGCAGTTTGTGAAAGTTTCGGTCGTGGCTGTCATCGAACAGACCTCCATTCAAATAGGGAAATCGTTCCGCTCTAGCCTCATTTTCAGAGTCTTCATTATTAAGCCGGTTGAAAAACAAGGGAACAAGTTCACTAGCGTAGAAGTCGTCTTTAGCTTTTGACCTTTTAAAAAGATCAAACAAATAGTCTGGATTGCCTTCACCCCATTTTTTGTCTTGTGTCACAGAGAGCCAGCCTTTCTTTTGGATGAAATATAAGAACACAATGCGTCCCATCATTCGTTTACAAAAATCGCGAGCTTGTTTTTCGTCTTTGCCAAATAAAGCAGTGAGTTGCCAATCAGGCTCATGGATTACCTGCTCAGTATATTTATTACCTTTTTTGGCATAGCGTTTTCCTGTAAGGAATTGAACAAAATCTTCGTAGCTGTCTTTGTAGTTTTTGAAAAATTCTTTACCAAGTTTCTCAACCGAGAAAGCCTCTTCAAAATCATCGAGATTTAGAAACTGAAAGATGTTTTCTTTCTGCTTTTGAATAAGTTTATCAAATCGGATAGCAGCAGTTAGTGCTTTTTCATTTTTACCGAATAAGTACGTGTAACGTTTAGGAGCGGTTTCTTTGTCTTCTATTTCATTGGTGTCCTTATTCTTTACTTTTCTTTTACTGATGTAACTAAAACGCCATTTGTCACCTTGTACAAATACCACCATGGCACCTGCTACCTGTTTAGTTATATCCTTCGTAAGATTTCTAAGTGCAACACGGTTACGAGTGATGTTGACTTTTTCGTTCAGCTCTACTTCGAAGATTCCAATCTTAGTGTATTCGTTGATCTCGTAATTACCAAGACTCAAACAATGCTTGCTGATGGTATTATCAGAAAGTGATAGCTTTTGTTCGCTACCATACATTTTATTGTTAGTGAACTGTGTTTGAATGAAGTTTGACCAAACCTTACGGTCATATGGGCTTTCAAGGATATTTCTTATTTCTGTTATCGTCATTCGTCAGTTCGTTTAGGAAACAAAAGTTTCAGAGATGATAATTTTTGGTTCCAATGGTTCCAATGGTTCCACTTCCTTTTTTACCTTACGCTTTATTTTGGAAGTATACTTTCTAGAAAGCCGGATAAGTTCTATTTCTAGCTTTGTAGGGTTAGTCTCATTTCTCAATTTGTACACTTCATTAGTCAAATTGGTATATGTACCATACTTAAGCAAAGGCATTAGATTTGAGCCCGCTTCGATAGCTTCCGGAGAAGAGATCACCTGATTCGCCATCCAGTTATTCAAATCATTCAAAGCCTTGTTTGATCTCACATCAAGCTTATCCTCTGATCCACCGATCATTTCTGGAGTGGTGATGTCACTTTCAAATTGGTCAACAATGTTGTTGATATGATTATAATGCACATCAGGAACAGGTAAAATACCTTCTTCTGATTTTGAAGCTTCAAATATTTTTACAGCTTGTTCAAATGGAATGGCAGATGATTTTTTTCCATCGAACAAATAGATATTCTTGTATTCACCATTTTTCACAAAGGCTAGACTAGATTCTGCGTTCGTAGTTTTTCTGATACAGCGAACTTTAAGTGGCATTTTGCGAATGGTATTGAAATGTTCAGGGTTTTGTTCGCGGAACTTTCGTAACCATTCCAAATATTCAGTTCTTAAGTCCTTATCATTCTCCTTTTCCTCAAACATTTGGAACTGGTCAATGATTTCTTCTAATGTATAGATCTTATTATCTTCTCCAAAAGCACTGTGGCTACTTTGTAGTTTTACCAAAGACTTTTGACGAAGGTTAATTCGATTGTCTCCGTGCTCAGAAGGGTAGAAGTTATAATTATAGATATATTGAGCTTTTGTACCAATTCGATTGATACGACCCAAGCGCTGAATGAGTTTAGTAGGGTTCCAGGGTGTATCGTAGTTTACGATCACATTGGCTCTATGGAGGTTAATACCCTCAGCCAATACATCTGTGGTAAGAATGATGTCATAATCGTTTCTGAAAGTTCCTTCAAAGTTGGCGTCAAAATTTTCGCGAATGGTTTCAAAGGATTTGTTCCTGTTTTTAGATGTAATACTTAAAACCTTATAGTTAGTTTCTTTACTTAATCGATCAGTTAGGTAACTTAAAGTATCGGCTGATTCAGTGAAGATGACAAGTTTACCCAACTCATTTTTGTCCTTATCAAAGTACTCATTTTTGAGTAAATCAATGAATACATTCCATTTCGGATCATTGTGTTCTTCCACAGCTTGCCATCTTTCATTAAGGGCAAACAAATGCTCATAGTCGTTTCTAAGTCCTTGTATGAATCCTTTTTTGAATTCGGACTGTTTGAATTTCTTATTCTTGGGTTTTTCATCGTCAATTTTCAAGATCTCGATTTCAATCTCTTCGTCTGTATAACCCTTGTTAATCAAATCAGAAATGTCCAAATCCGGGGCAATGAAAACACTGTCCCTTTCATACATTTCAATCATTTGCTTAGTTGATGCGGTTATCTTCCCTAATGAGTTCTTAAAAGCATGAAAACTACTTTCCAAACGCTTGATTAATTGCGTTTGCATGATGAAGGCAAGTGAACGTGAAATTGTCTGAGCACTTTGGTATAGCCCGTTATTGGCTTCATCTGTTAGATATGCAATAGCTTGATAACGGAAAAAGTCAATTTTGTCCTTATCAATAATGCTGTTTGCTGTATCCATAAAAAGACTTGCCAAGTCATTCGGTAATTCATATTCATTCGCAAAAGGGTCTGCTACATCTGGAAAAGAAATTCCTTGCTCTTTTAAGTCTTTCTGATAGCGTTCATTTTTTACTAAATCAGTTCTTGTTCTTCGGATGGTAATGTCTTTGATGACTTTGTCTTTGATATCAGTGAAAATATCTTGAATCGCCTGTAAATCAAGAGGTGATTGTTTAATAAGCATTTTGTACTGAATAATATGGGGGTAGAAATATTTCTGCAAATTCGGTTCGTTCAGGTTACTGTTTCTGATGTCCTGAAATAACGAAATCAAATAGTAAAGATCCTCTGGCTTATTATTTAAAGGAGTGGCTGATATAAGTACCACCTTTTTTTCAAAGCCTTCAACACCTCCAATATACTCTCGGCCTGATTTACAGATGATTTGCAAATTCTCGAATTGCTGACTTCTATGATTTCTGAACTTATGTGCTTCATCAACCAGAATCAAATCATAGCGTTCTTTATCTGCATAATTATGGTCGCCATCTACAATCTTTAGAAGACTACCGTTAGAAATGAAATCGCACTTCTCTTCAATCCTGAATTCTTTAAATGTGCTTTTCCAGTTCTTCTCTATTGCTGGAGGATAAACGATTAGAATTCTGGTTTTCGGGCCATTATTAATAATGAATTTCTTAGCGAGTAAAGCTGCCATGACTGTTTTGCCAGTACCAACCACATCAGCCAAAAAGAAGCCATTGTGCTTTTGTAGTAATTCATACCCTTGATTTACAGCATCAATCTGATAACTCAATTTCTTGAATTTTTTCAGAGGTATGTCACTAATGCTGTCTGGGTCATATTCAATATTTTTCCCGAAAAATTCTATTAGGAATTTCACATATAATTCAAATGGCGTGGGAGTAGCATCGAGGTAGGTTTTCTTAAGTAATGATGGCGCATCAACTGGAAGAATAGGTGTGCTGTGCTCCCAAAGTTTTTCGAATTCTGTGTTAGCATATTTTACATTATCATAATCTCGTAGTTCAACATTCATTTCATAGTTGAACTGCACGGCTTCTAGCCCCAAACCTTGAGCAGATAGGTTTGATGACCCCATAATCACCATTCCGTTAGGATTGTGCTCATTGAAGTTGGGTGATAGAAAAATATAGAATTTGGAATGCAGCTTTTTTGAATTGTGAGCTCTTATTTCAATTCGCCCTTCAGCTATATCACTTATTAACTGTAAAATTCCCTCTTCGATATTCTTACCGTATTTGGCATTAATTATATCTTCTTGAATGGATTGAATAAATGTTTCTTTGGTATCTTTGGCATTGAGATTAAATAGAAGTCCTTGTTTCTGAGCCAATGCAATAAAAGGGTCAACATTTATTCCTGCAATGATTTTTACTTTTAGATCTTCTGGAAAATGTTGACGAATAGCGAAATACCCTGAAGCTCTAAAATAGCCTATGACTGACTTGAAATATTCAATGTTTTGCATGTGCTCAAATACGCCTACAAATTTTTTGTAGAGTGTATTCTCGCCTTGGTTTGTAAAGAAGTTTGTTGCCATTTCTATTTCACTTTTCAGCTCCGTCCGATTTTAAAAGTTCCTTTGGATCAACACCAAGAATTTTGGCTATATCAAAGAGGATTTCCAACCTTGGTTGCTGTCTGTTTTGCACATATCCATTCACCATATTGTAACTCTTACCTAGCTTTTCAGCCAGCCAAGTCTGCTTAATTCCCTTCTCGTCAAGTACTTCCTTTATTCGGTTCATATCCGTCTAAAATTATCCAGCCAAGATAGTATTTAAATTTTATATATCTCGTTTTTCAATATAAAAATAGTTCGGATTACTATCGTCCACCGAGCGCGGGCTGATTTTAGCTCTTTTGGTTTTTTTGGGTGGGTTTTGTGCGGTGGCAAAAACCAAATGTGCTAAAATGTGCGGTGGGTTTTTACTCTACACTCATGGCATACAACGTAGTGATATGTAGACAAAGGTGACTATATATCTATTATGTCTTGCTCAAATCTAAGTTATCTGCAATTACTTTCTGTTATTCCACTTCAGATCCTTCCACTTTTTTTGTTGTTCTTTCGATAGGAAAGTCCATGTCACGATGCGGCTGGACTTGTTGCCTTGTCCCATAGGGATGGTGTGGACGATCGTGGCTTTGGCTTTGTCGAGGGCTTCATAAATGCTTTTGAGATTGCTCTGTTTGGATACGAGCGAGGAGTACCAAAAGCAGGATTCGGGGAAGTTGCTGCTCTGGCGAACCATCTCTCTGATGAATTTATTTTCTCCACCGTCGCACCAGAGTTCGTTGCTTTGTCCGCCAAAGTTGAGTGTTGCTTTTTTGGATTTTTCTTTATTGAGATGGTTTACTTTTCGGAGTGAACCTTTTTGAGCTTCTTCCGCGGAAGCGTGAAAAGGAGGGTTGCAAATAGACAAGTCCACTCTATCTTCTTTGGACAGAATACCATAGATGATGTCTTTGGGGTCGGGTTGCCGTCTGAATGCTATTTTGCCCTTGAGGCTGGGGTTCTGATCTACAATCTTTTGTGAGGAGGCCAGTGACTTTTCGTCGATATCCGAGGCGATAAACTGCCAACCATATTCCTTCTGACCAATGATCGGATAGATGCAGCTGGCACCCACACCAATGTCCAAACAAGTGATCTTTTGGCCAGTAGGAATCCGACCGTAGTTATGACTACAAAGCCAATCTGCCATGTGATGGATGTAATCCGCTCGCCCAGGAATCGGTGGGCACAGATAGCCTTCTGGTAGGTCCCAGCTATCTATCTGATATTGGAGCTTGAGTAGTGCTTTGTTGAGCACTTTCACACTTTCTGGATTAGCGAAGTCGACAGAATCGTCGCCATGCAGGTTGGGGCGGACATGCTCCACAAGTGCTGGAAGTGCTGCTTTCAGTGCCTCGAAATCGTACCTTCCTGTGTGTTTGTTTCGAACATGCAGCGTAGGCCTTGATTTTTCTTGTTTCTTTTTGCCTCCCATTTTTTTATAAGCTTTTGTTTGTCATTTCGCAGCGCAGCGGAGAAATTTCATTAGCGTCTTGTAGGTATGTTAAGATTTCTCCCTTCAGTCGAAATGACAACTGAATGGTGTTTACCCCTGCTGCTCTCTAAGGTACGTCGCCAACAACTTCTCTAGTAGTTCTTCTTTCGACAAATGATTCAATTGATTTTTGAATTCTTGTTTCGTCGCTGCATCCAGTTTATCGCCGACGGGTTTTGATTTGGCTATTTTTTGTGCCCAAACCATCGCTTTACCGACCAGTTGATCCTTGTGGCTCGGTACCGGCATGGTTTTGAATTTCAAACTTAGCCCTTTTTGAATTTCATCCCACTTTTCTCTTTCCTCTGGGAAAATGAAAGTTAAACTGATGCCAGTTTTTCCGGCACGTGAAGTTCTACCACTGCGGTGAGTGTAGGATTCTTTTGTGTCAGGCACGTGGTATTGAAAAACAATACCCACACTTTCGATATCCACGCCACGAGAAGCCACATCCGTCGCAATCAAAGTTTTGATACTGCCGGCCTTGAATTGTTCCATGACTTTGTTTCGAAGACCCTGTGGTAAATCACCGTGGATGGCTCCGCAGCTAAATTTATTGGCCGAAAGCTGCTTGTAAAGTTTCTGTACGCCAGATTTGGTTCTGCAAAAAATGATACACTTCTCAGCACTGTATCGCTGTAGATATTGTAATAGGGCATCCAGTTTTTGTTCCGCCGCTAATTCAATGAGCTGATGTTGAATGCCTGCATTTGGAGTTTCCGCTTTACCTACCAAGACTTTGATTAAGTCTTTATGCAAATACTTCTTGATCAAACTGTTGACTTCATCTGGCATGGTAGCCGAAAACAACCAAGTAGAATACGTTCGATTGGCGGTAGCCAAAATCTTATCTATATCAGTTTGAAATCCTTTGAATAGCATCTCGTCAGCTTCATCAAAAACCACGTATTTCAAAGTTTCGAGATGCACGACTTTTCTATTGACTAAATCCATCAATCGCCCTGGCGTAGCGACTACGATATGGGTGCCATTGCTTAAATCATGGATTTGAGTTTTTAATGAAACGCCACCATAGATAGATTCTGTTTTGAGGTTGGGTATGTATTTGGACAAAAAAGATAATTCCTTGCCGACCTGCTCACAGAGCTCACGAGTGGGCACGAGTACTACGGCTTGTACCTTGCCCATGGCAGGGTCTATTTTGGACAAAAGGGGTGCACCGTAAGCATAGGTTTTGCCAGTGCCAGTAGCTGATCGTCCTATGAAATCACCTTCGTGCGTCATCAAAACGGGGATTGTTTTGGCTTGAATCTCACTGGGTATTTCGATGCCTTTTTCTGCTAAGGCTTTTTTTATGTTGAGATGCAGATTACTTGAAGAGAACTTTTCCATGGGTGTTGAAATTTGAGGTGCAAAGCTAGCGATATAATTGGTAGAACCACTGACAGCGTATCAGGTACTTAGGAATTGTATTTTATAAAAATTAAGTGCCATTTATGGTTCATTTCGGCAGATGAACTTTTCCAAAGTTTCACCTACAGTCATTTCCTAAAACGTCAAAACATTTGAGGTCATTGAATATAATAACTTTGGAAAAGCTGGAGGCTGTTCTAAATTCTGTTGCTTTGAAAATCAGCCATGACTAGTTGGCTATTTTTTGCGACAAGAACAAAGAAAAAGTTATCTTGTCGAGTTTTAAGATTTGGGTGATCCCGCAACTATTAACCATCGCTAAATGGAAGGATTTATTATACTGCTTTTAGTTATTCTCTTGATCATGATTGTCCGACTGATGGACCGTGTAGATAAAATTGATAGAAGAGTCAAACAGATACATGATGATGTAATTGGTGAAGAGAAGGTTAAATCCATAGCACCAGTCAAAAGAGCGGTAGTAGAAAAACCAAAACCAGCTCCAGAACCTCCAAAAGAAGAAGTGAAAGAGCAAGTGCCTGATCATGTCAAGGAATTGATTGCGCAATCTCAAAAACCAAAAGCGACGCCAGTTGCGCCTAAAAAGAAAGTAGTAAGCAAACCGCCTCGTCCATCTTTTATGGAACGAAATCCCGATTTGGAGAAGTTCATTGGTGAAAACCTTCTGAGTAAAGTCGGTATCGTAATTTTCGTTATTGGGATGGGATTTCTGGTGAAGCTGGGAATCGACAATGAAGTGATCACTGAAGCGATGCGCGTAGCCATTGGCGTGTTGATTGGAGGAGGGATGATCGGATTGGCGCATTATATGCGAACCTCGTTTGCCAAGTTCAGTTCCATCTTAGTTGGTGGTGCTTTAGCTGTGCTGTATTTCACGATAGCACTGGCCTTTCACGAATACGCGTTGATTCCTCAGACGGCGGCTTTCGTAATAATGGTTTTTATTACCGCTTTCGGTGTGCTATTGTCTATCGCTTATGATAGAAAAGAATTGGCGGTATTGGCGATCATTGGTGGATTTGGGACTCCGTTTTTTGTGAGCACGGGCTCGGGCAATTTCAGCGTATTGCTTACTTATATATTAATTCTGGATATTGGAATGCTGACTTTGGTCTATTTCAAAAAATGGAATGTGATCAATTACCTGGCGTATGGATTTACTTATTTGCTCTTTCTCGGGGTTTACTTTACCAAGTTTATAGACAATCAGGACGAGACGAGACTGCCTTTGTTTTTATTCCTTACCGCTTTCTATTTGATCTTCTATTTGATGACGATCATCTACAATGTCAAAAATTCAAGGAAGTTCAAATATCCAGAAATTATGATGTTGTTGACTAATTCGAGTTTGTACTTTGGTCTTGGGCTAGGGTTGGTTCAAGGATATAGCGAAGGCTTGTTGAGCGGATTATTTGCAGGGCTCGTAGCTCTATTCAATTTTGGATTTGTTTTTGCGCTTTATAAGCGTAAGGACATTGACAAGAATCTACTGTTCTTGTTGATCGGACTGGTACTGACTTTTGTGAGTTTGATTGCGCCTATCCAGTTAGATGGCAATTATATTACTCTATTCTGGTCGTTGGAGGCTGTATTGTTGTTATGGCTTTCGCAAAAATCTGGTATCCAGCTGATGAAAGCAGCTTCAGTGATCATTACCTTATTAATGCTGATTAGTCTATCTATCGATTGGCAACAAAACTACTATCCTAAGTATGATTACATCGTTCTTAGTTTGTTTATGAACAAAGCTTTTATGGCTTCTTTCGTAGCCATTGTCTCTTTGATTGGTTCTATGACTTTAATGAAAATGGACGAGACTTTTGAATTCAGAGGAATCAAAATCACTTGGAAGAAGTCCAATTTCAGTGTGCTTTTTGCCATCGTGTTTTACTTGGGTTTTCTTTTAGAACTCAATTATCAGTTTCTTCGATTCGATTTTGAATATTCAAGAAGGATGATTCTTTTGGGCGTGTACAATTATGTCTATGTATTATTAATAGCTGCAGCTTCTAAAATCAGACCAAACGAGATGGTTAAGAAAGCAAGTTTTGCCCTTTCTGTTCTTGCCATTGGGTCATATCTCACCTTTTATCTGAATGAAATCACCTTCTCAAGGAGCTATTATTTGCTAGAAGAAGGGGTAAATACAGGATTTTACTGGCATTATGTGATGTTGATACTTTTTGTATTCATTGTGATACATTGTTACCAGTATATTCAAAAGACGCATGGCTTTCAGTCCAAATTCGGAAATATCTCCTTATGGGTTTTGGCCTTTATTGGAGTTTTCGTGAGTTCGGTAGAGGTGGGGCATTTGTCTATGCTCTACCAGTTTGGTTCAGGTAAGGAAGAGTATGAAGCATTTGATGGCGCAGTCAGATCGGTTTATCCAGTGGTTTGGGCTTTGTCTGCATTGGTTTTGATGATCGTCGGAATGAAACTCAGAATGAAACCTTTGAGATTGGCCTCATTGGTGGTGTTTTCTGTCACTATTGTTAAGTTGTTTTTCTATGATTTGGCTGGCAACTCAACGGGTAAAATCATCTCTTTTATCTTATTAGGTGTAATTTTATTATTGATTTCGTTCCTGTACCAAAAATTAAAATTTATTATTCAAGATGATGAAAAGTAAGATCGTTGGCGTAGTTGTCTTGCTTTGGAGCACTTTAGCTTTTGGACAAGAATTTAAATTTACAGCAGACTTACCAGTTGTTGCTGATTCTGGATACTATCGCGTGCTACTTTCTCCAGAATTACTTGGTCGAACAGCCAACGATTGGAGCGATCTCAGAGTGTTTGATAATGAAGGAGAAGAGCAAGCTTATATCAAAAGAAACGAATCAAAAGCTTCTACCCGTTCCTTATTTAAGGAATATGAGATCACGGATAAGGCCTACAAGCAAGATGCGATTTCTCATTTGATTTTTAGCAACCCCACTAAGGAGCCTATTGACAATATAAGCTTCTTGGTGAAAAACACAGATGTAAAAAAACGAGCCAGGTTAAGCGGAAGCGATGATTTGGAGAATTGGTATGTGATTAAGGATAATTACTTGTTGCATGCCATGCAAAGCGAAGAGAAGACTTCTGAAATGAAAATGCTGAACTTTCCATTAAGCGATTATGGCTATTTCAAATTAGAGATCAATGACAATTGGAAGCTGCCTATAAACATCCTGAAAGTGGGCTATTATGATACGCAACAAGTCAAAGGCCTCTCTACCCGTTTCAATTGCCCAATTATTTCCCAAAGGGATAGTTTGAAGCAGTCGACTATTCACATCAAATTTCCTGAGCCTAGATATCTCGAAGAGCTTCAATTGGTATTGAGTGGAGAAGAGTTTTATTTAAGACAGGCTCATGTTTTAGTGAAAAGAGAAGGAGTGGATCGTAAGAAAAATAAGTATGAATACTTTCATTCCATTGGTTTGTTTGAATTGAATTCGAATAGTGAAAATAAAATGGCTTTTAGAGGTACAGTAGCTCAAGAGCTACAAATTCAAATTGACAATCGAGACAATCATCCGCTCAAAGTGGAATCTGTTTCTGCTTCCTATCTGAACAAGTATTTGGTGGTAGAATTATTGCCGTCCATGACTTATTCGATGAAATTGGGGGATAAGTCTTTGGTGAAACCAGATTATGATCTCAAAGCATTTGCAAGTCAGATACCAGCCAATATCCCATTAATCAGCCATGGTGTAATAGAAAATATAGCTTCAATAGAAGACCCTGTTCAAAAGGGCTTTTGGAATAATAAGTATTTGGTCTGGTTTGTCATTGCAGTGGTAGGCTTCGCGTTGATCTATATTTCTTTGAAAATGGTGAAGGAGATTGGGAAATAAGTACTCAGAGTTCTCTTCGAGTAACTCTGAGTGAAATTGAACCGATAATATTAATTTTTCCCTTTTCGTTCTGGTCCTTTGTGCGCTTTGAATTCTTCCAAGCTCACAAAACCATCGTTGTCCACATCCATTTTCTCAAATAACTCATCTGGAGAAGGAGGTGCTGGTCTTTCACTTCTTGCGTTACTCATTTTTTCAAATTCATCAAACTCGATAGCCCCACTTTTATCTGAGTCCATTTTATCAAAGGCTTTTCTGGGGTCACGAGAATCTTTTTTCTCCTCTCTGAGCTTCTTGCCTCCAGATTTGAATTCGTTTTTGTCTAGTTGACCATCTTTGCTCACATCCAATTTGGCAAAGATCTCTTCCTTGTCTGGTCGATCTTGTTTTGCTTGGATTTGAAAACTGATAAGTACTGCAAGTGCTACAGCGCTCATCTTTAACATTAATACTTTCATTTTATTAGAATTTTTGATTTAAAGCCTATTAGACTTTAGAAGGATCAAAAGGTTTATTCTTAATGAAAAAAATGTATTGATTAATCTTAAATTTCGAGCATTCCTTGAAGAACTATTTTAGCATTGCTTCTGACTTCAAGGGTTGAGTCATCAATGATTTTGAGGTTTAAGTATCCACCTCGATCAGAAAGTTGAAAAGCTGATAATTCTTGCTTATTCAGTTTTTGACCCCAGTATTTGGCCAAAACTGAATGTGAAGCACCGGTCACAGGATCTTCATCGATTCCGATCCAAGGGCAAAAGCATCGGGAATAGAAATTGTAATTTTGATCGTCAGATTTAGCTGTAATTACTAATTCTTTAATCTTATTCGAACTCTTGATTGCTTCGTGAAAGTCTGGTTTGATTGCCAGTAGGGCTTCTTTGCTTTCGACTTCAATTACTAGCATATCGAGTGATTCGGCAAATTGAACAGAAATTGGTTTACTAATACCAAAAGCATTCAGTAATCTTTGATTAGGTTGATCTTCAATGGTGTCGTATAATGGAAACTGCATTACAACTGATTCACCTTCTTTCATTGCGTTAAGTTCTAAGTCTTTATATGTTGTAAAGGATACGATGTCTTGATTAGACTCTTTCAATAGAACTTTAGAAGCAGCTAATGTAGCATGTCCACAAAAATCAACTTCCACAGTAGGAGTAAAATATCTGATATGATAGTGGTTGTCTTTCTGATTTGACCTCTGAACAAATGCCGTTTCTGAAAGGTTGAATTCAGTAGCGACAGCCTGCATAAGACTTTCATCTAATGAATGATCTAGAATACATACCCCTGCAGGGTTTCCTTTAAAGAGTTCATTCGTGAAAGAATCGACAATAAATGCTTTGAGCCCCATAGTATTCTTGCTAATATGTTTAAGCTAAATTAAAAAACCGCCTTCGCGATCTTTTGAACACTAGAAGATTTGCCCATGGAGTAATAGTGCAATACAGGAACACCATGATCTTTCAACTCCTGAGATTGTTTAATTCCCCATTCAATTCCCACTTGCTGAACCTCTTTGTTGTCTTTACACTTTTCAACCGCATCTACCAGATCATCCGGTAAGTCTATTTTAAAGAAACTTGGCAGTACGCTCAATTGGTTTTTGGTTTTGAATGGCTTCAGACCCGGAATAATTGGGACATTAATCCCGATCTCCCTGCATTTTTTTTCGAAATCAAAAAACTTCTGATTGTCGAAGAACATCTGAGTAACAATGTATTCGGCACCAGCATCCACTTTTTGCTTCAGATATTTCAAGTCTGAATTTAAACTTGGTGCTTCGAAGTGCTTTTCTGGATAACCAGCCACGCCAATACAAAAATCAGTAGGGTTGGCATTTTCCATTTCATCATCCAAATAATTCCCTTCATTCATGCCTTTTACCTGATGAAGTAGGTCGATGGCATAGTCGTTGCCTTCAGGTTCAGGAGTGAATTTAGATTCAGATTTGATGGCATCTCCGCGAAGCACTAATACATTGTCAATTCCCAAGAAATTCAGATCAATCAATGCATTTTCAGTCTCTTCCTTATTGAATCCACCACAAATGATATGAGGCACAGGATCTACATTGTACCTATGTTTTAATGCCGCACAAATCCCTACTGTCCCTGGTCTTTTCCGAGTCGTCTTTTTTTCTAAAAGTCCGTTCGGATGTTTTTTATAAACGTACTCCTCACGATGATAGGTCACATCAATAAACGGCGGTTTGAATTCCATCAAAGGATCGAGGTGATCAAATATGTTCTGAATATTTTCCCCTTTCCTTGGCGGAATGATTTCCAATGAGAAAAGGGTATTACCCTTGGCGTTTGTGATATGTTCGGTTACTTTCATTTGTCTCTTTTAGTCTATGGACCAATAGCCTATAGTGTTTGCCTTTTATTTCAGGTTTTTTGTAAAGCAAGGAAAAGAGATGGACAAAGCTGTCCATCTCTTTTGTTCTTTTAATTCAAATTTGGTTGAGGAGTCAGTCTCAAATAAGGTTTTACTTCCTTGTGACCTTTCGGGAATAAAGATGGAATATCTTCATTGGCCACTGCTGGTACAATCACACAATCGTCGCCATTGTTCCAGTTGGCTGGTGTGGCTACTTTGTGGTAGGCAGTCAACTGTAGTGAGTCGATTACCCTCAGCAGCTCGTCGAAATTTCTGCCAGTAGAAGCAGGGTAGGTGATGATCAATTTGACCTTTTTGTCAGCTCCAATTACGAATACAGACCTTACGGTTAATTTGTCATTTGCATTTGGGTGAATCATGTCGTACAGCGTAGACACGTTTCTGTCTTCATCTGCAATAATTGGAAAATTGACTGTAGTGTCCTGTGTTTCGTTGATGTCTTTCACCCATCCGTTATGAGATTCTAATCCATCCACACTTAGCGCTGCTACTTTTACATTTCTTTTGTCAAACTCAGGTTTGTACTTAGCCACGGTACCTAGTTCAGTGGTGCACACTGGTGTATAGTCTGCAGGGTGCGAAAATAAGATCCCCCAACTGTCCCCCAGCCATTCGTGAAAATTGATATCTCCTGCAGTGGATTGTGCCGTAAAGTTTGGTGCTTCGTCACCTAATCGTATCGTACTCATGATATTAATGTTTAAGTATATAAGTTTATTTGGTTATGTCTGTTATATTCAAACTCAACCATGCTATTAATTATAATTCAAGTTTGGAGAGAGCCACTTTTCAGTTTCTTCCAATGTCATTCCTTTTCTTCGGGCGTATTCTTCTACTTGGTCTTTTGCTATTTTGCCTAATCCAAAGTACTTGGATTCAGCATTCGCGAAATAGAAACCACTGACGGAAGCAGCAGGATACATGGCATTCGACTCAGTGAGTATAATACCCGTTTCATTTTCTGCATCCAGTAGGTTGAATAAGATCGGCTTCTCGGTATGATCTGGACAGGCTGGATAACCTGGTGCTGGTCTGATACCGGCATATTTTTCACTGATTAGATGTTCATTGTCAAAAGTTTCATCCGAAGCATAGCCCCAAAGTTCTTTTCTGACTTTTTCATGCATCAGTTCAGCAAAAGCTTCCGCCAACCGATCAGCTATTGCCTTGATCATTATCGCATGGTAATCATCATGTTCTTTTTCGTATTTTTCAATCAATTTTTCAATACCGAGGCCTGCGGTTACGGCGAACCCACCCATGTAGTCTTGCTTGCTCGATGACTCAGGTGCTACAAAATCGGCTAAAGACATATTGGCGATGTTGGTTCCTTTTTTTCCTTGTTGACGAAGGAAATGGAAGGTGGTCAATTCCTTGCCTGAACGGTCTGAAATTTTGATGTCATCCCCATTTGTATTGTTGGCAGGGTAGATGCCAATGACGCCATTGGCCTGAAGGCTTCTTTTGGCGATCACTTCATCCAGCATTTTGTTGGCATCGTTGTATAGCTCCGTGGCTTGTTCGCCAATGACTTCATCCTGTAGGATCTTGGGGTATTTGCCTTTGAGCATCCAAGTCTGAAAAAACGGCGTCCAATCAATATACTTTCTAATTTCTTCCAGAGGGAAGTTGTTGAAAGTCTTGTTACCTATGAAATTTGGCTTTTTGATTTCACTAGTTCCCCAGTCTATTTTAAATGAGTTGGCTTTCGCTTCTTCAAAAGGGATGTAATTTTTTGCTTTAGTCCTGCCAGCGTGATTTTCTCTTGCTTCCTGATACTCTTTCTTAGTCTTTGCCACGAAGGCATCCTTTTTAGAATTCAATAAATCACCAGCTACGGGCACACTTCTCGAAGCATCCAATACATGGATGACAGGCCCACTGTAGCACGGATCGACTTTCACTGCCGTATGAATTCTTGAAGTGGTAGCTCCACCTATGAGCAAAGGAAAAGTGGCTTTTTCTTTTTCCAATAATTTGGCGAAATCTACCATTTCGTCCAACGAAGGTGTGATCAATCCACTGAGACCGATAACATCTGCATTTACCTCTCTGGCTTTTTCTAATATTTTCTCATTGGGCACCATCACGCCCATATCAACTATTTCGTAGTTATTACATGCCATTACTACGCCCACGATATTTTTCCCAATATCATGTACGTCACCTTTCACAGTAGCTAATAGTACGGTGCCTGCATTCTGAGCTGCGCCTTCGGATTTTTCTGCTTCGAGATAGGGCGTCAGGTAAGCCACCGCCTTTTTCATCACTCGGGCACTTTTTACTACTTGTGGCAAGAACATTTTGCCTTCCCCAAATAGGTCTCCAACGACATTCATGCCGTCCATCAGCGGACCTTCTATGACATGAAGTGGCCTTTCAAAACTTTGTCGTGCTTCTTCTGTGTCCTCATCTATAAATTCTACAATGCCTTTTACTAAAGCATGTTCTATCCTTTTAGCAACAGGAAGTGCTCTCCACTCATCGTTTTTCTTTTCAACTTTACCGCTACCTTTTACAGTTTCCGCAAAGTCCAGCAAACGTTCGGTGGCGTCGTCTCTGCGGTCGAACAATACATCTTCCACATGCTCCAACAGGTCTTTAGGAATGTCGTCATACACTTCCAGCATAGCAGGATTTACGATGCCCATGTCCATGCCTTGACCAATGGCGTGATACAAGAAAGCAGAGTGCATCGCTTCCCTTACTGGATTGTTTCCTCTGAAAGAGAAAGACACATTACTTACGCCGCCGCTCACGTGTGCAGCTGGTAGGTTTTCGCGCACCCATCGGGTAGCCTGGAAGAAGTCAAGTGCATTTTTTCTATGCTCTTCCATTCCTGTGGCCACCGGAAAAATGTTCAAATCGAAGATGATGTCTTCTGGTTTGAAATTGATTTTAGGACCTGTCATAAGCTCATAGGAGCGCTTGACGATTTCTATTCTTCTTTCGTAGTTGTCGGCTTGGCCATCTTCATCAAATGCCATCACGATTACTGCTGCGCCGTATTGTTTGATGAGTTTGGCTTGTCGTATGAATTCTTCTTCGCCCACTTTCAAACTGATGGAATTGACTACTGACTTTCCTTGTGTGCATTTGAGCCCTGCCTCAATGATTTCCCATTTGGATGAATCTATCATCACAGGAATTCTGGCAATGTCTGGTTCAGCTGCCATCAAATTGAGGAACTTGGTCATGGTTTCAACACCATCGAGCATGCCCTCATCCATATTCACATCAATGATTTGTGCTCCACCTTCCACTTGATTTCTAGCTACTTCAAGTGCTTCCTCATGCTTTTCTTCTTTGATCAGTCTAAGGAATTTTCTTGACCCAGTGACATTGGTTCTTTCACCGACATTGATAAAGTTCATGTCTGGCGTTACTATCAGTGGTTCTAATCCACTTAATTTCATTGGATCATGAGCATGCCACTTGTATTCGTATCTTCCTGGATATTCTGGATGTATATTCATGATTTAGGCTACTCGAGGTTTGTAATTGGACGCCAGCTCAGCAATGGCCTTGATATGATCTGGAGTAGTACCACAGCACCCTCCAATGATGTTGATCAATCCATCATCTAAAAATTCTTTGATCTGATCTACCATGTCTTCAGGAGTTTCATCATACTCACCAAATTCGTTGGGTAAGCCTGCATTCGGATGGGCACTAATATTGAATTTCGACTTGTTCGAAAGCGTACTTAGATACGGTTTCAATTCTCTTGCTCCCAATGCACAATTCAAACCGATACTCATTAATTCTAAATGAGACACAGAGATCAGGAAGGCTTCCGTATTTTGTCCAGACAATATTCTTCCACTGGCATCAGTGATCGTACCGGATACCATAATTGGTATGCGGATACCTCTTTCTTCAGCGATTTGGTCGATGGCCATTAAGGCTGCTTTCGAATTCAGTGTATCTGTGATGGTTTCTACCAACAAAATGTCAGCACCGCCATCGAGTAGAGCTTTGGCCTGATTGCCAAAAGCTTCAAGCAACTGATCAAAAGTGATGGCTCTGTAGCCAGGGTCATTTACGTTGGGGGACATGGAAGCCAAACGGTTAGTCGGACCCATAGATCCAGCTACAAATCGTGGCTTATCAGGGTTTTGACTTGTAAATTCCTCAGCTACTTCTTTAGCAATTTTTGCTGATTCGTAGTTAATTCTGTAGACCCAGTCTTCCAGTTTATAATCAGCTTGAGCCACCCACGTACTGCCAAAAGTATTCGTTTCAATGATGTCTGCTCCAGCTGTGAAGTAAGCCGCATGGATTTCTTTAATTACATCAGGACGTGTAACGGAAAGCAAATCATTATTCCCTTTTAATGGAATTTCGTGATCTTTCAATTCTTCATTTCTGAAGTCTTTTTCTTCCAATCCATATCGTTGGATCATGGTTCCCATGGCACCGTCCAAGACTAATATTCTCTCCTTTAGAATATCTAGAATATTCATATTCTTCAAATATTTAAAATTTGAATAGCGAATGCTTTTGAGCCAAATGCTATTTCTGTCTGTATGGGAATTTTTCCTACACAGTACTTATCAAAAAAGAAATCTTATAGAGATAACCTATCTTTTTCTAAATGATGATTCATTCAGAATGGGAGTTGGCACAACATCCAGTATTGCGGCTTTGGATATGTTGCCAAGACGTCAACGGGCCCAGTCCCTCGGTCTTTCTTGATAAGTGAAGCAAAGATAGCTGAATCTTAGGTGTGAACAAGATTTTAGCGAATATTTAGAAATTTGTTAGTGAATACAGGAGTTTGTTGAAAAATTCGAACTGTATGGAAAGATGAGAATCTTATAATGTATTACGTCTGAAGTTAAATACTTCGGTTTTTACACTGCCATCTTTCTGTTTCAATTTCAAAGAGACTTTCAAGTAGTTTGGATCTACCAATTCGTAGGTGAGTCCTTTGAAAACAGCCTTATTTGGTTCAATAGATTGCAAGGTAAAAGTCACATACTTGTCTTTTTCTTCCCACCCAGTCATATCTGGATTGAAATGCTTTAACCGTAATCTGATGGTATCGTTGACAGTAGAAATATCCATAAACTCCATAAAAGTGGTTTGGTCATCTGTCATGTGTTTATAGATGCCATTCATGCGACCGAGTGAAGCGGGCATCCAGACTTCTTCAGAAACCCCACCAAATCCATCACCGACCCAGTATCCCCGCATAAAGTTCAAATCTTCTATGGTTGGTTTTTGATCTTGGGCGTTCAGCTGAATACTGAGGACAAAAAGAAAGGGAATGAGTAGTTTTTTCATTCCCTTAATTTACCTAATAAATACGGTTTCCAGATAGATTTAATCTTCGATTTTATAGGAAATGAAGACTTGGTCGGTGATTGTCAAATCTTTGGCCTCGAAATTAGAAACATCACTTTCTGCGAAACTTTTCATCATGCCCATACTAGCTGATTGAGGGCGAGGGGTATGAGTAGAGCCTCCATAATTGATTTCATTGATTCCCATTAAGGTGTATCCCGTGGCTTCAGCTAGAATTTCTGCTTTCGCTTTGGCATCGGCTACTGCCATTTTCATGAGTTGCTTCTTTACCATTTCTTCCTGCTCATCAGACATGCCAAAAGTAATAGAAACTGAAGGTGCGGATTCGTCCGAAGCTGTTTTATTCAACACCTCGAGTAAACGTTTGGTTGAATGATCAAACCTAACCTCAAGCGTTTGGGATGCAACATATTCTTCTCCTTTAGGTTCTCCCTGTCGGTATTTTCGATTTTGACGGATATTGAAATTGGCCGTTTTAATATCTTCTTTTTTGAAACCAATTTTAGTAAGAGAAGCAGTCAATGCATCTATTCTTTTGGTCATCAATGATATGGCTTCGTCATAGCTGTCTTTCGTTTCATTAATGGAATAGGTAATTATGGTACGCTCTGGCTGTACTGAAATGGAAGCATTTCCAACCACATTAAGTTGTGCGGATGCCGTAACAACAGCAAGAAAGTAAATAGGAATTAGGATTAACTTTTTCATGTGTATTTCATTTTAATTTATTGAGCATTTGCAAAAATTAGCCCAAAGTTGATTTAGATCATAAGTTTTATTTCTGAAGGACTTCAAACGGGCTAAAAAAATTTACCGATCTTTGTCACAAAAAATAGGGTAATCTTGTCCTAAGAGTAACAAACAATTGTATTAGTATTTTATGAGTGACATTGAAATAAAAGCATTTGCGAAGGAGATGATGACGACGCTGCAGAAATACAAGCAGACGTCTTACAGGAAGGCAATATGGCAAATTTGCAATTCGATGATTCCATTCGTGGCGATTTGGATTGCTATGTATTGGGCGTTTTCTTACAACCTGTTCTTGTTTTTTGGTTTAGGTGTGATCAACGCTTTTTTCCTGGTAAGAATATTCATTATTCAGCATGACTGCGGCCATCATTCCTTTGTGAAATCAAAAAAGTGGAGAGATGCCATCGGTTTTGTATGCAGTATTTTTAGCGCCATGCCCTACAAATATTGGGCAGATGCTCATGCCTTTCACCACAATCACAACGGCAAATTAGAGACTAGAGATATAGGTGATATCAACACTTTGACTGTCAAAGAATATCAGGAGATGGGTACATGGGATAGAGTGAAATATCAAATATTCAGATTCCCAGTGGTGACTTTTATGATTGGTCCTATCATCTATTTTATTAGAAATATGAGATTGCCTTTGGTGGTACTTGAGAACAAAAAAAGTCGAGCTTTCTGGAGTGTCATGATCAATAATGTGGTCGTGATCGGCGGGGTCGTAGCGCTTTGTTTGATATTCGAATGGCAAGCCATTCTAGCAACTTATTTGACTGTGCTGTATTTGTTTTCGATTATAGCTATTTGGTTTTTCTTTGTACAGCATCAGCATGAAGATGGATATAAAAGATGGGAAAATAATTGGGATCACTTCGTGTCAGCAGTGAAAGGTAGTACATACTACAAATTACCTGGTTTGGTCAACTGGCTTACGGGTAACATTGGCGTACATCATATCCATCATTTGTATTCGGCTATTCCGAATTACAACTTGGTAAAATGCATCAAAGAAAATCCTCAGTTCAGCAAGTACACGACGGTCATTGGCTTTTGGGAAAGTCTGAAATACATGAATCACAAATTGTGGGATGAAGATACACAGCGAATGATCACTTTTGGTGAATATAAGCGACTCTATAAAGTGGCAGCTTAAATAGTGCTACTTAATTTGAACAGAGGCTATCTCACAAGCTGACCGTCATTGTGAACTTCTTGAAGCAATCTTAAAATAAGATTTGCAATCAAACTTTAAGATCACTTCGTTTCACTCGTGATGACGAATTGAGGGCTTGTGAGATAGTCTTTTTTGATTCTGTTATATCCTACAAATCCCTTTTCTTCAGTATCCAGTAGCTCAAACTGATATTGGCTACTAGCCAGCCCAAAGCAATTGAAAATTCTCTCCATGATACATAATCCTGGATCTCCTGAAAGAAATACTTCATATAAGGAATGTGAATCAGATTGTTCATGGCTGTGACCGGGAGATAATCTTTCAAAAAGCGAATTTCATCCCAAAGCGGAGGAAAGTGCTCGAGCAATTTCGAAGCTACTGGGTCAAATATCAAAGTGTACATTAATAGCCCAACGATGACCAGTCCAGCTTTTCTCACGAATAAAGCAATCATCATTGCAAAAGTGAGATAACAAAAAACCTCAAATCCATAAGCAAACAAAAACTGTAAGTCGGAGAATACATATTTCCATCCCCAAACGTGCGAATATAGGCTTCCAGTAGTTAGACCAATGAAAAACAGCAACAGCATGGCTCCGAGAGAGAGGATACCAATGATTAATAGTTTGGTCATCAGGAATTCTTTTTTACTCAATCCATCGATGATGTTTTGACGCATGGTTCGGTAGGAGGCCTCGTTGGCGATAGAAATAACCATAATGAATCCCAGTAGCACCTTGAAAAAGGTGGCCATGTAAGCGATGTTGTGCCATACATCCGGAAAGTCGTAGAACGGGATGATCGTGGGGTCGATGCCATTGAAATCTGCGCCTTTGCTTTTTAAGTATTGCAGTGCGATCATGACGCTTGAGCAAATGATGATTACCCCTGCAGTATACATGCCGATCAGTATCCAAAAGGCTCGGTTGTAGCGTAATTTGAGCCATTCTATTTGTAAGAGTCTAGTCATTTTCGTTGAGTATTTTGAGAAATTGTTTTTCAAGGCTGCCGCCTTTTTTGACCAGGTGAGTGGCGGTCATGCCTTTTTCAAAAAGGAAGGTGTTGATGGCTTCTGGTGAGATTCCATTGTCTGTCGTCAGGGATAAAGCGTCGGGCATTATTTCGATCTTAGAAACGCCTTCCAATCCTTGAAGGGTTTCTTCTAGCTTAGACATATTAGATGCCGCTACCTCGATTGTTTTTTGGTCAGACAATGCTTCTTCTACACTTCCCTGATAGAGTTTTTCACCTTTTCGCAATACGCAGAAATGGGTGCATACTTTTTGCACTTCGTCGAGCAAATGACTCGCTAATATGATCGTTTTGCCTGAAGAGGCAATCTGCTGAATGATCTCTCTAATTTCTACGATGCCTTGCGGATCTAGTCCATTGGTAGGCTCATCCAAAATCAATACCGGAGGATCCGCCAAGAGGGCAGAGGCTATGGCCAATCGCTGTTTCATGCCGAGTGAATAGGTTTTGAAAGAATCATCTTTGCGCTCATACAAGCCGACTTGCTTTATCACTTCATCGATTCTTGATTCTGGGCACTCTTTGATTTTGGCTATGATTCTCAAGTTTCTTACCGCTGATAGATAGGGGTAGAAGCAAGGCGTTTCCAATATGGCACCTATTCTTTTTCGACTATCCGCACTAGGTGCTTCATCAAACCAGGAGTAACTACCGCTGGTAGGTTTGGTGACGTCGAGAATCATGCCTAGGGTAGTGGTTTTGCCACTGCCATTAGGTCCCAATAGTCCGAAGACCATGCCTGGTTCTATGGTTAGATTGAGTTGATCTAACGCAGTGAGCTTGCCATACTTTTTGGTGAGCCCTTTGGTTTCGAGTATGTATTTCAATGTTTGAGTTTTTTAGTCCGCTATGTCATCGCCCATTTCCATCAGTCCTAGAATGGATGAAAACTTATTTTGAAACGTAGAGTCATTTTCCGATATGTATTGATACAACTTAGGAAGCTCTTTGAGTTCGAGACTGCCAGCCACGTCGAATACATAATGCTCATTGTCCAATAAAGCAATGCCTACCGTTTCCGTAGGTTTTTCTCTGCCCAACAGATAGAATTTTTTCGTGGGACCCTCCACGACTACATATTCTTCGAAATCTTCGTTCGACTGGAGTTGATTCACCAAATTGTATAGGTCAATATTCTCGAACTTACCATTCATCTTGAAGAAAATGAGTTTTTCGATATCCTGAATGAGTCGGTTAAACTCTTCATTGTTGTCGAGATTGACCATGCGGAGTGTACTTGGATAAAAATGCAAATCCATGCTGGTCAGTCTTTCCTTTTTCAAGTCTGTGATTGTGCTACTCTGTGCATAAGAGATGATAGACATGAACAGCAGCGCAAGAGAGAGCAGTAAAACTCTGCCCTTTGGATAAAGAGCAGAGTAATTGAGTATTTGACCTATGTTGATATCAATCATTATCGTTGTCTAATGCTTTGAGATGATCCATGCCTTTCATTTTCATGACTCTAGAGAGCTTAGCGATTTGTTTCAAATCGATTTCTCCAAAGAGACTCATGATTAAAAATTCATCATCGCCCGATACGATCATGAGCAATTCGTTGATGACACTGCCTTGGTCTCGAACCATGAACTTGATGTTCTCATCGCTGCCTTCTACCGACATCAGTACTTCGTAACTTTTGTCTTTGTCGATAGATTTGATCGCATTAGCGTAAAGTGCTTTGGAATCTTTGGGGTCTTCATTGATCAATGCCTTGATTCCTTTCAATTTGCTCAATGCTTCAAGTACTTCTTTTTCCGCCTCGTCTTCTCCTTCAATTTCTGTGAATAGCGAGAACATTTTACTGGTCACAGTCACTTTCGTGAATGAGGTATCAGCGGAAAAACTTGTGAAGTATTTGCTTATTGCATTGTCTTGCGCCATGCTGGAAAAACTCCCCGCTACCGCTATCATGATGATTATTAACTTTTTCATATTCTTAATTGTTGAAATTCTGAGTTTTAATTTTCTGATGGGTTTCTTCAAATTTCTTCAAGCCATCTATTGTGTATTGATTGCCTTGATTCATTTTATCAGAAACCATAAAAAGGGCACTTTTTGCTATTTCGAAAGCGGCTCTTGCTTCTTGCTGACGAGCTAACTGTTTGGTTTTATAAGTATGAAAACCTCCAGCCATGCCAATCAGTAGTACCACGGATGCCGCTAGTTGAAACCATTTTTGATGAAAGAATGGAATCGTTTGACGTTCCGATTCAATGTTTTTAAAAAACTGATCATCAAAGTTGTCATCGAGTTTTACCGAAGAGAACTGCTCCAAAGTCTTGAAATACTCGACCTCCTGCGGATCCAAAGGATCGTTGGAGGATGTGATGTTTTTTCTGAGTTGTTTTTCCTCTTCTATTGTCGTGTCAGCTTTCCAATACTTATCAGACAGCTGCTTGATTTGTTTCCACTCCATAGTTCAATATTTTACTCAATGATGCCCTTACTTTTTGTCTTGCCCTGAACAAGTACACTTTCACCTGAGTGTCGTCCAAGCCCATGATCTCTTCGATCTCCTGATTGGAGTAGCCCAGTAATTCCCGCAGCCGAAAAATCTCTCTTTGTTTTTCGGGTAGCAGCTCCAGCGTAGATTCGATTTTTTCCATCAAATCATTGTTGATGCTGAGGTGGTCTGAAATATCATGACCAGATATTTGATATTTGGCCTCTGATAGATCCACCACATGCATTTTCTTTTTCCTCAATTTGTCTAAACACTGATTTCGGGTAATCGTCATACTCCATGCTTCAATGTTTTTGATGTCCTTGAGTTTTTCTCGCTGGTTCCAAAGCTTCATGAACACTTCTTGTACGATATCTTCTGCCAACTCCATTTCGCACACAATACTCAGGGCGTATCGATACAGCTTGTTTTTGACTGTTAAGACTTCGGTTTTAAATTGTTCTGTGGTCATGTTGCTTAGGAGACGCGGGGTTATACGCTCGGTTACAATGAGTTTAAAATATTTTTCATATTGGTGAGTCAAATGGAATATTTATTACAAGGTAAGAGAGAATGCAACCTTAGAATCCGTTAGGTGTCTTCTAGGAAGATTTGATTTTTTGTCATTATTCTTGTCTTATACATGTCGATATCGAGAGACACATATAATCAAAATCGGGCCATCAAAGCAGTATTGATAGTAGCGACACTTTGTTTGGTATTCTTTTCCAACTTTCTGGATGTAGGAGCAGTTCTTGGGGGGGTGATTGTCAGCAGAGTTTGGTTCAATCAATTCATAAATTTTAAGGTTAGAAAGGTGTGGTACCCTTTCAAACTTCTGTTGTTAATTACGCTAGTTAGTTTACTGTCAGGAGTTTTATATCTATTTTTTGTTCTAATCTCTGAACCAGATATAAGAGAACCATTTTCTTATTTATATCTGGGGCGATTAATTCTCTTTGCTGTCATTGGGGCAATGGTATTGATTGGTATAAAGTACCGAAGTGATACTGGCGAATCACGCAATTTTTGTAAGCAGTCCTTTGTTGCGATTTTTTTGATTGTATTTTTATTTTATTTCGGAAGTCCAGATCGATTTCAGTACGTCAGCTTTCCTTTCGACGACTTAATGGACTTGATGTATTATGTTTTTACCATTCTTTTTTATTGGACGTTATACTTAATCATTTCTTTTTGGGTCAATAGGTTTTCGAGCAAATATGATCACATGGTTTTTGTGATGGGCCGAACACTTCTGTTGATCGTGGTCTTCTTGCCGTTGGATTATTTGTTGCTAAACGTGTATCTGCAAAGTTTGTATCAAACCACCGTTTATGCGGATTATTGGGTGTTAGAGATGCCTTTGAAATTGATTTTGATTGTAATTGTTGGTTATTTCTCTAGTCGGAGAAAACAAGAAAACCTGGAGCCTGAAACAATCAAATTTCAGGTAAAAGCTGGAAAAGCTACCAAGCTCATCTCCGTAAATGAAGTTTTGTTTTTTCAAGTTCAATATCAAAACACCTATGCGATTACCACCGATCACGAAAAGGTAGTGATGGAAGAGTCTCTTTCAGATTTAGAAAATGTTCTTGATTCTTCAGATTTTTTCAGATTGAATAGGCAGGTGTTAGTAAAAAAAGAAGTGGTTAAAAGCTATGAGCCTTTAGCCAATAAAAAACTAAAAGTACAACTAACTCAAGTACTTGATCTCCCTCAATTTTATGAAATCAGTAGATTGAAAGCACCAGACTTTAGACGCTGGTACACGCAGTAGTTGACTCATTTCAACCTGATTTTTGGTACACTTCAGCATCAATCCTGCTCGATTTTCTGCCGGATGTAGCTTGTCAGCGTAGTATAGCGATAGAATTTAAAATTGCTATGAAAAGAATTGTATATCTAAGTTGTTGGATTATAGTCATGCAAATGACGTTTGGTTGTGCATCAAAAACCGAATCGAAGCGCGAGACCGTATCGATTGACAGTTTAGCGCTGAGCTCTGATTTAAGTCAATATGTTGGACGCCTGATGGAAGCGTATCAAATTGGAGGTGCCATAGCTATTGGCATTGTGAAGGATGGGGAGGTTGTTGCTGAGGAAGTTTATGGTTATGCAGATTATGAAAATCAAAAGAAGGCGGATTTAGAGACCACATTTTATATCGCTTCTATGACTAAGTCATTTGTGGGTACGCTGATGAAGTTGATGGAAGAACGAGGAGCATTGGATTTGAAATCTCCAATGAACGATCATCTTAATTTAAATTTTCCAACTGGTGTTGAAGCAAACAATATTACCCTTGAGGATTTGCTCATTCATACCTCCGGACTCAACAATCCTACTGTTGCGATTAAGACCGCATATACCGGAAATTTTTCCGCTCAAGAACTCATCAGCGATTTTGAAACCTCCTCTCACCAAATGGGACAAGGAAGTTACGACTACACCAATCTAGGTTATATTCTTAGTGGCTTGGTGCTGGAGAACCTGACTCATAAAAGTTGGAAGGAGCTGTTGGAGAAGGAAATATTCTTGCCTTTGGATATGAAACATACCAGTGCTTATTTAAATCCACAAGGAAAAGCTGAGTTAGCCAGTCAGCTGGCATTACCTCATTCCTTTGGTGGTGATAGTATCAGAACTGGCAGCTTCATGAAACGAAATGATACCATGCATGCAGCCGGGGGATTGATTACTACTGTTTCTGATATGAATAAATGGCTGATGGCACATTTGGATACGTCGTCGAACGCCTATTTATCTCAGGAGACATTAGATGAAATCCACACCGATCGAATTGATTTTTATGATAAGCAGGCAGGGATAAATAATTATGGCTATGGATTGGGCTGGGAGCAGGGCGATTGGCATGAGTATGACATCTCCTGGCACGGTGGAGGTTACCCCGGGTATGTGTCTGTTCATGCCTTGGTGCGAGAAGAGAATCTGGGCGTAGTGATCATGATGAGCCAGCAAAGTCGAGTGATTGAATTGATCTTGAATTATATCCTATCGGATCAACTAGATATAGATATGACCAACGAATTAGTTGAAATGGAGTCTGCCGTTCAAACGAGAATAGAACGATTTCGTCACTATAAGGACAGTATTTTTCAATTGAGTAAAACAGATGGAGAGGAAAATGTAGCATTGGAGAAGTATACCGGTAATTATCAGGGTGATCAATTCAATCAATTGGTAGTAAAGGCAGAAAAAGATCAGCTCGTGCTGCAATTGGGGAACCTGCTTTTCTTTGGAGAATATATTGGAGATGATAAATTTCTAATCAAATCTGAAGTAGATGACACCTTTGATACGGTGGATTTTTACCATCTCCATTCAGCCAATCGGAAACCCTATGTGGAAATGTTCGGTGAAAAATTTTATAAAGGTTAAAACAATTAATTACTCAAATTTCAAAAACTTATGAAACTCAAAATAATAGTATTTATATCCTGCTTTTTTCTTGTCCAGCATGCTTGGTCGCAGTCGGATGAATATCTTTCTATTTCAAGTAAAATTCAAAATGAACAAGGACAGCCCGTCTCATTTGCTCACCTAGCTGTGAAAGGAAAAAATCTGGGAGGCATCACCAATGAAAACGGGTTTTTCAGCTACAAAATTCCAGCTGAGTATATGGAGGATACGCTGGTAGTTTCCTCAGTAGGATTGGCTTCGCTGGAGCTACTGATCTCAAACTTAACCAGCGCAGAAACGCCTGTACACGTGATGGTCGAACAGGCCATAGAACTAGAAGGGATTACCATATATGCTCCGGCCAAATTGCTTCAACAGGCATTTGAGAACTTTTCTTCCAACATGCCTGAAACACCCTATTACAAATGCTCAGGTATTTATACACTTACTTCTGAGGAAAACGAACAATATACCCTATTCGAGCAACTAGCTTTTGAGGCCTATTATCGAGGGGAGCAGGATGAACCAGGTGTTGATATTTTAGGCCATCGGAGGAGTGTGGACTATAGCCAGTTTCCTGCGCTATATTCTCAAAAAGCACAATCGCATCATTTTGGTGTATCCCGTGAAATACTCGGATCGACAGTATATAAAATGGTGGAGCGCAATCAGAATCGACTGGAAGAGCTAGAGTTGAAGATTACCGATATAGAAGAGATAGATGGCAAGAAAATATATGTGATTACAGAATTGCGCCGCTCGGCGAATGACTTTGTAAGTAAGTACTACAACTACTATGTCTCTGAGGAAGATTATGAGTTGATTAAAATTTCTGAGCAGATTAGCAATTTTTCTCTAAGACCCAATGAGCGAATGACCAACGCCGGGAAGTATAATACGGACCTCTTCGAAATTAGTCATGCGTACACGATATCGACAATAGAAGGTCAAATTCGGGTGACTCAGGCAGAACGCGTGTTCAAATCCCTCAATGTTGAACGACTGACCGGTCACTTGCTGAAAGTGCATAAACAGACTGCTAGTGCCAGATTATTTGACTTTCAAAATTTAACCGAGCAGCCTGAGAAGTTTCCTTCCAGATTGAAGCTACCAGATGATACACCTTACGATGAGGCCTTCTGGAATCAGTGGGAAGCAAATGATCAGACCAACGAGAAAATAATTAAAGACATGACACGGACTAGTCCGCTCAAAACTCAGTTTGCCACCACCAATGGTTTGATCGTTTTGAAAAATAGTATCAGGGAAGAGACCTTTGATAAAAAAGACCAAAGACGGCAGTCAAAGGTCACGGATGTGGATGTGTTTATTGAAAAACTAATCTCCAATAACTACAACTCTGACTTCGCCCCCAATTTGTCCTGGGAAGATATTCCAGCTTTGATCGAAATCGCCAATTCGAAAAGGATACTCACCAATTTCCCGAGAAATATCTTAGGCAGGTATTACATTGATCAATGCCAAGCTGGAATTATTGCCATGTGGCTGATAGACTCCATTCGAAAAAATGAAGGGAAGAAACCAAGAAAGGCGTGGTACATATCTCCATTCCCAATCCTTCAAAGCGATGAAGATACCAGGCAAATCAAGGAAATGAGAAGCCAAGGAAGCAACGCCAATGTAATGATCAAAAACACAGATGAAAAACTCGCTAAAGCCTATGAATCCTTCGAAGACTGGTGGAGTGTGGCTCAGCAGATGAATTCCAACAAAGCCAAAAGAATGAACCCTTTGGCTGATACAGATTTGAAATGGATGGGGCTGTAACGTTTAGTATATGAAAAGTAGGCGATTAAAAAGCTCCAAACTTTCGGTTAAGCACAAAGTTTGATTCGAGCCAAAAGCCTTGAATTTACTACTGTTTCGCCTATTTTTTGTATACATTGTTACCTGCTGGCTTTTCTAATTTTTCATTCACTATATATTCGATTTTACCTTTCCCAATTAATGTCGAACCTTCCCTTAATTCAAACTCCATTCCTTCAGTCAAGGTATACGCAAAATGGTCTGGTGAAAAAATCTTTATTTTCGCTATTACATTCTCTCCTGGATTTACCAATTCTTTATTAATAAAAGTCTGTTGACCCGAAGTCTGCATTTCATCAAAATCGAATTTCACTTGTGGTCTGAAACCTGATTTCGCGGGTGTTTTTCGTCCGCCTTGTTCAGTCGTCAAATATTGAATTTCGGCAATAAAGTCAACCTTGTTAAATTCCTTGTTATAATAGTTGAGAATATTATCTATGATTTTATCAAACTCCGATTCATTACAAAACTGGGTAGAAATGTCTATCAAGTCGGCAATTGAACTTCCTGCCTCCAATTGCCAAGCATTTTGTCCGTTGAATTTATTGGAGTCTAACTTCTCAATGGTCAACGGTTCACCAAAATAGTTTTTAAGTTCTCCTATAAAATCTGAAATCAGAGTTTGATTCATAGTTGGCCAATCATTCATTGCATTTAAAAACAAAGTCGTAATGTCCTTAACCTTATGATTTTCTGCGTCAAGGTCAACTAAACTCCAAAGAGTGTTATATGTTTCTATTTTATCATCCACTTCGTTTTTTCAGTATGCACCTATCTGATGTTATATACCTGTTCCCCACTGTTTTTTTAATGAGTTATTAATGGCCTTACTTGCTTCTATAAGTTCTATCCTGAGATTCTGTGTATTAAATGCACATGTCTTTATAGAATCTGAAAGTTGTATTAAGTCTTGAACAGATATATCTTCAAATTTAAAATCAAGGCCTTTTTTCTCCTTTGCTGTTGTTTTTATTCTCGTTATATGTTCCTTAGTTTTTCCAACTGCCCAAACGGAATGAATAATGTTATTCCTAGTAGCTTCAAGTTCTCCCGATTCATTCATGAGCTTTTTTAACTTTTCGTAATCAGAATCTTTACCATGGCGTTCAATGTAAAGGCTAAGTAAAAGGGCTCTTAGATTTCTAAATGATAATTCTGCCGTAATAATTTGTCCTATCCGTTGATGTTCTATAATCATGGAGCCAATTAATGACTGTATATTCATTTCAAGAACAGCAAAAGAAACAGTAATCTCACCAATCTGAGTTAAGTGTGCTTTAGGTACAGGATGTTGATGTTTCATATGGTATATCGTCCATGTATGAGGCGTGTGCTCACACTTTGTGGACAGCACTAAAATAGTGAAGGCTGTCGGTGCTCACAACTTTTCAGATACCGCCACGCCTTGCAAATCAAAATCTCCCGCGAGCTGAAGTCTCCAAACAGCTCAAAACTTTCTTGGCGGCAGACTCACGGGCGAGTTCCGATGCTGCGTGTAGAAAGCACTTATGCACATGCCTTATACATATTGTTATGTGTTTTATGATTTCAGTACTTATTCTGCAAATATTGAAAATTCAAATATTCTGGTTTCTCCAGCAGTTATTTGGAAGAAGCCAATGTTACTACCTCCATTATACCAAGTGTAATTACCTGGGTTAAGGTTAGAAACGATAACTTCTCCATTATCAGCTGCGAGATTTCGAATTAATGGTTGTGCTCTAATTAGTTCACTTACTGTGAAAACTGTTTCTGGATAAATATCTATTTCTAAATTTTCTATATTTCCAGCGAAGACTAGCGTTGCGTTACCAGTTAAATCCTCTTCCTTACAAGCGTTTAATAAAAGTATTAGAAGAAGTAAAAATGAATACTTAGTGATTTTTTTCATAGCTTCAATTACACATAACGCACAGCTATGATGAGTGGGGATTAGAAAGCACTAACCTCTCGTCTCGCACATAGCCACGCCTTGATTTAAATTTAAAACTTGTGGCGGACTTTCCAATCCCCGCGAAAATATCTTGACCAATAAAAACCCCATTCATTCATAGCATTTGTTACCAGCTTTATTTGATCCAGTTATATTTTACCATGGATTTGTATTCATCCCCACAATAGTTGATTGTTGACTTGATTCTGCCATCCTCAAAATATTGAGTTGTGTATCGATCATAACAGACAAAATCATAGCTGTAACCATACCCATCATAGCCAGTTTGTGTAATAGTTCTTTCGATTTCCCTGTTTTGAGAGTCGTATTTAAATTTTTCGGTTAGAAGGGGTTCTCCATTAACATTACTAATAGTTCGCTTGATGATATTGTTGTTTCTATCAAATATCTGGGTTTCCATTCCAGTAAGCCTTCCATTAATGTAATATGAAATTGAGCAATTCTCTTGTTCGTATTTGTAGAGCTTTTCTCTAACTGAATTGCCCATTTCAGTAATAGAATCTTTGAAATTTGCAGAATTTGGTTCAAAAGCACTGAATGATATAACTCCTGGTTGTTCAAATTCTCGTACTTCTTCTCTTATTATTCTATTCTGCTGATCATAAGAGTAGTCAATCTGCATGGAAAGAAAATCTCCATCATCAAGCCAAGATAGACGGCTCACCTTGTCATCTTGTACTTGGTAGGTTATTTTGTAGGTTAGAGAGGTACTATCCCAAGCATATGGATCAAATCCGTAAGTGGAATATCTTGTTAGTGTATCAAGCCTTTCATTCGTATATGAAAAAAGGACTCTACCTCTTACTCTTCCAAGAGAGTCTAACCCTTCATTTTTATAATTTCTTCCTTCTGCGTCAAAAGAGTATTTGTAGAAAGGGGTTTCTTTTTCGTTCGTTAGAAGAACATATTTGACACCATAAATTCTGGTCAAAGTATCGGGAACAATATTGTGCTGTGCAAATGCTGTATTTGTGAAAATTATTACTGTTAGAAGTGTTAGGATCTTGTTCATCAAATTTTATGCTTCAGTTTACTTCTATCAATCCATTAAGACCTTAAAAGTCACAATTCAACTTGCAGAAATTGCTGGTAACGTAGTGATATAGTGACAAAGGTGACTATATATCCCTTATGTCAATCCTATTTTATTGATTTTATCAAAATACTGAAAGGTCTATTGGGTGCTGATGCCAATAGTTGCCCGAATATAGCGTCAATTGACATATTATACAATTGCGCTCGTATAGATTCTTGACATTTTCGGAATCAATTGGCGACCTTTGCTGTTGTAGTCGAAAAGTAAAAAGAACAAATGATAGAAGACCCAATGAACTGTGAAGATGGTGCTTGCGAAGTGCCAGCAGTAGAAAGTAAGGAAATTGCAGCTGCGCCGGAGAAGAACGGTGATCGATTGATTTATGTGGGAGATCCCATGTGCTCCTGGTGCTGGGGGATCACCAATCATTTGGAAAAGTTGAAACTAGAGTATGCTAATCAGTTTGATTTCGAGTTGATACTAGGTGGATTGAGACCTGGTGGAGGGGAAGAGTGGACCGAAGACTTTCGTGCGATGATCCGTTCGCACTGGGAGCATGTGCAGGAAGCCTCTGGTCAGCCTTTTGATTACAGCTTTTTCGATCGCGAACAGTTCAACTATGACACCGAACCGTCCGCTAGAGCGGTTAGAGTGATTCGCGATGTAGATGCTTCGAAGGAGTGGGAGTTTTATAAGAGACTGCAACAGGCGTTTTATGCCGAGAATAAAGATGTGCATGACCTGGAGACGTATAAAAAACTCTGTGAGGAGCTGGATTTGAATTATTCGACATTCGAATCGCTATTTCTTTCGCAAGGCTACAAGCAGCTGGTGTATCAGGATTTTGCGAAGGCTCAGCAATTAGGAGTCCGTGGTTTTCCAGCGGTGGTACTCAAAAAAGGAGAGGAGTATTTTGCAGTGAGCATGGGCTACTCAGATTATGATAAAATGAAAGCCACACTTAAAAGCATACTTGCGTAATTGATTATATTATTAAAAAATTGTACAGATGAAGAATCAAGTCTTTTCCATACTACTTGCTTTGCTGTTGGTCGGTAGTTGTAGCCAAGCATCCAATCAATCAGAAAAGCAAACACTCGAAAATCTAAGACAAGACCCTAAATTGAAGAAAGCCTATTTTGCTTCGGGTTGTTTTTGGTGTGTGGAAGCCATTTATGAAAGTGTAAAAGGAGTGGAGGAATCGATTTCCGGCTATGCTGGTGGACACACCAAGAATCCCACCTATGAGGCTTCGAATACGGGCAGAACTGGTCATGCGGAAGCAGTGGAGATATACTATGATCCAGAGATCGTGAGTTTTGCTACATTGGTAGAGGTGTATTTCGGCTCACAAAATGTGACTCAGGTCAATGGACAAGGCCCTGATCATGGGTCTCAATATCGATCGATCATTTTCTATCAATCCCCTGAAGAAAAACAGATTATTGACGCTAAAATCAAGGCGCTCAATGCTGAGTTGGCCCCACAAAAAGTAGCCGCTGAGGTGATGTCATTTGAGAAATTCTGGGTAGGAGAGGACTATCATCAGAACTATGAAAGATTGCACCCCAATCAGGGTTATATCAGAGCGGTTTCTATTCCTCGTTTAAACAGATTCAAAGAAAAATTCCCTGAATTGATCAAAGTAGATCATTGAGATCTGATCGACTTATAAGTCGATCACCATACCCTCGTTCACAACATTAAAACCCTTTTTCAAAACCTGATTGCGTTCAGGCGAATCGAAAAGTGCAGGATTGGTATGGTTGAAATGAATGAAGTGCACTTTAGATTTTTCCTTGGTTGGTAGGCCTTTAAGCAATTCCATCGTTTCTGTGGTGAATGGATGAGGAATCTTACTCATGTCTCGTCCCGGCAATTCGCCATCTGCAAAGAAAGCAGCATCCAATAAGGCATAATTCACCTGACTGATTTCACTGGCTAAATTCTTATTCCACGTTTCCCATTTGTTGATGTCTGGAATGAATAGGATCGTTTGATTGGGTCCAGCAATATGATAGCCCACTGTTTCCGAGTATTCATCCCGATGGGGCACCAGAATAGGGGTGACCTTGGCCATGCCATTCAGCATAATGGCTTCTTCGTTTTTCAATTCTTTCAGTGCAATATTATTGAGTGAAACCAACTGACTCCAGGGGCCATTCGCCTCCAAAAAGTTTTTCATTTTCGGCATGACATAAACGGGGATGTTGTTGGTGCCCATCACTTCTCGTCCCAGATGGATCAAACCAGCGTAGTGACCAATATGCGCATGGGTCAAAAAAATGCCAGCCACTTGATAACCTAAGGTATCCAAGGCATGCCATTGTGCTTTGATGTCAGGCGTAGCTTCGAATAACCAAGCTTCTTTGGATTGGTTGTTCAATAGTGCCAGACAGGTAGCATGTTGCTTTGGGTTTTCACCTGTCCAATAGGCTTCGCAACAGGACTTCTTACAGCCAGCTTGTGGGTATCCTGCGTCCTGTGCCATGCCTAGCACGATGACTTGCCAATCCGCTTTTTGAGCCTGAGAACTTGAGTAGATTAGAATAATTACGAAAAGTGTTACCAAACCTTTCATATCTTAATTATTTTCTAACGGTAGGATGATTTTGAATGTTGATCCTTTGCCTTCTTCAGAGACAACATCAACAGTTGCATCTATTTTTTGCAACGTTTCTTTGACTACATAAAGACCTAGGCCTGAACCTATGCTATTGTCATTGGCTCTGAAAAACATGTCGAATACACGATCTAATACATTTCTGGAAATACCTTGGCCATTATCAATAACTGATAATTCAAGATTGTTATTGTTATGACGAAGCATTATTTTAACAAACGGAGTTCGCTTGTTTATATCGAAAAAAATCACAGCATTATGAATTAAATTTCTTAGAATAACTTTAATTCTGGTCTCATCTCCAAGTATTTTGTCATTATTGGACATGTCCTGTTCAAGTGTAATGAAATTTCTTCCGACTAAGTCTTGTCCTGGTTCTTACTGTGGAATCGTTTGAAACTCTACGGGTGTTTCGTTGTCTTTGAAAGACGCTCTTGGCTTCAGGTTCAATGTCTGGAACATTTGTTTGTCCATGTCTTCTTCTGGATTAGGAGTAGTCAATAATTTGTCACCAGCGAATATGGAATTGGCACCGGCTAAGAAACAAAGTGCCTGTTCTTCGATATTCATTCTTACTCTACCAGCAGATAGTCGTACCATAGCATTTGGCATGATGATTCTGGCGGTGGCGATCATTCGGATCATCTCCCAAATAGAAACTCTAGGCTGGTCTTCTAGCGGTGTTCCTTCTACTGGCACCAAGGCATTGACAGGAACTGACTCTGGGTGCTCTTCCAATGTCGCCAAAGTATGAAGCATTCCTACTCTGTCGTTATGGCTTTCGCCCATGCCAATGATACCACCCGAACAAACCGAAATCTTTGCTTTTCTTACGTTGTTCAAGGTATCTAAACGATCATCATAAGTTCTGGTAGAGATAATCTCATCGTAATGCTCCTCACTGGTGTCCAGGTTGTGGTTGTAGGCATACAATCCAGCGTCTTTCAATTTGTCAGCTTGCTCTTCAGAAAGCATGCCTAGCGTACAGCATACTTCCATGCCCATGCCATTCACACCCTTTACCATTTCGAGCACTTTATCAAAATCTTTATTGTCACGAACTTCTCTCCACGCTGCACCCATACAAAACCTGGTGCTCCCATTTTCTTTGGCTGATTTTGCAGAATCCAATACTTCATCGACTTCCATCAATTTATGTACTTTGACATCTGTATGATATCTGGCCGCTTGTGGGCAATATGCACAGTCTTCCGGACAACCACCAGTTTTAACAGAAAGCAAGGTACAAACCTGGACTTCATTAGGATCGTGGTAGGCGCGGTGCACGGTAGCTGCGCGATAGACCAAATCCATGACGGGTGTATTGTATATTTCAGTAATCTCTTCTCTGGTCCAGTCGTTTCGAATGATCATGCTCTAAAATCTTTTATTAAGGAGTTAATATTTTGGAATCGCTAAATTAGAATATTTTGGTAATTTCAACCCACACCAAGCAGGATTCATTCTGAACAATTGTGTGCATTTAGAGAGCTTCGATTCTATCAAAATCCATAAATTGCCATCATGATAGCAACTTTTGGAGAGATACTTTTAAGACTGACTCCGCCGGACAATGGCATGATTCAGCAAATGGGTTCATATGACGCTAACTTTGGTGGATCAGAAGCTAATGTTGCCATTTCCCTAGCCAATTTTAAAATTCCAACCAGATTCATATCGGCTTTACCAGATAATGATTTGGGAAAGGCCGCCATATTTGAATTATCAAAATACAAGGTCGACACCAATCATGTGAAAATCAAAGGCCAGAAGATGGGACTCTATTTTGTTGAGAAGGGTTCTTCTATCCGCGGAAGCAAGGTGATTTATGATCGGGAAAATTCTTCATTCGCAAGGATGCAGTCATCAGACTTGGATTGGGATAAAGTATTTGAAGGCGTGGAGAGATTCCATTGGTCTGGAATTGCACCAGCCGTTTCTCAAAACTGTGCTGCTGTGACTTTGGAAGCAGTGAGACAAGCAGCCAAAGCAGGTATAGAAATATCCACAGACCTCAACTTTAGATCGTCACTTTGGGGATATGGCAAACAGGCGGGCGAGATTATGCCACAACTGCTTGAGCATACGTCACTCATGCTGGGAGACCCAAAATCCTTGGAGATTATGACTGGCATAAAGAATCCATTTGAGGGAGATATCAAACAGCAGTTGGATGAACTGCCAGCGTATTATGATACGGTGTTTGCCAAATTTCCGAATTTGAAATGGATTGCTACTTCATTGCGTACCATCGTGAACGATACGCATCATCGCTGGATGGGCGTGATTTATGATGGAAACACTTTGTATCAATCAGTGGAGTATGATTTGTATCCACTGGTAGATCGAGTAGGGGGTGGCGATGCTTTTATGGCGGGGCTCATATATGGTAGAGCCATATATAACGACCCTCAAAAAACAATCGATTTTGCTACAGCAGCTTCAGGTATCAAGCACACCATTTCAGGTGATTTCAATCTGGTTTCAGTGGATGATATCAATGCCCTGTTGGCTCGCGGAGGAGCTGGGAATATTAGTAGGTAGAAAGTGAGATATGCAGATATGCTGTTTTATACCAATTCAATAACTGCGGTGAGAATAATTCTTTAATCACTTTGCTAAGTCTGTACTTTTTGGTTAACATAAAGATTGAAGCTCTTTTTTTAGTTTTTCCATGGTAATAGGTTTGATTAAATAATTATTTACTTTTTTGTAGTTGCGAGCCCTTTTGATATCCACTGGATTGTTTGAGCTTGAAACCAGATAAATGATGATTTCTTTGTCTATTGGGATCTGAGTAAACTCATCTAGAAAGTCCCATCCATCCCAAATAGGCATATTGATATCAAGTAAAATTAAGTCGGGTAAATTTTCTTTAGAAAGTATGCATACTTTGAGTTTTTCATAAGTTTCCTTACCATTTTCGAAATGCCAAACGGTTTTGCTCCAACTGGCCGATTCAAGGGCTTTTTTTGTGACGAACACATAAATGGGATCATCGTCAATTATGCAAATAATATCAATCCTTTTCATATTGAAAATAGATGCTAAATGTGGTGCCAATATTGACTTTGCTTGCCACTTCAATAAGTCCTCCCATAGACTCTACTTGATTTTTTGTAATGAACAAGCCGACTCCACGAGCATCATCATGTTCATGAAAAGTCTTATACATGCCAAATAATCTGTGGCCATGTTTCTCCAAATCTATTCCTTGACCGTTGTCTTCCACATGCAAGACTAAAAACCCTTGATCATAACTTGTCGACAGCTTAATAAAGGAATTTCTTTCTTCGGACCGATACTTTATACCATTGGTAAGAAAGTTAAGTACAACGCTCTCTATATAGGCCGGTATTCCAAGTACTCGGGTAGAATCGGGTACTTGATTAATTATGCTTAGGTCGGCTTTTTGAGATAAAGCTGATACATTTTCGATTGCCTTTTTAACCACTTTTGAGAGATCAATTGAAGATAAATTCTTTTGTTCATTAGTATTGAGCATAGCTACTTCAGACAAGTGCTCTATGGTCTCTTTTAAGTTCTCGGCTGCTTTTTTCATGAGTTGCGGTACTTGCAAATCTTTTAACTGAGGTTGCTCTTCAAACAAGAAGGTCAACAAGCTGTTGAGGTTGCTGGAGTGGCTTCTCAAATTGTGTGAAACAATATGCGCAAAATTATTAAGCCTTTGGTTTTGATTTTTGGTCAAATCCAGTACCAATTTCAACTCTTCTTGAGCCTTTTTTAGTGGACGAATATCTGTGGCTAGTCCCAAATATCCTGATATTTCGTTGCCTGTGAAAATTGGGGTTACAATCAGCAATACAGGAAAATGTTCGCCATTTTTATGAATGTAAGTCCACTCTCTTAATTCACCTCCTTCTTTCCTAGCTTTTGCAATAAACGTTTCAAAACCTTCGATGGGTTTGCCTAATTCAGTGGTGAGCTCTTTACTGCGTGTTTCAATTTCTGCTGGGAAATGAATGATCTGTGGCGTATGCTTAAAAACTACTTCTTCCGATTTATATCCAAGTAGATTTTCTGCTCCTTTATTGAAGGTTTGGATGATACCCTTGAGATCTGTTTCTATAATAGCTACCTGCGTACTAGCATCTAATATGGCTTGGTTTTTTGATAGTGTATGCGCGAGTTTTAATTCTGCTTCTTTACGAAGTGTGATATCAATTATTTGAGAAATGAAATGCAAAATTATTCCATTGACATCTTTCACAGTTGATACAGACAAAATGGTAAAGACAATTTTTCCATTTTTATGGATATATCTTTTTTCCATTTGGTAATGAGATATTTTACCTTCTTTCAACTCATTTAAATATCTTAAATCTTGTTCTAAATCATCTGGATGGGTAACATCTTGAAAAGTTAGTTTTAACATTTCTTTTTCAGTATAACCGAGCTTCAGGCAAAGTCTTTGATTTACTTTGAGCCACTCTCCATTCAAACCTACCAAGGCCATGCCTATACCTGCATATTCGAAATTGCCTCTAAAAGCTCTTTCGCTTATCATCAGTTTCTCTTCAATTCTCTTTTTTGAAGTGATGTCTTCTGAAAACATAAGTAGTCCACCAATTTGACCAGTTTCATTGTACCAGGGTTTTACTTCCCATTTGAGCCAATGGGTTCCTCCATGAGAAGTTTGAAAACTATCTTCATCCTTTTTTATCGTCTCTCCTTTTAGGCACCTTTGATGGATTATTTTCCAATCCATACTTATATTGGGAAATATATCATAATGTGACCGTCCAATAATATCGACATTACTTAAATGGTAATCATCAATCCATTTTTGAGAGGCAGCTATATATTGAACTTCATTGTCAAACATAGCCATGGAAGAGGGGGCTTGAGCAATAAAATGTTCTTGCTGCTGCGTTGCTGATTTGCTTTTCGTTATATCCTGTAAAGTACCATAGAGTCGGGTATATTGGCCATTGTTGAATTCTGCTTTGCCCATGGCTCTTACCCACAGTTCATTTCCTTTAGCTGTAATAAACTGCACTTCTACGTCATAAGGCTCTCCTTTTTCTATGGCTAGATTGACAAGTCTTGCGATGGTTTCGCGACTTTCTCCTTCTTTAAAAAAGTTAATTCCAGATTCGAGGTCTGGTGAGTAATCCATTGGTACTTCATGGATTTCTTTGGTGACTTCAGACCAATCAATGGTATGGTTTATCAAATCTACTTCCCACGCACCAACACGAGACATTTCGCCCGCCTGCACGAGCAAATCCTGAGTTTTAATCAGTTGTTTTTCTACTTCCTTTCTTTCGGTAATTAGGTATCGAATGGCGATATACTTATCTATTTTACCTTTTTCATTTAGTATAGGGTGGATCACTGTGTCTACCCAATAGAGTGCGCCATCCTTGGAAACATTACAAACTTCATCTCTCCAAAGGTTCCCTTTGGTAATCGTTTTCCACATGTTGACCCAAAAAGACTTAGGGTGATATCCAGAGTTGATAATGCTGTGATTTTTACCTATAAGTTCGTCTTCTGTATAGCCGGATACCTGACAGAATACGCTATTTGCGTGTACAATATTTCCTTTAAGATCGGCAGTCGAAACAATGGTGTTTTTATTCAAAGATGCCATGATCGCTTCATTTCGTGCAGCTAAATCATGGAACTGCCTTCTTTCATTGAGAATATCTGTAAGATCACGACCTGAGGCATATACGATGCCCTCATCTGGGTAAGCACGCCATTCGATGGTTTTTGGAATTCCACTTTTGGTAAGAAATCGATTTTTGAAATTTGAAATTTCTTCATTTGATGCGAGATTAGATAACGCCTCTTGTGATGCGTGGACGTCATCTGGATGAATAAATGCTATCACATTTCTTCCTAGTATTTCTTCGGCATTGTATTCAAACAAATCCAACCAACGATCATTGGCTTTAAGTAAACTTCCGTCGGTCTTAACTATAAGTGAAAGGTCAAGGTTTTTTTCAAAGAACTTTTCAGCTTGATCTTTGTGTTTAGCAGATTCAAATTTACTTTTTCGGAGCTCAAGAAGATTGACCACCTGTCTGCTTAGTGCCTTCAGAGATGCGATTTGATTAGGCTTCAGTGTCTGGGGTTTATTGTCGATGGCACAGAGGGTACCTATCGCATAGCCTGAGTTTGTGACCAAAGGTACGCCGGCATAGAAAATCACATTTGGTTTATTTTTGACGATAGGGTTGTCTTTGAAGCGAACATCTTTGGTCGCATCGGGGATCAGCATCACTTCATTGGGAGTCTGGATGGCGTGCGCACAAAAAGCATATTTGCGATGCGTTTCACGTACATTCAAACCGTGGTGTGATTTAAACCACTGACGATCCTGGTCGACAAGACTGATCAGAGAAATTTTAGTATTACAAATTTCAGAAGCCATTCGGGTAATGAAATCGTAGTCTTCTTCTTCTATGGTATCTAGTATTTCGAAAGACTCCAACTCCTTGATTCTCTCTTCTTCGCTTTTGGAAATATTTTCTTTGTTCATCTTGAATGCGGCAATAAGCTAGGTTTTTGAAAGGCATAGCTGTTCTATGATAAACAACGCTGCTTATTAAATTTAACCAACTTTTTCTCAAGATGTTAATTGGTAATACACAACTATCCCTCAAAGGAAAGTTCCAAATAAATTTGTGACGGGGTGAATTACTAGAAATGATTCCTTTCAGATAAGCAATTGATTCGCCTGAATGGAATAATTTACAATGATAACAACGAAATTTTGAAATCGTTCATGTTAGGCATTGTTTTTTTGACGCACTAGTGATTCTTTTGAATTGAAGTAGCAATTTTTAATTACTACTTCAATTTTTTGATAGCTATATTAATGGGGGCGGATTTAAAATCTGCACTAGGTTAGGGAGTCCAAGAATAGCTATGCTTTGAACTCAGTATCACAATCATTACAAGTGAAATTAACAATCAAATTACCTATCGGTGCTGCCAGGAAAATTCCGATAAAGAAGATTTTAACACTCTCCAAAAATGATTTATTCTTATTGGTAATGTTTTCAGATTCGCAATTAGGACACTTTAACCTGCCATCCGAAATTTGTAAAACTTCCTTGGCTTGCTCAGAAAACTCATCTGGAATCATTACTCTGACTCCACTGCCTAGGAGGTTGTAATAATGAGGCATGAGATTAGTGAAGTTTTCATTGTTTAGAAAACAAGGTATACCTTCATGTTCTAACTTGATTCTAATCAGATTGGCGTCTATCGAATTGTCGCAGGTTGTAAGTAAGACTACTTTCATGCGGATGGTTTATTATTGGCTTAGCATGAGTAACCTAGTTAATGAATTTTATCTAATTTCCACTTCAAAAGGCATTCTCGCTTGTACGCCCTGATATTTCTCTAACTCTTTGATGGCGTCGATGTATTTGGCCATTTCTCCATAGTTGGCGTGGAAGATTCGGGTTTCGGTTTCTTCAAGTACCGTACTGAAGATTTCTTCCCATTTGGATTTCAAATCAGGATAATATTTCACTGCATAGTCATCTGATATACCAGCTTTTTCAGCGGCTAGAGACACGGCGTCATTGTAAGTGCCTAAGATGTCTACCAATCCTCTTTCTTTGGCTTGACTGCCTGTCCAGACTCGACCAGAAGCAATTTCTTTGATGTCGTCTTGTGTCATGCCTCGACCTTCTGCCGCTTTACTAGTGAAGGTTTCATATCCTCGCTCCACAGAAGTCTGGATGATAGCTTTCTCTTGTGGATTCAGTGCGCTGGATACTCTGTAGAGATCAGAGAATTGCCCGGTGCTTACCCCGTCGTTTGTGATGCCTAGCTTGTTTTCTAAGAAGCCACCCAAGTTTGGAATCATGCCGAAAATACCTATCGAGCCTGTGATGGTCATCGGCTGTGCAACTATCGTATCACATGGCATCGCCATGTAGTAGCCTCCAGAAGCTGCCATATTCGACATAGATGCTATCACGGGTTTTTCCTTCTTGGTCAACATGATTTCATTCCACATCACATCTGAGGCAACCATAGAACCGCCTGGAGAGTTGATGCGAATCACGACTGCTTTTACTCTTTTGCTCTCTCTCGCGGTTTTGATAGCTTTCATAAATTTCTCCGAACCGACAGATTCTAAGTCACCATTGCCTGACACGATTTCGCCATCAGCTACGATTACTGCTACTTTGTTGGAAGAGTAATCAGAATCGACGGTCTTCATATAGCTTCTCAAGTTGATAAACTTGATTTTGTCATCTTGAGCCAGATCCATTCTGGTTCGGATCATATCCTTCACCTGATTTTCATAAGCGACCTTAGTGATCAACCCAAACTCAGCTGCGTCTTCGGCTTTTCTCACCAACATCTGATCTGAGATTTCGCGTAAGCGACTCAATTCTATGTCTCTGGATACACTTACATTTTTTAGAATGTTGTCATATATGTCATTCACAAATGAAGTCATCTGCTCTTTGTTGGCTTCACTCATATCTTTTCTAAAGAAAGGCTCTACGGCGCTTTTGTAAGTTCCTACTCGAAAGATCTGCGCTTCTATGTCCAATTTCTCAAATAATCCTTTGAAGAAAGTAACGCTGGCATTCAATCCATTAAATTCCAAGGATCCAATTGGATTCAAAATAATCTCATCTGCTACGGAAGCCACATAATAATTCCCTTCTGAAATGAATTCACCATACGTGTAAATGAACTTCCCTGAACTTTTGAAGTCTTCTAGTGCCAGTCTGATTTCATCCAGAGCGGCATATCCGCCACTGATGTATCCATGTTCCATATAGATGCCTTCTATATTGCTGTCGTACTTGGCAGCTTCAATTGTGGCCAAAGTTTTCAAGAGTGGAAGTTGAGTGTCTCCTTCGTCTGGAAAAATTTCTGCAAACGGGTCTTCTGCCACACGCTCGGATATTAAACCGCTCAGGTTGATGTAGAGCACGGAATTTTCTTCTACAACAGGTGCGTCTTCTGCTCCAATGGCTGCGAATACGCCAATAATGGCTGGAATAAAGATGAATAAAAAGATGACACAGAAAATGATCAGTGCAGTGATTGTCGATAAGACAGATTTAAAGAAGGACATAGACTTAGATTTCTTTTATTTTCTATTATTGCAAAACTATTAATTTCAGCTATAGGCTGACTCAGTTTCAAATTTATTTTATGAGCCAATGCTACTTGCTTTTGGGTACCAACATAGGTGACAAAAAGCGCAATTTATTACAAGCAAGGGACGCGATTGTTGAACGCATTGGTAAAATCACTAATCCGTCGGCTATCTATCAAACTTCTGCCTGGGGGAAAGAAGATCAGGATGACTTCTTGAATCAGGTGTTGGAGGTAGAAACGGCTCTAAATCCAGAGCAATTATTAGCAATTTGCCTTGAGATAGAAAAGGATTTGGGTAGGGTACGATTCGAACACTGGGGAGAGCGACTGATTGATATTGACATCTTGTATTATGAAGATCAAGTGATCACGAGCCAGCGATTGACAGTGCCACATCCTGAAATTCAAAATAGAAAATTTACATTGATACCTTTGGTGGAATTGGCACCAGACTTCATACACCCAAAAATGAACCAAACCAACAAGGACTTGTTGGGGCTTTGTACTGATCCACTGGAAGTGGTAAAAATCGAATAGAAATGGAGTATTACGAATACTTATTGATCTTTGGTTCTGGGTTGATCGCCGGTTTTATCAACGTAGTAGCGGGAGGAGGCTCTTTGCTCACTTTACCGATTTTAATTTTCTTAGGCTTGCCACCTGCCATGGCCAATGGGACTAATCGGGTTGGTATTTTTCTTCAGAATATTTTTGCTGTTAGTGGCTTCAAAAGTAAAGGAGTCTCTTCATTTCGATTTTCTATTTGGTTGTCGATATCAGCGCTGATTGGTGCGATTTTAGGAGCGAAAATAGCCGTGGATATTAGTGGCGAGCTGTTCAATCGAATTTTGGCTATCGTGATGATGATGGTGATTTTGCTTACGGTTTTCAAACGAAAAAATAAAAATGCGGACGGCGTAGAACGGATGAGCAAAGGCAGGCAGACAACCAGTATTATAGCTTTTTTCTTTGTAGGAATTTATGGTGGATTTATTCAGGCGGGAGTGGGCTTTATCATCATTGCTGCACTTACGGGGATCAATCATTTGTCATTGGTGAAAACCAATAGTATCAAAGTTTTTGTGGCATTGATCTACACACTTTTCGCTTTGGCCGTATTCACTTGGGAAGGCCAAGTGGATTGGGTGCTTGGCTTGACATTGGCAGCTGGCACCTCTATAGGGGGGTGGTTTGCGAGTCGATGGTCAGTAGACAAAGGCGACCAATGGATCCGTTATTTCTTGATCGTTACGGTTTCGATTATGGCGGTGAAGCTTTGGTTTTTCTAATCACCAATTAGTTGTTTTATAATGACTGGTTCTTCTTCGAGTAAAATAGGAGCAGTTCCTGTACCCTTGATTTCCCAATGATGCTCATAAACGGATGAGTAACGAATGACAACTGTCGCATCTTCAGACCAAAAAAGTTTGGTGATCGGATGATTTCTTACGGAGTCTGTGCTAATATTTATTGGCCAAATATTAATACCAGGTTCTACGACTCTTCCAGCCTTTAGAGAAGAGGTACTTAAAGGAAGAATGTCTTGAATCGTATCTTTATAAATTTTAGCAAAGCTTGCTGGATCCATATCATAGATAGAATCTTTGAATTCCACTTGAATACTTTCTAGAATAGCGGGACCCATTCCCGTATTTTTTAATTCCAATTGATAACGCGAGTCTCCGATATTGTGCCATAATTCCAATTTTGGAAATGAAGTTTTCTCTTGATGCTCACGCATAATTTTGGATTGATATACCAAAGTCGCTAGAGTGGCTACACTGATAATAAAAGCCGAAACACTAAATATTTTATCGCTATCCCATTTAGACATGACTCAGAGTATTTTTAGTTTTCGTGAAATTAACTAATTCTTTAAAAACCGACTGAGCTATTTCAGCAGCGCCAAATCCTTAGGCGTATCTATATCCACTTGCGCTTCTGGGTAAGAAATGATTTGAGTGTTTTTGAAGTGTTTTTGAATGATCTTTTTGGCTCCTTGCTCACCATGGAGGTTGAGTAAATCGAGAAATGTCTTTCTATTGAAAATGGCAGGCACGCCGTATGATTTGTCATATCCAGAGGCCGTGATTATATGATCTGATTCTTCGTGAAAGAAGATCAACTCAGTTAACATCTGTTTGGTCACGTGAAGCTGATCGCATAATAGAATCAAAACGTCCTTTGTGTATCTGTTCTTGTTCAGGATTTGCTGAATCCCGAAGGAAATGGAGCTTCCCATGCCCTGTTGCCATTCTTCAAAATAGGCTATGGTTGCTGAGGTGTGTGGAATGACAGGTGCAATTTGCTCATGGTTGCTACCGAGGATGACAAAAACGTTATCGGATAGTGCAGATGCTGTCTTTACTACATTTTCGATTAAAGTTTTTCCTTTATAGTGCAGCAGTTGTTTGGGTTGTCCTAATCGACTAGAACTACCTGCGGCTAAGATCAATATTGTTGGACAGTTGCTAATTGGATTTTTGTTTGGGGAAGAAGTTTTTTAGATATACTTGTCGGAATACCTGATCCTCTTTGCCATCTCTATGATGAATGGGACCTGTTCTGTATTTGATGAATCCCCCAGATCGATTAGAAAATTTGGCTTGAATTTCACTGATGATCGATACTGCTATTTCGTCTGGCGTCTCAGCACCAATATCCAGTCCAATGGGTGCATGGATACGATCCATCTGTTCTGAGGTAATTTCAATATGGTATTTGTCTTTCAGTGTTTTAAATATTTTATCCGCTCTTTTCTTTGGGCCAAGGATGCCAATGTAAGGCGTTTGACTTCCAATGATTTGACGCATCACTTCTACGTCATATTTCAAATTGTGAGACATCAAAACTACTGCTGTGAATGGTGTGATTTTGATTTCCTTCTCTACAAATTCTCTTTTGCAGGACTTTAGTTCATTAGCCAAAGGGAAGTTGATTGGGACTAGATGAGCCACGCATTCATCCGTTACTCTCACATTCCAACCCAAAACATGCGCCAGCTCAGTGACTGGCTTGGCATCGAAACCGCCACCGAAAATCAGAAGGTCAATGCCCGGTTGAATCAGTTCTAAAAATACTTTGAAAGACTCATTGTCAATGTTGTATTCTTTGATAATTGGTTTCCGATTTTCGACCACAGTTTTTAGGTCTGTTGTTAATTGTTTAGGAATTTCATTGATATCACTGACCCACTCATTTTTGTTATTGAAGCTAATCTTCGTACCTACTGGGATATTCTTGGCTGAAGATTCGAAAACGATCGCATGGGCACCTGCATTCTCGTACTTCAAAAATGTTTCTAACTGTGCAATAGGATTGAATTCACTTTCTGGAAGGATAGGTTCGATGAGTATATCAATAATTCCATTACAGCCTAATCCAATACCGAGTTGATTGTCATCGTCATTGGAGGTATCATAAGTTACTGTTCTGGGCTTACCATTAAGTATCACCTGACGAGCTTTTCTGAGCGCATCTCCTTCCAAACATCCACCGCTGATAGAACCGACCCATCTTCCATTGTCCAACATGAGCATGCGTGCACCTGGACTACGGTAAGAAGAACCTTTTACTTGAACAACCGTAGCGAGTGCTGCTTTTCGTTCAGTGAAATCTATCTTTTGATAGGCTTCTAGTATGGTTTTGAATTCTTTCAATGTATTAACGGTTTTTGAATTACTAATAACTTTTCTAAAGTTTCAAACTTTAGAAAAGTTGGTTTTATTGACTCTTTTTTTTCATTGCTTGAATTTCTGCAGCTTTGAGCTCTTCAGCTTTTCCGCCCCAACTATTTCGAATGTAGTTCAAAACATCTGCCACTTCCTGATCGGATAAAGATACAGGATCCATGACGCCATAATAGGTCATTTCATTGACTTCTAATTCTCCTTCAAGACCATTTAAAATCGCGACGACTGCTTTAGACACATCATTTTGAAAGTAGTCAGAATTTGCAAGTGGAGGGAAGGCACCTGCTATGCCCTCACCATTTTCCATGTGGCAAGTCATGCACTCGTTCGTATAAATTTGTTTTCCTCTTACCATACTATCTTGTAAGGATTGGCCATGGGTTTGTATGGCCAATAAGCAAAAAGAGATGACTGCAAAACAAAGTTTCAAAACTCCTTCTCTAAATTGTTTTTCCAAGTTTATTGATCTTGATCATGAATAATTATCAACATAAATATAAGGAAAAGAGGAGGTAAATTTATTCCTTCGTGATAGACGACCGTATCGACCATATCAACGGCAATTGAATGCTTCTAAAAAACTAAATACAAATGACCATAAACTGGAACCAAATAAGAGCCAATTATCAGTTAGCTAGAGAAAAAGTTTATTTTGAAACCCCATATTTTGGGGCCATGTCAGATGCAACTGTGGAAGCACAAGTGCAATGTTTAAATAACCTCCAGTCTATGGGTAGCACAAAGTATAGTGAAACAATAAGGAAGGCAGAGGAAATCAGGCAAAAGCTGCTTGAAATCACCAATGCTCAAGATCACCAGGCTGCCTTAATAAGTGATGTGAGTACGGCCATGACACATTTAGCCGAAATGCTATCAGATAAAAAGATAGCTCTACTTGACCATGATTTTCCGTCTGTTACCGCTCCTTGGATAGGGCGAAAATGTGAAATTCATTGGGTTGAACGATCTGGTTTGAATTATTCATTGGAGAAAATTGAGGAACAGCTAAAAAATGGAGCACAGGTTTTGGCTCTGAGTTGGGTGATGTACAATTCAGGATTGAAATTGGACTTGAAAGTAATTAGTGAAATGTGCCAAAAGCATGGAGTTCTATTGATTGTAGATGCCACACAAGGATTAGGTGCTCACTCCATAGATCTAACAGAGATTCCCATTGATGTGCTGATAGCAACAGGATACAAATGGTTTCTTGCAGGCTATGGAACGGGTATAGCCATTGCCAGAAAGGATTTTGAGGAAAAATATGAATTTCAGATGGCTGGTCAATCTTCCATCATTGATGGAAAAAAGAACATCGAGGATCTAAATAATTACGTTTCTGGAATCAAACGTTTTGAGCTTGGTCATATCAAAACACAGCAAGTCTTCGCCTTTCATCAGTCACTTTCAGAATTGTCGACTATAGGGTTTGAGAATATTCAAAAAAGAACAAAAGAATTGCACACTTTATTGGTCGATGAATTGAATAAAATCAATATAGAAATCTTAACACCAAGCCCAATGAGTTCAAATATTCTGATGATTGATGGGTCTGAATCTAGATTCAAATCTCTCACAGCCGCAAATGTGGCTTTTACTCATCGGCATGGATTGATTCGACTAGGTGTTTATTTTTATAATAATGAAAAGGATATTGAACGATTAATTCATGCCTTGAAATAGGATTTAAATACATTTGAGCTAATATTACCTTCAGAAAATTCAAGAACCCAGCACTTCACCAGATTTATGCTAAACCTCAATTTTAAGAATGACTTTTTGCCACATGCAGTAGCGATCGCTATTTTTTGTCTGGCCACTGTTTTATTTTTTGCACCGGTATTTTTCGAAGGAAAAACTTTGCCACAACATGACATTACACAATGGGAGGGTGGTGCTAAAGAGCTGATTGACTTCAGGGAAAAAACTGGTGAAGAAGGTCTCTGGACTAATTCTATGTTTAGCGGAATGCCTGGTTATCTCATTAACGTTAGGTTCTCTGGAGATTTGATGAAGTATGTTCATAGAGCTTATGGATTATTCCTGACCTATCCAATGTCAACCATTTTCGTGAGTTGTCTTTCCTGCTACATATTATTATTGGTGATGGGAGTGAGGTCTTGGCTAGCAATTGCCGGGGGACTCGCTTATGGTTTTACGGCGTTTTCAATCATTGGTCTCATGGCTGGCCATAATTCCAAAATATCTGCGGTGTCCACCATGCCTTTGGTATTGGCGGGAATTCATTTGGCTTTCAAAGGAAATAGAATTTGGGGCTTTGTTGTGACTTCTATTGGACTAGCCATACACTTACGCCCGAATCATTTGCAGATCACTTATTATTTACTCCTCATAGTGGTAGCTTATGGAATCATGCAGTTAATTTCGGCCATAAAAGAAAAGGCATTTCCTGAATTTGCGAAGACTAGTGCGGTATTAATTGTGGCTGCATTATTAGCTGTTGGAGCTAATTTCGGGTCGTTGATTACCACAATAGAATATAGTAAATACTCGATTCGAGGCAAATCTGAGTTGACAGAGGTAGGAGGAGCTGAAGCTAAAGCTGGCTTAGATACGGACTACGCTTTTCAGTACAGCAACGGGATTTTAGAGCCGCTTTTTCTCTTTATTCCTAATTTTTATGGAGGATCGGCCAGAGAGGATTTAGGAAAAGATTCTAATCTTGAACAAGCACTCAAAAAAAATGGAGCGAACAGACAACAAATCAAACAGCAAGTGTCCGCTGCACCAGCATATTGGGGAGATCAACCCTTGACAGCACCTTACTATGCAGGTGCGATTGTGGTATTTCTTTTTGTGTTGGGTATGATTTTGCTTGACAACAAGTATAGAATTTGGTTGGGCGGATTGGTGCTATTTGCACTTGTTTTAAGCTGGGGTAGTAACTTCAGTCTCAACTATTTTATTTTTGATTATTTACCAGGGTACAGCAAATTCAGATCAGTGACTTTTGCTATTATCATTGTTGTATTTGCAATGATTTTAGGTGGTTTTATGGGATTGGAAAAACTTTTGTCTTCCGACTTCAATAAACAAACACAGAAGAAATTATTAATGGCGATTGGAGGCGTAGCAGGTTTCGCTCTACTATGTGTGCTTTTTGCAGGTATGGGGAGCTATAGAGGTGCTATAGATGCACAATTGGCTAATTACCCCGATTGGTATTTGAATGCTTTACGAGCGGATAGAGCTACCTTGTTGAGAATGGACGCCTTGCGTAGTTTGGTTTTTGTACTTCTGTTTGTGGGTGTAGTTTGGGCACTGATAAAACAGAAGTTATCAAAAGGCATAGCGTACAGCTTACTCATTCTTTTTGTTTTCATTGACCTGTTTGGAATTTCCAAGCGATTTATCAACTCAGATTCTTTTGTGAGAAAATCCCGTCAATCAGAGTTTCAGCTGACAGAAGCGGATAAAAAGGTTTTGCAGGATGATGATCCAAACTATCGTGTAATGAATCTAATGAATCCATTTAATGATGCAAAGACTTCTTATCATCATAAATCCATAGGCGGATATCATGGTGCAAAATTGGGCCGCTATCAGGAATTGATCGAGCGCTGCATTGCACCCGAACAATCCAAAGTCATTACTGCATTGCAGGCTGGATCTTTTGAATTTGGAAACATCGGAGTGCTCAATATGCTCAATACCAAATATTTTTTAGCCGGTTCATCAGCAAATGCAGTTTTGCCTAACATTAAAGCCAATGGCGGTGCCTGGTTTGTGAGTGATCTAATAGAAGTGACTAGTGCAGATGAGGAGATCAGCGAATTGACTAAAATTGACACGAAAACTACTGCGGTCATTGATGAGTCTAAATTTACTATTTCAGATCAGGTTTCTTCAATAGATGGACAAATCGAGTTGATGGAGTACAAACCGAATTATCTAAAATATACTTCGAGTAATTTGGGTTACGGACTTGGGGTATTTTCAGAAATTTATTATCCAGAAGGTTGGGTGGCAACAATCGATGGAAATGAAGCAACAATTTTGAGGGTCAATTATGTATTGAGGGCTTTGGAAATACCTGAAGGAGATCATATTATTGAATTCAAGTTTGAGCCGAAGTCTTATACCATCGGCAATACGGTGACCCTGATATCTAGCAGTCTTTTGATTTTACTTTTGATTGGAACAATTGGTTATTCTTTAATGAGTAAGCCAAAATTGGCATCAGCATAAAGTATTGTAAAAGGTCTTCCCAAAATCACTGGAATTGTAATTGTATTTTTCTTGTATGGATTTTTCACCATTCAATCCAAGTCGAGTTCGTAGTTCGGTGTCAGCATACAGCTTCTTCAATTGTTTTGCAAAATCGGCTGAATCATTTGCTTGATGAATAAGTCCCCAAGATTCACTTTCAATAAGGTTTTTCTGCGCCGTGCTGTCACTTGCCAGAATAGGTTTGCCTAGCATGGCGTATTGAAAAAGCTTGTTGGCATAAGTGGTATCATGATGGAGATTCCTCAATAAGGGACAAATACCAACATCGCAGAGGTGTACATAATCAGGTAGGATATTTTCTGATTGCCACCCTTCTAGTGAGACGTAGTTTTCAACACCTTCATTTTTAATGAGTTTGATAAGTTCGTTGTCGTTGCTGCTGGATCCGACAATGATTAGGTTAAGATTGGGGACGTTATCGGTCAATTTAGGAATGGCTTTAATGACAGACTCTAAACCTCTTCTAACTCCAGTATCTCCAATGTATAGGACATTGAATTTGTCTGTAAAACGTTCAGCGAGTGTTTTATCGTATGTTGGTTTCTTAAATGAATCATTGGTGAAATTGGGTAATACCAAAATCTTGTCTGAAGCAATACCTACACGCGATTCAATTTCTTCTTTTGCATCATTTGTGACAACAATGACTCGATCTGACTTTCGAATAAAATCTTCTTCCTTTTTTTTCCATTGGGATGGCTTGATGAGAAGTTTACCTAGGCCACTTTGGAGATGAGGATAAAACTTCATGATTTCAGGCACATTTTCATGCAGGTCGAGAACAATCGGCAGATTGTATTTTTTATTCAGATGAAAAACAGCTTGAGCCAAATTCATATTATGAACGTGAAGAATGTCTGCTTGGCTGGATGCAATAAAAGATTTCAAATGTGATTGCATCAACCAATGATAAAACGGAATTGTATAAGCCAATGCAGATAATTTATACATCCATCTCGGAAGGTAATATCGATGAATATGGATGCCTTTATAATTTTCTTCCAGCGTATCCATCTGGTTGTAGGTTACACAAAATAGATGTATTTCCATGCCTTCGGAGATCAAATGCAAAGCTTGATTTTCGATTCGGGGGTGTGTTGGATACTCCCCATGAAAGACCATACCTATAACGGGCTTTTTCATTGGATTAAGCTACAGAAGAATTTCCTTTATTGAACTTTTTGTGGGACTGAATATAATTCAAAACCCTTTCAGAAGACTTGCCATCTTGATATTGATGGAATTTATCTCTAGTAGCGTTTCTGTGGTTTTTGTACTTATCAGTTCCGTTGATCAAATTTTCAATCTCTTTCATGAAATGAGCCGTGTCATACACTTTGGCTCCTGGGGTGTTTTCTTCATAGTCAAATAAGAAACCAGGTTTTTCACCAAATTGATCTATGTCATATGGTGCGAAAATCATGGGTCTGTCCAGAAGTAAAAAATCAAAGTAGATCCCGGAGTAGTCTGTCATTAAGATATCAATATGGGGAAGGAGCTCCTGCACTTCTTCATATTCACCTTGCCCCGCTTTGAAGATTCGATTGCAGTTGGCCAGCTCATCATATCCCATGGCTTTTTGATAATACCATTCTCGGTGATGTTTTCTAATTAATAGATTGGTGTCATTTTTTTCCAAAAAAGCATCAAGTGCTACAAGATCAAAGTCGTTAAATGGTAGAAGATTCGTTATGCCTTTGTTTCTGAAAGTTGGACAATAGAGAATGGTTCTTTTTTTGAGTTCAGGATTTTTTATAGCCAAATTTTCATTTGGTATTTCTTTGATCAAATAGTCGTTTCTTGGAGTGCCAGAGACGAGGATTTTTTCTGAACTAAGACCAAAACAATCAAATAATGAATGGCCTTCAATTTCAGAGCTTGCCACAAAAGCATCGATAAGCTCCATTTCTTTTTTCAACTTCAGCTGATGAATTTTGCTCATTCCAGCAGCGAGACCCAATTTTTTGATAGAAATACTATGCCATAAGTTGATCACCAATTTACTGCGCTCTACTTGATAGGGGTGAAAGTCCCAGTCTGCATAGGCATAAACAAGGCATGAAGATTTTAAATATTGTACAAACGCACGCAACGAATAGGCAAATAATATTTTTGAACCATAAATCTGTTGCAGTTGATCAAATACATCTTTTCTATTGACCATGTAATAGCAATTGATATTTTGCTCATACATGTACTGGAATAAAAATCTCGAATTATCTGCAAAGCGAAAACCTTGAGGAGCTGCTATGAAAATGGCGTCAGTTTTTTTGATATATAAACCTCCCAGTTTCTGTAAAAGAAACATTAAGGACCTTAATACATAACCGACACCTGGCTTTCTAAACCAACTAATTGGACTCATAAATCAAAAAGGATCTGAAGGTATTGAGTGATATCTTTAAATTATTGGGTATCAAAGATAGAAATTGACTTAAGTAATAACTAATAGATTGATATCTTCGCCACTTTAATTATTGATCTATGAGTGATAAAGAATTTTGGGAGGACTTTTATTCAAATAAAAAGGGCACACTTGAACCATCTCCATTTGCAACATTTGTTTTTTATGAAATAGGAATCAAAGGAACCATAGTAGAATTAGGTTGTGGCAATGGAAGAGATAGTTTGTTCTTTTCAGATGAAGGCTTGAATGTATTTGGTATTGATCAATGCCAAACCACCATCTCAAGACTCAATGATTTAGGGCGAAAAAATAGCCGGTTTGAAGTTAAAGACTTTACTTCCTTGGGTGATCTTGGGCAATTTGATAATGTCTATTCTCGATTCACGCTTCACTCAGTTTCCAAGAATCAAGCTACTGATACACTAAACTGGGCATATAGTGCTTTAAAGGTTGGTGGTAAATTTTGCATAGAAGTTAGAAGTATAAATGACGAGCTTTTTGGTCAAGGGACTGAAGTTGAAAAGGACGCCTTCGTTACTGATCATTATAGAAGATTTGTCAGACTAGACGAAATGGTCGATGAGCTGAACAGTATAGGCTTCAAAATTGAGTTTTCCACTGAATCAAAAGGTCTCGCCGTATATAAAGACGAGGACCCTTCAGTCATTAGAATAATTGCGAGTAAGTAATATCACTCACTTCTTATAGCATCCACAGGATTAGAAGTAGCGGCGAGAAAACTGTGGTAGAACACAGTAACAAATCCAATAGCCATAGCTCCAAATCCAGTAATGACAAAAATATCCCACCCGATGGAAATGGTGTAAGCATAATTTTGCAACCATTTACTGAAAGCGATATAAGCGATAGGTGTAATGATGATATTAGCGATTAGGATCAAACTGACAAATTTCCATGACAGATTTCTAACAATCTGACTGACGTCGGCACCCAAAATTTTTCGAATACCAATTTCCTTGTATTTTCTTTCTACCAAAAAGGCAGTAAGGCCGAGTAAACCCAAGCATCCAATAATGATACTCAGTCCAGTAAATAAAAGTAGTAAGTCCGCCGTGCGTTTTTCGCTTTGATATAATCGGTCCAGTTCATTTACTAAAAATGTAGGCTCGATAGAGCTTCCAGGTACGATTTGTTCAAAAGTATTGTAGATATGCTCCATGGCAGCAGATGCTTGGTTTTCATTGACTCTCACATACAGATTGCTGATTTCATGGTCGATATAGGTTAATACCACGGGTCCTATTTTTTGGTGAAGAGAAGTAAAATGAAAGTCTTCTACCACACCAATCAATTTACCAAATGGCATAGGTGTCATTCTGAAATCTTTGCCAATGGCTTCTTCTGGAGTCCAACCTAAATTGCTGATTAGCTTGCGATTGACAATGTAATGCCAGACCGAGTCATTTTCAGACGTTTTAGTGAAATCTGAGCCAGCGATCAATTCAAGTCCCATGGTGGAAATACCATTTCTATCTATAGAAAACCCGGTGCAATTGTTATTCTCTTTGTTGATTAGACCTTCAGCATCAAATCCATAACCTGCTCGTACATTGCCTAATACCTCCGAAGCTTTGGCAGTTTTCTGAATAGTTGGATGATTGATGAGAGCGGCTTCGATGGCGTCCACTTTGTCAAAAGAGGCTTGATCCGCCAATGGAATGACAATGATTTGTTCTTGGTCGAATCCTAGTTTCTTTTCGCTACCGTACATCACTTGCTTGTAGATAATGACTGTTCCCAGAATTAAGAATATAGAAATGGAGAATTGAAAGACAACTAAAGCTTTTCTGAACTTATCACCAGATTGTGCGGAAAGAAAAGAGCCTTTCAGAACTGAAACAGGTTGAAAAGAAGATAGATACAAGGCAGGATAACTTCCCGCTAATGCTGTGATGATTACACCTAGCCCTATTAAAAAGACGAGCCATCGCCAACTATTCGTGACTTCAAATGGAATGTCAGAACCTATCACCTGATTGATGTAGGGTGTTGAGATTTCCGCGATGACAACAGCCAAAATAATAGATAGAAATGTGAGCACTGCAGTCTCCCCTAAAAATCTATTGATCAGTGATTTTCTACTGCTTCCTAGTACTTTTCGTATACCGACTTCTTTAGATTTTTTCTCAGATTGAGCAGTAGTGAGGTTGATGTAATTGATACAGGCGATGACTAAAATGAACATACCAATAAATACAAAGGCGAGTGTGTTATTCTTGTCTCCTCGTTTTCCTACATCGGAGTTGATGCCTTCTTGCATGTGTATTTCAGACAAGGGTTGTAAACTAAAATCAACATTGGCGGCTTCTGTGGCTAATTCACCAGTGAATTCCGTCTTCACTTTGTCAAGAAAAACGTTCTTCACTTTTTTGGTGTCGGCGCCTTTTGTTAGCTGTAGAAAAGTGATAAAGTTCATTGGAAACCATTCTACCCCATATCGACTTTCCAGTCGTTTAAATGATGCCAACGCTCCAATAGGAAAGGATGAATTTCGGGGCGGATTAATCATGACACCTGTAACTAGCATCTCGACGTCGCCATTCACAGTGATAGTTTTACCCATTGGGTCGTCATCCCCAAAATATTTTGCCGCTATCTCTTCGGTTAAAATGATTGTATTTGGCTCATTTAAGGCTGTATTTGAGTCTCCTGATTTGAGTTTAAAATCAAAAATTTTAAGAAAGGAAGGGTCGGCATATGCAAAGTCAGTTTCCTGAAATACTTTATCTCCCACTTTCATGGAAAAATGTACTCTAGAACCTATCGGAAAGTATTTGGCAACTTCTTGTACTTCAGGTATTTCGTTGCCAGCAATGTGCGAAATTTTAGTTCCCGTCACCACCAGCTTTTCCATGCGATCACTACCAGACCAGTGTGTCAATACACGATAAATATTATCTCTCTTAGTATGAAAATTATCAAAACTAAATTCGAAAATAGAATATGAAATGATAACAATAGTGGTGGCAATGCCAAGTGAAAGTCCAAGGATGTTAAGGAGAGTGAAAAATTTATCCTTTTTGAATCTACGAAGACTAATGAGCAGAAATTGATATAGCATAGTAGTTGGGATTTAGGTTTACAATATATTGAATTGCCAAGATTAATGCCAAAGTAAAAATCTATGACTGATGTGAATAGGAGCGGTTTGGATATAAGTTCTATGTTCGATATTGTAACAAATTGTGTCGATTATGTACAATTAAACCCATTGACGTATCTTTAATTTATGGATTTCAGTATCATCATCCCAACGCTTAATGAAGCCAATTATATTGAGGAAACAGTTGCGAAAATAAGAACTTGTCAATCTGGTACATTAGCGCTAGAAATAATCATTATTGATGCTGGGAGTAAAGACGATACAGTAGAATTGATCGATGAAAAAGTAGATGTAGTTTATCGGGATTCAACATTGACTGGTGCTAAGTATAAATCGCTGAACAAAGGAGCTCAAATGGCTAAAGGTGAGATCCTTCTTTTTTTGGATGCGGATACCCTTTTGCCTTCCAATTTTGATTTACTTATTAAAAATGCATTATTGAAAAAAGGCGTAGTGGGTGGTGCATTTGAGTTTCAAATAGATGGAAATGGCATAATTTATAGACTCATTGAATGGATCAATAGAGTTCGATATCGAGTAGATCGGCGATATTTTGGCGATCAGGCTATGTTTTGTAGCAAAAAGTCTTTTGAGCAGGTGGGTGGTTATCCTAAAGAACCTATAATGGAAGCGGCATATTTCTGTCAAACTTTGCGGAAAATCGGAAAACTCGCCTTGATTACCTCCCCAATTCTCACCTCTGCTCGTAGATTCGAACAAGGTAAAGTCTTAAAAGTGTTTTTTAAAGACACCTGGATTTGGATTCAGTTTACCTTGGGATTGAATATCAAAAGGTATGCTTTGGCCTATTGGAAAGAAAATGAAAGTGGGGATAACTTCTCATGAATTATTTTTGAAAGCTTTTGAAAATTGTAGTACTTGTGCCTGTAAAAAATTTACTATCCACCGATCCCAATATGGAAGTGAATTTTCAATCAACTATGCAAAATTAATGAGTGAGGAGACGATCAAAGAAGTTTTTGATATCATCGTCAATATGGAAGTGGTAAAGGCACAAAAGGAGCTGCCTGAATTTGATGAAGAAGATGCCAGCGCTTCCATTGTAGATGCACTTAATATTGTAACTGTCGCACTCGAAGACAGACAAGCCGAGGTAGACAATCTAAAAGAAACCAATAAGGAACTCTTGCTCTCTTTGCAAGAAGTTAGTCGCTATCAATCTGCGCTAGACATTTCTTCTATAGTCAGTATTGGTGATGAAAAAGGAAATATCATTTATGTAAATGATATGTTTTGTCAATTGTCTGGATATGAAAAGGACGAACTCATTGGTAAAAATCACAACATTTTAAAGTCTGATCAGCATAAAAGAATTTTCTGGGATGGTATGTGGCAGATCATTAGCCAAGGCAATATTTGGCATAATGAAATTATGAATCTCAACAAGGAGGGGATAGGCTATTGGGTGGATACTACGATCGTTCCTTTTTTTAATAGCAAGGGTGAAATCGTCAGCTATTTGTCCATGGGACACGACATTACCAAAAGGAAGCTACAAGAAGAAGAAGCCAAGGAATATCATTTGCAATTAGAAAGTATCAACAAAAACTTAGAAGATTTTGCGCATACGGTTTCCCATGATTTGAAATCACCACTTAATAATGCAAAAGGTTTAGTGTCGATCATTGAAGCTTCGCTTGGGGATGATCAACCAGCAGAAGTGAGCGAATATCTCTCTTTACTCAATCAGACGAATGACAAAATGCGGTCGTTGATTGATGGAATCTTGCAGTATTCCAAAGCTAGTGGTAGAGACGCTAAATTGGATAGAATCCTCCTTGAGCCTTTTATTCAAGAAGTATCAGATACATTGACTGAAAAGGGTAAGGCCAAGTTGATATTCAAAAATACGTTGCCAGAAATCAGCTACAACGAAACGGTATTGAGGCAGGTAGTTTCAAACTTAATGAGTAATGCGATTAAGTTCAATGATAAAGAACAGTGCGTGATTGAGTTTGCTAGCAGCATGGATGACAATTATTATCACATCAGCATTTCGGATAACGGACCAGGGGTAGCCAAAGAATATCAAGAAGATATGTTCAAGTTGTTCAATAAAGTGAATAAGGATGAATCTAAAGATAGCTCAGGGGTAGGATTGGCTACGGTCAAGAAAATTATCAATGAAGCAGGTGGTAATATTTGGGTGGATTCTGCCCTTGGTCAAGGGACTAAATTCACTTTTACTGTACGAATCAAACCAAAGGTTCATTGGTAAAATTTCACATCGTCGATCCAGAATCGGCGTGTGCCACCGCCAGTCTGGTAGTCTACCCAGCCGATCATGAGTGCTTCAAAAACGGGAAAGATCCATTTGTCATCTAAATCATGCGATACACAACCTTGACCTTCTCCTAAGACGGTTAGGTCTTTAATTAACTCATCATTAAGCCAAAATTTCATTATTTGATTCGTGCCGTCAAATTGCCAACCGATTTTAACCCATTCTTTCTCTGGTATGGCAGTAGCCGAATGATGCCAACAGTCTGTCTTCTTTCCTTTGGTATCGTAGTTGGCCATGAAACGCTTTTCGTGCTGACCGCCGTATCGAATTTCACTTTGAAAGCCTTGATTCGGTACAGGTCCAGCTGCTTGGACCATTGTCCAATGAATACCATCAGGCGAAGCTTCATCAAGCCATATAAAAAATGAGCCTGTAATTCGATTGTACATGAATGGAAAAAGTGGTGTGCCTTCTAGTCTCAGAAAAGCTCGGTTTTTAAACCCTTCACCCGATTCAAAATAGACCGATTGATTTCCTGTATGGCTTTTAGTAGTGTCTACTCTTACGATTCCATCGCCAGCCGTGCTCCAGGGTCCAAGAGGTGCAACTCCCTTGTCGTAGAATTCAAAACTATCGTGAAATGTCAAGTCTCCATCAGACTTACAACTCATAAATAAAACTAGTGTGAAGCAAAGTCCTATGGAAAGGATCTTGAATCCAGAGACTTGAGTCTTAAATCTGAGACTCATCCTTTCTTACTTGCGTTGAACAACTTTTGCTTTTCTTCCTTGCTCAAGCTTTCGTAGCCGGATTGTGATATTTTGTCCAATATTTTATCGATCTCTGCCTGATCTGCAATGTTACTTGCCGTGGAGGATGATTTAGTACTGCTGGCCGTAGAATAGCTCTTGGTTCTTTTCTGATTGCTACTTACTTTCATTTTAGGCTGTGAGACAAAAAAGCTCTTAAAGAATCGCATCACAGCACCAACCCAAGCCCCCCAATCTGTTCCTGATTGGAGTTGTTTGATATATACATAACCCATCAATGCTCCACCAAGGTGGGCAATATTGCCACCAGCATTTCCACCTACAGAGCCAAGGAATGAAATTACAATATAGAATCCAGCAATATATTTTATTTTGACAGGCCCAAAAAACAAAAGGAAGAAAGTGTAATTAGGTGCTAATGTTGCTGCAGCTACTGTGATAGCGTACACTGCAGCGGAGGCTCCAACCATGCCATGAAAATTCGAGTTTTCGGCATAAAAAGGAACAAAATTGTAAACGAATAAATACAATAGTCCACCCGCCAAAGCACCTACAACATATAGATTGATCAATTTTTGATTGCCGATGTATTCAACAATAAGTTTTCCAAACCAATAGAGCACTAACATGTTAAAAAGAATGTGGAAGATACTACTCAAGCTATGTGCAAATGCATAAGTGATCAGTGTCCAAGGTCTCAGAATAAAATCTGCAAATAAGGGTGGAATGGAAAATTGATCATATACAAAATCTGAAATAACAGAGAACCCAAAGATTTTACCGAAGACGTTAAGAACGGCTAATACCAAGAAAACGATCACATTAATGATAATGATCTGTGGTAGTGCATTGTTTGGTCTGCGCCAAGCATCTTTAAACTCATGTAAAAAATTGTCCATCATATATACTGCTGTCTTTAAAGTTAGTTTACAACTTCTGAATTATGAATTAATTACTTTCAATGATTTCAAATTGGCCAGGAGACACCTTGATTGGCCCAGGAAAACCTTTACCCAACACTTTCATCTCATCATCATTCAGGCCATCAGAGTTCTTAAAACCTTCATTTACCACTTGTTCAAAAGCTTCCTTAGAAGCCCAAACTACAATATTGACAAAATTAAATTGGTTGTCTGGGTTTATAGACTTATAGAAAGTAGAACTAACGTAACCAGGTTTAGACTTAAAATATTCAATGTACTTGTTTCGAATTAATATGGCTGTATTTTCCCAGCCTTTTGGGGCTTCAATAGAATTGATTACCGTTATGGTTTTATTTGTATCCATATGAATTAATAAAAATTACCGCGTTGTCTTTGCCAATATTTGAGAATGATAAAAGCAATAAGCATACCACTCAAATGAGTGAAGTGAGCCACGTTGTCACCTCCAGTTCTATTGATCTCTGAATAGAGCTCATATGCACCATAGAAAAACACCAGATACTTGGCCTTAATAGGTATCGGTGGAAACAGCAGCATCAATTCTGTATTGGGGAAAAGCATCGCAAAGGCCAGTAGCACACCAAAGACTGCACCTGAAGCACCGATCATTGGGATATTACTGATGTCATTGTAAATCGTTTTTACCACATCTACTGCTTGGCTGGCATAGCTAGGATTGTCATAATACTCATCATTGAAATCTTCAATTCTGAGCATGTCAAATCTTCTAGATTTATAAGTATGTGTATAAATGTAGAAATCGTCGGGGTTTGGATTGGCAATGAAAGCTTCAGTGTCTTCACTCAAGTTGCCTTTTCCAATAGTATCTACAACCCCATACAATACACCTGCGCCAATTCCAGTAATCAAGTAGAAGGTCAAAAACCGCTTAGAACCCCAGACTCGCTCAAGCATTGGGCCAAAGACAAGGACTGCAAACATATTGCTCAGTAAATGCCAAAATCCACCATGCAGCCACATATAAGTGACATATTGGAAAATATAAAAATGGTCAGAAAACAAATAATGCACTCCAAATATAGGAGACAGATTTACATTCAAAAATGTTTCAATAGCCAGAAGTACGGCATTGATGATTAGTATATTCTTGACGATAGGTGTCAGTTGAAACATGTGCTATTGATTAAAAAACTCTGCAATTTTTTCAAGTCCCAATATAATAAATGTTGGGGTGCCGTTTGGCGTATAGTTCGGTTGGTGACAAGCAAACAGTCGGTCTATCAAAGTCCTTAGTTCTATACTGTCATTTGAAATTTTTGTTTTGCTCGCTGATCTTTTTGCAATCGATCGAGCCATATTTTCTTGGGTACTTAGTGAAAGTTCAGATTTATTGAACTTGAATTGTTCTAATAAGCCTTCGAACAATTCTCTCTCATTGATGTTTTTGATATCAGCAGGTATACCATTGATGGCGATAGTGTTTTTACCAAATTCTTCAAACTCAAAACCCAAAGCACTGATTTCTTCTTGTAAATCCATGACCAGTGAGTAGTCAGCAGGGTTCATTTCAAAAGTGACTGGAAACAGGCTTCGTTGTGAAGCACCTGATTTTTTATGTAAGGTTTCTAGATATTTTTCATATAAAATACGCTCGTGGGCTAATATCACATCCACGATCATGACACCCTTTTTTACTTGTTTGAGCACGTACTTGTCGTGCATCAATATCGGTTTGGCGTTGGATTCTTCTACTTCCAGATCTACAGATTGCTGGGAATTTACTTCACTCTGAAAGATCATTTGTGGTGTATCTAAACCTGCCAATTCCTCCTGTCTAATCTCAGCAGGAGAGGGTCTGGATTCGTCGATGGCTTGCTCATACATTTCGTCCCATCGGGTGCTCTTGCCCTGCTTGTCCAAAGATTTAAAGCTGCCGTAGTTGCCTTCGTTTCGTGTGGGTGCATTGAAGTGTGAATTGTCAATGGCCAAATTTTTAAAATTCACATCCGACCCAAAATCCAAGCTTGGGGTCACATTATGCGTGCCTAATGCTTGTTTTACTGCTGCTTTGATAATGCCATAGACACTGCGCTCGTCATCGAATTTTACTTCCGTTTTAGTCGGATGTACGTTGATGTCAATATGCACTGGATCCATTTCAATAAACAAAGCATAGAAAGGAAATTGACCTTCTTGAATCATACTCTCGTACGCACCTTGAATGGCATGGTTGAGGTAACTGCTTTTGATAAAACGGTTGTTGATAAAGAAGAACTGTTCTCCTCTGGTTTTTTTACAAAACTCTGGAGTGCCAATATAACCTTCTACTTTCAGCCAATGGGTTTCTTCCTGACAAGTGATCAACTGTTTCTGATAATTTTTCCCGAATAGAGAAACGATTCTTTGACTCAATTTACCAGCCGGCAATTGATAAATCTCCTTATCGTTTTGTAAGAGCAAAAAACTAATGGTAGGGTTAGATAAGGCCACTCGATGAAATTCATCTAAGATATGACGCATCTCCACAGGGTTGCTTTTCAAGAAATTTCGTCTCGCTGGAACATTGTAGAATAAGTTTTTAACTGCTATGGAGGTTCCTTGATTGGCCGAAACAGGTTCTTGTTTTTTGAATTCGGAGGCTTCGATATGTATGAAAGTAGCCAATTCAGCCTCTGCTGTTTTGGATTTTAGTTCTACTCTTGCCACGGCAGCAATAGAGGCTAGTGCTTCTCCACGGAAGCCCATTGTTTTGATTTTGAATAGATCTTCGGAAGTAGAAATTTTGGAAGTAGCATGCCGTTCGAAGCACATGCGTGCATCAGTCTCTGACATACCCATTCCGTTGTCAATAACTTGAATCAATACTTTGCCAGCGTCATTGATAAGGAGCTGAATATGAGTTGCGCCAGCATCCACACTGTTTTCTAGCAATTCTTTGACTACTGAAGCGGGTCGTTGTACTACTTCGCCTGCTGCTATTTGATTGGCGATAGCATCTGGTAGCAGATTGATAATGTCTGGCATTAATCTTTAGATTTATTTCTTCCTTTTAATCTAAAATAGAAGTAGAGTGGAGAAAGTAATAAATAGATATAAAAGACGTCATTGCCATAAAATACCCAACCCACAAATGTGACTAGCATGACAGCTGCTATTAGCATTTGCATCACTGATGCCTGGCTAGACTTTCTTTCTCTTTTACGAAAAGCCGCACTAATGCTAGACGTATATTCGTTTGAGTTAGAATCCTTGTTTTGGTTGGCTCTAGCGGCTTTCAATTTGCCTTCAATTTCCTCTTTGATGGGATCGTAGTAGCGGGGTTCGTAATGAAACTGACTAAATTTACTTGTACGGATCAATGAGGGAAATTTCATTTTTTTGTATTTTGAAAACTCAACAAATCAAATCATAATTTACCATTGATGAAAAAAAATGGCACTCTTTATGTATGCTATGCGTTGGATAAATAATATATGAATAATTTTCAGCTTAACTACTTCCATCCACCTGTAGTAATACTTTGATTATTCTGTATGCAAACTTACTTAGTTTCTATTTTATTACGGACAATTACAGGTAGAGTTGGCCTTCTTTTTTGCCTGGTGTTGACAGTTTTTACTTGTTCGGGGGCTATTAGCAATTCTATGAACCCTGTCGAGAAAGACAGTTTGTATGCTCAGTGGAGCAAGTCCAAAACCACTTTGCCCACACTTTTTTATTCGTTGAGTGATTTTAATGACTTTTCTGATCGTGTAGAAGCAGAAAGCTTAATACGGATGTATGGTGTTGGAGGAGTTATTGTCCCAAATGGAAATTCCCAAGAGGTTGGAGCGTGGATTAATAAAAATAAAAATTGGCGCTCAGAGCCTTTGATACATGTCGCGTCCATCAAAAATATATTTGAATTCCCTTTTGAAACGGAAACAAAATACCCAAGTCAGTTATCAGTGGAATGTTTCAACTATGACAGTTTAGCTTATTGGTTAGGGCAAGCACATGCTTATGATTTTAAAAAATTGGGGATTGGGCTTGTTCAAATTCGAACTTTACCCTCGAATTATTCAAAACATGAATTGAAAAAAGTAGACCTGTATCTTCAGGGACTTGAATCAGGTCATATAGCTTTCTTTTTCGGAGATGAAGCCACTTTGTTGGCAATGAAACAACCACTTTTAGATCTTACAAAATCTGAGTTTATAACTATTAATCAAATTGATCAAAAGGACTTTTTAGAAAAGAAAACGCTAAAAAAATATAGAAAAGAAACAAGAGATAAAAGAATAGTTTGGAGCCTATCTAATCAGATTGAAAATGATGTGCAGCAAATTGAACGAGGCGTTGGGATTATGATGGTATCAAGACAAGCCAAGCCTCAGTCGCTGATAAATACTATTTTGAATGAAAAACTACCAACTAAAGGAGCTTATAAACAACAAGCCAAAGATTATTTTAGGCTATTGAGTGACATTGAGACAAACCTAGCGCTACCAATGGATGAGAAAAAAAATTGGGCGAGGATCAAAGGTGATTATGAATTTCAAGAGATAACCTTAATTCAGAATCCTAATGATTTAGTGCCAGTCAGTCACTTGGAGCAGAAACGAATTTTTACCATCTCCGAAAATGAAGAGTTTAGATTTCGAATCGATAAATATTTGGCCAGCACTCATTTATCAATTCAAACGATTGATCAGGGTTTCGATTCTTTAATGAAAAAACTCCCCTCTGACGCTTTGGTGATAGCTGACTTGACGGCGTTAAAAAATTCTCAGGCATTAGAATCAGCTTTGATTTTATTTGATTCATTGAGTCAAAACCGATCTGTGATCGTCATGCTGCATGGAAATGAAGAAATTATTAAAAACCGAAAGGGGCGAAGTGCTATGATATGGAACCCTAATCCATCTGATCTGAATATGGATGTGATGGTCGAAATGGTTTTTGGGGCTAGAAGTATTTCTGGCGCATTACCTGGATATTATAGTCAAGAAGGTAGTAGGAAAGGAATCAGTGTATGGTCAAATGGTCGATTATCTTATATGCCCAAAAAAGAACTACAAATCGATCAAAATATCTTAAACCAAATAGATACATTGATTGAACATGCAATTCGAGAAGAAATGATGCCTGGATGCCAGATCATGATGGTGAAAGATGGACAAGTGGTTTACGATAAAAATTTTGGTTTTCTAACTTACGATAGCCTAACACCTGTGCAGTGGGATCATGTCTATGACATTGCTTCTGTCACAAAAACAGTTGCCACCGTGCCCGCACTCATGCATAGAATGGACAAAGGAAAGGTGAAACTCAATGGGTCTTTAGGTGAGTATTTATCCAATATAGATACGACCAAAGCTCAACTGGTTGTAGATGATATATTGACACATCAATCAGGTTTAAAATCTTATATCCCTTTTTGGAGAAACGCTAAATATTTTACAGATAGCGCTAAATTCTTATATAAGAAACGCAAATGGAGGAGAAGTTACACTTATCATCCAATCAATTGGAATGATTCCATACAGTCTTGGATCTCGAAGTCTTCTTACAACAGTTTATCTAATCAGGATGGAACATATAGATACCTCTATAGCGATTTGGGTTTTATATTGATGAAGGATTTGGTTGAAGAAAATTGTGATTGTGCATTTGATCAATCCTTAGATGATTTAGTCTACAAACCCATGGGAATGAATTTTACCACTTTCAATCCGTTAACAAGAATGAGCAAAGAACGGATTGCTCCTACAGAAAAAGACAAGTACTTTAGGTCTGAACTCTTGAGAGGAGTGGTGCATGACAAAAATGCGGCCCTATTGGGTGGAGTAAGTGGTCATGCAGGATTATTTTCCAACGCTAACGATTTGGCTAAGTACATGCAAATGTTACTACAGGGCGGGTATTATGGAGGTGTAAGATATTTCTCTGATTCTGTAGTTCGAATATTCACCACAAAAAAGAACATCAATGATAGAAGAGCGATGGGGTGGGACAAACCCTATCACTCCGTGGGAAATGCGTCCAAATACGCATCAGAGGAGTCTTTTGGGCACTCTGGTTTCACAGGGACATTGGTTTGGGCAGATCCTAAATATAATCTAGTGTATATATTCCTTTCAAACAGGATTTATCCCGACCCTCAAAATTATAAACTTATAGAAAGTAATACTCGTACTAAAATCCACGACCTAATGTATGAGTCGTTTTTGAATTTAGCAAAGGAATCGAACTCAGGGAGCTAATATTCTGTTGGGATGTGAGTTTGGTAATGATGAGCAACCTATTTTCGCAAAACCAGAGCCTAACATGAACAAAATTTTAAGTAATACATGAATATAGGAGTTGTTTGTTATCCGACCTATGGCGGATCAGGAGTAGTTGCGACCGAGCTGGGTAAGGCCATGGCGGCAGAAGGCCATAAGGTTCATTTTATCACCTATTCACAGCCGACTCGACTGGATTTTTTTAGTGAAAATCTATTTTACCACGAAGTTGATATCAAACCGTATCCACTTTTTCAGTATCCTCCATACGAGATTGCATTAGCGAGTAAAATGGTGGATGTAGCCAAAAAGGAGAAATTAGACCTTTTTCATGTGCACTATGCGGTTCCTCATGCTTCAGCTGCATACATGGCTAGGGAGATATTAAAGGTGGAAGATTTGCATATTCCATTTATCACAACACTGCATGGTACGGATATTACGATAGTGGGTAAAGATGCCTCTTTAGAGCCAGTAGTTACTTTTTCTATCAATCAGTCTGACGGTATTACATCGGTTTCTAGTGATCTGAGCAAGGATACTTACGACCATTTTAAGATTACCAAAGAGATTAAAGTCATACCTAATTTTATTGATTTAGGCCGATTTAAGAAACAAAAGAAGGATCATTTCAAAAAGGCGATTTGTCCGAATGGAGAAATGCTCATCGTGCACACTTCCAATTTCAGAAAGGTAAAAAGGGTGCAAGATGTCGTCAAAGTTTTTAATGAGGTTAGAAAGACCGTGCCAGCTAAATTACTTTTGGTAGGCGATGGGCCTGAACGATCAGCTATTGAAAAATTGGCTGAACAGTCTTGTAGTATGGACGATGTCCGTTTTTTAGGAAAACTAGAAGCAGTTGAAGAAGTATTGAGTGTTTCGGATTTATTTTTGATGACTTCTGAAAAAGAAAGCTTTGGATTGGCTGCCTTAGAAGCAATGGCATGCGAAGTGCCTTTGATATCGACTAATGCAGGAGGTCTTCCTGAATTAAATATTGATGGAGAAACTGGTTATTTGTGTGATGTCGGAGATATATCGGATATGGCAGCAAAAGCGTTACAAATTTTAGACAAGGACAATTTGCCTAGATTTAAAGCAGCTGCTTTAAAAAGAGCCAAAGAATTTGAATTGTCTAACATACTACCTATGTATGAAAATTTTTATCGACAGGTAGTAGCTGAATTCAAAGAAAAAATTACCGTAAATTAGTTTGATGACATTTGTCATCTTAAAATGAATTGCTCGTTATTGCATTTATTTTAGGTTTATGGATATGTTTGCAGTACAAAACTTGATTTAAATTGTTATTCTAATTGCTTCATGGAGAACAAAGCAAAAAATTCTGGATCTGGGCAAGTTTTTAAGAACCCAATCTTAGAAAAATTGACCAAAACTCACATTTCAATGCCCTTAATCGCTTTTTCAGCGGTTTCCTCGTATTTAATTTATACAGGTTCAACGGAATATGGTTTAAATGCAGTAACCATTGTTTTATTGTTTTTGGCAGGAACGCTTGCATTTACATTTGTTGAATACCTGATGCATAGATTTTTGTTTCACATGCCTGAAACTACTCCGGCTAGAAAGAAAGTTGTTTATACTATGCATGGTGTGCACCATGATCACCCTAAAGACAAAGACAGATTGGCTATGCCAGTACCTCTGAGCTTGACCATTTCATTTTTGTTTTTTTGGTTGTTTAGATTTTTAATGGGTGAAATGGTATGGGGATTTCTGCCAGGATTTTTAATGGGTTATGCAGGATATCTTTGGATTCATTTTATGATTCATGCCTTCCAGCCACCAAAGAACTTTTTTAAATTTTTCTGGGTACACCACGGAATCCATCATTATAAACAGCCCGAGCGAGCTTTTGGTGTTACTACTCCGATTTGGGATTTGGTATTCAGAACCATGCCTAATAAATAAATTAGGCTATTCTCGTTTTTTATCTTTCTTCGGTTTTTTGGGCTTAGGTTCCAGAATCATTTTGAACGTAGCGTCTCTGATGAAGAGAATCGTGTCCTGCACTAGAGTGGCTAATATGGGTCTACGTCCCGGCATTTGTCTTTGCTAAATTTTAGTTGGAAGCAAGCCTCATTAAATTTATTAAAATTATACCAACATTAAGTGGTTTATCCAGTTTAATGTTACGAGTTTTAATAAGAAAAAAAGGAGGATGATAGGCTATAGGTTTACTGAATATATACCAGAAAAAAAGGAGTCTAGTGACACCTTTGACAATCTGTGGAATATTTTTAGAGAGTTGTTGCTCATCACATCTGGTGATCCCAATGAGGCATTGAGTTGGTTGACGAACCTTGACAAACAGCACAATATTTCAAGTGATAGTTATGGTATCGGAGATTTCATAGAAGAATTGAGAGAAAAGGGCTACTTGGATGAAGAACGACAAACAGGTAAACTGAAAATCACAGCGAAAACCGAAAACGACTTTCGGAAAAGTGCTTTAGAAGAGATTTTCGGGAAACTAAGAAAGTCAGGTAGAGGAGATCATAACACATTTACATCTGGAAGAGGAGAGGAGAAAGGTGTAGATATTCGTGATTTCCAGTTTGGTGACTCGCCTGATAATATTTCCGTTACTGACAGTTTAAGAAATGCGCAGATCAATCATGGATTTAACGATTTCATGTTGACTGAAAATGACCTGGAGGTAGTAGAGAATGAATATAAAACGCAGACTTCCACGGTATTGATGATTGACATCAGTCATTCGATGATTTTATATGGCGAAGACCGCATTACACCAGCCAAAAAAGTAGCCATGGCTCTTTCAGAACTTATTCTGAGTAAATACAAAAAGGATACACTGGATGTAATCGTGTTTGGAAATGATGCTTGGCAGATCAGCATAAAAGATTTACCCTATTTGAATGTGGGACCCTATCACACGAATACCGTTGCAGGTTTGGAATTGGCCATGGATATTCTACGAAAGAGGAAAAATCAAAATAAACAGATATTTATGATAACTGATGGTAAACCTACCTGTATGAAAGTTGGCATCAAGTATTATAAAAATAGTTTTGGGCTCGACCCCAAAATACTAAAGAAGACGATGAACTTGGGTGCTGCTTGCCGTAGGTTGAATATCCCAATTACTACATTCATGATAGCTTCTGACCCTTACCTGAAACAATTCGTGAAGGAATTTACGGCTGTCAATAATGGCAATGCTTATTATAGTGATCTAAAGGGTTTGGGTCATCTGGTATTTGAAGATTTTAAAAATAATAGAAGAAAGAATTTATAAATGACGAATGCATACACCAGCCTGAGTGCTGATGAAAAATTGGCAATAACAACGTTGGGTCAACTCAAAGCTTCGGGCTATGAACCCCAATCAATTAAAGATGAATTAAGAAGTAATCTCATATCTGCTATTCAATCCAGTGAAAATGTATTTGAAGGTATCTGGGGATATGAGGATACGGTAATTCCTGATATAGAACGCGCCATTTTATCCAGACACAATATTAATTTGCTCGGACTTCGTGGACAGGCAAAAACTCGGATAGCCAGAATGATGGTCGGTCTATTAGACGAATGGGTGCCCTATGTGCATGGTAGTGATTTGAATGATGATCCTTTGCAGCCATTGTCAAGGTTTGCTATTGATGTAATTGCAGAAAAAGGTGACGATACGCCGGTGAACTGGCTCAATCGCGAAGATCGTTTTACAGAAAAACTCGCTACTCCAGATGTGTCAATTGCCGATTTGATCGGAGATGTTGATCCTATCAAAGCGGCCACATTGAAGCTGCCATATTCCGACGAGCGAGTGATTCATTATGGCTTGGTGCCTCGTTCTCACCGTGGTATATTTGTCATCAATGAGTTGCCAGATTTACAACCTAGAATTCAGGTAGCCTTGTTCAATATTCTTCAAGAAGGAGATATTCAAATCAGAGGATTTAAACTCAGACTACCTTTAGATATTCAGTTCGTATTTACCGCGAATCCAGAAGATTATACAAACCGAGGAAGTATAGTGACTCCGCTGAAAGATCGCTTGGGTAGCCAGATTATTACGCATTATCCAAAGACGGTTGAGACTGGTTTGAAAATCACGCAACAAGAAGCAGCAGTGGCCAAAAATACTTCCGGTAAAATTGTAATAAATGAATTGGCGAAGCTACTGATAGAACAAATTGCGATAGAAGCTAGATCTAGTGAATATGTAGATGTGAAAAGTGGTGTATCCGCTCGATTGACAATTTCAAGTTATGAGAATCTAGTCAGTGCAGTGGAGCGCAGAATACTGAAAAACAATGAGCCTGAAGGTCACGGACGAATAGCAGATTTCATTGGAATTGTACCTTCTATTACAGGAAAAATAGAATTGGTATATGAGGGGGAACAAGAAGGATCAGGGATAGTTGCTCAGAATTTGATAGGAAAGGCAATTAGATCATTGTTTACGGACTATTTTACTGACCCTGATCAAGTGAGAAAGAATCGTGAAATGAAAGATCCTTATAAGCCTATTGCTGATTGGTTTGGTAATAGCAATATGATTGATTTACTGCACGATTATTCTCAAAAGGAATATAAAAGTGAATTAAATAAAGTCTCTGGTTTAGCAGAATTGGTGAAGAACCAAATCAAAGACAATAAAGATGAAAATTTTAAGCTTTTTTTGATGGAGTTCCTGCTGTTTGGACTAGTAGAATATAGTTATTTAAGCAAGCACCCATTAGATAAAGGAATGAGAATTGACGACTTACTTGGAAGTATGATTTCGGGTTTTACTGACCCGGAAGAAGATCTTGAAGATCCATCGTAACGGAATTGAAAGTAAATCGTCTTAATGAAAATAAAAAACATGTCTGAAATAATCAAGACTACGGAAATAGCTAGAAAATACGTGATGGGTGCTGAAACGATCCATGCACTAAAGTCTATTAGTATTTCAATTAAAAAAGGAGAGTATGTGGCTTTTATGGGGCCTTCGGGTTCTGGTAAATCTACCTTGATGAATATCATTGGTTGTTTGGATACGCCGAGTGCAGGTACTTATATTCTCAATGATCATGATGTGTCTGACCTGGATGAAAATGAATTAGCAGAGATCAGAAATAAAGAGATTGGCTTTGTATTTCAAACTTTCAATTTGTTGCCCCGATCTACTGCTCTTGAAAATGTGGCCTTACCTTTAGTATACGCAGGTATGGGTAAATTTGATAGAGAGGAGCGTGCTCATGAAGTGTTAGACGGAGTGGGGCTGTCGGATCGAGCACTGCACAAACCAAATGAACTATCTGGTGGACAAAGACAACGAGTAGCTATAGCTAGAGCCTTGGTGAACAATCCTAGTATCATTCTGGCTGATGAGCCTACTGGAAACTTAGATACCAAAACTTCATATGACATCATGGAGTTATTCGAACAGCTACATGCTCAGGGCAATACTATCATTATGGTAACTCACGAAGAAGATATTGCTCAGTACGCACATCGAGTTATTCGTTTAAGAGATGGTTTAATTGAGAGTGATGAATTCAACAAGGATATCAGAAGAGTCCAAGCTGTTGAATCTTAAGTGAATCAATAGTTAGGTTTCTATCTAAGGGAGAAGCTTATTTGGAGTGTTTTTAAGTGGAATAAAGCTTAATTACATGAACAAGCTAATCTTAATAATCTGCTTATTAATCATTTCCAAGACTGAAATACTAGCTCAAAATGAAGAGCTCAAAAAACTAGACTTCTTTATTGGGGAATGGGAACTAGTAACTAAGGCCAGTCGATCAGATGGGTCTTCCATGATAGGAAAAGCCAGAACAAAGGCATATTATATCTTAGACCAAACAGCCATTCAAGATGACTTTTATGCACTTGATCCCTCTGGCAATGTAGTGTTTAGAGGCACCAGCATCCGTAGCTTCAATAGTCAGAGTGGTAAATATCAAATTGTTTGGCTAATGCCAGGTATTGATGGTATAACTGAAATTTCAGGGGTTTTGTGCAAAGGAAAATTGGTCACCACAGGAAAAGGATATGACGCTAATGGAGCTTTTATTGAGCGATTTGAGTATTATGATATTCAACCAGACAGTTACTCTTTCAAAATGGATAGATCTTATGATGAGGGCAAAACCTGGATACTAAACTTCTCAAGTTTTGACGCAAAAAAAGTGAAGTAGCAACGCCACTTCACTTATACCTTTTTCTACTTGCTACTGACTCAGAGCGCTTCTCCTAATGAAGCCAAACGTTTACTAGGAATCATTCCTTTGATAGAAATTGACTGCTCATTCATAATGTACCTTAGTTTTCCTTCTGCTATATACACTACTGCATTTGCCCCTTTCTGAATATGAGCTTTATCCTCACTGACGAGTAGAACGCTTTTATCGTACAAACTAGCATACAATGGCTTGATCAAACCGCCTTGTGCTTCAGATAAATACACCAAATGACAATTTTGAGCATCGCTAGTATTGTTTAATTTAACTACCTCCAAGTTTTCTTTACGTGAGGCAAATCGAACCAATTCTGCATAAATAGGTGAGTTGCCCATAACGCCAACTTTGATAATTCCTGGCTCATTAGGCCAAACGATGTATTCGGTAAATTTATAAACAAGTAAAGCCTTGAATTTGTCTGATTCATCTGAAAAGGCAGAATGGTTCAAAGTCATGCAAAGTGCTGCAACTACAAATAATTTCATCTCATGGAATTTTAGCTGTTGACGGAGATTAGTTTTTTACTAATTTCCACCTGGCAAAGGTGAGTAGATATAAGTCCCCTATCAATAGGGTATTCTCTGATTTTTGTAGGGTATATGCTTAAATTCACTTGCTTCGCATAAACCAAAGCGTGATTCCTTCGCTTATGTAGTTCCAAGTGTGATAGACTTCAAAGCCATAACGTTCATATACGCGTTTGTTTTTTGCAATTGATGTCTCTAGATATATAGGTAGGTTTTCCTTTTTAGCTTCTTCAAAAATCGCTTTTTGTAGTTCATGTGCAGCACCTTGTCCTTTGCCTTCATCACTTACACCAAAAAACCAGAAGTACATAAAATCTCCGGTTTTAGGTCTTTGTTTCTTTACATAATTATCGCGCTTCAATACTTTGAAAATGCGTTCAATTCCAATGGCTGAAATGGCCAATACCATCTGATTCCAATAATCAATTAAAATTTCTTTATGACCATTAAACCGGTAGCATATTGCAACTCCAGTTCGGTCTGTTGACAGAAATATAGCATTCCTTCTGAGTGCCGTTTTAAAAACATATCTAGCCAAAGCACGCATGCGCTGTGGCTCCTTTTTATCATTTTTTAAAATAGATAGTACACTGGGGTTGTAAGGAAAAGATTCAGCTATTATATCTACAACTAGAGATTGGTCGGCTTTGGTGGCTTTTTGCATAAAAGAATGTGTCAGTACCGCTAAATTAGTTGTTAGGTTGGAAATACCTAAAATTAAAAAGCCATCGCAAGTCTGCGATGGCTTTTACCCCTCAATTCATCCCACAATTTTTAATCTATAAACTATTGAAAATTATAATTCAACCCTAGTCCAAACATGGCTCCGATTTGACTACGTGTGACATTGAATACTGGCTTACTATTGGCTTCAATGCCTTCGTTGAAAATATCATTTCCAAATACGTAAGTAGTCAATTGATTATCCAGCCACTTCTTCTCAATTCTAAGATTTATGATTGTTCGATCATTGTCTGGTGCAATTGAAACCGTGTTTGGCTCCGAAATTGCAATGTTTTCAAATCGCTCTTGATTGACCAAATAATTTCCTTGCGTATTGAATTTAGTACCATAAATCATACTCACACTCAAATTGATTTGCTCAGGAAGTTCAAAGTCACCTTTGAATCTAAATACATGAGAAGGTACTTTGGAAACTTCTGGTGTATGATCTGTATCTATAGATGGATCATTTATATCAAAATCAGGATTTTCTTGTAGTTCCCAAGTTGATTTCAAATAGGAGTGTGTCAACTCAAATGTGATTCCATGTACTGGAATTATCCTTACTGTACTTTCTGTGCCTAAGGTAGTTCCTTTCACATAGTTACCATATAAGTAATAAGTAGCAAATCTTCCTGGGTTAGTCGGTGACTCTGCATTGAACTGAGCAGCTGCGTCCGGAGAGATTCCTATTCCATCTTGAATGCTTGTATAATAAAAATTGGATTCAAAAGTCAATTGATTATCTATGTTAGCTCTAAAACCAGCTTCCCATGTTCTGAATCTTGTTGGAACGGTATGAGAACCATTTTTTACAGCTACACTCGGGTTTTCATCCATCAGCCCTTGTGCTGTAGCTTCTATAACAGTCATTCCTTCTGGTGAGCCTATGTATGCAGAAGCCATGGCTTGTGCTGTAGCATCATCTGCGCCACCGGCCACTGCAGCATCATATGCTCCTTGATATACTCCTTGTGTAGCTGCTTGTGTCCAAGCTTCTTCAGATGGTGTTTGAAATAAGTATAAATCAATGTTGGTGTTGTTGAAACCAGGCGTACTGAAAGACTGCGTGAAACCTCCCCAAACGGTGAAATTTTCTGTAGGAATGTAACTCACTTTAGCCATTGGTGATAGATAAAAATCATCATTTACCAATGAGTAATTTTCGGCTTTGATTCCAAGTAGGAAGTTTAATTTCCCATCAGCTAACTTGATTTTGTCTTGTATGAATGCCCCTTTCAAAGATTCAGTGCTTTGTGCATTCGTATAGTTTATCGCACTTGTTGCATTAATATCATGAACATCAAATTTGTTGATTCGGTAGTTGAAGCCTACACTTAAATCATTTTGATCTCCAATAGAGAGGTTATCTTGAATTTCAAAATCAATGGTAGAGTTGGATATATCAAAACCACCTGAAAGCCTGTGGAAATCATTTTCCATGTTGGTAGATGCCCTGACAAACAAACTATGGTTTTCATTGAAGCTATGATCGTATCTAAGATTACCTACGAATCTATTTGCACTCACATCATTCCCTGTTAAAACATCACTGCCGGAAAAAGCAAAATCATCTCCAAAATAACTGCTGTAATCAGTAGTTTTAAGCGTATTGTAATGAGAGTTGAAAGATAATGAGCCATTTTCATTGACATTGTATTTCGCTTTAAGTCCCATACTAAACATATCACTTTTGTCAAAGTCTTCAGTAAATCTACTATTTGCTAGAACTTGATCTCCATCTTCGTCTGTACCTGCCAGAGACTCCCACCCTTTGAAAAGTCTCATTTTACCATAACCTGAAATCGATAATTTGTCGTTTATTGCTCCACCAGCTCTAACACTTGTAGCTACATATCCTGCTGATGCTACCTCAGCTCTTGCATTGACTCCGTCATATTTATCAGGCGTTTTAGTGAAAATATTTACCACACCTGTGGCAGAGTTTGCACCATAAACTGTTCCGCCCGATCCTCTTATTACTTCAATTCTGTCGATTTCATCTAGTGGAATATCGAAATTTCGAAATGAAAAGGAAGATGACATTAAATCCTGGATTGGAGTACCATCCAGCAGGTAAAGCACGGTACCTGTCAATCCATTGGTCACTTGCGAATATCTTACATTTGATTCTGCAGAAGAATATTCATCTTGTACGCCCCAATAGCCTGGCACCAATCTTAAAATTTCATGAATAGTAGTAGCACCAGAATGTTCAATATCCTTGGAAGTCACTACATAAATAGAAGAAGAGACATCTTGTAGCCTTTCAGCCTTTTTAGAAACTGAAGTAATCTCAAGATTCATTAAGTCTTCAAGAGACATTTCAAATATGCCTTCGTCTACTTCTTGCGCAAGTAGATTTGGGCTTATTATTATGCCGAAACTCAGCATGTAATAAAATAGTTTGTTTTTTAATCGCTTCATAGTTTTTGATTTAGGGTGTATCCTTCTTTGCTTTCTTACGAAAGCCTGAAGTTTGCCTGAATTAAAAGTTTTCTTGAGTTAGATTGTTTTGCCCAAAGCCAGAAGTTTGGAGCTAGGTATCATTTTTTTATCTCTGATACTTTTTTCATGAATAAGAAATCTAAGTTTTCCACTTTCTAAGTAGAAACCAATATCCGAGCCTTTTCCTGTGAGGTCGCTGTTTTCAGAGACCATTAATACGCTTTTACTACCAATGGCCGAATTGTATGCATCCACCTGAGAATCGGAAGATTTTGGTAGAAAAATGATGTCACATTTACTCACATCACTAGGGCCTGCAATATTCATTACCGTCATATTGCCTTTAGAGGCAGCGAAAGTGGATAGTTCTTGGGACACATCAGATTTTCCAGCCATACCAACGGTAATATTCTTTTTACCAGATGGCCACTCGATGTACTCGGCAAATTTGTAAATAAACAGGGCTTTAAATTTGCTTTCTTGCGCTTGACTTTGAAAGGATATCAAAAGGCCTAGAGCAAGTGCCAATCCAAAAATATTTCTTTTATGCTTCATTAAGTTTTCATTTAAGTTTTCAGTTCAGATCAATTGTTCTCTTCTTTTGCCAATTTAAATTTGCTTACGCTGTCTTTCAAGGCAGAAGCTACGTGAGTCAATTGTTCTGATTTTTGGTTATAATTTTCCATTCCGGAAGACAATTCCGTAGCAGAACTCGCTACTTCTTCTGTGCCTGCCGCTGTTTGCTCAGCAATCACTACAACAGATTCTGTAATAGAAACTACTTTCCCAATATCGGATTGCTGGAATTGTGTTGCGTTCACAATTTCTTCAGAATAGGAAAGTGTTCTACTAGTAGAGTCTGTAATTTCTTTAAACACTTCTGAGGCTTCGGTGGAAGCTTGACCACCTACCTTTACGCTCTGATTCATGGTTTCCATCACTTCAGCAGCTTGTTCTGTATCTTTCTGAACATCTGCGACAAGTGTTTCAATTTCACGGGCTGAGCTTCTTGAATCTTCAGCTAATTTTCGAATTTCTTCAGCAACAACTGCAAATCCTCTACCAGCATCTCCAGCTTGGGCAGCTTCAATTGCTGCATTTAATGCCAAAAGATTGGTTTGAGATGCGATTTCGGTGATTACGCCAAGTACTCTTGTGATCTCTGCAGATCTCTGAGTCAATACTTTTATGGAGTCGTTTGTTTTTACTGAGTAAACAGAAATTTCCTCCATACTGGTGGCTACGTTGTCCACCATTTCTTTCCCTTTTTTACTACTTTCTACACCTGATTTTGCCGCCTCATTAATATTTGCAGCTTTACTTCCCATTTCGTTGGATGAGTTACGGATACCTTCTACAAGGTTTGATGCTTCATCTACTTTCACTACTTGATTTTGTGCTCCTGAACTCATTTGCCCTATCGCGGAAGCTATTTCTCCTGTATTTGCCGACATCTCTTCGCTGGCGTTCAGCATTTCGGTCGAAGCTTCTTCTACTACCACAGCACTTTCTGATATTTGCAGTAATAGTTTGTTAAGGTTAGAGGTAGCTTTATTCAAATTGCTAACCAGCGTATAAATATCTCCTTTAGAATCGAGTAAATATTTATGAGTAAGGTCTCCGTCAGCTAGTGCTGTTACAATTTTATTTACTTCTAGTATTGGTGTAGCAATCGAATGTAGCAAGTGATTGATCGTATCACTCAATTCTAACCATGCGCCTTCTTTGGCCTCTGTAGATATTCTAGTGTCTAATCGACCATCTTCACCAGCAGCTTTTACAACCTCGTTAGTTTCATTTATTACCTTTTTAAGGTTAATCCGCATGGATAGTAAGGCATGTCCTAATACATCATCTTCGCTCAGTGCGTCGAAACGCGCTTCTAAGTTTCCTTTTCCTATTTCACTAGCAAATTCTGACGACGATTTAAATCCTAAAATCAAGGAATTAATTCCGTGACTCATCTCTCCAATTTCATCATTATTCATTACTTGGATGGATTCAGGAATTACACCACGTCTGATTTGACCAATTTTTTCTTGTAAAGATTTTATTGGTTTTGTAATATTTCTTGACAACCATCCAGAAATAACCAATCCGAAAACTGCTCCCATCAAACCAAGTATAAAAATAGCTAGACTTAGATCAGAAAATGACTCTCCCATAGTCGTATTAATGACGTTAGTTTCAGCAGACTTGAGAGCCATAGTGGCATCGAGTTTTTCAATTAACTCATCACAAATAGGGATAATATTGCCTTCTACTAAATCTTCACAGATAAATAATGTCATGGCATCTTCATAGGCGAGCGCCGAATTGAGACTTTCCATAACTGTTTTTTGGTCTTCCAAAATACTATCGAAAGTATCCAATATGGAACCTATAATTTCCGCTTCTTCAGGATGAGTAGTGGTAATTATGGTTTGAAGTTTTTCTTTGAGAGCGGGATAGGTTTCTTGGTGAATAACTCTAAGTTTTTCTTTATCCTTTTCGTATCTGCTCACATACACCCAGTTTGTCGAATAGGCCTTACTGTCTTTTATGAGATTCCGAAAATCACCATAAGTATTAAGAGTAGGGTATACGTCTTTGAATACTTTGTTTAGTAAGTCAATGCTATTATTAAGTGTGCTATAGGTATATAGTCCGTTGAGAACGATCACACCTATGAGTACATAAAAGCTAATTCGGATTTTTCTTCCGATTGTGAAGTTGATTTTAATCAGATGCCTAAGCTCCATCATTGTTTTGGTTCTGTTTTGTCCCAACTTTAATTTACTAAAATCGAAACAAACTGAGTTATAATTGTCTATTCTCTTAAAATAAAAATTGCCTTTGAGAATTAACTTTTACAAAAGTACAATGGTACTACTGAGTAAGACAATAAGCGGAACTACTCAATTTTCGAATAGGAGAATATACGGATGGATATATGTAGCTACATATAGGTAAATCATTCAATGATCATCTTAATGGGATATTTGTGTAGCTGAATGGCACTATTATGTAGCTGAAAGGATATTTTCTTTTCAGATGCCTTACTTAGTTGGATTGGCGGTCGTTCAAAGAAAATTATAACTTACATTGATTACAAGACATGACTTTTAATGACCATGAGTTTTTCACGTGTCATATCATGCATTGAATGAGGAATACTCCCAAGTCCTAATCCAGAAGAATCTCGACCACCAAATGGCATCCAGTCTACTCTAAATGCAGTATGGTCGTTCACCATGACAGCTGTCGAATTAAGCTTTTTCACCGTGTCTAAGGCTACATCAATATCTTTCGTAAAGACAGAAGATTGAAAAGCAAATTCTAAAGCATTCGATTTGTTGATAGCTTCCTGCCGATCAGTATATGAATAAAGACAAACAACCGGCCCAAATATTTCTTGTGTCGACACCTTACAATCATCGGAAGGGTTGAGTAAAATGGTGGGCTCGTAAAAAGAATTAGAGATTTTTTCTCCACCACAAATTACTTTGGCTCCTGATTTTTTGGCTTCAGTGACCCATTCGTGTATGCGATCCACTTCTTTAGGAAGAATTAACGGACCCACTTCGGTTTCTTTTTCCAACGGATTGCCTGATACTAATGCCCTCACTTGCGTATCCATTTCCTCTATGACTTCCTCCATGATTGATTCATGAATAAAAATACGCTGAACAGAAACGCATACTTGACCCGCATGATAAAAGCCCCCTTTGACTAAAGCGGGAATCATTGATTTGATTTCTGCGTCTGGCTCGATGATGACAGGAGCGGAGCCTCCATGTTCTAAAGCGCACCGAGTGCCTGGAGCTAATTTTGATCGTAAATACCAGCCTACTTTAGCAGATCCTATAAATGAAAAGAAATTGACTTTCGGACTAGTGACTAATTGTTCCGCAACATCATTGTCGCAAGGCATGGCAGTACACCAGCCTGCAGGTAATCCAGCAGATTCGAAAATTTCCACCAACAATAAACAAGTCAAAGGGGTAGTAGGAGCTGGTTTTATGATCACTGGACTGCCAACTGCAATAGCTGGTATGGTTTGATGAATAATTAGATTAATCGGATGGTTGAAGGCACTCACTGATGCCACAACACCTATGGGTTCGCGCATGGTATAGGCTATTCGATTTGCCGATGAAGCCGTGTGACCCATGGCCACTTCTTCGCCTTTTAGATGTCCTATATTTTCGATGGCTAATTTTACTCCATTTATCGCGCGCTTCATTTCTACTTCTGTATCCATCCAAGGTTTACCACCCTCCAGTGCTGAAGTTTGAATGAGTTCTTCACTTCTTTCTTCCATCAGGAAGGCTATATTTTCAAGGATTTCAACCCTCTTGTATTTTGGAAGCCATTTTTTATGATCCAAAAATAAGTCGTGAGCTCGATCAATAGCATCGTTCATTTCTTTGCTAGTGGCAAGTGGGATTTCTTTTATAAGCGACTGATCAAAAGGGGCGTATACTGCTAATTTTGACATGGTAAGAGGGGTGCTAGTAATGATTAAAGTGCTTTTGCTTTTTCTTTGATTTTAACGTTGAGAATGGCATGATTGAGTGAATAATCCACCGGACAATCGATGACATGTACTTTATTCGAATTTAGACAATGTTCAAGGGTTTTGCTGAAATCCGCGTCACTTTCAATTCGATGCCCAACGGCGCCATAGCTTTCTGCATATTTTACAAAGTCAGGGTTTTGATAATCCAATCCAAAATTATCGAAGCCCATGCCTTCTTGTTTCCATTTGATCATACCGTAGGCATTGTCATTGAGGATAATTACCACCACATGAAGTTTCTCCCTGACAGCTGTTTCTAGTTCTTGTGAATTCATCATAAACCCTCCATCACCACATACTGCCACAACTCTTTTGTTTGGGTGAATTAGTTTGGCGGCCATCGCAGAAGGTAATCCAGCTCCCATAGTAGCCAAGGCATTATCCAGCAATAGTGTGTTTGGTTCATAGCATTTATAATTTCGGGCAAACCATATTTTATAAACTCCATTGTCGAGTGTAACGATCCCATCTGACGGCATTATTTTTCTGATTTCATTCACAATGCGTTGTGGGAGCATTGGATATCTATCATCTTCAAAATACTTTGAAATGTGAGTTTCAACTTCTTCGTCGACTTTTTTGAAGAAACTAAAATCCCAATGCTTTTGCTTTGTGATTCCTTCCATGATCTCCCATACAGATGCGGCAATATCTCCTAAGACGTCAAGATTTGGGAAATATACTTGATCTACTTCTGCTGAAAAGAAATTAACATGTATCACTTTTTTACCTCCATGCTCCATGAAAAATGGAGGTTTTTCGATCACATCATGTCCGACATTGATAATCAAATCTGCCTTGTCGATGGCATAGTGGAGGTAGTCATTGGATGAGAGTGCTGCTGTGCCTAGGTGCTGATCATGGCGGTTGTCAACCACTCCTTTTCCCATTTGAGTATCGAAGAAATAAATGCCTGTTTTTTCGATGAGTTTCAATAATGCATTTCCTGTACGTTTTCGGTTCGCACCTGCACCAATCAGAATAAGCGGCATTTTTGCCTCCTCAATCATCTGAATGGCTTCTTTGATGGCTTTTGGGTCCGGTGCTGGTCTCCGAACTTGAGGTACGTCAAAAACGGACTCGTCTGCCATTTCTGCTGCGACATCTTCAGGCAATTCTATATGCGCTGCGCCAGGCCTTTCTTCTGAGGCAATTCGAAAAGATTCTCTTACAATCGAAGGAATATTATTGGCACTTACTACTTGTTTGGTGTATTTCGTGATGGGTCGCATCATGTCGACCACATCAAGAATTTGAAACCTACCTTGCTTACTTTTTTTAATTGGTTTTTGGCCAGTGATCATGAGCATAGGCATGGCGCCCAATTGAGCATAAGCAGCTGGCGTAACAAGATTGGTAGCACCTGGTCCGAGCGTTGATAGGCACACACCGGGCTTACCCGTTAACCTACCGTATGTGGCAGCCATAAACCCAGCACCTTGTTCGTGTCTGGTAAGTATGAGTCTGATTTTTGAATTTTTTAGTGAGTTCAATAAATCTAGGTTCTCTTCTCCTGGGATGCCGAAAATATATTCGACTTCTTCGTTTTCAAGGGCTTGGATAAATAAATCAGAAGCTTTGGTCATGATGTAGTTTGTTTACTTGATCGATTTTGAATTTACGTTTTTAGCATGGACACACCAAGGGTCTGAATGATTTTATGTCCCTTACGTACGAATGATCGGTATTTTTACTTACTTTCATATTGAATAAACGAAGCAAAATGGAAGACTTTTTAGATTTTTTTACAAATATCCCTATCTGGTTTCGAGCCACGATATTAATTGGTGGGCTCATGTTTTTTTGGGTTTTGGAAGGTTTAATACCCCTGTATCATTTTCAGTATAAAAAAGTGAGCCATGCAGGGATCAACCTGTTTTTTACTTTGACGACTATGATTATTGGTTTTGGAATGGCTAGTTTGTTGTTGTTAGCATCTGATACAGTATCTACCAATGAGTTTGGGTTATTATATATTGTTGATTTACCACTTTGGCTTCAAGTGGTTGCAGGTGTATTATTCATGGATTTAATAGGCGCTTACTTTATTCATTTTGTAGAGCACAAAGTGAAATGGATGTGGAAGTTTCATCTAGTTCATCATACAGATACAACTATAGATGTGACTTCAGGTCTAAGGCATCACCCTGGTGAGACCGTATTTCGCATTCTGTTTACAATAATGGCAGTGATAATTATAGGTGCTCCTATGGGAGTCATTATGCTTTATCAAAGTTTGTCTATTCTCTTTGCGCATCTAACGCATGCCAATAGCTCCTTTTTTGGCAAATGGGATAAAGCGATGTCTTATGTATTTGTAACACCGAACATGCACAAAGTGCATCATCATTATACACAACCGTGGACGGATACCAATTATGGAAATATATTTTCTATCTGGGATCGAGTTTTTGGTACTTTTCAATATGTGGATGACATGGAAAAAGTGAAATATGGAATTGATACACACATGAAATCTGAAGAAAATGCAGAATTGGGAAACCTATTGGCTATACCGTTTCAAAAGTATCGAGTGCCACCAGAATCAAAATTTGGTTCGGAATGAAAAATAACCGACTACCTTATCTGCTAAATCACTGAATGATTTGTGATAAACAATGATGTCATAGTTGTTTTCGGTTTGGAAAAATGAGCCTTCAAAATAATAAGGATCTTCCCCATCGACCCAATACGTATAATCATACAGACCTTGCTTTAAGAATATTTGAGTGCTATAGGTCTGTGCAACTGTATTGTATTTCATTCTACTTTCTTCATTTTTAGTAAAATCATTAAAACCACCTAGTACGTACACTGGTTCCGGTATTCGCGCTGATTTCAATTGAAATGTTGTTAATAAATAGTCGCAGGCGAGATAATCCCCCATGGCCTCCGTCGACGCAATAATGAACCCTCCATTTTTATCTTGAATTAATGAATAGGCTTCGTGTTTTCTGCTTTTACCCGTATTGATTTCAGCTTCTCTAGGATTAGTGTCAGGTTTCACATGAGAAACGTAAGCACCTCTGAAGCTATAACTTCTTAAATCGGCCATTCGAAATTCATTCCCACCTTTAAAATTATTTTCCATATTAAAATGTCTGTATTCAAGCAGAGATTTATCTCTTCTTATAGCAGTCGGCTGCAATCCTTCTAATGTATTGTCCCACCGTTGATTTTGCCTAATCACAATTTTAAATTCTGTTCGGGGATTAGAAGCTTTGATCCGACTATGAATGATGTCAAAATCAATCTGTTGATTGAAATCTCGTTCCATGACTCCAGTGGAAATTCTAAAATTGGGCTGAATGCTGACATCATTGTCAAAAACGATAAACCTTCGCGTAAATAACACATCGTCCTCGTCTCCATTCTGATAAACTTGAACGATGTAGTTACCAGTGACTTTCACTCTAGGCATGTTGAACCAATAGTTGACATACAAAGCTTTGGAATTGATCGAGTATTCAAAATCTCGGAGATCAAAACTGTTGTAGTCATATAAATATTCAATGTCATTGAGTACAGATTTAGTCCAATCTGCATTACAATGTATGATTTTGGCTTGCACGTCAATGTATTCTTCTAGCAACAAGTCAAATTGTAAAAGGAGTGACTGCACATTTCCTCTAGGTACAATGGGTGAGCCTAATTCTTGATTGGGAAGGTTAGTCACAGGATAGAGTTGAACTACTCCGACAAATGACTCATATTTTTTGTTTTCGTAGGCAATTACTTTTTGTTGAGCTATGCAATTCGGGCTAATTTTTGCTAGCAAAACAGAGATAACCAAAAGGCGGAGGGTAATTTTCATATATCAGATCGAATAAGGTATCAACGAAAGTACATTGGAATATTTTGAATAAAAACAATTTTCATTCCAACCATTTGCCAAAGTGCTGTGTCTTAACAGCGAACCAAAACTAATTATCATTCTTATAGAATGGCGATAGACGAAAAAAAACTCATCAACAGTTGTGTCAAGGGAGATCGACAGGCTCAGGAGCAACTATACCGGCAATATTCTGCCAGTATGTTTGCGATTTGTCTGAGATATACCAAAGCTCAGCAAGAAGCAGAAGATGTGTTGCAAGAGTCATTTATCAAAGTTTTCAAACAAATAAAGAATTATAAAGGAGACGCACCATTGGTGTTTTGGATCAAACGAATTGTGATTAATACAGCTCTTAATGCGCAAAGGGGAAAACTGTATTTGTATCCAATGGTGGATGTGGATGAATTGAAAGAGTCACATGGGCAACAGCAAGAGATTGCTGATTACACCATGGAGGAATTGATGACTATGGTGCGCGCCTTACCAGGCAGTAGTCAGATTATATTTAATCTATATGCCATAGAAGGGTATAAGCACAATGAAATTGCCGAGATGTTGGGTGTTTCAGTTGGGACATCAAAATCACAATACTCCAGAGCAAAATCATTGCTCAGAGAGCGGATGAAAGAAAATAAGAAGAATTATGGAAAGGGCTAATTGGACATTTGAAGAACAATGGAGCCAGTCATTGGGTAATGCTGAAGTGACTCCTCCAGATCGAGTTTGGGTTGCGATAGATGGAAGCCTAGCTAATGAGCAAGCAATTGGCTATAAAAAACAAGCGGATTTTTATCGATGGATCGCAGCTGCTTGTTTGTTTTTGATTACGCTTGGAGGAGCTTTATTCTGGATGAATGGAAATGTAAGTGTTCAATCTGAAATGGCACAAAATGAGGGATTTAATAATTCTAAAACTTCAACCGATGGGAATGAAAACTCTATTGCTTCTTCTCTAATTCTGGATGAAAAAAAAGAAGAGATAAGCGGATCAGACAAGTCTATTGAAGATGTAAGTACCACTTTGTCTAAATCTTCTTCGGATGAATTGAAAAGTCTAATGCCAGCTGATGAAGAATCATTAAGTAGTCCTGCAACTGAAACTAAGAAACTCAAATCAAGAAATAATTATAATTCAGTAAAATTTAATGCTTTAACCTCTAAACCTGCGTCGCTTGCAACTATAAATGAGCCATGGAAAGCTGAACACTTGTATGGTATAGCGAGAACTTGGGAGGTAATAGATCCCGCTAAAACAACGAGTCCACTATGGGCAGGAGTGAGTTTTTCTGCAGGGGCTTTTGATCCTGGGTTTGGTAATGGATCGGATATGGTTAATGTACAAGAAGAAGGATTTTCAGGCCAAATTGCAGAGCAAATTCAGTCAGTAAGCCCTTCGTACTCGAGTGGCCAATCTGTGGCTGGTGGCTTGAATGTAGGTAAGAAATTTACCAATCGATTGGTTGTAAGTAGTGGATTACATTACAGTTCGTTCAATACAGGTTCGGCTACAAGTCAAGTGGTTTCTGACCAACAAAATAATACTTATGCGCTGACCAGTGAGACAAGCGATCGGCAATTAGAAAATGCCTTGTCAAGTGGGAATCTAAGATATGAAGGAGAACAGGTTCAATTGGCAAATGAATATCAATACCTAACGATTCCAATCAAAGCAGGATATGTATTGTTGGATAGTAAATTTAATATAACACTCAATACAGGCTTGTCAAGTAATATTCTTGTTGATTCAAAGCTAGTGTCTGATAGTGATACTCAAAACTTAAATAATGATTTCAACACATCAGAGAATTACGAAAATATTTATTTCAATTTTCTCACAAGTATCGAATTCGGGTATGTATTCAGAAAGCATTATCAATTTCTGCTTGAGCCAAATTACAATCAGGCTATTACAGATTTCACGAATTCAAATCATAGTGAAAATGGAAAACCAAAAAATTTGGGTTTATCCGTAGGATTCAGGTATAACTTCTAAACTAATCTAACATGAACACCAACAAATTAGCTACAATTAGTATAAAAACATTAAGCAAGCTTATAGCTTCGGGTATTTTATATATACTCATGCTTTTCATTTTGGGGAGTTGTGAGAATCCGTCTTGCGATACAGAGATGGTTACTTATTATGAACCAGTATTTGCGGCAAGATCTGAGATTATAAAAGATGCTGAGTTCGGCGTGCCTAGACCTATAGAAAACGCAGGTAAAATTTACTATAAGGATGGTTATTTGTTCATCAATGAAGTAGATAAAGGTATTCATGTCATTAACAATTTGGATAAATCTAACCCAAGGGAAATAGGTTTTATTGAACTGCCTGGGAATAAAGATTTGGCTGCTAAAGGTGAGTTTTTGTATGCGGATAATTATACAGATTTGGTTGTGTTAGACATCAGCGACAAAATGAATATTTTCGAAGTCAATAGAATTGAGAATGTATTTGACGGCTACTACTATTATACAGAAGAGGAAGGCATGCTGATCTCATACACCGAAGTCCAAGAAGAAGTGGAAGTTGACTGTAGTGAAGATAATTGGATGCATCAAAGGGATGATTTAATGTACACTACTGCGGAATCATCGAATCTAGCGAGTAGTGGAGCGGGAATAGGAGGGTCTTTGGCTCGATTTACTATCACCGACAATTTTCTATATACTGTCAATGAATATCGCTTGAAACTGTTTGATATTACTATTACAGATAGTCCAATCGAAGGAAATAGTGTTGATTTAGGATGGGGGATTGAGACCATATTTCCGTATGGCGATAAGCTATTTTTTGGAGCCAGATCAGGAATGCATATCTACGACAATTCAAATCCAGCAGAACCAACATTTATTTCAACCTACGAACATATCAATACCTGTGACCCGGTAGTAGTTCAAAACGATCTAGCTTATGTTACTCTTCGTTCCGGGACTGAATGTGAAACTTTTACTAATCAACTGGATGTCATTGATATTTCAGATGTGAGTCATCCTGAGTTGCTTATTACGCATGAAATGGATAATCCCCATGGTTTAGGGGTCAAAGGAAACTGTCTTTTTATAGCAGAAGGAGATTTTGGGCTCAAGGTTTTTGATGCATCAGATCCTTTGAAAATAGGAGATCAAATGACGGCTCATCATCAGGGTATCCATGCCTTGGACGTCATTCCACTCGATGATGTTTTGTTCATGATTGGCAATGACGGGCTGCATCAATACGAATATGATTGTAATAATCTCTTTACATATATAAGTACCATAAGCTATTAAGGTTTCGGTTTATTTGATTAGTTAAAGGCTAGCTCTACGGAGTTAGCCTTTTTTTATTTATGATTCTGATTTTAATAGAGTCATATCAACTATGCTTTAAGTATTTTTAGACATTAATTTGAATTAAAAAAATAGAAATGAAATATAGTTATAGTTTAATTGTTGTTTTAGGCCTGTTGGTTTCCTGTGCTCCTAAGCTATCATTTACCTGGACAAAACCTGGATACGAGACCGCAAAGTATCAGAAGATCGCCATTTTTTCGAGTGGAAAAAACCTGGAGATTGCTATGAAATTTCAGGATACAATGGTTGAATACCTTGGTAATGAAGGGATAACGGCCATATCAGGAATGGCTATTATGAACCCCACTCAAATAGCAGGCATGGATGAGGCGGCCATTCACGGTATGCTCTTGAAAGAAGGTATTGATGCAGTAATATCTGTTAGTTTAGTAGACAAAGACAAATCTGTGGATTATGTTCACGGAACCAATACTTACATGTATGGAGGTTATGGAGGTTATGGATTCGGTGGGTACTATGGCTATCGATATGGACCATCTTACTATGATCCTGGATACTACCAAGAGACTACTACCTATTTGTTAGAAAACCATTTTTACGAAGTAAGTAAGTCGAATTCTAAGGATGATGCATTGATTTGGGCTTCACAGAGTCAAATTTCTGACCCATCAAAAAGCATAACAAAAACTTACTCAAAACTTCTAGTAAATACTTTGATTAAAGAAGGGATTGTTAAATAATTGAAAGGAAAGTCACTTTATTTTTATCAGTGAAGTGATTTTACCTTTTTGTAATTTCAACCACACATCTAAAACCTACATCTGTTTTGTAAGATGGCGAATATTCTTCTTCGAATATTGCTTCTTCAGTGTTAGGTGTTAGATAGCTCCCTCCAAATGCATAGCCTTCTGCAACTAATTCCTTGACATTCCCATAAAGGTTGTAGAAACCTCTTTTGTTTGGTTCGAAACTATAGATGTACTGGGGAATTTCTATGGGGACACCACCGCTTTCATACTTAAGATTTACATTATAGCTTATAAATGATGCCTTGAGTAACGTAGACTCTGCAGCAAATCGATTTTTAAGAATATCTTCTTCGAGAAATTGGCTGCCCTTTTTCGTTACTTCATGTGGTGCTATTCTAATTTCATCTATAGGAGAACCTGCGGCTGCTAGCCATTCCTCTTTTGTAGGTAGTCTGCCTTTGAACTTGTATTTGTTGGATTCATTGACCAACATTTCTTTGAGTCCAACATTCAGTTGATCTGCGCGCCATTCACAATAGGTTTCTGCCGTTTCAAAAGAAATAGCAAGTACAGGGAAAAATGAAAATTCCGAATTTTTGTAATAATTAAGAACATACTTATTTTCCTGCTTGGGAATGTACGCTCTGTCTTTATACCTGCCAGAATCTTTCACCATAAAGAATAAGAATTCTTCAAAATGAATATTAGCGACTTCCGTTTGGTCTAAAAATTTTCCTTTAGCGATTGGTATTGTACCTGGCGGGACAATATATCGCTGATTATAAAGTTCGGAATCCTTGTATTCTGAGTCCTTCCACGGATCATATTTGCCATAATAAAAGATAGACTTCTCGGAGAATTTATTGGCTATATATACCGGCATCATCTCACCTGAATCGTCTGGGTTGTAACTATAAATAGGAATGCCAGTCCTTTCACTACAACAGCCAGGGTCAAAACTCACTGGGTGTAAATCTTGAGCCATTGTAAGTGTTGGGAATAATAACAAGAGTAATATTTTCTTCATAATGTGAGGTCTTTCGGTTAGCGTACAATTTTCGTAACGCATCTAAATCCAATGTCTGTTTGATAGTCAAATGTTGTAGAATGCTCATACAGGTCATGGTGTGTTTTCATAGTTTTATAACTACCTCCTATGGCATATCCTTCATTAACGATTTCTTTCACGTTTCCAAACATGTTATAGGTGCCAGAAGTTTTGGGCTCAAAGCCATAAATGTAGAAAGGTATTTCCTTTCTCAATGCAAATTCGGTTCCGTGATCTAAGTTTACATTGTAACCATAGTAGGTATCTGATTCTAAAATTTTAGTATCTGCAAAACCATTTTTTACAATATCATTTTCAAGGTATTCCTTTCCTTTTTTAGAAATCTCATAGGTTCTATCTTCGATTTCTTTTGTGCTGTGTCCGGCGGCTCGTTTCCATTCGTGTTCTGTTGGAAGCCGACCTACATATTTGTATTTTTTATAAGGGCTCTCATTTTCGAGAAAAACCTTCAACCCTTCATTCAGGTTTTTAGCTCTCCAATCACAAAATGTTTTAGCCCCCTGTGGGTTAATTCCTACTACAGGAAAAAAATAAAACTCTGGATTATTATAATAATTAGTCATGTATTTTTCATCGAGTACAGGTAGATAAGAATCGTGTATTTCTTGACCAGAGTCACGTTCTACAAAATGCAAAAATTCTTGGTAATGAATATTAGCCACTTCTGTGGCATCGATGTATGTTTTCTTAAACAGTGGAATGGTATGCGGAGGTACAATGTAGAGTTGATAGTACAGCGCATTGCTTTTATTATCCTTGTGTTTCCAAGCATCGAAATAGCCATTGTAGAATATGGATTGCTCCGAATATTCATTAGCGTCATCTAAAAACAGATGGTCAATTTCATAGACCCTATTGTAGGTGTATATCTCCCGATCTGTTACTTCTGATACTGGTCCGGGAGCATTTGCCACTGGGTGCTTTTTCGCTTGTGCAAATAACAGATCACTATTTAAGGTTATTGAAATAGTGAATATCAATAATGATAGTATAAATGATTTCAATCTCAAATTTTTATTTACTACAAATCCAATCTACAGCATCATCCATTTGGCCATAATCAAAACGTCGGAGTTCGGCTTTTACAAAATGACTGGCAAGACCTGGAAAAGATGAAATCAGATTATTCTCGGTCATGAACCCGATTTTGCCAATAACTTTATGATGGTCTTTAACGAATTTCAAATGATGAAAAAAACTATCAAGATTATCCCATCCTGGAAACTGCTTCACTTTAATGATAAGGCCTTGCAGTTCGCCAATATCCTCGATATACTGATCTACTTCTTTTGTCAAATTTTCTATATCAAAAACTGAAATAGGCCCTGTTACCAGGAGAATTGCGTAGCCTTTATTTTTATTAAGACTTAGATTAATCATAAAAATTTTGTGATTGCTGCATTTAAAAATACATGATTTAATTTATAATTCCAGCAATGGAAGATCAGCTATTCGACGAATGAGTTATGTAATTGTACACGAGGAATTAGAATTCTTAAGATCGTAATAAGTTTTGTTTGTTTAGTGCATATTTCTCAATTATACTATCTGCAGTTTTTCGACCATTTTTCGATTGCCTCACACTATCTTAGCGGCAAATTGTAAAATTGAAACATGGATTATCTTTTACAAATTAAAGAAGCTACAGAATTCATTAGAAGTCAGACTGATTTTCAGCCAGACTTTGGAATAGTTTTAGGTACTGGACTTGGAGCCCTCGTTAAGGATATTGAGGTAGCTAAAGAAATAAACTATGAGGAAATTCCTCATTTTCCACTTTCAACTGTAGAGTCGCATTCGGGTAAACTGATTTTTGGACAATTGGGTGGTAAAGCTGTAGTAGTAATGAAAGGTCGCTTTCATTACTACGAAGGGTACAATATGAAGGAAGTAACTTTTCCTATCCGGGTGTTGAAATTGTTGGGTATTAAAAAACTGATTATTTCGAATGCTTCTGGTGCGCTCAATCCTGATTACAAAAAAAGTGAATTGATGGTTATCAATGATCATATCAATTTGCAGACAGAGAATCCATTGACAGGTAAAAATTTGAACGAGCTTGGTGTGAGGTTTCCAGACATGAGTGAGCCTTATGAGCAGTCGATGATAGATGCTGCCATCAGAATCAGTAAGGAAGAAAATATACCTTTGCATCAGGGCGTTTATGTAGGTGTGAACGGGCCAAACTTAGAGACGAAGGCAGAATATAATATGCTTAGGATAATAGGAGCCGATGCAGTAGGAATGTCCACGGTTCCAGAAAATATTGTTGCAAGACAAATGGATATTCCTGTTTTTGCAGTTTCCGTTCTAACAGATTTGTGTTATCCCGGCCACATTCAAAAAATATCCGTAGAAGAAGTGATAGCTGCGGCAAATAAAGCAGAACCTTATATGACAAAATTGATCAAAAAGGTAATTGCAAAAGACAAAGATTAAAAAACATTGAAAGTAGTATATAACAATATGAGTTTAGAAGGGAGAGTTGCCATAGTTACTGGAGCGAGTAAGGGCATTGGGTTAGAAATAGTAAAATTACTGCTTGCTAAAGGAGTGAAAGTAGCAGGCTGGAGTCGAACCGACAATGATATTACGGATCCGAATTATCTTTTTATTTCAGTCGATGTGAGCGATCCTGAGAGTGTGGCTCATGCCTATAATCAAACTACAGAGATGTTAGGGGAAGATGTAGATATACTGGTGAATAATGCCGGTATTGGACATTTTGGGAATATGGATGAAATGCCTTTTGATCAATGGAAACAAATGTTTGATGTGAATGTACATGGCATTTATTTCGTTTCAAATGCAGTTATTCCTAAAATGAAAGAATTGGATCGTGGTCATATTATTAATATTGGATCTATAGCTGGAAAAAATCCAGTGAAAGGTATGGTAGGCTACGCCGGTACTAAACATGCCGTGACAGGAATTTCTCATTCCATGTTTATGGAATTGAGAGATTTTGGAATCAAAGTGACTTGCATCTATCCAGGAAGTGTAAATACCAATTTCTTTGACGACATCGATGCTGTGACGGCTAATGAAAATATGATGAGACCTCAGGACGTAGCGAACAGCGTAGTTCACTGTTTAGAAACCCATCCCAACTACTTGCCAGTAGATTTCGAAGTAAGACCTTTACGTCCAAAACCTGCTAAATAAATAATTAACAAACTGCATCTCTCTTGTCAATAGAAGTCCAAAACCTTACAAAAATCTACGGAAAGCAAAAAGCCGTCAATCAAATTTCCTTTACAGTCAATAAAGGTGAAATTTTAGGTTTTTTGGGTCCCAACGGTGCTGGTAAATCCACTACCATGAAAATAGCTACAGGGTACTTGGGCGCCAGTGATGGTAAAGTATTAATAGGAGGTATAGATGTGAGTGAAGACCCATTAGAAGCCAAACGAATGACCGGTTATCTACCGGAGCACAATCCATTGTATTTGGATATGTATATCCATGAGTTTTTGGCCTTTTCGGCAAAAGTGAACAAGATGAAATCTGGTGAGATAAAATCTTCGGTGAAACGAGTAGTCGAGATGTGTGGATTGACTTTAGAACAAAACAAAAAAATAGGTCAATTGTCTAAGGGATACCGACAGCGGGTAGGATTAGCACAAGCGCTTTTACATGATCCAGAAGTGCTGATATTGGATGAACCAACCACAGGTTTAGATCCCAATCAAATCCTTGAAATCAGAAAATTGATCAAAGAGGTGAGCCAAGATAAAACAGTGATTTTCTCTTCTCATATCATGCAGGAAGTCGAGGCACTTTGTGATCGCGTGGTGGTGATCAATAAAGGTGAACTCGTGGCAGATAAGCCTATTGCTGAGTTTTCCAAAGGAATGACAGATGAGACTTTGCTTCGCGTAGAATTTAAGTCTGATGTAGATGTCAAATTATTGGAGTCTATTGAAGAAATTAAAACTGTAAAGAATTTGAGTGAAGGAATTTATCAATTAAAAGTGACCAATAGCGAGGAGGCAAGAAGTGCCGTATTTAGGTTGGCTGGGGAAAAGAACCTGCCTTTGGTTGGCTTGCAAGAAGAGGAAAGCTCTTTCGACGAAATATTCAATTTGCTGACTAAAGAGAAATAGATGCTGGCAGTATTTGTAAAAGAGATTAATAGTTTTTTGAATAGCCTGATTGCTTACATCGTGATTGGGGTTTTTCTGACATCGATTGGCTTGTTGATGTGGGTATTTCCTGAAAGTAGCATTCTGGAATATGGCTATGCAGATATGAGTACTCTATTCAATCTGGGACCTTATGTTTTTATGTTTTTGATTCCAGCTATCACCATGCGCTTTTTTTCAGAAGAAAAAAGGACCGGAACTGAAGAACTTTTGATGACGAAACCTTTGACTTCGCTTCAGATCATCCTCGGAAAATACCTGGCGGGTTTTGCTTTGGTTGTTTTGTCAGTCTTGCCAACTCTGATTTATTTCTATTCGGTTTATTCGCTGGGAAATCCTATTGGGAATCTGGATATTTCTGGAACTGTGGGTTCATATATTGGACTCATCTTACTTGGTGGCGTCTTTGTTGCAATAGGAATATTTTCTTCCGCGCTTACGGATAACCAGGTAGTGGCTTTTGTCCTAGCAGTGTTTCTATGTTTTGTACTTTATTCTGGGCTGTCATCCCTAGCCACCATAGATGTGTGGGGTGATACCTCTTTAATACTTCAGCAGATGAGTTTGGTTTTTCACTACGAATCTTTGAGCCGAGGCCTCGTTGATTTTGCCGACCTCGTCTACTTCATCAGTGTAATATCACTAATGGTATTTTTTACTCAACTCAAACTGGACGCTAAAAAATGGTAAATCATAAGCGAATCGAGAGCCTATTGAGACTGGGTGTCGGCATTATGTTGATTGTGATTTTGAATCAGCTCGCAGGTTTGTTTCCTGCAAGATTGGACTTGACTGAGGAAAAAAGATATTCTGTTACGCCAGCTACTCGGGCACTATTAAATGACTTGCAAGAAGTAGTTTATGTAGAAGTATTTCTTGAAGGAGAAATGCCTGCAGGGTTCAAGCGTTTAAGAAAAGCCATAGAAGAGACTTTGAGTCAATTCGATTATTATGCTAATGGTTTGGTCAAGGTAAATTTCATCGATCCTTCTGCAGCTCTAAATGAGAAAGCGCGAAACGAATATTTCCGATCTCTCATGGGAAGGGGACTACAGCCAACCAATCTTTCCTATAAGAGGGATGGGAATAAGACGGAGAAACTCATTTTTCCTGGCGCTATCATTAGCTATTATGGTCAGGAAGTGCCAGTTACCTTGTTGAAAGGCAGTCAATCTGCAACTGCCGAAGAACGACTAAATCAATCCATTGAAGGATTGGAATATGAACTGGCCAATGCGATAAGAATATTATCCAATGATCGCCGTAAAACGATTGCTTTGATTCAAGGACATGGAGAGCCAGATAGTTTGAATTTGGCCGGACTTACTAATGCACTTCTCGAAAAGTACGACGTATTTAACGTTGATTTGAGTAAAGCGGATAAGGATTTGAATAAATACGATGCCTTGATTTTTCCAAAACCCACAACCGAATTTGCACAGACCGAAAAATATCAAATTGATCAATACATTATGAATGGAGGAAAGGCCTTGTTTTTTATTGATGCACTTCGGGTAAATATGGACAGCGCTAGTGGGGAAGGTACTTTTGCTTTTCCTTACGAAACTGGGTTAGACGATATGCTTTTCAAATATGGAGTAAGAATCAATCGTGATTATGTGCAGGATATAGTCTGTGGTGAATATCCAATTGTGGCAGGGAATATGGGCGAGCAAGCTCAAATTAGAATGTTGCCTTGGCCATTTTTTCCAATGGTGAATAATTTTGGAAATCACCCAATAGTAAAGAACCTGGATGCAATCTCCATGAAATTTGTATCTACGATTGATACTGTGAAAGCAGATGGTATTGAGAAGATTCCTTTGCTTAAAACTTCACAATATTCTATGGTCAATCAGGCACCCGTTAAAGTGGCGTTTAATGAGTTGAGAAAAAATCTAGACCCAGAAAGATTCAACCATGGTTCAAAAAATGTTTCATATCTCCTCAAAGGTAAATTCACTTCTATTTATAAGAACAGAATTTTACCAAAAGGGATTGACAAAAGTGGTTTTTTAGAAACAGGAAGAGAAACCTCCATTCTGGTTTGTTCGGATGGCGATATGATTAGAAATGAGTTTAGCCTCAAGGATGGTACGCCTATGGAGCTTGGGCTCAGTCCTTATAGTCAGATGAAATTTGCCAACAAGGATTTTGTAATGAATGCGGTGGACTATATGCTGAATGATAATGGGTTGATTGTGTCAAAGAATAAATCCTTGGCTATTCGCCCATTAGACAAGGTGAAAGTAGCCAATGAAAAGCTCAAGTGGCAACTGATTAATCTGGTTTTGCCTATTGTATTACTGGTTATATACGGTGTCTTGAGGGCTTATTGGAGAAAGAGAAAGTACGCCAGTTTTAAGTAATGAGGAAATGACTAAAATTAAGAAACTTAGTTTTGTATTTGTAGGATTGCTTATGGTCTCTATATTACTCCTATGGGTAGGGAAAAAAGAGCGTGTTGTTTCGGTAGATAAAAACCTGTTTGCCATCGCAGATACCACTCAGATCTCTGGAATTAAAATTGAATTTGGAAACGAAAATATTTCAATCCAACGAGGAGCTAATGAATGGTTAATCAATGAGCAGTACAAGGCAGATCCTCAGCTCATTTATCTATCACAACGAATCCTAAATGCAGTTCAAACCCAACGACCAATCAGCAAATCTAATTTGGATGGCATAAAAAAGGAATTGCTTGAGTCTGGAAAAAAAGTGACCGTAGAATTGTCAGATGGTGATTCAAAAACGTTTTATGCAGGAGGTAATTCAGCTAAAACAACAGCCTATTTTGGAAATGAAGACTTGACTAAGATTTATACTGTAGCGATTCCGGGATATCAAAGTTACTTATCTGGCATTTTTGAGCTTTCACTTAATCAGTGGAGAGATCGTGTGTTGTTTGCATCCAGTTGGCGGACGATTCAGCATTTGACTGTTGATTATACAGATCCAATGTTAAATGATTTGAACATTTATTTTGACAATCAATTTCTGGCTGTGAATGGAGTGAATGACATGGACACCACCTCACTTATGACTTATCTCCAGCCATTGGAATTTTTTCAACTGAATGATTATCTTAATCCTGGTACTTTTCCAAGGTATGATAGCTTGTTGAATGTTGAACCTATTGCCAAGATGAGTTTGGATGACATTAATGTCACGAACAATAGGCAATTGAAAGTTTATCCTAAAATAGATGGTGAACGTTTCTACCTATTGACCAATGCCGCCAGCGAAATGATGGTGGTAGATGCAGAGCGAATGCAAAGACTAATGGCAGAGCCAGTTCAGTTTCAAAGAGAATAATTTCGCGAAGGATGAGCTCAATAGTCCATATCAAAAACATGGTTTGTCCAAGATGCATCACAGCTGTCGAACACCTATTTGACCAACTTGAGATTGAAGTGAATTCAATACAATTGGGAAGAGTCGAGTTAAAATCGGATTCGCTGAATAAAGATCAACTTTCATCGCTAGACACGCAATTGAAGGAGCAGGGGTTTGAGAGAATAGATGATGGCAAGTCCAAGCTGTTAGAACAAATCAAGACACTTGTAATTGATAAAATTCATCATCAGGATCATTCTAATTTCAATGTTAATTGGTCGAGTTTTCTTGCCGAAAAATTAGATTACGACTATCATTATTTAAGTGCCTTATTTTCATCCGTCGTTGGTATGACCATTGAGCAATTTATCATTAGACAAAAGGTCGAAAAAGTAAAAGAATATTTGATTTATAATCAGTTATCCATTAAAGAAATAGCTTATAAATTGGGCTATAGTAGTGTAGCTCATCTCTCTTCTCAATTCAAGAAAACAACTGGCATGACCCCCTCTGTTTTCAAAACTGGTTGTTCAAGCAACTTGCGCAAGCCGCTAGACAACATCTTATAATTTTGTTATTCTTCCCGAAGATTATGTAATACAAAATATATTGACCTAGTACAGTTTTGTATAGGTTAATTTTATAAGCCAAATATGATGAAACATACTTATCAGATAACAGGCATGTCTTGCAATGGGTGCAAGTCCCATGTGGAAGAAGTCTTACTTCAAATTCTTCAGATACAATCAGTATCAGTGGATCTCAAAGCAGGTGAAGCGGACGTTGAAATGTCGGAGCATGTGCCCATTAGTCAACTCAAAGATGCTTTGGCGGATTCTCAGTATGATATTTTTCCTGAAGGCCATCAAGTGGAAGAACAGAAGTTGGCACCAATGCCAGTCATAGGAGTAAAGGGCGTTTACTATTGTCCAATGCATTGTGAGGGAGAAAAGACATATCCGAAACCAGGACATTGTCCTGTTTGCGGTATGGATCTGGTTTCAGAAGCGAGTAGCCAACCAGAGGGAGATGATGAAGAGCACTATGCTTTCCAAGTTTTAGTAAAGAAGTTTAAGGTTTCTGTGGCTTTTACTGTCCCTATTTTCATTATCGCCATGTCCGAAATGATTCCAAACAATCCTTTGTTCGAATGGATGCCTGTCAGATACTGGAATTGGGTTCAGCTGGTTTTGTCTATTCCTGTTGTTTTTTATGCTACATGGATGTTTTTCCAGAGAGCTTATGCTTCTATTGTTTCGGGTATGTACAATATGTTCACACTGATCGGAATTGGAGCAGGTGTGGCTTGGTTATTTAGCCTGATGGGGTTACTGTTTCCGGAAGTATTTCCAGCTCAGTTTCATACTGCATCTGGTACCATTCACATGTATTTTGAGTCAGCCACTGTCATTCTTACTTTGGTACTGTTGGGTCAATTGCTGGAAGCACGTGCACACAACAAAACGTCTAGTGCTGTTAAAGAATTACTCAAGTTAGCGTCTAATGAAGCTGTAAAAGTTGAAGAGAATCAAGAATTTGTCATTGCAATTGACAGGATAAAAATAGGGGATATCCTTCGTGTTAAACCTGGAGATAAGATTCCTGTGGATGGGGTGATCTCTGACGGACAAAGTGTCATTGATGAATCTATGGTAACGGGAGAGCCAATACCAGTTGATAAGCAAATAGGAGATAAGGTGATAGCAGGAACTATCAATGGCAATCAATCTTTCTTAATGGAGGCAACCAAAGTAGGCGCTGATACTTTGCTTTCTCAAATTATTGAGATGGTAAAGCAGGCCAGCCGAAGTCGCGCACCCATACAGAAATTGGCGGATAGAATATCTGGATATTTTGTTCCAGCAGTCGTTGGCATATCGGCCATTACATTTGTCATTTGGTTGATTTTTGGCCCAGAGCCTTCGATGGTTTATGCTTTAGTCAATGCCATTGCAGTTTTGATAATTGCTTGCCCGTGCGCGCTTGGATTGGCTACACCTATGTCTGTTATGGTTGGTGTAGGAAAAGGGGCAGAAATCGGGGTACTGATAAAAGAGGCAGCATCTCTTGAAAAAATGAGTGGTATCGATGCATTGATCATTGATAAAACTGGTACTCTGACAGAGGGGAAGCCAGTAGTCGAACAAGTATTCACTTTTGATTTTAACGAAACTGAATTAATCAGTCTGGTGGCTTCTGTCAATCAGCAAAGTGAGCACCCGTTGGCAACTGCCACCGTGGATTATGCCAAATCGAAGAGTGCTGAGTTGGTAGCTTTAGATCGCTTTGAGTCTATCACAGGAAAAGGAGTCGTGGCTGATATCAAAAATTCTGAAATAGCCATTGGTAATGAAAAATTGATGAATGACTTCAAAATTGAAATTGTTCCATCTGTGGAAAAACATATAAAAGAAGTACAACAAAAAGGTAAAACGGTGCCTTACGTAGCCGTGAATGGCCAATTGGTCGGCGCTATTGTGATTGCTGATCCTATTAAACCGACAAGTAAACAAGCCATCAAGAAACTCCAAGCAAATGGGATCGAAGTAATCATGATGACCGGTGATAATCAGTTGACTGCTCAGGCGGTGGCTGATGAATTGGAGTTAGACGACGTTATCGCTGACTGTCTTCCTGAAGATAAAATGAATCGGGTATCAGAACTGAAGAAAGACGGTAGGGTAGTGGCTATGGCTGGTGATGGAATCAATGATGCGCCAGCGTTAGCATTGGCGGATGTAGGTATTGCCATGGGAACTGGAACTGATGTTGCCATAGAGAGTGCTGCTATTACTTTGGTGAAAGGCGACTTGAATGGCATAGTAAAAGCCAGGAAGCTCAGTACAGCAGTAATGAAGAACATCAAACAAAATTTATTCTTTGCTTTGATTTACAATGGACTGGGAGTTCCACTTGCTGCCGGAGTATTATTCCCTGTATTCGGTTTGCTATTATCTCCTATGATTGCGGCTTTGGTCATGAGTTTTAGTTCTGTTTCAGTTATATCCAATGCGCTTCGATTAAAGTCTTTGAAAATCGAATAAAAATCAATTTTCGCATGCCTGAAATGCTATGAAAAGCCAGCGCTTTTTTATTAGCATTTTATCATTAACTTTGGCTCAAATTTGGGGTGGCTTTGCCTCATGCGATTTTCTGAATCTACAAACTTAAATATAGACTAGCGAATGAAATTTATAGTTTCTTCCTCTTACCTACTCAAACAGTTGTCTGCCATTAATGGTGTGATTACAACTAACCCAGTAGTTCCAATTTTGGAAAACTTTCTATTTGAAATCACGGACGGCAAACTGACCATTACCGCATCAGATTTACAAACTTCTATGATTACAGAACTAGAAGTTGAAGCCAAAGAAAACGGCAGCATAGCCGTACCTTCTAAGATCTTATTGGAGACTTTGAGAAACTTACCAGAGCAGCCAGTTACTTTTAGTATCGACGAAGAAACTTATAGTATTGAAATCAATTCTGACAACGGTCGATACAAATTGGCCGGAGAGAACGCTACTGATTTCCCTAAGGTGCCAAGTGTTTCTGATGGGAATGATGTAAATATTTCGTCTGACGTTTTGGGCAATGCCATCAACAACACGATCCTTGCAACTAGTAGCGACGAATTGCGTCCAGCGATGACAGGAGTTTATTTAAATTTGTCTGATACAAATACGACTTTTGTAGCCACAGATGGACATCGTCTGATCAGATATAGAAGGGTAGATATTGCGGCTGATAATGGAGCCAACATGATCATTCCTAGAAAGGCTTTGACCTTGTTGAAGTCTACATTGCCTAGCAGCAATACGAATGTGAATGTACAATATAACGTGGCTAATGCGTTTTTCAAATTCGATGGTATCCACATGGTTTGTCGATTGATCGATGAGCGTTTCCCAGACTACGAAAACGTGATTCCTGCAAACAATGACAATGAAATGATCATTGATAGAACGGAGTTTTTAGGTTCGTTGAAGCGTATAGCGATTTATGCCAACAAAACAACTCATCAGGTTCGATTGAAAATCACCGGTAGTGAATTGGTAATTTCATCTGAAGATTTAGATTTCTCAAACGAAGCCAACGAACGTTTGTCATGTGACCACAATGGAGCAGATATTGAAATTGGGTTCAATGGTAAATTTTTGATTGAAATGTTGGCCAATGTAGATTCAACTCAGGTGTCTATGAAGTTTTCTGAGCCAAATAAAGCGGGGTTACTTTTCCCAGTGGACAAAGATGACAACGAAGACCTATTGATGCTTGTCATGCCAGTGATGTTGAGCAATTATTCTTCGTAAAAGAAGATAATTCCTGAAAAAATAAAAAGTCCCGATGAAAATCGGGACTTTTTTTATACTCCGAAAATAAGGCTAGTTAAAAGCCTAAGGCCTTTTTCTCTTTCACATCTAACTTGATGTAATTGAAGTCTTCCCAAAAATTTTCTGAAAAGGAAGAGGCTTGATGAAAGAAAATGTCGTCTTTGGTCAATGATTCAGTAAGTTCTGGTTTGGTTGTGATGGTCTCAAAATCTGTAACCACTAACAACGCTTCAAAAGATACAGTCTGACCATGCTGATCCCACTCACCGAGATAGGAGACCCTGTGGATATACCAGCTGCTATTGACCTCTTTATATTCTTCTACCCACTTGACTTTTTTCCAAAAATTCTGTCCATGTAGTAACGGCTCATATTCAGTGCGAATAATGGCCTTCGATTCTGAATCGATGAATATCATTCCCCGGCAGTCGGCTTTTTTGGATTTGGGTTCGAAGTGAATTTGAAAGACTTCGCGACCATCATACCAGGTCAGCCCTTCTTTTGTGTAAGTGTAGTGATCCAATTTCTCCTCCTTGACAAAACTATCAGTCCTCCTCGTAACGCCATTGATCATATCCGTGGCATGACCATGGATCAATGGCATGAACATGGTGTCTAGGGAAGCAAAGGTTTTTTTTCTGGTTTTACGAGCATGTATGGTTGGTTTTTCTTTGCTATACACCGTAGGATAGTAGATGTCGAATATTCCTTCTGCCAAATAAATACAATCCTTGTCGGTGGTTAAGGTTTCTTTATAGTAAGAAGAAAGTAATTGGTCTGAGTACTCATAATTGATCTGATGATAATTATTGACATCCATCAATACTTGTTCTGCAGTGACCACGACTACCTCTTCCAGCATTTCTACTTTCGGTGTTAAAGTGACAAATAGGTTGGTGTTATCGGTATCAAGTGCAATGGCAGCTGTTTCGTAACCAATGAACTTGATCAGTAATGAATTTTCTGCTTTGTGGTAATTGATTTGAAAAACAAATTCCCCTTCCAGGTTAGTGGTTGTTCCAGTATGGTTATAGATGATATTGGCGAATGCTAGTGGAAGACTAGTCGCTTGATCAATAACTTTTCCGGAAACTTTCAGAGCAGTTCCTTCTTCTAGGTTAGGAAGGTTGGCTAGAATTCCGCCTGCTATCAATAGCATTACGGATAATAGAACCAATCGCTTCATGATTTTTGCACACTAATTGTCTAATAATTTAAATCTTTCTTAGCTGATTATTAGAATAATACCAATCCATGTGCTGATGAATGGATGAAGTAATTTAGATAAAATAATATTATTTATTGCAATTATTGGTCGTATGAATAGCAACTATTCGTCGAATAAACTCTCCATGCCAACCATCATAATTAAAAATGAACATGAAATTGTGATGTTTTTAAGATTTTATTGTCAGTTCGTCAAACAATTCTCTGATTTTTGGGTCAGAAGGACGAGAAGCATTAGGATCTAATATATTTCCTTCAGGATCGATAATAATAAATCTTGGAATTCCATCTATGGCGTAAGCCTTCACAAATTCGGATTTCCAATCGTTATCAGCAAACAATTGAATGCCTTGGAGCTCTTTATCAGCGACCATCTGTTGCCATTTTTCAAAGTCTTTTTGTACATCAATAGAGATACTCACAAATTCAATAGGTGCATCGTGGTAGTCGTTTTCTAAACTTTTCAACGATGGAATCTCTCTCAGGCAAGGACCACACCAAGTAGCCCATACATCGATATAAAGATATTTTCCACTTAGGTCTGCTAAAGAAACAGTGTCATCATTTATACTGTGATAGTCGAATGTAGCAGATGGCATCCCAACTTGCAGTTTTCTTATTTTCTCTATTTTCTCAGTCAGTTTGGCATTAATCGTGCTATCTGTACTTATAGACATGATACCGTTATAAATGGCTTCTGCATTTTCATTTCCAGCTTGGACATCATAAATGAAGCTTGGAATAATACCGTCCTTGATGGTGGAAGATTCAATATTTCTTATTGCAGCAAAAGCAGCTTCAATCTCTCCACGTTGGATCATTGCTCCAAAATAGCTCTGGATTAGATTTTTGTAATTGCTAAGTAAATTGAAATGAGACTCATTGTTGAGTTTGATATCAGCAAGGTTTTGATTGAATCCATCTGATACCTTAAACTCAGGGTCTTTTGTAGCGAATTGATGATAATATTCGTAGTTGATGAATTGAACAAGGTATTCATAATGAACATTTTTACTTTCCAAGGCAATAAAATCGGTATCTTCAATTTTTGATGACCCCAGTAGTTGTGTCATTTGTTCTTTCCAGTCAGCCACCGTTTTAATGAACTCACCTTCGTCTTTTGAGAAAAGAGATTGAAAATCAATGGTGAGTTCTTCATCTAGTCGAGCTTTGTTAGCTAAATAGTTGTTGATGTTTGTGCCTTTTCCTTCGTTATTGAATATTAATGTCTCATCAAACATTGGTTGATCAATAGATAAATCAATGACATAACCTTTGTCAAGAAAAATATTGGTTCTTTCTCTTCCAGAATAGAATAGGTAATATCCTCTTTCAATTCTCAATGTATCAGAGAAAGTACCATCCGAATTGAGATCAATATCGTAAGAGAAATTATTTCCTTTTACCGTAACATACGTTCCATCTGTGTTAGCAATGGTTCCTGAAAACAAGACATAATCAATGTCGCTATTAGGTTGGCAAGCAGCTACTGCAAGCGTTAAAATGATTAAGTAAAATGAGTGAAAATTTTTGAGTTTTATTGACATTTTATGGGTGTTTTTTTATTTCAAGATACTTATTCTTTTGGAAGCTCTACGATAAATTTTGATCCCTGATTGAGCGTGCTTTGGACTTTCACTTTCCCGTTGAGCGCATTGACATGATTTTTAACTAAGTACAATCCTAAGCCTCTGCCATCGATTTTACCATCGAGTTTTTCATAAATTAAAAATAATCTATTCTCATCAGCTTCTAGATTGATACCAATGCCATTATCGCTTACGGAGATCACGTAGCTGTCTTGAGTTTCTTTAAAACTGATCTTAACCTTCGGCTGTACATCTGATCTTCTAAATTTAATGGCATTATCCACCAGATAGGACAAAATGTTTTTAATGAAATCGTGCACAGATTTTAATTGTGAATCTGGCATAATGTCAAATTCTATTTGAACATCATTGTCTTCTATCACACTCCTGAAATTGATAAGAATATCATGTACCATCGGGTATAGATCAATGACTTCCCTTAATTTTTTCTGGCCTTCACGAACAGTCAATGTCTGATTCAAGTCTTTGATGATTTGATCAAGGTTGACTGTACTTTGTTCTATTAGATTCAGAATTTCAAGATTATCCGAGGTGACAGAAGATTTGTCAAAAATTTTGGTTAACCCCATCATATTCGAAAGGGGGCTCCTGAGGTTGTGAGAAATAATGAAAGCAAACTCCTCCAGATCTCTATTCTGCCCTTTTAAGGTTTCGATTAGATTAGATTTTTCTTTTTCATTTTCTACACGATCAGTAATGTCTTGTATGATACCGTGCAATTCATTCCCTTCAATCAGCGAATTTTGTTCGCCTGTAAAAGTACTACCATCTCGTCGCTGAAACGACATCTGGTAATCAGTCAATTTCCCACTTTCATTTAATTCATCCAATAGCTCTTCCCGATCTTCTGGATTTGAATAGAGTGCAAAACAATTTTGTCTGAGTAGTTCTTCTTCTGATTCAAAACCAAACATCTCCACCATGGCTTGATTGACAAACAATAATTCACCTTTTACATTGGATCTAAAAATGGCAACTGGCAAGCTGTCAGCCAAAAGATGATATTTTTTCTTTTCCTGAAAGAGCGATTTTGAAATTTCCTTCTGTGTAGTAATATCTTGGGCAGTTCCAAAAAGACTGTTTGGCTTTTTGTCTTTATCAAATATGGCGCGGCCTGTGGCAGCGATGTATTTTATATCTCCAGTGCTAGTGCGAATGCGATATTCCATTCTTCGAGATACGCGACCATTCAAATGATCTCTCATGGACTGATCAAACATGGTTCTATCCTCTTCAAAAATTAGTTTCCGAAGATGGTCTATGTTGGGACCTTGATCTTTTGGGAGGTCGAAAATGGCGTACATCTCATCCGACCAATAAACTTCATTGGTTCGAGTGTTCCATTCCCAACTGCCGATTTTGACTTCTTGCTGTGCTTGCCTAAGCATAAACTTCAGGTTCTTATTCTCCTGAAGCAATTTTTTGTTAGGTGGTATGCGTTGCTTGAATCGTCGGCTCCACGTGCCTTGATAAATTGAGTATACTCCACTACCAAGTATTAACATACCTAATAGGGTACTCACAGTACTCTGTATCTCCATAAATGCTACTCTGCGAAACTGGTACAGGTGGATGTACATTTCGCATTTATTTAATCTAACCTTTCTTTCTCAAGTCTAATCTATATCAAAAGGAAATCCTAGCCAAGAATTCAAATAAAACTTTAAACTACACTTGAATAAAATTATTGTAACTGCTTGATTTACAGTTGCTTTTGTCTTAAGTATTTTTTCAATTCTTTAATTGGGTTTAAAAGCATTAAAAATGATACTTTCGCAGTGAAAGTCTTAACCTTCCCAAATGAGTAAATCAAGAGTAATTGGCATTGTTTTAGCCTTGTTAGGTGTGGTGCTGTTTTCGGCAAAAGCTGTGATGGTCAAATTGGCTTATCAGTATGATGTAGATGCTGTTTCGCTGTTGCTTTTGAGAATGTTATTTGCTTTACCGTTCTACGCGGTTATTGCGCTGGTGAAACGACCCAAAGATCCAAAAGTGATGCATTCAAATATTTATTTGTGGATTCTAGGTCTGGGTGTTGTTGGATATTACCTGGCGAGTTTATTCGATTTTTTAGGATTGCAATTTATCAAGGCAAGTCTTGAACGTATTATCTTATTTGTCTATCCCACAATTGTTCTGCTTATTTCAAGAATCTTTTTCAAGAAAAGAATCACGAAACGACAGTTGCTAGCTATAGTGCTTACATACCTGGGGATTGTATTGGCTTTTTCATTGGAGTTTTCATTGAAGAGTGAAGATTTGTTCATAGGATGTGGTCTGATATTCCTCAGCGCGCTGACCTATGCTTCCTACATAGCTGGGAGCGGATGGTTGATTCCGAAAATTGGGGCAACTGTATTTACATCTTATGCTATGATAGTTTCTTGTATTTGTGTGCTTATACATTATGCGATTGTAGGTGATTTTGAATTGGCAAATTATTCTTTTGAAGTTTATGTTTTGGCGCTTTTCATGGCCATATTGTCAACCGTTATTCCTTCCTACTTAGTATCATATTCAATAAAAATGATTGGGGCACCAAGTTTCGCTATTGTGGCAAGCTTTGGTCCTATATCCACGATTTTATTGGCTCACGTTTTTCTAAGTGAAAGTATGCACTGGGCTCAGTGGATTGGAACCTTTTTGGTTATCATAGGGGTCTTTTTCGTTACGAAAAAGGATTGAATGACTAAATAATGATTTCAATCATAAACTTCAAGTTTAACAATTAGTACGTTTGCAGTTGGAAATTTTTAAGGCCTATTAAATTGCTATGAATCAGTCGCTAAAAAAGGCAACTTAATTCATTTTGTACAGTTAACCATTTCTACTACTGTGGGTGATCTATTAGAGCTAACGGTTTCATAAAAACGATTGAGGAGAGGAATCTGATATAATGATATTAAAATTTTTAAAGCCACTGTTTTCAAACAAATTGACCACAGTGCTCTTAGTGCTTTATGCCTTCACTATGGCATATGCGACTTTCTTGGAAAATGACTTCGGCACACAAGCCGTTCTATCTATCATTTATCGAGCCTGGTGGTTTGAAGTAATCATGGGATTATTGGCTCTGAACTTTGCGGGCAACATCTGGAGATATAAGCTTTATCGGAAAGAGAAATTGGCCATTTTAACTTTTCATGTAGCCTTTATAGTCATCCTGATAGGGGCGTTTGTAACACGCTATGCTAGTTTCGAAGGAATTATGCACATCCGAGAAGGTGATTCTACCAACAAAATCGTTTCACAAGATCGATACCTGATGATCGATGTGAAAAAAGGAGAGGAAGTAGAAACCTTTGAAAGGAAACTAAACCTTTCTGTTTTCAAACAGCCGGATCTGGTCGTAAACATGGGAGCCAACGATGAAATTAAGATTGAGCCCAAAGCATTTGTGCCACAAGCAGAACAGCAAGTGATTGAAGCTGAAAATGGATCGACAGTCTTGAAACTGGTGACTACTTCAGGTGAGGGTAGAGAGAATTTGTTTCTGGCTTCTGGTGGGGCGTTGCTCATTAATAACTATCCGGTGACCTTCGATCGTCCAGTAGATGGCGCGATTAACATTTTTAGCAAAGGAGAGGAGTTGTACATCCAATCGCCTTTCGAAATGAACTTTATGGTAATGGCAACACAAAATGCGGGTATATTGCCAGCAGATTCGTTGATGCCCTTGCAAACCAGAGCGCTCTATCGCGGTGAAAACACGCAATTTGTGATCCCTGAGGTGTATGACAAAAGCTCGATTGTTTACCTGCCTGCCAAGGATCAGGAGAAAGGCAAAATGCTGGATGATCTACTATTCGTGAAAATCCAATCTGAAGACCGATCGCAAGAAATATTGTTGAGTTCGTTCGATGGCAACTTCAGCGAAAAACAACATCTGGAAATAGGTGATTATCATGTGGACATCAGCTACGGGCCTAAACCAATTGAAATTCCGTTTTCTATTGAACTTAGAGATTTTCAATTGGATCGTTATCCGGGGTCTACCAGTCCGTCTTCATTTGCTAGTGAAGTGACGATTATTGATGAAGATTCTTCTTTTCCTTATCGGATTTATATGAATAATGTGTTAGACCACAAAGGCTATCGTTTTTTTCAAGCATCTTATGATACAGATGCTCTTGGAACCGTGCTGTCAGTCAATCAGGATTTCTGGGGTACAAACATTACCTATTTGGGTTATACATTAATGACCTTAGGCATGTTGTTGACGCTCTTTGGTAAATACTCCCGTTTTCAAACTATCAATAAAAAGCTGAATGACTTGAAAGCCAAAAAAGTGGCAGTGACCATCGTGTTGTTCATGTTAGGGTTTGGTGTATCGGCACAAGATGGACAAAGCAAATTCAACTATGAGCAATCGCTTTTGACGAATGAAATCGATAAAGACCATGCTTCTAAGTATGGGGAATTGATGGTGCAGGATATGGATGGTCGTATCAAACCGATCAATACGTTGGGTTCTGAATTCCTAAGAAAAGTACATGGTAAATCCAGTTTCAAAGTGAGTGATGGGGATTATACTTCCAAACTCAACAGCGACCAGGTTTTCCTTATGATGCACGTCAACCCTTTGGTTTGGCAACAAGTGCCCATTATCAAAGTTGATCCTGATGGCGGAAAAGAAATTATAGCAGTTATAGGTGAACGGGAGGATAAATATCACACCTTCATCGACTTTCTGGATAAGGAAGGCAATTATTTGTTGACCGATATGGTAGATGTAGCTAGCCGTAAAAAACCAGCCGTTCAGAATGCTTTCGATAAAGAACTGATCAAAGTAGATGAAAGGTTCAATGTCTTTTTTCAAGGATTGACAGGTAACTATCTGAAATTATTTCCTAAAGAAGGAGATCCAGCTAATACGTGGTATACTGGCAACTTCGAAGGGCAGACTTTTACGGGAGAAGATTCGACATTTGTGAGACGAATTCTTCCGATGTATTATCAGAGCATCATGGAATCGGTACGTGAGAAGGACTGGAGCAAAGCAGATGAAGTGCTGGGTTATATCAAAAAGTACCAAGACATCAAAGGTGCAGATGTATTGCCAGATAATGGCATCATCAAAGCAGAACTCTTATATAACAAGCTCAAAATATTTAATCATCTATTTGGCTATCTGTGGTTGTCCGGCATCGCCTTGTTGGTCGTCGCGATCATGAAAATATTCAAATCAGAATCTAAGGCGATCAACGTGGCCAACAAACTACTGGTTGGTTTAGTATTCCTTCAGTTTCTGGCAATGACGTTCAACCTGGGATTGCGCTGGTATGCTTCGGGTCATGCACCATGGAGTAACGGCTACGAGATGATCATCTTGGTAGGGTGGGGCTTGCTTTTCTTTGCTTTTATCTTTTACAAAAAATCCAATTTTGTGGTGCCTTTGGGTGCGCTGTTTGCCGGGACTTTGCTGTTCGTGGCTTTCCTCGATTGGCTCAATCCAGAGATCACCAATTTGGTGCCTGTATTGAAGTCTTACTGGCTCAAAATTCATGTGGCGATCATCGTGAGTAGCTATGCGCCACTAGGCTTGTCGGCTTTGTTAGGTTTGATGACTTTAATTTTTATGATCATTGACAAGAAGAAAAATCTGAAGATCGACATCACCATGAAGGAGATGACCTACATCAATGAAATGTCCATGACGATCGGTTTGTTTTTGTTGACGATCGGGACTTTCTTGGGTGGTGTATGGGCCAACGAATCTTGGGGTCGCTACTGGGGATGGGATCCGAAAGAGACCTGGGCTTTGATTTCTGTCATTGTTTATGCGACAGTACTTCACCTACGTCTCATTCCCAAACTGAATGATGCTTACGTATTCAACACCGCCAGTGTGATTGCCTTTTTCTCAATTATCATGACGTCCTTCGGGGTGAACTACTACTTGTCTGGGTTGCACTCTTATGCCAAAGGTGACCCGCTACCGATTCCTACTTTTGTGTACTATACCGTAGCTATCATATTAGGGATTTGTGCCTGGGCATACTTTGCGAGGAGAAGGAATCAAAAGGTATGATATCTTTGGATGTAGTAGGGAATAAACATGTTGTAAAAAAATGAGATTCATTAAACCAGACGAGATTTCAGGTAAAATTCTATCACTATTAGAAGAAAGCAAGGAACGAGTATTGATAGTCTCTCCTTATGTAAAAATTTCTAAATGGTATAAACTAATTAAGAAGTTAAATTCTCTTCAAGATCGAGGGATTAAATTGGAATTCATTATCCGCGATGATGAAACTAACCGCAACTCTTTTGAAGAACTTGAACGCCTAAATGTTAGGTTTCGAGCAATTCCAAATCTGCATTGTAAGCTGTACATCAACGAAAGAACAGCAATTTTCACATCAATGAATCTACTTCTGAGTTCAGAAATTAACTCACTTGAGCTCGGGTACGAAACTGAAACAGAAGAAGAATATCTTGAACTTCATAATTTTTGCCAGAATCACTTAAATGTTGAATTCTCCATCCAAACACATTCAAATAGCGATCAATTGGCAGATAGATTGATAAATGAACTTTCTTCAAAAACCAACAAACGAGTAAGGATTAAAAAAGAAAACGGATCTTTTAGGATTAACACAATCACTAACAACTATGACTGCTTTATTTGGAATAGAGGAAATGAAAATAGATTAAGAGTTTCCGGCATACTATCTGGACAAGAATTTGAAAATCTATCTAACAATGGTGGAATAATTGTTCCGAATCTATTAATTGAATATCAGCCAGGTAACGGTAAACATTACGACATGGCATGGGGAACTGGAATGGCTAATTTAAAATCTCAAAACCTTGACGCCGTTGCTGATAGCGAACTGAACATTCTACTTACTAACATAATTGATTTTGTAAAGGCAATAGATGAATTCAAAAGAACTCCTCACAACAAAGACTTCCATGAATAATCCCTTATTAACTAATTAACTAAAAACCCTCCTTATGGTAGCTAGGAATTGTTTTATGACATGAATTAGATGAAATAGAGTACGTATTTTTCTATTTTACTTTCATTTAATTGATTACACAAAGCATCATTAACCATGAAGAAATTCACATTTTCATTAGGCTATATATTAACACTGACTTTTGTTGTTGGTATTACGTTCCAACTATTTCAATGGCCATTTTCGAATACTATTATGCTGGCTGGCGTGACTGGACTTGCAGTCTTGTTTATTCCGTTATGGCTTCTTTTTCAATATGAGGTTCATGTTGCGGTGAAATGGATAATGGTTGCCCTGAGTTACGCACTTATCTTTTGGTTTGAATATTTGAAATGGCCAGGTGCAGGAGAGTTACTCTTGCTCGGCTCTTTATTATTTGGGTTTGGAATCTTGCCCTATTTCTTTTTTAGACTTTATAAGAAGTCATTGGAAAATATGTAATTCGTTCTTCCGCTCTTGCTGGTCTTGTGATCAACAATCAGCATTAGATGATTTTGTTTTCAAAGGAAAGAATGAACTCCAGCTTCTGAAATTTGGATTCAAAATCAATACTTCTCTGGCACAAACGTTTGGTAGTCCTTCGGAGGTCTGACGTATTTTTTGTCCCTGGGAAGAGGAGGGAGATCAATCGGGTCGATATGCATCGGTTCGTAAGGAATTTTGCTCAGCATGTGACTGATGCAGTTTAATCGTGCTTTCTTTTTGTTGTCAGCATCTACCACAAACCAAGGTGCCTGTTTGGTGTCGGTGTGGGCAAACATATCATCTTTGGCTTTGGAGTATTCGAGCCACTTGGCTCTGGACTCCAGGTCCATGGGGCTAAATTTCCATCGTTTGAGCGGATTTTCAATTCTACTTTTGAATCGTTTTTCTTGTTCCTCGTCGCTCACCGAAAACCAGTACTTGAGTACAATGATGCCTGATCGAACCAGCATACGTTCAAACTCAGGGCAAGACCTCAAAAATTCATCGTATTCTGCTGTGGTACAAAATCCCATGACTTTTTCCACACCAGCTCTATTGTACCAGCTTCTGTCAAACAAAACAATCTCTCCAGCAGCTGGTAAATGTGCCACATAGCGCTGGAAATACCATTGCGTCTTTTCTCGTTCGGTAGGTACGCCCAAGGCTACCACTTTGCAGACCCTAGGATTAAGCGGCTCAGTAATTCGTTTGATAGTGCCTCCTTTGCCTGAGGCATCTCGCCCCTCAAAAATGATAACCACTTTTAAGCCCTGAGATCTCACCCATCTTTGTAAATGAATCAGTTCGACATGGAGTTTGTCTAATTCTTTTTCGTAATTGAAGCTGTTGCTTTGATTTGCCATGTTTCAATTTACAAAAAAATGATTTTAGATATGGCAATCAACTAAGTCGAGATGGGTGGCTATTGTATCTACTCCGGAAAGTTCAAAACTAAAAAGGGTGCAAAAATCACGAAGAACTTTGCACCCTCTTCAATGTACATCAACCGTGGCTGATGTGCACTGCCAAACTACCGTCCAAAGCCCTTTAATGTTGCAGATCAACTTTCGTCAACCTGTCCGCTTAAAACCTCTCTGAAATTCGATTTAGTTTGACGTATCTCCTTAAATCTTCCCTTCTTTGAGATTGTCTTTCGACTGACTTTTTTCTCTTATTTGGTAATTCTAAGGTAGAAACTAAAACAGCTTTGTACAATAATTTTGCACTTCTCTTATCCTCAACTTTCCCACGCGATATACACAGGTTATACACATATGCCATTTCATATATCAAAAAGGGCCTAACATTAGTTGTAATCATCCGTAGACCGTAAATCAACAATTCTAATGGCATTACAAGATTTAGGTTATACTTCAGATTTAGAAGATTATAGGAATGAGCATGGACTTAATTCGTTAGATGTAGGACGTGTGATCGCTGAGCACCGAGAGCGCTACGCCGTAAGCACTTCGGAGATGGTTTATGACGCCGAATTGTTAGGTAACCTCAGATTTACCGCAGAGAGTCGTGAAGATTTTCCAGCGGTTGGCGATTGGGTGGCACTTTCTCCTTACGACGAAGATAAAGCTTTGATTCATGCAATTTACCCCCGGCGTGCCACACTAGTCAGACAATCCGTGGGTAAGAAAGGAGAAAAGCAGATCATTGCCACAAATATTGACGTCGGATTTATAGTTCAATCTGTCAATCGTGATTTTAACATCAATAGACTAGAAAGATATTTGACAATTTGTCATTCCGCAAAAATTGAACCTGTAGTCATACTCAGTAAAATAGATTTGCTAGAACAAACAGAGTTGACTAATGTGTTGGCGGAAGTTGAAAGTCGCATCAAAGAAGTAAAAATTATACCTGTAAGTAGTCAAATGTCTAATGGTTACGATTCTGTTTTAGCGCTTATTGAAACTGGAAAGACCTATTGCCTACTTGGTTCTTCTGGAGTGGGTAAGTCTACGTTGCTCAATCATCTTTCTGGTCGAGAACAAATGGAAACTGGAGAGATTAGCGAAAGCATCGATCGAGGTAAACACGTGACTACACATCGAGAATTGGTTGTATTAGATAATGGCGGTATTATAATCGACAATCCAGGTATGCGGGAAGTAGGTATTGCTGATGCTAATGGTGGCCTGGAAATGACTTTCGATGAAATTTTAGAACTATCAGAAGATTGTAAGTACAAAGACTGCTCACATTTACATGAAGATGGATGTGCCATTCTCAAAGCCCTGGAAGAGGAAGAGCTAGATCAGAATTCCTATGATAACTACCTCAAAATGTACAAAGAGAAAAGGCATTACGAAACTAGTGAGGAAGATAAGAAACGCAAGGACAAAGGATTTGGGAAGATGATGAAACAGGTCAAAAAAGTAAGAAAGCAGAATAAGTATTAGACTTATTGTTCATCAAACTGACTATCTATGTCCTGTTCTTTTTTGATGGCAGGACGGTAGATTTCAAATTCCACGCGACGGTTTAGTTTGCGGTCTTCTTCTGTCAATTCTTTCACTATGGGCTGGGTGCTCCCGTACCCCTCATTTTCTACTCGGTTTGAAGCCACACCTCCGAATATTACGATGTAATCTCTAATGGTCTGGGCGCGATCTTTTGACAATTGCAAGTTCAGTTGATCCGAACCGTATTTATCTGTATGCCCCGAAATACGTAGGTAAAAATCAGGATTGTCATACATAAAATTGATAATCTTATTCAAATCTCCATACATCTCTACTTTAAGGTTAGCCTGACCAGCATCGAACTCGATAGATTCAAATTTTACTTTACTGGCGATAGGTTCCGTTACTTCATGGAATTGCGCGGGGCCGTCCAGATAAAACATCTCTTCAATTCTAAAATATTCGTCTCCTTGTATGATTAGCAAGTAATTGCGATGATTGATCAAATCAAATTCAAAAGTACCATCTGGTTTGAGGTATTTTGGAGCTACAGCAGTTCCTTCATCCAGGTCTATGACAGATACGATTCCTGTAAATGGTTTGCCTGTGAGCGAATCAGTCAATGAACCAGATATTTTGGTCAATGCTTCTGGCTGTGCTTCCATAGGCAATGGAAAAGAATACAAATCCAGCATATTCAAATCATGTGTAGCTGATCTGGAATAAAACAAATCTTTAGACTCTGAGTCAATAGAAAAATAAAATTCGCTTCCACGCCCATTGACTAAGGGGCCGATATTAATTGGTTCGCTCCATTGGTCATTGTTGTGGTAGGACTTGTAAATATCAAATTCTCCAAACTTGAATAACTGTCCATTCGAGCTAAAGAAAAGCACTTCATGGTTAGGGTGATAGAAAGGACTCACTTCATTTTTTCTGGTATTCACCACTGGTCCTAGGTTCTGTGCGGGCATCCATTTGTCGTCATCATTCTTATAAGTGAAATAAATGTCTGACAGACCAAAACCACCAATTCTGTCAGAAGCAAAGTATAAAGTGTCTTCGGTATGAGACAAACTAGGATGAGAATCCCAACTGACGCTATTCACTGTAAATCCAATATTTTCGATATCCGTCCAAACACTGTCTTCATTGAGTTTAGCCAGAAAAATATCACAGTTACCCATAGAACCCGGAGAATCACATCTTGAGAAAAATAGCGTTTTTCCGTCCTTAGATATGCAAGCAGATCCTTCATTATATTGTGTGTTGATCTCTTTCAAATCGGTGCTTAATTCCCAATAACCATCTTCTTTGACTGAAATAAACAAGTCCTCATTTTTTCTATAAGTCAATCCTTGAAAACGTTCATTTCGTTTGGAAGTAAAAATCATTACTTGATTATTCATTCCTAAGGTAGGGGCATAGTCTGCTTGTCTGGAATTAATCTTTCGTCCCATATTCAGAAGTACTCCTCGTGGTGGGCGAATGGTGTCGATGGCCTTTCTGTGTTCTACCAATTTGTAGTAATAATCCAGCGGAACAAAATTGTCAATCTCCTGCGTATTGAGAGAGTCATAGTACAATTCAATCTCTCGAATATCAACACTTTGATGATGGTGGCGAAGTGCCAGCTTGTAAAGTGATCGAGCTTCTTGTTCTGTGCCATAGATTTCTGTCAATTTGGCTAGTCTCCAGATCCAATACGTGTCTATATAAAAATTTCTTATTCCAAATTGCATCACATATGATTGCAAGGCTGGGTAAAGCTCGGACCATTTCTTTTCTGTTTCTAATTTTTGGATGTGCTGTAATTTCGACTTGTCATAATACTCATTGATGACATTGATGTTTTTGAAGTTATATATACTGAATTGCCCCTCTGTGCCTAAGGTGTCAATCTGCAATAGGGCGGCGCTTTCCTTCTTTTTACCTAATAACTGCGCATTTGACGATGAGATGGTCAGTACTAAAATCGATAGCAGTAAAAAGATATTTTTGGATAAAGTTCTAAACAATGAAATTTCCTTTTTTCGTTACAAGCACATAGGCTATCTTAAGTTTTTGTAAGGTTGTGTCACTTTTTTCAAATTTAGTACAGTCAACTTTCATAACGAATGAAAGCAACGATTAAATATACTTACTTTGGCATACCGATTGTAATTATAGCGTGACTAAAAAATAGACCAGCTGCATACGTGCAATTGTGCCAATATGACAGCTTAGGATGAATACTATATGGAGTTGAATAATTTTTATAATTCTTATCTTTTTTCTGAATTGGCTGATGAAGATGCTGAGGAACTTATACCACTAGATCTCACAGGAGAAGATGACGAATTAGAACCAGGAGATCTTCCAGAAGAGCTACCGATATTGCCATTAAAGAATGCTGTTTTGTTTCCAGGAGTCGTAATTCCTATTACTGTAGGGAGACAAAAATCGATACGATTGGTGAAGAAAGCTTATCGCACCAATAAGATAATTGGAGTGGCAGCACAAATGAATTCAAGTGCAGAGGATCCAGGAGAAAAAGAAATATATAAAGTAGGTACTGTTGCCAAAATTTTGAAAATGCTGGTATTGCCCGATGGGAATACAACCATTATTATCCAAGGCAAAAGTCGAATGGAGATAAAACAGGTGGTTCAGGAGAACCCCTATTTGACAGCCAAAGTTGATTTGCTTCATGAGAATTTTATTGAAGATGAAAACAAAGAGACTGTAGCCATCATTTATTCTTTGAAAGATGCGGCTAAGAAAATTTTGAAACTCAACCCAGAGATTCCAAAGGAGGCGCAAGCGGCTTTAGAGAATATCAATAGTTTCAAGTTTCTAACACATTTCTTATGCTCCAATATTAATACTGAAGTAAAGGATAAGCAGAAATTGCTCGAAATTAATGATGGCAACAAAAGAGCAGAAGCTCTTTTGAAGTACATGTTGAAGGATATTCAGGTCTTGGAGCTGAAGCATGAAATTCATGATAAGGTAAATACGGACATCGACCAGCAGCAAAGAGATTATTATTTGCGACAGCAAATGAAAGTGCTACAAGATGAGCTAGGAAATGGAGGAGCTGAACAGGAACTCGATGAGCTGAGAGCCAAAGGCCTGAAGAAAAACTGGTCTAGTGAAGTAGCAGAGCATTTTGAAAAAGAATTGACCAAAATAGAAAGAATGAACCCCATGGCAGCCGAGTACCCTGTGGCCATGAACTATGCAGAATTACTGGTCGAACTACCTTGGGATGATTTGTCAGAAGACAATTTTGATCTAAAACGCGCCAAGAAAATATTGGACGCGGATCACTTTGGATTAGAAAAGGTTAAAGATAGAATTATTGAGTACTTGGCGGTGCGTAAACTCAAAAATGATCTTAAGGGACCTATTTTGTGTTTGTTTGGCCCTCCGGGAGTGGGAAAAACGTCATTAGGCAAATCTATCGCTAAAGCTTTGAATAGAGAATACGTGAGAATGTCTCTCGGCGGTGTACATGACGAAGCAGAGATTCGTGGCCACAGAAAAACATATATTGGCGCCATGCCTGGTAAGGTGATTCAAAACATCAATAAAGCAAAATACTCAAATCCAGTATTTGTACTTGATGAGATAGATAAAGTATCCTCTGATTTTAGAGGTGACCCTTCTTCTGCTTTGTTGGAAGTATTGGATCCTGAGCAGAACGAAACATTCAAAGACAATTTTCTTGAAGTAGAATATGACTTGTCCAAAGTGCTATTTATAGCTACAGCTAATTCATTGGATACGATCCAACCTGCACTTCGAGATAGAATGGAGATCATTGAAATCACGGGTTATACTCTGGAAGAAAAAATCCAAATTGCTAAGAAGCATTTGTTGCCAAAGCAATTGGAAGAGCATGGTCTAAAATCTAGCCAATTGTCTATGGATAAAAAGTCATTTGCCAAATTGGTTGATGATTATACACGTGAATCTGGTGTAAGAAATCTAGAGCGAAAAGTAGGTGCTGTGGTTCGCGATGCAGCCAAATCTATCGCTATGGAGGAAGAGTATCAGAAGAAAGTGACTCCAGAAGAAATTAGAAGGATTCTTGGAGCAGAAGTTTTTGACAAAGAACTCTATCAAGACAATAAGCACGCTGGAGTAGTGACCGGATTAGCCTGGACTTCAGTTGGAGGGGAGATTTTATTTATAGAATCCAGCCTGAGTAGAGGAAAAGGAAAGTTGACGTTATCTGGACAACTCGGAGATGTGATGAAAGAATCAGCCATGACCGCGCTTTCTTACCTCAAATCGAATGCTGAGAAATTGAAATTGGATTATCGAGTCTTTGATAATTACGATCTTCATATCCATGTACCTGCAGGAGCTGTTCCTAAAGATGGGCCATCAGCAGGTATTACCATGTTGACTTCTCTTGCTTCGGTGTTTACGCAACGAAAGGTTAAACAAAAGCTGGCGATGACAGGAGAGATTACCTTAAGAGGTAAAGTGTTGCCAGTAGGAGGAATCAAAGAAAAGATTTTGGCAGCGAAAAGAGCAGGCATAAAAGAGATTATTCTTTGTCAGAAAAATAAAAAGGACATAGACGAAATCGACGATAGATATGTGAAAGATTTGAAATTCCATTTTGCCGAAACCGTAGAAGAAGTATTGAGTGTGGCTTTGCTCCCTCAAAAAGTTCCGAATGCAATGGAATTGGTAATTACCGAACAAAAATCATAAGTTCATTTATCTTCGAGTGTGCAAAAAATAATAAATATGAAAAAACCCGCTTTAGCTTTTCTATTATGGATGCAAGTGGGTTTTTTATTTGCGCAGATCGAGGACTCCTTTCAATTTCTAGATCTACCGGTAGGAGCTAGAGTAGCTGGATTGGGAGGAGTGATTACTACCTCTACTGATGCTGATGTAAACCTGTTTTTGTCCAACCCTGCTCTCCTTGATTCGGCCAATGACAATCATGTTTCTTGGTCTTATTTAGGTTTTTATGCAGATGTGAAATACAACACTTTCGCTTATGCCAAAACTTTTGAAAAAGCAGGTACATTCGGGATTGGTGTTCAGCACCTTGGGTATGGAACTATAGACAGTTATGATATCTCAGGAAATACTATGGGTACTTTTGATGCCAATGAAACAGCCGTTGTTATTTCTCACAGTCATCAATTGAGCGTATTTAGGTTGGGAGCCAATTTGAAATATGCCCATTCTGGAATTTATACTTTTAATAGTTCGGCCTTAGCTCTTGATATTGGAGGGGTGTTTATACATCCAGACAAGGAACTGATGTTTTCAATTCTGTTTAAAAATTTAGGATTTGTGGTGTCTGATTATTCAGAAACTTCTGATTCATCTTTGCCTTCTGATTTGCAGTTAGGGCTTACATTCAAGCCTGAGCATATGCCATTTAGATTTTCATTTACAGGTTATCACCTATTTAACCCAAATGAAAATTATTATGATGAGTCAATCAATGATGACGAGGGAAAACCGGGTGTGGTAGACCGAGTGTTTCGACACATTAATATTGGAACCGAAATATTATTCAGCCGTAATTTCAATATACGATTGGGATATAACCACAGGGTAAGAAAAGAAATGAAACTGTCAGAAAAAGCAGGATTGTCTGGGATCTCATTAGGATTGATGGCAAGAATCAAAGCTTTTGAACTCTCCTACACTTTTACCAACTATCACGTAGATAGTGGGCGCAGTTACTTTACTATTACAAGTAATTTGAATCGAGTATTTAAGAAAAAGTCAATTATTTAAAATGTTATCAAAAGATCAATACCTCACTCCCAAACAAATTGTAGCGGAGTTAGATAAATATATTATAGGACAGAATGATGCGAAACGCAATGTAGCCATTGCTTTACGTAATCGATGGAGACGGATGAATGTGAAGACTGAAATTCAGGGTGAAATTGTGCCTAATAATATTTTAATGATTGGCGCTACGGGTGTAGGTAAAACTGAAATTGCTCGTCGTCTGGCTAAAGTAGCAGATGCTCCATTTGTGAAAGTGGAGGCCTCTAAATTTACGGAAGTAGGCTATGTAGGTAGAGACGTAGAAAGTATGGTTCGTGATCTGGTAGAGCAATCTGTAAGTTTGGTGAAGCATGCACAGAAGGAAAAAGTGAAAGAGAAAGCCGAAGATATTGTAGAGAATATCATTCTGGACGCACTAATTCCACCAGTAAAAAAGACGCCTTCACCTGTGTCGACTAATTCAGATGGGACGCAAACGATACCAACAGAAGATGCTGAACTCAATGAAAAGACAAGAGAGAGGTTCAGAGAAAAAATCAGAAATGGTGAGCTAGAGGATCGCAAAATTGACATCAGTGTAAGTCAGAATTCTTCTGGCGGAGTGGGTATGATTGGAGGTGGAGGCATGGACGAAACCTCCATGATGAATATCCAGGAAATGATAGGGCAGATGATGCCTAAAAAATCCAAGAAAAGAAAAGTAACGATCGCTGATGCTCGAAAACTATTGATGGAAGAGGAAACCTCTCGCCTGATCGATATGGACGAGGTGAAAGAAGAAGCCATAGCTAAGGCTGAAAATACCGGTATCATTTTCATTGATGAAGTGGATAAGATAGCAGTAGGCGCTTCTAAAAAAGGCGGACCAGATGTGAGTAGAGAAGGAGTGCAAAGAGATTTGTTACCCATAGTAGAAGGAAGCGCAGTTAATACTAAATATGGTGTGATCAATACAGATCATGTATTGTTTATTGCTGCGGGTGCGTTTCATTTTGCTAAGCCATCGGATCTAATTCCAGAATTGCAAGGCAGATTTCCGATCAGAGTGGAATTGGAGAATTTGACTAAAGAAGATTTTGTGAGAATATTGAATGAACCAAAAAATGCACTTACCAAGCAGTACACTGCGTTGATTGGATCTGAAGATGTAGATATTTCATTCAATCAAGAAGCCATAGAAGAAATTGCTTCTATTGCTTTTGATATCAATTCTGAAATCGAAAATATTGGAGCCAGAAGATTGCATACAGTCATGAGTCGATTACTCAATGACATTCTTTTTGATATTCCAGATGTAATTGGACCAAATGCTAAGATTGTAATTGATAAAGAAAAAGTGCAGGAAAAACTGAACGGTATGGTGGAAAATAAGGATTTGAGTCAGTTTATTTTATAAGTTGCACACCTATGCTACTCACTACTAAAATCCCATTAAAGTACATTTTTACGAGTACCTGGAAGGATTTATGCTTCGTTTTTTGCGTAGCTATGTTGACAGTTTTGGCATATAAGTATTACGATATTGCCAATATACCGCCGAATATTACTGGATTAGTGGGTACCTCTATCTCGCTAGTCATAGCTTTCAAGCTCAGTCAATCTTATGATCGCTGGTGGGAAGCAAGAAAAATATGGGGTGCCATTGTCAACGATTCGAGGACATTAGTTTTACAGTTGCGGAGTTTTACGATGGGTGAAGAGACTGGAATTGTTAGTCAGATTGCAGAGCGACAGATCGGGTGGTGTTACTCCTTAGGACAAACCTTGAGGAAATTACCTCCGATGGCAGGACTTGATTCGTTTTTATCCACAGAAGAATTGAGTCAAGTTGAAAAACATAAGAATGTTCCTCTTGCCCTTTTAGACTTTCATGCCTCAGATTTAACGCGACTTCGTAAGTCTGAAACTATTAACGATTTTCAGCAGATTCAATTGGATAAAACCATTGTTAGGTTGTGTGAATCGATGGGAAAGGCAGAACGGATAAAAAACACAGTATTCCCTACGACCTATAGACTTTTCTTGCGTTGGTTTATTTACATATTTGTGGTTTTATTATCTATCACTTTGGCCGAAACCGATGGCTATGGAGATATCCCCTTATTACTTCTAATTACCGGGCCATTTTTCCTACTTGAGAAAACCGCTTATTTCCTTCAAGACCCTTTTGAAAATCGGCCTACAGATATTCCCGTCACTCAGATTGCCAAAACCATTCATTGGAATATTAGGCAACTTTTAGGAAGTGAAAATTTGCCTGAAACACATCAAAGCGGAGAATTTTTTGTGATGTAATTGAGTCATTTCTCAATAGTATAAATTGAAATTGATCGAATACCTGTGATAATGTTTTTTGGTTAAAGAATAATTTCCGTATCTTATTCCTAATCTGAATTAGTTGAAGAATTTTTTATTCATTTTTTTGAAAAAAAAGGAAAACATTCTAAACCACCCATTTAAAAAAATATCTCTGGCAATATTGCTAGTTTGGATTGGATTGATGGTGGGCTGCAATGAAAGCGATCCCAGAGTAGATGACACTTCTGAACAGAAAGACTATGGCTTATTTGAGCCTGTAAATCGTATCAGTCTCATCCAACCGGACGAAATCACCATTGGTGAATTGCCAAAAACTAAAGCGATAGGGACAACAGTAAGGTCGAAACCTCCTCTAACCAGAACTTTTTCACCATTTACCATTAAGTGCAAGGAGCCCCAAATTGTACCAATTAATCGGAAAAAATTAGAAACCATTGTTGTCTCTGACAATGATGCCAATCGAATCACTACGGTTGACTCCATTCGTCCTCAACTCATTTCTCAACCTATTCCAATTAAGGCATTGCCCATGAGGTTTAAAGATGCGGCACAGTTTAATATTCAGTACCTAGATGTAGAACAAGGAATCTCATCTTCATTTATATATTCTATGTATGAAGATAAAAAAGGCAATTTATGGTTTGGAACGTATGGAGGTGGGTTATGTCGCTATGATGGAAAAAATATCCACAACTATACGGACATAGAAGGTTTGTCAAACAATAGAATCCGAGTGATTAAAGAAGATCGTTCTGGCAATTTATGGATTGGAACCAATGGGGGCGGAGCGATTAAGTACGATGGTCAGAGTTTTACCAATTACTCAGTGGAAAATGGATTGGTAGACAATCGGATCTATGGAATTCATGAGGATAGGAAAGGTAGATTATGGTTTGGTTTTGCAAATGGTAGTGCGAGCCGATTTGATGGGGAATCATTTTTTACATTATCAGAAAAAGATGGATTGAGTGGTGATCGAATTTATTCTATTTTGGAAGATCGCGGAGGTAATGTTTGGTTTGGTTCAGATGGAGGAGGTATTTCTATTTATGATGGAAATAACATGCTTAGATTAAAAGCAAAGAATGGGCTCCCCAGCAATCAAATAAGATCAATAATAGAAGATGAATTTGGAGATATTTGGATTGCCACCAATGGCGGTGGATTATGTAAATATGATGAGAAAACTTTGACCTTGTTTGGGGAGAAGCAGGGATTGCCAAATGGAAAAATACTATCGATGATTCAGGATAGTCAAGGAAGTTTTTGGGTGGGAACTTATGGCGGGGGAGCTATCAAATTTGATGGAAATCAATTTAGTCATTATATGGAGGCAGATGGCTTATCAAATAATACAGTTTTGAGTATTCTGGAAGATCGAAGTGGTAATATTTGGTTTGGCACCAATGGTGGGGGCGTGAGTAAATTCAAAGAAAATTCATTCAATAGTCATGTTGCCAAAGATGTATTGGAATATAATACGATCAGATCTATAACAGAAGATAGAAGAGGCAATATATGGTTTTGTACAGATGGCCAAGGAATGACTAGATTCAACGGATCTGCCTATGAAACATTTAGTGAAGAATCAGGCCTGCCCGACGGCAATATTTATTGCATGATAGAGGACCGAAATGGTGTGTTTTGGTTTGGGACACGTGGAGGAGGTGTGTTTTCTTATGACGGTCAAGTTTATACGAATTATAAAGAAGAAGATGGGCTGGCTCATAATAATGTGAGATGTATGTATGAGGATATCAATGGCAATATTTGGTTTGGAACTTATGGAGGAGGCGTAAGTCGTTTTGATGGAGACACGTTTGTTACTATAAGCGAAGCAGATGGGCTGGGAAAGAATATTGTACGTTGTATAACGGGCGATAGGAAAGGGAATATATGGTTTGGTACTGACGGTGGCGGAGTATCTAAACTCACTGGGGATAAACTCACCAATTATACCGAGCAATCTGGTTTGCCTAGCAACATAGTTATGACCATATATGAAGACAGAGCAGGGAATATATGGTTGGGAACTTGGGGAGGTGGCTTATGTAAATTTGACGGAAAAAGTTTTGAGCATTATACCAAAGAAAGTGGTCTGACTCATGATTTAGTGCTTTCAATTATTGAGGATAGGAAGGAAAATCTTTGGGTAGGGACTGAAGCTGGTATAAGCGTAATTCAGAGCAAAGGTGATCAGTTAGTTTGTACCAATCTAACGAAATGGGACGGATTGAAAAGACTTGATTTGGCACTCAATTCGATCTGTTTGGATAGCCAAAATCAAATGTGGTGGGGTCATGGCAAAGGAGTTACTAAATTGGATTTGAATTCTTTTACTACCAGTAAAACTCACCCTGAAGTCCAATTGAATTATGTGGAGATCAACCAAGAATTCGTGGATTTCAGGAAAGCCAGGAATGCTGCTGATGAAGAACAACCATTATTTAATGAAGTTAAAAGCTCGGTCGTGCCATTTTATAATTATCCGGAGCAGTTGAGAGTGCCATATAATCAAAACCATTTAACCTTTCATTTTTCAGCTATTGATTGGGCAGCACCTCATAAAGTCCAATATCAATATAAGCTGGATGGGTTTGATAAAGAATGGAGTCAGTTTAAGTCTGACGGCGTAGCTGAATATAGAAATATTCCTTCAGGCAAGTATATGTTTCTTTTTAAAGCGATTGGTGAATCGAATGTGTATAGTGAACCACTTAGCTATTCGGTTGAGATTGTTGCCCCTTGGTATGAAAATATTTGGGTTAGATTCATATGTGTATTGATATTTATTGGATTGTTATACGGATTCTTTAAATGGAGGATTAGGCAGTTAAGTCAAAATCAAAAAGTGTTAATGCATATTGTAGATGAGAGAACCAAAGAGTTAAGGGATTTAACAGAAGAAATGAAATTGGCAAATGAAAAGCTAATTCAAAAAAATGAGCAAATATCCAATCAATCTGAAAAACTTAATACTGCCAATGAAGCGTTAAATTCTGTAAATGTCAACTTGGAGAAAATGGTAAATGATCGGACGAAAGAGTTGACAGCAAAAAATAAAACACTTTCTGATTATGCATTTATGAATGCGCATAATTTGAGAGTTCCAGTCGCTAATATCAAAGGTATTATTCAACTCTTTGAGTTCAAATTACCGAATGATCAAAAAGAAGAGCTTATCCAGAAATTAAAAGGACAATCTGACGATCTGGATCAGGCGCTCATAGACATAACCAACCGGCTGGAGAACGATAAACTACCCAACACCGATTCTGAATAATGAATTGAGTTGAGAATGACTATATTTATAAACTAACGCCCGTAGCATGTATAGTTGGTTCTTAAAAATTGTCTTATTTCTAGCAATAAGTATCCAGCTTATCTATTCCGCTCATTCTCAAAATTTTTCCACAAAAAAGGAGCATAACCTCTACCAATTTTCAACTGAAAATGGACTTTCTCAAGGGAATATTTACCAAATCTATAAAGATCGAGATGGGTTTGTATGGATAGTCAGCGAATATGGGCTTAACCGTTTTGATGGGTATTCATTTAATGTATTTAAACACGATATTGAGGATTCTACAAGTATTTCTGATAACAATGTATGGTGCATCACAGAAGATTCCAAAAGTGTGATTTGGGTAGGAACGAATTTAGGTGGTCTGTGCAAATACAATAAAGAACAGGGGAATTTTACTCGTTATATGAATGATGAAAATGATCCTAATAGCCTTAGTCAAAATACAGTAGAAGTAATTTTTGAAGATTCAAATGAAAAATTATGGATAGGTACGCACTGGGGGCTAAATATCTTTGATCATAATACTGAATTGTTCCAGCGGATTTTAAAAATGCACGATATTGAAAATTCATTGTTGGACAACAGAATCTATTCTATACTAGAGACCAAAAACAAAGAAATTTGGGTGGGTACAACAAATGGAATTAGCGTGTTTTCTCTTGAAGGCGAGCATATACGAAATATATCTGCAGCATCTAATAACCAAATTCCATTTGGGAGAGTAACAAATCTGTTACTTGATGAAAATGAGGATATTTGGGCTAGTGTGGATGGAGAAGGGTTGCTTAGGATCGATCAAGACAAAAGTGAAATTACACTTTACGCTAGTGACCCATCTGATCTAAATTCACTCGCCAACAATTACATCAGAAGTTTATTAGTGGATGAGCAAGGCATGCTTTGGATAGGAATGGACGGATTCGGCTTTCAGGTTTGGGATAGGTCGTCAGATACCTTTATACAAGCACTTCAAAACTCTAATTTCGAACCCGATCAAATTGAGAAGGTATATGAAATTTATGAAGATGATAACTACAACCTTTGGTTTGGATCCTATGGCCATGGAGTTTTTGTGTTGAACAACAACAGCAACAATTTCACACATTACCACAGAAGTTATAATGGAAAAAACTCATTGTCGAATAATTCAGTTTTGGCAGTTTGTGAAGGAGATGATGGTCGAGTCTGGTTAGGGACTGATGGGGGAGGAATAAATGTATTCAATCCGAAAAACGAAAGTTTTGAAATTATGGTAGAAGATGAAAACGAAAATGAGTCGAAAGCAGGGAAAGTAGTTAAATCTCTTTTATTAGATACAGAAGGAAATTTTTGGGTAGGAACTTACAATGACGGTTTAGCTGTGAAATGGAAAGGAAGTCAAGAATTTGAATTTTTCAGATCTGATAATTCTGGTCTTACTCATAACAATGTATGGGCGTTGGCGGAGGACGGATTGAACAATATTTGGATTGGAACTTTAGGAGGCGGATTGAATAAATTTGATCCAAAAACTAAAAAAATTGAAAGATATCCAACTGATTTTGATCATGATTCGACTTTGTCTGGAGTTAACGTTTCAGCATTATTGGTAACTGAAAACGGGGATGTTTGGATGGGAACCGTGGGTCATGGGATAAACGTTTTGACACCCTCAACTGGAAAATCAAAAATCTTCATGAGTGATAAAAGTGACCCGTCCCAATTGAGTCATAACGAAATCAGGTATTTACATCAAAGCAAAAGTGGGGATGTTTGGATAGGTACTACACACGGACTCAATCGGTTCAATGATACTGATCAGGCTTTTACTAAATTCTATGAGTCAGATGGGCTACCGAGTAATGTCATCAAAGGAATTGTTGAAGATGAGGAAGGAATATTTTGGATTAGTACCAACAATGGTGTTTCAAAATTTATTATAGAATCTGGGCAATTCACCAATTTCAACAAATCTGATGGACTTCAAGGTAAAGAATTTAATTACAACGCATCTATTTTAGCTAGTGATGGAACAATATACTTAGGAGGGATCAATGGTTTTAATCATTTTAATCCTAAAGAAGTACTTAGCAACACCTTTCAACCTAACATATTGTATACCAAGTTCTTATTGTTTAATAGGCCAGTTGAGATCAAGCAGAACGGACCCTTAAAACAAGAAATCAACCAGACTAATGAATTGGAGCTTAAATATGATGAGTACATATTTTCCATTGAATTTGCAGCTGATGAGTATCTGTTCCCAAAGAAAAATGAATACCAATATATGTTGGAAGGATTTGAGCCAGATTGGAACTTCGTTGGGACTTCTCGCATGGCTACTTACACCAATCTTCCAGCTGGGGATTATAGGTTTTTAGTTCGTGCCACTAACAATGCTGGTGTTTGGAGTAATAATGTGAGAGCACTAAATATAACCGTCCATCCTCCTTGGTGGCATACTAAAACAGCGTATACTGTATTTGCAGCTATTTCTATATTATTGATACTAGCTATCGTTAGACTACGTACTTCTTACCTTCTTGCTCAAGAAGTGAGACTTCGTCGCTTGGTGAATAAAAGAACCAAGCAACTCGAAGAGAAAAACGAGAGAATAACCATGCAAGCGGAAGAATTAAATGCCTTTAACGATTCACTGAATGCTTTAAATGAAAATTTAGAAAAGACCGTGATCGAACGAACAAATGAATTGATAAGTAAGAATAAAAAACTCTCAGATTATGCCTTTTTAAATGCGCATAATTTGAGAGCTCCTGTTGCTAATATCAAAGGACTGATTCAGCTACTAGATTTTGATTTGACGATAGAAGAAAAAGAAGATTTTATCAAAAAACTAAAAAAACAAGTAGAGGATGTAGATGCTGTCTTGTTTGATATCAATCTGCGATTAAAAGAAGATTCTATTACAGATTATCGGGAAAAAGATGGTCTTCTAAATCAGTCAACGAGCTCTTCTTCATCTTCCTCCAGCACTTCATCCTGAGTATCTGCAAGTGGTGTAAGATTAGCAGGAATCTCTTCTTCATCCATTTCTGGAAATACCTCTACAATGTTCGTTTTAGCAATACTTGAAATTTCAAATGGTACCAACATATTATCTAGGCTTTGTTCTACTTTTTCATAAGCGTCTTTTACGGACTCGGCACTTGTAAGAATATAAGTTGTGATTTTCACTTCCTTTTCAGAATCGCCGTCTACGGTTGAATATTGCACTTTGCATTTGTACCAATAGTCAGCATCTTCGAAATTGATCACCTCGCCAATGTTCGTTTTTGAGATCGTCATGATTTGAAACTCTCCGCTCACAGTTCTTTCCATGGCTCCATAGATTCTGGATTCAGCGTCAGTGTAAGAAACTGCGTCTACCAAGTGTAATTCGGACGTTTGTTTTACAATGCCTTCTTCGTTTTCCTTACCATATTTTGCTTTGCACTGATACCAGATTTTCATACTTTAAGTTTTATGTCTTTTGATAATAATTTAAAAAATGAGGGTGGCAAAAATAGAACTATTCAGCCTTGCTTTCAACCCATTCAGCTAATGAAATTGTGATAAAAATTGAAATTATTTATTTTCGAAAAATATACCTTTCAGAGGTAAAGTTTTAAATGGCTGGATTACAAAAAATCAACTATCAAGGAAAGGAAATTATTTATTTGGAAGATCTATGGGAAACACTTGGCATTTTGCTTAGCAGCCCAGTGACTCCCAAAGAAATGTTACCTGAAATGGAATAATTATTGATTATTAATATATTACGAGTTGAGCTGTTTCGGCAGGCAGAGTTTGAATTAATTTGAAAAGGAATGAAAATAATTATTGTAGGAGGACACGGATCGATCGGTAGAAGAGTAGTTGATGTTTTAGCCAAAAAACATGATATTATTACTGCCAGTCGTTCGAAGGGAAATGTAAATGTAGATTTGGTGGATATTGAATCTATCCGTGAATTATATGAAACGGTAGGGGATTTTGATGCGGTGATCAGTATTGCTGGAGAAGCCAAGTGGGCTGCAATGAAAGAAATGAAAGAAGGTGATTATTATGTGGGCATCCGAAGCAAGCTTATGGGGCAAGTCAATCTAGTAAGAGTGGGTATGGAATATATTAAACCTAATGGCTCGTTTACGCTTACTACAGGAATTCTCGCTGATCATCCTGTAGATCTTACTACTAGTGCCGCTATGGTCAATGGAGGCATTCATAGTTTCGTAAGAGCCGCAGCACTCGAGATGACCAATGGTGTAAGAATCAATGCTGTTTCTTCTGGTTTAGTAGAAGATGCTATTGACAAATACCAAGATCATTTCCCAGGTCACAACGCCATTCCTATGCGCAAAGTCGTGAATGGATACATTAGAAGTTTGGAAGGTAAAGACAACGGGGAAATTATTCGAATGTATGATAATCAGTAATATCGATTACTGACGTGGGACATACACTACTTTTTTAGTGTCAAAAAAATCTTCGTCGAAGTACTTGGGTAATTCAAAGAGCTTGTACCGAAGCTTAGATTCTTGAAGTTCTTCAGTTAGATCTCCGCCTTTGAGATATAGAATACCGTTTTGGAGTTCATGATTGGACTCCTTTTTTATTTTGCCTTTTGTCCACGTATAAAATGGCTTCATACGAGTGACTGCCCGGCTCACTATGAAATCGAATTGGCCATCAATTTCTTCTGCTCTCGAGTGAATTCCCTTCACGTTAGTAAGTCCTAATGCCTGAGCTACTTCATTCACTACTTTGATTTTCTTGCCAATACTATCTACAAGGAGAAAATCAGTCTCTGGGTTCAGAATGGCCAAGGGAATACCTGGAAATCCTCCACCTGTTCCTATGTCCAATATTTGAGCATTGGGTTTGAAAGATTGGATTTTGGCAATACCAAGGGAATGTAAAACATGACGAATGTACAATTCTTCAATGTCTTTTCTGGAAATCACGTTAATCTTAGCATTCCAATCCACATACAAAGGCATCAATTTCGCAAATTGCTCTTGCTGTTGGCTGGATAAATCAGGAAAGTATTTGAAGATTACTTCTTTGTCGGACATGACGCAAAGCTACTCAGTATCGAACTTGTAAAAAGATTTAGATATGCTTCTTTTTGTCTTTAACCAAATCGTACATCAACTCTCTAGCTCTATGAAGCTGAGCCTTTACAGTTCCTAGAGGAGCATCCAGTGTTTTGGCAATCTCATCATAAGATAATTCATCAAAATATCTCAACCTAACCAGTCTCTGGTATTTTGGGGGCAGTTTAGACACAAACATCTGTACCAATTCCTTTTTCTGAGTGTTGATGGCCTCATCTTGCGGGTTTCGGTTTTTGTCCTCAACATCTATAGTTACAGCTTCGCCACCATCATCAGTGAAAGAAGTATTCAGACTAAATGTATTTAGCTTTTTCTTTCTGATAAAGTCGATGGTATTATTAGTAGCTATTCGAAACAGCCAAGTACTGAAAGTGTAATCCTTTTTGAATTTGTGAAGATTTTTAAAGGCTTTTGCAAATGCTTCAATGGTCAAATCCTCTGCATCATCGGTATTTCTGATCATTTTCAAAATCATATGATACACTGGTCTTTTGTATCGCGCCATGAGCTCAGCAAAAGCTTGTTCATCACCTTCGTTTACAGCATGATCTATGAGTTTGAAGTCCTTTAATGCCTTATCAGAGAATTGTTTTTTTATTTCTTCCATCTAACCTTCTTAGTGAATAACGCAATTATGCCAAATAATGATGCATATCCTACGTACAAAATGTCCATCACGGGTACAAGCCAAATGTTCATACGGTAGCCGAACTTTTTGGATGTCAAATTATTCAAAATGGTCACAAATATCATTCTGAAAATTAACAATCCAGCAGGGATGAGGTAGTTATTGGTTTGTATGGCTAAAATAATCAAAGCCAACCAAAAAACTAGATTAGATAAATTTTGTAGACCTAAAAGAAATTTGTCTTTGAAACGATAGTGCTTTCCAACGGACCAATGTCGGATTTTTTGATGGATATAGTCTGCCCATGTTAGCTTTGGAAGAGAGTAAGTGAGTGTTTCAGCTCCCAGTGCTACGTTTGTATTACTTTTTGTTGCATGATCATTTACAATCAAATCATCGTCTCCGCCAGTAATGTGTTGAATTTTACTGAATCCTTTATGATCTAGAAATGACGACTTTCTATAAGCCAGATTTCGGCCCACTGCCATATAAGGGTTGCCAGCTAATGCGAAACCAATGTAATTCATTGCTGTCCATTGCGTTTCAAACTGAATAAATTGACCTAATAATCCCTTACTTTTTTCATAGGGAGATACGCCCAGTACATATTGTACATCTTTACGAAATGAACCAGTCATTTGAGAAATCCAATTTTCTGAAACGGGCAAACAATCGGCATCAGTGAGCAGAATAATATCATTAGAAGCAGCTTTGATACCCATAGTCAGGGCAAATTTCTTGGCATTGATATGATCATGGACTTGATCTACTCGAGCGAACTTAAGTTTGTCTGATTGATTTCCTAACAAATAATCATAAGTCCCGTCGTCGGATCGGTCATCCACAATTACAATTTCAAAATCAGCATGTGATTGTTTTAGAAGTATCGGGATTAGTTTTTTGAGATGATCTAACTCATTATGAGCACATACTATTACGGAAACCGGATACTGTTTTTTCGCATTTGACTTATAGCCTAAAATTTTTATAAGTATAACGAGCCAATACATCATCAAAACCATCAACGAGCCGATAGCTACCACTGCTACTAAATCTATCATTCAATCTTATTGTTAATCGATGGCAAAGATATGTGTCTGAGTGAAAAGATTATTTTATAAATCAACCTATTTTTGCCCGCAACATGAATTTTCAATTACTCCAGAAAGATCCCAAGTCAAAAGCCCGTGCTGGTAAGATCACCACAGATCATGGCGAAATAGAAACGCCGATTTTCATGCCAGTAGGAACTGCTGGTACAGTAAAGGCATTACATCAGCGCGAATTAAAAGAAGATGTAAAAGCAGAAATCATATTGGGGAATACATATCATTTGTATTTGAGGCCTGGGTTGGAGGTGATTGAAGCAGCTGGAGGCTTGCATCAATTCAATGGTTGGGATCGCCCCATGTTGACCGATAGTGGAGGCTATCAAGTGTATTCACTCAAAGACCGACGAAAAATTACTGAAGAAGGAGTGAAATTTCAGTCTCATATAGACGGTTCTAAGCATAATTTCACCCCTGAAAATGTAATGGATATCCAGCGCACCATTGGGGCAGATATTATTATGGCATTTGATGAGTGTACCCCTTATCCATGTGATAAGAAATATGCTGAAAATTCGATGAAGATGACTCATCGATGGTTGAAGCGATGTTGCGATAGATTTGATGCTACCGAATCAAAATATGGTTATGACCAAACGCTATTTCCGATTGTACAAGGAAGTACGTATCATGATTTAAGAACTAAATCAGCAGAAACTATAGCGTCCTTTGGAAGAGAGGGAAATGCGATTGGAGGGTTATCCGTAGGTGAACCTGCGGAGATGATGTATGAATCTACCGATTTGGTTTGTAGTATTTTACCAGAAGACAAGCCCAGATATTTGATGGGAGTAGGTACCCCGAGTAATATTATTGAATGTATAGCCCTTGGCGTAGATATGTTCGACTGCGTATTACCAACTCGAAATGCCAGACATGGCATGCTTTATACTTCTGAAGGCATAATCAATATAAAAAATGAAAAGTGGGAGAAGGATTTTTCACCGATTGATCCTAATCTCGCAGGTCATGTAGACATGAATTATTCTAAAGCCTATCTACGACATCTGATTCGAACAGGAGAGATGCTTGGTGCTCAGATCGCCAGTATTCATAATCTTTCCTTCTATTTGTGGTTAGTAAAAGAAGCTCGGGCACATATTTTGCAAGGAGATTTTGCCTCTTGGAAAAATGCTATATTGCCCAAACTTTCCAATAGACTATAATATTATTCAGTGAAGCTGCTCGATAAGTACATATTGACCAAATTTCTTAAAACCTATGTTTTCGTTGTAGCGATTTTGGTAGTTGTGATAATGGTCATTGACTTTACTGAAAAGAATGAAAAGTATATTAAAAATGCAGTGCCAGCCGATGCGATTTTTCAATATTATTTGGCTTTTGCCCCGTGGGTTGCAAATTTGATTTCACCAATTACCGTCTTTATTACTACTGTATTGGTTACTTCTGGTATGGCCGTGAAAACAGAAATTGTTGCCATTCTTTCAGGTGGAGTGAGCTTCAGAAGAATGCTGGTGCCGTACTTGATCGGAGCCAGTATGATTGCAGTGGTGAGTTTCTATGCCAATGGTTGGCTGATTCCTAATTCTGAAAAGTATAGGATTGGTTTTGAAATTGAGTATTTGAAAAAGCCTTTCTATTTCAATGAAAGAGACATTCATTTCAAAGTGGCAGAAAATGACTATATCTATATTCAGAGATATAATAATCGAACGGAATCTGCATATAGAGTTACTTTAGAGCGAATTGTAGACAATAGATTGGAAGCCAAGCTATTTGCAAAAAAAATGACCTGGGATGATTCATTGAGCAATTGGCAGTTTAAAGATTGGGAACTTAGAGAGGTTAAAAAATTTGGCGAAGTAGTCACTCGAGGCGAAAAATTAGACTCTATATTTAATCTGTCTCCAGATGATTTTGATACTAAGTATCAACTCAATGCCACCATGAATATGGATGAATTGGAAGATTATATTACGTTGCTCAAATCCAGAGGCTCAAGTGAGGTAGGTCTTTATGAAATCGAGAAATATATTCGGTACATGCTGCCTTTTACGGCTATTATATTAACCTTAATGGGCGTGTCTGTCGCTGCGGAAAAATCTACCAGGGGAGGTGCAGGGTTTAAAATTGCGCTTGGGTTTGTCATTGCTTTTGTCTTCATTCTTCTTTTCGTTTTGGTCAAAGCGATTGCCGAAGCAGGGTCTATGCATCCGATATTGGCGATTTGGATTCCTAACATTGTAGGAATAGCGGCTGCACTTATCATGTACAGATTTGTTCCCAAATAAACTGGAATGTCTGAAAATAAGGTTCCTTCATTGCTCAATGCCTATTTGCTGCTCCACTTCATCGTATTTATATGGGGTTTCACAGCAATACTTGGGAAGTTGATAGCAATCCCACCAGTAGAGATGGTGTTTTACAGAACATTGTTCGCAAGTATTGGTTTGTATGTGCTTTTGAAATGGCGAAAAATCCCAATAAAAATTCCGAAAAATCAGCTTTGGATCATCCTAGGTACGGGAAGTCTGATAGCGATTCATTGGATTCTATTCTTTTTGGCTGCAAGAATTTCAAATGTATCTATTTGCTTGGCAGGAATGGCAACCGCCTCTTTATGGACGAGTTTTATAGATCCCATTGTCAATAAAAGGAAGGTTAAATTTTATGAGCCGATTGTGGCCATTGTTTCAGTTATAGGTATAGCGGTAGTTTTTCAATCGACCATAGATGCTGCTCTTGGGTTTATCGTATCTATCATCTCAGCTTTTTTCTCGGCAGTCTTTACAGTTATCAATGGAAAATTGGTGGCGAAACAAAATCATTTTACAATTACTTATTATGAAATGGTGGGCGCCAGTGCCACTATATTGTTGTTTTTCCCTGTTTATAGTCATTGGTTCACCGAAGATGGATTGTCATTGGCGTTTACTACAAACGACTTTATTTATCTGTTAATCCTTAGTCTGGTTTGCACTGTTTATGCCTATTCCATAGCAGTACAATTAATGCACCGACTGACAGCCTTTACGATTAATCTTACTATCAATTTAGAACCCGTGTATGGTATTACCATGGCCGTATTTTTGTTTGGAAGCGAAGAGAAAATGGATGGTAACTTTTATTGGGGAACGGTAATTATCGTTTTGTCTGTGATCATGTATCCGTTACTGCGTAGATACTTCGATGGCAAAAATATACAAAGAGATATTGTCCGATAATTGTAAAAGTCACGACGATTCAATGGGAAATTTTCATTTATCGAAGAAAACGGGCAATTCGTCGATGAATTTGTTTGATTCCTCCGTTTTTTTTTCTACTTTAGAAGTACAAAATTCCAAAAATCAGACTGACCTAATTCAGTTGTGAAACCATCCCACCCAGGATGGTTTTATTTTTCCTCCTTATTTGGTAATACCCCAACTTCAATATAAGATGGTTTAACCCCAGACCTTCCAACATAGTGTTTGGCTTTGACAAAGTCTTCAGGTTGTGCATCAAAAATGTTTTCTACGTAGGTCTGTGGGTTGATATCAACCATAGGAAACCATGAGCTTTGAACTTGAACCATGATTTGGTGACCTTTTTTGAAAGTATGAAGCACATCCTGAAGAGGCAATTGGATAACTTCTTCTTTTTTCGAATCAAAGGGCTTAGGGAATTCATAACTATCCCTGAATCTTCCTCTAATCACTTCACTACGAACCATCTGATGGTATCTTTTCATTGGTAACTCAGGTTGATGAGGGTAGGGTGGATGACTACTAGGATAAACGTCAATGACTTTTACTATCCAGTCTGCAGCGGTTTGATCTGTTTTCACTACCAAATTAGCAAGGAGTGGACCTGCCATAGTAAGATTCTCATCTAATGGTTCAGAAAGGTAATACAGAACATCAGGTCGGTCATTAACAAAGCTTTGATCATCAGTCATATACGATTTTGGCATACCAATATCATCATATGCTATAAAAGGGACTGGGTTAGATGGATCACTGTCGAAAACATCTACACCAAAATGATTTTCCTGCGGAGGAATTTGAGATAGCCGTTTCTTTTCCTTGAAGTAGAATTTGATTTGTTCAACTTCTTTCGGTGGCCACTCGTCAAATGTTTTCCATTCATTCGTACCCGTTTGAAATACGTAGGCTTCCGGAATTTTGTCTTCTCCTATACCTTTTAAGTGATACGCAAAAAAGGGCTCTATGATGTTGTCATTATAGAAGTTAGAAGTTTTGGCTCCAAAATGAACATTTCCTAAATAATCCCCATTTGTCCGTCTCCAACCACCATGACCCCATGGTCCCATAACAATCGTATTCTTGATGCTAGGATTGTTTTGCTCGATAGTTTTATAAATATTCAGTGAGCCATACAGATCTTCGGCATCGTACCAGCCACCTACGGTGAGCACAGCACAGTTTATATTTTTCAGATGAGGAAGAATATTTCTATCCTGCCAGAAATCATCGTAGTTTGGGTGAGCGGCCAGATCATTCCAAAACTTAATACTATCTCCTAAATAATTCTCTTTGGCTAAAGTGAGAGGTGTGATGGATTGAAAAAAATCATATCCATCTTTCGTACCATGCTGAAATTTTGGGTTCTTAATTTTAGTTTGACCTGTGCGTGGTCTTCCAAATCTTGAAAAGAAATTGAAGGCATGAGGGTAAAAGAAAGCTCCATGATGATGGAAATCATCAAAGAACCAATCGGCTATTGGACCTTGTGGCGAAACAGCTACAAGTGCAGGATGCGAATCTATCATGCCAGCCGCTGCATAAAAACCCGGGTAAGAGATTCCCCATTGGCCTACTTTTCCATTGTTGTTGGCGACATTAGAAAGCAGCCATTCTATGGTATCAAAAGTGTCTTTGCTTTCATTTGTGCTTCTTTTATGCGGAGTCATATTTTCAAATTTGCCTTCAGACATATATGTGCCGCGTACATCTTGATAGACAAAGATGTACTTGTCCCTGGTCATTCTCATATTGGGACCTAAGTCAATTTTGTACTTTTGCTCACCATAAGGCTGTACTGAATAAGGTGTGCGGTGCATAATGATAGGGTATTGCTCGTCGATGTCTTTAGGGGTATAAATGGCTGTGAACAACTGGGTGCCATCTCTCATGGGGATAAAGACTTCTTGTTTGGTGTAGTTGTTATATACAAATGAAGAATCTTCCTCTGCAGAATAGGCAACATACGGATCTCTTTCAGAACTGCATCCATATACGAATAGGAGTGTGATTAGCACTTGAGAAATATAGTTTTTTGTAATCTTAATCATAATTATGCGAGATACATTTTTCCAAGATACCAGCCCAAGCCAGCAGCGGTGAGTCCTAATATGAGACTTAATGAGATATATAGTAAGGCTGAATTTAAATTATCGGTGAGTAGTAAATCAATATTTTCTACACTGAAAGTCGAGAATGTGGTGAAACCACCACAAAAACCTGAGGCTAAAAACACGTAGTACGCCCGATCCATTTTACCCAAATAATGAAACAAGAATCCTAAGAGGAATGAGCCAATTACATTAACTACTAAGGTGCCTGACGGGGCTATGCCCGGTGTCAATTTGAGCATCCCTTGATATATTAAAAATCTTAACATACTTCCCAGCATACCTCCAAGTCCTACAAATAAGGCTAATCTTAACATTTTTCCAGTTTCTTAAATTTCTTTTTAAGGTATTTGAGTGTTTTATCGTATTCTGTGTTTTCCTGTTTACTGATAGCCAGTTGTTTGCCAGATGAGAGTTTGATAGTAAATTCTTCGTACAAGCCACCATAGGTTTTGATAGAAGTATGAAACCAATGATCAATTTCTTTCCCACCAAAAGAATATTTCTGAAATTTGAAAGGAAATTTAACTTCGAACTTTTCTTTGGAAACTTTAAGTGTTTTGAGGGAAAATAAAATTTTAATAAGGACTAGGAAGCCAATAGGCCCGGAGGTGTAAACAAGCACGTACCACCAAGTACGGTCCGTTGCTGTTTGTATCTGAATGAGTCCATATACAAAAATGCCCAGTGCTAGGCTTATAAACAATCCGACAGAAAAAAGAGTACCGATTTTTGGTTTGGAAACGATCATTTACTTTTTATTTGATCGGTAAAATTATGGATATGACTTAATATTTCTTCAAAAAATTCTTGAAATTCCTTTTCAAACCTCTCATAATCATCGGTTAGATTTTTAACTGCTTTTTCCATACCAGATTCGAATTTAGTTCTTCGTGCCATTCCGCTTAGGGCAAACTGAATGCCTTCCATGAATTGATAATTGTACAACCAATCCCCTGCTTGCATGTAGTTCAATAAATAGCTGGATCTCTCTGGTAGCAAAGCTTGATTTTCATTTAGTAATTGGTAGTGTCGCTGGCAAAATTCTTTGAGGTCTTCAGTTGAGTAGTTTGACCAATGTTTTGCCAAGAAGTGGTCGTAATACACATCCATGATAACGCCAGCATAGTGTCGGTAGTCCCTAGCCAACCTTCTCTTCCCATCAAGGAAAATGGGGTGGTTGTCTGCGTAATGGTCAATTTCTCGATGGATTAAGATGCCATGTTGAATTGAGGTAGGATAATCCAAATACTTTTTGCCTTTCACAAAATCAGCGATGAAGTTGCCAATGGCAATTGATTCATCGTCAAATGAAAGGTATAAATGGGATAGATAGTTCATGTGAATTTAATATAGGGCTTTTCGACTGATTTCTTATCTTTGTTAAAATCTAATCCAGCAAATCATGTCAAAGGCGCATCTAAATATTCTTGTACAACTCGCAAAGGTAGATGGTATCGTAGTCCAGGAAGAAGTGGATCTCATCCATGAGGTGGGCAAGGCAAATGGCATGACAGAAAAAGAGATTGTTTCTTGTTTTGATGAAGAGCTACCAATTGGTGATTTATCGACACTCACGTCGGACCAAAAATATGATTTGATTTATTCTATTGTTCAGTTGATGAAGATCGACGGGAAACTTTATAATGAAGAGATTAAATTTTGTGCTAAGATGTCAGCGAAGCTCGGCTATGAGGAAGACGTGCTTTTCGAATTGATGCTAAAAATATATGCGGACCCTGATCTCTGTGCTGACAAAGAATCTCTAAAAAAGCATATCCAGGAATTTTTGATTCCGTGATATAGAAACAAGATAAGCATGATCATGGAGGCTGGACAATTTGGTTTTTTGATTGATCGCCTCGGTTTTTAATCTATTGACATAGAATGATCCATTCGTGTTATCCAAGATGACTTCTTTAAAATCTACGACTTGATCTAATATGGCAAGGGAATCTACCGATTCATTGGAGATCACAACAATATCGGCTTTTAGTATGAATTGAATTTGGTCAGGATCAAATTTTTCGGTTAGAAAAAGTGTCCTCTTATTCTTAAATACATGCAGTTGTGCAAAATCGTCTAATGGTGTATCGATAATATGTGGTTTTTCAGGAGGGGGTAGCAAGTTGTTAATTCTATATGGAATGATTTGCATTTCCTGTTTTTTGAAGTCCATTATTGAATCCAGAGTATATAGTTTGGCTTTGAACATTTCTGTTTGATCGAGAATGATATTTTTTTCTGTAGAATAGAAAATCATGTGATCAAAATTGGATTGTTTCATGACGTTCCAAAATCTATCGAAGCTAAAGCAAATGATGGCTAACGAAATAAACCAGATATAGGAAAACCTTTTGAACTTCAGTAAAGCTAAAAATGTCATAATAACCGCATAAATAAGACAAGCTTGAGTGCCGGAAATAAAGATCCATTCAATGACACTACCGTCCAGATGGAGAATGAATGCTACAAACCAATTCATAAAGCATACCATCTTTTCCAAAAGCCAACCAATCCATAAGGTGAATGATCCGAATGCAAGAACACAAATTCCTAAGATCATAATAGCAAATGCTACTGGAATCACCACAACATTAGCTAACAAGAAATAAGAAGGAAATTGATGAAAATAATATAGACTCAAAGGAAAAGTGGAAATCTGAGCAGCCAAGGAAACGCAAGTCAACTTCCAAAAATAATCTCCAACAGGATTTTGAATATCCCAAAGTTGATAAAGTTTAGGATACATATAGACGATTCCAGCTACAGCTAAGAAGGATAGTTGAAAGCCGATATTGAATAAGAAACTTGGATCAAAAAGTAATAAGACAAATGCAGCAAATGCAAGTGAATTGAAAACTTGACTTTTTCTGTCCAATAATTTTGAAAAAATGATGACCGAAAACATAGTCACTGCCCTGAGAATAGAAGGTGAAAACCCAGTAAGCAACGCATAAAGCCAGAGAGCGAGAATACTGATAGTCGGTGCAATGAAACGTTTAAAGTTTCCTGGAGGAATCCCTCGAAATAACCAATTCAAAACAAAATAAATAATGGAAACATGAAGTCCGGAAACGGCCAATACATGCATAGCACCTGCAGCAGCATAGGCGGTTTTAATCTCACCATCTAGTTGACCTTTAATTCCTAGAAGTAGTGCCAAGACAATACCTTGTTCATCCTTACTTTTAACATTTGACTTTATGATGTTTTCAAAATGGCTTCTGATTCTATAAATACTACTCAGTAAAGCGTTTGCCTCGTGTTTACTCAGCAATGAGATTTTTTCAGATTCCACAAAATGATGTAAGTAAATATGCTGGTCGGTCATGTATTTGCTGTAATCAAAGGCATATGGATTTTTAGCTTCAGATATTAGAAATGGATGTCCTTCAACTTGGATTTTATCTCCATAGGCTAAAATCGAAACTTGACCTTGTTCTTTTTTCTCATAAAGTAAAATTCTGGTTGGCTTATTCAAAAAAGTAGAATCTTGAATTCCCAAGCTCAAATCGACTTGATGAATAGTGTATTTTCCCTTTTCAACTGGAAAAGAGGTGATAGTGCCTATGTAGGCTTGACAAGCACCCCAAGTTGTCTGAAGTTGGAGTCTTTGATCAGAACTATCCGAATGTTTGTAATGATAAATGCCAGTTAAAAAAATCGAACATAAAAGTAGGTTCGCAAGTACGGTATTTGAGTTGCTTCTAAAGAATATTTTCGCAACAAAGACAATTAAAAAAAGGAAGGCCAGAGTATATTCTAATGTAGACAGGGAAATAGCAACGCCCAAGCGAGCTGCTAATATACCAAAAGCAAAGGCCAGAATGATTCTGAGAAAAGGATGGTTGGTCCAAATGTGCATTTCCGGAAAAATCTTGAAATGCTGCTGGCTTAAATCTAATTATTTACTTGAAAATGAAAGTTAATTTTAAGAATTTTCTTCTTTGTCGTATGCTTCAATAATAGAGCGAACCAATTTATGTCTTATGACGTCTTTGCCATCCAATTCAATAAACCCAATGTCTTTGATTCCTTTTAGTATTTTCAAAGATTCAGCTAATCCTGATTTTTGTTTAACAGGCAAATCAATCTGCGACATATCTCCCGTCACGATAACTTTAGAATTGGGTCCCATTCTGGTCAAAAACATTTTGATTTGCATGGGCGTGGTATTTTGAGCTTCGTCCAGTAAAATAAACGCGTCGTTCAAAGTTCGACCTCTCATATAAGCCAAAGGTGCAATTTCTATAACTCCATTTTCCATATAGTACCTGAGTTTTTCTCCAGGTACCATGTCATGTAGTGCATCATAGATAGGTCTCAAATAAGGATCTATTTTTTCTTTTAGGTCTCCTGGAAGAAAACCAAGGTTTTCACCTGCTTCTACGGCTGGACGAGTGATTATTATTTTTTTAACATCCCGATCCTTAAGCGACTTTACCGCTAGCGCAACAGATATATAGGTCTTTCCAGTGCCAGCTGGCCCTATCGCAAAGACCAAATCCTTTTTGTGGACAGCTTCAACTAGCTTTTTTTGATTTTTAGATTTGGGAGCAATTTTAAAACCCTTGGTGCCATAGACCAATACATCATTATCCGAGTCAACATACTTATCTTCTTCCTGATTCAGATAAGTTTTAATTTGATCACTTGTAATCGTTCCAAACTTATGGTAGTGCTCAACCAGTGAACTTAAAATTGCATTGATCTGAATAATTTCAGGTGAAGTCCCCTGAATTCGAATTTCATTTCCACGCGATACTATTTTCGACTTTGGAAATGCCGAAGCAATATCATTGATATTTTGGTTTTCAACACCCAAAAACTCAGTGAGTGGAATGTTCTCTAGGGTAATAATTTTTTCTACCAAATGAAGTTTCTAATTTGCGGTCAAATTATATTTTTGCTAGACAAAATAAACAGATTTTTTAATAGCTTGTATGGCCATTGTTACATTTCTTTCTGACTACGGACAATCCGATCATTACGTGGCTGCAGTGAAAGCAAGCATCTTAAAAGAAAATCCAAACATTACTATTGTTGATATTTCTCATCAGATAGCCGTTGGCGATATTGGACATGCTGCCTATGTGTTGGATTCCGTGTTTAGAGATTTTCCAGAAGGCACGGTTCATGTTTTTGCCGTATCTAATACGACCAAAAGAATTGTAAAAAATGTGGCCGTTAAATTAGAGAACCATATTTTTATCGGAGAGGATTCTGGTTTGATTTCACTACTCAGTGAGGAAAGGCCTGCAGCAGTAGTGGACATTAATGGAGTGAAACCAGTAAGATCGCCATTCATAGCCAAAAGCTTATTTGGCCCATTGGCTGGAAAGATAGCAAGTGGAAAAGATATTCAGGACTTTGGAAAGCGCTTAGAAGATATCGAGCGCCTCATGCCAACCAGAGCTAAGGCTACCAAAAAACAAATTGCTGGCAATGTGATTAGAATTGACCATTACGGTAATTTGATTACTAATATTATGAAAACGGACTTTGATGCGATTTGGAAAATCAATGATCATTTTCCTTATGTTATCAACTTTAGAAGGGAGAAAGTTTTGCAATTACACAATCATTACTCTGATGTAAATTCAGGAGAATGTTTTGTTTTGTTTAATTCCATGGGGCGACTGCAAGTGGGTATTAATCAAGGACATGGCGCAGAATTGCTGGGTTTAATGGTTGGGGATCAAGTATTTATTGAATTTACTTTAGACACATGATAATAAGAGTGGTACGGATGACTTTTAAGGAGGAGCGTGTTGAACAGTTTCTTGAAATCTTCGAACAAAGCAAAGAGAAAATACGGTCTTTCCCTGGCTGTCAACATTTGCAATTGTTAGCTGATGCAAATCAGCCGAATGTTTTTTCTACGTATAGCATCTGGAAAGACGAATCAGACTTGAATGTTTATCGAAATTCTGAACTTTTTGGACAGGTTTGGCCTGAAACCAAGTGTTTATTTGCGGCACCTCCAGTGGCACATTCATACATTCAAAAAATAAAATTGGATTGATTATCCTTAGGATATTGATTTCTTGAAAATCTTTAGATATGTTTGCATCCCTTTTGAAAGAGGGACTACCAGATGCTAGAATTACAACAATAATTTTTAGCAGTCACAAGCCCAGGTGGCGGAACTGGTAGACGCGCTAGACTCAAACTCTAGTGGCTTCGGCCGTGCCGGTTCGATTCCGGCCCTGGGTACTAAAACCCCTGATAATCCATTGATTGTCAGGGGTTTTTATTTTAGAATGTTTCATTTTCTAAAAGTGGTCCAAATTTTGGAATGAAATAATTCGATTGAGGCATTATTCCTTTTTGAAATCAAAGACATCGTTTATTTTAGAGTGACTATTCCTATTTTAGCTGAGTAAATTTCTAAGTCAAAGTGATCTATCATAAATCAATCGCTGTTCTTCCTTTTGATAACATTAGTTCAGACCCTGAAAATGAATATTTTTCTGACGGAATGACAGAGGAGCTCATCAATGCACTCAGCAAGGTAGAAGGCTTGAAAGTGACAGCCAGAACCTCATCATTTGCTTTTAAGAACAAAAAGGAAGATGTAAGAATCATTGGCAACGAGTTAGGAGTGGCTACTGTTCTTGAAGGCAGCATTCGAAAATCAGGTGAGAAAATCAGAATCACGGCGCAGCTGACTCGCACAGACAATGGTTTTCACATTTGGTCCGAAAACTATGACAGACAGCTTCATGATATATTTCATCTGCAAGATGAGATTAGCCTTTTAATAGCGGATAAGATTCGTGAGAACTTTGGCCACATGGTGATAGAGGATCAGTTGGTAGATGCACCAACAGAGAATATAGAAGCTTATGAACTGTACCTAAAAGGAAAATATTACCTCAACCAGTTCAATCCAGATGATATCAAAAAAGGAATAAGTCTACTAGAAGAATCGACCAAATTGCAGTCTGATTTCGCATTGGCACATGTCAATATTCATTATGGATTTAATATGTTGGCGGCGGGAGGGCTTATGCCAGTTAAACAAGCACTAGATATTGGTAAAAGTCATTTGGATCGAGCGATCGAAATTGGTTATAACTTGCCAGAGTATTATCATTCTCTGGGATGGCATCGATTAAACGAAGATTGGGATTTTGCTGATGCGTCGTTTAATCTGTTGAAGGCCATTGAATTGAGACCAGGATATGCAGATGCGCATCAAAAACTGTTTATCAACTGGGTGCTTCAGGGTAAATTTGAAGAAGCCAAAGGACATATCGATTTAGCATATCAATTGGATCCACTATCTGCACTCAATAATTATTTTTATTCCTACTACTATTATCTGACCGAGCAATTTCAAGAATGTAAAACTCATTTTGAAAAGACATTTGAAATCAATCCTACATTTTTAGTGGGTTATTCGATTTATGCTTTAGCATTAGTTAATCAAAAAAACGAGCAAAAGATATTCGATGTAGCTGATATCATCCCAGAAGTAAATGGCGCTGTAGTTGAGCGGCAAATTATGTATGCGTTGGCATATAGTAGTTTAGGTGATCAGCCCAAAACTCAAGAATGCATGGTTCAATTAGAAAATATGCTACAGGGAGAAAGTGGTGAACGTGTGCGTTTTTTTCTTATTTATATCGAAGTGTTGTCTGGCAATCTTGAGGCTGCGTTAGTACATATTGAAGAGGGTGTTGCAAATCATGAGCCGCTGATGACTTTACTCAAAGTAGATCCTTTACTCAAACCACTTCGTTCGGAAAGTAAATTTCAAGACATTATTAAAAAAGTGTTTGCTAAGTCTGATGACATAAAACAATCCACACCTTCTACAGTACCAGCTATTGATTCAGAAGAGGTTTCAAGAATTGTTTCGCTGTTGGATCAATTGATGAGCAACGAAAGGATGTACTTAGAATCAGACCTTTCCTTGCGTCATTTGGCTGAGGCAGTCCATATTCACCCCAATAAATTATCGTGGATATTAAATGATCAAATGGGCAAAAATTTCAATGAGTTTGTCAATGAGTTTCGACTCCATGAGTTTCAACAAAAGGCAGTTGATCCTGCCAATAAGCATTTGACTTTGTTAGGTTTAGCTTATGAAAGTGGATTTAGGTCTAAATCTGTTTTCAATGATTTTTTTAAAAAAAATACGGGTTTAACTCCTAAAGCTTGGTTGAAAGATCAAGGTTAATTTTATATTCTTTCCAATAATTTCTTTATCATCAAAAAAAGTCCTGAATATCATTTCAGGACGAATGAGAAGTATCATTTCTGTTATTTTGAGTCAATGATTTATTGTGAAACACTCAAAGTGTTGAATCTAGATAAGTCACCCGCATATAAATTAAGATGAAATGAAAGCGCCAGATAAAGATCTACTATTCCCATTGGAAGGATATAACAAGCTATGCTTCTTGAAAAACCTTATTTCAAACCCAAACATCGAGGTGGGAAATTATACATACTACGATGATTTTTCGGATGTCCATAATTTTGAAAAAAATGTAAAATATCATTTTGATTTTGTAGGCGACAAACTGATTATTGGGAAATTTTGTATGATTGCGTCTGATGTCACCTTCATTATGAATGGTGCCAATCACCTCACTGAAGCCGTTTCTTCTTATCCGTTCGCCATCTTTGGGCATGCCTGGCAAGCAGCTATGGATGGTAAATCATACCCTACTAAAGGAAATACCGAAATTGGAAATGATGTGTGGATAGGCTTTAATGCCACCATTATGCCAGGTGTGAAAATTGGCGACGGAGCTATTATTGGAAGTAAGGCGGTCGTGACTAAGGATGTTCCGCCATATGCGATAATAGGAGGTAATCCTGCCCGTATCATTAGAAAGAGATACTCAGAAGAGAAAATTACTGAATTGCTAGAAATCAAATGGTGGGATTGGCCTATTGAAAAAATCACCAACCATGTGAAGGAGCTTACAGGTTCCTCCATTCCAAGTTTCTAACTGGGGTGCCACTCTGAACTATCTACTTTACAATCTCCTTTCTTAAGAAATCCTTTTCATCAAATTTCAACTAGTTGATTTTACTCTCTTGTCAATGCTTCAATTGAATATTCATTTGATATTTTGTTTTATGGTTATCAAATTAAGAGTAATTGATAAAGTCCGAAATCCCACCAAAAGGTCTTAAATAAGTATTCTCAGACGATTGAAAAAAGTGCTTTAATAAGCTTTGTGTCATTGAAAACTTAAAATTTAAACTTATGAAAAGCCTATTAATTCTTATTTTGACAATTATCGTATGGGGAATGTTAGGGTCGTGTAGCGATGATAGTCCCGAAACTCAAATTCAAACAGCATATACCAATGCCGATGATTTCCTGGAAACACTTGATTTTTCGGGTAGTGTGCTTGTTCGAGACGGAGACTTGGATCTTGTACGAAAAGGCTATGGTTTTGCAGATCGATCTGCAGAAGTACTCAACAGCCCAGAGTTGATTTATCGAATTGGTTCAATGACCAAGGCATTTACTGCGATGGGAATTGTTCTTTTAAAAAGAGATGGATTGATTACCAGCTACGATCAGCCAATTAGTGATTTTGCTAGTGATTTTCCTTATGGCGACAAGATTACGCTCAGGCACTTATTGACGCACCATTCAGGAATTCCAGACTACTTATATGTTATCGAAGATTTGGCGGTAAATCAAGGTCAGTTTTTTTCTCCAGATTACATATTTGAAATTGTAGTTGAGTCTCTTTCAGAAGATGGGCTTGATTTCGAGCCAGGTGCTAACTATTCCTATTCCAATTCAAACTATTTGATGCTGGGATTGCTTATTGAGAATTTGTCAGGAATGACGTATCACGAATATCTTAACCTGAAAATAAATGTACCTCTAGGTCTGGAAAAAACGGAAAAAGGCCCTGATGTCATGGATAGCGCACCTTATGCCAAAGGTTATTTGAATGGAGTGGAAACGAACCCTTACCAGATGCAATTAGCCAATAGCTCAGGCGACCTGGTTAGTACGATTGACGACTTAGAAAAATGGGGAGATGCCTTGATGGGAGAGGAGTTTCTTACAGTCGCAGAAAAGGAGGAAATATTTGCTGCTCCCTATGACGAAGACGGATATTATACGGTAGGATTTGGGTGGTTCACAATCAAAATAAATGGAAAAATCATGTATTTCCATGGAGGAGATATTGATGGTTACACTAGTTTAATCGGATTACTTCCTGAGTCTAATAGCATGATCATTTTGCTTAGCAATGAAGAAGATAAGGGTGAACAGCGCAACCTCATTCAAGAAACACTTCCTAAATACGAATTCTAACCTTAGATAAATTTAAAAGATGAAAAAGCTAAGTGTAATTTTCATTTATGTGCTGTGTTCATGGAGTCTCAGGGCTCAAAACCTGGATTCGGAACGTCAAGGATTTTATAACATCAAGGATTGGAGTAGTGAAGACTTCAATTTTGGTAAGGGTGTGTTATTAGCTTCTGGATATGAAGTGCTACAAAGGAAGAAGTGGACCATGGATGTTGAGACAAGACTCTTTATGAGTAGTGTATCTCTCCACGAAGGCAGAAAACGTGAGGGTTCAAGTTTTACATTGGCCTTGGGCTTTACTTGGTTCTAAAGAATTTAATGATGAAGAAAAATCAGATTTTACTCATCGGTGTTATTGTGGCTATTGTAGTAGCACTGACTTCTCATGCTGGATTTGGATTACCGATTCTACAAGTAGAATTGGCAACTGACAATTCCAACAGGGCGCGTTGGACCATGAATCCAATTTCTTCAGATCATGATCTAATTGTCAATTCCAATCTTAATTTTAAAACAGAATAAAAAATGAAAAATATACTTGTTGCCGGTGCGTCTGGATATTTGGGAACCTATATAGTCAAGGGGCTTCAGGCTAAAAATAAATCAATCCAAGCGATGGCTCGGAATAGACAAAAACTTCTGGATTTGAATCTCTCTCCAGAACAGATGGTAGTGGCTGAAGTGACAAAACCAGAAACACTAAGGGGTAAGCTAGATGGTATAGATGTAGTGATTTCGACCGTGGGAATTACTCGGCAAAAAGATAATCTTAGTTATATGGATGTCGACTTTCAAGCCAATATGAATTTACTTCTTGAAGCCAAACGAAGTGGAGTCAAGAAATTTATCTATATCTCGGCGATTCATGGAGATAAAATGAGACATTTAAAAATCATGGAAGCCAAGGAGCGATTTGTAGATGCCCTCAAACAATCCGGAATGGAGTATGTTATTGTTCGACCCAATGGCTTTTTCTCAGATATGAAGGACTTTTTGGATATGGCCAAAAGAGGAAGAGTCTACCTATTTGGTCATGGCAATTTTCAACTCAACCCTATCCATGGAAGTGATTTGGCGGAAGTGGTCATTGATGCTATTAAGTCTAAAAAGAAGGAAATAAATGTAGGAGGGCCAGATATACTTACTCAAAATGAGATTGCCGAATTGGCACTTCAAGCTTGGATGCGACCACCCAAAATCAGTCATGTACCAGATTGGGTAAGACGGGCATTATTGTGGTTTTTACGAAAGTTTACTTCTTCAAAAACTTACGGGCCATTTGAGTTTTTTCTTACACTCATGGCACAAGACAATGTGGCGCCTAGATATGGTGTACAAAGATTGCAGTCTTTTTTTAATTTGGAGGTGGATCGTCTGATTCAGGAAAAATCTTAAAATCGGATATCATTTAATTTTCTGTGACTCGATAGATGGTCAGAGGATTTGTTATTTTATGGAGGGACATTTCTTGATAATGTCTTGAATTTATGATTTCCATAGGTGACCGCATATCGAATAATCCCGCAACTGTCAGGAGTATCTCAAACAAAATGTATATTTGAATCTTAATATTTTTTATTTGAATAATCTTGTAGTGAATGCGAAGAGTAACACTATTTATATTCTTAGTTTGCTGGTTATTTAGCTTTGCTGGTTCTTATGCCCAGGAGGGAGACCTATTTCTGACGCACCATCATCATAATATCCCAGGATTGGATGATGTGAATTACCAAATCAAATCAGATAGTAAGGGTCAATTATATATAGCCAATCGATCTGGCGTGATTCAGTATGATGGAAATACTTGGCGTCATGTTTCGACACCGAGTGCCGCCGTCTCACTTGATTTGCACGGGAATGATCAGCTTTATGTCGGTTGCGTAGGAGACTTCGGCTTGTTGAGTATCGTTGACAAAAAGTTGCAGTATCAATCGCTGGATTCAGTTGCAGATGATGATGGACTCTATTTTCAAACATCCTACTTGAATTCCTCGGTGTATTTTGTGAATGAAGAAACCATTGTACGCTATGATGTCTTGACCTCAGCCATTTCAAGAACTAGTCTGGCAGACTATGATGATTTCTTTACTAAACTGTTCGTAGTAGATGGCAAGATCTTAGTTCAAACGGATAAAGAACTATACGAATATATCAGCGATGAACTCGTAAGTTTTACCTGGCCAGAGAGTAATTCATACGAATTCATATTTTTTGAGAAGCACCCATCAGAGGACGTATATCTGGCTGGTACAACGGACAACGAGATCTACATCTATGAACAAGGAGTTTTCACCCTGAGCCAAGTATCAGATTTGTTGTTTAACAATGATTCTTTTGTAGACAATGGCATATGGGTGGATGACAATAATTTTGCGCTCAGCACATTAGAGAACGGTGCTATTCTATATGACTACCGACAAAACCGAACCATAGAAGTAATCAACAGAGAAAAAGGCCTACCCGACAATGAAGTACATGCTATAGGTGTAGATCGGGAACATGGCCTTTGGATCTCACATGAATTTGGATTGTCAAGGATGGAGCTGGGTATTCCATTTAAAACCTTTAGCAATTTTCAAGGATTGCACGGTCACTTGTATGAAGCATTTTTTTATGATAGCAGTTTGTATGTAGCTACCAGCGAAGGGGTGTATCATTTGACGAAAGTGGAACGGTACAAAAATGTACCCTATTATGAAACAGTCAAAAAGAGAATAATCAAGTCTGTACCACAGGAGTCAGCAGCCAAAGACTCGATGGAGGAGGGAGAAGAACAGGAGAAGAAAGTGGAGGAGCAACCCCAGCGCGTACTGTCCAAAAGAGAGCAAAGAATAGCCCGAAGAAAGGCTAAAAAGGCAAAAAAGGAAGCCGAGCGCAATAATGAACCTGAAGAGAAGGAGCCGGAAGAACATAAAAACAAACCTTCTCAAAATATTTACAAACCCGTAGAACAGGTCACTATCATCTCAAAAAATGTACGATTGCGGAAGATGCGCAAAGAGTTGGTGGGCGAAGAGTGGGTTTTTAAACATGTAGATGGGATTCATTCCAAAACAGAACGCTTTTTCATTTATCAAGAAGAACTATATGCCGCAGGGAGTAGTGGTGTTTTTTATATCAATGCGGATAGCGCAGAGATGGTGATTCACGAACCTGTTCGATTCGTGACGCTGGAGAAAAAGCATGACAGGCTGATCGTAGGCAACATGTACAATGAGGTCAAAATATATTACAAAGAAGACGATGAATGGGTAGAAACAGAAAATCTCAATTTGCATGGCGATTTGGTCAAAACGGCCTTTAACGATGAAAATGGTCGAACCTGGTTTGCTACTCCAACAGCTCTGATCGAGTTTGATGACATCACGGTAGATCACTTTGATTACAAAATTTTTAAGTATAAAAACCAATTCATAGACAACCCAAAACTGACGTTTCTGAATGATCGCTTGTATTTGATCAATAGCGAAGGCTATTTCTATCTCGATTCTACCAAGTTGAAAGTGGTGCCCGACGTTGAAATGATGCAACTTCTGGGAAAACCGGTCAAACACCTTCAACAGCGAGACGGAGAAGTATGGGTGTTCAATGGCAAAAATTGGTATAAAATTGATCACGAAAAAAACATCGAAATGATGGATGTTTTTGGACTGTTTCCTGATATGTCTTACGTATCCGTTTACAATGATCGACATTGGGTGATAGACGATGCGAACGAGCTATTGGAATATCACCAATCAATTGACGACAGTCTTTTTACCATGAGTCGTAGTTTCATCAGGAGAGCCATTAGTAATAAAGGGGATATCTTTTTGAATGGCACGATGGTTTTCGACTATGATGAAAATACGTTCAATTTCGAACTTAGCAAACCAGACTATCGGGGTATACTCAATACGACCTATCAGTATCGTTTGACTGGAGTCGATGACAATTGGTCTGAATGGAGTAGCAACTCACAAATCACATTGAGTTACTTGCAGCCGGGCAGCTACAGTCTGGATATTCGGGCACAAGATGCCTTTGGCAATGTGGAGCAATTGGAGTCATTCAACTTTGAGATCGAGCCGCCGTATTGGCAAACGTTGTGGTTTTATAGTTTGCAAATTCTGGTCATGATTTTACTGGTGGTCATATCCGGAATCATGAACCGTTTTGCACGAGAAAAATACATCATCATCACCGAAGTTCTAACTGTGTTGGCGTTAGTTTTGATTATTGAGTTTTTGCAGGCGATTGCGGTCAATTATTTTAATGTACAAAGTTCACCTGTAGTAGATTTAGGGATCAACGTCTTGATTGCTTTCTGTATTTTTCCATTAGAACAAGCCCTCAAGCGGTACCTAAAAGCAGAAGAAAACAAAGCCAAAGGACTGGCGGGCAAAGGTTTTCTGGAAATCATAGGGGTTCCGAACCCTTTTGCGCCATCTAAAAAGGACATCAAAGAAAATAGCAATTGAATTACTTGTGTAGATGGGGCACGCATCACAGATGCGCGCCTGTGGTAAGTTTGAAACAGGTACGAGTTAAATGCTCGTACTAGCAGGGAAATAACTGTAGTTATAAAGACTTGAGCCAATCTTTAGCTGATTCAATTTCTTCAAAGTGTTTGGTGTTGAAAGCACCATCACGTAAATTCTCAATCTTTTTTATCGAAATCTTATTGAGTGAATTATCTCCTACAATTACAGCAGAAGTCCTGTATCCCTTAGTATAGGCTAATGGATACCACTCTTGAGACAGCCATTCTTGATTTTCTTTGCTTATTACAGTTGATTTTCGGTTGTCAACAATCAAACTTCCTGTCCCGTATTCCACCAAAAGGTCAAGTACATAATTACAAGCCTCACGAAATTCCTCAGGTTTTGAAAAGCCATCCCACACCAATCGAATACAATTAGGGTCTTGCTCATGATAAATTTGGCAATATTCTTTATCATATTTTATTGAAGAACTCGGCATAGGGTGAGGGTTTAGATTATATCGTATAATGAACTATAAAAGTAATCTTTGGCAAAAACACCGATTAAAGGTAGTATTTTTGATTGATAGAGTGGGATTAATTACCCAAAGAGTCCAAAGAGAATAGCAATTGAATTGCTTGTGTAGATAAGTCACGCATCACAGATGCGCGCCAGCGGAAGATGTGTTCTGCATCATTTTTCTACAACAAAAACCCATTCTCGTCCGAAATAGCTGGTGGAATATTGTCATCATCTATCATTTCTCTTAAGTCAATCTCTATGCCTCGCGAAATAGAAGTGATCGGCACATCATTGTAAGTGCCTTCGAAGGGGTTTTCAGAATAATCTCCGATTTTTTCCATCAAGAAAAAGACCCAGATAATCAGAGCTGAAATGACTGGGCTAATCCAGTATAACCAGCCTTCCATCGACTTGGCAATATCTAATAATCCAAGCGGAACAAAAGCACAAAAAACAATGGTCAACCAAATGGCTGTTGAAGCATATTGCCTTGGGAATGGAAAATTTTTGATGCGTTCTGCCTTACCCTGATCAGTAAAAAAACTAACAATCAGCTGATGCAATTCCATGTGTCTGAAATCTTCAAAATATTCTTCGTTTCTTAGCTCTTGTAGTCTAATTGATTGATTTTTCATGATTTGAGTGGCAGTGTTTGTTTTGCCATTCAAAGCCGAGATTTCTTCTTTGCTTAGATAATCCACGAGCTCTAATTCTAGTTTATCCGTGTATGCCTCACACACGGTAGGAGAGTACCTACCTTTCAGTCGTTCTTCGCTATGTTCCCATGGTCGACTCAAGCGCAGTTGGTGACGCAGGGCGGTGAGCCATGCGACGTGGCGATAAACCAATTCCTTGATCAATTCATCAGATTTTGGGCCACTCACAAAGGCAACTATAGCCGCACCAAAACTTCTGCTGCTATTTACGATCCCACCATAAATTTTCCTCGCTTCCCAAGTACGGTCATAAGAGCTATTGTTTTTGAAGCCCAAATAAAAGGCGACAGCAATACCAATGATGCTAATAGGCTGCCATGGAATATAAACCGTGAGACCGAGTAAATAGGAGCCTCCAAATAGGACGAATGAGTAGATCAAGCCTAGGATAAATGGCTTTTTAGACCAGTTGAAAGTCATCCAAAAGCCATAGTTTCTTTTAATATACATAGGGTGCAGATAAAGTTTACCTAAATATATATCGTCTCATTGAGCTCACGCAAAAGTTATAGCATAAATCAGGATTCGGTTTGATCAGGAATAAATTATTCCAGCGTCCTAAAATACTCCAATATCTTTCTGGCTTCATCTTCGGATAGGTTCATGTCTGCCATTTCCACTCCATTGACTCGCTCGGCCAGAATTTTGGCAATGGGATCTTTTTGAGACATTTCTTTTGGATTGAGCATCATATTCATGATCCATTCGGGAGTTCTTCTATTCATGATGCCCCGATGAGCTGGACCTTCCATTTGCCTGATTTCATCGTGACATACCCGACAGAGCTGATCATAAATCTTCTTGCCATCTGCCGCCATATTGGTATTCAAGGGCTGCAAATCTAGCTTTTCGATTGGGCCAATTCCCATGTTTTGCATCGGATCGCACGGGTTGGAAGTTGGGGTGCATTGTAACATTACGATGGTACAACAGCTCAGGAGGGCAATTTTAATAGACGTTTTCATGGTTTCGAGTTGTTTAGTCTAATTAAAATTACCCTCCTCAAAAACTAATTCATATGATCTAGCTCATGACCTGGACTGATAATGATCTACTTAGGTGTGAAGAGCGATCGCTATTTCATACTGTGCAACGCCACTCGATTGCCCTCGCAATCTTCAAACACGCCAATAAATCCGTATTCTCCAATGCTCATTTTAGGTTGCATAGTTTTTCCTCCGTTTTTGCTGATTTTCGCTAAAGTCGCCTCGATGTCTTCGACACCCAGATATACCAAAGTGCCGTCGTGAGAGGGTACATAGGTGTCTCCTTTGAGCAAGGTACCAGCAGCCCCAGGCGCTTCAGGATTGTTGGGGAACCAGCCCATTAGTGCAGGTCCCATTTCGTGAATTTCAATTTTAACGTCTAATGATTTTTCATAGAAATCTTTGGCTCTGTCCATATCATTGACAGGGATTTCAAACCAGGATACAGGGTTCATAATGGTATGTTTTTAGTTTTATAATTGATTATCTGTTTGGAAGATCTATGATTCTGACCTCCTAGAAGAATTCTTCAAAATATCTTTTCACAAAGAATTATTCACGCTTTCAATCTGCTACATTTGGTTTAGTACTAAAAGTTAATGAAATCATGCTTGCAGTCATAGAAAGCAACCCCTTCTTGTTGAAGTTTGTCGCCATTGCACTCGCTGTAGTGATAGTGGGTATTTTATTGAAAATGCTGAAGCAGACGCATGTGATCGTATATATCATCACTGGAGTTGTGATTGGCCCGCATGTATTAGGCGTAGTCGATGATGCAGATTTGATTGGATCCATGGGGTCTCTGGGATTGGTGTTGCTTCTGTTTTTTATTGGAATGGAAATTTCTTTAAAAAACTTGGTAGCTAATTGGAAGATATCGGTCGTTGGTACCATACTTCAAGTAATCATCAGTATTCTAGCGGTTTGGCTCATAGGTCAATACTATGACTGGTCCTTGGCACGTATCTTAACCTTTGGATTTGTAGTAAGCCTGAGTAGTACGGCTGTGATTGTAAAACTCCTTCAGGATTCTGGCGAAATGGATCATACCGTAGGGCAAAATGTCCTAGGTATTTTATTGGTCCAGGATGTACTCATTGTACCGATGTTGATTACGCTCAACTATTTGTCAGGCCAGGAAACTTCCATGACGGAAATATGGATGCAAATTATAGGAGGAATTTTACTGATTGGTTTTGTGGTTTTTCTATTCTTCAAAGGAGAACTCAAACTACCATTTCACAAAACGATCAAACACGATCACGAAATTCAAGTCTTTTTTGCCTTTGGATTATGTTTTGGTTTTTCGATGATCACAGGTTTTTTTGGATTGTCAACCGCATTGGGTGCTTTTGTGGCTGGTATTTTTGTGGCCACTTCCAAATCCACAGAATGGTTTCATAAAAGCCTTTATTCATTCAAAGTGATTTTCGTAGCTCTTTTCTTCATTTCCATAGGTATGCTGATCAATATCAAATTTCTATGGGAGCACATTGTTATCATAGTGGCATTGGTGGGGGTAGTCTTACTGACAAACATGTTTATAAACGCTCTTATCATGCGCGGATTCAAAATGAGTTGGAAGGATAGTTTGTATGCAGGAGCGCTACTTTCTCAAATTGGAGAATTCAGTTTTGTCCTTGGGCAGTTGGCCTATTTCAATGAGATCATCACGGATTTTGCTTATCAAACTATTGTGGCCGTCATTTCACTTACTCTTTTGTTAAGTCCTATTTGGATTGGATTGACGAAAAGATTTACTGAATCGAGTCGGACTTAGTGTTCATTTTTTGGCGTGAAATAGTATTTGTAGTTTGAACTCTTGAATAGAATACCTAATATGCAACTCTTTTATTTATGTGTAATAAAAGAGCATTTGTCTAATCCTTAACTAAAGCGTCTCAATTTTTTAAAACTTGAGATATACATTGTTTATTGTGAGATTTACCCCCCATTCTTACAAACCATTGTTTAGAATTTAGCTTATCAATAAAAAGATAAAAGTTGGTCTTAATTAAGTACTTAATATTCTTAATCCTCTGGGTTTCGAGTCTAGGGAGTTTGTCAGCGCAGTATGATACCAAAGGACTTGACCTTGATGGTGATTTATCAGCTTGGTATGACGAAGCTGTCGGATATAAAAATGTTCCGATCCTTGAAGGATCGTATTATCCACTCGACTATTTAGCCTTAAAAAAAGGACCTTATTTTATCAGTTCAAAATGGCAGCAAGGTCATCTGAAATATTCAGGCGAGACCTACGATTCAGTCTATTTGCTTTACCATGTGCACAAGGATGTATTAATCATTAGAAATATTGCTTTGCAAAACGTATCAATAGAACCCACTCTTCTCAACCTTGATAAGGTAGAAGCTTTTACAATTCAAGAGCATCAATTCGTTCACCTTAAGGACTCAGTTTTGCCTTCTCATGGCTCAGGATTTTATGAGCTTTATTATGACGGACAGACAATCAATTTTTATATCAAGAGAGTTAAAAATGAATACGTAAGAGGAGAGGGTATTGAATTTTTGAATGAAGATTTATACTTTCTATACGATGGGGAAGAATACATACGATTTAAAGGTGTAAAATCAGTGTATAAGCGATTTCCAAACATAAAAAGCAAGTTGAAAGCTTATAAAAAGCCGCATTTTGCAAATTTCAAACGGGGAGAAGATAGTGGAATGCGAAAGTGGTTGAGTTATGGAGATCATTTACTGACTGAAAAATGAAAAATTTACTCCTAATTTCATGTTTCGTATTTAGTGCGCTCCAGGCTGTACAGGCTCAACTAGAATTAAATTCTGATTCAACCCAGCTGATTCCCATTCGAGAAGCTATAGCTACAATTGAAAAATCTGAAAATGTCTGGTTCAATTTTAGGAACGAATGGTTGGATGATTATAAGGTAGATCCACTAGTGCTTGAAGCCAAAGGATTAGAAGCTAAATTGGAGTTGCTTTTGGAATCTACCACCATGGATTACTATCTCATGGGTAAGCGAGTAATTCTTTTAAACAATACTTCATTAGTAGACACTCCAGCTATTGCGCAGTTTTTTGATCAAGAAGAAGTAGTAGAAGACACGGAGGTTATTTTCGCACAAGACCTGCATGCTCGAGATCAGTCTGAAGAAGAAATACTTCGCACCATCGGAGTTAGAAATCGGTATGTCAAAGGTCGAAAAAGTACGATTGCTGGATATGTAAAGGACATTCAGACAGGAGATCCAGTTGAAGGGGCGTTTATATACATTCAAAATCCCTATATCGGTACTTCCACAGATGCTACTGGTTTTTATTCTTTAGCGATTCCAAATGGCAAACATCATTTGTTTATTCAATCAGTCAATATGAAAAATACACATCGACAATTGAGAGTGTATTCGGATGGAAAGTTGAATATAGACTTGGAAGTAGATGTCATTGCTCTCAATGCAGTTGAAGTCAATGCCAACAGAGAGGTTAACGTTCAAAGCCCTCAAATGGGATTGACTAAAATAAATCCTGAGGAAATGAAGGTGGTTCCCGCTCTGCTAGGGGAAAAGGATCTTATTCGAGTTTCTACCACTACAGCTGGCGTACAGTACCTTGGTGAAGGTTCTGCGGGTATCAATATCAGAGGAGGAAAGGCGGATCAAAATTTATTCTTACTGGATGGAACACCTATTTACAACACGAATCATTTTTTCGGCTTCTTCTCCGTATTCAATAGCGATGCCCTATCAGGAATGGAGTTGTACAAAAGCGGGATTCCTTCGGAATATGGAGGACGGTTATCTTCCGTTTTTGATGTAAAAACTAAAGACCTAGATTCAAGAAAATTCTCTGGATCTGGTGGTATAGGACCGGTTACTTCACGACTAACTTTGGAAGCACCTATTGGTGAAAATGGGCCTTCGCTGATGATTGGAGGCAGGGCGACATATTCGGATTATGTGTTGAAAAAAATCACTGATTCTCCATTGAAAAATAACGAGGCCGCATTTTATGATTTGGTCGGAAAATTGGAATATCAAATAGGTGATAAGGATGAGATTTCACTTTCTGGGTATTATAGTTTTGATAAATTTCAATTGTCATCCGACACCTTATTGTCATACACCGACTTTTCTTATTCCAATAAAGTAGCTTCTTTCAATTGGAAGCATGTTTTTAATGAAAACTGGCAAAGTAATTTTCATGCAGGTTTAACAGACTATGACTATGACATTGGTTATGACGTATTGCCCACTCAGTCATTTCGAATTGATTTTGGAGTGAAGGAGCGCTTAGTTTCGGCTCAATTTGATCGCTACATTTCAGAAAAATTGAATGTGAAATTTGGAGCTGAGGCCAAAGTTATTCATGTCCAACCTGGAGATAAAAACCCTACAGGTGATGGCTCTCTGGTATTGTCGGATGCTCTGAGTGAAGAGCATGGCAGAGAAACAGCCTTGTTCATGTCTGCCAGATTTATCCCTACAGATAAATTTACCATTGATGCTGGGCTGAGGTATAGTATGTACACGGCTATAGGCCCAGGTACAGTCAGACAGTATGCCGAAAATTCGCCTAAAGATCTAAATTATGTAATCGGTGAAAAGGATTATGCCAACGGCGAAAGAATCGCAACTTATCATGGTGCTGAACCAAGAATTTCAGGAAAATACTCATTGAATGAATCTAGCTCAATAAAAGCCAGCTACGGTAGAACGAGACAGAATGTGCATCTCTTGCTCAACGCTGCTTCTGTAGCACCAACTGATATCTGGAGACTATCTGGTGCTCATATTAAACCCCAAATCGCAGATCAGTGGGCTTTAGGATTTTATAAAAATATCTATGGCAAGCATACCATTGAGTTGTCTGCTGAGTCGTATTACAAGAGAATTCAAAACCTGGTAGATTTCAAAGTGGGAGCAGACTTGCAATTCAATCAGGCCATTGAGACAGACTTGTTGCAGGGACCCGGAAAATCTTATGGACTGGAGTTATCTGTAAAAAAGTCTTCTGGTTGGTTAACGGGTTGGATCAATTACACCTATTCGCGATCGCTAATTCAATTGGATGGTGCATTTACGGATGAAGTAATTAATGGAGGTGAATTTTTCCCGACAGGATATGATAAACCTCATTATCTGAATACAGTTACTAACTATAAATTTTCCAGAAGATTTACAGTCACACTCAGTGCGGTGTATGCGACAGGTGTACCCGTAACATACCCCGTTGGGAAATGGGATTTCAAGGGCTCAGAAAACTTGATTTATTCTGACAGAAATGCCTTTCGGATTCCTAATTATTTCCGATTGGATTTAGGTGTCAATATTGAAGGGAGTCACAAAATCAAAAAGTTGGCGCATTCATCTTGGAACTTTTCTATATACAACTTGATGGGCCGTGACAATGTTTATACCGTGTTTTTTAGGGTAGAAGAGGGAGAAGTAAAAGGCTATAAGATGAGTGTTTTTTCGAATCCAATACCTACTATCACTTATAATTTTTCTTTTTAATACATGAAAGCAGGCCAAATCTTATTGTTGTTACTCACTGGAATGCTGGGATGCGTCGAGCCCTATGACTTTCAGGTAGATGAAACGGTGGAGGTTATGATTATAGAGGCTGAGTTTTCAAACGAACCAACCAATCATCAGGTGAGAATGTCAACTTCAAGGGCTTTGGATCAATTAGAGTCAGTGCCTTTATCTGATGCAACAGTTTGGTTGACAGAAGATGGAAATAAACAAATTGATTTTACTGAAATTGAAAACGGAGTCTATGAAACGCTACCTACCATTGCTGGCAAAGTTGGTAGCTCCTATGTCCTAGAAGTTAGGTTGAAGGATGGTACAGCTTATCAATCTTCAGCTCAAATTTTGAACAATCCCGTTGAGATAGATAGTGTCTATGGTCGATATTTAGAATTGCCTTCTGAAGAGTCAGGTGAGTTAGATACGGGTGTACAATTTTTTGTGGATACACATGATGAGAAAACTGAAGCTTCCTTTTTCAGGTACGAATATGTCGAAGATTATATCATAAGAGCGCGATATCCTTCTAGGTTTGAGTGGGATACCGAAACACAAACCTACTATTCTAGAGAGGAGGATATAAGCACCTGTTATGGGCAGAATCAATCGCTGGGATTGATGATCGCTACCACAAGTGGTCTTTCTGAAAATCAATTAAATGAATTTCCAATTTTGATGGTTAGTAGACAGGATCCACAGCTTATTTATGAATATTCGATTTTATTAAAACAGCATAGTATAAGTCCTAGTGGTTATCAATATTATAAAAAGCTGAAAGAAAATAACGAGTCGGCAGGGAGTTTCTTTGATAAGCAAAAAGGGAATATTGCTGGAAATATATCAAATGTGAATAATTCAAGTGAGGTAGTTTTTGGTTTTTTTGAGGTGTCAGGAGTAAGCTCAAAACTTACTTTTTTTACTTCTGAAAAATTTGAGGATGAAGGTTATTTGGCTGAAGGTAGATATAGTCAAAATTGTGCTGCAGATATTGTGTTAGATACATTAGCAATTTCTGATTTGAATAATATTGTTATGTCCGGACGTAATATTTATGATTTTCCATTTATGCCTCCTGGATTAGTGGTCATTGCTACAGTGTCTTGTAGTGACTGTAGAGTATATGCGGATAATATTAAACCTGATTATTGGGATTGATGATGAGAATAGCTAGTACAACTTTATTGCTTTTTCTTTCCTGTGTTATTTACGGGCAATCAAATATTCGGGAGTCTGTATTTACCCATCTAAGTGGTAATGATTTTATAGTCGGAGAGACTATTTTTTTTAGTCCTTATGTCTATAGTGAACAAACTGGCAAATGGTCTGATTTGAGTAAATTATTGTATGTTGAATTACTTAAATCTAGTGGGGAATCTGTGTATCAAACTAAAATCCTATTGGAAGGAGGCAGAGGTGAAGGAGAGTACTTTATACCAACAGATTTAGAAACTGGCACTTATCATTTGGTAGCCTACACGCGATGGATGAAGAATTTTGAAAGCTTTTCTGAACAGTCCATAAGAATTATTAACCCATACCTAGCTCAGAAATTCCCAAAAGCACCAGAAACAAAATTTAGTGTTAGTTTTTCAGTAGAAGGAGGAAAAATGCTACAGGACAAGAAAAACAGAGTGGTTCTACGAGTAGCAGATCAGTATGGAACTGGAATTTCTGTCAAGGGAAAAATAACCTCAAAATCGGATGGTGAAGCAATTGAAGTCTTAACAGATAGATTTGGCTTCTTTGGGTTTGACTTCACTCCAAGTCCAAATAGTAACTATCATTTCATTCTGGAATCAGAAGATAAATTTGAGTTTTTTGATTTACCAATGGCGGTTAATGAAGGCCTTAGTTTGAAAGTCATAGATACAGGTGGGGCATTTGTTTATAAAATAATTGGAGCATCTGCAGATAACTATACGCAAGGGGAATTGAGCATTTCAGGAAAGAATGAAAAGGACGTAGTTCAGGTGATGGCAGCAAATACGGCTTTTTCAATTCAAAAAAGATCTCTTCCTGAAGGTTTGATTTATGCTTCATTCAGTATTGATAATGTCATCGAAACTGATAGAATAATATGGAATGGTGCCTGGCCAAATACTTCCTCAAAGTATCTGGGGAGTTTCGATACACTGTCGAGAATTGGAGTAATTTTTGAAATTCCAGATTCTTGCATTTTATCAGTTGCCATAGAAATGGTGAATGAAAAGAATACTGTAGAAAGTTTCAGAACCAATATGGAGTGGAAAAGTCAGCTAAGTATTTGGTTGCCAAATGAGTTTTACAACGCTGCCTCAAGGACTCAGCTGGATGATATGCTTATTGCCAATTCGAGGTTAGTGAAAAAAGAAAATCTTGATAATGTGAAATATTTACCGGAGTATAGATCTGGACTGGTACAAGGAAGCGTATTTGATAGCCTAAATCAACGAGTCCCTGACGAGCCAATAACCTTGGCGGTATCAGGAGCCAATAGACAATTGGGGTCGACTAGAACAAATGAATCAGGGAATTTCGTCATACCTTATGATCCCAAAAGCCAATTAGACATGGCTACAATACAGACTTTTGGTGAAAAAAGTAACATAACAATTGACATCGAGCCTGAGTTTTATCCAAAATTTAGTCCTTTCAAGGATCGACCCATCATATTTGATTCTTTGCTTGTATCTGAGTCGATAAAAAGAAGCATTCAAAATCAAATTTACAATGCTTATAGTGATACTTTGGAAGCAATTTCTTGGCCAAGTCAACCAGAACAGTTTTATGGGATCAAATCGTATCGGTTGGATGATTTTACAAGATTTACTACTATTCGCGATACATTCATAGAGCTAATTGCGGAAGTAGGTGTAAGCAAAAAAGAAGACAACTATGAATTCAAAATGCGGACTCAGGAATCCAGTAAAAAATTGTTTGTAGAAAGCCCAACCCTGCTGCTATTGGATGGAGGATTTGTAGAAGCGGAAGATCTAATGAAATTATCCCCTTATGTGGTTGATCGAATTGAAGTTTTAAACAGAACATATTATTTTGGAAATACCATTTTTGATGGCATTGTATCGGTAGTCACTTTCAAAGGAGATCGCGGAGAGATAGAGCCTCAAGGAAAAAAGGTCAATTTTTCACCTGTTCAAGTGACTAACGCAAGCAAACAAAGATTTAATACAAATAGCCAAGGGAAGAGAAAGCCTGATTTTCAAGATTTGCTGCTATGGAATTCCGGGATTCAGCATGCAGGTGGAAATTTTGAAATTAACAGCCGTACTTCCGAAGTCACAGGTTTGTTTGAAATACGTGTAGAAGGATTAACTACTGAGGGAAAGCCAATCAGTCGAATGGCATATTTTCATGTAAAGTAGTTTTGCTTTGGTTATTCAATAAAAGTATGCATGCATAATAAATTGACAATCCCTTCATCAAGTCGATAATATCTATTAAAATTAAGGTTAGGCAATTAACCCAATAGATAAATTATGGCGCACGCTAAGTATCCGCATTTATTTGAACCTCTTGATTTAGGATTTACTACCTTAAAAAACAGAGCTTTGATGGGCTCCATGCATACCGGCCTTGAAGAAACTAAAAATGGTTTTGAACGCATGGCTACCTATTTTGGCGATCGAGCCAAAGGTGGCGTAGGGCTGATTGTAACGGGCGGAGTTTCGCCGAATCGTCAAGGTTGGGTAGCGCCTTTTTCGGCCAGAATGACTAAAACTATTCATGCCAAAAAACATAGAATTGTTACGGAGCGAGTTCATGAACATGGAGGTAAAATTTGTATGCAAATCCTTCATTCAGGACGGTATGGGTACCATCCTTTAAACGTTGGCCCATCTGCTATAAAATCTCCTATTACTCCATTCAAACCTTTTGCCTTATCCGAACGGGGAATTCGAAATACGATCAGTGATTTTGCTCGATGTGCGGCATTGGCTAAAGAGGCTGGATATGATGGAGTAGAAGTGATGGGATCTGAAGGTTATCTTATCAATCAATTCATTGCTCAACACACCAATAAACGAACTGATCGATGGGGAGGAAGTTATGAAAATAGAATGCGTTTTCCCATTGAGATAGTTAAGGCTGTTCGTCAAGCCGTAGGCGAAGATTTCATTATTATTTACAGATTATCTATGCTGGATTTGATCCCTCAAGGAAGCGAATGGTCTGAAGTGGTACAGCTCGCCAAAGAAATTGAAAAAGCTGGAGCAACTATTATTAATACTGGAATTGGCTGGCATGAAGCACGAATTCCAACTATTGCTACGATGGTGCCGAGGGGGGCATTTACTTGGGTGACCAAAAAAATGAAAGGTGAAGTGAACATTCCATTGATCACAACCAACAGAATCAATAAACCCGACGTGGCAGAAAATATCTTGGCCAATGGTGACGCTGATATGGTGTCTATGGCTCGCCCGTTTTTAGCAGATGCTGACTTAATGATTAAATCCGAGCAAGGGAGAGAGGATGAAATAAATACTTGCATTGGATGCAATCAAGCTTGCTTAGATCATGTGTTTAAAAATAAACTATCTACTTGTCTGGTCAATCCAAGAGCTTGTAAGGAAACGGAGTTGAATTATTTACCTGCTGCCCATAAAAAGAAAGTAGCAGTAATAGGTGCAGGTCCAGCTGGATTGGCGTATGCTACGGTGGCAGCGGAAAGGGGCCATTCGGTCACTTTATTTGATGCTGCTGGTGAGATTGGTGGTCAATTCAATATGGCGAAGAAAATTCCAGGTAAAGAGGAATTTTATGAAACACTAAGATATTTCAATAAACGCATTGAACTCACGGGTGTTGATCTGAATTTGAATACAAAAGTAGATGCAGAGAAGCTTGCAGAAGGTGAATATGAGGAGGTGATTGTAGCAACAGGAGTCAATCCTAGAAATCCCGGAATAGACGGACAAGACCACGCAAAGGTATTGTCATACATTGATGTGTTAAAACATGAAAAACCAGTTGGGAGTAAGGTGGCTATTATTGGAGCAGGAGGTATTGGATTTGATGTTGCCGAATTTTTGAGTCAAGAAGGTGAAAGTCCAAGTTTGAATATCGAAGACTTTATGCATGAATGGGGGGTAGATGTCAAAAACGAAAAACGTGGAGGTTTGGTAGAGCCTGAGATGCCCAAGGCTAAAAGAGAGATTGTTATGCTGCAGCGTTCAGAAGGGAAAATGGGTGCTAGATTGGGTAAAACTACCGGATGGATTCACAGAACTACCCTTAAGCATAAAGCCGTGAAAATGATTACGAATGTATCTTATGACAAAATTGATGATGAAGGTTTACATATCACTTTAAAGGGAAAAGAAAAACAAGTGCTCGACGTAGATCATGTCATTCTTTGCGCAGGACAACTACCCGAAGATTCATTGGTAGCCACATTGGAGCAAAAAGGATTCAAGGTCACTAAAATTGGAGGTGCAGATGTAGCTGCAGAACTAGATGCAAAACGAGCCATTGATCAGGCCAGTCGATTAGCGGCTGACTTGTAAGGTTTATTTGTCTCTTACGATATATTTCTGTTTCGAAACTTTTTTGCTCAGTTTCTTGGCAAATTTTTCTATCGATTTTTCAATTTCACTCGGATCCACTCGCATGATGACATCATCAGTCATCAATTGTTTGTCTTCTCCAATGTGATATATATCAGATTGAATTTCTACCCTTGTTGAAGATACCGTGTCAAAGTAGTTGCCATATGCATAATCACCCCAGGAATAGGTCTCGCCTCCGCTCATTACGACACCGCTACTATTGGCCGAGGTAAATCCAGCACCCGTGTATTGAGATCGTTGATTGTACGAATAGCTGTTCTCTTCCTTACTATCTACTAATCGAATCACTAACACCCCATCAGCTTCATGTTTTTTACAAACTGCTATTACTTCTTCTTTAGTTAATTTCTTTGAACTAGCTAATCTGGTCGAATGACTACTCTTCGTGGATATTCCATAGTCGCCTAGATCATAGCCCAATTCATCTTCAAGTGTAGTCCTGTTTTCTTTTTCCCGAACCAAAACAATAACAAGTAATTTGTTGATTTTTAATTCAGTAGGAGGATCCTTTTTGATGACTTCTAGTGCTGTGTTATTGGCACGTGCCACGAAAGAACTATAGATAAATAAAAAGAATAATAAAAAGGTGTATTTCGCACGCATCATTAATGTCAATTCAATTAAGCCTCAATAATAGCAAATGAAGGTCACTCCATTGTTAAAAATATCAAATTATAAGAACTAAAGCGTAAATAAGTAGTATTCAATAGATGAATAAAAATTACAGGTTTATTTTTCTTCTATTCCTCTTATATTCGAAAGTCTATTTATTGAAAAAAGTATGAAAGAGATTTTTGCAGAAGTACTCACTATAGGTGATGAAATATTATACGGTCAAATTTTAGATACAAATTCAAAATGGATCAGTAGGGAACTGGATGATATTGGAATCAAAGTAAGAAGAAAAACTTCTATCGGGGATAAAAAATCGGAAATCACAAATGCGCTAGATGAATCTCTCAATAGGTCTGATATTATTCTAATCACAGGAGGATTAGGCCCTACTAAAGATGATATCACCAAAAAAACATTGGCAGAATATTTCAACATGGAACTTGAACTAAACCCAAGTGCACTAGAAGATGTAGAAGATATATTTCGACGGTTTGGTAAAGAGCTAACTGAAATAAACCGTCAGCAAGCCTATTTGCCAGAAGGGTCAAGGAAGATAAAAAATGAAAGAGGAACTGCGCCTGGGATGTGGTTTGAGAAAGGTAAAAAGGTTGTTGTTTCCATGCCAGGCGTGCCATTTGAAATGGAGGCCATGATGTCCAAAACCATTTTGCCTAGACTTAAAAAGGAATTTCCACTTCCTACAATTGTGCATAAAGTGATCAAGACGATTGGAATTGGAGAGTCTTGGTTAGCAGAAGAAATTAGTGACTGGGAAGACAATTTGCCTGATCATTTGGGACTGGCCTATTTGCCAGGCAAAGGACAAGTGAGATTGAGATTGACCGGTGTTGGAGAAAATCGAGAGGAGTTAGAAGCTGAGATGGACAATCAAATAGAAGAAGTACTGCCATTGATTAAGAAATATGTGTTTGGATTTGGGGATATCCAAATCGAAGATGCGGTCGGGGAAATGCTCAAATCTCGCGAACTAAAAATTGCCACGGCAGAAAGTTGTACCGGTGGATTTTTAGCTCATCGATTGACAGCTGTTCCAGGAAGCTCAGAGTATTATTGGGGGTCTGTTATTTCTTATCATAATGACATTAAAAAGGAGACACTAAAAGTCAGTGAAAAGACGCTCGAAACGTATGGCGCGGTGAGTGAAGAAACAGCGACTGAAATGGCCAAAGGTATCCGTAAAAAATTCAAAACAGACATAGGAATTTCCACTACAGGCATTGCTGGACCTGATGGAGGTACAGAAGAAAAACCTGTGGGAACGGTTTGGATGGCAATTTCCTTTGGGAATAATGTATTTACTCGAAAAATTCAGTTACCCGGAACGAGGATTCTCAATATAGAATATACAGCGATTTACGCCCTTAATTTCCTACGTCAAACCCTTGATAAACCGTGATTTTTAGCTGTAAATCAAGTAACTTAGCCACTTATTAGACCCGAAACTGTAATAAAATATTATGGCCTTAGTAGAAATGGTAATGCCCAAAATGGGTGAAAGTATAATGGAAGGCACCATCCTTTCGTGGCTTAAAAAAGTAGGAGATACGATCGAGCAAGATGAGTCTGTTTTAGAAGTGGCTACTGACAAAGTAGACACAGAAGTACCATCTACACATGCTGGTGTATTAAAAGAAATCTTAGCAAATGAAGGTGATGTGGTTGAAGTAGGAAAACCGATTGCGGTAATAGCTACTGATGGTGCAGATGTACCAGCTCCCTCTAGGCCAGAACCTGAAGTAGTTGAGAAAGCCGAAGCTTTAGTAGCAGAAGCAGTCGAAGCGCACTCAGCCAGTGCTAGTGCTGCTGCGCCAGTGTTAGAAAAACCTACATCTGGGAGATTCTACTCTCCTTTAGTTTTGAATATTGCAAGGGAAGAGTCTATACCGATGACCGAACTTGAATCTTTGCCTGGCACGGGTAAAGAAGGCCGAGTAACCAAGAAAGATATATTGGCTTATGTGAAAACCAGAAAGTCAAACGGTGCTCCTGTTCCGGCTGAAGCTCCAACAGCTTCTAATGGCGTTGCACCTGCTAAAGCAGCCTCTCAGCCTGTGGCAGTTTCTTTCTCAGGCGAGGATGAAATAATTGAAATGGATCGTATGCGGAAGATGATTGCCGAACGTATGGTGTCATCTAAACAAACTTCTCCACACGTAACTTCATTTGTAGAAGCTGATGTAACTGAAGTAGTGAAATGGAGAGGTAAGCACAAAAAAGCATTTATGGAGAAAGAAGGTCAAGCCCTGACTTTTACACCGATTTTCATTGAAGCTGTGGTGAATGCAATTAAAGATTATCCGATGATCAACGTCCAAGTAGATGGCAACAAAATCATCAAAAAAGGCTCAATCAATGTAGGAATGGCAGTTGCATTGCCATCTGGAAACTTGATTGTACCCGTTATTCACAATGCAGATCAATTGAGTTTGAAAGGAATCGCACTTAAGGTGAATGATTTAGCTCGAAGAGGTAGAGATAATAAACTGAAGCCAGATGATCTGAGTGGTGGAACCTATACCGTTTCGAACGTAGGCTCTTTTGGGAATGTCATGGGCACGCCAATTATTATGCAACCTCAGGTTGGAATTTTGGCTCTTGGAGCCATCGTGAAGAAACCAAGCGTGATTGAGACACCACAGGGTGATTTGATTGGCATCCGACACAAAATGTTCTTGTCACACTCTTATGATCACCGAGTAGTTGATGGTGCATTGGGTGGAATGTTCGTAAGAAGAGTAGCTGATTATCTGGAGAAATTTGATCCGAATCGAACGATCTAAGAAATGTTAAAACAAAAAAGAGGCAATCATTTGATTGCCTCTTTTTTTAGTTCCTTTTGTTTGAATGTTTAATCAAACTGCGTTTCTACATAATTAAATTCTATACCAAGTAGGTCGGCATAATCTTCTCCTGCTTCAAGCATATCTTCGTCATCTTCTTCATAGTACCAATTGATCGATAAGTCAAATCCACTTTCTTTGACTATATTCAGTTTCCTGAAAATATCGAATAGACATTTAGAAGAACTGGTGTTGAAATATTCAAATTTGAAATTTGCTATCAAATTTTTCTTGCCTGTACGTCCAAATTCTTCAAGATCACGAATCAAGCCGCTATAAAACTGTATTGAGTTTTCTGGGCTGGATTTGCCTCTAAGTTCAAGTAATCCACGATTGGGATCAAAATATATTAGGGGTGTAATTCTGGTTGGCCTAACAATCAATTTTTCCATAAATCCTCCATCTTCTTTTCTCACAAACGGAATAGCTGGTTTTATTACCGTCCGATTTGTCGATTAAGTTGCTTATTATCATTTGAGGTTTGGGTATAGACAAGGAGGGCTGACATTTTAGTCAGTATTCAACCTTTTCACATAGTACAAATATTTTTCTCCGTCTGCTGCTTGACTGATAATAACTTTTTGTACAAAGCATACCTAAATAACCTATCGGCTAATATATTCTTTTAGGTTTAAATTATGAATATAAAATTGAATTTGTTTGATTATGATTTGCATTGATCTTGCAATCTTTAAAAGAGATATTCAATGAATTCTATTTCATGAATGGTCGCTTAAACTATCTTTGAATGATGAGTGAGAAAAATCTTTTGGTTGTAGTAGTTGGAGCTACGGCAGTAGGAAAAACAGCGGTTACAATTGCATTAGCTGAACATTTCAAAGGAGAGATTTTGTCTTCTGATTCCAGACAATTTTATAAAGAAATGGACATTGGAACCGCAAAACCGAGTCAAGAAGAATTGGCTCAAATCCCACATCATTTTGTGAATTCTCATTCGATCAATCAAGACTACGATGCTGGTGCTTTTTCTACAGATGCAGAGGTACTATTACATAGCCTATTTCAAACAAATGAAGTGCAATTTATGGTCGGTGGATCGGGACTTTATGTGCGTGCTTTTTGTGAAGGGCTAGACGAAATGCCCGAGACTGATCTATCCTTGAGAGAAACACTCAATAAAGAACTTGAAGAAAAAGGTTTGGATGCACTGTTGGATGAATTGAAGGAGAGTGACCCCATCTATTACGAACAAGTAGATAGAAAAAACCCTCAACGGGTGGTAAGGGGATTGGAAGTAACTCGTTCCACTGGTTTACCTTATTCTCAATTTCGACAGGGAGGCAAAAGGAAGGAGCATCCATTCAAAATATTAAAGATTGGATTAGACATGGATCGTTCGAAACTCTATGATCGAATAGATAGAAGAATGGATTTAATGATCGAACAGGGCTTATTTGAAGAGGCCAAAAATTTATATCCAAATCGATCAAACAATGCGCTCCAGACGGTAGGGTACAAGGAAATTTTTGATTTTTTGGACGGGCATTATGATAAAGAAGAAGCTGTAAGATTGCTCAAAAGGAACTCGAGAAGATACGCCAAGCGCCAAATGACCTGGTTCAAAAAGGATGAAGAAGTCCATTGGTTTAAACCTGATCAACTAGATCAAATGATTCAGTTAATTCAAGAGGTAAAACCTAATGAATAACCCTTCTGAATGCCTTTACATTTTTTTTATAATAGTCTGCATTTAGATCCGAGACAATAACACCTCGTGAAGTAGAAGCATGAATAAAATATATACCGTCTTTAGAGACTGACGTAATCATCCCACTGTGATACCATTTTTCTCTTTTAGCTTTGAATTTGAAGAATACGATATCGCCTTGTCTGATTCCGCCCCATCCTACTTTTTTGCCATATTTTGATTGTGATTTAGCAGTTCGAGGTATTTTATACCCAGCACTGGCATAAGAGTTTTGCATGAGCGCTGAGCAGTCGATACCAGATTGAGAATTGCCTCCATATTTGTAGGGAGTGCCCGAGTAGGTGTAGGCAACGTCTATTACTTTCTGAATGTCCTGGGCTCTTTTTCTTTTCTTCTTCTGAGCTAAGGCGCTTCCTCCAAATAGGAGAAGCGATATCAGAAGTATCCAGCTTGCTTTTTGCATATTTTAATTTTAATTCCAGTCAACCAGTAATAATGCCAAATTTATGAACCTGCGATTTTAATGACTATTGTATTTAAGGAAATTTGTAATAATTATCTTTGTTCAGATTTTGAACGCAGTTATTATTGTAAACTGGATTAAAAGGTAAAAATTATGTCTTGGCAATTTGAGGAAGAAGAGCTAGTAGATGTATTAGAAGACGAAAAGGAAGACGAAGGTCGAACGCTTGTGGTTTTTAATGATGAGGTCAACTCGTTTGATCACGTAATTGACACATTGATCAAAGTGTGCAAACACGAACGTGTACAAGCGGAGCAGTGTACTTATATCATTCATTTCAATGGGAAATGTCAAGTCAAAAAAGGCAGCTATGAGAAGCTGAAACCCATGAAAGAAGGAATCTTGGATGCTGGGATAAACGCTGTGATTAATTAAATAACTGAATGGAATTTCCAAGTGAATTGATAGAAGAGGCGGTAAAGGAAATTTCCAAATTGCCGGGTATAGGAAAAAAGACGGCACTTAGACTGGCGCTTCATTTACTCAAAGAGCAGGAAGCCACCACAGAAAATCTAACCGCTTCACTAACTAGATTAAGAAAAGAAACCAAATACTGTGGGACATGCCATGTGATTTCTCACACGACAGATTGTACCTGTCGAACAATCAGCAGAGATTTGTCTGTCATTTGTGTGGTTGTGGATACACCCGATTTATTGGCCATTAGAAGTACAGGGCAGTATCAGGGCATGTTTCATGTGCTCGGTGGAGTGATTTCCCCAATTGAAGGAATTGGACCTGAAAATTTGCATATCGATTCCCTAATAGAACGCATAAAAGCATCCGAGGGTGAAGTGAAAGAAGTGATTTTAGCTTTAAGCGCCACAATGGAAGGAGATACCACTTGCTTTTATATTTCTAGAAAATTAGAAGAGACAGGAGTCAAAATTTCAACGATTGCCCGAGGTATTCCAGTAGGAGGAGAGTTGGAGTATGCCGATGAGGTGACCTTGGGGCGCAGTATCGTCACCCGAACCAATTATTCTTCAGGCCAAATCTAGTATTTGGTTTGTCACTTTTACGTGACGCATTTCGAATCTCATAGAAGAACCTACACTTTGCTGTAGTATATTTCAGTAATTCTTTAGATTTTTGAACATATTTTAACGTAGATGTTAAAATTTTTAATCTGATTGCTGTGCGATTGGCTTTTAGCTTATCTACTTTTGCGCATATTATTTCAAGAAAATCAATCAATGGAACACTTATCGGATAGAATCAAAAACATGGCAGAGTCTGCCACATTGGCGATGGCTGCTAAAGCTAGAGAATTCAAAGAAAATGGAATAGATGTGATCAGTTTGAGTCTGGGAGAGCCAGATTTCAAAACACCAAAGCACATTCAAGAAGGAGCTAAAGAAGCCATTGATTCTGAAAAATATTTCGCTTATCCACCAGTCAATGGGTATGCCGATTTGCGACAAGCGATTTCTGATAAGTTCAAAAATGAAAATGGTCTAAATTATACAGCTGACCAGATTGTAGTTTCTAATGGAGCCAAGCAGTCGATCGTGAATGTCATGATGGCATTAGTGAATCCAGGTGATGAAGTAATCGTACTTTCTCCGTATTGGGTAAGCTATACTGCGGCTATAGAATTGGCTGAAGGAGTGCCAGTATTAGTAAAAGGAGGGATCGAAACCGATTTTAAAGCCACAGCCGCACAAGTCAAAGCTGCTTTGACAGATAAAACTAAAGCTATTATCTTCTCTTCACCTTGTAATCCTACAGGGTCTGTATTCACAAAAGAAGAGCTAAGTGCCATAGCTGATGTGTTGAGAGGAACTGACGTCACAGTCATTTCGGATGAAATCTATGAACATATCAATTTTTCTGGTGCGCATGCGAGTATTGGTGCACTTCCAGGTATGATTGATCAAACAGTCACGATCAACGGAATGGCGAAAGGATTTGCCATGACTGGATGGAGAGTGGGATATATTGGTGCACCTACTTGGATAGCTAAGGCATGTGCTAAAATTCAGGGTCAGGTTACCTCTGCGAACTGTAGCATTGCTCAAAGAGCAACAGTGACTGCCTTGACTTCTGACCTGGGACCTACCAAGGCTATGACTGAGCAATATGGCAAGAGGAGAGAGTTGGTTTTTGGATTGTTGAATGATATTCCTGGTGTGAAGACTAATATGCCTCAAGGTGCATTTTATTTTTTCCCAGACGTAAGTAGCTATTTTGGAAAATCTGATGGATCTACCACAATCAAAAATGCGAGTGACCTTTGCATCTATTTGCTTGAAAAATCCCACGTTTCCTTAGTGACTGGAGAAGCATTTGGTGATCCTGATTGTGTGAGATTGTCGTACGCAGCTTCTGAGGAAAATCTAAAAGAAGCGCTTAAAAGAATCAAAGAGACGCTGGCTAAATTAAGCTAGTTTCAAATTGGAAAGAGGATTGTGGTCTATAGCAATCCTCTTTTTCTTTCTCTTATTCCGTTGATTTAGTTAGTTTTATCACTTGATGATATCTGGCTGTAAACTAACTTCTTATTTTAACTCCCTGAGCCATTTAAAGCACATTATTTTAGCTTTATTGATGTTTGGCTGTTGGGTGTGCGATGCACAAGAATTGCCTAGAGCGCAGAAAGGTATCCTCGATTTGAGAAACTGGGAATTCCAAAAAAATCAACCCATTTCACTTGCAGGTGAATGGGAATTTTACTGGGAAAGAATCCTTTATCCTGCCGATTTTGAATATCTGGAATTACCAGAAACTTATCGGGAATTTCCTAAACTTTGGAAGGGGGATGTGGTCAACGGCGACACGATTATTTCAGAGGGATTTGCTACCCAGCGATTACAAGTCATAGTCAATTCAGTGACGCCAGAATTGGCCATTACCATTCCTCACTTTTACTCTTCTTATCTACTCTTTTTGAATGGTGAATACCTCGGATCGAATGGTCAGGTAGGTATGCATGAAGTAACGTCTAAACCTCATTGGCAATACATGACCAGGGAGTTTAAAGTTACCTCAGACACGCTCGAAATCGTGCTACAGATTTCAAATTACAAACATTCTCGAGGTGGAAGTTTTTACGATATCAAATTAGGGGAAAAAGTAAAAATGCAGACCATTGAAGGTCGAGAAAAAGCTTTTGATTTGATCATGTCTTCAAGCTTATTTTTTATAGGACTTTTTTTTATGGTTCTGTTTTGGTTTGGCAGGCATGAAAAGCAGATTCTGTATTTTTCACTTTTTTGTCTTTTTTACAGCTACCGATCGGTAGGGTCAGGAAGTTACACGCTCCATTCGTTGTATCCTGAGCTTCCCTGGTTGCTTACACTCAAAGCTGAATACATCACCATGTTTATGGCGGGGCTTTTCTTCTCCTATTATTCATATTATTTGTATAAAAGAGAAACGTCTAGATTATTTCTCTTGTTGGTGACCATCATCAGTGGCACGTTTGTTTTGATCACTTTATTTGCTCCGGTAAAATTCTTTACCACTTTAGTTGGGCCATATTCAGTTACCATTTTTATTGGATTTGTGTACATGATGTACACTTATGTCATTGCTGTGGTGAATAAACGGGAGGGTTCATTGATGTCTTTGATCAGCTCTTTTTTATTGTTTTTGGTCATGGGAGCAGTGATTTTGGAGCATTTCGGATTTTTAAAGAATTCCATGCTTTTCTACTTTGTGGGATACCAACAATTTTTCTTTTTTCAATCCATCATACTTTTTTATCGATACAATAGGAAAATAGAAATGGCCAAAGAAAAGGCAGAGTCTGCGGCTCGTTCGCAGTCCGATTTTTTGTCCATGATCTCTCACGAAATTCGAACACCACTAAATGCGGTTATAGGTTTAACCAATTATTTGATTGGTGACAAACCCAAGAAACAGCACGCTGATGACCTGAAAACACTCAAATTTTCTGCCGAACATCTTCATGTATTAATCAATGATGTATTAGATTATAGTAAGCTCGATGCAGGAAAGATTGAGTTCGAAGAAGTTGATGTAAATGTGGTCGAAATGGCCAGAAACATCACCAAAGGGTTTGAGACTAGAGCCAAAGAGAAAGATATCTATTTGAGCTTCTTATGTGATGAAGAAATTCCCAACTACATCGTTTGTGATGGATTACGCTTGAGTCAGATTCTTACCAATTTAATAGGCAACGCGATCAAGTTTACCGACGAGGGTGGTGTGACTTTGAGTTTGAACATAATTGCACAATCCAAGAAAAAAGTATCCATCAAGTTTTCTGTTGAAGACTCAGGAATTGGAATCCCAAAAGAGAAGCTTAAAACAATTTTTGACAGTTTCTCTCAGGCATCTACTTCTACGACCAGAGAGTACGGGGGTACAGGACTTGGATTGTCTATTACCAAAAGAATATTAGACATGCAAAACACGAAAATCAACGTTTTCAGTGTACATGGGCAAGGTTCTAGGTTTTATTTTACTCAAACATTTGCAATCAGCGAGAATCAGGAAAAAGTGACGGAGAAAATATCTGAAGTTCAAAATCAATTAGAAGGAAAGCACATCTTATTAGTTGAAGACAATCCTGTCAATGTAATGGTGGCTAAAAAATTCCTTTCCAGATGGGATATCAAAGTGGATGTGGCTGAAAACGGTCGGGAGGCGTTGGAGAAAACTGCTATTACGGCGTATGACTTGGTATTGATGGATTTGCAAATGCCTGAAATGGATGGCTATACGGCATCAGAAGAATTGCGCAAGAGTGGCTATAAGGTTCCAATCTTGGCTCTTACCGCTTCAGTAATGCTCGATGTAGGGGACCGCGTCTTCAAGTCCGGAATGAATGATTTTATTACCAAACCATTTGATCCAGACGATCTATTCAATAAGATTAAAACACATATTGAGATAAAAGAAGCCTCAGAAAACCAAGTAAGTTAGTTGGCTTTCCAGTTTTTCACGGTCTCAATAAACACCTTTACTTTTTCAGGATTTATGTCTGGGTAAACCCCATGACCTAAGTTGGCGATGTGTCGATGACCGCCGAACGATTCAAGCATCTCTATGGTATGCAATTCAATTTCCTTGTCGGTACTGTAAAGCACGCAGGGGTCTAAATTACCCTGAAGCGTCTTGTCAGGTCCGATCAATCTACGAGTAGGGGCTACAGCCATGTTCCAGTCCAATCCGATGGTTTCACAGTTGAGCTGTCCCATTTGCTTACGAGCGAAATAAGCCCCTTTAGCAAAAACGGTAACTGGTACGATATCTATGGCATCACAGATCTTGGAGATATACTTCAATCCAAATTCTTCATATTGAGAAGGAGAAAGAATACCCGCCCAGGAATCAAATATCTGAACCAAATCCGCTCCACATTTAATCTGCATTTGTAGATACTTGATCGTACTCTCTGTAATCATATCCAGTAGCTTGTGAGAAAGTTTTGGCTCGGTGTAAAGCATTTTTTTTGCTTTGGAAAAAGTCTTGCTTCCTGCTCCTTCTACCATATAGGAGAAAATAGTCCAAGGTGCTCCAGCAAAGCCAATTAGTGGCACGCGGCCATTCAATTCTCGTTTTGTGATCTTGATGGCTTCGGCTACATAGTTCAAATCAGCTTCAGGCTCAGCTATTCTGATTTTCTTCAGATCGGCTTCTGACTGTATGGTATTTTCAAACCAAGGGCCTTTTTTCTCGATCATTTGATAGGGAAGTCCCATGGCTTCAGGAATGACCAAAATATCCGAAAAGATAATTGCTGCATCTACTCCCAAAAGATCCACGGGCTGGATGGTGACTTCGGCAGCTAACTCGGGTGTAGTGGCTAATTCTATAAACCCACTCACACTCTCACGAACCTTTCTGTACTCTGGAAGAATTCTTCCGGCTTGGCGCATCAGCCATACTGGCACTCGTTCAGTTTCTTCTCCTCGGGCAGCTCTTAGTAGCAGGTCGTTTTGTAAAATCATGGGGTGCAAATCTTATCCGGCGGCAAAGATAATAGGGGACGGGAGAAATGGATGGGAGGAAGTGAGAATTTAAAGTAGAATTGATTTCTAAATGTAGATTTTCACATGAGCTTCTAAATGAATTGAAAGCTGCTATCTGACTTTTTTCCAAATAACCAGAGCAACTAATTCAAGATTTGAAGGACTGGTGGAGTTTTCATACTCTTCTCTGAATTGCAATCCTATACTATCACACGCATTAGCTACTAAATCAAAATAATCCTTTTCAATTATGGCTTTGCCGATAGTCTTTTGTGAGTCATAAGTGTAGTTTGGTAAGGCTTTGTATGCAAATACTTTTCCTCCTTCAATCTGATATTCAGAGATCTTATTTGTGACATCGATTCTTTCATACCCAAATTCATAAAGATCCATATCATTTATTTCCTTTTCAGTAACTGTGTACAATACACAATTCATGGATTCTTTTTTTGATTCTGATATATTTAAGTAGATCGTATGGTCAAAGGCTAAAGTGTCATTGTCTTGAATATAGAATCTGTCATATTTTAAATCATCTTCTGTATATACTTGGCTGTCAAAGTTTGAAGTGACATAGTCCCAACTTCTTTGAAAACCCTCCAGGTGCACCAAATAGATAGAATCTTCATAGGTATGTCCGAATACTTCTTCGGTCCGACTTATTGACATAAGCGATCCAAAACCAATCATCCCGACCTTACCTTCAGGGATTACAATCGTGGGTTTGTCTTGAAGATTGCAGCCGCCAATTAGTAGGCATAGAAGAAGGTAAATAAGATTATTTCTAGATAACATGTATGAATGGTTCTTAGCTTCAACGAGGTAAAGAATCCGAAGATAAGTAATGCACTTCACTCTTTCTTGATCAATTCAAATCAATGAGTAGGGTATGTTTTACTTTTCTCGTTCTACTCGTAAGAGAAATATTAAAAATTACTAAAATGAAAAAAACTATTTTCTATATATCAATGATGCTTGGGCTTACTTTTATGTATGCTTGCTCAGACGACGACAACTCAAATGATGATGGCGATGACGAAGGTAATACTGCTGGTGAAGGGGTAGCAACTCCCACTTCCGCATTTGATGAATTTAATTCTGAGGCCGTGACTGTCTCCTTTGATGGTAGTGAAATCACTATCGTATCGAATGCGCTACCGAATCACACCTCTCCTTATTGGTCTGATGACGCGGAATTGTACATCGATCCAATCATCGCAGATGCAAGCGGTATTTCACCGGGTAAAATCACAGAGAGCAGTTATACACTTACGGTATCTGCAAATCCCGAATTAGCTACTACCACAACTGAAACAGGATTAGGAGCGATTGGTATTTCTGTTACAGGTGTACCCATTTATAATCAGTCCGAAGGACCTACAGATGTTACTGAGGGCACGGCTTCTGGGTTTGATTGGGCCGGCGGGCACTCTGGGCCTACAGGTTATCACTATCATATAGAAGCTAGGGATGTACAAGAAACATCACCACTGACAATAGATGATGATGAACTATTGGGTATCATGTCAGATGGATTTTTGATTTATGGCAGAAAGTGTGAATCCACTGGCGATTATCCTTCTGATGGTGATGCGTCAAATGGTCATTTTTCTACTACTCAGCACAGTATTGAGGAGTTTTACCATTATCACATCGTCAATGATATTTATTTAAATACTTATTATTTGTTATTTGGTGTAGACTTACAAGGGACACCGAATAATATCATGTAAAGTCCAATTCACCAATCTCTGAGTTGCTCAGAGATTGGTATTAATTCAAATGAGATACGCACAAATTTTAATCCTGGCACTATTGGTTGGCTGTGATGGTCAGTTGAAAAATGCTAAATCAATTCTTTCAGAGAGTAAGATTGTTGATATTCCTTTAGTAACCTATGAGTTGCAAGAGGTATTTTTCAATAAGAAAAGTAGTCGCTGGCAGTTTCGTGTGAATAACGCTTTGGTCTCAGGGTATATCGTAGATAGATTCAAAAATGGGCAAGATGCCAAACAGATTAGTGTCTATGAAGGGCGAAAGGAAGGAACGCTAAAGACATACTTTCCAAATGGACAATTAAAATATGAAGAAAATTACAAAAACAACAAATTGCATGGTGAAGTAAAACGTTGGTCACAGCAATCTGGCTATCAGCTCATGGCTCATCTGAACTACAAGGATGGGAAACTTCATGGGGAACAGAAGAAGTGGTTTGTGACTGGAGAGCTGCACAAGTTGATGCATATGAAAGAGGGCAAAGAAGATGGAATTCAACAAGCCTTTAGGAAAAATGGAAAACTATATGCAAACTACGAATCGAAAAATGGGAGAGTATTTGGACTAAAAAGATCAAATTTGTGTTATGAATTGGATGATCAACAAGTGGTTTATAAAGACTAGTTTAGTTTGTTGTATGGCGTGGTTGGCTCTGCTATCAAGCTGCTCATCAAATGTTAAAGAAACGACGAGCAGAGTAGATCATTTGCCATTTTACAATGACGCTACTTTTACTCCAAAATGGATTGAACCTTCAGACGTGTCAACTGACTTTCATCAAATCCCGACCTTCTCTTTGACTAACCAACAAGGAGAACAAATCACAGAAAACCATCTGGACAATAAGATAACAGTAGTTGATTTTTTCTTCACCTCTTGTCCAGGTATTTGCCCCAAAATGACTGATAATATGCTGATCGTGCAAGAGACCTTTTCAGAGGAACAAGCATTGCAGATTTTTTCTCATTCAGTGACGCCAGATTATGATAGTGTATCTGTTTTAAAAGAATATGCCAGCCTCAAGGGTGTAGATAACAACAAATGGCATTTGCTCACTGGTGATAGAGACATGATCTATGACCTAGGTAGAAATCATTATTTCATAGAAGAGAATTTAGGACTTCAAAAAGACCCTGCGGATTTCATCCATACTGAAAATTTTCTATTAATAGATCAAAACAGAAGAATTCGAGGCATATACAATGGCTTGAGCAAACCTGCCATTCGTCAACTGATAGCAGATGCCAAGACTTTATTGTAAGCCTTGGCATTTATATCTCCCTATTTTACTTCAAATTCCAATTTAATTTTGCTCTCTAGTGTTGCTAGTAGATGATCGCCAGATTTAACCAATCCTACGCCGTGTGCTGGAGTGCCAGACAAGATAATGTCTCCTGGATTCAATGTCATGTACTGAGAAACATGCGCGATAATTTGAGGCAAGGTGTAAACCATGAGTGATGATTTCCCGGTTTGCACACGTTCGCCATTCAGATCCAATGCAAAATTGATTTCTTCCACAAATTCTGAAAGAGGAATAAACGCTGAAATAGGGGTGGCGCCGTCGAATCCTTTGGCCAAAGCCCAAGGCCCTTTGTTTTCTCTGCTTTTAGCCAGAACATCCTTCGCTGTGAAGTCGATCGCGATAGCAACTGCATCCACATGATTCATAGCATCTGCTTCGTTGATGTTCTTTCCTGATTTAGAAATTCTAAAAGCTAACTCTACTTCGTATGCCACTTCGTTGGATACCGCAGGTATCTCAAAAGGAGCATTGTCTGTAAGTAGCGTAGTTTCTGGTTTAGTGAAAATGATCGGCGCCCATTTCGGTGACGGCATTTCCTCTGGTGTGTTTACGTAATTTTTTCCTATTCCAACAATGGTCATGATATTGTATTTCTATTGATTTAAAAACAAAAATAATTGATTTTTATATCACCGTTATCGAGCACGGTATATTAAATATTATATTTCACCGACTATTGAAATCTGACTGATCCAGAACATTCAAGATAAATTTTGGGCAAAGAATTAAGAGACCAGAAAAATGCTTGTGGAACAGAACATCATTCTGCCTGCTAGGCGGGAATTGTAAATGACCGTATTACACGCATATTCCTTCCAAAATACGGATTACAGCACATCCAAGTACTGTTTAAGCTAGAGCATATAAGCTCTTAAATATCCAATAGTGATTAGCAAAGTATGAATGATTAGAAAGAGGTGAATCCAAATCATTTTAGGGGATTTGATCATGAATATCGTAATAACTAAGAGACTAGCAGCCCCTATGATATACGGACTCATATTTACATCTGACAATACAGCTATTTCATAAACCATGAATGCAGTCCAAGGAATGAAAATCTTTTTCCTATGATCGATCAGGTATGCTTTTAAGTTTTTGTTGCTGTGTTCGTTGGGGAACATTTGGTACGTCATAAAAGTAAACAAGGAAGGAGGTACCACTACAACCAAAAGAAACATGAGGGGGTTGGTCACCGCTTCATAATGCTCTGGAAATCTATTCGCCCAGTACACATTTACGATCAGTAAAAATACATTGATAGTCAGAATAATGTATTCCCAATATATCGCAGTGGCTTTGGTATTTGCCATTTCGGACCACTTAATCAAAATTCTACTCACGATGAGTCCATAAAGGATGGACTCAAATGCCAAATAGTATTCACCTACTCCCATGCTCCAAATTGTCTGATTTGCCTGTGTTTGACGAAGTGCCCACACAAATTAATAAAGCACTAAAGTAGCCGAATCACCACAAACTGCAAAAGCTTGTGTAGCCCTTCTTGTTGGTAGCCACAGTTAAGCCTTTATTAATTGTTTTCTCCATACCAGCCAGAATTCTAACATCACAAGAGGGTAAACCCAACATATCCACTCATAAACGGTTCTTCGCATTGTGTCATTCTCTATAAAATTAAAAATCCCGATTACGTCGTTTATTTCGGGCAGTAAGCGAATAAACATGAATGCCAGACCACAAACATAACTTCGAAGCATATATTCTTTATGACGAATAATATTGTGTTTTCTAATAAATATAAATGCAGCAATTGTGGTGTAAAGCCAGATAGCCGCCAATAAGCCAAGTGAAGGAATTGCACCGGGTAAAGTATAAGTGGTCGCTAAGAGAACGTATACTGTAAGTGCTGAAACAATAGAGCCAATTATATAAAATCTCCCAGCGAACCTATGAAATCCAGGAAACTTATTACGAATAAGTGGAATAAATTGTAGCGGACCAATAAACAGAGTGAATGCGGCAAAACCAAAATGGGCAATAATCCACCATTTAAACCTTAGTCTTATTTTACTAAGTTCACTTTCATCTCCAAATAAGTAGAAACTGGTATCTCTTTGATAATAATAAACAGAAAAGTAGAGGACAAAAATTAAGATTAGGTAAATCCACCAGGTATTTTCCTTTTTACTACTCATACACTCAGATTGTGGCCAACATTTGAAAATATGCAATGCACTAGAAACGCACTGCATCATTATCAAATTTAATCGATTTATAAATCTAACTTATGAATTGATAACTTGAATTTGACTGGTCATTTATTTAGCGATCCGCAAGGCTTCGGCGAAAGCATGATCAAATTCGCTCTTCTCGACGGCATTTGCGGCTTTCTCCACGTCATAGGCTGCTCTTTTAAAAGTGACTGCAAGGGTGTCTGGATCAGAAGAAGAGGTAGATTGACTGAGCTCTACTAGAGCATAACAAATGCTAGGATCACCATCTTTAGGCTTACCCACGGAGCCAATGTTTATTACATGTTTGAAAGCATCCCCGTCTTGAATGACACGATGAAAAGGTTTGTGTGTGTGACCGCATAAAAGAACATCTGCCTGCTGTGATTTCATCATTTCTAAGACTTCGTCCTCTGGATAATCCACGACCATATAATCATTAATAGCTTTTACGCTACCATGAACCATCAGGAGATGAAAAGGTTGATGGTTAATGACAAATGATAAGGACAAATGCCTGGGAAGGTTGATGAGATAATCTCTGTTTTCAGCACTCACCAAAGATCGAGTCAATGTTCTATTGGACAATGCTGCTTCTTTGGAGATGGGATCTAGTAAAGCTTCATCATGATTTCCCATGATGGTAGGGATGCCTCTTTTCTGAATTTCATGAACCACTTCATTTGGCCAAACATTATAGCCTACCAAATCACCTAAACAATAAACGGCATCTACACGTTCTGAATCCAAATCTTTGAAAAAAGATTCAAGGGCAGGTAAATTGGCATGAACATCTGAAAAAAAAGCAATTTTCATTTTTTAGGCTTTTTGTGTGTCGTAGTACTTCTTTTTGAGCCAAAAGGAGACTTTCACTAATAAAATAAGGGCAGGAACTTCCACCAAAGGCCCAATGACTCCAGCAAAAGCTTGTCCTGAGTTCAAACCGAAAACCGCAATCGCAACAGCTATCGCCAATTCAAAATTGTTTCCAGCTGCTGTAAAAGCTACTGAAGCTGTTTTGTCGTATGTTGCTCCCATAGCCTTGGTAAAGAAAAAACCAATGACAAACATCAATGTAAAATAGACAAGCAAAGGAATGGCAATAATTAACACGTCCATTGGAATTTGAACAATCAATTCACCCTTTAAAGAGAACATAACCACAATCGTAAATAGAAGAGCAATCAAGGTCATGGGTGAAATGGTAGGAATGAATTTTTGTGTGTACCAATCTTCACCTTTAAGTTTGACTAAAAGCAATCGACTGAAAATTCCCAGTAAAAACGGAATACCTAAATAAATAGCTACGCTTTCAGCTATGGTTGCAATGGAGATATCCACAATCGCTCCTTCAAAACCAAAGTAGGGTGGAAGAACGGTGATGAAAATCCAGGCATAAAAACTATAAGCAAACACTTGAAAAATACTGTTCAAGGCTACCAAGCCAGCACCATATTCGCTGCTGCCTTCAGCCAGGTCGTTCCAAACCAAAACCATCGCTATACATCGAGCCAACCCAATGAGAATAAGACCGACCATATATTCTGGATAATCTCGTAAGAATGTGATGGCCAAGACAAACATGAGCACCGGACCAATGACCCAATTGAGAATGAGGGAAATAGAAAGGATTTTGGTGTTTCTAAATACTTTCGGCAAAAGCGCATAATTCACCTTAGCCAAAGGCGGATACATCATAAGAATCAAACCAATCGCAATTGGAATGTTGGTTGTTCCGCTATTGAACGAATTAATGATATTGGGAAATGTCGGAATGAAATATCCAATACCTACACCTATTGCCATTGCTACAAAAATCCAAAGTGTTAGATTTTTGTCTAGAAAGCTTAATTTTTTTGCTGCCATTATTTAATGATTGATTTGAATGCACCTGTTGAAAGTACCAATGTAATATTGCAATATTACGATGAATATCTATGTGTTCAAAACATAATCTAGAATTGAAATCAAGAACTTATTAAATTAAGTGCTCAAAAAATCAGAAAAGCGATAACAATCTGTATTCCAATCGATGTGAAGTAGGTTTTACCTTCTCCTGCGACCACCACCACCGCCACCAGATTTTTTACGATTGGCGAAAAACTCCTGCTTGCGACGCTGCTTTTCTTTATTCCACTCTTTCTTCTCAGCCTCAGTCATCGGCTTTTCGGTTTGTGGGAATGGGTTTTTGTGGATGACCTGCAGCGTAGTTTTGGTCAGTTTTTCTATGGCTTTGATGCGTTCGTTTTCTTCTGGTTCGCAAAGCGAAATGGCATTTCCAGCTTCACCTGCCCGGCCAGATCGACCAATTCTATGTACGTAGGTTTCTGCTTCTTCGGGTACATCGTAGTTGATCACATATTTGAGTTTGTCGATGTCGATGCCTCTGGCAGCGATATCTGTAGCTACCAACACTCTGATATGTCCTGCTTTAAAATCCTTCAAAGCTTTCTGTCTTTGGTTTTGCGCTTTGTCGCCATGAATGGCAGCAGATTTAATTCTTTTATTGTGCAGCTCTCGAGCAATGCGATCAGCACCATGTTTGGTTCGGCTAAAAACCAAGACCTGATCGATCTTTTGGTCTGTCAGGATGTGCAGCAACAATTTCTTCTTATCTGTACGATTGGTATAGAACAGGAACTGCTGGATCGTTTCCGCTGTGGATGACACCGGATTGACTTCTATTTTCTTCGGATTGGTCAAAATCTCATTGGCCAACTTAAGAATGCTTTTAGGCATTGTAGCTGAGAAGAAAAGCGATTGTCTCTTCTTGGGCAGGTAGGTGAGGAGTTTCTTCACATCATTCACAAATCCCATATCGAGCATACGATCCGCTTCGTCCAATACGAATATTTTGATCTGGTCTAAAGAGATATAGCCTTGGCTGATCAAGTCCAGCAAACGACCAGGTGTAGCTACCAATACATGTACGCCTCTTTTGAGTTTGTCGACTTGAGAACCTTGCTTGACACCGCCAAAGATGACGGTATGTTTCAAGTTGGTGTATTTGCTATACAGTCTGATGTTGTCATCAATTTGAATGGCCAATTCACGAGTAGGCGTCACGATTAAAGAAAGCAATTGTGGTTTACCACCTGTTCCACCTTCCATTTCATGAATGCGCTGAATGATAGGAATGGCGAAAGCCGCTGTTTTTCCTGTTCCTGTTTGTGCGGAACCAAGTACGTCATTTCGATCCAAAACCAGGGGTATGGCTTTTTGTTGGATGGCTGTCGGTTCTGTGTAATTTTTATCTTTGAGCGCCTTCAAAATCGGCGCAATGAGGGGCAATTCGTCAAATTTCATATAATGCAATAAAGTGCTGAAATGCACTTTTGGCATTTCTCTGAGGTGCAAAGGTAGGCATAAGTAGAACTAAACAATGATTATCTTAAGAATTGATTTTTTGATAAGCCAAATGCGTTAATGGACGCTGCATTTGTAGAAGCTATTTAGAAAGATAGCCTGTTTAAAAGAAGGGTTTCAATCTCCTAATAGTACAAATTAAGCTCCGGATATTTTCTTGTAATTGTAGACGGAAATTCACAAATTACTAGAGAGATTTAACTTGAACAAACTAAAATTATGTTAGAAGAAAGCAAATACTACTTCAACAAAGCCGCTGATGTAATAGGACTGGAAACTTTAGGACGCAAAATTTTGGCTACTCCATTTCGGATAGTAAAAGTTGAAATTGTGACCGACAAGGATGATGGTAGTTTCAATCACCACATTGGTTTTCGGGTGCAGCACGACAATTCACGAGGTCCTATGAAAGGTGGACTCAGGTATCACCCAAGTGTAGACGAATACGAAGCAGAAGCACTCGCTTCACTAATGACTTGGAAGACTGCAGTGGTCAATATTCCCTATGGCGGTGCCAAGGGCGGTGTAAATTGTGATCCTGAGTTGTTGTCCGAGAAAGAATTACACGATATCACTCGGACATTTGTAGGCCACATCAAAGAAGTAATAGGTCCTAAACTGGATATTCCAGCACCTGATGTCAATACCAATGCCAAAATAATGGGTTGGATCATGGACGAATATTCCCAGCATTATGGGTTTTCGCCAGGCGTAGTGACAGGCAAGCCTTTACATTTATTTGGTAGTGAAGGTAGGGAAGAAGCTACTGGCCGTGGGGTGATGATTGCACTTGAGCATGCTTTGAAAGACAAAAAAATGTCGTTTGAAGGATTACGTGTGGCTGTCCAGGGCTTTGGTAATGTAGGTAGTCATGCTTCGAGATTAATTGCTGAAAGAGGTGCAAAAATTGTCGCTGTAGGAGATCATAAAGGTGGAATTCAAAATCCCGATGGTCTTGATACTATCAAATTGAGTGAGTGGGTAAGAAAAAACCGAACCGTAGCTGGATTTGATGGTGGAGATGCTTTTGAAAGCTCAGAAGTGCTAACCTGGGATTGTGATGTATTGATACCTGCTGCGCTTGGTGAAGTATTGACGAAAGAGAATGCCAAAGATGTTCGTGCAAAAATTATTGTAGAAGCGGCCAATGGTCCAACCACGCCTGAGGCGGATGAAATATTCTTCAAAAATGATATTTTGGTGATTCCTGATATATTAGCTAATGCGGGTGGAGTAACGGTCAGTTATTTCGAATGGGCTCAAAATATTCAACAGTTTAGATGGGAGTTGGAACGAATCAAAAATGAATTGTACCAAACCATGACCAAAGCGTATAAAGATGTATCTGATATAGCCAAATCCAAAAAAGTGGATATGCGTACGGCTGCCTTTGTATTAGGGATAGGACGTGTGGCAAGGGCTACTATGTCAAGGACTCATATGTCTAGTGCTCAGTTTGATGAATATTAACTAAATGTCATGGGGCACAAGGTGGTATCCTTGTGCCTTTCAACGATAAACCAAGGCTTAGACTGATTTTATTCAATGAATGCTGCTTGAAGTAATGACGTCGACCCACCCGATAGTGGCGAAGCTGAGAAAGAGTAATTTATTTATAGACTGTTAGCCATAGCACTTTTTAATTTTTCATTAAGGCTGCTTATGTATGCTTTTCTTTTGACAAGGTCATTCATGCTGGTCTCAAATGTTTTTGTGTCGGTCAATTTTGGAAATGATAGCTTACCTTTTGCAATTGAATAGGTAATAAGAATATTGAAATAATTGTACGTCAAAATTAACTTTTGAATGTAATCCGTTCCTGTAACCTTAAATCCAATACGCTCGGCGGTTCTTTTATTAATGATGTAACTGGTTCCACGAACTTTTATGTTTTCAGTCTTATCATCCTTTGCTTGAATCAGGTTCAAAAGTCCATCCAAATACTGTTGAATAATCAAATTCGTTCTCTGTTTCCCATTCAAATTTTTGTCAATGACAAAAACGTAATCGAACAAGGTTCCACCATGAATTTTTATTACTCCATTGCTCGGTTTTTCACTGATGAAGAGCAGGGAGTGATAGCGCAGTTTTCCGCTTTGTTTAGCAGAGGGCATATCGATAAACGGTGCGATGATGGACAATACAAGCGAAAAGGATAAAATCCCAAGTAGATAAAAGTCAATCATCCAAGAAACCCAGACAGACAAGAGAATGACTAAAAGGGCGACAAAGCCAATCAAAAGTTGAATTTGATTTTGTTGCCTCTGGGATTTACTATAAAATCGATGTGTCAATTGCTATCTTAAGTTATTGGTGACGACCATGAATGGGCTGTGTGCTCTCACTTGATGGCAGCACTAAAATAGAAAGGTTTGTTGGTTATTCTAAAGTTTGTAAAAAGCACTTTCTTTTACGTCAGTTGGCGGTTTGTTAAATATCACTCCAATAAACGTGGTAAAGCATTAGTCATTTTTGGTAAAATAACCTTTGTTTGATACTGCAGCATCGCTCACTTCAATCGTCGCTTCTTTTAACCAAACTTCGGCATAGTTTCCATCTTCATATTGTTTTTGAATATCTCCACCGTGCGTTTCGGCACCAGAACACCAGTTTCTGTTGACTTCGGGCGATTTCCCATTGGTTTGATTGTATGAACCCAGTTTGAAAAATAGACCTTCTTCGGCATAAGCATTTTCGCGTTCTACGCCGTCTTGACCTATAGGCACAAATAACTTTTGAGTTTGTTCTGGGATGTCCGCTGTAGTAGTGTACTCAGATTCGATGAGGTTTTTTGTAAATGTTTTAGTCTCATGTCCAGCACTGGTAAACTTTAAATTCATCATACCATCCTTCACTTCGATTTCATAACTCAACTCTTCGCCCAGTGCAATACCATCCTCTGGTTCTTCTGGGTAAGTATTTTCATCAGATCCTACGGTAGAAAAGTCATAACCCCAAACAGCGGTAGAATAATCCCATCGACCAGAATTGTCGTCGCCGGCAGTATTGATTTCATAATGCCAAAAAACGGATCCTTTGGAATGACCAGGGAATTTCTTGTAAAATATTTTGAGCGGTTCGTTTTCATGTCCATCCGCACTATGAATCTGACCAATCACCACGGCATGTGAAGCCGCTACGCGAGCATCACCAGTAGCGGAGACATTCATTACTTTCACTGTGGCTGTCATTTTAGCATCGGTCATTGGCGTCCATTTCTTTAGCTGAGCCAATTCGGTTCTTGTATTGTTCGATGTGCCGTGGGTGTCTCCTGCATTTGGCGCTTTGAATACGATCCAATGCTGAGCACTATCAGCTCCAGTGTCTTGTGCTGTATAGAAGAAATCTGGATGCGCAAAGTTGTTGGCAATGCCAGCATTAGCGCCATCTCCTAATATCAAATTCCAATGATCAAAAAATGGGATGACATCACTCGCGTAAACGGTTTTTTGAATTTCCGTATCCTTTTCTTTAGAAGGGGTAGAGCAGCTATTGAGTATTAATGCAAAACCAAAAATCAAGAATAGTGATAGGGTGGTGTCAATTGTGTTTTTCATCATTCTAGCGATTGTTTTCAAAATTCTTTCGGTTTTTAGTTCAAGTTTCAAAGTAATCAATATCTATTGATTTAATGTATGTACCAATTTATTTTCGGTTTTAAATTTGCTCCAGTAGGAGATTATTTGAGAGTGGTTCTTATTGATCCAGTATCCAATTGATCAGTTCTCCAGTTTCTACGATAGACCAACTATGCGGATGTCGTTCATTGTTTGATCTGACACCTCTGTTTTCAGTTGGGATGTATTCCGTTTTGGTAAATCCTGCGTTTATTAATGTTTTCGATAATTCTTTAATTAGATAGGCATTGGTCTGATCAAAATCGGCCATTCTGTGCTCTTTCCACCAAAGTGAATCGGGTTCTGTATACAATCTGATTTTAGTGTTTTTCAGGTTATTGATGTTCTTTATGCTACTGGTTTTTAAGGTGAAAACAGAAAACGCTTCATAGGCAGTTAAGCTCTGGTTTGGATTGCCAAATCGATCTCCCAGCATTTTTATGATCCAATTACTTTCTTGAACAGACACTTCCGAAAAGTTGCGCTGGAGGTTCTTTTCTGAGCTGAAATATAACTCGGCCAAATCTATGGGTGAATCCACAATGAAGATCCCTTTTGGTGTTAAATTGAGCTGTTCATTTTTGGTCAAATAATCACCAACTAACAGCGCCACATCTCCACCACTTGAAAATCCGCTAATGTATAGGTGGTCAGTAGGAAGATTGTTGGTCGTAAAAATCTTCTGAATTGTTTCGGACAACTCATTCAATTCGTTTTCCTCAAACCATAGTTTTTTGTTCAGATTAGAATAGACAATGGCAATTTGATTGGCCTTGGCTTTTTCCAGTATTTTAAATTCTCTTTTGATATCCTTAGCCATCTCAGGATATCCACCAAATAAGACTAAAACTGCTGTCGGTTTCACATTGGGTCGATGCAGCTCATAGTCATCAGTAGAAATAACTTGATATGTTACCTTTTCAGTCGTTGCAACTTCTTCCTTGGTATCACTTGGCTTGCAAGCATGGAACGCTATAAGGATCAATAGTAGGATGGGGAAGGATCTCATGGATGTGCTTTTTTATCGAGTTTTTGATTTTTAGTCACAATTACGCTTCGCCTGACTGCCGTAGGATAAGCTAAACTTGCACCGGCAGGGTAGGTTACGTCTGGTAAATGTCCGTAGGCTTGGTCGATCAATTTTTATAAAAGTATCTCATCGCCACAGTCTTTGCAAATAGCTCAGTTGTTTATGGATGATGGTATTTTGTGCTGGCTTTTACTTGCTTCTGGCATTTGATCATGTAGAACGGGTAATTTTCATTTACTTCTGAAATTTCGAATAGGCCTGATCCAGCAAATTCTTCTTCAATCGTTTCTTTATCGTAGAAAAACATTTTTACTCCGCCAAACATCTCGAATCTATCTTTGCCTATACAAGTGCCTTGCCCATAAGTCTGAGCACTTTTGGTGATTGTGGTAAAAACCATTATGCCATGGTCAGATAGCTGCTTATAACAATCCTGAACAAGCTTTATTCTTTCGTTCTTATCCAATAGGTGTATGAGCGCGTGACAATATATTCCGTTGTACAGGTTGTTGTCAAAAGGCATTTCGGTTGCAGAACCGTGATAGATGGTAAGTTTATTATCAAAGTGCTTGTGCGCTAGGTTAATAGCAGTTTCAGAAATTTCAATACCGGTTACTGATATTCCACTTTCTACAAATATTTTGGCGTTCCGTCCGTAACCAATGCCTGGAATGAGAACATTTTTCACTCCACGGTTTACAAATATATTTTTTACCAGAAAACTTGATTTAGCAGGATCCAAGCCCCACATTTCATGTTTGTCTTTAAATGCTTCTTCCCAAAATTCACTCATATCCTACATGTTAAACACAAACTTTGTCCTCTAGTAGGTCACAGCTAAATCCTTGTTGTGACAATTCGGCTTTGATCCAATTCGGATGGGCTAGATCTCCAGCAATTCTTAAAACGGTATGTCCACAGGGGTAGGGTTTATTCGTTTCATTTAGATCAAAATGAAAGGTGAGTTGTGGAAACTGGTTGTTGAGGTGGTCAAGCGTTTTTTTGGATTGTGCTTCGGTCTGAATATCAGTTATAAATACGTGTATCATGATAAACTTATATTGAAAACCGTGAAGGTACCGATTTTCGTTTAACGCAACAAAGTTGCATTAATAAGAAGTGTTTTCAACTGCGTAATTGCTTGAACGTACAGCTATCGGGCGTATGTCCGCAGCTAGTGAATGGCACTAAAGTAGTGAAATCTGCCGAAGCTCACAACGGTTCCATATGGCACTGCGTTCCGAAAGTCAAAAATCCTGCGAGCAGAAGTAAGTAGAACGCACTGCTGTATCTCAGCGGCAGATTCACGGTCGAGTTGCACCGAAACCAGCCAGAAAGCACAGAGACATATGCCCGATCAGCGTCTGTTATATGCCTTTAATCTCCGAAAAACTTGTATTCCACTTGCAGTTCCCCGTCGATACTGTCAGTTGTTGGCTCGAAAGTTACGAAGCACAAAGTTGAATACCAGTCAGCATTATATTTAAAATCCACACCCCCAGGAGTTAGTTGTACTGTTCTGTAGATTGTTGAGTCGTTCACGCCAAAAGTGAAAGTTAGACTGTCGGATATGTTCCCATGTACTTCAAGAAGAAGCCCGTGGATGTGTTTCTGGTCATCTCTAGCTTGGATTTCTACGGTTTGAGTTCCATGAAGGTCATCCAGTTGGTGAGTTCTGGATGGGATAGGTTCCATCCCGAGAAAAAAGAACAAGTAAGCAAATCCAAAGAAAGCTAGAATGCCAGTTCCGGCGATTAGAGAAATTATGATGATGATTGATTTCTTCATGAAGTCACGGCATATCGCCTGTTAGCTGTTGCCTTTCCTTTGCAGTTCGTTATCCCAATTCTCTAACCTTTTTGTTGCGTACTTCGAGATTATATCGTTAGAGGTTTCAGATATCTCTTTCAGGAAGTTCTTGGCTTCAGTTGTTCTAATGTCAGCTAATGCCCAAGTGCATTTTCGAGCAAGTCCAAAGGAATCATCATATTTTAAATATTCGAAATCTTTGAATGTTGTTTCTTTAAGAACTTGACAAGTTTTAGGGTCTTTTGCTTCTTGAAGCAACCTCACTATGTCTTCATGTTTGAAGTGAAAATCTTCGTTCAAAAGGTCAATCAAGTCATCAATGAATTCGCCAATTTCAGAGAGTTGGTAAAGTGGCATTAAAGATTCTTCAACCTCATAAGGTTCTCTCGATAGCAAAGCAGTTCTAATATTGTTATGGATTTCGTGATTCGTCATTCCAGAGTAGTAACAGCTAACCCAAGCTATGAGGAGTGGGAATTAGAAAGCACTAACCTCTCTTCTCGCACATAGCCACGCCTTGATTTAAATTTAAAACTTGTGGCGGACTTTCCAACCGCCACGAAAATATCCTGACCTATAAAACCCCATTCATTCATAGCATTTGTTATGAGTCTTATTGGCTCGTTGCGTTTTTTGCGGAGTTTACAATTCCATCTTCAACTTCATCAGCCGTTGTTTCAATAATGTCTTTCGTTCGATCTTCTATCGTCTTAACTATTGATTTGTCTTTGTTTTTGTCACGATCCAGTAAGTTTAGAAGAGGGTTGTCAGATTTCTGATAATCAGAGATAAGTTTTCCGGGGTTCTCATTGGCTACTGCCAAGAAGTTGTGTAGTAATTTAATTCTAAGCTCTTCTGAAATATTGTTATCCTGAATTTCTTCAATTTGATTTGACAATCCTTCAATTGTCATGCTTAAAACTTGTTTGTGAGAATATTCTTCAATTAATCTTTTTGACAAGTTAACTTTTTTGTTCGCCGAAATTGTTGTCCAAATTAAGGGAACGTAAAGTGGCAAAAATGACAAAATAACTTTCGGTGATCTTTCAACTACTTCTATTAAATTCGAACCAGTTGCAAGAAAGAAAACACTTACTGCAATTGGAAGTAATGAAACCAAGGAGAGGTATAAAATTCCTCTACTAAAACTTGCCTTATATTCTTTAAATAGTTCTTCCTCTTCATTTTTCTTAGCTATGAAAGCTGAACTTAACCCAGCAGTTAATGCATCTGGTAAGAGCGATGAAATTCTCTTGTTGATTTCATTGTATTCATTTTTCGCATCTTCCTTCGCATTGTCAATCTCACTTTGGTTTTCTTCAATGAAATTATCGAATTGTTCCTTACTATAGGTTTTAAGGCTTTCTAACTGATCAATTAATTTTTCAGCGTTATCATTTAGTTCGCTATATGCTGTTTCTAGTTCAGCTTTTAAACCTTCAATATTTACAGTTTCACCGTCTTCATCCTCATCCTCATATCCAATAATTTCCCTGTGAAGTTCATCGATTTCTGATTTCTTGGCTAAAATACCTTTATATGTAGTTGTAGCCTTACTCGCATTTTCTTGAATGCCAGTAAGTACATTTTCTAATTCTTCTGCCTCATTTTCTAATTCAGGATGCTCTTCTAGAATTTGTGTTATTTTAGTTATTGAGGATAATAATTCGTCACTCCGTTCAGTAATATTATTACTAGATTCATGAGAATTCTGATTCAGTTCATCTATTTCATTTTTTAGTTTTGAGATTGATTCAGCTTTATTATTAAGTAATGCTTCTGTACTTGTAATCCTATCAAGAATCTCGATAGCCTGATTTAATCGTTCCTCAGTTTTGTTTTTATATTCAGCTGCTTTTTTTGATGCTTGTCTCGCTTCCTTTTCAATGTCTGATGGCTTTTCTTCAATTCTTTTTTCAAGAATGGTTAATCTTTCCCATAGTTTTCTCCTTTCGTCCTCCAGATAGTCAATCTTTTTAGAGTTTTTACCATCAAACATGTTTAGTATTTTTTAAGCGGTGAATATTCCGTGACTCATAACGTAGTGATATGTAGACAAAGGTGACTATATATCTACTATACGTACTTATCTATTTACTTTTTACTTAATTTTCTCAGAAGGGCTGCGGTCTGGCTGCTGACCAGACGTGATGCAAAATAAGAAAATCAAATGATGATCACAACTGGCTGTATATCGCAGTTGATCATTTCTGAATATTGTCAAACCAGATCACTTTTGAGTCCAATTGATTCTTCGTGATTTTCAAGATGCGATACGCAAAACCAATGTTTTCTACTTCTGCTTTTTCGGAGTGTCTTTTTACTTGAATACTGGCGGAAGGGGTCACGGTTTGCGTGATGTGATTTACTGTTTGACGATCATCCAAGTGCAAGTGTCCACAAAAGATGTGAATGGGTTGATGATGTGATTTTAGTATCTCAAGTATCAGCTCATCACCATCAAGTGGAAATTCCAAATGAGGCGTGGTGTTCGTTTGCAAAATAGGGTGATGAACAAAGAGCAAAATAGGCTTTTCAGTTTGTACTTCTGATTTGAGCCAATCTAGCTGGGCCTGACTGATGGCTTCCGTAGAAGTATCCAGATAGATAGATTTGAATGCTTCGTTTTCTTCACTCCAGTACCATTCGCTTCGGTCAGCTATCACTTCGGGTCTTCTGGTTTGAATTATTTCAGCAAAGTTTTCATGATTGCCAAGTATGATTTTGTGATCGAGCGCACTTTGATCCAAGGAATCGAAGAACTGCCGATGTGCTGTTGGTGACCCGATATCACCTAAAAAAAACAATTGTTTGATTCCTCTGGACTGAATATCAGCAAGGATGGTTTTCCAGTTTTCCCAAGGGTTGACACCGTTTTTAGTGGTAAAATCTTCTTCGGCATGTAGGTCGGTGACTAAGGCTATTTTCATTCAGGTTTCTTCTTGTAATATCTAGGCTTTCCAGGCTCACGTTTGGGTTTCTCTCTGCGGCTATAGCCGCGCTTTAGTACATGCAGGTAAAAACGCTCTACTTTTTCTCTTGCCCATGGGGTTCTACGCAAGAATTTCAAACTGGATTTGATGGACGGATCGTGGGTGAAACAATTGATATTTACTTCTTCACCTAGATATTTCCAGCCGACATTTTCAACCAGATATTCTAAAATATCAGCGAGTTTTACGCCGTGTAGGGGATTGTTTACTTGTTCGTGATCACTCATTGCATGCAAGTTATTTCAAAAGACTGATTCTTACCTTCTTCTTTTTCAATCGGCTATTGTTGAGTTGGTTGCAGAGGTTTTTAGACTTCGAAATCGGTACAGCCACAAAAGCACAGTCTTGCTTGAGTTCTATCATGCCAAGTTCTTCCTTCTTCAGTTGGCCTTGTTTCATGAACAGTCCGGCAATATCTCCTTTAGATATTTTGTCTTTTCTGCCGCCAGAAATAAAGAGTGTAATCCAGGCGCTGTCTTCAAACTGGTTTTGTCCATTCAAAACTTCCTCGTTTATGTCGGAGATAAAGTCGGGCAGTCTTTCGTTTTTACCTTTCAGTAAATAAGCGGTTCCATCTTGCTGCATTCGTGCCGTGCGTCCATTTCGATGGGTAAACTCCTCTTCTTTAGGCGGCAATTGAAAATGAATAATGAAGTCTAAAGCAGGGACGTCAATGCCTCTGGCGGCTAGATCTGTAGCCAAAAGCAATCGGCTCGTGCCATTTCTAAATTTGATCAACGCCCGTTCGCGATCCTGCTGTTCTAGACCGCCATAGAAACAGCTGTGACCGATGTGGTGATCCGACAGGTAGTCGCTCACTTCCTGTATTGTGTCTTTGAAATTGCAGAAGATAATGCCATTACCCCTTTGGATATGTCCTAAGAGTTGGACAAGTGCAGCGAGTTTGTCTCTGGAATCTGAAGCCACCAATTTCAAAGTTAGATTGCTGGTTGCCTGATCTAGGAAATCCAGCTGGGTAGGATTTTTTAAGTTGACAAATGAAGGAATTTCCACCTTTTGAGTCGCTGATGTCAGTATCTTTTTTTTGGCAGTTCTGAGCTCGTCGATGATCTCGATCATTTCTGATTCGAACCCGACTTCAAGGGATTTGTCGAACTCATCAAGTACGAGTGTATCAATATAATCGGTAGATATGGTCTCTCGACGGAAATGATCTGCTATTCTTCCTGGTGTGCCAATCAGGATGGCTGGTGCATGTTTCAGTTCCATTTTATCTTTCGATCCGGCTCTACCACCGTACACGGCATTGGCTTTGAAGCCACTGCCCATTTCTCTTACTACTTGCTCGATTTGGATCGCTAGTTCGCGAGAGGGAACTAAGATCAGGACTTGGACTTCTTTTAGACTTGGATCTAAGGAGGCAATGATAGGAAGCAAAAAAGCCAAAGTTTTGCCTGTACCTGTAGGGGAGAGTAGCACCACTTCGTTATTTTCTGAAATGGCTTGTTGTGCCGCTACTTGCATAGGGTTGAGTGCTGGTATTCCCAGCTTCTGAAGAATGGCTTTCTTATCCTTGATGTGTTCTGACATGTGGCAAAGGTAGGATTAAAGAGTCATTAAAGAGGTTACTTGAAGCAACCTCTTTAATCTGGTTTTTCAAATGCTTGTCATTTTGCAGGGAGGCGCGACTGGAGAAAACTCGTTAGTTCTTTGCAGTAAGGATTCAGACCAGACACCGCTGACAAGATTCCTCCACTGCGCCTGTCTGCCGTAAGGCTGGCTACGGAATGACCATTAAAATATAAACACCATCCTCAAGTCATTTCGCAGGGAGGCACGACTGGAGAAAACTCGTTAGTTCTTTGCAGTAGGTATTCAGACCAGACACCGCTGACAAGATTCCTCCACTGCGCCTGTCTGCCGTCAGGCTGGCTACGGAATGACAATTAAAATATTAACACCCTTCTCAAGTCATTTCGCAGGGAGGCACGACCGGAGAAAACTCCTTAGTTCTTTGCAGTTAGGATTCTGACCAGACACCGCTAACAAGATTCCTCCACTGCGCCTGTCTGCCGTCAGGCTGGCTACGGAATGACCATTAAAATATAAACACCATCCTCAAGTCATTTCGCAGGGAGGCACGACCGGAGAAAACTTCTTAGTAGTTCTTTGCAGTTAGGATTCTGACCAGACACCGCTAACAAGATTCCTCCACTGCGCCTGTCTGCCGTCAGGCTGGCTACGGAATGACCATTAAAATATAAACACCAACCTCAAGTCATTTCGCAGGGAGGCACGACTGGAGAAAACTCGTTAGTTCTTTGCAGTAAGTATTCAGACCAGATACCGCTGATAAGATTCCTCCACTGCGCCTGTCTGCCGTCAGGCTAGCTACGGAATGACCATTAAAATATTAACACCCTTCTCAAGTCATTTCGCAGGGAGGCACGACCGGAGAAAACTCCTTAGTTCTTTGCGGCAGGGATTCAGGCTAGACGTCGCTGAGGAGATTCCTTCACTGCGCTTGTCTGCCGTCAGGCTAGCTACGGAATGACATTTAGAATGTTAACACCATCCTTAAGTCATTTCGCAGGGAGGCACGACTGAAGAAAACTCGTTAGTTCTTTGCGGTAGGGATTCAGACTAGACGCCGCTGAGGAGATTCCTTCGCTGCGCCTGTCTGCCGTCAGGCTGGCTACGGAATGACAATTAAAATATTAACACCATTCTCAAGTCATTTCGCAGGGAGGCACGACCGGAGAAAACTCGTTAGTTCTTTGCGGCAGGGATTCAGGCTAGACGTCGCTGAGGAGAATCCTTTGCTTCACTTTACTTCCGTCAAGTTCGTTTTGGAATGACTGAAAAATGATAGCAGTTAATGATCTTCTTCGCCATTCATTTCAATACCTTTGCGCCTCGAATGGCTACAGATAAGAAAAATATTAGCAAAGAAGACTTAGAAAAGTGCTTGTCTATCTTACAAGGATTGGTAGAAGATAGCGAACCACTTGTGGATCTAAGTGAAGAGCAGCGTGTAGCATTAATGAAAGCGGCTGGCGAAGTGTCTCGCCCTGACAGAACCGAATTGCGCAAGCGAAGAAAGGATCTGAAGAATAAAGAAAAAACCGCCATTCGAAAACAAGACCGAGAAGCAAGAGAAGCCACGGGCATTCGTTCCGCCCGAACAGCTAAAATATTCGAAGCGCCAGATCAGATATTGCTACCGGCAGCCAAGCTGGACATGGAAGGGCAAGAGTTGAATTCGCCCAGAAACTGCTATGTCTGCAAAGCCGAGTATACCAAACTCCACCCGTTCTACGACACCATGTGCGAGACTTGTGGTGACCTCAACTATGCCAAGAGATTCCAAACTGCAGACCTGACCGGACAAGTGGCTCTGATGACAGGTTCACGCTTGAAGATCGGTTATCACGTGACATTGATGATGCTTAGGGCAGGCGCAACCGTGATAGCGACTACTCGATTTCCGGCAGACTCAGCCATCCGTTTTGCGAAAGAAAAAGATTATTTTAAATGGAGTGACCGCTTGCATATCCATGGGTTGGACTTGCGCCATACGCCGAGTGTTGAGCTTTTCTGTACTTATATCGAGCAGACTTACGATCGATTAGATATTCTCATCAACAACGCAGCACAGACTGTGCGTCGTCCTCCAGGTTTTTATTCCCACATGATGGACAAGGAGCAGTTGCCATTTGAAGATCATTCTCCAGATGTGCAAAAACTATTGACCAGCCACCACAAATGCCTCAATAGAATAGGGGCGGTGAGTCCATCAGGAAAAGATACTTCGACCTTAGCTGTGTCGTGGAATGAAAAAGCACCAGGACTAGGACTTCGTGCTTCTGCGCAATTGTCTCAAATACCATACAGTTACGATGGAGCCTTGCAAAACGAAGAGGTTTTCCCAGAAGGAAAACTAGATGTGGACTTGCAGCAGGTGGATTTGAGAACCACCAATTCTTGGAGACTCAAACTAGGAGAGGTGCCCACGCCGGAATTGCTGGAAGTGCAATTGGTAAATTCTATTGCTCCGTTTGTCCTTTGTAATCGCTTATCATCCATGATGAAGAGAGAGAATACGGGCATCAAACATATCGTGAATGTCACGGCGATGGAAGGGAAGTTCTATCGCTTCAAAAAGGAGCCTCGTCACCCACATACCAATATGGCGAAAGCAGCTTTGAATATGTTGACCCACACATCTGCTGGTGAATTGGCCAAGCACGGTATTTATATGAATGCGGTAGATACGGGCTGGGTGACGGACGAAGACCCAGCGCAGATCGCTAAGTTCAAAGAGGAAGTACACGACTTTCAGCCACCGCTAGACATTGTAGATGGTGCAGCTCGTGTCATGGATCCCATATTTGACGGTATCAACCGAGGCGAACACTGGTGTGGGAAGTTTCTGAAAGATTACTTTCCGATTGATTGGTAGGCCTTAATTGAAAATCCCACTCCAGATACTTGAACCATTCTCATCTGAGGTTCTTTTGATTGAATCCTTAACTAGTTAATTGATCTATTGATTATATTAGTTTTCTATTGTTATTTGGAATTGATCACCTTTCTATATGTTGAAGTATCTATCTTTTGAATCAAGGATATTGTGCATGTCATGTGTATTTGTCCTCATTAGGATGGTAGACCCTTTGATCCGATACATAAATAGAGGGCTGCTTCCTGAATTTCTATTAATGAGTATTCTGATTTCAAGCATAAGTATAATAGTTCTACTCATTACACTTTTTGGTATTCAATCCTATAAAATTAATCTTACTTATAGTGTGGTGCTACTTTTGATTTTTTCATTTTACTGGATATCCAGGGACGGCTTGGTGAGCACTTCTGACGTTAACCTTATCGCCTTGTTTACCCTTCTAGCAGCATGCAATAGAAAAAAAGAGCTAAAGCTCGTTTTGATTTGTTCTTATATCTTCATTGTATTTGTTGTATTTGCTTGGGTTTTAGACGCTGAATTTTTGGATGTATTAGAAAGGCACCCTGTATTTGATATTTATAAATATCAATTTATAGTAATACTCTTTACTTCATTTATGATTTTATGGTTGAAACAGTATCATCAAGATCAAGATTCTTCTTCTAAAAAGGCCGAAATGATATCTTCGAAGATTCAGGAATTGGCAAATGAAAATGAAGGACTGGAAGCTCAGCAAAAGGAATTGGAAATGTCCAATGAGCAACTTGAACAACTTGTTCAGGAAAGAAAAGAAAAACTAACGAATTCAAATGCTCAAATTTCTGCTTTTCTGGATGTGAATTCCAATCAAATTGCTCCAACGGTTGAAGAATTATTGGAAGAAATTGAGTCATTAGAAGGTCTTGAAAAAGAATTGGCTTATGCAGATTGGTTGCATCGATCTGCAGAGAAATTAGAGGAGGCTTTTGTTGCAGTTAAAATGTCTCACAATAAATGGGTTCAGGAAGAATGAAACATAGTGAAACAGAATTAGATTTTAAGTATGCCTTTTTTAAGGTTTGTCTGTATGTCACTGTATTGGCCACATTTTATCAACTGATTGTGTCTTTGGTTGTACTGACTGGTGCCTTTCATATCATGCTGTCCTCCACTCTTTTTTTGGTGTCCGTTGCTTCCTTATACTTCTGGAAAGACCCTTCTAAGTATTCGGTGATAGTTTGGATTAATGCCGCAGTCTGGACTACAGCTTATATATTTTACTGGATTGGAACTGGCGGTGTTTTCTCAGCGCCCGCTTATGTTTTCTTTGTTTTGGTTATTGTTTTCATCATTGTATTGGCCAAACCTTACGGGTATTACTATACGGTGCTTTTTTGTGCTACTTGCTTAGTGCTGACAGTTGTTGCTCCAACAGGTATGTATGAATATCATATGACGCTAAGTGATGATTTGTACTATGTTTTAGCTACTCAATTTTTGATTTGTCTATTATTAATTGTCATTTCTCTTCATTTCCTCAAAACTAATTTTGATAAAGAGCGCTCGAAAAATGAAGAGTCAAACGAAACCTTAATTAGTCTAACCGCTGAATTGGAGACCAAAAAGAAAGAACTATTGGCCAAGAGGGAAAAAATTGAAAATCTCAAAAGGAACCTCGAGCATTTAGTGCATGAAAGAACCATACAGTTAGAAGAGAAGCACGAACAATTGTCTCAATATGCTTATGATAATGCACATACATTAAGAGGAGCTCTCTGTAATGTTCTTGCGATCATCAGTTTGATTAAAAAGGAACCAAATAATAGTCAAACCTTAGATGCAATAGATCGACTCAATCAAAAAGCAATTGACTTAGATTCCTTGGTTTATCAAGTGAATAACCTGCTAAAGTAGGTTTCGCATTAGAGTTGATTCCAATTTGATAAACCTAATGAATCTCCTACCTTTGCGCCCTTAATAAAAGACATTATAATGACAGAATTAAACACTGAAGAACAAAAATTCAGTTACGGACTAGGACAGAGTGTAGGTACAAACTTCACCAACGAAGGATTCAATGAAATCTTCGAGATTGATGCTTTCATGAGCGGATTGGGTGATTCATTTGCTGGTCACAGCGAATTGACAGTTGAAGAAATCAACACTGTGATCCAAAAGAAAATTGGGGAATTGAAAGCAGCTGCACATGGCGACGCCAAAGAAAAAGGCGAAGCGTTCTTAGCAGTGAATGCTGAGAAAGATGGTGTAACTGTTTTGCCGAGCGGATTGCAATATGAAGTGGTAGAATCTGGTGATGCTTCTGGAACCAAGCCATCTCCTTCTAGCAATGTGACTACTCACTACACTGGCAGCTTGATCGATGGAAAAGTGTTCGATAGCTCAGTGCAAAGAGGTGAGCCTGCTACGTTCCCAGTAAATGGTGTGATTGCAGGATGGACTGAAGCGCTTCAGTTGATGGTGCCTGGAGACAAGTGGAGACTTTATATCCCTTTCAACTTGGCCTATGGTGATAGAGGAGCAGGAGCAGATATTCCTCCTTTTGCTGCATTGGTATTCGATATCGAATTAATCAAAGTAGACTGATTAATAATAGATACTGTAGAAAATTTATAGCCTTGGCGTTTCGTTAAGGCTTTTTTTGTGCCTTTAAATTAATACACATCTAGTAATGATTTATTTGATGTATGAGAATTGATAGAATTGAATTAATTTGTGATGATATACTATTAGGTAACCCAGTCTGAAATGTGAAATGATGTAGTCTGGAATTATGAAAACAAAACCAATTTTTAAACAATGACATCTGATTCGAATAATGATAATGGTCTGGTAAATAAACTGCTAGGCCACGTAGAGCGCATTGGTAATAAACTGCCTGATCCCGCTATTCTATTTTTAGTTTCTATTTTCATCGTATGGATATTATCAGCATTGATGGCATCTATAGAGTTTACTGAAATCAACCCAAGAGATGGCCTGCCCATTAGAGTTCAAAACCTCTTAACAGGAACGGCTTTGACCACCTTCCTGTCTCAAATGGTTACTATATTCACCAGTTTTGCTCCCTTAGGTGTGGTTCTAGTTGCCATGCTTGGCGTAGGCGTAGCTGATGGTTCTGGCTATATTCATACAGCCATCAAAATGATGCTGAAGAAAACACCTGGATTCCTACTGACTCCTGTGGTCATATTTGTAGGTATTGTTTCTCATTCAGCTATTGATGCAGGATATGTTCTGGTGATACCGTTAGGAGGGATTATTTTTTATGCCGCAGGAAGACACCCTTTGGCTGGTATAGCGGCCGCTTTTGCGGGAGTTTCTGGCGGGTTTAGTGCCAATCCATTGCCTTCTGCTATTGATCCTTTGCTTCAAGGTTTTACGCAGCCTGCGGCTCAGATTATAGATCAGGCGGTTCAAGTCAATCCGTTAGCCAATTATTACTTCACGGCTTGCTCTAGTATTCTTGTGACTTTAGTGGGTTGGTATCTTACGGATAAAATCATTGAACCAAGATTGAACAAAAACAACCCAGTTGATGATGATGTGGAAAAAGCACCGGATATGGGTGATTTTACAGATCAAGAGAAAAAAGGATTCTGGACGGCTACGATCACAACTTTTGTGGTGTTTGTTTTGTTTGTCCTATCGCTTTTACCAGAAAGTTCTCCATTTAGGGATGCCTCTGGTTCTCTGACATCATTTACGGCTCCTGTCATGCAGTCTATTGTGCCACTGATATTTTTGTTTTTCTTGTTACCAGGAGTAATTCATGGAATTGTGGCTGGCAAGTTTAAGTCTAGCAAAGATGTAATAGATGTGATGTCAGAGTCCATGAGGGGTATGGCATACTACGTGGTGATGGCGTTTTTCTGTTCCCTGTTTATTTATGCGTTTGGGACTTCCAATTTAGGTGCACTATTAGCCATTAAGGGAGCCAATTTCTTGAAAGGACTGGCACTTTCTGGTCCTGTGACGATCACGGGAATTATTTTTCTAGCGGCATTTGTGAACTTATTTGTGGGTTCGGCTTCTGCCAAATGGGCGATGCTCGCGCCAATTTTTGTTCCGATGCTCATGCAGTTGGGCTATTCTCCGGAGCTAACTCAGGCAGCCTATAGAGTAGGAGACTCTTCTACTAATATCATTACACCATTGATGCCGTATTTTCCTTTGGTGGTCGTTTTCTGCCAAAAGTATGTGAAAGGAACTGGTATAGGTACTTTGGTTTCGGTTATGATTCCTTATTCAATTGCCCTACTTATTCTTTGGACCATATTCCTAGTTACTTTTTGGATTTTAGGGATTCCTTTGGGACTTCAAGCGAGTTACTTGTATGCGGGGTAAATAATCAACTGCAAATGGTTGGTCCTAAAATTGCCATAAAGGTAATTTAGGACTAACCATTTTTTATAGATGCAAACTATTCCTCTGTGGCGGCTTTGGCACGAGCCTTTTCGATTTTCTTTTTGGATTTACCTAGAGGCGCCATGAAATGTTTAGGGTTTTCATCGAAATGAATAAGCAACTGATCTAGGTCCAGAATCGTCTGATTTAGATTATTGTAGAGACTGTCTTCTTTGAGTATTTTACCGACTGTGCCTTTACCAGCATTGATATCTTCCATGATCAACGTAAGCTCTGCTAGCGTGCCGTTAAGTGCATTAATGGCACTGTCGATTGGAAGATGTTGTACCATATTTAAAGTAGAATCAGCATTAGCCAAGACAGGCTCCAGCATATCTACTTTGTCATTTACATTGGCTAATAAGGTATTGACGCCTGTCATAGTTACCTTTAGATTAGCGTTATTTTGTCTCACAAATTGATTTACACCTTTGAGCGTGGTATTTAATGATTTTAATACATCCTTGATGTCCTCTCCAGCTCCCTCCATTCCCAAAAGAATTTCGTTGATTCTTCGGATCGTCACGGTTAAGTTAGAAGTGATAGGTTCTGCGCTTTCAAATAAAGCCGCCAACCCTTTGTCAATATCCGATTTGAGTGTATCTCCACTCTTTAGTGGTCTAGATAAATCACCAATCTGGAGCAAAATTGCCTTGCTGCCTAGAAAATCACTGTTTGTCAATTGTGCCACAGTCGAATCTCCAAGAACTACCCGTTCGTCTACGTCCAATTCTACTATGATTCGATTGTTTTTTTGCTGAAGGATACCAATTGAACTCACACGACCAACCGCATATCCATTGATGATGACGGGATTAGAAACATTGAGACCGTCTATGTTTTTGTAAAGCACATAGTATTTGTTGGTAGGAGAGAAAAAATCCTTGCCCTTTAGGTAATTGAATCCGAGATAAAGGATGGCGCCAGAGATGATGGCGAACAGGCCTACTTTAAATTCTTTACTCACGTTTAGGTATTAGTTTTTAGATTCAATTTCGGTTTTGTAATCACGAAATGCACGGTATATACCCGATGCAATATAGGTTTGTTGTAATTTATCATTTAATTCTTTTTCCTCCTTAGGATTGCTTAAAAATCCAGTTTCTACTAAAATACTTGGCATAGCAGAACTCCAAAGAAGGTATAAGCTAGATTGTTTCACTCCGCGACTCTTTCTTCCAACTCTGTTTTTAAACTGATCCTCGACATTAGTGGCGAGCAAGATGCTTTGTTCTTGATAAACAGATTGAGTCAATGAAAAAAGTATGTAAGACTCAGGAGAGTTAGGGTCAAAACCTTGATAAGTTTCTTCATAATTATCTTCCAACAGAATTACTGAATTTTCTCTTTTGGCAACTTCAAAATTCCTGTCAAAGTTCTTTAAACCCATGACATAGGTTTCTGTCCCGTGTACTTCATTACTCCAAGGTGCATTGTTACAATGAATAGAAATGAATAAGTCGGCGTCGTTTTTATTGGCTAAATCCGATCGCTCGAATAAAGTAGGGAAGCTGTCATCTTGACGCGTATAAATGATCTCAACTTCAGGCATATATTTTTTTATAATCTCACCTGTTTCAAGTGCGATACTTAAAGCAATGTCTTTTTCTTTGGAATAAGAACCAAAAGTGCCAGGATCTTTTCCTCCATGGCCAGCATCAATCACAATTTTTCTAACCGTAACATCTTTTACCCCTGTATAGTTAAAGGAGCTTAAAATGAACAGAATCGAAAAAAATGATATTGCAAAAATATTTTTCATCCAGATACGCTAGTTTAAATTATAATGGCAATATTTTTGTACAAAAATGTAAATTTTTACTCGTAACTGAAAACCCCTAGTGCGCATAATCAAGTACGTAGTCATTTTAATTTTACTCATTTCCGCTAGGTTTTCAGCTTTTGGTCAAGAATCTCCATTAGATTCTGCCCAAATTGTTCAACAAACGCTGCAATTGCTAGATTCTCTTGGTGTAAGAGACTCACTAGTGAACCATCCAGAGAGACTTCCTTTTATTGCAGATTCTGCTCAAGCCATCATGGGAGCGAATCCCGATGTATTAGATAGCCTTACAAATGCTGATTTGTTAGATAGTCTAACAGAAACCGTGCCTGTAGCGGCTCCACCAAAGCCTCGAGGTGATATTGAGACTACAATTGATTATAAAGCTCGGGATTCTATCTTTTTTGATCTTGGGAATCAAATGATGTATTTGTATGGAGAATCTCAAATTGATTATGGAGATATCAGTTTGTCTGCCGATCGAATTTCTCTGGATTGGGTAACCAATTCTATCCAGGCCAACTACACACTGGATAGTGCAGGAAAAAAAGTAGGTAAGCCGATTTTTTCAGAAAAGCAGGATGTTTATGAAACAGATGACATCAAATATAATTTCAAATCTAAACGAGCGCTAATCAATGGCGTGATTACAGAGCAGGACGGTGCATTTATGCACGGTGAAAAAGTAAAGAAGAATGAGAAAAATGAAATGTTTATAAGAGGGGCGAAATACACCACTTGTGATCATGCTTATCCGCACTATTATATCAAATCGTCCAAACTGAAAGTAATTCCTAACAACAAAGTAGTTTCAGGGCCATTCAATCTGTATTTTGGAGAGATAGCAACACCAATTGGCTTTCCATTTGGGATGTTTCCCCAGCCTAAAGAAAAAGCTTCCGGTATAATTTTTCCTTCCTATGGAGAAGATCAGAATCGAGGATTCTTTTTGAGAAATGGGGGGTATTATTTTGATATCAATGATTATATGGACTTGAAGCTGACAGGAGACATATTTACGAATGGTAGTTATGGACTTCAGAGTGTGTCGACCTATAGAAAAAGGTATGCTTTTTCTGGTAATTTTAATTTGAGATACAACAAGACCAACAGTACGCAATTTGAAGATGATTCCTTCTCTAAGGATTTTTGGTTAAACTGGTCACATAGTCCACAGTCAGCTGGAACTTCGAGATTTTCTGCATCTGTTTCTGCGGGTACATCTACCTATTCGGCCAATGCAAACAACGTGGGATATGATTATGAGCAGAGTGTCAATGCACAGTTTAACTCTAACATTTCTTATTCGAAAACCTTTCAGGGTACTCCGTTCAATTTGAGTTTGAATGCTCGGCACAGCCAGAATATAAGTACTGAAATCGTCAATGTTACCTTGCCGGAATTGAGTTTCAATATGAATCGGATTTATCCACTTAAAAATATTGTGAGTTCAAAGAATGGTATTTTAAGTAAGCTTGGTTTTTCTTATAACCTTGTAGCTAAAAGTGAATTATCCAATGCTACGGTAGCAAACCCAAGTTTTGATGTGATCAATAGAAATCCATTGGATGATAGTGTGATAGGATTTTCATCAGATAATCTAGCCGCTCTTTTTGATCGTGCAAAATTAGGAGCCAGACATACCATTCCTGTAGCCACCTCTTTTAATGTGATGAAGTATTTTACTGTTTCACCAAGTTTTAATTATACGGAAGTTTGGTACCCCAAAGAATTACAATACTCGTATGATGCTGAGGAAGAAGGGGTGAGGGTAGATACTTTACGCCAATTTTCACGTGCAGGCTGGTACAGTTCTGGTGCTTCTGTTTCTACTCGTTTTTATGGAATGTATAACTTCGGAGGGGGCAAAGTCCAGGCCATTCGTCATGTGATTACTCCTAGTGTAGGCTTTAGCTATAGCCCAGATTTTGGAGACCCTTCTAAGGGACACTATGAAGAAGTACAGGTAGACGAAGATGGAAATACAAGAATACTTTCCAAATATCAAGGATTCGCTTACGGTGGGCCTGCTTTAGGAGAAAATGCAAGTTTATCATTCTCCATGAATCATAACATAGAAATGAAAGTGAAGTCCAAAAATGATTCTATCGAAGAATACAAAAAAGTAAAAATCTTTGACAACTTGTCCATGTCCTCCGGCTACAATTTTCTGGCCGATTCTTTCAACCTAAGTAATATCAACGTCAATGCACGTACCAGCCTTTTCAACCAAATGGTGAGTGTCAATATGAGTGGTACGATTGATCCGTATGTATATGTTTTAGATAGTATTGGTGAGACTGACAATGTGTACCAAAGAAGAATCGATCGACTAGCGTGGAATAATGGAGGTGGACTAGGAAAACTAACCAGAGGGAATGTAGCCATTGGCTTGAATCTAAAGCCAAAAGGAAGTCAATCTAAACAAGACAATAATGGAGATAATGGTAGAAATATTGGAATGAACGATGGTCATATCAATAACTCAGATCCCGATAATCCCTTTTTGCCTGGACAAGAAGAGAATCAAATGGCAGGAAATGTAAATCAGTTCATATCTCGAGATCCCAATCAATACGTGCCTTTTGATGTGCCTTGGGCATTGAATATCAACTATGCTTTCAATTATACGAAGAATGGATTCAATGATGCGGTAATCACTCAGACGTTAAATTTCAATGGAAACCTCAGCATCACTGACAAAACCAGAATAGGATTTAATTCTGGATATGATATTAAAAACAAGGAATTTACGGTGACCCGATTGAATGTAGGTAGAGACTTGCATTGCTGGACCATCAATTTTAATTGGGTTCCTTTCGGTCCGCGCCAATCTTATTTTGTTGAAATACGTGTAAACTCACAGTTGCTGAAAGATTTGAAGCTGGATAAAAAGAGCCGCTCCACATACACCAGTTTCTAAGGTCTAGTCATTTTTATCACTTTTAATATTTTGATCTACATTGTCATTTCGACCTTAAGGGAGAAATCTTAATGAAATTAAGTAAAATCTTGTTGATGAGATTTCTCCGCTTCGACGAACCGACTCCGTTCGAAATGACAACAAATTTTAAGATATTCCATTTAGTTTTGTGCGTCTACTATGAACAACACTCCATCTATTTTTACCATCCAGTTTGGCTTGCTTTGCCTGAGTGGATTCCTCTTTTTCGGTAGTTTCAATATGATCATTCCAGAACTACCTTCTTATCTGGATAGTTTAGGAGGAGGTGAATACAAAGGACTGATCATTGCCTTGTTTACTGTGACTGCCGGTTTATCAAGGCCATTCAGTGGTAAATTGGCGGATAAAGTCGGACGAATCCCTGTGATGGTGGTAGGTGCCTTGGTGAGTAGTATAGCTGCGTTAATTTACCCTTTTGTCACAGGGATTATTGGTTTTTTTGCTTTGCGTTTCTTTCATGGATTTTCTACTGGCTTCAAACCCACAGGTACCTCTGCTTATGTGGCGGATATCGTGCCAGCTGCACGAAGGGGAGAAGCGATGGGTATTGTTGGGTTCTTTAGTAGTCTGGGCATGGCGGCTGGCCCGGCAATTGGTTCTTTTATTGCCTCTACTGCAGGTTTAAATACTATGTTTTATAGCTCATCAGGTTTTGCTATTCTTTCTGTATTAATCCTTATTGGCATGAAAGAGTCACTGAAAGATCCGGAGAAGTTGTCAGCCAGTCATTTCTATGTAAAACCAAATGAGGTGCTTGAACCAAATGTAATTTCACCCTCCTTGATGATGATGCTTTCTGTGTTTTCGTTTGGTGCCATACTGACCGTCATACCAGACTTAAGCGATCAACTAGGCTTCCCAAATCGTGGCTTGTTTTTCACTTTCTTTACGATAGCCTCTTTATTGGTAAGAATAGTCGCGGGTAAGGCCTCGGACAAATATGGTCGGATTCCAGTGCTACGCATTGGCAGTATGATTTTATTGGTGGCCATGCTATTACTTGCTAATACAGACAATCAAATCATGTTTGTAATTAGTGGTGTGGCTTTTGGATTAGGGGTAGGGATTTGTTCGCCTACGATTTTCGCCTGGACGATCGATTTGAGTAATGAAGCCCACAGAGGAAGAGGCATTGCTACCATGTACATTGCGCTGGAAATTGGTATTGGTATGGGTGCGTTCTTGTCCGGTCTGATCTACAATAATGAATTGGCCAACATCTCTTTGGTCTTTTATATTGCTTCAGCTACCGTCTTAATTGGGCTCATCTATTTATATTCGAATCCGGTTAAGAAATTGGCACTAGCCAGTAAAGCAACATAATGAGATGAAAGACGAAAAAACTGCCCAAATCCTCAAGTACGTATTTATTGTCATTGCCGTAGCAGAACTGCTCAGTCATGCGATGGAATGGACTTGGCTCAATCAATTCACCAAACCGCTGTTGATGCCTGTGCTCTTGGTCTATTTCCGTAAGGGTCTGGAAGGACCTGTGAACTTATCTTTTATCCTAGCGGTGTTTGCCTTGCTATTCTCTTGGTTTGGAGATGTAGCTCTCATGTATGTGCACGAAAAAGAATGGTTCTTTCTGGTGGGATTGGGGGCTTTCGCAGTCGCGCAATCGTTTTATTTTTTCTCTTTCAAGAATGCCAAAACACAAGGGGGAGGAGATAATTTCTCGCCTATTCAGCATCTATTTAATGTTTTTCCGTTCGCCGTCTTTGCCATCGGTTTACTCTACACGCTTTGGCCATTTTTAGATGGATTGAAACTTCCGGTTTCGATCTATGCCACTTTGATCTGTCTGATGGCACTAGGTGCGGTGTATAGAAATGGACGTACCAGTACAGAAAGCTTCAATCAAGTAGTCTTCGGCGCCATCCTTTTCATCTTATCTGATGCCCTCATCGCCATTAATAAATTCTACGCCCCCATGGAAAACGCCTCCATCTGGATCATGGGCACCTACATCCTCGCGCAGTGGAATATCATCAATGGGTTGCAGAAGGATTATAATGAGAGGGTGTGATATTAACGATTAGCTACATGAGTACGCTCCTGAGTAGCTAGAAACACCGAAGCTTCCCTTTCGTATTATCATTTCAGATGGCCAGTTAGCATGTTCATTTTAGTGTTTGTAATGTGCTGGTTATTTCTCGTTTTTGTAAACATTTCCGCCTTTCATGACAAATTTCACGTTTTCCAATGCTTTAACATCTTTCAGTGGATTGGATTCAACAGCAATGATGTCCGCCAATAATCCCTCTTTTATTTCACCTCTGTCTGTTAGGTTGAGCATTTCAGCGGGAACTATGGTCGATGACCGAATAGCTTCTATTGGTTTCATTCCACGCTCAACCAACGCAGATAACTCCTTTGCATTCATTCCGTGGGGAATAAGAGGAGCATCGGTTCCAAGTGCAATTTTAACTCCTGCTTTTACTGCTTTTTCATGACTTTTTATAGCAATAGGTAAAATGTACTTACCTTTTTCAACAAGTCTAGGATCCATTTTATCATAACCTTTTGGTATTATATCCATTAATCCTGTAGTAGGGACAAGGTAAGTACCCTTTTCTATCATCAATTTGATCGCTTCATCATTTAATATGGAACCATGTTCAATAGATGTGACGCCCGCATTTACTGCTGCAATAATTCCCTCCGTACCATGTGCATGAGCAGCTACCGTGATGTGATGTCTTTTAGCTTCACCAACAATCGTTTCCATTTCTTCACTTGTAAGCTGCTGGGTACCAACTGATTCCTCTAAAGATAATACACCGGCAGTTGCCATAATCTTTATTCCTCTTGCACCGTATTTGATTTGATGTCGTACAGCTCTTAACACCTCGTCTTTACCATCCGCTATACCGTTTTCAGGCTCAGTATCCAAAATACCTTCTGCAAATCCCCCCATCATCGAAAGATCAGCATGCCCTCCAGTAATGCCAATCATGTGCCCACAAGGAATGATTCTCGGAGCTTCAATCCATCCATTTTTTTCTGCTTCGGACAAAGCAACGTCAATAAGCTCAATTGTAGGGTGTGTCTGCCCAATATTTCTTACGGTTGTAAAACCAGACATGAGTGTTTTTCTAGCGTTTTTTGCTGCTCTCAATGTTTGTTTACTTCCGCTTTCTGTGACAAGTTGATATTGATAGTTATTCTCAAAATTTATGTCTAAATGAACGTGCATGTCCATTAGACCAGGTAATAGAATTTGTCCTGATAGATCAATAACTTCAACAGTATCTGGGATTGAACCTGGGTTTATTGATTTTATTAATTCACCTTCGATCAAAATATTTGCTGGCTCAACAAGCTGACCCTTCTTTACATCAAGGAAGGCATCAGCTTTTATAAGTTTGGTTTGTGCATAAAGTGAGACAGTAAATAAGCATACAGTAATCAGGGTGAAAATCTTTTTCATATTTCAATTAAGTTTAGTTTGAATGATGTTTTTGACATGACGATCAGCGTCTGTTATCTACAGGGATTTTCGCTCGTGATATATCCTTGTTCAAATGCTTGTTGATAGAGTTCAGGTAGCCACTTTTCCCTATGCTTCTGATTCAGTTTGTTAGCCCGTTTTAAACTGACAAAGTCATAAATAACAGCAGGAATTAGTACAATCTCTAGTTGTTCACAGTTTTCACTTAATTCGATTGTTTCCCAGTCATAGCCGACCCATGAAACAAAGATTTTGGAAGTGTTCTCTGGTACTTCAATTTCGAAAAATCCATCTTTGTTTGATGTTCCAAGTTCAACAGTGTCTTCAGAAAAAACCATTGCACCGGGAGCTAGGAAAAATTCGGAATCCACATCCTTTTCATAGCTGGGTTCACTGATTATCACCTTACCCTGTAAAACCTTTGTTTGTCCAAAGGTTGTTAGACAGCAGGCAGTTAGAATAAAAGTTAGAAAGATGCTCAGGTTTTTCATGTTAGTTCAATCTGCGATGTGCACTACCTTGTAGATAACATCCGAATATAGTGCACAGTGCGTCATATATTCTTTATGTTTTATTTATCTATTTATTTTCTCAGAAGTGCTGCGGTTCGGCCAGCCATTCGGCGGGCAAGGTCTGGCTGCTGACAAGACCGGATGACAAGAATAGTAGAATCGTTGGAATATTGCAAGAGGCAGCAGCAGTTACCGATAAGGATGGCCACGTCGCGCTTCATTTGCTTATGAGATTGTAGTTCTGCAAGCTCCTCGCCATGACGGGTTTAAGTTGAGAGCTGAGTATGGTTGTGGAAATTGAATTTTTTTCCGTCATTGCGAGCGAAGCGCGGCAATCTTGGGCTTTAATAGTAAGTGTGAAATCTAAGAGTGGGTCACGTTATATCTTCACAAGATCACCTCATCGCCTTTGCTCCTGTCTGTCGACAGGCTGGTGACAAGGCGATCGATCTGCCGGAATGAGAGCAATTGCTGTGGATGTAGTCTGCTAGACGCGAGGGATTACCCGAATGCAGTGTCCTACGTCGACTTCATCGGGTAATGACGGTTGATTTTTGGACACAAAAAAACCTCAACTTTCGCTGAGGCTTTCAATATTTTTAAAATTGCTGTGGATCAAGTCGCACAGAATTCTTTCAATCTCTGATTCTTAGATGGCTCTCTCAATTTCTGTAGGGCCTTCTCTCTGATTTGTCTCACACGCTCACGAGTCAAGCCCATGATGTCACCAATCTCCTCTAGGGTGAATGGGTTGTCAGATCCGATACCAAAGCTCATTCTTACTACTTCTCTTTCTCTAGCAGTCAAAGTAGACAAGGCTCTGATGGTTTCTACTTTCAACGAATCGTTGAATACCATCTGACCATCTGTAGGAACTGTTGTTTTGTTTTCCAACACGTCCAATAGAGAACCAGACTCATCTTCACCGAAAGGCGCGTCCATAGACATCTGCTTCACTTCAGCACCGAGTGTGTTTCTTACTTCGCTAGGCTTCATGTCTAGGATATCAGCCAATTCCTCTTCGGTAGGCTCTCTCTCGTACTTCTGCTCTAGTTCAGCATAAGCTCTTCTGATTTGGTTGATCGCACCAGATTTGTTCATCGGTAATCTTACGATTCTCGACTGCTCAGCCAAAGCTTGCATGATCGACTGACGAATCCACCATACGGCGTAGGAGATAAACTTAAATCCTTTCGTTTCGTCAAATTTCTTAGCGGCCTTGATTAGACCTAGGTTACCTTCGTTGATCAAGTCATTCAAAGGCAAACTTCTGTTTTGGTATTGCTTGGCAACAGATACCACGAACCTCAAGTTCGCTTTTACTAATTTTTCAAGAGCAAGATCATCTCCTTGTTTAATTCTTTGTGCTAATTCTACTTCCTCATCAGGAGTAATCATTGGCACACTACTAACTTCAGTAAAATACTTTTCAAGCGTGTGGCTTTCACGTCTGTTAGTAATCGATTGTGTGATCTTCAGTTGTCTCATATGATATTGTTTTCCTTTTTTAGGGCTCTCTTGCCTAGTACTAGTATAAACGAGCCCGCAAATTTAATATTTTATACGGTTTATTTCTAATAAGAGATTAACTATTCTGACATAATTAACACTCTTTTATAAATAAAGTTCAAACATCAATGGGTGGTCAAAATTCCTAGGCTCGGCATCAAACTAATAAACATATCGCAAATATCCTACTGAAATTGTATTTTATGAGGATTTTGCTTGCTAATTGATCTAAAATATGGTAATATAAGAGTTCGTCTAATTTCAACTTCTAACTAAATCAACCATGGTAATGAACTTTAAAGGCGCTCGTGTAGAGCAGGAAAAAGGAATCAAATATGAGACTATTGCTGACTACATGGCCAAAGACTTAATCACTTTCAGACCTGACCAAGAAATTGCAGAAGCTATCGACATCATGTTGAAAAAGCGAATTTCGGGTGGACCCGTACTCAACGAAAAAAGAGAATTGGTGGGGATGTTATCCGAAAAGGATTGCTTGAAGGTGTTGGTACAGTCGTCCTATCATAACATCCCAAGTGGAAAAGGTAAAGTGTCTGATTTTATGTCCAGTAATGTGAAAACCCTTGAGATGGATATGGATGTAGTGGCCTGCGCCAATGAGTTTTTGAATACCTATTTCAGAAGATTTCCAGTGACAGAAAATGGAATTCTGAAAGGACAGATCAGTAGGAGGGATATTATGCGTGCTGCTCAGAAGATCAAATCTACGACTTGGTAGGAATCCTCTGGCCTTCGTCATTCGCTTTACTTGTCAAGGGAATCTGTCTGCAAATTACCAGCAGATGCTCCGGATAGACCGGAGCATGACGTCGAATTATAATAGAGTTGTAAAGGGACTAAACATAACTCACTTCACTCTATCCGGATTGTCAGACAAAAAGGCCTTCCAACTCTTAGCGGAGGCCTGTGGTTTTCCTCCTTGATAGTGATGACACAGTGCCACGGCTAGTGCATCTGTCGCATCCAAGAGTTTGGGTATTTCTTTGAACTTCAAAATAGACTGTAGCATAGCTGCTACTTGTTCTTTGGAAGCATTGCCATTTCCGGTGACAGATTGTTTTACTTTTTTCGGTGCATATTCTGTGATTGGAATGTCTTTGGTCAAAGCCGCGGCCATAGCTACGCCTTGCGCTCTTCCAAGTTTGAGCATCGATTGCACGTTTTTACCAAAGAACGGTGCTTCTAACGCGACTTCGTCTGGCCCAAACTCCTCAATCACATGAGTGACTCTTTCAAAGATTTTCTTGAGTTTTAATTCGTGTGATCCATATTTACTTAAGTGGATGACACCCAATTGAAGTGTGGTAATTTTACTGCCCTTCACTAAAATGATACCATAACCCATCACTGTGGTGCCTGGGTCTAGTCCTAAAATGATTTTTTCCTTAGTTTTATTCATGGAGTTGGATAGCATTGCAAGATAGAAAGATTACCTTTTATGAAAAGTGACTTTAAGTCTAATATTGGAATATGATTAAGACATTGGCAAAATATCGAAACAGTGGTTGGGGCAAAGCCATTTGGCTCCTCTGGACTTGGGTTTTGCCTGCTGTTATTCTTGTTGTCGTGGTCCTGAAGTTTATGGGGGATGGCGAAAGCCTGTCTTTACTGCATTCAGTTCCAGTGGCTCACAAGCTGGGAATCGTATTGTGCGTGGGCTTGCTACCGCTCAATATCGGGATCGAATCCTGGAAATGGAAATTCATTTTAACAAGGATGGATGAAAAAACAATTTGGGCCTGCACCAAAATTATATTGGCCGGAAAGAGCCTGAATGTAATCAGTCCATTTGGAGTTGGAGATGGTTTTTCCCGGTTCATTGGATTATCCGAAAAATACAGAGATCAAATTTTTGCTGCTTTAGCTGTTGATCGATTTTCTCAATTGCTTCCTACTTTAATGTTTGGCACAATGGCAGTTGTTTATTTGTTAAACAGAGGATTGGAAGTTCCTGTTGATGTTCTTTTTTTAGCTTTTTTAGTTTCCACTATATTGGTACTAGGTGGGGTTTTGGGATTGTATTTTTATAGAAATGGCTTGAAGAAATACTTATTTTTATTGAGTCAGCTCAACACATCATCCATTTTAAAATTATTCTTGATGTCTACTGGACGTTATGTGGTTTTTGTGTTTCAGTTTTACTTTGTTTTTTGGGCATTGGGCTGTGACTTGGATATCATCACTATGCTGTTTGGTATCGCATGGATATTTTTAATCAAAACACTATTACCAGACCTGTCAGTTCTTGGAGATTTAGTAAAGCGAGAAATTTCTGCTACGCTATTTTTTAGTTTTTTTGTCACTGACTTAAGTGTCGTTCTATTAGCTAGTTTTCTAGTTTGGCTGATCAATATTGTTTTCCCTGCTATTCTAGGACTATTCTTCGTTTCAGACTTAAAGAAATCATTTTGATTTATTGGATGGCTGGTATTGTTACCCTGCTCTATGGGTGTATTTTGCTTTTGCTATTGTGGTTTTGGCGTTCGCGAAAATTTCCTGTTTTATCTTCCAAAGAGAATCAGAACGTTTTTGCTACGATTATTATTCCAGTTAGGAATGAATCTAAAAATATAATACGTCTCATTCGATCAATTCATGAAGGAGAAAAAGATAAACAAGGTTTCGAAATCATAGTAGTGGATGATCACTCTGAGGATGATACTAAAGCAGTAGTCAAGTTGCTGCAATCGGAATATGAAAATTTGAATTATGTTGAGCTTTCAGCAAACCATTTGGGTAAGAAAGCTGGCATAACATGGGGTGCCCGTTTGGCGAAAGGCGATTTGATTGTCTGTACGGACGGAGATAGCGAAGTTGCTAGCGGTTGGTTGGATACTCATAAACATGCGTTTGCAAGCGGAACAAAATTAGCTTTCGGTCCAGTAAAGTTATTCAATCTAAATGGGTCAAGGTGGATCGATATGCTGAATCAGGAATTGGCTGCTTTGGTGGGAGTAGGGGCTGCTACTTTGCAAATGGGTAAGCCTACGATGATCAACGGATGTAATTATTCCTTTTCAAAAGATGCTTTTGAGGAAGTAAATGGTTTTACAGGCAATGAAGAAATTGCATCTGGCGACGATGAGTTTTTGCTTCGAAAAATTCACAAAACTTATCCAAATCAAATCAAATTTTTGAAATCAGAAAAGGCCTTAGTTACCAGTGAGCCACCCAAAAACTTGAGTGAATTTATCAACCAACGCAGACGATGGGCGTCCAAATGGAGATTTCATCAAGATGGGTTTTCTATGATTGCGCCTCTTTTTATTTTTTGTATATACAGCATTTGGGGATGGTTATTGATAGATGCTTGTTCGACGATGAACCCACTTGGTTTTTTCGTGTTGAGTGCAAAATTTGGTATAGACTATTTATTTATTAACAGTGTAAGTAGAATTCAAAACAGTAAAGTGTCCTTATTCAGTTTTATCTTGCTGCAAATTATTTATCCATTTTATGTTGTATTCTTTGGGCTAGCTTCTAATTTTGGAAAATACAGGTGGCGAGACCGAATCCATAAAATCTAATCCTAAACCCAATCGAGCATGAGTGATCTCGAATTTGACATATTGGACGAATTGTATTTCTTAATTCATTACAACGATCTAAAGGAAACCTTGGGATTATCGGATGAAGATTTGAAGCCTATTCTGGCTAAAATGGTAAAGAAGAATTGGTTGCGCTGCTACGATGAACCGGACGTCGAGTTGGATGCAGCAAGCATTGATATAGAGATCAATTTCAGAAAATATTATTACCTAGCCTCAAAAGAAGGACTAAAGGCACACACAAGCTAAATGGGACAAACCAAGACCATAGAATCAGATCTCAAGGAACTGGAATTGAATGCACTGTTGGAGGTAACAGAAGCAATCAATAACAATCTGTCTGAAGAGTCTTTGTATAAGATTTATCATTTCACCTTGTTGGCTAATCTTAAGGTGAAAAAACTGGCACTTTTTGTACAATCAGAAAGTGAATGGAATTGTAAAGTCTTTTTTGGTGTGGATCAAGCGCTTATTTCCAGCATTCCAGTAGATAGCTTTGAAGATGAAGTGAAAGTAAAAAGCTTGCGGGATGCTGAATGTCATGATTTTGATCACATCATACCCGTGTTACACAAAAGTAAATTACTGGCGCTGGTATTTGTGGGAGACATTGCTGAAACGGTGGAGGGATTTACGAATAACTCAGCCACTACATTTCTAGAAGCGCTTACTAACATTATATTGGTGGCGATAGAAAATAAAAAGTTGGCTCGTCAGCAATTAGAGCAGGAAGCATTCAAAAAGGAATTGGAGATTGCCAAACAAGTTCAAAATTATCTATTCCCGAAGAACCTGCCAGCAACGGATCAATTTGAGGTGGCTGCTTTTTACCAACCGCATCATAATGTAGGGGGAGATTATTACGATTACATCCCAATTGATGAAGACCAATTTCTGCTATGTATCGCTGATGTGTCAGGCAAAGGAGTTCCTGCTGCTTTGATGATGTCCAATTTTCAGGCTTCATTGCATACGTTGGTACGTCAGACGAATGATTTGACTACAATAGTTTCAGAACTAAACCATCAAATCAAATTCAGTGGTAATGGAGAGATTTTTATTACATTTTTTGTGGCTATCTACAGCAAGTCTCAACAAACGCTACGATATGTGAATTGTGGTCACAATCCGCCTTTACTTCAGGTCAACTTTAAGGAGGACATAGAATTGACTAAAGGAACTACAGTCTTGGGTATGTTTGAGCCATTGCCTTTTGTAGAAATGGGAGTCATTGAAAACCTAGCTGAATTTTACCTATTTTGTTACACAGATGGATTGAATGAAGCCATCAATCCAGATGAAGAGGAATTTGGAGAAGACCGAATCCTAGAAGGAATCAAAAGTGTGCAAAATTCTAGGCCCAATGAATTAAACCAAGCCATGATGGATGCAGTCAATAACTTCCGGAAAGGGCAAGAATACCGCGATGATGTGACGATTCTTTCTGCAAAATTCAAATCTTAAACTTGGGATTCTATTTTCATAGAATACCGTCCCTATTCCAAAAACTGTTTACACATCATATTTGGACCATCCCAAATTCGAGTAACGAAATATATCTGACTTTTGATGATGGGCCAACGCCAAAAGTATCGGAACAAATACTTCATATACTTGCTGAATACAATGTCGTAGGAACGTTTTTTTGTTTAGGAAAGAATTTGAAAAATCAAGAAAGACTTATTGAAAAAATGTACACGCAGGGGCATCAATTGGCAAATCATGGTTTTGAGCACTTGGATGGATGGAAAATATCAAAAGAAGAATATTTTGATAATCAAAAAAGAGGGGAGCAAACTTTGAATGAATATTCATCAAATAATAAAATTGCATTTCGTCCACCATACGGTCACTTTAGAGGTGGGAAATCTGCCGTGCTATGGTCATTGATGAGTGGTGATTTTGATGATAAACTTTCAAAAGAAGAGTGTCTTTCTCAATTGATTTCAAAAACAAAATCAGGAGATATCATTGTCTTCCATGACAATGAAAAGTCGTTTGACACACTCAAGTGGGTACTGCCTAAATTTCTTGATTTCTGTAAAGAGCAAGGATTTACTTTTGGTGTAATTCCTAATAGTTTATGATATTTTCAATTGTCATCGGGATTGTTTTTATATGGATGATTTTCCTTGGAAGTTTGTTGTTTATAAAAACAAAAAAAAAGGATCAATTATCTGACAAGCAGCCATTTGTGTCCATATTGATTGCTCTTCGCAATGAAGAAAGTCAAGTCCAAGAATTATGTGAAAGCCTCAATGATTTAAGCTATCCTTCTTCAAAATATGAAATACTTTTTGGAGACGATGATTCGCAAGACCATACATTAAAACTTCTGGAAAAGTATCAACCGGAAAATGCTAAAGTGATTTCATTCGATGAGAAAGAATCAGGTGCATTTGGTAAACAAAAAATCTTGGCTGAACTCTCGAAATTGGCCAGAGGAGATTATTTCCTTTTTACAGATGCTGATATGCTCTTTCAGCCCAACTGGATTGAAGGCTCATTGAGTGGGGTGTCGGATCGAAATGAATTAATAGTAGGTCTAACTACAGTTTCAAATAGCAATTGGCAGTCTTCCATTCAAAATTTAGATTGGTTGTTTAATCAATACATCATCTCATGCTTTTCTAAGCTGGGTATTTTTCCGACGGCTTGGGGAAATAACATGCTGATTTCTCGAAAGAATTATGAAGCAGTTGGCGGGCATCAATCGTTGGAACCAACTGTAGTAGAAGATGTGGCACTATTGCGGGCGTTAGTAGCGAATGGAGGAGAATTAGTGGTAAACGAAAATGCAGCAGCAGTTGCCACCACCAAGCCTATCACAACTATGATGGGGCTTCTTCATCAGCGCAAACGTTGGATGCAAGGTTTGGTAGGGTTGAACCCTTCAGTAATACTAACCGGAATAGTCAAGTTGTTGTTCTGGCCAGCTTTGATAGTACTTTCTTTTTATGGACTGCCTTGGTTGGTGTTAGGTCTGATCACAATAATTATTAAAATGGTCATCCTAAAAAGGATGTCAAAGATTACTAAATCTCGTTTTTCTCTGATTCATCTTCTCCTCTTTGAAATCTATGATTTCGTCTTTTATTTCTTCACATTTGTATTTTATGTACTTCCAATTGATTTGAAGTGGAAGGGAAGAAGGTATTAATCAAAATTGGATTGTCATTTGGAATGCAGTTAGTAGAGACCCACGCACATATATATTCGGATAAATTTAAAGATGATTTGGATGAAATGATCCAAAGATCAAGGGAACAAGGCATTGAGAAAATTTACATGCCCAATATAGATAGTGAATCAATTGATGCTATGTTGGAACTCGAACACCGTTATCCGGGATACTGTATTCCAATGATGGGTCTGCATCCCTGCTCAGTAGATCATAATTTCGAAAAGGAACTGTATATAGTAGAAGATTGGCTCTCAAAAAGAGATTTTGTAGCGGTTGGTGAAATGGGGACAGATTTGTATTGGGATAAATCTCATTTTGAACAACAAAAGGAAGCTTTTAATATCCAATCTAAATGGGCCATTGAAAAGGATAAACCAATAGTCATTCATTGTCGTGAATCTATTGACGAAACCATTGCATTGGTAGATGATCTCAAAACAGAGGATTTCAGTGGGATCTTTCATTGTTTTTCTGGGACTGTCGAACAAGCCAACCAAATTATTGATTTAGGGTTTTTGTTGGGTATTGGAGGAGTGGCGACTTTCAAGAACGGTGGATTAGAACCAGTACTTGAATCAATCCCATTAGATCATTTGGTATTGGAGACGGATAGTCCTTATCTTGCGCCGGTCCCACATAGAGGTAAGCGAAATGAACCGGCTTATCTTGAACTAATAGTGGAAAAAATTGCTACTGTTAAAAAAATGACCAAAAATGAGGTGGCGAAAGCTACCACCGAAAATGCGAACCGTATTTTCAATTAAACAACACGAATGACCCAAGTAAGTAAATTTAAAGTAGTCAACATTGCGACCAGTTCGGAAGATCCCAAATCTTCCATTCTCTTGATATATACGGGAGGTACATTTGGTATGGTGTATGACGAGGAGGGAGCCTTGGCGCCTTTCAATTTCAGTTTGGTACTGGAGAAAATCCCTGAATTACATAAGTTGGATTTGAAATTGACGGTTATTTCATTTCCTGAACCTGTTGATTCTTCAAATATCAATGTAGAACAATGGAAGGATATGGCTTCTATATTGAAAGAAAATTATCATCAGTACGACGGGTTTGTAATCTTGCATGGTACAGATACGATGGCTTATTCTGCTTCTGCCATTAGTTTTATGCTAAAAGGAGTAAACAAGCCCATTATTTTCACTGGAGCCCAAATTCCGATTGGAGCAACTCGATCAGACGCCAGAGAAAATTTGATTACGGCTTTAGAAATTGCTTCTGAGCGAAATGGTGATCATGCCATGGTTACCGAGGTGTGCTTATACTTTAATTATTATTTGCTAAAAGGAAATCGTGCCCAAAAAATTAGAAGTAGCAACTTTGCTGCTTTTGAATCAGAAAATTATCCTTACTTGGCAGAATCAGGAGTGGAAATAGTTTATAACGAATCCTTTCTCAAAAAATACAAAGATGAGGAGTTAACTTACAATTCTGATTTGGATCCTGATGTGGCTATTTTGAAGATTTTCCCAAATATTTCTCCTGCTGTAGTCAAGGGTATTTTAAGCATCCCTGGCTTAAAGGGTGTGATATTGGAATCATACGGATCAGGTAATACCATGAATTATGATTGGTTCAACAACTTACTTGAAGAAGCTATAAACAATGGGATTGTTATTTTAAATGTGTCGCAATGTATAGGTGGTAGTGTGATTCAGGGAAGATATGAAACAAGTAAAAAATTGACAGAGATTGGTGTGATTAGTGGGTTGGATATTACAACTGAGGCAGCTGTTGCTAAAATGATGCATTTGCTTGGAACAGAAAAGTCAGTTGAACAAGTCAAAAAGAAACTTAGTATTCCGATAAGGGGCGAAATGACCATTTAAATAACGTTGCCCAAATTAATATGGTACAATTTGCAAATAGTGTATTTTTATAATTTATTTGTCGCTTGGAGAAAACTAAAAAAGTTAGAGAGAGGTGGCCGAGTGGCTTAAGGTGCTCGCTTGGAAAGCGAGTGTGCCCCACAAGGGCACCGGGGGTTCGAATCCCTTCCTCTCTGCACTGAATTAGTATTTAGATTGAAAAAGAATAACTTTTAAACCTTTATTAAAGATTTACTAAAAATTAGACTATGAAAAGATTAGTAATTTTATTGATGTTGACTGGTGTGTTTACAATGAGCACCCAAATAACAATGGCACAGGATGAAGTAGCTACAGAAGAAGTAGCATCTGACTCTACAGAGATGATGGCTGAAGGCGATAGCACAGCAATGGAAGAGGAGTATCCGGAAGAAGAGTATGCTGAAGAAGAGGTAGCAGCAGCTGATTACGAAGAAGTAGCAGTTGAAGAGCCTGGTTTTCATCAAATCGTAAAAGATCAGTTTATCCAAGGTGGATGGCAGTTCATGGGCATCGTTTTGTTATGTCTAATTTTAGGATTGGCTGTAGCCATTGAAAGAATTATCACTTTGAACTTAGCTACTACTAACACTAAGAAATTGTTGGAGCAAGTAGAAGGTGCTTTGAACTCAGGTGGAGTTGAAGCTGCAAAGGATGTATGTAGAAATACACAAGGACCTGTTGCTTCAATCTTTGTACAAGGATTGATGAGAATGTCTGAAGGTGTTGAAATGGTTGAAAAATCAATCATCGCTTATGGTTCTGTAGAAATGGGTAAGTTAGAAAAAGGAATGGTTTGGATTTCACTATTCATTTCTCTAGCTCCAATGTTGGGTTTCATGGGTACAGTAATTGGTATGATCGATGCATTTGATGCGATCGCTGAAGCTGGTGATGTATCTCCTGCCTTGGTTGCTGGTGGTATTAAAGTTGCACTTTTGACTACTGTTGGTGGTTTGATCGTTGCAGTTATACTACAGTTGTTTTACAACTACCTTGTTTCTAAAATTGATTCACTAGTTAACTCTATGGAGGATGCTTCTATTTCTTTAGTAGATATCTTGGTTAAGCATTCTGCTAAATAAGATTACTCACTTAAAAAGAAAAAGAAATGGATTCTATAGATATAGCATTATATGTGTCATACACATTGACGATCCTAGCTGGATTAGCTGCGATTGTCTTTCCAATAATAAATTCAGTAAGTGATCCAAAATCTTTAACTAAAGCAGGTGCAGGTGTAGCTGGTTTGGTTGTAATTTTTGGAATCTCTTATGCATTGTCTGGATCTGAAGTTACTGCATCTGCTCTTGAGCTAGGTGTAGACGAAGGTCTGTCTAAGTTCGTAGGAGGATTGTTGACTATGATGTACATTTTGATCATAGGCGCTCTTGGCGGAATATTTTATACAGAAGTTTCAAAAGCAGTAAAATAAGATTATGGCGAAAGGTAAAAATAGACCCGCGGCCGAGGTAAACTCGGGTTCGATGGCAGATATTGCCTTTCTTTTGTTGATTTTCTTCTTGGTTACCACCACGATTGCGAACGACAAAGGGATAGCAATGCTTTTGCCTCCGAAGCCAGATCCTAACGAGCCGGAGACAGAAATCAAAATGAAGGACAAAAATATCTTTAAGATATTGGCGAATTCAAATGATCAATTGTTGGTTGAAGACGAACCAATGAAAGATGTAACTAAATTGAGGCCAATGGTTAAAGAATTTGTTTTGAATTTTGGTTCACCATCTGCGGATGGTAGACTGTTATACAATCAATTGCCAGCTACTCTGAGAAGAGAAGTGAATTCAAATGGAAGAAAAGTAGATTCTTCTGATGAACCTGGCAAAGCTGTTGTGTCATTTAAAGCGGATAGAGGTACGAGCTATGAATTATACATTCGAGTACTTGATGAAGTAAACGCCGCCTATAATGAGATATACGGTGAACGAGTTGGTATTTCGGCAGAAGAATTTTTGCAATTGGATAAGAAAGATCCAGAGCAAAAAGAAATGTATTTGAAAGCAAGAGCTGGTATTCCTAGAGCGATATCCATTGCAGAACCAAATAAAATAGGAGGTTGATATGGCGAAGTTTAAGAAAAGTTCAGGAACTACTCAGGAAATCCCAACGGCTGCATTGCCAGATATTATTTTCATGTTGTTGTTCTTCTTTATGGTAACTACCGTATTGAGAGAAACAACTATCATGGTAGAGCAGAAGCTTCCTAAGTCTACTCAGTTGAGTAAACTAGAGCGAAAATCGTTGGTGAGCTATGTATATATTGGTAAACCAAAAAGAACTGCAGTTTATGGCACAACGCCAAAAATTCAGGTCAATGATGTATTCATTGAAGTGAAAGATGTGGTTCGATTTGTAAACCAGGAGAAGGATAAATTAAGTGAAGTAGAAAGAGATCAGATTACTATGTCTATGAAAGTAGATATTGATGCCAAGATGGGTATCGTAACTGATGTTCAGCAGGAGTTCAAAGAAGCAAATGCTAGAAAACTGCTTTATAGTTCTTCTAAAAGAGTTGACTAATTACTAATCTTTAATAATATAAAAAGGTCTCGATTTATCGAGGCCTTTTTTTGTGGCTATGCAGCAGATAAAAAAAATCCAGCAAGCTTGGTGTATGTATGATTGGGCCAATTCAGCCTATCTTTTAGTCATCACGTCGACCATCTTTCCTATTTATTTTAATGGAGTAACCAGAAGTGCTTTTCAGTCAGAAACGGTACGTTTCTTTGGGCTCGAGATCACTAATTCTGTACTCTATTCATATGCTGTTGCTTCGGCTTTTTTAATTGTAGCCATTATATCGCCATGGCTTTCAGGAATGGCTGATTACGGTGGAAAGAAAAAGTTCTTTTTGAAGTTTTTTACATATTTGGGTTCTGCCGCGACTGCAGGTTTATTTTGGTTCAGAGGTGAAAATGTAGAGTATGGGATTGTTTGTTCGGTTTTAGCCGGGGTAGGCTATTCAGGTAGTTTGGTATTTTACAATTCCTACTTACCAGAGATTACCACAGCATCAAACTATGACAAGCTCAGTGCACGAGGATATGCTTATGGTTACATCGGAAGTGTTCTGCTACTATTGGTGAGCTTTGCTTTAATTACCTTTCACAAAGACTTAGGTTTTGAAGTCGAAACGGCTGCTGTTCGATTGTCGTTCTTATTAGTTGGTTTTTGGTGGTTTGGATTTGCTCAATACAGCTTTTACTTTTTGCCTGACAATAAGGATAGAAAGAAGAAGGATGAAAAGTTATTCTATAAGGGAGTGAATGAATTAAAAATTGTTTTTCAATCTTTAAAAAACCTGAAAATGATGAAAGCCTATCTATTGGCTTTCTTTTTTTATAGTGCAGGTGTACAAACGGTTATGCACCTAGCTGCCATTTTTGGAGAGAAAGAATTGAGATTAGAGGCGTCAAAGTTGATTGTCACGGTAACCATTATTCAAATTGTTGCTATTGGAGGAGCTTATCTATTTGCAGCTATTTCAAAACGATTCAATAATGGAATTTCAATACTTTTCATGTTGCTAATCTGGATAGGAGTGTGTGGTTATGCTTATGTATTACAGACTGAATATCAATTTTATGTCTTAGCCGTGATTGTGGGAATAGTAATGGGGGGCATACAGTCTATGTCCAGATCTACCTTTTCTAAACTGATTCCTGCTAATTCAATTGATAACACCTCTTACTTTAGTTTTTATGATGTGGTAGAGAAGCTATCTATTGTTATAGGTACTTTTTCTTTTGGGTTTATAGAGCAACTCACGGGATCAATGAGAAACAGCACCATAGCGCTGATGCTGTTTTTTGTGATTGGAGTAGGATTATTGCTTTATTCTAAAATCCATAAGACAACTAGTCAAACCTCATATGTTTGACAGAATCGCCTGAATTGTAAAGTTCTAGCAAGGCATCAATTCCGATCTGAATATGTTTATCAACAAAGTTACCAGTTACTTTTTTATCTGACGCATCAGTTTTTACACCTGCAGGAGTCATTGGGTTGTCAGATACTAATAATAATGCGCCTCTAGGAATTTCATTGATGAAGCCTACTGTAAATAGCGTAGCCGTTTCCATATCTATACCCATAGCTCGAATCTTTCTTAGGTATTTTTTGAATTTGCGATCGTGCTCCCATACTCTACGGTTTGTGGTGTAAACGGTACCCGTCCAATAGTCCATTTCGTGTTTTTTGATCATAGAAGAGACGGCTCGTTGCAATCTAAATGATGGTAGAGCAGGAATTTCTATAGGTAGGTAATCGTTGGAGGTACCTTCTCCTCTAATGGCAGCAATAGGTAATATCAAATCACCTAATTGTGTTTTTTTCTTAAGACCGCCACATTTTCCTAAAAACAATACGGCTTTTGGTTCAATAGCAGAAAGTAAATCCATTACAGTTGCTGCCATGGCACTCCCCATTCCGAAATTGATAATAGTAATGTTATTGGCTGTAGCCGACTGCATGGGTTTGTCAAGTCCTTGGACTTCTGTATTAAATTTTTCAGCAAATATTTCGACGTAATTGGCAAAATTGGTAAGTAGAATGTATTCTGCAAAGTCTTCTAATTCTACACCTGTGTACCTAGGGAGCCAGTTATCTACAATTTCTTTTTTGGTTTTCATATGGGTGAATGCTTTTATGATTTTTAGATGTGGAATAGTAACATCTAGGTTGAGATTAAAAGTAAACGAATTGTACTAATATTGAAAGTAAATAGTAAATAGTCATGGAGGAGTTGAATCTCCCCAGGTTTCAATTCAAAGTAAAAGAAACTGAAAGGGGAAGAGAAATATGGGATGAATTTAGAAAAAAGTATGTGGTATTGACACCAGAAGAATGGGTGCGTCAACATTTTTTAAAATTCCTCAATGATTATTTGAAGTATCCAAAATCATTGTTGAAAACAGAATTTGAAATAAAGTACAATAAACTCAAAAAAAGACCAGACATAGTCGCCTATGACCGTCAAGGCCAGCCATTGTTGGTAGTGGAGTGTAAAGCGCCAGCGGTGAAAATTTCGAATGACACTTTTCAACAAGCTGCTATTTATAATCAAACACTAAAAGCAAGGTATATAGTAATTACCAATGGAATGGATCATTTCTGCAGTGAGCAGAATTTAGAGACCGGAACTTTTCAATTAATTGAAAAAATTCCGGTCTATAACTCTTAGATAAAATTATCTAATGGGGTGTATGGAAGATCAAAAGCATCGGATACGGCTTTGTATACGACTTCGCCTTTAATGATGTTCAACCCTAATTTTAATTCATTATTCTCCTTGCAGGCAGTTTCCCATCCTTTGTTTGCCAGTTGAATAGCATAGGGAAGGGTTGCGTTGGTGAGTGCAAGCGTTGAAGTATAAGGTACAGCGCCTGGCATGTTAGCCACACTGTAGTGAACCACATCATCAATGATATAGGTAGGATCTTGATGAGTAGTAGGCTTAGTTGTTTCCATACATCCACCTTGATCTACAGCCACGTCAACCAGCACAGTGCCTGGTCTCATGTCTTTCAGCATGTCTCTGGTGATTAATTTTGGAGCTTTTGCACCTGGAATTAATACAGCACCTATAATCAAATCATGATCCTGGATCATTTCTCTGATGTTGTACTCGCTTGACATCAAGGTTTTAACATTGGCAGGCATGACATCGTCAAGATACCTTAGTCTAGGAAGACTCAAATCCAATATGGTAACATCTGCACCCATACCAGCGGCCATCTTGGCTGCTTCAGTACCGACTATTCCACCACCTAAAATCATCACTTTCGCAGGTCGAACGCCAGGTACGCCCCCTAAAAGGATTCCTCGTCCTTTCAATGGTTTTTCTAAATACTTAGCTCCTTGTTGAATGGACATTCTACCAGCGACTTCCGACATAGGAACCAATAATGGTAAAGATCTATCTGCCTTTTCCACAGTTTCATAAGCCAAACAAACAGCTTTGCTGTCGATCATCGCTTTTGTCAAAGGCTCGTGTGAAGCAAAATGGAAATAAGTAAATACCAACTGATCCTCTTTGATCAATTTATATTCCGCTTCAATAGGCTCTTTTACTTTGATGATCATTTCGGCCTTGCCGTATACATCTTCAATAGTAGGTAGGAGCTCTGCGCCTACGCTTGTGTATTCTTCATCTGCAAAGCCACTACCTTCTCCAGCAGTTTTTTGCACAAATACTTGGTGTTCGTGTCTTTTCAGTTCTTTAACTCCTGAGGGTGTAAGAGCTACACGGTTTTCGTTGTTTTTAATTTCTTTGGGTACCCCGATAATCATGGCATAAATTGTTTAACTACAATAAAATATACGACAATAATTGTTACTAATAATTTACACAACCTAATCCAGATTCGGAAGATAATTTGACGTTCTGAATCAGTTGTAAAAATTTAAATTTTAAAAAACTAACATCATTAATGATTATATCTGAAAAATAAATAATAACCAAATAATATTCTGTTTAGTCTTTTTATTTTGTCTCAAATATAATATTATTTTGTAATCTTCATAAAAATATTTGAATGATGTGGTGTGTTTATTAAATTTGTAGGGTTGGATTCTTTTATAATCGTCCTAAAAATCTTATCTTGAAATGGTGAAAGTCTCAGAAAAAACTACCGAAATCATGTCCTCTAAAAAGGAAATTTTGAACGATTACAAGCTCGCAGTAGAAAGTAGGGAAGATAGTTATATCGGACGAAAGGAAGTTTTTATGGGTAAAGCCAAGTTTGGCATTTTCGGAGACGGAAAAGAGCTTCCGCAGATTGCCATGGCTAAAGTTTTTAAGGATGGAGATTTCCGATCGGGTTACTATCGTGATCAAACATTCATGATGGCGATCGGCCAAATGACATCGCAGCAGTTTTTTGCACAACTCTATGCCCATACCTCAGTGGAGGATGAGCCAGCTTCAGCTGGTAGAATGATGAATGGCCATTTTGGGACGAGGTCTATCGATGAAAATGGGGAATGGAAAGATCTGACTAAGATAAAAAATTCAAGTTCTGATATTTCAAATACAGGAGGCCAAATGCCTCGTTTGCTAGGATTAGCGTATGCATCCAAATTATATCGTAATAATCCAACACTAAAAAAATTCAAGCAATTTTCTATCAATGGAAATGAAGTTGCTTTTGGAACGATAGGCAATGCTTCAACGTCTGAAGGTCACTTTTTTGAGGCTATGAATGCTGCAGGCGTGTTGCAAGTACCTATGGTGATGGCTGTTTGGGATGATGAGTATGGTATCTCAGTACCAAAAGAATATCACACTACGAAAGGAAGTATTTCTAAGGTTTTAGCTGGATTGCAGCGAACTGCCAAAGAAAAGGGATTTGAAATCCTGAAGACCAGAGGGTGGGACTATATCGACCTTTGCAAAACATTCCAAAAGGCTGAAAAAATTGCTCGTAATGAGCATGTGCCTGTGCTTGTACATGTAGAGGAGGTTACTCAACCACAAGGTCATTCTACTTCAGGCTCGCATGAGAGATATAAATCAAAGGAACGTTTAGAATGGGAAGCGAAATTTGATTGTTTGAAAAAAATGCGAGAGTGGATATTGGATGAAAAACTGGCATCAGGAAAAGAACTTGACGCCATAGAAGAAGAGGCCAAACAAGCAGCAAAATCAGCAAGAATGGAAGCTTGGAGGGCATATACAGCAGCTATTGATACTGATGTGGCCTCACTCATTGGAATGATAGAATCATTAGCTGAAAGAAGTGCTGAAAAAACAAAGTTATTGTCCATAGCTAAAAACATCAAAGAAGGTCTAAATATCAATAAGCTTGAATTGACCAAAGGGGCAAAGAAGACATTGAGATTAACCAGACAAGAGCCGTCTAGAAGTCGGGATATGTTGGTTCATTGGCTGAAGAAAAATAATGAGAAACGATTCGATGAATATTCTTCTCATTTGTATAGTCAGTCAAAACACTCGGCTTTGAATGTTGGAGAGTTACCTGCAAAATATTCTGATCAATCTACCATGGTGGATGGGAGAGAAGTATTACAAGCTTGTTTTGACGATGCATTAAATCGTAATCCATTGGTCTTTGCTTTAGGAGAAGATGTCGGTAAAATTGGAGATGTAAATCAAGGCTTTGCTGGGTTGCAGGAGAAGTACGGGGAAATAAGAGTTACTGATACGGGCATTCGAGAAACTACTATCATTGGTCAGGGAATTGGAGCTGCCTTGCGTGGACTTAGACCTATTGCTGAAATTCAATATTTGGATTATTTGTTGTATGCGGTACAAACATTATCCGACGATTTAGCAACACTACAATATAGAACTAAAGGAGGGCAAAAAGCACCTTTGATTATTCGATCAAGAGGTCATCGATTAGAAGGTGTTTGGCATTCGGGTTCTCCAATGGGTATGATAATAAATGCCCTACGAGGAATATTTGTGCTCGTGCCTAGAAACATGACACAGGCAGCTGGGATGTATAATACCTTACTAGCGTCAGATGATACAGCCTTGATGATTGAATGTCTAAATGGATATCGTCTCAAAGAAAGAATGCCTGATAATATTGGTGAATTCAAAGTGCCTTTGGGTATTCCAGAAATCCTTCGCAAAGGAAGTGATGTTACGATAGTTACTTATGGTTCGATGTGTAGAATCGTAATGGATGCAGCTAGTGAACTGGCCAATTACGGAATTGATGTTGAAGTGATTGATGTTCAGACTTTGTTGCCTTTCGATAGACATGAAAGCATTATCTCATCAATCAAGAAAACCAATCGATTGATAGTAGCTGATGAAGATGTGCCTGGGGGAGCTTCGGCTTTTATACTTGAAAAATTGGTAGTAGAGCAAGAGTGTTTTAGGTATTTAGATAGTCAGCCGGTAACTGTTGCGGCTAAGGAACACAGGCCGGCTTATGGTTCGGACGGAGATTACTATTCTAAGCCAAGTGTAGAAACCATATTTGATAAAGTATACGAAATGATGGGAGAGTCAGATCCTCAGCAATATCCAGATATTTACTAATAGATTATCTGATGAGTTGATCTAAGGTTATATCACCTGTTTCTGCAAAATTACTTTGCCGAAGACTTCGATCCATTATTCTGAATTTGATATTGAAAGTATCTTTTTTCAGTACAGTTCGAAACCCTGCGGATACCATACCATATTTAATTGTTCCTTCTAAGGATCCAGAATTAGATAAACTTTCGAAGTCAAGAATTGGGAATCGGCCATCAAATGAAAGACCACATCCGTATTCACTAGCTCGGTATCTCCAGTCAATTTCTTCATATTCATCAATGCCAGTTTTTCTGAAATATTTGACTTCAATATTGTTTCTGAATGGGTTCCTTTGGAGGAAGACGGTATCTTGTTCATAGACATTTGTATCAATATCATCGGGATCTGTGCCAGGAGGAAGATATCTTCTGTTTTCGTAGTCTATGTATAAAATTTCATAATTGATGCAATCATAACTAGGTCGAATATCTTCATCAAAAGTTATATTTATATCTTCTGCAGGGTCGTAAATAGTAATAGGAAGATTGACATCCGTTTGATCATAAGTGATCAATACACCATTAGCATCATAATAAAAATTGTAATCTTGATAGGGTGTCTGTATTTCATCTCCCTCCAAACCTAAATCTCCATTGCCATCTTCAAAATCAAAATATAGGATCAAGGAGTCTGGGTTGCCATTTTCAAGCAATTCAACATATTGAATATTGTTGAAATAAATTTGAGGTGTAATTGGATAGGGGTCAGGTTCTTGACAGGAAAAGATAAAACTAGAAAAGACAGCAAATAGTAAGAGCGTCTTTCCCGAAATTTTATTCCAATATTTAGTCAGTCCCTTCATTCAATAAAAATTACATTTGCTAAAATTACTGATATTAATACAATTGCCATCTTGCAATCCCTTACTATTTCTAACTTATGAAGCTTTTAAATAGTTTCAAAAAAAAGAGCACTAAAGTTTATAAAGATACTTATAATGCATTTGCACTTGACTTGTTTCATTACCAAGCTTGTCATTGCAATGTGTATCGCAATTATTTAGCGTATTTGGGAAGGGATCATAATGAAATAACGAGTATTTATGAAATTCCATATTTGCCAATTGATTTTTTTAAAACTCATTTGATTAAGACCGAAGATTGGAGAGAAGAGGAAGTTTATATGAGCAGTGGAACCACTTCTTCTATTCGCAGTCATCATTATATACAGGATTCCAGTTTTTATTTAAGCAATGCAAAATCCATTTTTGAAGGCCTTCGAGGCAAATTGACGAATCATGTTTTCTTTGCTTTGCTTCCTTCTTATCAAGAGCAAGGACAATCTTCTCTAGTGAAGATGGTGGATTTTTTCATTTCAAATAGTGATCAAGGTAATTTAGGAGGGTTTTATTTAAATAAAATTGAAGAACTCGTAGATGATTTGAAAATGGCTTTGGAACATGAAACCAAATCAATTGTTTTGTTTGGGGTTGGCTATGCATTATTAGATTTAATAGAAATTGTACAATCGAAAGGTGCAAGGTTAGATGGGCTTATTGTGATTGAAACAGGTGGAATGAAGGGAAAAAGAAAGGATTTGGTGAAAAGTGAGTTTTATTCCAAATTGAAAAATGGTTTAGGAGAAATAAAAGTTATTTCCGAATACGGAATGACGGAATTGCTTTCTCAAGCTTATTCTTTCAATGAGTATTCTTTTCAATTACCTAATCAGATGAAGGTATTGATTAGAGATGCTGAGGACCCGTTTTCTTATTTAACGGTAGGGGAGACAGGTGGAGTGAACGTTATAGATTTAGCAAATGTACACTCATGTGCATTTATTGAAACGAGAGATTTAGGTCGTTTGTCGAGTGAGAATGAGTTTGAAATTCTGGGAAGGTTAGATAATTCTGATATTAGGGGGTGCAATTTGTTGGTGGATTAATCGTTCATCGAATAACCACTCAAATATTTGATTGAAAATAGATATTTCACTTAAAGTGTAATATTTTTTATATATTTATATTCTAAAATTGAAGCAGGTAATTGATAATAACAAAAGATGAAAGTAAAGATACTTATAGTAGCCCTAGTAGTTTTTGCAATGAGTGCGTGCACCCAAAGAACGTGTCCTACTTATGCAAAAGGTGATTCTAGTTCAACAGAATTATCAAAATAATAAGAGGTAGAAAAAATATACTGTGCGGATTACACTATGGTGTATCCGCATATTTTTTTACATCTTCGGCGGTGATAGTGCCATCTGACATAATGATCAATCGCTCTACGACATTTCTGAGCTCTCTGATATTTCCAGTCCAATTGCCTTTTTTGAGCTGATCTATAGCTTTATCTTCTATAGCTTTTTTGCTAGTTCCATATTCATTGGAGATGTCATCAATAAATTTATCGACTAGCAATGGTATATCTTCACTACGATCTTTTAGTGAAGGCACTTTAATCAATATGACACTTAATCTGTGATATAAATCTTCCCTAAAACGTTTCTGATTGATCTCTTCTTTAAGATTTTTGTTTGTTGCAGCAAGCACTCTCACATTGACTTTGATTTCCTTTTCTCCGCCTACTCGTGTGATTTTATTTTCTTGCAAGGCTCTAAGTACTTTGGCCTGAGCGGAAAGACTCATATCACCTATTTCATCTAAAAAAATGGTACCATTATCAGCTTGTTCGAATTTACCAATTCGTTGTTTTACAGCTGAGGTAAAGGATCCTTTTTCATGTCCAAATAATTCACTCTCAATAAGTTCGGATGGAATTGCAGCACAGTTTACTTCAATGAGTGGCTTTTTGCTTCGGTTGCTTAGCTTGTGAATGGCATTAGCCACAAGCTCTTTTCCAGTTCCATTTTCTCCAGTGATTAAGACACGAGCTTCAGTGGAAGCTACTTTTTCTATCGTCTCTTTTACTTCTTGAATAGGTTTAGATTCTCCTACAATTTCAAGAGACTTAGCGACCTTTTTCTTCAATACTTTAGTTTCTTGAATAAGGTTGGACTTGTCTAAAGCATTTTTAATGGTGAGAAGTAAACGATTAAGATCTGGTGGTTTTTGAATAAAATCAAAGGCCCCTTTTTTAGTTGCGTCTACTGCTGTATCTATTGTGGCATGCGCTGATATCATAATAAACTGTGGGATGTGATCTAAATTCCTGGCATTTTCCAGTACTTCAATCCCATCCATTTCTGGCATTTTAACATCGCATAGTACAAGATCAAAATCTTCCTCTTTTAGTTTTTCTAAACCAATCTTTCCATTTTCTGCCTCGTCGATATGATACTTTTCGTACTCAAGAATTTCTCGTAGGGTATGACGAATGCTTTTCTCATCGTCAATAATTAATATTTTTGTCATATTATATAAATAAAAGTATAGGCCTATAAGCCGGGTTCTGTACCCCAAAAGGGTCCTTATCATTTATCTGGTTTTGATATTACTATCAAAATCTAACAATCTACCCATTCTGCATTCTGACAAAAGTCAGATCGAAGCGAGCCACTTCTTGCAGAACCTATTTGATCTTTCAACTCGTAAGGTTTACCATGCCTCTGATGTCACCATCAGAGCGGTGAGCTCTTACCTCACCATTTCACCCTTACCACTGACGAAAGTAAACTTTGTCAGGGTGGTTTGTTTTCTGTTGCACTTTCTCCTCCCGACTGATCGAGAGACTTCCAGTTAAGAAGTACGATGCTCTACGTTGCCCGGACTTTCCTTACTAACAATAGCGTCAGTACGATAAGGCAGCCTATGGTACAAAACTAATAAATATTGTAGTTGAGAAAATGAATGTGAGAAATTAAAAAATATCACGCCCTGTGATATTCATTTCCCATTTGTCAGCGAGATGGGCCACTTCTTGAATAGCACGTTTCAATAATTCGTTTGAAAATGTATCAGTAGGCGATCTTGATTCAACTTTCAAGAATCCATTTACAATTGTGAATTTACCAAATGTTGATTTGTGATTCTCTTCGAGTAGGTCTTTAAACCTAATATTATCTTCAGCTACACAGACTTTTGAAGAGATTGAAATTAGTTTGTTTTCATGATCTATTTCTCCTACTACAGCTTGTTGGCGATCCATTTCTAAAGGAACTACGATAACAGATCGCTGATCATCATACTCTGAAAAATTGCCTTTTATTTCTTCGGCGTAAGACTTCATGAAATTGTTCAATTCCATCAATTAGGGGTTTAGAATTCTCATCTAAATGTAAGCATAATAAAGGGTTAGTCGAAGTCTAAATTAAGAATATTTCAGATTTCCTTTTCACTCTCTTTGTCTTCTTCCAAGTTTTTGCGTTGGGATATATTTTTTTTCCTATTATCCGATAGAATTTGATTGAGATGATCAAAACTTTTAATGTATTGAAGGCTGAATCCAGTTTCGAAATTGCTTTCATCTTGTGTATTTAAATCATCTAGATCGGATCTACTGTACATTTTGACTCTAAACCTCCCATCATCTGTTAAAAGGTATTCTACTGTCCAGTCTCCAATTATGGAACTAACGTCTCCTTTGGTTTCTTGATTTGGTAAACTACCACCCCTGGTAACGCGTAATCTACCATCCAAAAATGTATATGACAATCTTAGTTGAAAAGTGTTGTAAGCATCGTCAGATAATCCTGCTAAATCAACATCTACTTCTAGGTTCTCGTCCACTTGTGTTGCCCAGTAGCTCAGCTGGTTAGAAACAAATTCACTTAAACTATTTCCAATCGTTTGGCTATTGACTTGAAAACTGTTTTCGGAAGAAAACCTCCTCAATATAATGAGACTGAATACTTGACGATTCATTTCTTGTTCATTGGTATTTAGATTGGCTTTGAATGCGCTGACCATTTCGTCAAGCGTGACAGAACTATTAGGAAGTTGATTATTGGGGGGGTAATCTTCAATGTTGATGTCAAAATTTATGGTTGGAGAAAGTAAATTTCCCTTGAGTTTAAGGTCTACAATTGAAGGGTATTTTTTTCTTGTTTCGGGAGAGTTTATATCTTCTGGGTCTAAAAATTTAGTCATAAGAGGAGCCAGTGAAGTTAATTGGCGATAAGATGCCGATATACCTAAATTGGCACCATACGGATCGCCATACCAGGAAATGGTACTGCCTTTTTTAATTTCAAATTCCTTGTTGATGATATTGTATAATGTAAAATTGTATCCTCCACTTTCTATGGTGTAATCGCCAAACATGGTGAAATCTCCGTCTGTATTTATTTGTAATTCTATATTTCCTGTGCCTCTACCTCTAATTATATCTCCAGCTTGGACATCAAAAATCAATTCTACATATGCATCTGGAGTAAATTCAAGATTGAAGTCAAGTTCTAATCCCTTAATTTTTAATTTCTCTTGAGTATGAACTTCTTCAATTAATTTCTGAATGTTTTGATTGTCCTTAAGGTCGACAAATTCAATATACTCTTTTTGTTCGATTTTCGAATTGGTGCTTTCACCAAGTGGAATAGAAAGTCTGGTGCCTTTATTAGTTTGTGCTTCAGCTGAGATTTGAATATTGTCTATTGCACCAAGGAAATTTATATTTCCTGTTCCATAGGCTACTCCGTAATAGGCTGAATTGTCTGCTGCTGTAGTATTGAGTAATTTGAAATTTTCGAATTCTCCTTGAAAATCAAGAACAATATTTTTGAAACCGTCGTGAAAAACGCCTCCTGTCAAATGTGCAATATTGTGCTCACTATCTTCTAAAACCAGTTTTCTAGTACTGATTTCGTTTTCATCAAAGAACAAATTGCCATTGAATTTGTATCTGGTATTAAGATAATTCACTAGTAGCTTTCCGTTAGTCACGGCACCAGTGCCTTTAAGAATTGGATATTTTGGAGTTCCTTTGATGCTAAATTGCCCAGAAGCTATACCTCCAATTTCTGTAAAATTTTTCTTTAAGAAGGGCTCGGCAATTTTCAAATTAGCACTATCAAATCGCGCGTGTAGATCGAGTTGGTCTTTTTCTTTTTTTGGGTAATAAAGGCCTTTAATTTCAATTTTCTTTTTCTCATTTTGAATAAGATCTAGGTTTAGAGCTAGTCGTTCCTTCTCACTTTCCCAAGTTGAAATTCCAAAAACATTTCCTATTAAAAAACCATCAATTTTTAATGCACGTGCAATTAAGTTTCCTTCTATCAAATCATTTTCTTCTTGCCTTTTTATTTTAATGCGTCCATCCACTGCGCCTTCTATATTGTTTGATACAAAGGATTGAATGTTTTGGATGTTAAATTCTTTCAGGTCTATGTAAAGGGATTTAGAGGGCGACTTAGAATACATGCCAGATATTTCTAATTTTTCTATTCCATTAGATGCTTTGACTGCATTAAAGCTCCACTCTCCATCCTTATGGGTTATTTTATTTGATCTGTCCCAGAACCATTCTTTCCCTAAAATTTTAATATCTGAATTTTGAAAATGCAATTGAGTAGAATCTGTAAAAAATTGCACCGAAGATTCAATAGCTATATGATTTGAGAATTCAGGCTGCTCAATATTTAGTGAAACCGACATGCTATCATCATTCCAGACAATGTCAGTAAAAACATTTTCTGTTTGATATTTATTTGACCAGTCTTGCTGGTTAGATGCAGCGTATACAGATGCAGTTGTACTTCTGTCAAAATAACCTTTGGAAATATTTACATCAAGGTAATTTTTTGATAACGTAATGTTTGAAAACTCCAAAGAGTCAATGGCTCCATATAAGTTAAGTCTTGAGATGCTATCTTGAAGAAATGACCCATGCAGTTTAACTTCTTTTGAAATGTTAAACTCAGGATAGAAAGGCTTTATAAACTTGTTGAGATCCCACAAATTAACATCAATTTTTACATTATATTTTTCTAGTTGAGCATTGCTTTTGATTGCGTAATAAGCACTTAAATCTTCTTCGTTATTATTCAAATTAAGTTTTACCTCTTTATAAAATTCTTGAATAGTTCTTATAAATACACTGTTTCTAAACTCGCCATTCATTTGACCAGTGAGACCATCCGTTTCAAAATGTATGATCCGAGTAGAGCCTATGAGTGACGATAAAAATTTGAGAGAATCAATTTTTAATGATTTCCCTTCATAGACAATATGATTGTCATATAGATTGATATATCCCACTAAATCGTCGATTTTGAGACCTTTCATATCTAAATCTATTCTTGATGAAAAATTAATTTCTTTTTCGGAAATCCCTAGAGGCTTCAAGTTGATAGTATCAAGTTTTGCTTTTATATTGACCTTGTTCTTTTGATCTTTAATGTCAATGTTGACTTTGCCTTTGAAGTTCAAATTGGGGTCATTTACTGCCAATACACCATCAAAAAAACCTAATCTGAAATGTCCATTTGTTGAGAGGTTTCGGTAAGTGTAATTTTCAATAAGTAAAGAATCTACTTGTGCGTCGAGTTTGAAATTGGCATTGTTTTCATTTAATCCACTGCCATTAATTTTACCACTGAGAGTGATTTGCTTAATCTTATCCTGCTTTTGCAAGATACTCCTCAAATCAAATTTTTGAAGTTCTAACGATCCAGTGTACCAAGCTTTGCCACCTTCTTTTATTTTGAAATTAAGATCCGTTTTGACTCGACCGACTGAAGAATTTAATTGGCCATCAGCAACAAAATCTGAAAGGAAACCCATGTACTTGCCTTGAAATTTCATAATTCCTATACTTGTGATTTGCTCCTCAAATTTCGGACTCGTAAAGTCCAATATATCGTAAGGGTTGATTGTGGAATTTTTCAATTCAAGATTGATAAACGTCTCCGACAAATTAGGCAATCCATTTAAGTTAACATTTCCTACAAGATAGCTTCCCCCTTTGGACTCAATATAAAAATCAGAGAAATTCAGCCTGTTTATACTTCCTGATAACTGACCGTTGAATGATACAGTTTTATTGATGTTTTTTAATGATTGACTGAATAGTGAAAGATCATCGAAGCTAATGGTTGAGCCTCTAAAATTGGCAAAAAATGAAACACTATCAACAAAATATTTGAAGTTAGAAGGGGAGTCATATTTAAATACGATTGAATCTTTAATGCTGCTTTGGTTCGTATTCAGTTCTAGTTTTGAAAATGTCATTTGCTCCTTTGTAAAGGAGAAGTCCGTTACAAACTTCTTAATATGTAACTGTTGGTCTGGGTCTATAGATGAAAAGTAATTGATCTTCATTCCTAAACTGTCATCTACAAAACCAAAATATGACACCTGAGATTGGATGGAATCATACACAAAATGGTGATAATCTTTTCCTTCTGTAATAGGGTCAAACCTCAAGTCATTATATGAAAAAACACCGTCCTTAACTTTGACTTCATCTATAAAGAGTGCGGTTTTTTTCTCTTTGGATTTTTGATTTTTCTTAAAAATGTCCTTCAGGTCCGTGATGAATCTGGAAATATTAATCTCAGTCGAATCGTTTTCCTTTATGATATGAATGTAGGGTCTTTCTAATTCAAGTTTATCGGCATTGAGTTTCCTGTTGACCAAAAAATCATAAAGCTTAAAATCTACTTTTATGTTTTTCACGAAAATTAATGTGCTATCATTTTGGTGATCATAAAGCCGTACATTTCTCAGAATCATATGATCAAACCAAGTGAGATTGGCGTGTCCAATTTGAATGTCGAACCCCGTATTCTCCGAAATAAGAAATGATATTTTGTTAAGAAATTTGGTCTGAATCTTTGGGATTTGAAAGGCAGAAAAAGTTAAAATCCCAACAGTTACTATTAACACAGGTAGCCATAAAAACAGCCTGGAAAGCCGACGCCTTAATTTTGAACTTTTTTGAGAATTTTCCTTCATGAAACTACTGCTCCGCAAAAGTAATTTGGATTATTTAAATGATAATCATAGGTAATTACGGAACTTTGAATGATGGTACAAAAAATATGCCCAGTTTTGTACTTTTGAAGTTCCGATTAAGACAATCTAAGTATCGAAAAGGTGAAAAACGTAATTCTGGCTATCGAGTCCTCCTGTGATGAAACATCTGCTTCAATATGTATCGATGGAAAAGTGATGAATAATATCATTGCTACACAAGAGATTCATAGTAAATATGGTGGTGTTGTGCCAGAACTTGCTTCTAGAGCTCATCAACAAGCGATTGGTCCTGTGGTAAAAGAAGCCATGGCTACGGCTGATGTGACTATGTCAGATTTAAATGCCATAGCATTTACTCAAGGACCTGGACTCTTGGGTGCTTTGTTGGTAGGAGGTGCCTTTGCTAAGTCAATGGCACTAGGATTAGGCATTCCACTAATAGGAGTGCACCATATGAAAGCGCATATTTTAGCTCATTTTATTGAAGCACCTAAGCCCAAATTTCCTTTTTTGTGCCTAACGGTTAGTGGGGGACATACTCAAATAGTGAGAGTAAATGATTATTTGCAAATGACGGTATTGGGTCAAACGACTGACGATGCAGTAGGTGAGGCCTTTGATAAATGTGCAAAACTAATGGGTCTTCCTTACCCTGGTGGACCATTGATCGATAAATTAGCTAAAGAGGGTGATGAAAATAGATTTACATTTAATGAAACTTCAATGTCTGGATTGGATTATTCATTTAGTGGAATAAAGACAGGGTTTATGAATTTTCTCAATAGGGAAAAAATGAAAGACCCAGACTTTGTTGAAAAGAATAAAAATGATCTTTGCGCAAGTATTCAGAGGCATTTGATAGACATGCTTCTGGAGAAAGTAGCATTGGCGGTAAAACAAGAAGGTGTAAATCAAGTGGCCATAGCTGGGGGTGTTTCAGCCAATAGTGGTCTGAGAAATAAATTAGAAGAAATGGCAGTTGAGAAAGGCTGGCAGACTTTTATTCCAAGATTCGAATATTGTACAGACAATGCTGGAATGATCGGAATGACCGCATATTACCAGTGGATAGCAGGGGATACGGTGTCACTTACCGCATCTCCAATGCCCAGAATGAAATTTTAATTTTTCAGTACTTTTTTTGAGTGTAGAAAAAAATAATAGATATTATAACTTTAATTTGATAGTGTAACGATGAGTAAGGGAAGGTTTTCTAATCAGGTAAACATTCGAAATAAAAAAGCGAGCTATGAATTTGAGTTCATTGACAAGTATGTAGCTGGTTTGGTTTTGAAGGGAACGGAAATAAAATCTATAAAGGAAGGAAAGGCCAGCTTGCAAGAAGCTTATTGTTACATTTCAAAAGGAGAGATGTTTATAAAAGGTATGCACATCGCAGTGTATGAGCAGGGCACTTTTAATAACCATGAGCCTCTTAGAGAAAGAAAACTATTGTTGAATAGAGTAGAATTGGATAAAATAGAAACTAAGAGCCAAGAAAAGGGCTTGACTATTATTCCACTCAGACTTTATATCAATGAAAAAGGATATGCCAAATTACAATTGGCGCTAGCTAAAGGAAAGAAGATTCACGACAAAAGAGACAGCATCAAAGAGAAAGATGTAAAAAGAGAGCTAGAACGAAATCAATATTAGCATGAATGAAAGTCCAAAGGGTATTTGCCGACTGAGTGTGGTTCCCATGAGAATGGAAGCTAAGTCAGAAGCCAGCCTTGTATCTCAACTCCTGTTTGGCGAGCATTATTCTGTTTTGGCAGAGAAGAACGATATGATAAAAATCCAGCTGTACTTCGATAATTCTGAGGGCTGGATAAGAAAAGATCAACACACAGCTATAAGTGAAGAGTATTTCAAGCAAGTCAACTTATCAGATTATAAGGTCTGTATAGATTTAAGCGGAACTATCTATTTTCAAAAGAAGCATGTACATATTTTATTTGGTAGTGTACTCCCTATAACTACCAATGAACTTTTCAAACTAGAAGAACAGGTCGCCTTCAACGGTGAGTCGAAAAGTTTATCTCAAAAAAGAGAATTTGAATACATGAAGGAGACCATGAAGAAGTATCTGAATGCTCCTTATTTGGCTGGTGGAAAAACGCCATTTGGTGTAGATGCAGGAGGTTTTGTACAGCAGTTATTCAAAATTTGTGGCTATCGACTGCCCCGGACAGTAGATGAACAAAGAAAATCTGGTCAGGAGGTAGTTGATATTAATAGTATCATTCCTGGTGATCTCATTTTCTCAAAGAAACATCAGCATCAGGCTTTTGTATTTTTAGGTGGTGATGAGTATGCCGGCATTATTGGTGGCGAAGTAAAAAAAGTGGGAATGGACAGTCTTGAGGAAAAAGGATTAGAGGCTCGTCGAATTCTGCTCAAAAAATTGACTCCGGAGCAAGCTTAAACCCTATCTGGTCGATTTATTTTTAGATTTAACTTTTAATTGGCTATTTTCATTGGTAATTACAGAAATCTGTAGAGAAACCAAATGCCATGACAGGAAAAGTACTTGTATTGAATCAGGATTACAGTCCGTTGACTGTCTGTACTATTCAGCGTGCTTTTTTGCTTGTTTATTTGAATAAAGCAGAACTCTTAGAAGCAGATAGTGAGCATTCGATTAGAACCGTATCAGCAAGTTATCCATTGCCTGCGGTAATTAAAATCAATAAATATATCCAAGTACCTTATAGAGGTGTCGTGATGACGCGTCAGAATATATTCAAGAGAGATAATGGACTTTGTCAGTATTGTGGTATTGATCGTGACCTCACATTAGATCATCTGATTCCCAGATCCAAAGGAGGAAAATCCAGTTGGAATAACTTGGTGACAGCTTGTAAAGCGTGTAACGCCAAAAAAGGAAACTATACGCTCGAAGAAGCAGGGCTGGTTTTGAAAAAACCTCCATTTAAGCCTTCTTACATTATGTTTTTGAGGAATAACCTTGGGGCTATGAAAAAAGAATGGATGCCTTATCTTAATGCTACAGCTGTTGCTTAGTTGCAATTTCATTATTTCTTCGAGACATTTTATACGCTTGAAAGAGTTTGGTTATATTCACTTTTTTGTATTCAAAGAAATATCCAATCATTCAAAATGAATCAAACCTTTGATAGCTCCAATATCAATGAAAGTATGTTGGCACAGTGTCGTCTACGAACAGACGCAATAGCTGATCGTACCATAGAAAAAATCATTGAGTCAGGATTTGAGCGACAGATAAATCAAGTTTTTTTAACGATTGTGCAAAACCATCGTTTTGATCGTCAAACTTTCATGCCTTTAGGGGAAGAGTTGGGAAGTATATTATTTGAATACTTTGAAACTACTTGCCATTTACCTGATTGGGCAGATTCTGAAATGGTGCTAAAGGGTGAGGAGGTATTTGCTGAATTTGGACCAGAAATTTTTATGCTGCTCAATGTGAGTTCCCTTCCATTGTGCTATACCTGTGCCCATGGAGCACAAGTATTGTATGATACTGGGCGGTTGCTGACGCACAAAGAAAATGTAGATCCACTGGCACGTAGGCTAATGGAGACCGCGCAAATGGTAGTGAATGTGATGTCTCCTCGTGGACTTGCGAAAGGTGGCCAAGGCATCGTGACCATTCAAAAAGTACGATTGATTCATGCTTCGATTCGATATTATTTGAAAAACAGAACAGATGGTCAGACTTGGGATGTTGGAACCTACGGCGAACCTATCAATCAAGAGGATTTAGCTGGAACATTAATGTCTTTTGGGCCAGTAATTCTATCTGGTTTGAAACAGCTAAACGTTGAATTGACGTCTGAAAGAACCAATGCATACATGCATTCATGGAAAGTTGTGGGGTATTTAATGGGTATTGAAGAACAACTGTTGCCTAGTACTTTTGAAGAAGGGTTTGATTTAGCTACCCAAATATTGAAACATCAGGCTTCTCCTTCGGAGGCAGGTGAAGCGCTGGCAAGTTCTTGTATTCAATTTGTGAATCATATCGTGCCTGGAGATACATTTGATGAACTTCCTGGTTTTTTGATGCATAATTTTTTACAAGAATACGCTGAATCGAGTGGGGTAGATTTAGCCAAGTGTATTGGTTTGAATCATGATGCAGGAGTAGCTGAAAGTATGATTTTAAAATTGACAAAACTATTTGTGGGTACTCTTAATTTCTTAGAAAAGGATCATTTTGTCAATCAGATTTCCAAACCATTCAATAAGGTATTACTGGAAGGTATAATCAAATTTTATAATGATGGACAAAGCACGCATTTCCCTATTCCACCATCGCTCAGAAAAAACTGGGGTATAGTCGAAAACTAACTTTAACAAAATCAAAAGATGAAAGGAGAATTAATTGCTGGTTTAGACAAGCAAACAACTAGAGTCATTTTGGCCTCAGCTGGTCTTTTATTGGGGTGGTCTTTCATTAGTTCTATAATGGCATTAGGGCCAGTGACGGCAAGTATTATTACCTATTCACTATATGGCTTTTATTGGTTTTATTCCATCCAATACAACAACCCATTAGTCATGAGGTTATTGATTTTTGGAACAGTTGCAGGAATTTTGGAACTAGTAACTGATCACTATTTGGTTGAAACGATCAATAGTTTGGTTTATCCTACTAAGGAATTAATGATATGGAGTTCTCCTGCTTATATGCCATTTGCTTGGAGCAATGTTTTACTTCAGCTTGGATTTATCGGTGTTTTATTGACCAGAAGGTTTGGCATACTGAAAGCATCAATCATGCTCGGTATAGCTGGTGGAATGTATATTCCTTTATACGAGCATTTGGCCAATAATGCAGGATGGTGGTGGTATAAAAAGAACACACTGATGGTATTGAATGCTCCAGTCTATGTAATTGTATGTGAGGCTTTGATTTCACTTTCTTTGCCAATTTTGATTCAATATGCTGAAAATCATTCCATCAGAAAAACGCTGGTTTTAGGCGTACTTGAAGGTGTTTGGATTTTGATAAGTGCATTTTTAGCATTTTCAGTTGCCGCCTAAGGCAGTTTTGATAAAGAAATTTGTTGAAGGAAGACGGGAACGAATGTTATTTACCGTTATATTAGTAGAAAGGTTGATTTTTTTCATTTAAAGCTATGTATGAAGGTCTCTGCACTGATTGACTTCTTCATCCACCCAGATTATTTCTTGGCTCCGGATAAGCTGAGAAGAGTACGTTTATTTGTTAGGGCTTGTTTGCTAACAAGTCTGTTTTCAAATGCATACGTATGGCTCAGCGTTTATTTTGAGTATGAAAGAGGGGTGCAATTAATGATATTTAATGTAGTTGGCTTTTTGCTCTTACCTCTTTTGAGCAAAACAAAAATACCAATCAATATTTTAGGTAATCTATACGTATTGATTGGAGCAGTTGCAGTTTTTATCCTGACTTATTTTTCTGGAGGAATTTGGTCAGCCATATATCCCTGGATAGTTTCTATACCAGTTTTGGCTATTCTTGTTGTAAATCGAACATCGGGCTTGGCATGGGGTGGGATATCATATATGGCCATGCAGTGGTTTGGAATGGTAGCTTTACAAGGAGAACAGCTCCCAGTCGAGTATAATCCAGAAATGAAAACAGCTTGGTTTGTATCAGTTCTCCCAGGTTTACTGTTAATTATACTGTTCGTCGCCTATGTTTTTGAAAGTATTCAAAGAAAGGCACTGACCGAATTGGAAGAAAAAAATAAAATTCTCAATGACCAAAAAGAAACCATCAGCGTTCAGTCAGCTGATCTGAGAAAGCACATAGAAGAGAAAGAATATATTATTAGAATCCTTGCCCATGATTTGAAAAACCCACTATCAAACATCACAAGTCTGATACATCTGATGGCCACAGAAGAAGACACAGAAATGAGGAATAGGTATGTGGAGATGATAAGCCAGTCATCCGAGAAGTCGCAGCATCTGATTAATAGTGTGTTAGAAATGGAACTTTCCGACCAGAATAATTTGAAGGTTAATTGGGAAGATGTTGATTTGAAAGAGATGCTAAAGGAGATGATTGAAGAAATGGGAATGCGAGCCCATAAAAAGGAGATCGAACTTGTTTTAGAGGACAATTGTATTCAGCATGCCATAGTTAAAGGTGATCGTACTTATTTACCATTGATTTTCGAAAATTTTATTTCCAATGCATTAAAATTTTCTGAGTATAATACTAAAGTGAGAATATTCATTGAGAATCAAGAAGATTGTATACAGGTCAAAGTATCAGATCAAGGGCCAGGTATAAAAGAAGAAGAAAGAGAAAATTTGTTTAAGAAATTCACCAAATTAAGTGCAAGACCAACTGATGGGGAAAGCTCATCTGGTTTAGGGCTTTCACTGGTTAAACGCTATGCAGAACTTTTGCAAGGACGTGTGTGGTACGAAGGTGAATTTGGGGTAGGGTCTACATTCGGAGTAGAGTTTCCAGTTCTGAAGTAATCAATAAGGCTTTTGACCTACAAAATTTCCAGGTGGGTTATAATTACAAATCCAAATAACAGAGCCATCACAGAGAGTTTTGGCACAGCCAATTTCTGTTGTGTTCTTCCAAACAATTTGGGTATAATGGCCGCAGATTTTCCCAGTTTCACACTTGTTCTTTTTGTAGTCATAATTTTGTTTTTCGGCACCCCATGAATCTACCGCATCGCCAACAGTGAAATAACCAACAGTTCCTTTGAATATATTCTCTCCATAGGCATTTTGGCTCGTGCTAAAGTTACATCCCTGTTTTTTTAATTCAATAGCCCAGCTATTGGCTGCTGTCGCCAATTCATCAGAATAGCTGATGTCTCCAATTCCAACTTCTGAGCGCCAATAATTGTGTTTTTCAATCAATAATTTCATCTCTTGATCATTAGCCTTTTGAGCTAAAAGGAGCTGAGAAGAAAAAATCGTAATTATGAACAGTGCAGCAGATTTTTTCATTTTGGTTATTTTAAACCAAGTTACTCAAATCTTACTGCTACATTTATCATTTTAGGATTGAATATTATGGGTTAATCATTCAATATCTGAGCGATCACAGATTCTACCTTCTCCGCTGAAGGTATCATGGCCGCTTCTAATGTCGAATTCAAAGGTATAGCAGGCATGTTTTCAGATCCAATGGTACGAACTGGCCCATCCAAATACTCAAAACAATTTTCTTGAATTCTTGCAGCAATACTTTGTGCGAAAGTATTGTTTACCGGTTCTTCAGTTACCACTAAGCACTTTCCATGCTTTCTTACGGACTGATATATGGTAGCCGTATCCAGTGGATGTATCGTTCGCAAATCTACAATCTCTACTTTTCCTTTGAATTTTTTGGCAGCGTTTAGCGACCAATGCACACCCATGCCGTAAGTAATGATTGTCATGGTTTCACCATTGGCAACAGCTTCTTTATCAGCATTCAGCGCAATTCTAGCTTTTCCAAATGGAATGACATAGTCAGCATCTGGTTCAACTGTTTTCGCCGCATCTGTTCCCCTTACTTTAGACCAATACAAACCTTTGTGTTCAAAAATCACTACAGGATTGGGATCATAATAGGCAGACTTCATCAGACCTTTCATGTCTGCCCCTGTACTTGGGTAGGCAATTTTAATCCCACGGATGTTGGCCACCACTGATTCCACACTAGATGAATGATATGGTCCACCACTGCCATAAGCTCCGATGGGTACTCTAAGAATCATGCTGACGGGATATTTACCATTGGTGAGGTAGCATGAGCGACTCACTTCTGTGAATAACTGATTCAATCCAGGCCAGATGTAGTCGGCAAACTGTACTTCAACGATTGGCTTTAAACCCACCGCTGACATTCCTACCGTACTTCCTACAATGAAGGCCTCTTGAATAGGCGTATTAAACACTCGATCCTTTCCAAATTTTTGAGCAAGGGTAGCTGCCTCACGGAATACCCCGCCGAGTCGATGCCCAACGTCTTGGCCATAGAGTAAGCATTCTTCATGCTTCTCCATCAATTCTTGTACAGCAAACAAGGCACTATCAACCATTACCGCTTTTTCTTTTCCTTTTGGCGTTCGCTCTCCCTTTTCTTCAGTGATGGGAGTTGGCGCATAGTCATGAGTAAATAGATCTTGGGGACTAGGATCTTCTGCTTTTAAGGCTCTGTCATAATGGTCATCGACAAGTAATCTGGCGTCTTCTTCACGATTGTCTAATTCTGATTTTTTGATGCCTATATCTTCCAATTGTTTTCTAAAGAAAGGATAGGGGTCATATTGCATATGTTCCTCTAAATCATCGCGATACCATTCCATTCGTACGCCAGAAGTATGGTGATTAAGTAATGGAACTTTGGCATGTACAAGCACTGGTTTTCTCTCCTTGCGTACATATTGGATGGCTTCTTCTATGGTTTCATAACACTTCAAGAAGTTGGTACCATTTACCTTCATGGCTTTGATACCTGGAAATCCTTTGATGTATGCTGATGCATCTCCTGATCGGATCTCACTGGCATGAGCTGAGATATCCCATTCATTATCTTGTACCAGATAAATAATTGGTAATTGCTTTAATGCCGCCATTTGAAAGGCTTCGGAAACTTCTCCCTCCGTGATGCATGCATCTCCTAAGGAACAGACTACTACGGGAGCCTCATTGTGTTGTTCTCCTATTTTTCTCAATTCCTTGTATTGAATCCCCATGGCTATTCCAGTGGTTGGTATAGCCTGCATGCCAGTCGCCGACGATTGATGAGGAATTTTAGGCTTGTCATCATCCTTCAAACTAGGGTGGGAGTAGTAGGTTCGGCCACCAGAAAATGGATCGTCTTTTTTAGCCATCAATTGAAGCATCAAATCGTAAGGTGTACATCCTATAGCAAGCAATGTGGCGTCGTCACGATAGTAGGCAGACAAATAATCTTGTGGCAATAATTGCATGCCTGTCGCAATTTGAATGGCTTCATGTCCTCTGGATGTCGCATGTACATACTTAGAAACCACTTTAAAAGTTTCCTCATATTTATCAGCCAGTGTTTTAGCTGTAGCCATGAGTTTGTACGCTTTTAGAAGAGTTTGCTTACTAATGTTTGTTAGTTTATTGCTTGCTTTTTTCGTCGTTGCCATTATTGGGTATTTAATGATTTATATCGACCGACTTTCCTTGTTGTATAAGAAAAGACGAAATGATTCAATTACTTGTTTTAAATGTATTGATTGCGTTTCGAGTAAAGTCCGAAAGCACCAGTTTCCCACTCATTCCTGCTCGCTCAGCTAACAGCTCATCCCAGTGCTCAGTTCCTTCCCAGAAAATTTGTTTGAGAAGAAGCATGGCCTGCGGATTTGAAGAAGCTAACTTATCAGCTAACACTTGAATGGCCTCATCCATTTCTTCCACACTTTCATAAATGTCAGTGTATAATCCCTTTGTTTTTGCCCATTCGGCCGTTTGCCACTCTGTAGCATTGATGGACATTTGTGACATGGCTGAAACTCCAATCTTGCGTTCTACAGCAGGACCTACTACAAAGGGGCCAATCCCTATGGCCAACTCACTCAACTTCACTGCCGCAAATTTGGTTGCCATACAATAATCTACGGCACTGGCCAATCCAACTCCTCCGCCCACAGCTTTTCCTTGTACCCGTCCTATAATCAATTTAGGGCATTTTCTTGAGGCATTAATTACCTTCGCAAAACCAGAGAAAAACTCCTTTCCAGTTTCAAAATCCTCTATTGAAATCAATTCATCAAAACTTGCACCAGCACAAAAAGCTCGGTCACCTTCGCTTTTTAGAACAATTACTTTAACGTCTTCGTTCTCACCAGCTTGAGTTATGGTATTGGCCAATAGGTTTAATATTTCACCTGGCAATGAATTGCTTTGTGGGTGAAAAAAGGTGATGGTACCTATGCCGCTTTTAATTTCAATATTAACGCTTCCGTTCATTTGCTTATCTGTTGTTTTTAATTCGTCATCGCCAGGCTTGTCCGGGCGATCTATTGTTCAATCCTCTGCTCTCATCGGCGCAGATACCCCGAATAAATCGGGGTATGGCATAAAGGAACGCTAGGACTGATCCAATTTTCTAATCATCGTTAAAATCGTAGCAATAGCTATGGTCTCTCCAGTTTCGTCATAGACATCCACTAAGAACTTAACTATACCTTTTGCTATATCGTCTTTCTTTTCCTGATCAATTTTTTCCTTTACCGTCAGGCGTACGCCAATGGTAGCACCAGCATAAACAGGCTTGGTGAATCTACACTCTTCTAAGCCATAGTTCAGTAACACAGGTCCTTTCTTAGCCTGAACGAACAATCCTGCTGCAGCAGATAGAATGAAGTAGCCATGTGCGACCCGCTGTTCGAAGATGGTGCCGTCAAGTGAAGTCTCATCAGTGTGCGCGTAAAAGTGATCCCAGCTCACATTGGCAAAGTTGACAATGTCACCTGTGGTCACTGTTCGTTTCGCAGTAATGTATGTCTCACCAATTTCTAGTTCTTCCCAGTGCTTGCTAAATGGATGAGCTACATCTTCTTTGTACGCTCCTCCATATTGATACACATTGGCAATTTCTGTGACAGTTGTTGGATGTCCTTGCACCGCACATCTTTGCATGTAGTGCATGACGCCACGCTTACCACCCATTTCTTCACCGCCTCCAGCTCGTCCAGGGCCACCATGCGTAAGCAGTGGCATCGGTGAACCGTGACCAGTACTTTCTTTTGCAGAGTCCTTGTTTAGGGCCAAAATTCTTCCGTGGTGTGAGGCTGCTTCTAGGACGTAATGTTTGGCGATTTGATGATCTGCTGTCACGATAGACGAACAAAGCGAACCCAATCCTTTCTTCGAGATAGCAATGGCTTCGTCCAAATCTTTGTAAGGAAGAATCGTACTCACTGGACCGAAAGCCTCAACGCTATGAACCTCGTCGCTATTCATAGGGTCTTTATTGAGCAACAGCGTAGGGGAGATGAAAGCTCCCTTAGATTTATCTGCGCCAAGCACTTCAAAGTCTTCATTACTATAAACAACCTCAGAGGATTTTTTAAGTAGGTCAATTTGCTGCTTTACAATGTCTACTTGCGTTTGATTGATCAAAGCACCCATGCGTACGCCTTCTACATCAGGATCACCAATGGTGGTTTTAGCCAAAGCTTTGCCTAAAGCAATTTGAACGTCTTCGACGAGTTTTTCAGGAACGATGATTCTTCTTATCGCAGTACACTTCTGTCCACATTTAACAGTAATTTCTTTTCTGACTTCTTTGATAAATAGATCAAATTCCTCCGTGCCTGGAACTGCATCTATTCCTAGTACTGAAGAGTTTAATGAATCAGCTTCCATGGTAAATGGAATGGAATGTTCAACCAAATTAGGGTGCTGCTTTAGCATCTTTCCAGTTTTGGCCGATCCAGTGAAAGTCACCACATCCTGCATGCCCACATGATCTAAAATCCCTTTGCCTGAGCCTGCAATAAGTTGTAGCGCACCATTTGGTAAAATTTTAGAATCAATAATTTCTTTCACCATCAATTCGGTCAAGAAGCAGGTTTGCTCTGCGGGTTTGACTACCGCTGGCATGCCTGCCAACCAGTTAACAGCTACTTTTTCGAGCATACCCCATATTGGAAAGTTGAAGGCATTGATATGTACTGCCACACCTTCTTTAGGAACCATAATGTGCTGACCAATGAAACTGCCACCTTTGGATAGAGGTGCAGTGTCACCATCAATGTAGTGTGCTTCATTTGGGAATTGCCTTCTTAAGCTCGCATAAGCAAATAAGTTTCCGATACCCCCTTCAATGTCGATCCAAGAATCCACTCTTGTGGCACCTGTAGCCTTACTGAGCTCATAAAACATTTCCTTTTTGCTATGCAAGTGCATGGCTAGGGATTTAAGCATTAATCCTCTTTCCTGAAAGGTCATTTTGCGCAAAGCAGGATTCCCTACATTTCTTCCATAATCCAAAATGTCTTTAAAGTCTAGGCCCTCTATGGAATGGGTGAAAATAGGATCGCCTGTAATGGCATGATGTAGCACTTCGCCGTCGCCAGCTCCGGTGATCCATTGTCCATGGGTGTAGTGTTGTATTTTTTGTGGGTTCATTGTTCGTTATTATTTACGTCATTGCAAACGGAGTGAAGCAATCTTTTCTATTGATGAGATCGCATCGTTCCTCGCGATGACGGTCAAGTTTGTTTGGTGCTTTTCCAAGTTTTAAAATTTACTACTTGTTCAGGTCTATTAGGTTCTTCTTCTGTTAATGGCTCGCAGGAGACTAAAGATTCCATGCAGTCCTTTGGTAATTCTTGATAGAGTTTCGTGCCCTCTGTTTTCCAAGCAATCATTTCATCAGAAACTTCTTTAATGATTTTAGCTGGATTACCAGCGACAAGGCTTCTATTTGGTATTTGCATTTCACCTTTCACAAAAGCCAATGCTCCAATAATACATTCTTTGCCAATCACTGCATTGTCCATCAATACGGCATTCATTCCTACCAATGAGTTTTCACCCACTTCTGCTCCGTGAATGATGGCTCCATGGCCAATATGAGCACCTTTTCTCAGATAGACGGTTGTACCTGGAAACATGTGGATGGTACAATTTTCCTGGACATTACATCCATCTTCTATCACGATCTTACCCCAATCTCCACGAATAGCCGCTGATGGACCAATATAGACATCCTTTCCAATGAATACATTGCCAGTTACGGTCGCTTGTGGATGCACAAATGCACTAGGGTTAATGACAGGTTTTAATCCTTTGAATTCGTAGATCATTTTTTCAGATTCAAGATTCAAGATTCAAGACTGTTTTAGGTCTTGGATCTTGAATCTGTATTAACAATTCATATATTTCCAGTTTCTTACTTTGCCTTCGGCAATCCATTCGATAGCCTGAACCATTCTTTTATCTCTTGTTGCTTCACGTTTGGCTTCAGTTAGCCATTCGATATAGTCTCTACGCTGTGCATCAGTAAAGTTGTCGAATACAGTTTGTGCTGCCTTGTTCTTAGCCAGTGCTTCCTTGAAATAAGAAGGAGTGTCTAATACTTTTTTGGGTAGTTCAACTTTGATATTTTGCTCATTGAGTGTGATAGCTTGCTTCACATAGTCCTGAAGTGCATTTGTATCTACTTCTTGAATCGTATGATAGTGAATCATTCGATTGCCTTTTTCAGCTCCTTCTGCTTCAATAAAAACTTTGTGTGTATCCTTGATCAAAGCACCTTTATAGAAGTTTACTCCCACATGGTTTTTAAACCCAACAAACCAGCAGATCAAACCATCTAAATAAAAACAGGGTGCTCCCCACTTCCAATCTTCAAGAATTCGATCGTCTAAACTGTTTAAAGTCTTTCTAATCAACTCAAGGATGGGACGTTGCTCATCGGATGCTTTGGCTAGGTAAGCATCGATGTTTTTCGTAGCATCTGGATTTACTTTAGGTTTTGCCATGATTTATGCCTTTTCTAAAACTGCAGCGTAACCCTGGCCAACTCCGATGCACATAGTCACGAGCGCATATTTTTTGTTTGTCAAATTCAATTCTAAGGCTGCAGAATAAGCGATTCTTGCTCCTGTCATACCTAATGGATGGCCAATGGCTATTGCACCGCCATTCGGATTTACTCTAAGGTCATTGTCTTCCAATCCCCATTCTCTAGTGCAAGCCAAACTTTGGGCTGCAAAAGCTTCATTCAACTCAATCACGTCCATATCAGCCATGGTTAAACCTGCTTTTTCTAAGGCTTTCTTTGAAGCTTTGACAGGACCAATACCCATGATCCTTGGCTCAACTCCAACCACAGCTGAAGATACAATGCGAGCCATTGGTTTAAGGCTGTGGTTCTTGATTGCATCTTCGGAAGCGACTAAGACCGCAGCAGCACCATCATTTAACCCTGATGCATTTCCTGCTGTTACTGACCCGTCTTTTTTGAATGCTGCTCGAAGGCCGGCTAGGGCTTCAAGTGTTGTATTGCCTTTGATAAACTCGTCGTCTGAAAATACAATGGGATCTTTTTTTCTTTGAGGAATAGAAACTGGTGCAATTTCTTTTGCTAGTCTTCCAGAAGCTTGAGCAGCCGCTGCTTTTTGCTGAGACCAAAAGGCAAAAGCATCTTGATCTTCTCGACTGATATTGAATTTTTCAACCAAATTCTCTGCAGTCATGCCCATGGCATCAGTGCCATATTGTGTATCCATTTTGGGGTTGATGAATCTCCAACCGAAGCTAGAATCATACATTTTCGAGTCTGTGCCAAACGGTTTGGCCGATTTAGCAATGACTAATGGACTTCGAGTCATATGCTCTACACCACCGGAAATAAAGATTTCTCCATCGCCAGTTTTGATGGCACGATTGGCTTGAATGATCGATGAAAGTCCAGAAGAACACAACCGATTGACAGTTTCGCCAGGAACGGAATAGGGGAGCCCAGCCAATAACGCTGCCATACGAGCCACATTTCGATTGTCTTCACCAGCCTGATTGGCACAGCCCAAAATACAATCATCAATGAGTGCAGGGTCTAGTGACTCATTTTTTGCCATCAATTCACGAATAACATGAGCTGCTAAATCGTCTGTTCGAACTGGGCTGAGTGTTCCTCCAAATTGTCCAATTGGAGTTCTGACTCCATCTATGATATAAGCTTCTTTCATTTATAAAGTTTCCTTTCTGGTTCGTTGTTTATTTGCACCAATGTTCAAATCACTCGTTATGTTTTCTTGTTTTGCTCCGGCCATGCCGGTTCACTCCAAGGCGTGTCTTTTCTAAATACTGTTCCCTTAAATAATGCTACCACTTCATTATCTTGATTGGTGACTGTGATGCTGTAGATACCTAACCGATTAGCTAGATTATCTTCTTGGGCAATCGCTGTTAGTTTGTCACCTTCGTTCACTGCTTTGGTGTGTGAGATTGAAGTCTCAATTGAAACTGCGTGTCTGCCTTGAGAATTAGAGGCAAAGGCGAAAGCACTATCGGCCAAAGAATAGGTGATGCCGCCATGGGCAATTCCAAAGCCATTGAGCATATTTCCTTTAACAATCATGCTGATTTTAGCAAATCCTTGTTCAATTTCTTCCACTACGATTCCCATCCATTGACTAAATGTGTCATTGGCATACATCTGATCTACTATTGCCTTTGGGGTCATCATTAATAAAATGCTTTTTTATCTCTCACCATTCTACGAAGCAATGGACTGCATCTATACCTGTCTTCCAAGTACTCATCATACAACTGATCCATTTGTTTTACGCAATTGTCGATACCAAATTCATCTGCCCATCGAAGAAGGCCAGCAGGATAATTGACTCCTTTTGTCATGGCCAAATCAATGTCTTCCTTGCTGGCGATATTCCAGAATAAAGCATCTGCTGCTTCATTGATCAGCATCACTAAGATTCGATTGAATATTTTAGTGCCTAAAGCCTTGTCAAAATTCGGCTCTGGATTATTGGCGTTTTCTGAATAATCGTAATATCCCTTGCCTGACTTTCTACCTAGATAACCAGCTTCAGCCAATCTTTTTTGAGTAAAAGCAGGTTTGTATCTGGGATCGTAGAAAAAGGATTTGAATACCGTTTCTGTAACCGTGTAATTGATATCATTTCCAATGAAATCCATCAGTGTAAAGGGGCCCATTCGGAATCCACCGATTTCTGTCATGGCCCAGTCGATGGTAGCAACATCGGCGATTCCTTCTTCTAATATCCTTAAAGCTTCGCCATAGAAAGGTCTTGCCACACGATTCACAATAAAGCCTGGAGTATCCTTAGTTAGAACTGTGATTTTCCCCCAACTGTCGATAGTTTTTTTAGCTTCTTTTAAAACTGCTTCATCCGTCTGGATGGCAGGTATGATTTCAACCAAAGGCATCAAAGGTGCTGGATTGAAGAAATGAATACCCAAAACTCTTTGAGGATTGTCGCAAGCGCTGGCGATGGCTGACACAGATAGAGAAGAGGTGTTGGTTGCAAGGATGCATTTTTTGTCTACAATGCTTTCTAATTCTCTGAAAATTTGCTTTTTGATATTCAAATCCTCGATGATGGCCTCAATAATCAAGTCACAGGAATCAAATTCTTGTAATGTATCAGTGAATTGAATACGATCTAAAATTGTTCCGGCTTCAGTCTTGGTCAGTTTTCCTTTTTCAGCTAGACGGTCTAAGATTTTCTTTAAACTCTGTTTTGCCTTTTCAAGCATGGGTTTACTGCTATCCAATAGAATAACTTTATGGCCTGCAGTAGCCGCCACTTGAGCAATACCGCTGCCCATGGATCCTGCGCCGATGATTCCTATTACTTTCATTTTCCTGTGAATTCTGGTTTGCGTTTTTCCAAAAATGCTTGAACTCCTTCTTCATAATCAGCAGTTTTCCCTGCCTTTGATTGATAGATTTCCTCTTGATCAAGTTGCTCGTTTAAGTTATTGGTCAAACCTGCATTCAATAATTTCTTAGTGTACACTAATCCCTTTGTTGGCATTTTTGCTATGGTCTGTGCGATCTTCATAGACTCAGCTTCAAATTCTTCAGGGCTAAATACTTTGTATAACATACCTAGTTTTTCCGCATCTGTTGCGGAAACTTTATCACCCATCATCATCAATGCGCTGGCTTTTTGGAAGCCAATGAGCTTAGGTAAGAAGAATGTTCCGCCACTGTCTGGAATCAAGCCAATTTTACTAAAAGCTTGTATGAATGATGCCGTCTCTACTGCCACTACGATGTCACAGGCTAAGGCCATGTTGGCACCAGCACCAGCAGCTACTCCATTGACTGCACAGATGATTGGTTTCTCTATTTCTCTGATACGACAGACGATAGGATTGTAATGCTCGGCCACGATATTTTCTATGAATGGTGCATCTGAAGCTGTGACTTCTGCTAAATCTTGACCTGCACAAAAGGCTTTTCCGTTTCCCGTGAGATAAATAGCTCGGACTTCATCGTTTTGACCACATTGATCTAAAAGCTCCTGAAAACCAAGTGCCATTTCCCGATTGAAACTATTGAATACATCTGGTCTGTTAAATTTTATGATGGCAATACCATCTTTGATTTCGTGCTCTAAGGTTTGGGTCATTTTAGTGTTTTTGTGTTTGTTTTTAAGTGTTTGGCGTTAAATACATTTAAAATAGTCGAAGGGTTCTAAGCAGTCTTTGCACTTGTATTGTGCTTTACAGGCTGTAGAGCCAAATTCGCTGACTAGTATTGTGTTTTTGGATTCACACTGTGGGCAGGGAACAGTTTCGTCCTCTAGAAACAAAGCTCGTTTTGAGGTACTTCCTTGCGGAGGCGCAATGCCATAAGCTTTCAATTGTTCTCGGCCATGCGCTGTTAGCCAATCCGTGGTCCATGCAGGTTGCAAGACTGTTTTTACATCCACATTCTTATGTCCATTGTCAAGTAAACATTTTTTAATGTCCTCTTCTATCGTATTCATAGCAGGACATCCAGAATAAGTAGGAGTGATGGTCACCACCAAATGATCAGTTATTTCAATATGTCTGATGACTCCCATGTCAACCACTGACAGCACTGGAATCTCAGGATCCATTACGGATCGTAACGTTTCCAGCACTTTTTCAGGTGATATGGTGGGGGGTTTTACCATTCGGCGCCTGGATAAGCTCTTTGTAAATGTTGCATTTCGGCTAATAGATAGCCTAGATGCTCAGAGTGCATGCCTGTTTTTCCGCCAGTTTGATTCCAAGTACTTTCAGGTATTTTTAAGGTCGCTTCTCGTAAATGAGATTCGATTTCTTTTCGTACGATTGGTGCAATCTTATCTAAATCAGCACCGATTCCTTCAGATGCCATTTGTTTGTCCAAATCATCTTTTACAATACTCTCAAAAGCATAAGACCAAAAATGATCTAGCGCATCTTGCATTTTTTGATTGCTTTCTTCGGTTCCATCTCCTAAACGTAAAACCCATTGACCACTCCATCTTTTGTGATAGGTTACTTCTTTGATGCTTTTTTGAGCAATTGAAGCTATTTTTTCATCCTTGCTTGAAGCCAATTCATTCAACAAATGAAAATGGAAAACATCAAATAAGTATTGTCTGATGATGGTATAGGCGAAGTCTTTATTTGGTTGCTCAACGAGTAGTAAGTTTTGGTATTCCCTATCATTTCGAAGAAACGCCACATCGTCTTCTGATTTTGCACCACCGGTGAGTTCAGAAGCATATTGATAGTAATTTCTGGCTTGACCTATCAAATCCAAAGAGATATTGGTCAAGGCAATGTCTTGTTCTAAAACAGGGCCATGTCCACACCATTCGGCCAATCTTTGTCCAAGGATCAAGCAGTTGTCTGCTAATCGTAGGACGTAGTTATATGTATCGTTCTGTTCAGCCATCTTACATGTTTTTCAACTCGTCGGGTAAATTGTAGAAGGTTGGGTGACGGTAGACCTTGCTTTGTGCTGGTTCAAATAACTCCGCCCCTTCTTCTGGATCCGATGCCGTAATCTCACTCGATGGAACTACCCAGATACTTACACCTTCGCTTCTGCGTGTATAGACATCTCTGGCGTTTTCTACAGCCATTTCTGCATCTGCAGCGTGTAAACTACCCACATGCTTATGGTTGATGCCTGATTTACTTCTTATAAATATTTCCCACAGGGGCCAATTTTTGTTGCTCATGATTATCGAATTTTGGGTTATGCTGCTGATTTTTTCTTTCTTTTCTCAGAATAGGCCAAAGCCGCTTCGCGAACCCATGCTCCTTCTTCATAGGCTTTTTTTCTGGTGGCGAGTCTTTCCTTGTTGCAAGGACCATTGCCTTTCACTACTGCCCAGAATTCATCCCAGTTGATTGGTCCAAAGTTGTAATGACCCGTTTTTTCGTCCCATTTCAAATCTGGATCTGGAATAGTGATGCCCAAAATATCAGCTTGAGGTTTGGTTGCATCTATAAATTTTTGTCTCAATTCATCGTTGGTGAATCTTTTGATCTTCCAATTCATGGATTGTGCCGTGTGTGGTGAGTCCGCATCGTTGGGCCCAAACATCATGATCGAAGGCCACCACCATCTATTGAGCGCGTCTTGCGCCATGGCTTTCTGCTCAGGTGTTCCGTTACAAAGCTTCAGCATGATTTCATAGCCTTGTCTCTGATGAAAGCTTTCTTCTTTGCATACACGTACCATCGCTCTGGCATAAGGGCCATAAGAACATCTACAGAGTGGTACTTGGTTCATAATGGCTGCGCCATCAACTAACCAACCGATGGCACCCATGTCTGCCCAGGTGAGGGTAGGGTAATTGAAGATAGAAGAATACTTTGCGGTACCAGTATGTAATTGATCGAGTAAATCGTCTCTTTCTACACCTAGGGTTTCACAGGCACTGTACAAATACAAACCATGTCCAGCTTCGTCTTGTACCTTGGCTAATGCGGCCACTTTTCTTCTCAGTGATGGAGCACGAGTCAACCAATTGCCTTCTGGTAGCATACCAACAATTTCAGAATGAGCATGCTGTGAGATTTGTCTGATCAATGTTTTGCGATAGTCATCGGGCATCCAGTCTTTGGGCTCGATTTTCTCCTCAGCGTCTAGCTTGCGCTGAAATTCCTTTTCTAAATCTATCGTATTCATCTTTTTGGGTCTTTCTATAAATTTACTGAATATCCAATCCGAATTCAATTCTTAATTTTCGTCAAAACTTAGTACTACACGGTCTGTTTTAGGATGTGCCTGACAGCTCAAGACATATCCTCTGTCAATTTCATCTTCTTCCAAAGCATAATTGACAGCCATGTCGACTTCTCCTTCGATCAATTTGGCCTTGCAAGTACAACAAACACCACCTTTGCAGGCATAGGGGAGGTCAGCTCCTTTTTTAGCAGCAGCATCCAAAATGGAATCGTTGCTGTTGTAGTCAAAATCCATCTTGACTCCGTCAATCTGTATGGTGACCTTACACTTTACTTTTTCGTAAGATTCTTTTTTCTGACCTGTGCCTGTCCCTAGTTTGCCAACTGGGCTGGTGAATAGTTCGATGTGCACTTTTGACTTATCCACGTTCAATTCCAACAATGCCGCTTGAATCCCTAACATCATGGGTTCTGGTCCACAAATAAAGAACTCGTTTGTCGACTCCAAGTCAATGATGGTTTTAGAAAATGTAGTTACCTTTTCTTTATCTACAAACCCTTCAAACAGAGGGAATTCAGTGTGTTCCTCACTAAAAACATGGAAAACGTTCAGTCTTTCCATGTATCGATTTTTCAATCCCTCAATTTCTTCTTTAAAGACAATCGTGTCTGTACCGCGATTGGCATAGATCAAAGTGAATTCACTTTTGGGCTCAGTATCCATTACGGATTTGAGAATAGATATGATAGGAGTAATGCCACTTCCTCCAGCAAAACCAACATAGTTTTTGGTTTGTGTTGCCTTTAGTTCTGTATTGAAGCTACCTGAAGGAGGCATCACTTCCAGTTCTTCGCCTGCTTGAAGTTTTGTATTGGCATAAGTAGAAAAGGCTCCGCCATCTACCTTTTTAATAGCTACTTTCAGTCTATTTTCTTTCGGACTGGTGCAAATAGAATAGGATCGTCTGACATCCTCCCCATCGATGATTTTTTTCAAAGTAACATGCTGCCCTTGCTTATAGCTGAATAGGCTTTTATGTTCTTCAGGCACATCAAATTCTAAAGATACACAGTCGTCCGTTTCTTTGGTAAGCTTTGATATTTTGAGTGGATAAAAATGTTGCATTTTAGTTTGGGATCATGTGGTTTGTCTCGACGAACGATTTAAAATCTCCTCTTTCGATAATATCAAGAATATCCTCCTTGTTGACCAATTCGTCTAATATCAGGTCTTGTTGATTTCCTTTTCTTACGGCTTCACTGTAGGGGGTATTGGTGAATGAGACCATTGAATATTGTGGTATAAATCGTTCTGGAAAGGTCTCGTACAAGGCTCTTTCTATTTTCTTTCTTTTTAAGAACCATTCTTGCCCCACCAAATCCCTCATTTCTATAAAATTCTTAAGTGCTAGATCTGCGATGGCATCAGCGTCAGGTTTTCTGGAATTTTCAAATTCCTGAAACAATTCAATCCAATTGTCGCCATGCTGATCCATTAATTCATTGAGGATAGACACATCTTCGAATCCAGCATTCATGCCTTGCCCGTAGAATGGAACAATCCCATGTGAAGCGTCACCAATTAGAGTTACTTTGCCTTTGTAACTCCATGGGAAGCATTTTATAATTACCAGTGGAGATGTAGGGTTTTCATTGAATAACTCTATTAGGTTAGGAATTAATTTAAAAGCGTCTGGAAACTTACTTTTGAAGAAGGCTTCTATTTCTGATTCATTATTCAGTTTTTCAAAGGAATTTTCTCCTTCATAGGGAAGAAAAAGGGTGCAAGTAAAACTGCCATCTGGATTTGGTAATGCAATGAGCATATGGCTACCTCTCGGCCAAATGTGCAAAGCATGCTTTTCCATTTGAAATTCACCATTTTTAGCTTCAATGCTCAGTTCTTTATAGTCATGGCTGATGTACTCTTGAGAAAAATTGAAGTGTTTCAATTTTTGCATGACGGATCGTACGGCTGAGAATGCTCCATCTGTACCAAAAATGAGATCTGATTCTACATACTTCGTCTCATTGTCATTTAATTCAAATGAAGCAATCGTGCGATCCAAATCGATATCTATACACTTATGTTCGAATTGAAAATTGACATTTTCATATTCATCAGCATGATCTATTAGAATTTGATTCAACCCTGCTCTAGATATTGAATAAATGGCTTCATTTTCTTTGCCATATGGCTGAAAAGTGAGTGATTCGTCTATACCATGCATCATTCGGCCATTCATTGCGATAGCCGCTTTACGTACTTTATCACCAGCACCTACAAGATCCAGTGCTTTCCATCCTCTGGTAGAGCATGCCATGTTAATTGATTTACCAGCCGAAATGTTTGCATTTCGAATGTCAGCTCTCCGTTCATAAACATTAACTTGATAGCCTCTTTTTCCCAATAGTGCAGCAAGCAGAGAACCCACCAATCCTGCGCCGATTATGGTTATTTGCTTACTCATGACTTTTTAATTCCATTCATTAACAACCCAATAATTGTTTCTTTAACTGATTCTACATTCATATCTCGGTTGGAATGATACCAATGCTGCAACCATCTAATCGAAGAAAGCATGGTATATAAAGCTACTTTGGCATCTGAAACTACTACCGATCCATCGGCTATGCCTTCATTTATGATTGCTAAAAAATGGTTCTCATAAGTTCGCCTTTTTTCTAAAAATTCTCCTCGCTCAGGCTCAGTCAAGTGGCGCCATTCGTCATTCATTACACTAGCAAGTGGGGAACTCATCGCGTTGATCTCAACATGAAGTAGAAGGAGCTCTTTGATCTTAGCTATAGCTGATTCATTGGAATTGACAATTACATCCATTTTTGAAGTGTAAGTGTCAGCTAATGAAAAACAAATTTTGGAGAGAATCTGTTCTTTGCCTGTGATGTGATTGTATAGACTAGCAGCTTCTACACCTACTTTGGAGGCAATGTCTCTCATAGTGGTGGCTGAGTATCCTTTCTCTCTAAATAAGGTTGCGGCCTCCTCTAATATGATCTGCTTCTTAGATTTTTTAGATTTTGTTTTTGACATCTTTTTCAAAACTAACAAATGTTAGTTAACATGAAAAAGAAATTCGAGACATTAAGTTAAAAAGATTAAATGAGACAATTATGAATTATTCCACTTCATTCTTTCAACCAAGTTCATAATATGTGCTAAATGATGATTGCAATGCCAGGCATACAATTCAATATTTTCATAAAGTTTAATCTTTCTGCCATTTTGAGGATGAACGAATGCTTTATGCATATCGGCTTCTGATAAGTTGTTAAGGATTTTTGTCCATTTCAAATGTAAAGCTGTAAGTAGAAGTAGTGATGGCTCTATGGCATCATGTTTAGCCTCGGATAGTTCAGCCCAATCTTTTTCATTATAAGCTTTTATGGTAGGTTCATCTTCAGTCAAAGTCCATTTAAAGCGAATATAGCTATTCATATGACTGTCTGCTAAGTGATGAACAAGTTGACGAACTGTCCAGCCATCCGGGCGGTAAGGGGTGTTCAGTTGATCATCAGAAAGATATTGTACACTTTCTCTTAAGACCTGTGGAAAGTGACATATTGTATGAATGCCATTTTCAATGTCTTGTTTCGCATATGACTTTGGAAAATCAAATTTTCCAATAGGGTATCTTAAATCTTCTAATTCTTCTATGCTCATAATTTTTACAATAAAGTAAGTGTGTCTGGTTTTGAAACACCATTAATCATCTTGAGAAGAACTAATAGGTTAGATTAGTTTATTGCAAGGTTTAAAAAAGATTAGATAATTTCATAGCAATGGACATGTCTCCGTCTACTTTGATTTTACCCATCATGAAGGCCCCCATGGCATTCATGTCGCCAGACATCAATTTATTAAAATTGGACAGGCTTACACGTACTGTACAGTCTGCATAATCGTCCGCATTGGTCACCACATTAGGTGATACGGTATCATCCAAATAAATCACACCTTCGTCAAATTGGAATTTAATCTTTGAGCCAATGGCTCCGCTTTTTTTTGATGCCAAGTCTTGTACTTTGGCTGTTGTTTCTTCTAAAGTCATATTATAAGTTGTTTGCTGCAGCTACTAGCTGGATTTCAAATAATTTTGGCCACCATTTTCCGGTAATATAATAACGATCTAAGTTTTTGTCGTAAGCAATGCCATTGAGAACATCATGGCGCTTATCGTACGTGGAGAAATCAAAAATACCTTTTAAGTCTAAGATTCCTTTTACTTTCCCACTATTGGGTTCAATGATATAAATTTGTTCGGTTTGCCATCGAACGGCAAACAAGTCTCCATTTATATATTCAAGTTCATTCAAAAAGTCAATTGGGCCATTTTGGTCATATACTTCAATTCGTTTGATTTCTGAGAAACTCTCAGGTTCCATAAAGTAAATCATATGAGTTCCATCGCTCATAATTAAATTCACTCCATTTGAAGTTAATCCCCATCCTTCGGTAGGGTAAGAAAATTGCCTGACTAGCTCAAATGAGTTTTTATTGAATACAAAACCAGTTCTTTCCTTCCAGGATAGCATATAGATATTTTCATTTAACAGTCCGATACCTTCTCCGAAATATTGCGAAGCTATGTCTATTGATTGAAGTACTTTTCCAGTTTTTAATTCAACTTGTCTTAACGTTGACTGTCCTTTTTCGCCTGTACTCTCATATAGTTTACTATTATCAATTAAAAGACCTTGGGTAAATGCATCTGGATCATGGATATAGGTGTTCGTAATTCTATATGTATATCGTACTGGTTCAATATCTGATAATAGTGTAACAAAGTGTCTTTTCTTCTCAATTGTCCCATTACTTAGAAATACGGAAATAGTCAATGTCTTCTTGCCAGGAGTTTCATTTATGGTATTCCAGATGGATTGTTGACTGATTACATTTTTTCCATTATAGATTACTTGAACAGAATCTATTGCAATGTCAGCATCATTCGAGCTTATGCTAAATACTAGCGTATCTCCAATCGTGCTATTGATGCCATTTTTTGGTGCATCAACTTTGCTAATATTTTTTACTCTAGGGCTTATGGAAACCTTCTTTTCATTAGCGGAATCGCATCCGATGAGCGTGGCAAATGATATTAAAAAAAGTATTGATTTGAATGGATTCATTTTTAATTCACAATTAAGAGGGCAATAATATGATGATTGATCTGCTTACAAAAATGAATTATGGATTAATAATTCAAGTTCCGATTCGTATTAGTTAAATTTAGCTGTAAGCTTTAAAATTTTACCTTAAAAACATATTTAGATGAGACGAATATTAGTTCCAATTGACTTTTCTGAAGAATCAATGAATGCATATAATGCAGCACGATCCGTGGCATTAAATACTGATTCGGAAATTCTTTTGCTTCATATAGTGGAAGACCCAAATATTGAAACCATGAAAGTATCTGGTGAAGCGCACTATGATCCTATGGATAATTTATACGTGAAACTATTGCTTAATAAGACAAAAGAACGACTGGAGGAAATAGTAAATGATCCGAAGAATAGTGATGTGACCATCAGTTATAAAATTGAAATTGGGAATCCCTATTCATCAATAGCCAAGAATATTGCTTCACATAATTCTAGTTTGATCATTATGGGATCTAATGGAGCATCAGGATTACAAGAGATTTTGGTAGGGTCTGTGGCTGATAAGACGGTGAGGTATGCTACATGTCCTGTAGTAGTGATCAAAGGTGAATGTTCTATTGAGAATGTGAAAGATATCGTTTTTGCTACCGATTTAAAGGATGATCAAGCACAGATCATGAAGCATTTGAAGAGTTTACAAGAATATTATGATGCTAAAGTTCACCTTTTGAAAGTGTACAATTCAGAATGGACTACCTCAGAGGAAGTTCAAAAAAGACTCAAGATGTTTGTTTCTGAGTATGATTTGAAAAATTGTACGACAGTAGCTATGAAATCAGCAGATCTGGCAGAATCAATTTTGGATTATGCAGAGGAAATTGATGCAGGTATGATAGCAATAGGCACACATGATAGACATGGTTTGTTACATTTGCTAGCTAGCCATGTTTCTAAAAGTGTACTGAATCATGCGCATCGCCCGATCTGGACGATGGCCATTAGGTAATTTTATTTTCTTGGGAATGTGATCCTCATCAGCTTAGGAATGGTAAGCCCCTGATAAAGTACAGAGCAAACTACCACAGTATAAGTCATGGTGATGATCACTTCTTTTCCTTCAAACTCAGGAAGCGATAAGGATAAAGCGATAGGTATACCACCTCTAAGACCACCCCAGGCTAATACATGAATGGTGTTTTTCTCAAAACTTCGATAGGTACTCATAGCTGCAATAGGTACACTTACACTAACGTATCGTGCGAATAATACAATATTGAAAGCGAAGAAACCGGCTGCAAAATAGTCTAATCTCCAAGGGATAATCAACATTTCTAAACCTATCAAAACAAAAAGCATAGCATTTAATGTTTCTTCAATCAAATGCCAAAATTTGAATACATAGTCACCAGCTGCGCTAGTGACGTGGCCACTTTTACCTTCGTTGCCGATAACCAGACCCATCACTACGACCGCTTGTTTGGCCGATACATGAGCAAATTCCGCCAGCTGTGTACCTGCCATGACTAGTGCTAAAGTCATAAGTACTTCTACTTCTACTTCGTCATTGTCGATATACTTTAGCAGTCGATAGCCTAAGTATCCCAAAAATAATCCGATCACAATTCCTCCAACGATATCTGTTCCAAATACCCAAACTATATCTACAAAACTTAAAAAGTGATCTTCACCTGCATGTGCCAAATCCAGAAGTGTCAGAGCAATTACAACTGCCATACCATCATTAAACAATGATTCGCCGGCAATTCTGGTTTCTAAATTTTTTGATAAACTATATTTTTTAATAGTTGAGGTAACGGCAATAGGATCGGTAGGAGAGATCAAAGCCCCAAATACAAGGCAGTACATGAAATCAAGCGGAATTCCTATCCAAATCAGTAAATAATAGACAAAACCACCAATTATAAATGTAGAAATAAGGACACCTAAAAGGGCCAATATTAACACTGGAGTACGTTCTTCAGCTAATTTTTTAAAATCGATTTGAAGTGCTCCAGCAAAGAGCATGAAGCTCAATACCAATTGATAAAGGACCTCATGATAATCATAATCCTGTAAAATCCTTTCAGTTCCCAGTTTAAACTCAGGAATAATTTGCTCGATCACCAACAAAGCAAAAGAAAGTCCTAATGCCAAAATCATTAGACCAACAGAAGAAGGGAGTTTGAGGTAATAAGTATTGACGTAGATAAAGATGCCCGCTAAGCAGATAAACAGGGCTAAAATATCTAAAATATTCATGTTGTTGTATTAAAAATGTCCTGATTAAAGTGGTGGTCTTTAATTTTCTATGGCAATATTAATACAAATCCATATAGATTTTCACCGCTATATTAACTAAAAAAATATAAAAAATTCAATAATTCATATTAAATAAAGAGCATCAGATTACGTATGGTATTTGAAAAATACAAATATTACAGGCCTTTGAAATGAACTTTGACGCATATTAAAAAAGGTACTAAAGGATTTACTCTAAATTTTTAAATTTCTCTTATGATAGTTCGAAATGATATATTAGCTGCTTTTGATTTGTTTGAGTTGAAACGAATTGAGCTTGAAAATAGACTTGATAATTTGAATCCTGAGTTGTTTTCTATTCCAGAAAAAGAAGGTAAATGGTCTGTCAATCAGGTATTAGCTCATTTATCTAATTCAGAATTTGGGACATTGAGATACATCCAAAAGAAAATGCAAGGGTTGGACGATGTTGGTGTGAAAAACATCTCGTCTTCTGTTCGTTCAAAACTGCTGAAATGGTTGCTTGATTCACCTCTCAGATATAAAATGCCAAAACAATTGCCTGAACCTTCTACCGAAATAACTTTTGAAGAGTTGAAAATGCAGTTTGAAAAGAATAGAGCATCAATAAAAGAATTAATCGAAACTTTTCCTGAAGAGTCAATTGATAAATTGATATTCAAACACCCATTTGCTGGCAGATTTTCTCTGCTTCAGACTATTGCTTTTCTAGAAGATCATTACAATCATCATGTAAAACAGATAGATCGAATTTTGGCATCGGTTGAGAATAGGGGGTAAATGGAAAAATTTAATTATGATGCTGCTTTTTAAGGATAGTCTTGTACCTATAATAGCAAACACCCAATATACTTACTGAAAAAAATAAGAGAATAGAAACCATAGCTAGTAATTTTTAATTCTTACTAAAGATACAAATAAAAGAGGCCTAATCAAAATATGAATTGTTAGGTGCGATTATCCACTTGGAGGCTATGATTTTTTTACCTTTGTCATTATTTAACTATTAGAACAGATGATTAATAAAATATATAGTTCATTCTTCTTAATTGTATTAGCATTCACAATAGTGGCTTGTAATTCAGATAAGAAAGAGCAACAAACCTTGTTTGAGCAAGTGATGCTCGTGCACGACGAGGTAATGCCAAAAATGGGAAACCTTAGAGCTTTAGCCTCAGAACTTTCAGGAAAAGCGGATTCTCTTGCTCTAGATTCTCTGAATGATAATTCCTCTGAGATACAGCAACTGAGAAACCTTTCGAAAAACTTGAAAGATGCCAATGAAGGAATGATGGAATGGATGAGACAATTTGAACAGCTCAGGGAAGGAACACCACATGGAGAAGTAATGGAGTATCTCAATGAGCAACGCAAAAGCATTCAAAAAGTGAGAGAAGATATGCTCAACTCAAAAGATGAGGCAGAAAAATACATGCTGAACTTTAATTAGTTATTGCATTTTTTTAATGCTTTGTTTACTTCTGATGTGGTGACCATACCAAAATCATTTCCCCAAGAATTGCTTATGTAAGTCATGATTTCTGCGATTTCGAGCGGAGTGAGTCTTGGATTGTTCGGCATTATCCCATCGTAAAGGGTATCGTTGACCGTAAGAGGGCCTTGCAATCCATGTTTAATTCCACAAATAGCCACTTCCTGTTGTTTTGAAATGAAATCAGTGGTAAGGGGAGGGATCAATTTGCCTAATCCTGAACCATCTTTTTGGTGACAGTTGAGGCAATGGGAAATGTATAATTGCTCTCCTTGGAATTTATACTGATTAAATTTGATTGCTTGGTTTCCGGAGTATTTATTGTCAGGTCTGCAGCTTAAAATAAAAAAGCTAATTGCAGCTACGATAATCTTAAATCTCATTACTTTTTGTCAGACACTTCTTTGAGTAATAAATCGATATCCGATAGCAGAATGTCTACTTGTTCTGGCATGGTGCCGTCATAAACGCCGCGAATCCTTCTTTCATCGTCGATAAGTAAAAAAGCACCACTATGGATGTACCCTCCTGGAGCATCGTCGTCTTCACCAGCTGTTACCATATAACTTTTTTCTCCCAATTTGTAGATTTCATCTTCATCGCCTGTGACGAAGTGCCATTTAGAACTTTCAACACCAAGTGCTTCTGCATATTCATTAAGTACTTGTACATTGTCAAAAGTTGGGTCTATTGTATGAGACAGCAGGGCTACCTGAGAGGTGTTTTTAAATTTATCATACACACGAAGCATTTGTTTTTTCATTTTTGGACAAATGGTAGGGCAGGACGTAAAGAAAAAATCAGAGATATAGATTTGGTTTTTGAAAGTCGCATTAGTAATTAATGTGCTGTCTTGATCATAGAAAGCGAAGTCTGCAATCATATGATCCAAAGTATCCATCACTATTTTGCCTTCCACTTCTTTTTCTACAATTTTTTTCCTCCCCATGATTGGTAATTCATTTTTGCCGTAAGGTTGGCTACAATAGGTAGTCAGGATGGCAATTGAGAATAAAAGAAGAGAGGATAATGTATTTTTAATCATTTCTAAGTTTTTTATAAATCTTGATCCCAAGCATTAACATCATACCAATTACAAAAATACCTACCACTCCCCAAATCCAGCTCAACGTGTTTTTGAGGACCACAATAAATACTATAGCAAAGAGTAATAAAGTGGCTACCTCATTCCAGATACGAAGTTTGGTGGAAGAATACTTAAATATGCCATGTTTCATTTGAGAGAATAATTTCTGACAAATGAAATGGTAAAGAAAAAGCCCAAGTACAAATAATACCTTCAGGTGAAACCAAGGCATAGTCCAGAAGCCGCTTTCTATGGCCAGCCAGGTACCAACGATTAATGTAATGATGGCTGAAGGCCAAGCGATAATATACCAAAGCCTACTTTGCATTAAAAGAAACTGTTTTAGTAGAATCGATTGGTCAGGTTCTTCTTTTTGCGATGCTTCCGTAGTATAAATAAATAGCCTTACCATATAGAATAATCCGGCAAACCAGGTAACCACGAAAATGATGTGAAGGGATTTTAAATATAAGTAAGTCATCTTTTAAGATATAGGCAAATATATAAGCGTTGTAGATAATCTCAATGATTGACTGGAATTAAAGAGTATTTCTCTTTCAAGTGCTAGTAGTGGTAATTGATAATTGGGGTGTTAATGTATTTAGTTGGTCAAAATAAAAATACCTCAAGAATATGAAGAACAATGGATCAGATATACTTCTAGAGTATGGAGAAAGAATACTTTCTTCGAGCCAAATTGTCTATCAGAAAGATGATTATGTATTTAAGATAAACGAACCTTCAGATTTAATTTATTTTATTGAGAAGGGGAGTGTGAAATTGGCCAAAGAAGATGTTTCTGGACATGAAGTTGTAAAATCAATTCTGAGTGAAGGTAGCATTTTTGGAGAGATGGCTTTGGTAGAGGAGGATAAAAGGTCTGAATATGCTCGTGTCCTTTCGAATGACACCACGATTCGAGTGCTAGTCGTTAGAGAACTGCTAGATGCTGCTAAATCGGACCAATCTTTATTTATGAGAGTGTTGGGTCTGATGGGGCGTAAAATAGAGAAACTGGACAAGCGAATTGAGTCGATTACATCGAAAGACTCTCGAACTCGCATAGTTGAATTTTTAAAAGAATTGGCCGTTGAAAGTGGTCAGAAAGTAGGTTTTGAAACATTAATTCAAAACAACTTCACTCACAAAGATATTGCTAATCTGACTGGTACCTCTAGGCAAACAGTGACCACCACATTGAATCAACTCAAGGATAAGAACATCATTAATTTTGACAGAAGAAGGATACTGATCAGAGATGTGGATTTACTAGTCTAGCAAATCCTATTTCTTCTTAGCCTTGGTCTTTTTCTTCGTAGCGGCTTTTTTAGCTGGTGCTTTTTTCTTCTTAGCTGGTGCATTCTTCTCAATTATCGCCTGTACTTCATCTAAGCTTAATGCAGCTGCATCTACTGTTTTAGGAAGTTCAATTTTCACTTTTCCTTTTTTGATAACTGATCTTCCCCATCTTGCCTTTTCTACTACAATGCCTTCTTCTTCCCAATTGTGGATCACCTTGTCGATCTCTTTTTGGATTTTTTCCTTGATGAGTTCAATGATATCCTCCTCGCTTAAATTGTCAAAGTCATATCTTTTGTTCACATTGATGAACATGCCATTCCATTTGATGAATGGTCCAAATCGTCCCACGCCTTTTTGAACTGGAAGCTCATCGTAAAAAGCAACAGGAGCATCAGCTTTTTGCTTGGCTCGTATTAATTCGATGGCACGATCCAAACTTAATGTCATCGGATCTTCATCTTTTCCTAGAGAGATAAATTTATCATCATGTTTAACATAAGGGCCAAATCTTCCGATCGCGACCGTTACTATTTTACCTTCAAATTCGCCAATATCCCGCGGCAATTTGAAAAGTTCAAGTGCATCTTCCAGCGTCAGGCTCTCAAGGAATTGACCTTTTCTGAGGCTGGCATATTTAGGCTTTTCTGCATCTTCATCTTCGCTAGTTTCGCCCATTTGAACCATTGCACCGAATCTCCCCATTCGAGCGATAATTGGTTTTCCCGTTTCGGGATCGTTTCCTAGTTCTTGTACTTTGCCAATCTCTGAACGCTCTACTTGCTCCGTTTCTTCCACGGTTTTATGAAATCCTCCATAGAAGGATTCAATCATGGCATTCCAATTTTTTTGACCGTGAGCTATTTCATCGAATTCTTTTTCAACGTTAGCTGTAAAAGAGTAGTCAATGACATCCGGGAAGTAATCCACCAAAAAATCGTTGACGATCATAGCGATATTGGTAGGAAATAATTTATTTTTTTCAGCTCCTGTGATTTCAGATTTTTGAGTGCTGGTTACTTGATCATTTTTTAAGATAATTTCAGCATAATGTCTTTCATGACCATCTCGAGCCTCTTTCACCACATATTCTCTTTTTTGAATAGTGGAAATGGTCGGCGCATAGGTAGAAGGACGACCAATACCCATCTCTTCCAATTTTTTCACTAAACTAGCTTCTGTGTATCTAGCTGCATGTCTGCTAAACCCTTCTCGAGCCTTCATCTGGTTTAAGTCAAGCGTTTGACCAATTTCCAATGGAGGCAGCATGCTTTTGTTTTCCTCTTCTTCATTTTCATCATCCGTTGATTCTGTATAGACTTTTAAAAATCCTTCGAATTTGACTACTTCACCAGAAGCGGTTAAATTTTCTTTTCTTGATGAAATGTTTATCGTGGCAACTGTTTTTTCGATTTCAGCATCTGCCATTTGAGAAGCGATGGCTCGCTTCCAAATTAATTCATATAATCTTCTTTCGCTATCGTCATTTCCAGCGTGTCTTTCAGAAAAATTTGTTGGTCTAATAGCTTCGTGAGCTTCTTGTGCAGAAGCATTCTTGGTTTTGAATTTTCTGGTTTTCACGAAGTTGTCTCCATAACTCGATGAAATTTCTTTTTTTGCACCTGAAATTGCTTCGTCAGACAAGTTCAATGAGTCTGTTCTCATGTAAGAGATCTTACCCGCTTCATAGAGCTTTTGTGCTACGCTCATCGTACGTGAAACAGAAAACCCAATTTTCCTACTCGCTTCTTGTTGCAGGGTAGAAGTGGTAAACGGAGGCGCAGGAGTTTTTTTACCAGGTTTCTTTTCTAAATTTTGAATGTCATATGACGCACCAACACAATCATTGACGAAAGACTCAGCCTCTTCCTTTGTCTTGAATTTAGAGGGGAGTTCAGCATTTAATATTTTGCCTTTTTCTAATGAGAATTCTGCCGTTATTTTGAATGAGGAGATAGCAGTATGAGAATCTATTTCTCTTTCTCGGTCTACAACTAACCTTACAGCAACAGACTGAACTCTTCCAGCAGATAAACCAGTTTTAATTTTCTTCCAAAGAATTGGCGATAGCTCAAAACCAACCAAACGGTCCAAAACTCGACGCGCTTGTTGTGCATTCACCAAATCCACATTTAGTGATCTTGGATTATTGATGGCATTACTAATGGCATTTTTTGTAATCTCATGGAAGACAATCCTCTTGGTTTTGGATTCATCCAATTTTAATGCCTCTTGTAAGTGCCAAGAAATGGCTTCTCCTTCGCGGTCATCATCACTTGCTAGATAGATCGTCTCGGCGTTCTTGGCTAATTTCTTCAAGTCTCTGATGACATCCTTTTTATCTTTAGAGACTTCGTAGGTAGGCAGAAATCCATTTTCTATGTCAATGGCATTGTTTCCCTTCTGTAGGTCTCTGACATGGCCATAGCTCGATGCTACTTTATAGTCTTTACCTAAGTACCCCTCAATCGTTTTCGCCTTGGCAGGCGACTCTACTATTACCAGATTCTTCGACATAGAATTTGAAATTAATTTCTAAAAGCGTCAAAGATGAATAAAAAAAATTGATTTTAGCAAATACGAAATTTAGATTTCTAAATAAATTACCTAATTGTATGAAGGATTACATCAGATGAACAAAGAACTTTTTCTAGTCAGGCACGCAGAGGCGGACTCAACTAATTTTGATATCAAGGATATCGAAAGACCACTCACTTCGGATGGAGAGATAGATGCTTCTAAATTGGGTAAAATGATGGCTGAATTGCTTGGTACTCCAGATTTGATCATTTCTAGTACGGCTATTAGAACCAGAACTACTACGGCCTTGATAGGTGAGCAATTGGGGTATGATCCAGTAAATGTGGACTATCTGGAGGACCTTTATGAGTCATCCACACGCATCTTACTTCGAGTGATCAATGAGCTAGAGGATAAAAATAATAAAGTGGTGATTGTCGCACACAATCCTGCTATTACCTACTTGGCCGAGTATGTGAGCGGAGCGGTCATTGGAAATGTTTCGCCAGCAGGATTGGTTCATTTAAAGTTCGATGGGTCTTGGGCTGAAATTTCAGAGAAGACGATGGATTTGGTGAAATACCACAAACCAGTTCGTCCAGCTCAGATCTGATTCCAATGGCTAACTCTTCCAACTACGATCCTAGCGCAGTAGGAGTCAAAGGATCGATTTTCGGTTTACCTTTTACAGAAGATGATTCTTCTATTGTCATTCTTCCCGTGCCTTGGGATGCGACAGTTTCTTATTCTGCCGGTACAGCTGACGGCCCTCAAGCTATTCTTGATGCATCTGCACAACTGGATCTAGAGGTAGTAGGGAAAGAGGCACCTTGGAAGCAGGGGATTTGGATGGCTCCGATAGATAAGATGGATAGAAGCAAGAGTCAAGATTTAAGACTTTTAGTGGAGCCGTATATAGAGGTACTTGAAGCTGGAGGCGATTATACTCAAGCTGCTGAAGTCATTGAGTCAGTGAACAGTGGGACTACTGGCCTTAAGAATCAAGTCAAAGTCAAAACCTTAAATTATATAAATAAAGGCAAAACCGTCGGCTTGCTAGGTGGCGATCATAGCTGTCCGCTGGGCTACCTGGAAGCGCTGAGTGAAAAACATGATGATTTTGGGATACTCCAAATTGACGCTCACATGGATTTGCGCAAGGCTTACGAAGGCTTTCAACATTCTCACGCCTCGATCATGTACAATGCCTTGCAGCTTCCTTCTATTTCTAAATTGGTGCAAGTAGGCATTCGCGACTTTTGCGAGGAGGAAATGGCTGTAGTCAAAGCAGACCCAAGAGTAATAGTTTATTTTGATCAGGAATTGAAATGGCAACAATTTGAAGGTACGACATGGCAATCCTTGTGTAAAGAAATGGTTGCTCAGTTGCCTGATAAGGTATATGTCAGTTTTGATATCGATGGGCTTCAGCCGTCGCTTTGTCCAGGGACTGGAACGCCTGTGCCAGGTGGTTTGGCGTATGAAGAAGCAGTATATCTGATCAATCAAGTCAAGTCCTCAGGTAGAGAAATAATAGGCTTCGATCTCTGTGAAGTAGCTCCGCAATCCGATGACAAAGAATGGAATGCCAATGTAGGAGCGAGGGTGTTGTATGCGCTTTGTGGGGTGGTTTGAGTTATTCGATTACTTCAACCAATTCAAATTTTAAAAGTTGATTTTTATAATTTTTAATGATCATTTTCACGAATCCATAATCGACGTTATACCAAAAATCGTGATAAGAATTTCCAAATTTAGCATATCCTATACTGCCTATATGCCATGCCTCAAGGTTGCCAATAGAAAGTTGGATAGAGTCTTTACTTATGACTTTATATTGGTTATTTATTTCTGAATTAGACCAATCTCCCCAGCCTTCATGGATGTTTAGATTCGATTCCCATTCCTTTCCTGTTTCTAATGGAAAATTAACCGAAGGAAAAGGAGCGATTTCTGTGAAATTGTATTGATTTTGTCGAATAGGATGCATCCAAGTAAGATTGCCATTTTCAATAATTCCTGTTGTTGTTTTCTCTTCCCAAGAATGAGTTAGTTGGCTATTTATATTGAATCTATCTATTTTATCAATTTGATTTTCCTTAAAATCGTATTGAATAACAATTTCATCCTGACTTTCGGGTTGATGTTCCCAATCTTTTCCAGTTGCCATAATCGAGATGTACTCATCAGAAATCAGATTGTAGTTTTCATCCCAATATTTAGCTTGATAGATGAATTGAGGACAAGGCTTGAATATCTGTCGTAGATTATTATTCTCAGATATGTCACTTGTGGAACAAGGAATACTTTCAAAGCTCTTGTTTTCAGAACAGCCTAATGCTATAAAAAGAAGGGTGAAAATCAGGTTGGTTTTCATGTATAATAAGTTATTTATCCACTAAATAAATCAATTCTTCGCTCTGTGGCAATTTTGAGGTGCTAGTTTCTAACAGCATAGATTTGATTGGTAGGTCTCCTTCGCACACTTGTTGTATGATCTGCCTGAATATACAGCAGCTGTGTCTTATAAGGATGCCGCAACAGGTGCGGCATGACGGGTTAAGCTTAATTCTTAAAAACCTGCACAGGAGCCGTTTCCGAAATCAAATATTTTCTCTGATTGCTGGTGAGCTCACAAAGACTTCGAGTACGGCGAACTTCTAGCTTTCTGTAGACCTTTTTGTTGAAAAGAAATTTACTTCCAGTTTCTACTTCTCGAAGTAGGAGACCACTTTTATTTTCGTCGTGATTACGGAGTGCAATAAACAAAGCCTTGTCCGATGTACTGGTCGCTTTTGGGTTCTTCATGTGCCTTGCTAAAGGTCCTAGTACATCCATGGGAAAGATGTCCTCTCGTAGCATAGGTAGCATCAGTTTTTTAAATTGAAGTTTCCACTCCTGTCCGTGTGGCGAAACACTTCGCTTGTGCTTTTCGAAAGTGAAAAGATGTGCTACTTCATGGATGTAAGTCACTAAGAAGGCATAGGGATTCAAATCGTGATTGACCGAGATCGTGTGCGACTCAGTGGTCGGATCAAACCTATAGTCTCCATATTTAGATTGCCGTTTTCGAGTAATTCGGAAATTGAATCCCAGCTCACTCCAAAGCGAGTAGCAATAATCCACTGCCTTTTCGGGCAAGTGGTTTTCAAACAATCGACGATGTTTGGCCTCTGACAATCTTATTTCTGTCTAAAGTAGATTTTGATTGGAACACCACGGAAATCAAAATGCGAACGTAACTTATTCGTTAAGAATCTTTCGTAAGGCTCCTTGATGTACTGTGGTAGGTTACAGAAGAAGGCAAATGAAGGTGTTCTCGTAGGTAGTTGTGTGACGTACTTGATTTTGATGTGCTTGCCTTTGAGTGCTGGTGGGGGATAGTGCTCGATTTCAGCTAGCATCGCATCATTGAGTTCAGAAGTTGTGATTCTTCTGGTTCTGTTGGTGTTTACTTCTATGGCTAATTCAATCGCTTGAAAAATTCTTTGTTTCTCAGTGACTGAGGTGAAAATAATTGGAATGTAAGAAAGGGGATTTCCTAATTTTTCTAGGATCTCTTTTTTGAAATTATCAGTCGATTTGTTGTCCTTGTTTTCGATCTTGTCCCATTTGTTGACCATGATCATGATGCCTTTCTTGTACTTATCAGCCAGGGTGATGATATTCATGTCCTGCGCTTCAAATCCTCTTTCTGCATCTATCATAACGATACACACATCGCTATCTTGAAGTGATTGAATCGCACGAAGTACAGAATAAAATTCGATGTCCTCTTTGACTTTGGATTTTTTCCTGATTCCGGCTGTATCTGTGAGAATAAAGTCCTTGCCGAAAAGTTTGTATCGCGTATTGATTGCGTCTCTGGTCGTACCTGCAATATCTGTGACTATAGATCTGTCCTTTCCCAGTAACGCATTCAAGAAAGATGATTTACCAGCATTTGGTCTACCTAGAATGGAGATTCTCGGCACACCTTCTTCTGGGTTCTCTACATCACTATCTTCGAAATGTTCAACTACAGCGTCCAGTAAGTCACCCGTTCCAGAACCACTGGTAGAAGCAATCACATGAATGTCGCTTTCTAGTCCAAGGCCATAAAATTCGTTGGACATCAAAGTCAAATCTGGATTGTCCGCTTTGTTGGCCACGACGAAAACAGGCTTTTTCAATTCCCTCAGGATATTGGCAAAGTCCTTGTCCATATCCGTCATGCCATCGTGGCAGTCCACCATAAAAAGAATGACGCTGGCTTCGTCTAAAGCTAGTTTTACCTGATCTCTGATGGCTTCTTCGAATATATCGTCAGAGCCAGTCACGTATCCGCCTGTGTCAATCACGGTAAAGTACTTGCCATTCCATTGGCCGAAGCCATAGTGACGATCACGCGTAACCCCACTTTCATCATCCATGATGGCTTTTTTTCTCTCGACAAGTCGGTTGAATAGAGTGGATTTACCTACGTTTGGGCGGCCTGTTATTGCTAATATATTCGACAAAGCGATTTGATTTTTTTGAAGTTGCAAATTTAGACATAATAAGGTATATCCGGCGATTCCTTGTGGATTTTCAATACTGAATCAGATATTATTCAGATGGAGTTTGAATTGTAATTTTTGATTGACAAATTTCGATTACTCAGGACATCTGAATTTTCAATTCTTGAATCGTAAATCTGAATTCGTCAATCCATTAACAATTATTATCAATTGAGTTAATATTTTAAAATAGATGTTTATAATTCAACATAACACGATTTGAAAAGCTAAAGTCTTTATAGATTTGTCATATTAGAATAGTGAAAATCCATGTCGGTAGAAGAGGCAAAAAAAGAAATAGCATCCCTTAGTGAACAGATCAATTATCATAACCAGAAATACTATCAGGAAAGTGTTTCTGAGATTTCAGATTATGACTTTGATCAGCTGCTAAACAGACTTATTCAGCTGGAAATCGAGTTTCCAGAACTTAAAAAATCCGACTCGCCTTCGCAGCGAGTGGGTGGTACGATCACTAAAAATTTTGAAACTGTTACGCACAAATATCCCATGCTCTCATTGGGGAATACCTATTCGTCAGAAGATTTGAAAGATTTCGATGCGAGAGTAAGCAAAGGATTGGAAGGAGAATCTTATGAATATGTTTGTGAGTTGAAGTTCGACGGTGTAGCCTTAAGTTTAACTTATGAGAATGGATCGTTGACCAGGGCGGTAACACGTGGTGATGGAACCAAAGGCGATAATGTGACGGCTAATGCTAAAACTATTCGATCCATACCAATGACTTTATCTGCGAATGATATTCCTGAAAATTTTGAAGTACGCGGTGAAGTTTTTATGCCCAATCATGTATTTGAGGAGCTGAATAAACAAAAAATAGCTGATGGAGAAGAGCCTTTGGCTAATCCCAGAAACACGGCTTCTGGTACGCTGAAAATGCAAGATTCAACGGTGGTCGCCTCGAGAAAATTGGATTGTTACTTATACAGTTTGATGACGGATCGCCATGCCGTCCCTACACATTCCGATGCCGTGGAATCATTAGCTAAATGGGGATTTAATGTTTCTCCGACTTATCAGAAATGTAAGAATATAGATGAAGTGCTAGCGTACATTTCTCTTTGGGAGGAGAAGCGCCATGAGTTGCCGGTTGAAACTGACGGCATAGTGATTAAGGTCAATAGTCTAAAACAACAGAATGACTTGGGATTTACAGCCAAAAATCCAAGGTGGGCGATTGCTTATAAGTACAAAGCAGAAAGTGCTACAACAAGATTGAATGGAGTAACCTATCAAGTGGGACGTACAGGGGCTGTTACCCCTGTGGCAGAGTTGGAACCTGTTTTGTTGGCTGGAACTACTGTGAAAAGAGCTTCTCTCCACAACGCCAATGAAATCCAAAGGCTTGGAGTCAGAATTGGAGATCAAGTCCATGTAGAAAAAGGAGGAGAGATCATTCCTAAAATTACTGGAGTTGATTTGGCCCTTCGACCAAAGGATTCACAGGAGTTGCGTTACATAGAATGCTGTCCTGAGTGCAAGACGCCGTTAGTCCGGTATGAAGGAGAGGCCAATCATTACTGTCCAAATATCGAAGGATGTCCACCCCAAATCAAAGGGCGAATTGAACATTTCATACATCGTAAAGCCATGGATATCGATTCTATGGGAGAACAGACGATTAAGGTTCTTTTTGAAAAAGGGTTACTCCAAGATATTTCAGATTTGTATGAGTTAAAATATGAAGACCTGATAGACCTAGAAGGTTTTCAGGACTTAAGTGTGAAGAATCTATTGAAAGGAATTGAAGAATCGAAACAGATTCCATTTGAGCAAGTGCTCTTTGGAATGGGCATTCGATTTGTTGGCAAAACTGTGGCGGAAAAACTGGCCATACATTTTAAAAATATGGATGCCTTGATGGCGGCAGACTTTGATGCATTAATAGCTGTACCAGAAATTGGTGATCGTATTGCTGAAAGTTTGATTCAGTATTTTTCTAAAGATGCGAATAGATCATTAGTTACCAAATTGAAAACTGCGGGACTTCATTTTGAAATCGACGAAAGTCAGTTTCAAACCAGTAGTGACGTACTTGGTGGAAAGTCTTTTGTGATATCTGGTGTGTTTGAAAAATATGGAAGAGATGAGCTCAAAGGAATTATAAAAGACCATGGAGGAAAAGTAGTAAGTTCTATCTCAGGAAAACTAGATTACCTTGTGGCTGGTGATAAAATGGGTCCGGCTAAGTTAGAAAAAGCTGAAAAACTCAATATCAATATCATCTCCGAATCTGACTTTGATCAGATGATCAACTGATACTTAAAATATGATTAGAAAATTACTTTTAAAAATTAAAACAGCTCTTGCACTAAAAAAGAATGACGCCATTCGTGTGTCTGATGCTTACAAGGAAGCTAAAAAGATAGGTTTGTTGTATAGTTTGGATGAGAATAGATCACAAGAATTAGTGGAGGAATTGATTGCAAAATTCGAATCGGATAAAAAACAAATTAGCAAGATGACCTTTGTGCCTGTGGCTGCTAAACTAAGTGATCCTGGATATGCCTATTTTAATGAGAAAGATTTAAATGCTAAAGGCAATTGGTCAAAGCATACTGTAAGCGAATTTAAGAATGAACCTTTTGATTTTTTGGTTAGTTTAGATTGGAATCAAAACAAATACACGCAAAATATTTTAGCAGGATCAAGAGCCAAATGCCGGGTAGGTAGATATGAAGAAGGTAAAGATCAATATTTTGAAATGATGATCAACCCAACTGATAATCAATATGCATCATACCTGGAGCAAGTATATCACTATTTAACAAATGTAAGAAATGGATAAGTTTAGAGGAACTGGTGTGGCGTTGGTGACGCCATTTATGGATGACCTGAGTGTGGATTTTGATGCACTCGAACAATTGGTCAATCATGTGAGTGAAGGTGGAGTTGACTACCTAGTGGTCATGGGTACTACAGCAGAATCTCCTACATTGACAGGAAAAGAGAAGTTGGAAGTATTGAAATTTGTAAAGTCAAAAAACACAAAAAACCTGCCCATCGTTTATGGATTGGGAGGAAATGATACACAGGCATTGGTTACTAAATTTAAGAATTTTGATACTGAAGTAGATGCTTTTCTAGTGGTTTGTCCTTTTTACAATAAGCCATCACAGCGAGGGCTGCAATTGCATTATGAAGCCATAGCAGATGTAGCTCCTAAGCCTATTATCCTTTACAACGTGCCGAAAAGAACGTCTGTGAATATGGTAACTAAGACAGTGATAGCGCTTGCTCAGCACCCAAATATTATAGGAATCAAGGAAGCTTCAGGAGATACAGTAGTTCAAGCTGAAGAAATTGCTAGAAAGATGCCTGATGATTTCATTCTAACTTCAGGTGATGATGATTTGATTACGCCTTTTATTAAGTGTGGCGGAATAGGAGTCATCTCAGTAATCGCTAATGCGCTTCCGGGACATACTTCTGACTTGGTAAATGCTGCTCTGGCAGGAGATTATTCAAGGTCAAAAGTAATGGCCAATGATATGGAAGACATGCTGAGACTTATATTTTCAGAAGGTAACCCATCAGGAGTGAAAGCCTTGTTGCAACAAATGGGTATTGGTAATGGAAAACTCAGACTTCCATTGGTAGAAGCTAGCGAAACACTTCGGACACAGATCGCAGAAGAATATAAAATATTGGACACAAAAAAAGGGATGATTTAGTCATCCCTTTTTTGTTTCTTATTAATCGTTAGATTAACCTTTGTTCTTGATATCTTGAACCTCGATTCTGATTTCTTGAGCAAGGTTTTTAAGGTCTTGCATTCCTTTTCTTACTCTAGTTCCAGCAGCCTGGTTCTTTTTGTCGTAGAATTTTTCGAAATCTCCCTCTAAAGAAGCGATAAGGTCTCTTACTTCATTAAATCTTTTCATATTATTTTACTATTTAAGGTTATTGAATATTAAACAAGAGTTGGCAATTTATACTAAAAAACCATAAATCAATGGCGTAGGCCATGTTTTTTAAATTTTTTTTAAGTTATGCCAATTGTGATATTTCTGCGTCCCTATATACACCTGCATCTAGCTTTTCTTTGATGGCTTCGAATACCGTAATGGTTTCTTTTACATCGTCTAAGCTGTGAGCAGCTGTAGGAATAATTCTTAGCATGATAACCCCCTTAGGTACAACAGGATACACAATCATTGAGCAGAATATGTTGTAGTTGTTTCTAAGATCTGTAATCATATTGGCAGCCTCTTTCCATCCACCGTTCAATAGAACTGGAGTAACAGGAGATTGAGTTTTACCTAAATTAAATCCTTTTTCTCTTAAACCAGATTGGATTGCATTTACAATCGTCCAAAGCTTATCTTTCATTTCTGGTCGAGTTCTCAATAGCTCTAGTCTCTTCAATGCACCTATTACTAAAGGCATTGGAAGCGATTTAGCGAAAATTTGAGATCGGACATTATATTTCAAGAATTCAATAACGTTTTTGCTACCAGCTACAAATGCCCCAATGCTTGCCATAGATTTTGCGAATGTAGAGAAGTAAAGATCAACGCCATCCTGACAATTTTGGTGTTCGCCAGTTCCAGCCCCAGTTTTACCCATAGTTCCAAATCCATGAGCATCATCAACTAATAGTCTAAATTCAAATTTCTTTTTAAGCTCAATTACACCAGCTAGGTCGCCCATACTGCCAGACATCCCGAATACACCTTCAGTGATGACTAAAACACCACCGCCATTTTCTTTGGCCAGCTTCTCTGCTCTAACTAATTGTTTCTCTAAGCTCTCCATGTCATTGTGGAGATAGACAAATCTTTTACCTACATGAAGTCTCAATCCATCAATAATCGATGCATGACATTCAGCATCGTAAACCACAACGTCTTTTCTGTTTACCACAGCATCAATAATAGACATAATGCCTTGATAACCGTAGTTAAGGAGCATACAAGACTCTTTTGATACAAAGTCTCCAAGCTCATTCTCCAACTGTTCGTGATATTTTGTGTTACCAGTCATCATTCTGGCACCCATTGGATAGGCTAGTCCCCAATCTTCCGTAGCTTTTGTATCAGCTTCTCTCACCTCTGGCATATTGCCGAGACCGAGGTAGTTATTCAAACTCCAAGTCAAGACTTCTTTACCTCTGAACTGCATACGAGGAGCTATTGGTCCTTCTAACTTCGGGAACATGTAGAAGTTAGTGTTATCCATGTCAGAGTGCTGACCTAGAGGACCTCTATCCTCATTAAATTTTTCAAATAAATCCATTAATTTGCTTTGATTTAATGCAACAATGCTGTTTTAAAAACGAGTGCAAAGTTAACATTTCTGTTAACATTTACGCAATATTATTTGATATTCCCGATTGCAATTTCTTTGCCAGATTTTAATCTATATTCGCTATTAGATTGAATTTTCGAACAATACTTTATCCCAAATGAAGAATATTAAGAAGATATTAATAGCCAATCGAGGAGAGATTGCTATCCGTGTAATTCGCTCAGCAAAAGAAATGGGAATAGCCACAGTAGCTATTTTCAGTGAAGCTGACCGCTTGGCTCCTCATGTGAAATTGGCTGATGAAGCGGTCTGTGTAGGCCCTGCTGCTTCTGCTCAATCTTATCTTGTGATTGATAATATTATCAAAGTATGCCATGATCTTAATGTAGATGCTGTACATCCTGGATATGGATTCCTTTCAGAAAATGCTGAGTTTGCCAGAAGGCTAAAAAAGGCAAATGTGATATTGATCGGACCTTCAGCAGAATCTATGGAAGTGATGGGAGATAAATTAGCCGCTAAAAAAGCAGTTGCCACTTATGACATTCCTATGGTACCCGGAATCAATGAGGCTATTGAGGACTTGGAAGTCGCAAGAAAGGTGGCTGACGAGATTGGCTATCCAGTACTCATCAAAGCCAGTGCTGGTGGTGGTGGAAAAGGAATGAGAGTAGTCGAAGCCGCCGACGGATTAGAAGAAGGAATGACTCGCGCGATCAGTGAAGCGAAGTCTGCTTTTGGAGATGGGTCCGTTTTTATTGAAAAATATATTGGATCACCTAGACACATAGAAGTACAAGTATTAGGTGACGAACATGGAAATATTCTTCATCTTTTCGAGAGAGAATGTAGTATTCAACGTCGACATCAAAAAGTAATAGAGGAAGCACCTTCTTCTATATTCAATGAAGAAAAAAGAAGAGCGATAGGAGAGACCGCTATCAATGTGGCCAAAGCATGCAATTATGTTGGAGCTGGGACCGTAGAATTTATTGTTGATGAAAATCATGACTTCTTCTTTTTGGAAATGAATACTCGTCTTCAGGTGGAGCATTGTGTGACAGAAGAGATTACAGGAATTGATTTAGTAAAAGAACAAATTAAAATTGCGAGAGGAGAGCAAATAAGTTTTGCACAAGAAGATTTGAAAATCAATGGTCATGCCTTGGAGGTTCGGGTTTATGCAGAAAACCCAAAGAATAACTTTCTTCCAGATATTGGTAAATTAATTACCTATAAAAGACCTCAGGGCCCAGGAGTTAGAGTGGACGATGGGTATGAAGAAGGCATGGATATTCCTATTTATTATGATCCCATGATCGGTAAGTTGATTGCCAAAGGAGCCACAAGGAAGGAGGCCATCGATCGAATGACCCGTGCGATTGATGAATTTCAAATCAATGGCATTGAAACCACCTTGTCATTTTGCAAATTTGCCATCAATCATGAGGCTTTTGTGAGCGGCGACTTTGATACCAAATTTGTTGAGAATCATTTTACTCCAGACATGCTTGATTCTGGTTCAGAAGATGAAGAAAAAATAGCTGCAGTAATGGCTGTGATGGCGTTGAATGAAACAAATCCGACTACAGCGAGTACAAATAAAAGTTCCAAACAATGGAAATCTAGAAATAGTTATCGTTAATTCTATTTAAGTGCTCAATGGCTGAAATCAAACCTTTTCGCGCTTGGCGTTACAATGAGAAATTAGGGGGAAATATTGATGAATTGACGTCTCCTCTTTTTGATGTGGTGTCTGAAAAGTACCGCGAGAAATTATATAAAAACGAATTCAATAGTATTCATATTTCTGTCCCGCTAGAAGGGCCTGATGGCGAATTATTGGATAGACGCATTGAAGATTGGAAATCAAAAGGAATTATTGTTCAAGATAAGACCCCGGCGATTTACGTCTATTATCAATTTTTTAAACTACCTGGAGAAAGTAAGGAATATTGCCGTAAGGGCTTCATTTGTAATATTAGACTTTACGATTGGGAAGAGGAAGTTTTGCTCAGACATGAAGATACGATGCCTCATTCAGTGGATGATCGTAAAAAGCTATTGGAGCATACTCAAATGCATGTAAGTCCGACTCATGGGCTGTATACGGACGCCAATCATCGTATTGAAAATTACATGGAAGAGGCTATCGTTGATCCTATTTATGATTGTGAAGATTATCAAGGAGTAAGGGATGTACTTGGGGTAATACATGATTATAAAATCATCCAGGAGATCATGGAATTGCTAAAAGATAAGCAAGTTATTTTAGCAGATGGTCATCACAGATATCAAGGGGCGTTGGCTTATTTACATGAACAACGTCATAAAAACCCTGCTCATACAGGTGATGAACCATATAATTTTCACACCATGTACCTGACCAATACCGAATCTGATGATTTGCGTATTTTCCCGACGCATCGTTTGATTCGAAAGGTAAAAAAGTTCAGCCCTGAGCAGTTTTTAGAGCAACTATCAGAGTTCTTTCATATTCGTTCTTTGGACAATGAAGAAGATGTGACTGAAGTGATTTCAGGAAAAAAATGGGCTTTTGGATTGATGATCGGAGATGAGGTTTACAAAATCCGTCTAAAGCAAGAGAAATACTATGAAATAGAATGGGAAATCCCTGAAGTACTCAAGCAATTGGATATTACGATTCTTCACTATTTTATCATGGAAAAAGTACTAGGGATAGTGAAAGAAAAGCAACCTAGTTCAAAAAAAATTAGGTTTGAGCGGAGTATGTCGACCTGCATTAAGAAAGCCATTTCAGGCAAGGTTCAGGCCGCTATCATTACCCAGGAAATCCCAATGCAGACAGTGAAGGATGTATGTTTTTCTGGTTTTACGTTGCCTCAAAAATCAACTTATTTTTATCCTAAAGTAATCTGTGGGTACTTGTTTGGATCAATTAAAACAGAAGATAATAATGCCAAAATTGATCGTAGCTTCTAATTCCGCCAGAAGGCAGCAACTGATGAAAGATGCTGGATTTGAATTTGATGTTCATGTATTAGATGTAGATGAGTCTTTAGAGAGTGGAATCCCCAACGAAGAAATTGCCGAGTTTTTAGCCGAAAAGAAAAACAAAGCTTACCGTGCCATTTTCAAAGATGAAGTTATTTTATCTTCAGATACAGTGGTTTTGTCAAATGGTACAATTTTAGGCAAACCAAGCGATGAAAAAGAAGCTTTTCTAATGATCGCTTCTATGTCTGGGAAATCACATGAAGTGGTATCAGGTGTATGTATATCAAGTCCTGATCATAAAGTGAGCTTTAGTGATGTGACTACCGTCAAATTTGAGGAACTATCACCAGCCGAAATAGAACATTATATAAAAAACTACCAGCCTTATGATAAAGCTGGTAGTTATGGTATTCAGGAGTGGTTAGGTATGATTGGCATCCAATCTATCCAAGGCTCCTTTTATAATGTCATGGGTTTACCGATCAATAAAGTGTATCAAGTGCTCAGATCGGATTTTGGTATATCTCCCTTCTAGTATCGGAACAATCGGCCTGCTTCTCCCCAAGGAATTCTTGAAAGCATCAATACCAGAGCAATCGAAAAGAATATCAGTTGAGCTTTAAATTTTTCTGGATCCGTTGCTGCCTTTTTTGCTTTCGCTTTTCCAATAGAAGCTGCAGCTATGGCTAGAATCATAACGAAAGCGTGTTCAACAGCCCAGAAACGAAGTGTTGCATTTTTCATTACAGATTCTGATCCACCAAATGCCGGATAGGCGAATGGGCTGATGAAATATAAGATAAGCCCTAATACGAATGTCAGGTGCAAGGTACCTACAAAGGCTGCAGCTAAACCCTTCTCTGATTTTCCATAAGCCAGGTTGCCATTCATTCCCATAAAAGATTTGTAGATATTGACTAGGGCTAAAGCCAATACTACCCATCTAAGCCAAGAATGTATAAATAATACTACTTCGTACATAATTTTGAATTTCTAGTGAAGTCACTAAGGTAATACAGACATAAAAAAACCCTGACGATTTCGACAGGGTTTCTTTCGTTAGATGATAATTTTATTATCTATTATTAATATCTGTATAAGACCTTTCAGTTTCACCAACATATACTTGTCTTGGTCTGCCGATAGGCTCATTGTTTTCTCTCATTTCTTTCCACTGAGCGATCCAGCCTGGTAGTCTACCCAATGCGAACATGACGGTAAACATTTCAGTTGGGATGCCTAAAGCTCTGTAGATGATGCCAGAGTAGAAATCTACGTTAGGGTAGAGGTTTCTCTCCACGAAGTAAGGATCTTTCAATGCTACTTCTTCTAAGCCTTTAGCGATATCCAATACTGGATCTACCACACCCAATTTAGTCAATACGTCATCAGCTGCTTTTTTGATGATTCTAGCTCTAGGGTCAAAGTTTTTATACACTCTGTGTCCAAAGCCCATCAATCTAAAAGGATCGTTTTTGTCTTTCGCTTTATTCATCCACTTCTCAGTGTCTCCACCGTCAGCCTTGATGTTTTCAAGCATCTCTATAACCGCCTGATTGGCTCCACCGTGCAATGGACCCCAAAGGGCATTGATTCCTGCAGACAAAGAAGCGTATAAGCTAGCTTGTGAAGAACCAACAATTCTTACTGTAGAAGTAGAACAGTTTTGCTCATGATCAGCATGAAGGATTAAAAGGGTGTCTAATGCTTTGGCAACTACAGGGTCAATTTCATATTTCTCGGTAGGTAGTGCAAACATCATTTTTAAGAAGTTGCTACAATAGTCTAAACTATTGTCAGGGTAAACCACTGGCTGTCCTACTTCATTTTTATAAGCCCACGCTGCGAATGTTGGCAACTTAGCCAAAATACGAATAATGCTCATGTCTACTGCAGCCGCTGATCTGTTAGGATCTAAAGACTCAGGGTAGAATGCTGTTAGCGCTGTTACCAAAGAAGACAATACGCCCATTGGGTGCGCATTAGAAGGAAATCCTTCCAATATCTTCTTGATATCTTCGTGAACTAATGTATGGTGAGTTATTCCACTTCGGAATTCTTCCAGCGTTTTGGTGTCTGGCAAGTTGCCATAGATCAACAAATAAGCCACCTCTAAAAAAGTAGATTTTTCAGCAAGTTCTTCTATGGAGTAACCTCTGTACCTAAGGATTCCTTTTTCACCATCCAAAAAGGTAATGGCGCTTTTGGTGGCTCCAGTGTTTTTATACCCTGGGTCAAGGGTAATTAAACCACTTTGAGCTCTTAATTTGCCAATATTGATGGCGGTCTCGTTCTCAGTACCGGTTATTAATGGAAGTTCAATGCTTTTGTCTCCTACTTTGATTTGTGCGGTGTCTTCTGCCATTGATTTATTCTGATTTAGTGAAATGACTAATAAAATTTTACGCGAAAATAGTGAATTATTGCTTTATTTTAAAGCCTAATTATTGTTTAATATCAAAGGAAGGCCTTCATCGCCACCCCCGATCACTACAACTTTTGAGTTTGGTGATTTTGATAGTTCAATAGTAGCTTCAATTCCTCTCATTTTCAGTAATTCGTCTGTTAAACTACTGTTAATAATTTTGTTGGCTGCTGCTTCTCCCTCAGCTGCGATTCTTTTTCTTTCAGCTTCACTTTTTTCTTTATCTAGTCTAAACTGATAAGCTAGGGCTTCTTGCTCTTGCTGCAATTTGTTTTCGATCGCCTGCTTGATTTGTGCTGGCAGATTGATTGCTCTGATAAGAAAGGCCTTCATGATCACATTATTGCCTTCTTCACCTAAAACTTCCGCAGTTTCACTTTTGATGGCACCTTCTACTTCTGATCGTTTGGTTGAGTAAATTTCTTCTGCTGTATATCGACCCATGACCTGTCTTACTGACGATCTAACTTCAGGAATTACCAATCTACTGATATAATCTTTTTGAAATGTCTCCTGGAGATAGCCAATTTTGGAAGGCATAGGCGTGAAACGAACAGAGACATCTACGCTCACAGATAATCCGTTTTTGTCCAGCACATCCATGCTTTCCTCTACTTTATTTTCAGATACATCAAAAACATACACGCTGTTCCAAGGGGCTTTTACATGAAAACCTGGGCCAATGATATTGTTTTTGTCTAGACCATCACTGAATTTGTAAAAAACCACCGCTCGTTCTGCTGGACCAATAGTATAAAATAAGCTGGAGGAAAGACCAACAATGACGAATAGGCCGAATGCAATGATGACTAAAAAAGGTAAAAATTTTCTATTATCCATTTCGATAAAATTTTGTTTATTTGAAATTCAAATGTACGATAAAGTTGACTGATTAAAGTGGTTACTCAAGTAACATCTTTAATAGATTAAGTCTTTTGTTTTTTCTTCTTGGCCGCTGGGAATAGGATATTATTCAATATCAGTCGATACCCTGGTGAGTTCGGATGAAGATTCAGATCGGTAGGTTCTTCATTGACCAAATGCTGATAGTCTTCGGGGTCGTGTCCACCATAGAATGTCCAAAACCCTTTTCCAAAAATGCCATGTATATACTTGGCCTCGTCGATTGACTTCGTTTCTCCTAGTAAAATCACATCAGATTTCACTAATCTCTTTTTGAATGCAGTAGTTTGCCCCATAAAGCCTTTTATAATATGCTCATGATTTTGGGTAAGCATGGTTGGCACAGGATCCCATTTTGCCGAAAATTGAAATAAAGAGAAATAGTCATTGTTTTCTGTCAACCCTCTTTGATTGGGTTGTGTATCAATATTAGAAAATTCGTAGATATATGGATTACGCTCTAGAGCGAAATTTTCAAATGCAAAGGTCTTCTTGAAATCAAGCTTGTTTTGCGCTTGAGGATCTGCAGGGTCTCCATCGAACATACTTTCGCAAATGTCTACACCTTCTGCAGACAATGCGATGTCATAAGTATCTGTGGCAGAACACATGGCGAATAGAAAACCACCACTGGCGACATAAGCTTGTATTTTTTTGACTATGCCAAGTTTTAAATGAGATACTTTGGTGAAGCCGTGCTTTCTTGCGGACTCTTCATATTCTCTTTGCTGTTGTTGATACCAAGGGTAATGCTGGTAGACCCTGTAGAATCGGCCATACTGACCAGTAAAATCTTCGTGGTGAAGATGCAACCAATCGTATTTTGGTAATTCATCATACATGAGCTCATCATCAAACACAACATCATATGGGATTTCTGCATAGGTGAGTACTAGCGTTACCGCGTCATCCCAGGGCTGCTTACTTTTAGGAGAGTAAACAGCAATTTTAGGATACTTCTCTAGTTTCATGGCATCCATATTGGAAGATGGACTGGCAATTTCACTTAATATTCCATTGGCTTGGGCATCAGAAATGACCAAATAGCTTACGCCACGGATAATCAATTCATTTTCGAAACTCTGAGCGTATTTGAACATAAAGGCGCCACCTTTATAGTTGAGCAACCAATCCACTTCGACCTCATTTTGTAAAATCCAATAAGCAATCCCATAAGCCTTCAGGTGATTAGCTTGTGTATTGTCCATTGGGAGAAGAATGTGTGATCCTTTTAGTCCAAATGAAATGATAAAGAAGAATAAAACTAAACTTTTTCGTATGTCCATCATATTAAGTCATCAATTTACTAACTCCTCATTTTTTAAACTCAATCTTTTAAATATTAGTTGCTTAGTTGTAATAAATTAGCGTCACTCACGTCTAAGTGAATAAGCACTTGTCTATGAATTTACTCGAAAATATAAGAGAGGCCATAAAATCAATAATGGCTAACAAACTCCGAACTATTCTTACCGCTGCCATTATTGCCATTGGTATCACTTCATTGGTAGGTATTCTAACAGCCATTGATGGCATCCAAAACTCAATCAACGATAGTTTCTCCAATTTGGGTTCAAATACATTTGAAATAGAAGATAAACGTGAAGAAAGGGGTAAAAAAGCTGGAGTGTCACAGAAAAAATACCCTCCATTGACGTTTGATGAAGTTTCTCAATTTGTAGACAACTATGACGTCGGGGAAGTGACTACACTCTATACTACGGTCACAAGAAATGCTGAAATTAAATATGGGTCTGAAGTGACTAATCCTAATTTTTCAGTTCTTGGAGGTGATCTTAACTATTTGTATGTTGAAGGATATGATATTGAAGAAGGAAGAAGTATATCAGCTTTTGAGCATCAGAATGGCAGTAATGTAGTTTTAATTGGTAATGAAGTTTTGAATACTTTATTTAAAGAAAACGAACGGAAATTGAATCAATCAATTTCATTCCTTGGTTCCAAATTTAAAATTGTGGGTGTGTTGGCCAAGCAAGGGACCGAAGGGGGCAGGGCTGATCGAGCAGTGGTAGTTCCATTGACTGTTGCGCGTAGATTAGCAAAAAACAGAGCGCTGAATTATAGCATTGGAGTCTCAGTAAAAGATCCTACTAAAATGGATCACCTGATGGGCGAGGCCACAGGATTGATGAAAGCGATAAGACGAGACACCCCTGGGAGTGAAGACTCTTTTGACTTACAAGAAAAGAAATCATTGGCAGAACGCCTTGGTGAGATCACAGGCTATCTACGAATTGGTGGTTTTACTATTGGATTTATTACACTTCTTGGTGCCTCTATTGGGCTCATGAACATTATGTTGGTATCAGTGACCGAGCGTACGAGAGAAATTGGAGTCAGAAAAGCCATGGGCGCTACTCCCAAACGGATCCGCCAGCAGTTTCTTATAGAATCCATTGTGATTACACAGATTGGAGGATTTGGAGGTGTATTATTAGGCTTTATTGTAGGTAATCTAATTTCAAGCTTACTAGCGGATACCTTTGTAATTCCTTGGCTCTGGATGGTCTTAGGGTTTGTTGTAGGCATGATTGTAGGATTGTTGTCTGGATATTTGCCAGCCTATAAAGCTTCCAAACTTGATCCAATTGTTTCCTTACGTTTCGAATAGAATTGTATTATTTTGGGATGGAGTTTCGTTAAAAGTAAAAATATTACGAGATTTACTTCAATTCCTATTAGTAATAATGAAGCGAAATTTAATTTTTCTTATATTCTTGATTTCTCAAGCAGGATTCAGTCAAGAACTCTTACTTACTGGCGTATACAAAGGAGAAGGGCTTTATATTCAGAATCCTTATGATGCAGACTCTGGCGAATTTTGTGTTCAATCTATTTTCATCAACGGAAAAAAGACTAGAACAAATTTGTCTTTAACAGCTGTGCGGTTAGCTTTTAGAGAAGTTGATTTATACACACCAGTTTCAGTCAAAATAGTGCATGGAGATAGTTGCAAGCCAAAAATCGTAAACCCAGAAGCAGTTTTATATCACAGTAATTTCAAATTTGACAGTTTGGTTTTGAATGATTCGATCATGCATTGGTACACGAAAGGAGATCGGCGAGATGGTAAATACAAAATCGAAAAACTCAAGGGAGACTACTGGGATGTAATGAAAGTGCTGCGCTCTAAAGGTAGATTTGATGGTGCTCAATATGTGTACTTCCCAGAACACACTGATGGCGGAAATAAATACCGAATCAAGTATGAATTACCTGAGGGCCGATATTTATACTCTATGGAAATGGAGCATTACCATTACCCAGAGGGAGTGACATTTTCTCCTAGATTGGTCATTGATAAAATGATCTTTTCGCGTGAAGCCCGTTATGAAATACTGAAAGACGGAGACATTATCCTTCAGGGTAAAGCCAAAGAAATACCGCTCAAGCGTTTAGCGCCTGGTGATTACTCAATCATTATAGAGGGAGAAGAGGACACTTTTGTTAAGAAGTAAGGTGTGAGTTTCCAGTAGATGAATTAGAAATATTCTTTTGTTCGAAATTCCTAGTTCTAATATTAATGGACTCATTTCATATAGTTTCGTAATAGCTGTAAGTTAATATCAATTTTAGACCATTATAATATCTCAATATTTAAGTTAAATGGGTAAATTTGGAGACAACCTAATTCTAATCTATTATGAGTATCTCTCAATATATTAGACAATTTGTTGACCCTAATTTTGATGACGAACAATTACCTTTTTCCACTAAAGAATATACCTTTTTTAAAGGTCAGGTGATCACCAGGTGTGGTGAAGTAGAAAAAAAAATATACTTTTTGAATAGTGGTATAAGCTATTTGATAGTACCTCATAATGGTGAGCGAAGAGTGTTAGATTTTTTCTTTCCAGGTGATTTTTTTTGCTCCTATACTTCCCTTTTAAAGCAAGTGCCTTCTGATGTTGAAATATTAGCTCTCACTGAGAGTCAAGTATTGATTATTGACGGCCCAGAATTGGATGATATTTATAATACCTCTCTTTTGGCAAATAAATTGGGAAGGGTGGCTACCGAGCATTTGTTTTTGAAAAAAGTTCAAAGAGAAAAAGAATTATTGACCTTAACTGCAGAGGAAAGGTACGAAAAAATGCTTAATAAAAACCCAGCCATAATTGCTCAAATACCGCTAAAGATCATTGCCCAATATCTAGGAATACAGCCAGAAAGTTTAAGTCGAATTCGGCGGTTGATTAAAACTTAACATCATGTTAACTGAATTCTGAAAGGCAGACTACATCTTCACAGTACATAATTGGTTTACTTCAGTCATTACTATCCAACTCGTTTTGAGCGGATATTTCCAATGACTAGAGCAAATCAAATCACGTTTTAAAAAATGTACTTATGAAAGAGAAAAAAACCAACAAAATCCAAAACTTAGAAACTTATCTGACGCAATCTTTTAATCCTGTAGAAGGTAATTTTACTAGTAGTCCAGTGTTTAAGTTGTCCTACAATGGAGAATCTATCGATTGGAATGGTGCTAATAAGAACATACCAGATCAGATTAGCCTATTAACGGGGCAAGGTTCATCAAAAGTGAAATCTGATTCGATAATGAAGACTAAATCAGAGTTTAAGTCCCAATTCAAGAATACTTTGAGTGCCTCATATAGCGGATTTTCGTATTCGGCTTTAATGAAAACCTCTTTTTTTTATAGTGAAGATCTCTTTAGTGATAATCAGCACTATTATAGCATGAATTTTATCAAGGATACCAAACTAAAATTTGAAAGAAGAGAGGAGAAAATCGAATTAGAACCAGAGTTTATAACGAGTTTAAAGTCGTTGCCTATCGATACTGATGAGCAAAAAAACAAAGATCAATATTTTAATTTTTTCAAAAAGTATGGAACTCATTTTTTAAGACAAGGTGCTTTAGGGGGGTATTTCGTACATGAAACAATTATTAATAAATCCTTGACCAAGGAAAAGTCTGAAAAAGAAATTAAGTTGGCCATTTCAATGGCCTACGATGGTCTAATCAGCAAGGGCGCTTTAGACAGTGATACTGCAAAAAAGTCCAGTGATTTTTTTGAGACTTACAAAGAAAGTGTAGAAGTTAAATGTCGAACCATTGGCGGGGACTACTCTGATGAACGAATAAAATGGGAAGAAAATAACTATGATAAGCCTGTTTTATTGGTCAATCTAGAAGAAAGTGAAGGCGACTTAGAGTTGGTCGAGATCTCAGAACTATTGGGACTAATAGAAGACATTGATGGAGTTTCTGAGAGAAGAAGTAGTCTTCGGGAAATGATTAAAGCCTATATGCCTAAAGACTCACCTGATATATTTACAAATGTTTTTGAAGATCCCGTTCCTGTAGAGCTAAATACTCAAATTGAAGCCAAAGTGGATGGGTTTGTAATGGCTGAAATTCAGAATAGAAAAAACATTGCGTCTACGGGCAGTCTTAAAGCTTTTATAATTGAATCGAATAAGAAAAAGCAGATTGCATGTTGTTCACAGCACATTTATACTGACAACAATAAACATATTAGTGCTAGTTCACTTATGTTTCCTGTGGCTAAAGGCACTACCTATTATGTGGACAGTAAAGGTTTTATGGCAGGTGATCCATCAATTAGTGCCTATTTTATAGGAATTGGTGACGGGATGGAAAATTTACTAACCTTTTATAGCGACTTGAAAATTGAAGACAATCAAACTGCAGGAAGTGATGGGTTTGTAGTAGGATATGTAGATGCTATAGAAACTAACGAGAGTAGTTCTGAATTGCTTCTCGTGCAAAATGGTGAAATTGTAGCTGGAACTTCTCAGCACTTCAGAAGAGGGACAGGTTATGATGATTTGATTTCGAATAACAGTTTCTGCTTCCCGATCAGAAAAGGAACTAAATTTAGCTTGAAAGGCATCAAAGCATCCGATTATGAAGCCAATTCTGAAAAGGATATAAAAATTAGAGGACGGATTTCGGTTAAAGCCTTCTTTATTGGAATAAATGCTGCTAGATATGAATTGGCAGAAGAGATCGAGGTTGGAAGTAAAATAGTCAATATTCCAACACCTTTTTCGGATACTTTTTTAACCGCTTTTTTATCCGCTGGTCCTCAATCTAAGCAAAATCTTGGGTCGGCTCAAATTTGTGTTAAAACAATGGACAACAAGAATTTTGAGCTAGCTAAGCAGGTTGTTCATGCTGATGGAAATTACGATAGTCAAGTGCCATATAACACGATTATGGTGCCCGTGAGTTCCAAACTGGAACAAATCTCATTAAATACAGATTCGTTGAAAAATCATGCACCTAGTATTGTAAGTAAACAATTTCCGTTAAAAATAAAGCAGTAGCTAATTATTCAGAAAGAGTCATTGGCATAGCAAGTGGGCTTTGTCAATGATTTTTAGTTTACAGAAGTTGATTTTCAGTCTTAATTAATAATATCTACTCCAAAGAAGTTGCTCAAAACTACCATGATGAATAATAGGCCTAACAATACTGGGCATAGATATCTTACGGCAAAACCAATGAATACTTTAACCCTTGAGTTTTCATATCCTTCATAACCAATGGCGATTTCTTCATTTAGGTTTTCTTTTTTCCATACATGCCCAGCGAAGGTCACGATCAGAAATCCACCGAGAAGTAGCATGCAATCGGCCAAATGACCTAATAAATCCATAAAGCCAACTGGAGATTCGGCTCCGACATAGGTCACAAAGGAAGTAAACATTTCACTGTAGCCATTACCTACCAATGATGGAAGGCCAGCTACAAATATAATCGCAGCAGTAATGGCTGTTGCTTTTGGTCTGCTGAGTTTGTGTTCGTCTACTACATAAGAAACTGGTACTTCTAATAGTGAAACGGTTGATGTCAAAGCAGCAAAAGACAAGAGCAGGAAGAAAAATGCGCCTAATATACTGCCAAGACCAGAACCTAAAGATTCAAAAACACTAGGTAACGCTGCAAAAATTAATCCTGCACCGCCTTGAATGTTGGACATATCTCCACCTGTGCTGTAAGCTACCAGCGGGAAAAGCATCAATCCTGCTAAGAATGCGATGCCAACATCAAAGAAGGTAACTGATACAGTAGAACTAATAATATTTTCTTTTTTGGATAAATAACTACCGTAGGTGATGATAGTTCCCATTCCCAAGGAAAGGGAGAAGAATGATTGCCTCAATGCTCCTCCGATAGTTTTTAAATTCAATTCACCAAATTCAGGAATCAAATAATATTTTACTCCTGTCATTGCATTTGGTAATGTCAATGAATAAGCCAACAACCCAAGAATCATCACAATCAACGTAGGCATCAATATTTTAGCACCTTTTTCGATACCTGCCGAGACGCCTCTAGATACCACAAAAGCGGTGAAGGCCATAAATACTACCGCATAGATTCCGGTAGTACTGATGTTAGCTACGTAAGACCCAAATTCTTTTCCAACACTGAAATTTCCTTGTGCCATTTCAAAGAAATAGCCTAAGGCCCAGCCTGCAACTACGTTGTAAAAGGAAAGAATGACTATACCAGCCAGGATTCCCATTTTTCCTATGATGTTCCACTTGCTGTATCCTAATGCATTGAATGCACCTACGGCATTTTTATTGGTTTTTCTACCAATGGCTATTTCAGTTACCATTACCGGGAAGCAGAGTAAAAAACAAAAGATAAGATAGATGAGTACAAATGCGGCTCCACCACCAGCTTCTACCTCGAACGGAAATTTCCAAATGTTACCAAGGCCTACGGCCGATCCAGCTGCTGCCAATATGAATCCCAATCGATTACTAAAATTACCTCTTCCTGCCATTTTCTGTTGTTTTGTAAGTTGTCGCAGTACATGGGTCAATGCACGAGTTTTGCGACTGATTTTAAGTTATGCTGTTACTCGAAACCACGAATATAAAAGAGGAAATGGAATAACCCACATTTTTTTTAACAAAGGCAGATTATGAGGATTGACGAACTATACTGCAGCTCTTTGTTCGCAGTATTTAAACATTTTTTTCTTTTTGATCAAATGAGAGACTTTATTCGGGACATATTGCTCCCAGCCAGATGTTCCATTTTTAATCATTTCTAAGACATTATCAGAAATGATGTGAAGGTTTTCCACTTTAGCATTTTTGATGTCACGGATAAAATTGTTAGTTCTCAAATGCTCGTATAGATGCGTGAGGTTTTCGGATGGTAGAAAGTTATCACTAGTTTGTAGCTCATCAGACCGGTCAGTCTTACTTGGGTAAACCAATACTTGTTGATTGGCTGCAAACAATTTACCGAATGCTTCCATGATTCCTCCTGGAAGGTCTGAGTAATACTCTTCTTCAAAAAGACGGGCAAGATTATTAATACCAAGAATGAAAGCTATTTTCCCCTTTTTAGTTATTCGACTTAGGTATACAGCTAATCTATAGTGTTCTTGATAGTTGGAAATGAGAACTGTTTGCCCTAATGAATTCAATAAATCAACCCGATCTAAGAAATCTTGCTCGTCTATTTCACCATCCATTGTAAGATCTTTTAGCGTCAACTCAGCGATCACATCAAATTGCTCATTATTCTCTTCTAATTCTTTCTTGAACTGACGTACACCGGCTAGCATCATATCTACATTGACATGTGTAACAGGTCTAAACCTGCCTCTTAAGACACACACATTTTTCTTGTAAAGAAAAGAGGTGGGTTGTTTGACTATGCCAAGTTGATTGAAAATGGCTGCTCTAGTGAGTTTGTGTTTGACTAATTGTAAACTCATCAAGCGGTTGTCAATGCCATCAAAGGCTGGGCCTTCTAGTCTGAACATATCAATTTCAATTCTATCCTTACTGAAATTGTCTACAATCGAAGTCATTAATTTTTCTGGATCGGCAAAGTGGTTGAAACAACCATAAATCAAGTTGACACCGATCTTTCCTAATACCTCTTGTTGCCATATCATATCAGGATCTTTCAAAACTACATGAATGATGCAGTCGTTTGGCTCTGCAAATGGCGTCAATTGAAACCTGACACCAATCCAACCATGACCTTCGTTGGTCTTTTGGTAATTGATAGTTTCTATAGTATTGGCAAATGCAAAAAATCTAGTTTCGTCTGCTCGGTGATTCAGTCTTTTGGAAAGCAAGTGATACTCCTTGTCAAGCATTTTAAGCAATTTTTCTTCACATACGTATCTTTTGGTCGCACCATAAATAGCATCTGAGAATTTCATATCGTAGGCCGACATGGTTTTGGCGATAGTGCCTGAAGCTCCGCCAGCTTTGAAAAAATTTGATGCTACTTCCTGACCCGCACCAATTTCGGCTAATGTGCCATAAATGGATTCATTCAAATTGAGTGAGAGTGCTTTTTCTTTTGTGGTGTGTACGCCTGCTTCCATAATTCCTTTGCTTGTACAAAATTATCCAGAAGGTAGTCGAATTGAAAGGAGGAACCTTCCAAATTTGCTATTTTTGGATATTATTTTCAATATTTGAAGCTGGTGATCCGTTTCTAATAAAGATCGTAGATTATTATTTGTAAAACCAACAATGAACCTTTGATTTCTCTAATCCTTATTAATGGAACTGCAACACTTGATGAAAGACTCATCTGGGGAGGAATTATATTTTTTACACTTTTTTTTCTAGGTGTTGTAGCTGCTTATATCGATTCACTCAATCTATTTTATTATCGTAAAGTATTTTTCAAAGTAGGAGATTTAGAAATTACGTATTGGTACAAATGGAAACTATTTACAAGCAAGGGGTCTCCATTTTTCATTTGGCGCAAAATGAAAATGAAAAATACGATGATGGGTACCGAGTCTGAGCATATTCTAGATCCAGTAAGTGAAAAAGGTCACATCCTCTATTTCTATTTTGATCATAATTATGAAACGCATACAAATATGCTTTTTGATGCTCTGGTGGTGAGAGATTCAGATATATCTATGGGCTTCGATGTATATTCTCTCGATTACTTAGGCACACATTATGTCTACGAGAGAAGGGAAGAAAAGACGGAATACCTCGGAATGATAGAGCGAGGTAAATTCTACAAGACCGAAGGTATGTTTAGAAATGTAGAAAGCAGGGAGTTGAATTATTGATCAACTCCCAATAGGTTTATTTTACTTCGTATGCCACTATGGATTTCCCAAAGAACGTAGGGACGAGCAGTAATTTTTTCTCAGGGATATAACAGATATCAGCCGCGTTTTGACCTTTCGTCTTAGTATCTAATACCAAAGTTCTATTGCCAGCAGTATCCACAAAATGAACTTCTCCATTCCAATTGGACACGAAGTAGTGATCGCCATAAGAAACAATGCCATCTCCACCAGGAATCGAATCAGTAATCGTTTCTCTCATTTTGGTATTGATATCAATTCTGGAAAATTCGTTTCCTCCATAAGAAGCCACCATGAGATGGCTGCCTTGGTGCAAGAGTCCGTTTGGTCCGACCAACGAGCTGTCATTTAACCAAGATCTTACATCTCCATTGTTCAATACATGAATTGTGTTAGTTCCTGTGTCTGAAATAAAAACTTCATTGCCACTACTAATACTGATATCATTTAGAAATTTTGCTCCATTTATAGGGTATCTACCAACAATCACACCGCTTGGGATATCGATTTCCACAACTTCATCGATGTTGGTTACAAACAGGCTACTGTCTATGATTCCCATGCCTTTTGGAGCTGATATTTCGTTGACCCAATTCAATTCTAATATTTCTCCATCTGTAGAAATGATAGATATGAATCCGTCATCATCTTTTGCGGTAGGAGGTACGGCGTTGATATTTGAAACATAGAGTACGTCCCTGAATTCATCATAGATCACAGATTCAGACGTCAATAAAACAGTATCTGTTTCCCAGGCTTTGGTCAGTACTGGCACCGCTATTTTTTCTGGAGTACTAGCCGTTTCTTCTTTTTGTTTGGTGGGCTGACAAGCAAATCCCAAAACAACTAGGGATGCTAGTAATATGTTGGTTCTCATAGTTTATAGTTTAGATGTTTACTCTAAATTAATAAAATGAGAGCATAAAAAAGAGGCTAACTCAAAAGTCTAACATACGTCATCACGAGAGAAAAGAAGTGATCTTAAACTTAGAAAACGGACCGAATTTCAAGATTGCTTCACGTTGTGCGCAATGACGGATTACTTTTGAGTCAGCCTCTTCTGATTTTAATTCGTGACGGAATTAGTCAGCTACGACTACTTTTTCCATTTTATCTCCTTGATTGATTTGATCGATGATATCTAAACCATCTACAACTTTTCCAAATACCGTGTGGTTTCTGTCCAAGTGAGCGGTGTTTGTTCTGCTGTGACAAATGAAAAACTGAGATCCTCCAGTATTTCTGCCAGCGTGTGCCATAGACAATACGCCACGGTCGTGGAATTGATTGTCGCCGTCCAATTCACAGTCGATCTGATAGCCAGGTCCACCTGCTCCTGTACCGTCAGGGCATCCGCCTTGGATCACAAAGTCAGGAATCACTCTGTGGAAAGTCAAGCCGTCATAAAAACCTTTTTTAGCCAAGTCAGTAAAGTTCTTTACCGTATTAGGAGCGTCCTTTTCGAAAAACTCCAACGTCATTACACCTTTGTTGGTGTGGATTTCTGCAGTCATAATTTTTTTATTCTAATTTCAAAAAGGCAAATCTAAATGCTTAATTTCGGAAATTGATTGAATCGGTCATTAGATTCACAATAGCAATAAACAACGCCCATGAGTAAGAACCTGAAAATAGATATGCACACGCATATCCTGCCTGAAAAACTACCGGATTTTGCTAAGAAGTTTGGTTATGGAGATTTCATCCATTTGGTGCATAAGCGACCACACTTTGCGGATATGATGAAAGGAGGGAAATTCTTTCGGGAAATCAACGAAAACTGCTGGGATCCGAAAGTAAGAATTCAAGAATACAAAAAGTTCAGTACCAACTATCAGGTGGTATGTACCATCCCTGTGATGTTTAGCTATTGGGCGAAAGCGGATGATTGTCTAGAACTTTCAATGTTCCTAAATGACCATATCGCTCAGGTAGTGACTGATTATCCTAAAAACTACATCGGTCTGGGAACCGTGCCCATGCAGTCAGCTGATCACGCAGTAAAAGAACTTCACCGGATCAAAGAACTGGGCATGCCTGGCATTCAGATTGGATCGAACATCAATAATGTCAATTTGGATGATCCTCAGTTTTACCCGATTTGGGAGGCTTGCGAACAGCTAGACTTGGCCATCATGATTCATCCGTGGGAAATGATGGGAAGAGAGCACATGGCGAAGTATTGGCTGCCATGGCTGGTGGGGATGCCGGCAGAGACTTCCCGTGCGGCATGTTCATTGATTTTTGGAGGTGTGATGGAGAAATACCCAAAGGTGCGATTCAACTTCTCTCATGCAGGTGGTTCGCTTTTGGCTACGATTGGTAGGGTAGAGCATGGCTTCAACTGTCGTCCAGACTTAGTAGCCATAGACAATCCGGTCAACCCGAGAGAATACTTAGGTAAGTTCTGGGTGGATTGTATTACGCATGACTTGCCTTATTTGAAATACATCATAGAGATGATTGGTTCTGAGAAAATCACTTTAGGGACAGACTACCCGTTCCCGTTAGGCGATCTGGAGATTGGAAAGTTTATAGAAGAAAGCGACTTACCTCAGTCTGATAAAGACAATATCATGTATCAGTCTACCTTGGATTGGTTGGGGGTGAAGTTGTAGTGTTAACTACCTTTTATGAAAATGTACAAATTTGAGATCATGCAGTGGAATATATATCGAATAAAATGGTTTTGTTATTCCGCTTTAGTTATTGGTTTGAATTCATGTAATTATTCTCCTGGTAGCTACCCGTATGCTGAGAGATACGAAATAGATATGAGTGAAGATGAATTAATAGACAGACTAAAAACTCACAAGGAATTACATCCCGAGCTAAAACTTCCAGCTGGAGTAAATATGAAAGATGGTAAAAGAAATAACGTTGATCATTGGCATCATTTTTATTTCTATCGGAAAGAAAGTGATCAAGTTGTGAAGACTTGGGTCAGAAGAATTGATGAGGAGAGATCTACTTTTGCACTTGTAGCATTATTTGATAGATCATTTCAGCATGGGCTGAAATTTTTTAATAAAGATTTTGATGATGAAGAAAATGAAATTCTAATAAACAGATTTGAAGAAGAGCTTTTAACCAATATAGTTGATCCCTCTTGCTGTGCTCCTTTTTAATAGGAGACTTAAACCTATAAGGTTTTCAAAACCTTATAGGTTTATCTCAAGGAATTACTCATGAATCGTTAATAGCGGAATTTGAATCTGCATCACTACTTTCTTGGTGGTACTACCATGAACTAGTTTGTCCCAGAATCCATGTTGCCTTGGAAACATAGCTAGCATATCCAGCTTTTTCTTCTCAGCGAATTCTACAATACCATCTGTGGCTTCTTCATGATAGATGGTGGTGAAAGTATGCTTGATGTCTTTCAATGATCCTTCCAGAAACATGCGCTCACGAGCTGCTTCACTCAAAGATTCTTCATCGTCCTCTTCGGAGATATGAAAGATGTGAATCTCAGCATCGTACATTTTAGCTAGTAGCGATAAAATACCTAATCTGTTCATATTGTCTATCGCATGTAGGTCAGCAGCAAATCCAATGTGCTTGGGTTGAAAAACGTCGATGTTTTCAGGAATGACTAATACAGGCACATCTGCAGATTTAATGACCTGAGCACTCATGCTACCAAATAGTTTTTCAGCTACATCATGTTCGCCTTTTGTGCCCATGATTATCATATCGACATCATCTTGTTCGGTGCATTCATAGATGGCATCAGCGGCTGGTGCCATGAAGACTTTGGTTGAATAGTTGATATCTTTTAACTGAGGAACTAGATCAGGAAGTGTTTTAAACTCTTCTTTTACCCGATCTTGCTGCTCTTTTAATATGGGTTGATTCACTAAGTCAACGGCCATGACATCCATCGGTGCATAGGCAGGAACATGAAATGCATGTATGACTTCAATTTTGGCTCTTTGCTTATAAGCAATTTCTGCCGCGATTTTTAATGCGTTGATAGCGCATTTTGAAAAATCAGTAGGGACTAATATTTTTTTGACTAGCATGACTTTAACCGTTTGATTACTTCAAACTTACAGCCAGATCTCAGATATTTTATTGATGTATTTGTGTAGAAAAAATGATTTTAGTCATGTCAATAGGGCTGCTCTCCTATGAAGTTTCCTGGTGGATCATATTGGCATACCCAAATATCCAACCCATCGCAAGTGGCTACACCACAACCTACTTGAGTGGTATTCTTCCACACGATTTGGGTGTAATGTCCACAGTCCTTATCTGTAGCACAAGTGTTGGATTCGTAATTATAGTCAGTGATTTCAGAACCCCAACTATTTACCACATCCGTAGGTTCGAAAGCTCCTTCGGTGCCAGCCCAGATGTTTTCTCCATACTCTCCTCCTGAATGTTTGAATTCGCAGTTGGAAGCCAGTTCATCTGCCCATGCTTGTGCAGAAGTGGCTATCTCCTCCGACCAAGTGATATTTGAGATGCCAACATCACTTCTATAACTGTTATGTGCAACTAGAATCTCCTGAATCACAGCGTCCTCTAGCGTATTGTTTAATTCTTCGTTGGTGTCATCATCTGATCCACAGCCGAATAATAAATGACACAGTATAATAATAAAGAAAGTATTCTTCATCTTGTTGGTAATGGTTTTTAGCAAAGTAAACAATTCTAGCGTATCATTCCATTAGTTATTTACGGTCAGAGAGAATGATTTTTAATAATTATGAATGGACTGAATTAGCATAATAGTTTAGAAGTTTCAATGTCTTAAATTATAGGAAGTAGCCTTTATTTTCTTTACTTTGGGGAATGCTTTCTTCCGTTTTAACCCAAAAATTCACACATCTTTTCAAGATTCTGGATTTTGATCATGATGGTTTACTACAGCGTCGAGATTTTCAGAGCCTCGGAGACAATGTAGCTATTTTCAGGTGTCTGATGCCTCCTTCTGAAATAGAAGATTTTATCACAGCACGAGGCCAAGATTTTTGGAATCAATTGACAGCATTTCTTGCCAATCAAGAACCAAGTAGATGCAATTTGACCAATTGGTTGAAGTATCTGGAAGCTATTGCAGTCGATGAAATCTATGGTAAGTTCGATGAAATTGCGAAGCAAATTGCAGATGATATTTTCTATATTTATGACAAGGATCATAACAATTTCCTGTCTAAACAAGAGTATATGTGCTTCTTCGTCTCTTTGAGGGTGGAAATCAAATTCATTGACATTTGTTTTAAGAAATTGGATTTGAATGGTGATCTTCAGCTAAGTAAGGATGAATTAGCTTCGGCTATTGTTGACTTCTTCACGAGTGAGGATACGAAAAAACCAGGTAATCTACTTTTTGGGAATCCCGAAACCTATCAGTTTGATACACGAAAAACTGTTTTTACAGAAGCGTAGAGGCTAGCTATTTTAATAAAATGAATAAAAGTCGATTATAAAAAAGAGTCATTTCTCCCCAGAGATGCGGGCTCATCCAAAAGGAAACTTATCAGAACTAATTTTATTAAAAATCGGGTATAAAAAAAGCACTTACAAATTAATGTAAGTGCTTGATAATCAGCGGAACGGACGGGATTCGAACCCGCGACCTCCTGCGTGACAGGCAGGCATTCTAACCAGCTGAACTACCGCTCCTGATTGCAATTTCGGGCTTTATTTCCCTCAAATGCGATGCAAAAGTAGAGGCAATAAATCTATTATCCAACTACTAGATAAGAATATTTTTAAAATAATTTTTATGTGATTTTATTCGTGGCAAATGAGTCGATTTTGTCCGCTAACTAAGAGGTTATAAATCAGGAGCTTTAGCTATTTTATAGACGAAGTTTCAGGATTAATTTGAATATCAACGGCCATTCAATTATCTTCATTCTGAATTGTAAAGAATAATAATTACCAAAAATATCATGTCAGAATATTACTCTCGCCGAAACCTTGATTTTATGCTCAAAGAGGTATTTGATCTTGAATCTCTTTTAAAATTAGATATCTATAAGAAACATGATCTCGATGGAGTAAAAATGATATTAGATACCGCTGGACAGTTGGCTGATAAGGAGATGAGGCCATACAATGAAGAGATGGATCGGAAAGATCCTGATTTTCAAGAGGGAAAGGTAAAAGTGCATCCTCAAATCAGAAAACTACTTAAAAAGTTTGGAGAAGGAGGCTGGATATCGGCAAATGCTAGTGAGGAAGTAGGAGGGCAGCAACTACCTATTATCGTGTCGTCATGTGCTCAATTTATTTTTGGAGCTGCGAATTATTCTGCAAGTGTTTATCCTTTTTTGACTGCTGGAGCTGCCAGATTGATTGAAGAGCATGGCTCTGAGCAATTGAAAAGTACGTACGTACCAAAATTGTACAATGGATCCTGGCAGGGTACTATGGCCATGACAGAGCCTGATGCTGGAAGTTCTTTATCTGATGTAAAGACCACAGCAGAACCCCTTGACGATAAAGGGACGGTTTATAGCATTCAGGGGCAAAAGATATTTATATCCGCTGGTGATCATGATGCCGTTGGCAATGTGGTGCATTTAATGTTAGCACGAATAAAAGGAGCACCAGAAGGAACAAAAGGACTGTCTCTTTTTGTAGTTCCTCAGAAACGTTTTACTGAAGACGACCAAGTGGTTATGAATGATGTGACAACCACAGGAATGTACCATAAAATGGGCTATAAGGCTGCGCCTATTGTTCATCTGAGCTTTGGTGAAAAGAAAAGATGTTTCGGGTATTTAATTGGTAAACCCAATGAAGGTCTTACCTATATGTTCCAAATGATGAATGAGGCCAGAATAGGGGTTGGTTTGAGTGCTGCATCTATCGGTTCTGCTGCGTATTATTCGTCTTTGAATTATGCGAAAGAACGACCACAAGGTAGGAAGTTAGATGAAAAGGATCCAAGTACTCCTCAAATCAACATTATCGAACATGCTGATGTTAGAAGAATGTTGTTTTTTCAAAAATCAGTGGTGGAGGGTTCTCTTTCATTATTACTCCAATGTGCGCATTATGCTGATATGGCTAAAGCTGGAAAGGAAGAGATAAAAGAAATTTACAGACTCACATTAGACCTTTTGACGCCTGTAGCTAAGAGTTACCCAAGTGAAATGGGAATTCTTTCTACATCTGCGGCTATTCAGATTTTAGGAGGAGCAGGCTACTGCAAGGATTTTCCTGTGGAGCAGTATTTTCGCGAAATGAGGATTCATACTATTCATGAAGGAACCACAGGGATACATGGAATAGACTTGCTTGGTAGAAAAATTATTATGGGTGGGGGTATTGCCTTTAGAGCTTTTACGGAAGAAGTTTCTAAAACCATAAAGAAAGTGAAATTAGAAGTCATAGAGCTCTCGAAATATGGAGAGAAACTCAATGATGCGTTGTTCAGACTTCAGAATATTACAATGAAGCTTTCAACCATTGCCATGAAAGAAAAGAAGGAAGTATTCTTAATGGATGCTACGCTGTATTTAGAGTTATTTGGTGTAGTGGCTATAGGTTGGCAATGGCTGTTGCAAGCCATTCCTTGTCAGATCGCTGTCAATGAAAATAGGGGAGATGAGTTTTACAATAGCAAGTTGCATACCATGCGGTATTATTTTGAATATGAATTACCTAAGACCGAAGCTATTATCGCCAGACTCAATAGCTCTGACCGTCTCCTTCTTGAAATAGAAAGCAAAGACATATTATAGTCAAAACCTGTTGCTTAATGTAAACGGTATCTGACTTTTTTAACCCTCTTTCTGTGTTTATCCCTTTTAGGATTGTATGCAAAAATCCTCTTTTTAGGTTTCATTACAGTTATTTTGGAGCTGTTTCTACTCGTACTACAGCTTGTCAAGGCAGGGCTTAGAATTATCAAGAGCGATAATAATAAAACTGTTTTTTTATTATTCAAGGATAGGGAGATTTAATGGTGTGCATAAAAAAAGCTTCACATAAGGAAGCTTTAGATATTTTTTACGGAGCAAAATAAGTACGCTAAACAGATTAAGAAATTTTCTCCAGAACTTCTTTTGGAAAAGTTATTTTATAAACGGTGTCTAGTGAGTTGGTGAAAAGTTGAAATTCCTCGTCTCCAAATGTTAAATCTGGGGCAGGATCCTCTAAAGCATTGAGCTCGAATCCTCTGTCTCTCATTTCTGGGAGTATCTTTATAATGATTCTTTGCCATGCTAAAGGCGTTATGCTCTTATTGCACCAATTCTTCAATGTCAAAACCTTAATCTTCATATAGAGCCGCTTTTATTTTGCAAATATTGTCAAATTATATCTTAATTCCCATGACCATTATGTCATCGGTCTGTTTTTCTTCACCTTTCCACTCAGTTAATACTTTTTCAAGCATATCCCTTTGTTTGTCCATCGATTGATCCAAGCCTGATTCAATGCTTTCTGTTAGCCTAGCAACGGTAAATTTCTTATTATCTGGCCCTCCAAACTGATCTTGGAATCCATCAGAGAACATATAGAATGACGTTTCTCCTTTTGTGTAAGCCAACTTATGAGTGGTGTAATTTCTTTCTTGATCCAAATAACCACCTAAAGAAATTCTATCACCTTTCACAGTTTTAATTTTTCCTTTGTCAGAATAGAGTAGGTTTTGCTGAGCACCTGCAAAGAATAACTCTGAATTGTTTTCGTCAATGATCATGATACTTGCGTCCATGCCATGATGATTGTTGTTTTCAGATTGATTCAAGATATCTTGTATACCTATATTGAGGTTATCAAGAATTTCTCCTGCATCAGTAATTTCATGTTCATAAACGATTTGATTAAGTAATGATTCTCCAATCATACTCATCAAAGCGCCTGCTACACCATGTCCGGTACAATCTACTGAAGCAATGAATTTATAGTTTACTTCTTCCGATTCAAAATCAGCAAACCAGTAAAAATCTCCACTAACTACATCTAATGGTTTAAAGAGAATAAAGAAGTCAGTGAATGCTTCTTTGATGGTTTCTGGAGACATAAGCATAGCATTCTGAATGGTCATAGCATATTTAATACTATCCATCAGACGCTTATTTACTTCAGCGAGCTCCTTGGTTCTAAGTTCTACCTTTTCTTCCAATCCGCTGTTGGCTTTTTCCAACTGTCGGATCAATTTCATTTTATCACTTTTCAACTCATAGGCTTCTAGCGCTTTGTCAATAGTGAGCTTCATCTCACCTTTGTCCCATGGCTTGGTGATGTATTTGTAGATGCCACATTTGTTCACCGCTTTTACAATGGCTTCAATGTCAGCAAATCCAGTTAAAATCATGCGAATGACATCAGGAAACTCAGGAAGCACTTTTTCAAGCAATTCTGTTCCTGTCATTTCAGGCATTTTCTGGTCAGTGATCAGGCACTGAATGTCATGTTCGCGAAGCATTTCAATCGCCTCATTTCCACCTGGAGCTGTGAGTACATTGTACTCTCTTTTAAAAGCCATTCTAAAGATTCTAAGGTTACTTTCCTCATCATCTACATAAAGAATGGTGTATTTCTTTTTGCTCTTGACTGCTGTATCTTCAACTGGAGTTTGAACTTCTTCCATGTGTTATCTTACTTCTAAAATTATGCTTTTTGAGATTCGGAAACCTTTTCTTCCTCTGAGGACTTATCCATGTGCTTTGGAATTAAGATAGAGAACTCAGTTCCTTTTCCTTCTTCACTGTTACAATAAATGTTTCCACCATGCTTTTCTACGATACCAAAGGTAATAGACATACCTAATCCCGTTCCAATACCCACAGGTTTAGTAGTAAAGAAGGGTTCGAAGATTCTCCTTTTAACTTGTTCTGACATTCCAGCGCCATTGTCTTTGATTTTGATCATTACATGCTGATCCTGATTCTCTGTATAGAGTTGAACTTCACCATCTTTTCTATCATCAGGAATGGCTTGAATACCATTGTTTAGGATATTCATAAATACCTGGTTCAACTGGCCAGGGAAACAATTGATGTCCGAAATGGAATCATCATAGAATTTCTTGATATTGATTTTATTTTTGGTTTTGTTACGAAGTAGGACAAGGGTGGCATCCAAGGCATCATTTACGTTGGCTGGCTTCATTTCCTCTTCATCGAGTCTGGAGAAGACTCTCAGACCTTTCACAATTTCTATGGTTCTAACGGCACCTTTTTTAATATCCGATACCAATTCCTTTAAATCACTCAAAAGGTCATCGTATGCATACTCTTCTTTCAATTCTTTGATTTCTGCAAGTGTAGCTTTATAGTCTTCACTATTTTCTACATCATCATACTTTTCGACAATAGATATCAAATCATCAAGAGATACTTTTAGTGTATCAATTCCATTATACACGAAATTGATTGGATTATTAATCTCATGTGCTATACCCGCAGTCAACTGGCCAAGTGATGCCATTTTTTCAGATTGTACCAATTGAGATTGTGTACTCTTCAGGTTTTCCAACGTCTGTGTCAGTTCTTCCTTACTGTCTTGCTCCACTGTCAATGCTGATTTCAATTTGTTCTCAGCGATCATCAATCTTTCGGTTGCTTCTAATTGTTCTTCAGCAATATTTCTCATTCGCTCCTCAGAATATTTTACTCTGTCGTAGGCTTTTCTGAGTTCTTCCTGAACGCGGATGAGTTTTTCATTTACTTCGATTTGCTTTCTGGAACTTTTTAGAATTTCTTGCTCAGAAAGTTTTAGTTTTTTGTTTCGTTGCTCTAAGGCGCGCTGGGAGAGGATTAGTTTTTCGTTCACTTCAAGCTGCTTTTCAGCGCTGCTTCTTAGCTCTTCTTCAGATCGTTGTAGTTTAACAAATGCTTCGTTCGCCGTCAAGAAATTCTTATAGGCCAAGTTTACTGCAGGACGGAAAATGAACGATGCCTGAATCAAAAGTAACGCTATAATTGATATAGTGATTATGTATTCAAACCTAGAGAAACCTCCTTTGTTTGTTCTGGCTTCTGATTGATAAAGGGCAGCTAATCTACTAGCATCTTCTGCAAACCTTCTTTGTGCATCCACATTGTCAACCGCTCTTGTCAAAATGAGGTTTTTATCATCTTCCGGATCTGTATAACTAACACCCAGTACTTCATTTCCGACATCCCTAATCTCACGGAATGAACGATCCATTTCAGCAAGCATTTTAGTTGCTTCTTCAGAGTTTTCAGTTCCATTCAAACCATATTTTGGATTTCCTCTTGTTAATGCTCTTTGGATTTCGGTGAATTCATCAACAGCTGGCTTCAAACGCCTTTTGACCACATTGAAGTTCGTTTCACTGCTTTTTATCTTATCTAGATTGATTTGAGCAATATTTTTTGAAATCTCTTCACTGAGTGTAGCCATCCTCTGAGCTAGATTTACCATTATAGCATCATCTTGATTTACTCGAATTGCTTTTTGTACGCTTAACTGTCCGATACCTAATGCAATGATTACAAGTATCAATGTCAGTATGTATGATCGTATCAGGTTATCCTTTTTCATAACAAGAATGCTTTTGTTAAATTAATTTAAGCTGCTCCTTTACTTTTAAGAAACGAAAACTGGTTTTTTCCTTCTGAGCTGTTTTGTATAGCTGCTCCAGAATGATTTGAGCCAAGAATTTTTTTCTTACTCTGTTTAGTAAAGTAACCTTCTAATTTAGATTCAAAGAATTTTAAAGAAATGGCTATTATAAGCATCACTCCAATCCCAACATAATTACTCCCATTGGCCCAATCATCAATCACTGGTTCTAGAAATAGTTGTTCAGAAATGAATAAAATCACAAATAACCCAAAAAGTATTCTTGTGGCCTTTTTTCCCATCGTCATCTTGTCCAGCTGATCGATGGTTACTTCTAATTCTCCGTTTTTCTTATGAATCTCAACATTTTGAGATTTGATTTTTTGGTTGGCGTGGTCTAATTTTTTCTGTAGTCGGTCACTGATTCGAGTGATTACTTTACTTTGATCTAGAAGGTCTTTGTAGTGCATGGCAATGCCTACAGCGTCTTCAAGATTGACATCCTTCTTTTTGACTTTTCCTACATACTCAGAAAGTATCTTTTGTTCTTCGTGATAAAGCTCTTTCATTTCAGTTTAACGTTACTACATTCTCCTCCACCTAATTCCAGTCCCAAGTCTGACGTATGTAATGAATGTTTGATATTTTTATTAAAGTTGATCATTTGAATCAAGGCTTATGAGGCCTCGGCTAATTTTTTTTCTACTTCTCTAGATACTCTGATCTGAAATGTAAAGTAAGAATACTCATTATTTACTTGATGAAATTCATAAGACAACTTTTGACCTGTTTTTCTAGCTATTTCTACAAAACCTAGTCCTGCGGTGCCTTTGTCTGAAAACTCACCATTATATAGAATTTCTTTGTATAGTTTCTTCAACCCATCTTTGTCCAAAGCATTGATATTATCCAGTTTGGATTTAATGGTGTTTATTTTTGTATTGGGAATAAAGTTACCAGTCATAATATTGTAGAACTTCTTTCTGGCCGTAACTAACAACAACCCTGATTTAGAATCATAGGTGTCAATTTGATTAGTTTCGTCGGCTACTTCGTCCATATGGTGGTAGAGATTTTGAATACATTCCGTAGCAGCACCGTAAAATTTCTTCTTTATTATCCTATCAGACTCCATTTCAGTAATTCTGCCGTCTAATGTCTCAATAATAGAAGTGACCAAGTCAAAAGTGACTTCACCTTTATACATCAAAATAATATTGGTGTCGTATATGTTTTTATATCTCTTTAATAAATCCATTCTTTCCATTTGTCTCTTGAAAATCAAGGAAAAACTGCTTTTAAATTTGTGCTAATTTTTCATTTTCAAAAGTAAAGATACCGCATCAATCAGTAATTCAATAATTTACACACATAAATTGGATTATTCAAAGAAAACATCTGCTATTTAATTGTCGATAATAAAATACGCTTGCATTTTGTCGATAAGCAATTGTTGAAATGAGTTTCAACTTCCTTCTCATAACTAGCCAACCCTTTAATTGATTAAAAATCAATCTTGAATTTTACCAAGTTTTGTTGAGATAACCAAATTTTGAATTTTAAATATCGTTTTTTTAAGTGTTTTGGTAATTGATCATAGGGGGATTACCTATCTTAAAAATTTAAATTTTCAGAAATGTGGTATTGAGGGTAAAAAAGGATTTTTTTGCTCTTTATTACAATACTTAGTCTGTTGATATCGAGTGATTAAAATGAGGAAGTTTTTTTAGATGAAGATTATTGAACTAAACCAATATAGTGTGTTGGCTAATAGATTAAAAATCCATAGCTTTTTTGGGTTTGTATTGTTTGGTATTGCACTTGTATTTCAAAGTTGTGAAACTAGACTCGGTACTGCACCTATTCCAATCATGACGACTAAAGCTGAGCCTCCTTTAGAATCTATTGTAATTAGTAATAGAGAATTAAATTCATTCAACATCAATGAATTAATTCAATATGTGAAGATTCATGAAAATTCAAATTGGGAAAACATCTCAGAAGAGGAAGTTTTAAATTGTCTCAAATTGTCTAACAATGATGTGGAAATACTTCAGTTAGTATCAGATTTCTATCTAACCAAAGGAAACTTAAAAGAGTCGCTTAGATATAACACCGAAGCAGAAAATGGTGGTGCAAATAGTACGGAATTCTATAAAAAAAGAGCGAGCATTTATTCTGCCCTGGGTGAATATGGATTAGCGATTGATTATATCAACAAGGCTGTAATGATCAACGGAAATGATCCAGATATTTATCTGACAAAAGGAGAGGTCTACATGCGGTTGGGAGATTCAGCATCAGCGCTACAGTATAAAGAACAAGCATTCAAACATGATACGAGCAGACAGGATATTGCTTCTGATCTGGCTCATTTGTATGCTAGCACTAAACAAAACCAGAAAGCACATGACTTTGCGGATTTGCTAATTGACGCTGGGTATTTAGAAAGTGAAATGAATTTTTTGAAAGTCGATTTGCTTAGAAAAGACAATCAGGATGATGAAGCCAATCAACTACTGACTAATATGCTTTATTCTGGCGAAGTCAAGGCAGGCGATTTGTTGATTGATTATTATGAATCAAAAAATAATTACGATTCTATGATATTTTATGCCACACAAGTTTTGACCGAGGATAGCTTGAACATGAAAGCATTAAAAGCTAAAGCTTTTTCATTTGATCAAAAAGGATATTTCAGTAGTTCGTTGATGTATTACGATCAAATGTTAACAATTGATTCATTGAATGAAGAAGCTATAGAAGGAATAAGGAAAGTCAATGGAAAAATCGCATATTTGCGCAAATTAAGGGAGCGAAGAGAGGCTATTCCAACTTTCGATTTTGCATCCCCTAGAAAAGAAACGAATTAATAGAATGAGTGACGCTAAAATTAACATTACCCTTCCAGATGGTAGTGTGAAATCAATGGACAAAGGTGCAACCGGAATGGATGTTGCTTTGAGTATAAGTGAAGGCTTGGCTAGAAACGTACTTGCCGCTGAAGTAAATGGAGAAACGTGGGATGCCAATCGACCAATTACTGAAGATGCTACGGTGAGTTTGCTTACCTGGCAGAGTGAAGGCGGAAAATCTACATTTTGGCACTCTTCTGCTCACTTGATGGCGGAAGCACTGGAAGCTTTATACCCTGGAATCAAGCTAGGTATTGGTCCCGCCATTGAAGGTGGATTCTATTATGATATTGATTTTGGAGATCATACTTTTGATTCAGAAAACTTAGGTGTTCTTGAAAACAAAATGCTGGAATTGGCTCGCCAAAAAAACGAATATATCCGTAAGGACATTTCTAAATCTGACGCTGTAGCCTATTTCAAAGAAAAAGGAGATGAGTACAAATTAGATTTGCTTGAAGGCTTAGAAGATGGAAGTATTACTTTTTATGAACAGGGTAATTTCACTGACTTATGTAAAGGGCCACATATTCCTAATACTGGCTTTATCAAAGCCGTAAAAGTACTTAACGTAGCAGGTGCTTATTGGAGAGGAGATGAAAAGAACAAGCAATTGACTCGACTTTATGCCGTGTCATTTCCTAAACAAAAGGAACTCAAAGAGCATTTGGAATTGCTCGAAGAAGCAAAAAAGAGAGATCACAGAAAGCTAGGCAAGGAACTTGAGCTTTTTACATTTTCTGAAAAAGTAGGGCAGGGGTTGCCATTGTGGTTGCCAAAAGGAACTATGCTTCGTGAGCGATTGGAGCAGTTTATGAGAAAAGCTCAAATCAAAGCGGGTTATAGCCCTGTGATTACGCCGCATATTGGCAACAAGGAATTGTATGTGACCTCTGGGCATTACGAAAAATATGGAGAGGATTCGTTTCAACCGATTGGTACACCACATGAAGGCGAAGAGTTTTTCTTAAAGCCTATGAATTGTCCACACCATTGTGAGATTTATAAATCAAAGCCTCACTCGTATAAAGATTTGCCTATTCGTTTTGCCGAATTTGGCACCGTGTATAGATATGAGCAAAGTGGTGAACTTCATGGTTTGACAAGGGTAAGAGGATTTACTCAAGATGATGCGCACATCTTTTGTACGCCAGATCAGGTAAAAGAAGAATTCACTAAAGTGATCGACTTGGTGCTATATACTTTTAAAGCACTTGGATTTGAAGATTATACGGCCCAGATTTCACTCAGAGATCCAGAAAACAAGGCTAAATATATAGGTAGTGACGAAAACTGGGAGAAAGCGGAACGAGCGATCGTGGAAGCAGCAGAAGAGAAAGGACTCAATACGGTGACCGAATACGGCGAAGCAGCCTTTTATGGTCCTAAACTTGATTTTATGGTCAAGGATGCCTTGCGAAGAAGCTGGCAATTGGGAACGATTCAGGTAGATTATAATTTGCCTGAGCGATTTGAGTTGGAGTATATAGGAGCGGACAACGCCCGTCACAGACCAGTGATGCTTCATAGAGCCCCATTTGGTTCTTTAGAGCGTTTCGTAGCCGTATTGACTGAGCACTGCGGTGGAAATTACCCGTTATGGTTGACCCCAGATCAAATAGCCGTACTTCCAATTTCCGAAAAATATGCTGATTATGCACAGGAAGTATTTTCACTCATGGAGGAAAGTGATATCCGTGGATTCATCGACCATAGAGATGAAAAAATAGGGAGAAAAATCAGAGATGCGGAAACCAAGAAAATCCCATTCATGCTGATCGTAGGAGAGAAGGAACAGGAAGAAGGTAAAGTTAGTGCTCGACGTCATGGAGAAGGTGATTTGGGTAGCTTCACTAAAGATGAATTTATTTCTCTCTTTAGAAAAGCTGCGACTATTTAGTCATAATTTATTAAAAGTATAAAGTGAATAGCGAGTGGTATCATCTCTCGCTATTTGTGTTTAATATTGAACCATGCGAACAAATCACAGTGATACAATCGTTGCTTTAGCTACAGCACCAGGCGTTGGAGCTATTGCTGTTATTCGCTTGTCTGGTAGCGATTGTGTATCTGTTGTGTCACCTTTATTTTCTGGAAAGGACCTCACTAAGCAGGCTTCTCATACCATTCATTTTGGAAATCTGATGGATGGAGATATGATTGTGGATGAAGTTTTGATTTCATTATTTATTGCTCCTCATTCCTTTACAAAGGAAAATAGCATAGAAATTTCCTGCCATGGGTCCCCTTATATAGTCAATAGAATCATTCAACTTCTGGTGAAAAAAGGTGCTCGATTGGCAGAGCCTGGCGAATTTACTCAACGAGCTTATATCAATGGGCGATTCGATTTGGCGCAAGCTGAAGCAGTAGCAGATCTGATTGCATCTGAAAACGAAGCTGCTCACGCCACAGCATTGAATCAAATGCGTGGTGGAATTTCCAATGAAATTAAAAACTTAAGAGAGAAGCTGGTACATTTTGCCTCCATGATCGAGTTGGAATTGGACTTTTCTGAAGAAGACGTGGAGTTTGCCAGTAGAGAAGAACTAAAAGCTTTGATTGAGAAAATTGATGTGGTGCTGGTGCTGCTGATAGATAGTTTTCAATTGGGCAATGTGATCAAAAATGGTGTGCCAGTGGTGATCGTAGGTAAGCCGAATGCTGGAAAATCCACTTTGCTCAATGCCTTGCTAGAAGAAGAGAAGGCCATTGTTTCTGATATTGCTGGGACTACTCGAGACATTATCGAAGATGAGCTGAATATTCGTGGCGTTAAGTTTAGATTCATTGATACGGCCGGTCTTAGAGAAACCAAGGATCAAATAGAAGCGATTGGGGTAGAACGAGCTGAACAAAAAATGCAGGAGTCGTCGTTGATTATGTATTTGTTTGACTTGGCGACTGAGTCTTTGCCAATTATTCAGCAGACGGAGCAAATGCTGATAGAAAAAGGTAAACCGTATATTTTGGTGGGTAATAAGCTAGATAAAGTGGAAGCAGAAGAAGCTTCGCTGACAACCAACGAACATTACGTCTCCATATCTGCCAAGTCCAAATCAAGAGTAGATCAACTCAAAGATCTGATCTGGTCGAAGAGCCAGATGGATAATTTCAAACCCGGCAATGTGGTAGTCACCAACGCTCGCCACTACCAAAGTCTAGTCAATACCCAAAACTCACTCCACGATGTACTCAGAGGTATCGACAATCAAATCACCAACGACTTCCTGGCTCAAGACATTCGTCATGCTTTACACTTTTTAGGGGAGATCACTGGTGAAATCACCACGGATGATCTGCTGGCTAACATCTTTTCTAAGTTTTGTATCGGTAAGTGAATTTATTTATAAAGAGTATTAATTAGCCTAATTGCCTATTTGACTGAGTATAAAAGTCTGAATGACATTTTCTAATTTTATTGAATGGGAGTGAATAAGGACATCTGAGATTCAAGATTTAATGCAAGACTGCAAAAGAGTGCTTGATGTCTAATTTCTAACAAATTAGCATTACCTATTTCTAATTAATGAATAAATGATTATCTTGAACTAGCAGCATTTAGATAGTATTTCACTTAACCGATACATCTGATGCAATATTCATTTAGCTTCTCTCATTTCAAGTTATGTTTTATAACTTCTTGTCTTTTATGTTTTAATGGATATTCGCAAGTTTCTGATTCAACTGCACTTGTAATAAATAATCTCAGTGATTCGGTTTCGACTGAAAAAATGGATGAAGAAGGTTTGTCCGTTTTAGAAAATGAAGGTTTTTACAATAGAGGATACAACATTGGGTATGACAATGGTTACGATGATGGCTATGAAGATAGTAATGATTCTCAAAATTTAAATATTAAAATCAATGATGAATTTTCGGGTTATTATCCAAATATAGACCCTAGACGATTTGTAATAATCAAGTATAAAGCAAGAATGAACTCTAAGCCAGTGACAATTGGTAGGTGGTCTAAGAATACATTCAATTTATTTACTGATCGAATAGATAAAACAAGTGAAATTCAAATTCAATTTTTAATTGATTCTTTAATCAATACGCCAGATTTCAGTGGTTCCTTATCATTAAGCGCAAAAATTAAAGGAATAAATGGAGAAAGAAATATAGAGGTGAATCCATATTCAATAATTGGTCAAAACCAGACAGGATATGGTATCAAGTCAATATCTGTTCAAGAATTAACAAAAAGGCTTGATAATATAGTTAGTGATATTGAAAAATTTGAGGAGAATTCGTATTTCATTGGTGCTTCAATTTCTACAAAGGAATTGACCGTTGATGAGGCATTTGGATATGATCCAGAATACCAGAAACTTAAAAATCTGTTTGCAAAATTATCAATTAGTAAAGTTGATTCGGTGCAAAGGAAATTAGTTAGAAACTATTTAAGTAATAGCACTAAAACTTTTTATGTATCAGATGTTCAAAGGTATACGTCTTATGAAGATATTATTTTCAAACTACAAGCTTTGGATTTTAATGGGGCGTTAGAATCATATCAACAGTTGTTAGTTCAATTGGGTAAAGCAATTAGAGTAGACGAAACTGAAAAGAGACGAAGGGAAGGTGCATTTGAAAACCTATCTAAGAATCAAGTATTTCTAACTGAAGAAATATATAACTACTTGCAATCTTTTGATAATGTTGGAGAGGATGCAACAAAAGCTTTTTTGAGGCATTTTGGCTTGGATTCTGTGAATTATAATGGATTGGTTTCTCAGATTAAATTATTATCAGATGAGCTTCGAAAAAGCGAGCAAAAATTTTCTCAAGAATCATCAAGTGCTGCTCGAGAAAATTTCAAAGTTGAATTTCAAAAACAAAACAATGCTCTAATTGGATATTTCTCAATCTTGTTAAAAAGTATTTCTTACGATTCCTATTCATTTGGAAAAAATGGAAATGGCCTAACTAACAGTAAAAAAAGAATTGCATATTCAATATATAAAAAGCTTATAGATGCAAAAATTAATATGCTGAATGAAAGTGCCTCAAGTGGCGAGATCATTACAATATATTTAACTTGGGATAATGGAAAAGGTCCGGTGAAAATTCAACTGGCTGATTTTGAAATAAGGGAGACAGGTTGGGAACCAAAAATATTGGATTCATTTTTTCTGGTGAATAGTTATGGTGGAAATGATGATAATCCATCTCCTTCTAAATTTAAAGGTGCTGCTGGAGTATCTTTGTTGATGACATATTTTAAAGAGGGAATAAAAAAGAATGGAGTGCCTAAAACAGATTTTTGGGGAAACTCATTGCAACCTTCTTTTGGAATTAATGTGTCTTATTTAGATATGAGTATTGATAAGGATTTTGAGATTGGGTGCGGTTTTGTAATGGGTTTATTTAATAATAAAGTATTATTCAATTATGGGTACAATCTTCATACAGAAAATACATATTTCGGGTTGGGGTTTAGTTTTGTGAACCTAGCACAGAAAAATGATGAAGACTAATAAGTCAATTCTAAACTTATAAAGCAGATGAATCATCTCAATACCAAAGGCTATTTTCATATCATACTCGGTTATTGACATTCAATTCACCACTGATGATCTGTTGGCCAATATCTTTTCGAAGTTTTGTATCGGGAAGTAGGACTATTTAAAATATTAATAATTCCTTCAATTCTCATCTATACTTACACTAGAACTACTTCAGACGTCATTCTGAGCGCCATTTACTGGAACAAGGGTGTTTATTAGAGAATAACTGGAATATAATTACCAATTTATTATACTCTATATTTCCTTTACAAGGAATGAATTTTGAAAGTTCAATGCCACTTTGATAAAGTAAACTTTCAATAATTACATTTTTTTGATAGTCAAGAAATATGCTTTAATGTCAGTTAGATTAGAACATGCCCATCAATGTATTGAAGGTAGGAAAATATTAGTCTTTATTAATGATGTTGAAGGGGGACTAAAGTGTAACTGTATTTGCCCAAGTTGTGGAACCAAGTTAATTGCCAAAAATAAAGTTGGAAACAAGGTCCAACCTCACTTTCAGCATTATGATACAAAAGAATGTACGAATGCTGTTGAGACTGCACTACACCTTCTTGCTAAAGAGGTTATTGAAGAATCAAGAGAAATAGTCCTGCCATCGTACAAGGAGAAATATCTTGTAAAAGATGAAAAATACAGAGGGTATGGTCCTTTAATAGACCAAGAAAAAGAGTTTTTAAAGCAAAAAAGAGTAAAGGTAATCTCAGTAAAAACAGAAAAAAGCATAGGTAACATAACCCCAGATTTAATAGTGGATGTTGAAGGTAAATCAGTTCTTGTTGAAATATTTGTGACTCATAAAGTTGACCAAGAGAAATTGGTTAAGATTAAGAGTAAAGGATTAGATACAATTGAAATTGATTTACATAGTGAGCAACGTTCAATAACAAAGGATAGTCTGAAGCGAATCTTGCTCAATGGTTCTCGATCAAAATGGATTTACAACAAAAGCCTGATTGAATTAAAACGTCAACACGAAATTTTTCAGAAAAGTGAAATTGAAAATGAAAAACAATTTCGAGATGATGATTTCAAAAGGGTAGAAAAAAAGAGAGAACAAAAAAAGAGAATTCGGCAATCACGAGAAGTATATCTAGCTAAGGCACATAAGTGGATTCAGGTAAAACGTGATATGGAATTATTGAAAATTGAAAAAAAGTATGGGTACTCAATTTTTAAAAAAGTTTCTGAAAATTGGGTATTGGATTGCCCAAAGAGCCCAGAACCTAAAATATTTCAATGTTTAAAATGCGAGTACAATTCACATGTGAAACCAAGGTGGAAAAATTTAGATGAGTTAGGAGAGGATTTATTGTTTGTTAAGTGTTTGTATGATTTGTTCGCTGATAGATATTACAATCATGTGGTGAGAGGTGACTAGATTCAATTAACCTTATCGGGTACATTTCGATACAGAGTTCACGACCTACCTTTCACTGATTAAATCTCCTCTAAACAATGAATCTCATATACTAGTTTTTTTGTAAGTTTTGGTCGTTGATCTTCGTTTTGCCAAACCTCACTTTTAATTTTATACATGAGTTCATCAGGTATAAAGATTCAATTAAAGACGAAAAAACTTAAGGATCATAGACTTAGTTTTTTCCTGAATTTCTCCAATCGGATAGGGAAACGCCTAGTGCTTTTTTTATCTTCTCTTTAATTCTAAGAGAGAGATAATTGCAGTATATAGATATTGAAATAGAAATATTTATATAAATAACTAGTCATACCCAATCCAAATTGGTCATTTCCTATTCTCTTCTTATATTGAGCAAGCTATTGGATTCAGCACCCAATGGTCCCGTCAGTATTTTGAGAGAAGTTAAAAGATCACAATTCCTTTTTATGGAATTATTAACTTCAAAACAAGAATAATAAGTGGAATTACCTAAGGAAATTGTAAAAGCTATTGAAAACAATGACCTCGTCATTTTTGCAGGTGCCGGATTATCAATGAAATTTGGACTACCCGATTGGAGAAACTTGGTAAAGGATATAATCCAGAACTCAGGCAAAAAAGAGTTTGTGCCATTTTTAGAAATTCTTGATAACGGAACCATGAGTCCAGTTGACGTTTTAGAAGTGATTAAGGACGAACATAATGAAGTTAAAAGGTATATTAATAAAAATTTTCATGTAGAAAATGGAGACCTCAAATTACACAAAAATTTACTGGAATTATCCGGGCAAATAATTACCACCAATTATGATGATGCATTCGAACTGGCTGCTGAAGGTAAGATAAATTCCACAATAAGTACTTCGACTTTTAATATTAGTGAAATAAATAAAAGCAAAAATCCTTATATTTTTAATTTACATGGCAGTTATAGAGAGGCTGATAATTGTGTTATTTTCAATAAAGATTATGCTAAACTATACAAGGAAGATAATGCGACAATAAGTAAGCTTAAATCAATTTTCTCTGAAAAAACTATTCTTTTTATTGGATTTGGATTTAAAGATCTAGACCTGAAAAGACTGTTTAGTCACTTGGATCGTATTTTTTCAAATAATAATAGACATTTTGTGATATGTAAGGATGCAAATCCATTTTTATCATATGAATATTTGGAGCCAATTTTAGTTGCTGACTATGAAAAAGAATTAAATGTATTTATTAAGGAGTGTATTGAAATTAAGGAAAAGCATAATTCTTATAATGGGGATGTACTTCAAGATGCTGAACCCAAAGTTGCAAAGATAGCAATTCTACACCCTAATCCATTAGACATTAAAATCCAAAATGAATTGCTACGACTGGTAAGTTGTTTCGACACTTTAGAAGCGAATATCTTTTATGGTTTTTTGAATGCAAAAACACTATCTAGTATAGAAGAATTCGATTTGCTAATTATTGCGACAAAAATATTTAAATCAAAACTTTACATTGAAGATGATTATTTAAAAAGTTCTTTGGTTTCTCAAGAGGAGTTATTGGATTTTATACCAAATGATCTTATACCTGTAGTTTTTATCACTGATAAAGAGATTCCACCAATAGTAGGTAAGAATGCAGTTTACATTTCTACCATAAAACCGAATATTGTCAATAAGTTTATTTTTAAGGGGTTAAATCAAAAACAATTAAATTTTTTTGAAAAAGAAATTAATGTTAATCTAGACAAACTACTTGACGAGAAAATATTTAAGGGAAAAAGCAATAAATTTTCTATATATGGAAATAATCGAAGTCTAACCTTTGGAAAAAGGTCACCGGTCATAGGTAGAGTTGAGGAACAATCAGTAATTGCATCCAAGCTAATTGCAATTAATAAAACAAATAAATTACTCAACATTAAGGCATCAGGTGGTGTAGGAAAAACCACATTAATTAAGAAGGTCGCAAATGAACTCTACAATAGGGGGTATTTCTGTGGTGGTGTTGAATTCATTTCTTGTGAAAATGTAAAATCATACCAGGATTTTGAAGAACTAATTATTCATGGATTCAAATTGAATAATATTATAAATTTTAAAGAATATTTAAGAGAGAATTATGTTTTTGATAAAATTGATTCATTAATTATTCTTGACAATTTTGAAACAGTTGCTAATGCAGTTGGAGAATTAGAATTTTGTGAGGTTTTGGAGTTGCTAAAGTTCTCAATTGATTATACTAACATAGTTATAACTTCAAGAGAAAGAATTAGCTCAGTTGATGATTTTGAAGATGTTTATTCTTTGACCCCATTGATTACAGATGATGCTCTTCAATTATTTGAGAAAGATTATGGAAAGGTCGATAAATTAAATGAGGTGAAAGTATTAAGGGAAGATATTCTTGAAGAACTTTTAAATAACAACCCTTTGGCAATTAAACTAGTCACTAATTCTCGTCCAAGGTTTAGACACATTGATGAGCTTAAAACTCAATTGAAAAATCATTTTTTCGAGTCTACTAATATTGATTATTCTTCTGCATTTAATAATAATGCGGATTTAAATATAGAGAGATCAAAGTCAATTTATCAATCAATTAATTATTCTTATACAACCTTAAAACATAACGAGAAAATTGCATTCGAGCTTCTTAACTTGTTTCCTGATGGAATTAGCCTTTCAAATTTTAAAAAATGTTTTTCTTCGAGGAATTCATCGAATAATCATTTAACGGATAAAGATTTAAGGGTTCTAAGAGATAAATCTTTAGTTGAAGATTATAATGGGACACTGCAACTTCAGCCGATTATAAGACGGTTTGCAATGCAGAGGTTTTCAGAGAGAAATGAAGAATTAAAAATTGATTATTGTATCGATGCATATACATTTAATTGTTTTGTACTTGATGTTATTGAGGCCATAGAAAAGAAAAAATCATTTTCTGAGGCAATGCGATTTTATTCAAGTTATAAAAACAATTTATTGAATGTACTTAGTTATGTATCTGACATTAAATTTCCTGAAGGGAAGGAGGAGAAAAAAAAATATATTCTCAATTACATATATAAGGTTGATGACTATATACATGGTGAAAAACAAATAAATGAATTTCAAGAGGGGTTGGAAATTGTATCTAGTTATTTTTCTGAAATTCCTAACTCGCAACTTTTAATTAAAACTTTAAAGTATAATAAATCATACTTTCATCACGAATTTGATGAGCCTTACAAGGTATTGGAGAAATTACTTCCTGTTGATAAAATTATTGAAAGAAATTTTGAAGAAGAAGATTATAGTGAGAGACGATATAAAAATATCATTTCAAACCTGCATAGTATGGAAGGACATACCTTGAACCTTATAATTTCCCAAATTAAAAATTGGAATTTTGATAGGTTTCTAGATAATCATTTTTTTTATTTAGGTATAATAGAAAATATATCAAGAAAGAAAAATGGATTTTATTACTTTGAGTACGAGTTGATGTTTAATCAATTAGAGGTTGAGAAATTAGAAGAATACATCGATACTTTATTCATGGATGAACACCTTGAAAAGATGCAATGCACATATACGCTTTCAAAGGTTAAAAAAATAGACAAAAAGAATATTCAAAAATTGGTTGTAACAAACCCTTATACTCAAGGTTTAAAACAATTAATGTTTGCATTCGAATCAAACATACCTGAAGATAAAATAAAATATTATCAATCAGCTCTTAAAAACTTAGGACATATTAAATATTACTACTTAGAAGCACTTTATTACTATTGTAAATTTATTGTAAATTTGAGACCTCAGGAGTACGAAGCTTTATTAGAAGAAGCAGTGCTATTATGTGAAAAGTACAAGTATCAATATTTGTTGTTTTTATTTAATCATATCGATTGCAAGGATATCGTTTCCTACGAATATTATTCTGATTTTTACAACCTAGAAAAACTCGAAGAATACGTGATTAAACATAATAATATCTGGGTAGAAAGATATAAGGAATATGAAGACTTGATGTGATTGTAAATTCTTTACCCGTTCCTCTTAGGGTTAACTATCAAAAAAGGTTGTCCGGAGCTCGTTTAACTATGATCTAAGAGATTACTAACGCTCGTCACTACCAAGGTCTAGTCAATACCCAAAACTCACTCCACGATGTACTCAGAGGCATTGACAACAAGATTACGAATGATTTATTAACCTAGGACATCCGACATGCCTTACACTTCTTAGGAGAGATTGCAGGTGAGATCACTACAGATGATTTATTGGCGAATATCTTTAGTAAGTTTTGTATCGGAAAATAATCTTTCATTAATGCCATAGCTTGGGATAAAATATTTGCAACAATATTTTCATCTTATTAGATTAGTGGCTATTGCTGGCTATGCAATTCAACTTATAACCTAAACTAAGTTGAACATTAAGAGAAAAGGTTGAGATTAATTTCTATTTGGATATGTTTCCTGTTGATGCAGGCCACCCCTGTTGTTGGGTCTACTCTGACTGACACTCTTCAAATCAATTATATCGGTCAAGAAAAAGGCATTAAACAGCTTAATGTTCAAAAGATAGTTCAAGACGATCTGGATTATTTATGGTTCTCCACCGAGGATGGTCTTCATCGTTTCAATGGGTTGCAGATGAAGGTATTCGCTGACAATCCACTTGATAGTAGCAGTATTCCTGATGATCACAATCGAGGCTTGCTTATCGTAGAAGATACGCTGTGGATAGCATCTAATTCTAAAGGGATTTTTGCTTTGGACTTGCGAACTGAGCAGTTTAGCATTCCATTTCCTGAAATGTCTGGAGCGATCTCCTATCAAGTATTTCAACTCAACCATCAGTATTTGCTGTTTTCTCTAGCCGACGTTTTTTATGTGTTAAATAGAAAAACCAGGCAATTGACTCCAGTGAAGTTGCCTAGAAGTAATTCTGAAAACTATGTAAAGAATGCTACTGCAATAGATGAGCATCAATTTTTATTGGCTACCCTGAGTTCTGGACTTTTAATTTTTGACCTTAAAAAACTTGAAATAACGGGTCAAACGAGTGTAGATCAGTCTTCGCACAATGCTATTGTGAAACTGCGAAATCAATGGTATATAGGTACTGATCAAGCATTTTATAGATATGATCTTAAAACGAATGGGGCTGAAGTTCTAATTGACAATCAATTGGTGAACTGTGTGTCGAAAATTGAAGACGATAAGCTTTTACTTGGAACCAAGAATGGATTATTAAGGTATCACTTGGATGAGGAGGCTGTTAGCCAGATCATATTGAAAGATCAAAATAATCGAATTTTCACACCTCTAGAAATTGAATCCATTTATAGTGACGATAAAGGAAATATATGGTTTGGTACAGCAGGAGAAGGTTTACATCATTACAATAAATATCAAAAAAAATTCGAGACCATTGCTCTAACTGTCCCGGGTTATTCTAAGGATACAAAGCTGAGCACCTTTCAAATATTACCAGGTAAGGATTCGGTTCTCTGGTTAGGTACTTCATCGAATGTAATCCGGTATAATCTATTGGACAAAAAATTTAATCACTACAAAGGATTTCCTGATGCATTGATTTACGCACTTTCGAGAGATGAAAATGGAGGCATATGGTGCGGGGGGTTCGATGGTACAGGCTTATTGAAATACAACGAGTCGAACGATAAATTTGTGAAAGTTGATTTTTTAAATCAAAAGAATGACAAAACGATTATAGATATTCGTCCGCTGTCCCAACAGCAATTGCTACTATCTACTTGGTCTAGTGGGATGTTTGTTTATAATATTGAAACAAATATGATCGAAGAGTTTTTAGTCGACGGGAAGCAGCTTAATAGGGCTAGAATTTCATTTGTTGATAGTAAGGACAATCTGTGGATCGGATCGGATCAGGGTGTTTATTTGATAGGGAAGAGGGGGAAAGGAAAATCATATCATTTGCATGAAAATGGACCAGACTCCATTAGAATTAATAGCAATCGGATTTTTGGAATCAATGAAGACTCACGTGGTGATATTTGGTTGGGCACAAGCACTGGACTTACTCAGGTATCTACGGACAACTGGCATTCAAGAAGATACTATCGTCAGGAAGGGTTTCCGAACGATTTCATTTATGGTGTGTTGATTGATGCCAACGATCACGTTTGGGTTAGTACCAATCAAGGAATTTCAGTATTCAATCCCAATACCTTGGAATTCAAATCTTATAGTGCAAAGGACGGATTGCAAAATGATGAATTCAATGGGAAAGCAGCATTTCAAGATAAACAAGGTAATTTCTATTTTGGAGGAGTAGATGGGATCAATATATTTAATCCTTTGCAAATCAATACGAATCCTTTCCAGCCTCAGGTACACTTAGAGTCTATAGAAATTTTCAATAGTCCAATATCTAAAAATAGTTTGTATAGTAATAATTATATTTTCAAGAGTGAAGAAAATGTATTGAGTTTCCAATACGCTGCTACCAATTTTCTGAACCCTTCAAAAGTGAATTATAGTTTCTATATGGAGGGGTTCGACAAAGACTGGCGGCCAGCCACAAAAAGCCAGCAAACGACTTATACGAATTTACCTTCAGGCGATTATAAGTTTAAAATTAAAGCAACGAATGATAATGGTACATGGGGCGACTTTGAGCGTGTCGTGAATATTACAATTGTTCCGCCTTGGTATGAGACCTGGTGGTTTCGAATAGCTGCAGTATTACTCTTGGTTTTGACCATTTCAAGCTATGCTTTTTACAAGTATGCTAGCCTAAAACGTAACAAGGCCTTGTTGAAAAAAATTGTTCAGGAAAGAACCAAAGAACTCAGTGAAGCATTGAATGTTTCCAATAATCAAAAGGAAAGTATTACTTTTTTGATGCGTGAATTGAAGCATCGGGTAAAAAACAACTTGCAAATCATATCTAGTCTTTTGAGTTTGCAAGCCATGCAAATGAAGGACAAAGCGTCCGTCGAAATCCTTCATTCTGCTAAAAATAGAATATCCAATATTTCTTATTTAGAAAATATGATGGATTCTGAAAATGAACATGTAGCGGTAGATATTTTCACTAAAGGAATATGTGAAAATGTACTTAGACTGATAGCCGTAGATGAGGCACCTATGTTTGAAGTAGACTACGATATGGAACCTTCCAAAGTAGCGAATTTTAATATTACAATCTATGGATTAATCATCAATGAATTACTTACCAATACGAGCAAATACGCTTTTGATAAATGGAGTGAAAAGAATAAAATATTCATTAGTTGTAGTGTGAAAAAAGGTACACTAGTATTGATCATAGCTGATAATGGTAAAGGATATGATCATGAAGCAATCAAAAGTTCTTCGTTGGGTTTAGGACTGGTCAAAGACATGGTCAGTCAACTGAACGGAACCATTACAATAGAAAATAACAAGGGAGTAAAAAACATCATTAGAATACCGGTAAACCATGAGTAAGCTGAAGATACTGTTGATAGAAGATGAGGCAATTATAGCCAAGGATATAAAGGCTATACTTGAACAGAGAGATTATGCAAAGGTAGAAATAGCATTGAAACCAGACATAGCCAGAGATAAGTTTGCCTCTGAAAAATTCGATTTGATCATATCTGATATTAATCTGAATTCAGACATAGATGGGATCGAATTGGTTAAAGAATTGACTGGGATGAAAAAAATCCCTGTTGTATACCTTTCTGCGTATGCTGATGAAAAGACCATCAGCAAAGCTGAAACTTCCTCGCCTTATGCTTATTTATTAAAGCCATTCAATTCAAATCAATTAAAGCTCACAATCAATTTGGCAATTCTTAATTCAAGCAAAGATTATGAGACTATTAAATACGATAAAAAGAATGTGGAGCGGCTCAAAACCTTGACCAAAAGAGAACAAGAAATACTATTTGTACTTGCGTCTGGTAAGCTGAGCAAAGAAACAGGCGATGTATTGAATATTGCTACGTCAACCGTAGAAAAACATAAGCAAAACATCAAAGAAAAGCTCAATCTCAAGACCATAGGTGAACTTGTGAATTTTGCACTGTCAACTAAGACGATCAGTATGGATTAATCAATTCAATTGGTCATTTCGTCTAAAATTTATCCCTTGAATAATGACGGCTATGGCATAGGCAAAAAGCAAGTAGCCGAGATAGTTTTGAGAAATTTCAAAAAACTGACAATCACAGATCGATGATACAGGACTTGTTTTTCTAATAAAAGCCGAAAAACTAAATTCCAATGCTTTGGTAAATGACAGCTCTGTGACTTGATTGATTGTTCCAAAATATACTGCGCCAAACAAAAAAATACTGGTCAGTGGGCTAGCCACACCCCATAATATCAATCCTGGCAATCGGATATACTTACTGCTCGATGCCTTAGCCATATTCAGTAGCATCCAAATAATAATAAATACCGCGAGTATAAACGAAATCCAAATCACCAGATGGTTATAAAAGAATTGTGGATACAACTGACTGATGGAAATAACAGCCAGTGGGACAGACACACCAATTCCTAAGTTAAGTATGGTGTATTTCTGAAGGAGATCTTTTTGATTCGAATTTGGCAATTTGACTTATAACAAAGTGGTAATTGATTCAAGGTTATTCCAATATAAGAAAATATCTACGTTTAATATAGATCAGGCTGAACAGAAGCTTTTAAAATGATACTTTTGCAATTCAAATTTTTGATTTAATGGAAACATTCAAATTACGACCTGACGAAGAATACATAGAGCTGAATAATCTACTCAAAGCCTTTGGCTGGGTGGCTACGGGCGGCGAAGCCAAAATCAGAATCGACAATGGCGAAGTAACTGTGAATGACGAGGTAGAAACGCGCCGTAGAAAGAAGATGAAAGTAGGGGATGTGGTTGTATTTGAAGGTCAAAAGGGAAAAGTAGAATAGAAATGGAATTGAAAACACCGATCGGAAGATTAAGACTATTGGCGATATTGGAGGGAATTAGCTACTTGCTTTTTGCTGTTACCATGCCGTTGAAGTACATGCTGGATATCCGCGAACCAAATTTTTATGTAGGTATGGCTCATGGCTGGTTGTTTATTCTATATGGTATATTCTGCCTTCAAAATATTTATATCCACAAATGGGGCATGAAGACCTCGGCCATTGCTTTGATTGCCTCCCTGATTCCATTTGGGACGTTTTATGCGGATGCTAAGATTTACAAACGAGTGAACTAAAAAAGGTAAACTAAGTCATTGCTGACCCAATCTACCTTGCTTCACTAATCCGTATTTTTTAGCCTTTCGTTCCTTCTATTTTCTCCAGGGCTTTGCCTGGTCTTGGATTCCCGTACATGGGTTTTGTTTCAGTGGTTACTTCTATGCATCCGGTGTATTTGCCAGGGATAGGTAGATAGTTGAAATTGTTTTTGGCAACAATCTCAGAAGAGAGATAAGCCCAGATAGACAGTTGTTTAATCATGACATAGGCAGGCTGAGTTTCGAACGTTTCACCCGTTTCCTCATTGTTGAAGGTGTAGCGTGGGTTTTCTTCGATGTTCGTTTCTTCTCTCAAAAGTTGCGCTTCCTTTTCCGCTGGAGTTAATGAGGCGAAGTTCATTTCCTTGTATTTGGCCAGTGCTTCCAAAAAGACTTGTTGCTGTTGCCCATTGTAAAAGTCAGTTACAATCCTATTTGCAAAAGCTCCTACCTTGGCGTCTTTTGCTCCGGGAGATTTTTCCGTGTGTGGCAATATCACTTCAGCAATTTCTTCCAACAAATGAATTTGTTCATTGGTCAATATCCCTATCTGCTCTTCAGAAAAAGTACAGCCACTCAAAAGAAAGGAATCGGCGCCGATCACGGTGCCGCCCACGATCAGGCCTACAGATTTTAATATTTCTCTTCTGTTCATAGGTTCCCTTTTTTTAGTTCATCCACTGCATAGTTGGCTGCTCGTGCTGTAATGGCCATATAGGTCAACGACGGATTTTGACAAGCTGAAGAAGTCATACAAGCGCCGTCTGAAACAAACACATTCTTGGCGTTATGCACTTGATTGTACTTGTTGAGAATGGAGTCTTTTGGACTATGACCCATTCTAGCCGTACCCATTTCGTGAATGCCTAATCCTACCTGCCAATTGGGGTCTATTCCAGTATGAATGTCCTTACATCCAAAGGCCTCTAACATCTCTCCGGCATTGTCGAGTGCATCTTGGAGCATGTTATCCTCATTTTGCTTAAACTCTGCATCAGCTTCTACCAAAGGAACTCCCCAGTCGTCATTTTGTGTAGTACTTAGTGTAATTCTATTATCGGCATGTGGCAGTTGTTCGCCCATAGGGCCAAATCCCATGCCCCAAGAACCAAACTCAGTGAGCTTGTCTTTAAAATCTACTCCAATTTTTGGGTCTTTGGGTTTAAAATTTCCAGCGCCTCGTCCTGCACCCAATTGATAAGCATATCCTCTTAAGAAATCCTTTTGCTTGTCGTTTTTATAATTTCTAAATCTTGGCATATAAAGCCCAGTCGGACGATGACCGTTGAAGTAACTTTCTTCATAGCCTTCGATTCTACCACGGGCATACCCTCTAAAATCGTGATCCATCAAGTACCTGCCTAGAACGTCATTTTCATTGCCCAAGCCTTCCTGGAAAGTATTTGACTTTGAATTGAGCATGATGGCTGTGGTGTTTACTGTACCTGCGTTCAAGAAGATTACTCTGCTGAAGTATTCAGTAACTTCTTTGGTGTTTGAATCGATCACTCTTACGCCGATGGCTTTTCCTTTATCATCATCATAGATCACCGAGTGAACTACTGAATGCGGTCTCAAGGTCATATAGCCAGTTTTTTTGGCGGCTGGTAGGGTAGAACTATTGGCACTGAAATATCCTCCGAAAGGACAGCCTCTGGCGCATCTGTTTCGCGCCATACAGGGTCCTCGTTCATGGTGTCTTTGGGTGATGTTCGCTGCTCGGGCAATGATTACATTTCTTTCGGGATAACTGCCTTCTAGCGTTTTTTTAATATCCTTTTCCACACAGTTCATGTCGAAGGGCGGAAGAAATTCTCCGTCAGGAATTTGATCCAAGCCATCTCTATTACCACTGATGCCTGCGAACTTTTCTACATAACTGTACCAAGGTGCCAAATCCGCATACCGAATGGGCCAGTCGATTCCGTGGCCATCCTTGGCATTGGCTTCAAAGTCCAAATCACTCCAGCGTTGCACTTGACGTGCCCACATCAATGATTTACCGCCTACCTGATAACCTCGGATCCAGTCGAAGGGTTTGATCTGAATGTAAGGATGTTCTTTGTCCTTGACGAAGTGGTGCTCATGCTCTTTGGTGAATGCATAACACTTGCCTACCACTGGATTATCGGCAATCACTTTGGGATCCATGGCCATGCCATGTGGATCAGTCCAGGGTTCCATGCTGGCGGTGGGGTAGTCGCCATGCTCGATATTTCGACCACGCTCTAGTACCAGGGTGTTCAATCCCTTTTCGGTAAATTCTTTGGCTGCCCAGCCGCCACTCATGCCTGAGCCGACTACAATCGCATCAAAGTGATTGGCTTTGTTCGAATTGATGTTGAAGGCGCTGCTATCATTTTGGATCTTGCTCATTTTCTTTTCGGTTAAATTGAATTACAACGAGGCAATTGTTCTTTCAAGCAAAGCTTTGGTGGCTTTGATGCCATCGTATTCACTCAGTTTTTTGCCTTCGTATTCTACGCCTATATACCCCTTGAAACCTGCGCTTTTTACGATCTTCAGCATTTTACTAAAGTCAGAATGGATCTCATTTCCATTCTCATCAAAATCATGTGATTTGGCACTTACTCCCTTGGCAAAAGGCATCAGGTCTTTCATGCCCTGATAGCGATCATAGTCCTTCAGACAATTCCAGTTTTCGTCTCTGGTGATACAGAAGTTACCAAAGTCTGGCAGCGTGCCACAGTTTTTCATGTCAACCGTAGAAATGACTTTGTTGAGCCATTTGCCATTCGATGAATAGCCGCCATGATTTTCTACAATGACGTTGATGTCAAAGTCCTTTGCGAAAGTGGATAGGCTTCTTAGCCCTTCAATGGCATTTTGCTGGACTTCTTCAGCGGAACCTTCTCCGGCTGCGTTTACTCGGATGGAATGACAACCCAATTGTTTGGCAGCCTCGATCCATTTGTAATGATTTTCTACGGCCTGGTTTCTTTTGTTTTCGTCACTGTCTCCTAGTTCACCTTCACCGTCTACCATGATCAAGAGGTTTTTTACCCCATTATCAGCAGCGACTTGTTTCATTTGGTTGATGTAATCTTTGTCTTTGGCTTTGTCTTTGAAAAACTGGCTTACATATTCTACTGCCGAAATACCAAAGTCGTTTTTGGCTGCTTTAGCGAAATCAAGATTGCTCATTTCACCAGCAAATAGCGTTTGGTGCAAGGACCACTGGGCTAGTGATATTTTGAAGTCTGTCACTTTTGTGGTTTTAGTACAGGCACTTAATAATGGAGAGGAGGCGATGGCCAAGCTTCCTGTCAATAGACCTGATTGTTTGATGAAGTTTCTTCTAGTTGTTTTCATTTCTGCATCGAGTTAGTGCTTAGTTTAGGGAATTGATCCAATGAGCAATTTCTAATAATTCTTTCTTATCGAGGTGGGGTAATGCTATCATAGGAGCGGGGTATTCTGGCCAGTTTTCTGGTTCTGGTTTATAAATCAACTCCACAATGCGCTCGTCACTATAATTTCTTTTGGCAATCTCTGCATAGGAGGGACCAACCAACTTCTCATCCTGCTTGTGACAAGTAAAGCAGGTGTTTTTCTCGAGCAGCTGTTTAATCTTGAACTTGTTGGCTACCTGCCGTTCGCTTTTTTTGCCTGATCCGCAGCTGAAGATGGCTAGACTTAAGCTACAGAATATCAGAGTCTGTATTGTTTTCATTTAATCGTTGATAAAGTAGTAGGCTTAAGTGTATAAAATCTATCAGTTGAAATCTGTCTAGACTTATTTACACCCAAAACTTTATCTAAAGTATAGGATTAGAATATATCACTTGTTTAAAATCATTCAATGAATGAAATTGTACATTAAAATCAGTCGTCATTGTACGATCCCAGGTTTTTGGGCATTTGGGTATTCTGTTTGCCAGATGAGCTGCAGTTTTCTTGTTTTCTGCCAAACGATACGGATCACCCGAACTATCGTCGGGTGATGACGACTTTTCTTAAGGAGAGGATACTTTTAGTCCTTTTAAGTCTTGTTGCCTTCTTCTTTGCTGCCCGTGTTGGTCTTATCCCCAATGCATTCCTTCGGCATGACCAACAAGCCAACTACAGCTATTTAATAGCACATGAGCTATTTCGTGACCAATCCAAAAAAGCCAAAATAGAACAGGGAAGGACCTGAAGCAACTCTTCCAAAGTTTCAAACTTTGGAAGAGTTTTTTAAGAAACGATCAAACCACCTCCACCTTATTCCTTACCCTAAACTCCTGAGGAGAACACTTTTCCTGCTTTTTGAAGACGGTAGAGAAATACTGGCTGGTGGTAAATCCGCAGGTGTAGGCGATTTGCGTGGCGCTCTGATTTGGGTTTTCTAATAGCAGATTTTTTGACCAGTCGATGCGGTTCTTGGTCAATAACTGCATAGGAGTGAGGTTGGTCAGTTGCTTGCAGTGGTGGGTGAATCTGGTGGTACCAAGTCCTGATGATGCTGCCATTTCTTCAATGGTCCAGGGGTGTGATAGGTTGTTGGATAGTTCAGAAATAAACTGCTTGGCAGACCGCATACTGTCTGTGAGCGATTCATTCAGTACCATCTTGCCCTTATCAAACATATCTAGGAGGTGAATCAAAAGTTCATTGATATGGATTCTAATTTTGGACGCAGAAGAGCCGTTTACATCTTGATGAATGGTTTGATTGATTTGTTTGAAACAGGCTTTGATTTCTGAAGTGGCTTTCCAAACGGGTTGCTCATTTTGTCTGAGTAGGAGATTGAGACGATTAAGATCGTCATCAGACAATACAACCCAATCTGGCCAAGTCCATGGCTGATGCGGACGACGTACCCCCACATCTATAATCACCCAGTAGAATTTACCAATTCCCACATTTGGATTGCCTACTTTGTGTTGTTGCCATGGGCGGGTAATGGTAAAATCACCAGGAAACAATTCAGTCTCCGTATTTTCTACGGCATAGGGCATATGTCCAGATTCCAAAAAGTGAAACTCTACCCCTTCATTTCTATGCCAGTCGAGTCCCCAGTCTTGCGCTTCGTTTGCACTCCAGTAGCCAATGGTATTTAGCCCTTTGGTATCTTCATTGAGCCGGTCGCCAGGGTAGGTGTGTCTGGCCAGTGCCTTGAATTCTACTTTTTCTCTCTTCACGGCATCCACCAAAGGCAAGCAAGTGTCGGCGTGATATACTGATCCATTTTCTTCCCTGAAAGGTACGATGTGCTGTTTAATATTATTCATTGAAATATTTTAAACATGTAAAACTTTGATAAAAGCTATTTTGCTTTGATTAATCCAGTTTTGGGAAGTGGATTTGATTGTGTTGAACAAATTTATACAACAATAATTAATTGAATTAAATGAAAAAATCAACTCAAATACAACTGTCAGTGATGATGTTTCTGGAATTTTTCATCTGGGGAGGTTGGTTTGTCACGTTGGGCACCTTTCTGGGCAACAACCTGAATGCTACTGGAGCCGAGACAGGCATGGCTTATTCCACACAGTCGTGGGGCGCCATCATAGCACCATTTATTATTGGACTAATCGCAGATCGTTTTTTTAACGCAGAAAGAATCTTAGGGGTGCTACATATCGCAGGGGCAGTATTTATGTTCCTGATGTCGCAGAGTCCTGACTTTGGGTCATTCTATCCTTACATTTTGGGTTACATGATTGTTTACATGCCTACCTTGGCACTCGTCAATTCTGTGTCCTTTAATCAAATGACTGATCCGGCCAAGGAATTTTCTTATATCCGTGTTTGGGGCACTATTGGTTGGATTGTGGCTGGTTTAGCCATAAGTTATGTTTTCGGTTGGGATTCAAGTTCGGGAATCCAAAATGGATTGTTGCAAAACACTTTTCTAATGACGGCTTTCGCTTCAGGAATATTAGGACTCTTTAGTTTTAGTTTGCCCAAGACACCTCCAAAGGCTAATAAAGGAGAGAAGATTACTTTTTCTGATATACTGGGACTAGATGCTATCAAACTATTGAAGGATAAAAACTTTCTGATTTTCTTTTTATCCTCTGTTCTGATCTGTATTCCATTGGCTTTCTACTATCAAAACGCGAATCCCTTCTTAGCGGAAATAGGCGTAGATAACCCTACAGGCAAGATGACCATTGGGCAAGCCTCTGAGGTTTTGTTTATGCTATTACTTCCTGTGTTCTTCAAGAAGTTTGGCTTTAAGAAAACCATACTCTTTGGTATGCTGGCTTGGACCATTCGTTATGTATTGTTCGCTTTTGGCAATGCTGATGAGCTCACGTTTATGCTGTTATTGGGTATAGCACTACATGGCATTTGTTATGACTTCTTTTTCGTGTCAGGGCAAATTTATACAGATACCAAGGCTGGAGAAAAACATAAAAGTGCGGCGCAAGGCTTAATTACTTTAGCCACCTATGGGATAGGCATGTTGATCGGCTTTTGGGTAGCTGGAAAAATATCTGATAGTTATGTCAATGCACAAGGTCTTCACAACTGGAAGGAAATCTGGTTTTACCCAGCGGGTTTTGCCGCGTTGATTCTAGTGGTGTTTGCGTTAAGCTTTAAAAATGAAAAAGTCGAATACAAGACTTCATAGATAATGAATAAAGGAAGAATAAAATGGGGTATGTTAGGAGGTGGTCAAGGTGCCTTTATAGGCATAGCCCATCGCATAGCTGCTTATATGGGTGAGCGCTATGAACTGGTTGGTGGAGCTTTTGATGTGGATTATGAGCAAGGCAAAGCCTTTGCTAAGGAACTGGAATTAGACACCAATAGAGTGTACCCAAATGTAGAGACTTTGATCGTAGAGGAAAATAAGTTGCCTGAGTCAGAGCGGATAGAAGTGGTATCTATCGTCACGCCAAACTTCTTGCATTACCCGATGGCTAAAAAACTGCTCGAAGGTGGTTTTCATGTGATTTGTGAAAAACCCATGACCATGACTGCTACTGAAGCAGAAGAATTACAAGTGCTTGTGAATCAATTTGATAAACGTTTTTGTTTAACACATACTTATACTGGTTATCCTATGGTTCGTCAGATGAAAACCATGATAGCCAATGGAGAGATTGGCGACATCCAACGAGTGGATGTACAGTATTATCAAGGTTGGATCAATCCTTTCATTCATGAAAAGGAAAAGAGAAAATCTGTATGGCGTTTGGATCCTACGAAGTCAGGAATTTCCTGTTGTATTGGAGATATCGGTTTGCATGCCTTCAACTTGGCTGAATACACCACTGGATTGCAAGTAGATCGTTTGCTATCAGATTTGAATTATCTCTATGAGGACAATTCTTTGGATGTAGATGGAACCGTACTGATACGTATGGGCAAGGCCAAAGGTGTGATTCGGTCTAGCCAGATCGCCACTGGAGAGGAGAACAATCTAACCATTCAGGTTTATGGAAAGGAAGGCGGCCTGAAGTGGTGTCAGGAGAATCCAACGGAATTGACACTACTTAAGGAAGGTAAACCCATTCAAACACTAAAGCCTGGCAATCCATACAATGCCCGGTTCACGAAGGAGAGTACGAAAATGGCACCTGGTCATCCCGAAGGGATATTTGATGCCATGGGGAATATTTATAAAGGCATGGCCAAAGCCATTCGAGAGGAAGAATCAAATGATGGTGAATATCCTACTGTATTAGACGGAGTCAGAGGCATGCAGTTTATAGAAAAAGTAGTAGAATCTAACCGAGACGGAAACGTCTGGAAAACGCTCTAAGATGAAAACGATCAAAGGACCCGCCATTTTTTTAGCACAGTTCCTAGGCGATGAAGCACCCTTCAACAATCTGAAAAATATTTGTGATTGGGTAGCAGGAATGGGCTATAAAGCCGTACAAATTCCTGCCTGGGACAAGAGAGTGATTGATATTGAAAAAGCAGCAGATAGCAAGGCTTATTGTGATGAAATTAAAGGTGTGGTGAAGGAGTCTGGGTTAGTGATATCAGAATTGTCTACCCATCTACTGGGTCAGTTGGTAGCTACACATCCTGCCTATGACGCCATGTTTGATGCTTTCGTGCCTGAAGATTTACATAATAATCCAAAGGAGCGATCGGCCTGGGCTGTTCGTCAAATGAGAGCATCGGCCAAGGCTAGTAATCATATGGGGTTGAACGTGATTGGGTCATTTTCTGGTTCCTTGCTTTTTCATACCATGTACCCCTGGCCGCAAAGGCCAAAGGGATTGGTGGAAGCTGGGTTTGATAAGTTGGCAAACAGATGGTTGCCTATACTGGATTACTGTAAAGACTTGGGAGTAGAGGTTTGTTACGAATTGCATCCTGGGGAAGACTTGCACGATGGTATTACATTCGAACGATTCTTGGATGTAACTGGCAATCACACAAGCGCCAAAATCCTATATGATCCAAGTCATTTCATTTTACAGCAAATGGATTATCTGCAATTCATAGATATCTATCATGAGCAGATTCGTATGTTTCATGTCAAAGATGCCGAGTTCCGACCCAGTGGAAAATCAGGCGTCTATGGCGGTTATCAAGATTGGATAGATCGCCCTGGAAGATTCAGATCTCTTGGAGATGGGCAAGTAGACTTTAAACAAATATTCAGCAAGCTAAGTCAATATGGCTACGACGGCTGGGCCGTGCTTGAATGGGAGTGCTGTATCAAATCACAAGAACAAGGAGCCAGAGAAGGAGCGACTTTTATTTCTGACCACATCATTGAGGTCACTCAAAAAGCATTTGATGATTTTGCTGGAGGTGAGATAGATCATGATAAATTGAACCAAATTTTGGGGTTGAAAAAGTAAGGATGTATATCTTCTGACTTCATTCTTGCTAGCTTTGCAGCCTAATAATAAAAGGTCTCAATTATATGCAAGCCAATCATTTCTATCTGATAGAAGTTCAATATTTAGGTTTTCGATATCATGGATGGCAACGCCAACCTGGGGTCAAGACCGTTCAAGAAATGATCGAACGTACCTTAAAATATATTTTGGCAGACAAGCCATTCAAGATTTTGGGTGCCAGTCGAACGGATGCGATGGTTTCGGCTACACAAGCGGCCTTCGAACTGTTTCTGGAAAAGCCTGAAGATGTTGAACAACTACTGGCTGATTTCAATGAAAACCTTCCGGCGGACATTCGAGCGATTAGTATGGAGAAGGTTGATAAAACGTTCAATGTGATCCAGCATGCCAAGGAGAAGGAGTATTTGTATTTATTTTCATTTGGTAATAAAAATCACCCTTTTGCAGCGCCATACATTACTTATATCAGAGAGAATTTGGACATAGAGTTAATGAAGCAAGGCGCCAAGTTTTTTCAAGGTACACACAACTTTCAGGAATACTGCTACAAACCCAAAGAAGGGACGCAGTTTGAACGAGAAATCATTTTGAGTGAAATAGTAGAAAACGATATTTGGACAGCTAATTTTTTCCCTGAGCAGAGTTTTGTCTACAGAGTAAAAGGAATGGGCTTTATGCGTAATCAAATCCGCCTTTTTATGGGAAGGTTGTTTCGATTAGGCAAGCACGAAATTACCCTTGCTGATCTTCAATCTTCTTTGGATCAACCATCTGAATCACCTGAATACTATATTGCACCTGCCTCTGGATTGATGCTGCATCAGATGAAGTTCAATAAATAGGATTTGTTAACTTGCGGATATTTCGTATTATTGACTGCCTCAGGCAAATAATCAAAAAAATTAATGAGTCTAGAACAATTAATAAACGAGCGTAACGAAGCCATTCTGAAAGTTGATGAATATGGTTTGCTCTGCATGACAACCCCCTATGTACCGCCTGAAGGAGAAGTCGATCCAACTCCAAATTTGCTGTATACATCTAAACAGGCTTATATGTGGGTGCCTATTTTGGCCTATATCGTGGAGAATGTAGATATCTCGGAGGAAGACATGAAGATCTTTTTGGAAATGTCGCTGGACTCTTTGACCACACATCATCGTACACGATGGAGCAATCGTGCCGAGGCACTAGAGGGAATGCTTGAGATGCTCAATTCCATGCTGTTTTATACCACTCGTAAAAAATTGGAAGATCCTATTTTTGAATACGCTTCACTTTTTGGTGGGTCCATTGAGGATATCTTGGATCGCCTGGAAGGACTTGGACTAGTAGAAGAACACTATGTGGAGCCTATGGGTGGAAAACAAGTGGCAGTGATGGGATTTGTACCGTTTGGTTATACGAAAAGAACCAGATTAGGAGAAGAGTTATACGCAAAACTCAATAGTTTGATGTTGTTCTACGCACAGAAGAACCTTGTAGAAGATTCAGATTTCAAAATCCATTATCGGTTTTACCGCGCCTGGGAAATCTTCAAATCCATTGTCATGAAAATGGATAAGCCGTTGGATAAGAAGTAGATATCCCCTGTGAGACAGTTGATGCCTTTTATTTCTGGAGCATCTTTACCATTCTGCTCAATGTCAGAAGCTATTATTATTCGTATTTAAGACATTCTACCGGATTTGCACTGGCGGCCTTTACCGTTTGAAGACTTAGTATAAGCAATGACAAGAAAATAACTAGCATGAAAGAACCCAAAAACCAAATCCATGGAATGGCTATCTGATACGCGAAATTTTGCAGCCAAATAGAAATGAAGTAGTAGGAGATGGGCAATGCCAGAGTCGAACCTATGACGATCAGTAACAAAAACCGACTAGAAAGTAACCATACCATAGACGATAGGCTAGCCCCCAGGACTTTTCGTATACCGATTTCCTTAATTCTTTGTGTTGTGTAAAAAGAGGAGAGGCCAAGTATACCCATTAATGCCAGCATAGTGGCAATAGCTGAAAAAGCAGTAAACAGTTTTTTAAATTCTATATCTGAACTGTACTGTTGATTGATATGATCGTCCAAAAAGAAAAACCCAAATGGTGCATTAGGATAGACTTCTTTCCAAGCTGTTTCTACCTGGTTGATTTGGTTGTACAAATCACCTTTCCCCAAATTGACAAATACATAATCAAGAGAACGAGGGAGGTGAGCGAGCATCAATGGTTCTATATGATCTCGAAGTGAGCTAAAATGAAAGTCTTTAACCACACCAATTACTTTTTGCTTACGATCCGTGCTACTGATCAGCTCACTAAGGACAGCATCTTCAGGCTTGTCAAAACCAAGCAGCTGGGTAGCTGTTTCATTGAGAATTACATGGTTGTTTGCTTCGGAAGAAATATCTTCAAATCTTGAGCCTGCTACTAATTTTAGTCCTAGTGTCTTTAGGTAGTGGTCACTCACTGCAGAAACGTAAAGATCCTGGCCGAGTTCTTTTGTTTGTGTGGTTTGACGGATACCTCCAGTCCAACCGAGTTCGCTACCCGGGACATGAAAACTAGTGCTAATTGATTTGACCCATGATAAGTTTTCGAGTTTATCCTGGAAAGTAGATGCGGGAGTACGCTTTCTTTCTGCTCTGGAAAGCCTTGGCTTTTCTATAATTATGACTTTTTCTTTGTCAATTCCTAAATTGTAGTTTTGTATGTAGCTGAGTTGATCTTTGACTGCCCAAGTGGTAATGATCATTACCAAGAGAATACCAAATTGAAAAGTTACTCCTGTTTTTCTAAGCCATGAATTAGGCTGTTGCTCAATGGCTTGTGTACGTTTATTTTGGCCTATAAAATTGAAAATCAGTTTGTAATCAAATGAAACCAAAAGGCTTCCAAAAAGGACGAAAAGTAAAGTTAAAAGCCAGAAATGCCAGTGCATGAGTAGACCTAAGTCTAGTGATATATCTAACCAACCTTCAATGAGGTCAGCAGATGTAAGAATAACTGATAATGCAAAGCATACAGCTAGACTGTGAGTCAATAAAGAATCTATGAAGAGTTGCGTAAAGATCTGTGTTTTGTGAGCACCTAGCACTCTTCGAACGGACATTTCTTTTACTCTTGTGGAGTTATGCGCGTTGGTTAGATTAACATTGTTTAGCCATGATATGGCCAGGATAAGTATGGCGGCTATACCCAAAAAATAAATAGACTGCCCATTGCCGTTGGCTTCCAATTCACCGTCTAAATGGCTATTCAAATGAATTTGTTTAACGGGTCTGAGGGAAAATTTATAATCCATATCTCTCTCCTCCATTTTCTTGCCTTTATACTTTCTTACCAAAGCTGGAAAAGCCGACTCCAAGTGCTCTGGTGAAATATCAGGTCTTAATTTAAGGTAAGTAGTTACGCCTGACCAATCCCATGAATGACTGATCCAATCGCTTTTTGGATAAAAAGCGTGATAAGGAACTAGCGCTTCGAATTGGATATGTGAATTAGTCCTGACATCTGGAATGACTGCTTTTACCTCCAAAGGCAATTCATACCTACCGTGTATGAAGGTAATGACTTGACCTAATGGATTTAAATCTCCAAAATACTTAGCACTCGTACTTCTTGTTAAAATAATGCTGTTGGGCTCTACGAGGACAGTAGGGTCTTTCAGCCCAAAATCAAACATCGACAAAAAGGAAGGATCAACGAATGCAGGTTTTTGAATGCTATGAGTGGTGAGGATAGAGTCTTTTGCTACCACCACACTAGAGGTACGAATTCTGACTCTGGCAAATGATTCAATTCCAGAAATGTCTTGTTGAGCGTCTGGTCCAAAAGCCGAATAGGAACTAGCCTTTCGGCTCTGTACAGCACCCCTGTGTATTCGATCCACATCTACTCGGTATAGCTGGTTTATATTTGTGTGAAATGCGTCAAAACTTCTCTCGAAGCTAATATACTGATAGATGGTTATCGAAGAGGATAGTGCTATTGTAATACCTGCAATTTTAATTACGCTTTGTAATTTGTTTGCCCAAAGGCTACGCAAGGCAACTTTGATATAGTTTTTGACGATTCCATAATTATTCATTTTATACACGCCTTCTGCACTTTTTAACAGCAATGGTCTGAGTAGTTTAATGACTTCAAGAGTATAAAGCCAATTCGATTTGAAAGTGGAATACTTTTCTAAATTGCTTTGATGAAGTTCTTCCAAATCACCTTCAATTTCTTCTAGATAGTAAGGGTTGATAAATGACTTGAGAATATGTAATGTCCAATTTGGAGGGGACTGTTGTTGCTTGCTTTTCATGGTCAGGAATTTTAGGCGATGGAAGGAATAACATCATATAGTTTCGAGCGTACTTCTTTCATTTCCTGAAGTACCTTTTGACCAAGGGTAGTGGCTGAATAGATTCGTTTGCGTTTACCTCCTCTTTTTTTTGTGGCTTGACCAAATTCGGAAGTCAAATAACCTTTTTCTTCCATTCTCTTGAGCGAAGTCTGAATAGAACCAACACTAAGAGTTTGTTTCAAACGATTCTCTAGCTCTAATTTGATTTGGACACCATAAGCAGATTCATTCAAGAACACAACAGTAAGGAGTACTAATTCCTCTAATTCACCGAGTTTGGTTTTTTTCATACTTCTATAATATTCGTAATTGTCGTAAATATAGAAAAATTATTTAATCGTGATTGTAGTTTTTATAAAAAATATTTTTGAAATGACGAAAGGAGAGGAATTTCGGAGATCTCCAATAATTAATTAAGCAGCCTCTATGGCCTTGTTAAGCTCTCTGGTGATATGTTTGATTTGCAAATGAATGGCTTCGGTGATTTCTATTAATCTGATTGTTTTAATCTGACACCATTTCAAATGATCAATCAGCTCTGGATCAGATGTAATGTCGTTGAAGTTAATTGTTGGTGTATTTTTATAACCCAACTTTTCCAAACCTTCAGCGTCATAAACCAGCTCATCAGCCAATCCATAATCGCAAATCAACGGCCATAAATTTAGAGTAGAGTATTCGCCTATGTCATTGGTATATATTTCATGCTCGGTTAAAAGGCTCTCCATATAGCTCAGGTACTGGAGTATTTTTTTATTACGATTGAGAATATTCAAATGGTCGGTGGATGAAAACCCATGGATGAAAGAGGAGATGCTCTTGAGGCGATAATTTGAAACGTTTTCCATTAGCGAATAGGATATTTCAATTGTTTCATCTCGAGAGATTTTATCTCCATACAAGAATTTTTGAATATTTGTTCCCAATTCATGATAGAAGGTGTCCGCATCCATAATAAATTGATTATTTCGCTCTAGCTCTATCACCATAGATTTCATAATCTCAATGGCCTTTTCGTCTTCCTCTTGATTTTGGCGCCATTCCTCAAATAGGAAAGAGGCGGTGATACCGATAAAGATCACGATGACTTCGAATGCATATTTGCCGATGACTTCTTTCATGTTTTGGAGTAAACCAACACTTTAATTAAAAGGGCAGAGTATTATTCAACAATCCATTGACGGATTCTCTTGATTTCTAGGTCGATGTCAACAAGCATGTGCTTTTTGACTACAAAGTTTGGATCGGCTTGCATCTTTTCATCGATTTCTTTGAGTTCATTTTTATATAGGACGTCAAGAATTTGTAGTTCAGTAACGATGGTGCTGATAGCATCATCGTTAGGCAAGTCTTGCAATACTTGAATGACTTCTTTCAAGGCAGGTTCTTGATCTAAAACTACTTTGACTAATGGCTGAAGTAGTCTTTCATTTTCTGCTGTGATTGGAGCCTTATCTATGGTGACTACGGCTTGATACATACCCTCAATAAAACTACCTGCCAATGCCAATCCAGCCATGTTGAGGTGGTGTCCTTCTTCCATCTGTAAACTTGTCGTGAGGAAGAGTTCACTGAGTAATTTGGATATTTCTTCTTGATCTTGATTTTTTATGTGACCCAAACATTTTTGCAAGTGGTCATCATCATAAATGGTAGAGTCTCCTAGTGCTTTGGCTATATTGTGCGAAGTCTTCAAATAACTCAGGCATTGATCTTCGAAACCATAAGCTGCCAAATAGCTGACGTCAGAAGCAAATACGCCCATGTTCATCGCCATTTTATCTTCATTACCCTGATACTCTTCAAAATTTTTCAGGTCATTTATTAAATCACTGTTAAACTCAGCATTTACTGATTTTAAAGTAAATGGAACTAAAGAAGGAGAGGGTAGATCCTTGAGGAGTTGATCAATATCATGAATAGTCCTGGACTCTTCTTCCTCAGCGACTTGTTGGGCTATGTTATTTCGTTCTTCTGTGTTTGATCCTTTTCCACATCCGTAGATGATTGAAGCTGCTAGTAGAATAGAGAGCACTCTGTTGATATGTTTCATAGTTTAGTCGAGTTTGAAGGTTTAAATGTAGTAAATGACATCGAGAACTTTATAATCAAATGGCGAAGTTGAAATAATAAGAGTCTGAATATGATCTATAGTTAGTTCAGAATTGGTTTAAAAGTTTATCCCTCTAAATTTTCAATCTTCTCTACCAACGATTCCCATTCCTGATCTTTAGTTTTTAGAGCTATGCCATTGGTTTCGTAGGATTGATTGATTTTGGCCAGTTGATCTGCATCATTGAAATTGGCAGGATCAGCCATTTCAGCTTCCAGTTTAGTTTTCTCTGCCTCCAGTTTTTCAAGTTCAGACTCTACTTTAGTCAATTCTTTTTTCAGACGAGCAAGTTCTTTCTGGTCTATATCGACCACCTTTTGTTTCTTCTCTTTTTTAGGTTTGTCTTCTTTTACTACCGTGGGTTTAAAAGTGTCCTTTGGTTTGTTGTTTTTTTCACACCAGTAGGCGTATTCTTCATAAGTCCCGAGATATTCTTTGATTTGATGATCTTCTATCCACCAGATCTTATTGGCTACTTCAGTCACGAAATACCTATCGTGAGAAACTAGGATAAATGAGCCTTGGTATTGTTGCAAGGCTTGAATTAGGATATTGACAGACTGAATATCCAAGTGGTTGGTCGGCTCATCGAGGAGTAAGAAATTGGCTTCTGAAATTAAAGTCTTGGCTAAAGCTACTCTTGATTTTTCCCCTCCAGAAAGGACTTTTATTTTCTTGAATACGTCTTCATCTGAGAATAAGAAACAACCCAAAACCCCTCGGAGCTCTTGTTCAGATTTACCAGATCCGAATTGCTTCAATTCTTCTAAAATATCATTATCTACATTCAAAGACTCCAGCTGGTGCTGTGCATAGAAAGAAGGATTTACATTAAAACCCATCTTAGCTTTGCCTTCCACTTGTTCGTCGCCATCGATGATTCGGAGTACTGTGGACTTTCCCTTGCCATTTGCCCCGATTAAGGCGATTTTGTCTCCACGTTCGATATGTGCACTGGCTTTTTTGAGAATGTCTATTTCAGGATAAGATTTGGATACATTTTCCAACGTACAGACATGTCTGCCAGATTGTTTATTAAAATTGAATTTGAAGTTGACAGCAGCATTATCCGCTATCACATCTTCTACACGATCCATTCGTTCTAAAGCCTTTACTCTAGACTGCACTTGTCTGGCTTTAGTGGCTTTGGCTCGGAATCGTTCTACAAACCGTTCCGTTTGCCTGATTTTAGATTGCTGATTTTCAAAAGCATTTTTCTGCAGCTCATTTCTTAACTCTTTTTCTTCCAGATAGTTGGAGTAGTTGCCAGGATAAGAAATTAGGTCTTGATTGCTTACCTCTACTATTTTATTTACTGTGTTATTCAGAAACTGCCTATCGTGAGAAACAACTATAACTGCCCCTTCATAGGTTTTGAGATAATTTTCAATCCATTGAATCGATGGTAAATCTAAGTGGTTGGTCGGCTCATCCAGCATAAGAATGGATGGCTTCTCCAAAAGCATTTTAGCCAATATCACTCGCATTCTCCAGCCTCCAGAAAATTCTTTAAGAGGTCTTTGAAGATCTACCGTATTAAATCCAATGCCTTCTAAAACTTCTTCAGCCTTGCTTTGTAAGACATATCCTTCATTCGCTTCAAATTCATCTTGCAGCCGGGTCAATTTATCAACCAACTTATCTTCATAAGCCGTCTCCATTTTTTTAAGGACTTTGTCGATTTTGTGCTGGATGGCAATCACATCAGCAAAGGCTTCCATGGCTACAGATAAGATCGATTCGTCAGACTGGAAAGACAATAGATCCTGATTCAAAAACCCAATGGTGCAATCTTTAGCCATACTGATGTCACCGCTGTCTTTCTGTAGCTGACCTGTGATCAATTTTAATAATGTAGATTTACCCGTACCGTTAAGTCCAATCAATCCAATCTTATCTTTGGGTTTGATGTGAAGGGAAGCATTTTCAAATAGGGCTCTGCTACCCAGGTAGTACGATAAATTGTTGATTGAAATCATGCCGCAAATATGCAAAGGATCATAAGCAATTAAAACTCTCAGATCATTTGATATTAGGATACATCCCATGTAATTTTAACTGAGCATTTTTAACCAAACAACATGCGCTATTTTAACACTATTTTGATTTTACTGATTAGTGCTATGACCTTTTTTCTGTGCGAATCAAAGCCTAAGCAAGAGGATCCATTGATTAATGAAGAAATCTTGGAGGACGAGACATTTACAGAAGCACTGAAGAATATTAAGCTGCCAGAGGGTTTCACTATTAGTTTGTATGCAGACAATGTACCCAATGCCCGATCCATGACTTTGAGTCCATCGGGTGTGCTGTACGTGGGTACTAGAAAGGATGATAAAGTTTATGCTTTAGAAGATTCTGATGGGGACGATATAGTTGATAAGAAATACATAATTGCTGAAAATATGGATACTCCTAATGGCGTGGCATTCAATGATGGGGATTTATATGTGGCAGAAATTAATAAAATCTGGAAGTTTGCCGATATTGAGTCTAATCTAAATAAGGTAAAAAAGCCAGTTTTGATAACTGATCGATTTCCAAGTGACAAGCATCATGGATGGAAGTACATAGCCATCGGACCAGATGATAAATTGTATGTGCCCGTAGGAGCACCTTGCAATATTTGTGAAAGTAAAAAGGAGGTTTATGCATCCATTACTAGAATGAACAAAGACGGTTCAGGTTTTGAAATCTTTGCTAATGGCGTCAGGAATACGGTAGGCTTTACCTGGCATCCCGAAACCAATGAAATGTGGTTTACTGACAACGGCAGAGATATGATGGGTGACAATATGCCACCTTGTGAACTAAACCATGCTCCAAAAATGGGAATGCATTTCGGCTATCCTTATTGTCATGGTGGAGATATAGCAGACCCCACGCACGGAGGAGAATATAGCTGTACAGAGTTTACAGCTCCAGCACAAAAGCTTGGACCGCATGTTGCACCACTTGGGTTGAAGTTTTATACTGGAGACATGTTTCCAGAAGAATACAAGAACGATATTTTTATAGCTGAACATGGTTCTTGGAATCGAAGTAATAAAATTGGCTATCGCATCATGCGAATAAAAATGGAAGATGGAAAAGCAGCTGGGTACGAGCCTTTTGTCTATGGTTGGTTAGACGAAGAAGCGCAAGAAGCTTTCGGAAGGCCTGTAGACGTAATTATTATGTCAGATGGAGCAATGTTGGTCTCCGATGATCGAGCAGGCGTGATTTATCGAATTTCTTACTCCGCTGATTAATGGAGCATCACATTGATTTTAGCTTTTCTGCTCCTTATTATACACTCAATGAGCTGAGTGATCAAACAACTGATATTTGGATTGTCTGTCCTGGTTATGGTCAGTTAGGTAAGTATTTCATCAGACGGTTCGATGTTTTTGATTCAGAAAAACATTTTGTTATAGCCTTGCAAGGATTGTCAAAATTTTATCTTCCGGATCAAAAAAATGTGGGTGCTAGCTGGATGACCAAAGAGGGTAGAGAGACGGATATGCAAAATCAAAAATCTTACTTTGATGCTGTTATTAATACTTTATTTAACAGTAAGCCACTGAGTAATTATCGCATTCATTTGATGGGATTCTCTCAAGGTGTATCTATGATCAGTCGTATGGCCGCTTATTCAAAAATTGATTTTCAAACCATGGTACTTTGGGCGGGAGGCTTTCCCCCAGAATTGGAACCTGCAGATTTCAATCATATAAATCGCAGTGCGAATCTTAAAGTAGTTATTGGTTCTGAGGATGAGTTTTATGCCTTGGATAAAAATTATCAACCAGAAGTGGATAAAATGGAAGCAGCAATTGGGTTAAAACCTGAAATTATTGTATTTGAAGGTATCCACGAAGTCAAAAGAGAAGTGTTGGCGTCTTGTCTATCTTAAGAATCTAAATCTGAAATTTCGAATTTTAAATTTAAATTACCGCCAACCACGTCATATCTCTATCCATCACAATTTTCTATTTGCCTCAAGTTGTTGTATTTAAATTGTGAGTCGAATTTAAATGCAAAATGAAAATATGTTGACGAGAGGAATACTTGGATTGAGTTTAGTGATTTTAGGGTTTGCAGCCATTGCACAACCAGATAGATGGCAGCAGCGAGTAGAGTATAAAATGGAAATTGATATGGATGTAGTTTCCAATCAGTTTACCGGGGTTCAACAACTCAAATACTATAACAATTCGCCTGATACACTTGATAAGGTTTTTTATCATCTTTATTTCAATGCCTTCCAACCAGGAAGCATGATGGACGTACGAAGCAGAACGCATACGGATACCCGAAGAGGGGTTCAGGATCGTATTTTTAAATTAAAGGAAGATGAAATTGGATATCATAAAATTAAATCCTTCAGGCAGGATGGGAAGAGAATTGATACCTCTGTAGATGGAACCATAATGACTGCTCGTCTTTCGTCACCTATTTTGCCTGGGCAGATGGTTGTTTTTGAAATGGAGTTTGAAAGTCAAGTTCCTATCCAAATCAGAAGAAATGGAAGGGATAACAAGGAAGGTATCAGGTATTCGATGGGACAGTGGTTTCCTAAGATTGCAGAATACGACTACTCTGGTTGGCACTCACACGACTACATCGGTAGAGAGTTTTACAGTCCATGGGGAGACTATGATGTCACCATCGATATAGATAGTGATTATGTCGTTGCAGCTTCAGGAGTTTTACAAAGTTCAAAAAACTCAAAAAATGGTAAAAAAACAACTCATAGATATTTAGCTGAAAATGTTCATGATTTTGCTTGGGGAGCTGATCCAGATTATAAACATGATGTGGTGAAGATAAGAGAGGGGCTGGATTTTCATGTTTACTATCAAGGTGATACGTTGGTAGAGCAATGGGAAGAATTGGGAGACTATATGAAAAAAGCGATTCCATTTATTGAGGCCAAATGTGGAAAATATCCATTCCCCGTTTATAAAGTGGTACAAGGCGGAGACGGGGGAATGGAGTACCCGATGTTTACACTTATGACAGGACATAAACCATTAAAATCCGTGGTTGGCACTGCTGTTCATGAGTTTCTACATAGCTACTATCAGCTGGTCCTTGGTACAAACGAAAGTTATCTCTATTGGATGGATGAGGGCTTTGATCAGTATTATGATGAAATGACCATGAACTACTTGTTTGACGAAAGTTTTGAGTCAAGAAAACCAATGGCAGGGTACTATAGATACTATAAGGGTATTGTAGAATCAGGAAAAGAAGAGCCTTTAACTACACATGCAGATCATTTTGAAAATCACAGAGCTTATGGTATGGCAGCTTATGGGAAAGGAGCCCTTGCATTGCAAAGCTTAGAATATATCCTAGGCAGAGAAGTATTTGATAGAGCCATGTTGCGCTATTATAATACTTGGAAATTCAAACATCCTAATGCGGTAGATTTTGAGATCATCATGGAAAAAGAAAGTGGATTAGTGTTGAATTGGTTTTTCGATTACTGGACAAAGACTACCAAGACTATCGATTATGCAGTGCAAAATGTGAGCATTACTAATGATGGATCTCAAATAGAAATGGAACGAATAGGTTTGATGCCTATGCCTTTGGATGTAGTGGTTACACTTGTAGATGGGAGTAAATTGAATTATCACATTCCGTTGGGAATGACTAGAGGCAATAGACCACTGGATGAAGGCGAGGTATTGATGTCTGCATGGAAATGGGTGAACCCTTATTACTCATTCGTGATTGATATTGACAAAGATCAGATTGAATCTGTAGCAATCGATCCATCACGTCGTATGGTAGATATAAATTATGAGAATAATATTTACCCAAATCGTAATAGTGAGCTAGAAATTAAAGGGAAGTCCAACAAACTGGAGAATAACTAGTAGATTTGGGTACGATCAAATAAGAATAATAAATTTGAAATTTAAAGAAGTTGGTATTCATCCTCCAGTATTAGATGGAGTGGACGCCATGGGTTTTGAAAATACTACTCCTATTCAGGAGAAAGCTATTCCCATTATTTTAGAAAATAAAGACCTCATTGCTTGTGCTCAGACTGGTACAGGCAAAACAGCAGCTTTTTTACTTCCTACCATGCAGCAGATCCATGATCAGTCTGATCATGGAAGTATTGATGCACTAGTAGTGGTTCCTACTCGAGAGTTGGCTATTCAAATCGATCAGCAGATTCAGGGTTTAGGTTATTTTGTGGAAACTAGCTCGCTTGCAGTTTATGGTGGAGGCGATGGCATGAGTTGGGATGTGCAGAAAAAAGCTTTGCTCAAAGGAGCTAATATCATCATTGCGACTCCTGGTCGAATGATCGCTCATCTCAATCAAGAATACGTTGATTTGTCTAAAGTCAAACATTTTATTTTGGATGAAGCAGATCGAATGCTTGATATGGGTTTTTATGATGATTTAAAGAAAATCATGAAATTCATTCCGAAGGATTGCCAGAGACTGATGTTCTCGGCTACCATGCCACCAAAAATCAGAAAGTTGGCAAAGGAAATACTGAATGAGCCAGAAGAAATAAATATTGCTATTTCCAAACCTTCAGAAAATATCCTTCAGGGTGCTTTTATGATTTATGACGGTCAAAAGCCTGATTTGATCAAGCATATATTTTCTGCTAAGAAAATGGATAGTGTTATCGTTTTCTTATCCAGAAAAAGTGAAGTAGACAAGATTGCTAGGGAAATTAGCAAGCTGGGAATAAATGCAGCGCCTATTCATTCTGGCCTGGAGCAATCCAAAAGAGAAAGTGTACTTCAGGATTTCATCAACAAGAAAATCAATGTTCTCGTGGCTACTGATGTCATGAGTAGGGGAATTGACATCAAAGGTATTGATATGGTGATCAACTATAATGTGCCCGGAGATGCTGCAGATTATGTACATAGAATTGGACGAACGGGTAGAGCCGATGCCAATGGTGTGGCCTTCACGTTTGTAAACGAAGAAGACATGTACAATTTTTCGAATATCGAAGAATTGATAGAGAAAGAAATACAAAAAATTAAGATTCCTGAGCACATAGGAGAGGGGCCAGTATACAATCCTAAATTCCGTGCAGCCAAACCGAGAAGAGGCGGTAATGGCCAAGGTAAACGCCGTTTTACTAAGAAATAGAATCCTTATTTATAGATATGCTAAAATAATTAGTAATTAGTTTTGCTGATTAGAATAATAATGCTAATTTTATTGTCATTAGCGCTAATTAATTGATCGATCAACTGGTTTAATTAATTTAATGATAAAATAATTAGTAATGGAAACGTATACTGTAGGAGGTGAATACAGACTAAAACTTACGTCTAAAAAGTTGAAGTCTGGAAAATGTCAGGTTAAATTTCATGCTTCAGTTCAGAAGACAAAGAAAATGTATGGATATGTATTGGCCGACTCAGGTGAGACATTAAAACATGTGGTCGAAAAAATAATCAAGCGATTGGATCAGCTGAAAAACCGTGAAAATTTCCATCATATCAATTTGTATTCCATAGGCAAACATGCAACTAGTGATACAGGTATGGTGCTATTTGACGCTTGATAATTGGAATAAAGAAAGGTTCTGTTAAGTTTGTTATCAATTCAAAATTGAACATGGAAGTAGCTAAGGTAAACGACAATATTAAGTTCTTAAGAAAGAAGTTTGGGTATACGCAAGAGACTTTTGCTGAGGCCATAGGGATCAAAAGATCTTTGGTAGGGGCTTATGAAGAAGGCAGAGCAGATCCTCGATTGAACAACCTATTGCGAATGTCTGAATTATTTAATGTGAGTGTAGACACATTGATTAGTAAAGTGGTGAGCGAATTATCGGATGATGAGCTACATCAGCAAGAGGAAGGTGGAGCAAGAATTTTGGCTATTACAGTAGACAAGGATGAAAATGAAAACATAGAACTCATTCCTCAAAAAGCTTCTGCCGGTTATATGAATGGATACGCAGATCCTACTTACATCGGAAGTATGCCCAAGTTTCAATTGCCTATGTTGCCCAAGAATGCCACTTATAGGGCTTTTGAAATATCGGGAGACTCTATGTTGCCACTACAGCCAGGCACTGTCATCATAGGAGAATACATCGAAAACCTTTCTAATATAAAAAATGGAAAGACTTATGTGCTATTAAGTAAAGAAGAAGGAGTGGTTTACAAAAGAGTATTCAATTATGTCGAAGAAAACGGAAAACTATTTCTGGTCTCTGATAATAAGTCTTATGCCCCTTACCAAGTAGATGCGAAGGATATATTAGAGGTTTGGGAATCAAAGGCATTCATCAGTATTGATTTTCCTGACGCTGATGGAAAGGGTGATTTATCAATGGAAGAATTATCAGGAATTGTTAAAAACCTGCAGAACGAAATCTTTAAACTTAAAGGTTCTCAATAGAAGATCAAAGTATCGCCCAAAAGAAAAATCCTCGCGGGTGGATAGTCAATTTATGAATTTGTTTCTTTAAAATCCTATCTCAAATTGGGCTGAGTAGATCATATTGTCATTTTTAGTAGCTCGATCTCTATAGGCTATACTAGCTTGAAATTTAAGCGTATGCCCGACAATATATTTCCCAAACCCTAATTCATATCTCCGTTCTGCATCATCAATTTCTACGCGTTCAGGCACTATATCTGTGAATCTCGCATCTATTGACATATTGTTTTTGAATAGGTAACCTCCTTGGATGTTTAATGCCTGACCTGTATAAAAGTAAATTTCTTCACCACTTGTTGTGTAGCCATGAACTACACCATCAGCTACACGTTTGTGTACATATTCTGACATCACGCTGAATCCTTTGTACTTAAACATCATATCTACAAAAATCGTGGCTAAATCACTATGAATTTTTTCACCATCTACCTCATCTAATATGTATAGACCAAGCTGACCTCTTTGTCTTGATGTTCCAAAGTTATGGTCGTAGGTCGCTGCGAGGGATAGTTTAGGAGATTCTTCTCTAGCCAAGTCTTCACCAAAATAATCACCCTTATTGGTGAATTTTCCGAAAGGAAGTAGTTCACCCCTAAAAGTAAAGTCATAGCCTCCAATTGTAGACTCAGTTACATTTCTGCCTTCACCAGTAGTGGCTGATAAAATTTCACGTACAACCACATTGCCTACCTTGTGTTCGTGATGTAACCATAGTCCTTTGTCACGATCAATATTAAATCTACTGTTCAATCTACTTCGATCCACGAGTTGTAATGCACCGGAAGAAATGACCCGTTCTCTGTTTCCAGGAAGTTTAGTTTGTCCAACCCAAAGTTGCCAACCTGGGTGAAATTTCCATTTTAATACAGCATCCAAAACAATGCTGGCAGCACCATTATGTTCTGCAAAAAAATCACCCTGATCCCTGTTAGACATAGCCAATTCTATTTTGTACTGGATGTTTGGATGATAGAGGTGTCCCTTAAACTTCAAACGAAAACGTCTAATAGTAAATGCATCTGCATATTCCTTAGTTTCAAGATCTTGAGCTCCTATGTACTGCGTTTGAAATCTGGTATTCCATTGTATACTAAAAGACGAATCTTTGGGAACGAATCGGATGCCATTCCCTATTTTACTGCCGTCAAATGATTGAGCTTGGGCCATAACGGCACAAATAGCCAAAGCTAAAGTGATGTAAATAAATCTCATATTTTCTGAATATAAGCCGCGAAGGTAGCACGTGTATAAAAAAATTGTGCTCATGTAAAGATTACCTTAATGTTAAGTAATTGTTAACACATGGCAATGAACTTGAACGCGAGATTTAAATTATTAGAGCTTATTGAGAAAAATAAGTGCTAAAGGAAGAATGAAAAATACGAATAAGATGTAGAAAAAACCAATGACCCTATACTGAGAAGTCATGATGCCGAACTTACGGGCGTATTGTATGGGTAAAGTTTTGAGATACGGAATGAGAAGAAAAATAACAGTTCCTATTAGATTGAAGAGAAAATGTACCAACGCAATACTTAATGCTGCTTCAGATTTGTTAAAAGCTGCAATTAATGCAGTGATGGTGGTGCCAATATTGGCACCAACGATATAGGGAAATATTTTACTGGGATGAATCTTGCCAGTGGCTCCTAGCGGAACAATAATAGATGTAGTAATAGAACTGGATTGAATACCAGCAGTCAACATGGTACCAAGTCCAAATGAGTTTAAAGTATTCTTAAAGAAAACTTCTTGAAACCTTTCATCTGAAGCGCCAATCATTCTGTTTGAAATTATTTTCGAAATAATCTTAATAGAGGCAAACAATGCAGAACAGGCCACAATGACCAAAACGAATTTGTATTCTATAGATTGGATCAAAAAACTATTTATAGAATCGAAAAGTCCGAAACTGGATTCTTGACCATCATGGGTTGATGTAGTTGAGAAATTGAATATGGAGGCTATGCCAAATGATAATTTAGATAGTATGTGATAGTAATATTCTAATGGAAATAAAATGACCACCGTAAGGATATTGAAAAAGTCATGCATGACCCCAGTGGCAATCGCATTCTTGAATTCTTTGTTGTCTGTTATATAGCTTAGTGATACAATAGTACTTGTTAAAGTAGTACCGATATTTGCTCCCATGATCATGGGTACAGCATTTTCTAAAGTCATTCCACCTGAAGCAACAATGGCAACAATCAGTGAGGTGCTCGTAGAACTACTTTGGATCACAGCAGTAATAAATAAGCCAATAAAAAGGCTGATAAACGGATTGGAAGTGACGGAAAGGATCTTTACAACCGTTTCATTACCAATGACTTGAAATGAACTTGTCATTAAATCCAGTGACCATAAAAAGATAAAAAGAGCAAATGAAATGCTCAAGATAAATTGGACTACACTTAGTTGTTTTTGTTTTGTATTACCTTTCATAATTCCGGCTGCAAAATTAGATTACTTTGACTTCTTGTATATTATTAAATTGTTATGATGCAAAAGGTTCTTTCTCTCTGTTTGGGTTTATCCTTAACATTTATTTAAAATTGAGCTTCTTTATAATTAATACCTTTGCAAGCATTTAAAATCAATTCAGAAAAATAAAATTAGGACCACGTGGAATACGGAATTTATGATATTTTAAAACTAATAGGAGCACTCGGCTTTTTCATATTTGGGATGAAAGTAATGAGTGAATCGATTCAGAAGGTAGCAGGGGATTCTCTGAGATCAGTGATGAGTATTATTACTTCGAATCGAATTAGTGGGGTTTTCACGGGTTTTCTAACCACGGCGATAATTCAATCCTCTTCGGCTACTACTGTGATGGTTGTAAGCTTTGTGAACGCTGGTCTTCTTAAATTAAGACAAGCCATTGGTGTTATTATGGGAGCAAATATCGGTACTACAATTACAGCAGTATTGATTTTAGTTTTTGGGTTTTCGAAATTTAGTATTTCACACTATACGCTGCCGATCATTGCAATTGGCTTTCCGATGTTGTTTGCCAAAAAAGTAGAATGGAAATATTGGGGTGAGTTCCTAATTGGATTTGCACTACTTTTTATGGGACTGAGTGAATTGAAAGGAGCTGTTCCAGATCTGAAACACAATCCGGAAATTATGGAATGGATTTCAGATATAAACAATCTAGGATTTCTATCTGTTATAATAGCGGTGCTCATTGGTTCAATTCTGACTGTTGTGGTTCAGTCGTCTAGTGCTGCCATGGCTATTACTCTTATTATGTGTGATAATGGATGGATTCCATATGATATGGCAGCTGGTATTGTTCTAGGTGAAAATATTGGTACTACTATCACGGCAAATTTGGCTGCGTTAGTAGGAAATGTACATGCGAAAAGGGCAGCATTGGCTCACTTTATGTTTAATGTGTTTGGCGTTGTATGGATGCTATTGATATTCCATTTTTATATCAATGGAATTGATGCAATAATGGTCAGTACTGGTAATGGTTCACCGTTGAATGAAACAGGTGCTATCAAATGGGGATTGACTTATTTTCATATTAGCTTCAATATTATAAATACGCTACTCATGATATGGTTTGTGCCACAGATTGAGAAGATTGTCACAAAGATGATTTCTTCTAAAGATGAGGAAGACGAAGAATTTCATCTGGAGTTTATTGGAACTCAGTTGATGAGAACAGCAGAACTGTCATTGATGGAGGCTAGAAAGGAAGTGGCAAAATTTGGCAAATTAGTTGTCAAAATGAGTAAGCTGGTTCAGGAACTGATCGTATCCGATGATAGTCAGCGTGTGGAGCACCTCACTGAAAAAATTGCTAAATACGAAGATAGAACTGATGAGCTCGAAATGGAAGTTGATGATTACTTAGTCAAAGTATCTGAGGGAAGATTAAGTACTGCAGCATCAGAAGAGATTCGCGCTATCATGAGTATAACAAGTGATTTAGAGCGTTCTGCTGATATTGTGATGAGAATGTCACGAGAGATCAATAGAAAAAACAAGCATAAGCTATCTTTTACTGAAGATCAAAACAAGAATATTAAAACTATTTTTGGGTTGGTTGACGAGGCATTACAAGAGATGCACAAAAACCTCAAATCGGACTATTCTGAAGTTAAGATTGACACAGCGATGTCAACAGAAACAGCCATTAATAAGCTAAAGAAAGAATTGAGCAAAAAACACTGGAAAAGTGTAGAGGAAAATCATTACGATGTACAAACAGGAATCGTTTATCGAGATATAATTTTCGGTTGTGAGAGAATTGGAGATCACATCATCAACGTGACCGAAAGTATCGTTGGCATAGAAGAGCATGTATCAGTAGCATAAACTAGCAATCTCAAAAAAAAATCCCGACCATGATTATCATGGTCGGGATTTTTTGTTTTGATATCAACCTTCTTTTCTTACTTTTCCGCTGCTGCTGGAATCTACATACACTTTGTCTGGCGAGCCGCGATAATATACCTTTCCGCTGCTACTAGCTCTTCCTTCAAGTAATCCATGTACTGTTATTTCTGCTTTTCCAGAACTACTTACACTGACGTCTACTTCTTCACTGTCCAGATCATAAGCTGATAACCTACCTGAGCTACTAATGTCGATGTCCTGATATTTTGCTTTGCCATTTAGTATTACATCTGCACTACTTGATATTCTGATGTCCACATTTCGCACATTTAAAATTAAGTCTGCTCTTCCTGAGCTACTCGCCTTAATATCAAAATCCTCCGTACTGATTTCATCTTGACCTATAATGGAAGCTGATGAGCTAACTGAGACACCTTCTAATTCCTGATTATAGGTGAGTTCTATTTCGACGTTTTTAGAAAAGTAATTTCCTTTTTTCATTCGAATATAAAGTGTAGAACCCTCTACTTCAGTTTCTACACGGTCTGTATCCACACCTCGTGTTTCAATTTTGACTACATTGTCATTTCCTTTTTTCATTCTTACCGAAATAGATTCCGAAACCTTGATTTTATCGAAACTATCTAAGTTTCTTGTTTCACTAGTTTGTGCATTTACAACTATTGTGGCTCCTAAAATGATGCCAAAGCATGTGATAATTCTTTTCATGAGTTTTATTTTAAATTTATTTAAAAGACAACTTTCTCAGTAGGAGGTTGCAATTATTCTAAAATTTAAATCTTCATATTTTGAGGATTCAAATGCATGATCTATTTTAGAGCGATCATTTTATGATTTGAAAACATCAAAGATGCTTCATTGAGAAAAAGGTAAAGAAATTTACCTTGGAGAAAGCCCCTAGTGGGCTTTCTTTTTTTTAGTAGCTTTGCGTTTTATTATACTCATCATGAAGAAAGTTGCATTTTATACGCTGGGCTGCAAGCTCAATTTCTCAGAGACTTCTACTATATCTCGACTTTTTGAAGAAGAAGGATACGAAAAAGTAGACTTTGAAAATAAGCCCGACATTTTTGTGATAAATACATGTTCTGTAACTGAAAATGCAGATAAGAAGTGTAGGCAGATTGTTAAGAATGCAAAGAAGATATCTCCAGAGTCGTTCGTAGTTATTATTGGTTGCTTCGCACAATTGAAGCCTAAGGAGATTTCAGAAATATCTGGAGTTGACGCCGTGTTAGGTGCTGCTGAAAAATTCAAATTACTAGAGCACCTCAAAGATTTTGAAAAGCAGCAGGAAGCAATTATTTGTGCTTCCGAAATTTCCAATGCGACAGAATTTAATAATGCTTATTCGATTGCTGACCGTACAAGAACATTTCTGAAAGTTCAGGATGGTTGCAACTATGGTTGTGCTTTTTGTACGATTCCCTTGGCTCGAGGTAAAAGCCGCAGTGACAGTATAGAAAATATCCTCAAATCAGCCTATGAGATTGCAGCTACTGAGGTGAAAGAAGTGGTGTTGACTGGAGTCAATATTGGAGACTTTGGCGTACAAGGGGGTAGGAGAAAGGAGCGTTTTCTTGAGCTGGTCAAAGCATTGGATGAAGTAGATGGAGTAGAACGATATAGAATTTCTTCCATCGAACCCAATTTGTTGAATAATCAAATCATAGAGTTTGTAGCTCAAAGTAAAAGATTTGCTCCACATTTTCATATTCCTCTTCAGTCTGGAAGCAATAAAATATTGAAGCTGATGAATAGGAGGTATCTGCGAGAATTATATGTGGAACGTGTGGCTAAAATAAAGCATGAAATGCCTGATGCCTGTATCGGGGTTGATGTAATCACAGGTTTTCCGGGTGAAACTCAAGAGGATTTTTTAGACACTTATAATTTTATTAATGAGTTGCCGGTTTCTTATTTACACGTTTTTACTTATTCAGAACGTGCCAATACGCACGCCATAGAGATGGAAGGTGTAGTTCCAAAAAAAGAAAGAAATGAGCGTTCTAATATGCTAAGAATCTTATCTGAGAAAAAGAAGCGAGCTTTTTATCATTCGCAAGTTGGAAAAGAGTTTTCAGTACTATTAGAAAATGATATTAAGGAAAATTTCATTTACGGTTTTACAGAGAACTATTTAAAAGTGAAACTACCTTCTCAGTATGCCAATGTTAATCAGATAAAACAGATTAGAGTTCAATCTTTAGATAAAGAAGGAGTGGCCATAGGAAGTGAAGTGGTTGAAGCTTAACTATAAAGGCATTACTAAAAAATCAAACTTTAGTTTGTCCCAAGCAAATTCTACTATACCTGCATCATCAATAGTGAAAGTCATTCGTTCACTCATTTCATTATCTGTACTTGGTTCTACTTCAAAACGAAGTACATCAAGTGATTGGTCGTAGTCATACGCTCCCCAAACTTCATATTTGGTATTAAGAATTACCGTCCATTTTTCTTTTGTAGGAATTGTATACAGCGCATAATTTCCTGCTAGTAGCGTATCACCATTAACTAAAATATCGCCAGTGGCTGAAAGTACAGTTGCTTCATTGGCGCCTGTTCTCCAAACTTTATTATACGATACTAACTCACCCCAAATAGTTCTTTCTTTCACAGCTGGTTGGCTATATGTGATAAAAACATCTGTATCACCCATAGTGGCAATAGCTCTAGCTGGAGGAGAGGGCCTTGAAGCACATTTTTTTTGATAGGACTCAAATTCCTTTAAATCCGAAGAAATGAATTTAGAAGGATACTCTGGGCGGTAACACCCGCTTAGGACAAGTGGTGTAAGGACAACTAGTAACTTCCACCAATGACTCATGTTTATAAATTTCAACCGCTCTTTCAATTTGCCAAATTAATATTTTCTTGTGATTTGTGTACGTGCGACTCATAAATATGTTTAAACATTTATTTGAATTTGTTTTATGTGAATTGATATGAACAATAATCGCACATCTTTTGTATCAAAACCGATCAATTTTAAAAATTCAATTATTAGATAACTATCAGTGAATCAGAAAGATAGGTTGTTAGGTATATTTTTTGTTAACAGTAATTCACTATATCACATAAAACTTGAAATTATGAGTATTATCGGAATTGAAATCCCCCGGCTGGAAGAAGATCAAGACATAAGCGTAGAAGTCAAGATCAATGGAATTAAGAAACAGTACAACTACAGAGTTGAAATTTTCTACTGGGAAGAATGTCCTTTCCCTACTGAAGATCGAGTAGAATGCATCAAAAATTTGGTTTCGAGTTATGATAAAGAATGGGATTTGGCACATATAGGCATCCCAACTGATGAATATATTCCGATAACATTCAGAAAAAAAAGAGAATAGAGTTTTTAACTCAATTCAGAAATATTTATTCTTGTTAAAGATTTCAACTGGTTATGTTTCAGATTTGAGTACATAACCTCAACTATATAACCACGTGAAAGCGTGGTTTTTTTATGGGATAGGGTTTATCCTAATAAAATTCCGCTCATCAGATTTTAATGCGGCTTCAGTCTAGAATGGTTATTTTAGTTGTACAAAAAAACCATTGACTCATGCGACAAACTCTTACATTACTAAGCATACTTTTCTTTTTTCATTCTGCCATTTCTCAGAATGTCGACATGTCCTTAATGCAAGGACTGAAAATACGTAATATTGGCCCTGCCGGGATGAGTGGTAGGGTAACAGCAATAGATGCAGTCCATAACAATCCCGACATTATTTACATAGGTACTGCTTCCGGAGGAGTTTGGAAATCAGAGGGTGGAGGAGTGACTTGGAAACCGATTTTTGAAAAAGAAAAAGTTGCCTCAGTAGGTGCGTTGGCGATAGATCAATCTAATCCAGATGTTATTTGGATTGGTACTGGAGAAGGCAATCCAAGAAACAGTGCCACCAGTGGGGCTGGAGTTTACAGATCCTTAGATGGTGGTGTAACGTGGAAGCTCATGGGACTTGAAGGTACAAGAAATATCCACCGTGTGATTATTGATCCTCGTAACTCCGATATTATCTATGTCGGAGCACAAGGCTCTGCGTGGGGAGAAAGCGCTGACAGAGGAGTTTATAAAACTATCGACGGAGGCAAGAGTTGGAATAAAATTCTTTATACAAACCCTAAAACCGGAATTGGCGAATTAATTATGGATCCAAACAATCCCAATAAATTATTTGCAGCCATGTGGGAGTTTAGAAGATGGCCTTGGTTCTTTAAATCTGGTGGAGAAGGATCAGCTTTACATGTGACCTATGATGGTGGTGAAACTTGGAAAAAACTAACAGATGAAGATGGTTTGCCAAAAGGTGAGTTAGGTAGAATGGGATTGGCCATTTCTCGAAGTAATTCCAAAGTGGTTTATGCACTCATTGAATCAAAGAAAAACGCACTTTATAAATCGGAAGATGGAGGGGTGAAATGGAGCAAGGTTCAAGACAAAGAAATAGGAGGAAGACCATTTTATTACGCAGAAATCGCCGTAGACCCAATCAATGAAAATAGGGTGTATAATATCTACTCTGAAGTAGGATTGAGTGAAGATGGAGGGAAAACGTTTTCTACTTTATTGGGTTGGAACCCAACCAGAGTGCATGGGGATTACCATGCGATTTGGATTCACCCATCGGATCCTTCTTTAGTAATGGTAGGTAATGATGGGGGGCTAGCTATCTCCAGAGACAGAGCCCAAACATTCCGTTTCGTAGAGAATCTGCCTGTAGGCCAGTTTTATCATATATCTACGGATAACCAAATCCCTTACAATATTTATGGTGGCATGCAAGACAACGGCTCATGGATCGGACCTTCCAATTCACTCCGCAATGGAGGAATAAGAAACAGCTATTGGGATGAAATTGCTTTTGGGGATGGATTTGATGTGGTGCCAGATCGTTCCAATTCTAGGTATGCTTTTGGTATGTGGCAGGGAGGCAATGTGCTCTATATAGATTTGGAAACGGGAGAGTCTCAATACATCAAACCAATTCACCCAGAAGGAGAGAAACTTAGATTCAATTGGAACGCAGCAATAGCTCAAGATCCAACGAACCCTGAAGTCGTGTATTTTGGCAGTCAATACATCCACAGAAGCAGCGATAAAGGACTGAATTGGGAAATTATATCACCAGACTTGACCACCAATGATCCAGCAAAGCAAAAAAGCAATGTGAGCGGTGGATTGACCATGGATGCCTCAGGGGCAGAAAATTTTACCACCATTTTGGCTATATCACCTTCGCCAATAGATGATCAGGTGATTTGGGTATCTACGGATGACGGCAATGTTCATTTAACTCAAGATGGAGGTAAAAACTGGACAAAACTGAATAGTAGAATTAAGGGATTAAAAACAGGCGCGTGGATGCCTCAAATCAAAGCATCGAAATACAAAGCTGGCGAAGCCGTCCTTGTAGTCAACGATTATCGTCGCGATGACTGGACGCCTTGGTTATATCGTACGAAAGACTTTGGAAAGACTTGGGATAGACTGATTGATGGACAGGATGTTTCAGGGTACGTACTCAGCTTTGTACAAGATCCTGTGGAGCCAAATTTGATGTTCGTAGGTACCGAATTCGGTCTATACGTTTCATTTAATAGCGGTCAATCTTGGAATCAGTGGAAAGAAGGCTATCCAACCGTTTCAACCTATGACTTGAACATTCAGGAGGAATTTGGGGATTTAGTCATAGGTACATTTGGTCGATCTATTTGGGTATTGGATGATATTCGTCCTTTGCGTGCCATAGCGAAAGACGGATCTTCTTTGCTTGAAAAACCTATTTATGTCTATCAATCAGTGGATGCTTATTTGTGGAGCAGAAAGGAAGCATCAGGGACTCGTTTTCAGGGAGATGCGATTTATAAAGGCGATGATAAAGCCAATGGAGCCCTTTTAACTTATTCTTTGAAAAAGACGTCTAAACAAGACACGACAATCAAATCTGATACCGTTTGGATAAAAGTTTTCAATGCAGAAAATGAAGAAATTCGAAAATCTTATACAGTGGGTAAACAAGGCATGAATCGATACAACTGGGATATGTGCAAAAAAGGTTATCGTTCATCTACGACTGCAAAACCAACAAAGGAAATTCAAGACCCGGCAGGGAGGTGGGTTTTGCCAGGTAGTTATCGTGTGCAGTTTAAATATGGTGAAGATTCCATGAGTACGGTGGTGAATATCAAGAAGGATCCAAGGATCAGCACTGATATAGCTACAATGACCAAAAATGCTGAAACGCTGGATCGAATTAACGATTGCCGTATATTGGCAACATTGGCCATTGATCAACTAAATCAGGCGGAGAAAACTGTAGAACTGATACTGAAAAACGCCAAATTGCAGGAATTAAAAAATGATAGTCTGGTTAGTCGAGCTTCTCAAGTTAAAAAGAAAGTTAAATCCCTAAAGGAGCTCATTAATGAAAAAGAGGACATACAAGGGTTCGCCGATGATAGTGAATTGATCTCAAGTAGGTTCTGGAGTACCGATTTTTATGTTCAATTATATAGCAAAAACAATAAGTCTCAGGAATTAGTAGTTGCTCAACTAAAATCAGATTTGGACGATGTAGTAGATCAAATAAACAGTTTTTTTGAAAAAGATTGGCTCGACTTTAAAACAGATATAGATGAATTAGATATGAGCTTATTTCCATCTTTCGATAAGCTTGAAAAGTGATAATTTCATGTACTTGGATGGTTTGAATGATTTTGTAGTTATATCAATTAACGAGAATCATTTAGAAAATAAGATTCGAAATTTTAGAACTGAAATGAATTGATAAGACTTATATTTAAAGTTGAAACGAGCTGAACTATAGTAGTTGGCTCAGTTTTTGGCTAATAGACGATTATGAAACAGATACTTACTTTTTTATTGGTTTTGTCAATGGGTGGCACACCCGATCAAGGTTTTGAAGTTGGTGATACAGCTCCAGATATTTCACTCCCTAATCTCAATGGGGAACCAGTGAAATTGTCCTCTCTCCGTGGTCAAATGGTATTTTTGGATTTTTGGGCCTCTTGGTGTAAGCCCTGCCGCAAAGAGAATCCTGAGATTGTAGAAACCTATCTTAAGTATAAAGATGAAGAGTTTGAAAATGGAATGGGCTTTACCGTATATGGTGTGTCGCTAGATAAGAAGAAGGAAGCTTGGCAAAAAGCTATTGAAAAAGACGGGTTGCTTTGGGATACACATGTAAGTGATCTGAATGGATGGAAAAATCAAGCTGCGCTAGCTTATGGTATTTCTAGCGTACCTATGAGTTATCTTTTGGATGGAGATGGTGTGATTGTAGCCATAAACCCAAGAGGGGATAAACTAGAAAAGGAACTCAAACGAAATCGTAAGTCCGATTCCTGGTTTAAGTCCCTTTTCGATAACTGAACTTGGTAGCGCTTAAAAATTTGCTTTGGCGCGAGTTCTTGCTGCTTTCAGAATGCCAATAAGCTGTGCCTTTTCAGCGGTGCCTCCGCATCCTATAGCATCTGCAGCTTCATCGGCAGTATCATATTCGACTCCGTCATATGTGTATGTACAACACGAATCGTCTGCACAAGTGCAACATGAAGTTGCTGATTCATTCGTGCAAACTTCAAATTCATCACATGTTTCTTCATCATCATCGCCACATGAACTGAGTACTCCAACTACAAAAAATAAAATACAGTATAAAAAAATGGATTTTTTCATATTCTTAGATTTAAAATTCAATTTAATTTTGTTCATTAAAATTAATGATATATCTGTGTGTTTATTGTGTTCAGAATCAATTTAATCTATTCCTTTTCAACTCCCGTTTCAAAATTAAACCACTTGGGATGGAATACTAAATTGTGTGCCCTTTGTTTATTAAATACTATTGTTTTCATTTTTTCTCTATCTTTTTTATTGTCTATTCCACTCTTATAATCTCCTTTGTTTCCTGTGGCTTGTACGCGAACCATTTTTTTCTTATCGGTTTTCACGTTGTCATCAATGCTCGATGCTTCTTTTTTCCCTAGAACTTGCCCAAGGTTTATTCCAACATGGTATCTGTAATCTTCTCCGAAACTTTGCATGCCTATTACATCCACATCAAAAATACTGGTAACGACATAGGTGCGAGGTACATACATTGCCTCTTTGAATAAAAACATGTGTGTTTCAATAGTTTTGAAACTTAAAGTATCCAGATTGTCAAGTTTTTTGAGATATTGTGCCATATCTTGTACAGGGGGATAATGATAAATGCCTCCATCATGAAATTTCAAATCACAGGTCATCATCATGTCTGCGTAGTCTATTGAGTCTCCAATCATTTTGAATTTCAGGAAAAGGTTGTCTGAAGATACAATACCATTTAATTGTTCGTAGGTCATTTCCGTTTGGTCAAAATCTTTCATCTCTTTCATTAATCGTCTAACGTCCAGTTCCATAATGTTACTTTTCATCTCAACTTCCATCTCATCATCTGGCTTCATATGAACTTTTAAGGATGAGTTGGTTTCACCACCAAATCCTTTGAATTTCATCTGATCTACCGTGTAGACTGTGTCGTTAGCATTGTACAAAGCTGATATGTCAGTCAAGAGGGCATCTTCATATTTCATGTCCTCAATTGCCAATTTCCCTTTTACTTCATTGGTAGACATATTCATTTCCAGCTTGGTGGAGAGATTGTTAACTGTTGCAGTTTGGCCGTATAATGTTTGTCCAATCTTGATATTGCTTTTGATCAGCTGTTTGGCATCGTTGATGTCGTAGTCCGCTTCTATGTCTTTCACGAAAGTATCATCGTATTTAAAGCTTTTTACAAATGCCTGGCCCGTAATCTCATAGTTCCAATTGGTCGGTTCTGGCTCTTGCTCTGTCGATGGGCTGCTTTCTTCATCCTCCGATGCAAATGCAGCTAGTACTTTGTAATCCAAATCTCCAAATCGATAAATTCCATCCACCTTTAAGGTGCCTGGTTGGTTTCTAATAGCTGTGTTGAAAGCGTTCTTTACGGTGGTATGTTCCACGTTGAATGCTAAATTTTGATAAACGCCTTTTAAATCATTAATGGATAAGGTATGCTGTTTTTTTGCAATTTTCCCATTCAAGTTATAAACACTCATTAAGGTATCTTTCATATTTAGATTGACTTGATCAAAATTCAGCTCAAAATCAGAGTTGTCATACATGATGGATTCGAGGTCTTCATCATTCATTTTATCAATATTAAGTTTTCCTTTGGATTTTATGTAAGCCTGAATAGATCCACTCATATCATTCACTAAAGTGTCAGGTGCGAATCTCATTAATTTTGCTAATTCAAGGTTTAACTTACTTGAAACATCAAATCTTAAATGTTTTAATTTATTAAGTGTAGCAGATCCAGATATACTGCCTTCATCAGTTGCAAAATAAAAGTTTGGTATATTTATTCTAGTATTTTCTGGCTGCATGAAATCACCTTCAAATTGAGCAGTAAAACTGTTTTTGGAAAGTCTAACTTTATCGTTAGGCAGATAAACATATATTTTACTAGCATCTAATTGACGATTGGCATAACTGAAATCTCCAGATAGTTGTCGGACTTTAGTTCCGTCTGGTATATTAAATTTCAATTTGTTCAAGTTTATTTCAAGTTTCGTTTGTTCTAAAGCAGTTGCAATAAAAGCACTGTCCAGTGAGTCGGTTAAAATGCCTTTTGTTGACAATTGAATATTTACTAGCCCTTCTGTGTATCTGACAACTGAATCAGGAATTAGTGTGCGAGAAGCATATAAATCAATGTCTAAATTGGAACTAAAATCATAATTCAAACGATCAAGATTGCTGAATTGACCACTCAAATCTAGATGGTTTCCACTACAGTCTGCTTCTAGTTTTTTCAAGTTTATAGCAGTTGTACGATTATTTTTTTGCTTGCCATTAGTAGCATCAGTATTCAAATTCAAATTATAAATCAGTGGGAAATCCTGATACTTGATACTTGCTTTGGACAAATCAACCGTAGCATTGTAAAAAGGTAATTCGTCTCCTATGATTCCTTTTAATTGAGTGTTGAAATTCAATTGACCAGCTACTTGACTGATTCCATATTCTTTCAGCATGCCTTCAGGTGCATATTTGGTTAAGGCAGCTAGACTTGGAGAAAATACATCTAGGGTAAGGTCAGTGTAAGTCTGTTCTCCAGCTATTATTTTGCCCTTGGCATTCAAGGTTAAATCACCCGCATCCAAAGCAAATAATTTCGTATAGATGGTATCTGATGCATAGGTGATGTCAAAATTTAAATCTATCTTATCTACACGGTCTGCTTTAGTGTCCTCAAATTTTAGTTTTGATAATTCTATTTTTCCTATTGCATTAGCGGTAAGATTATCATCATCCATTTTTAAGTTTGCATTCAATTCTTGAATGAATACGTTGGCTTTGGCTTTAAGCTGATCATCACTATACATGCATCTGAAATTAGTCAGTGAAATTTCATCCACAGTTAAATATAGAGGAGTAGATTCTTCTTGATCAGCAGTATCAGTAGTGTCTACTGGAATCAAATAGTCATAAGTCATTTTACCAGTTGAGTCAATAGCGTAAAGCACGAATCCATCGCTGAATGCAATATTTTTTATTATGATTTCATCATTTAATAATGCTCTGGTATTTAAACTGACACTAAGTTTTTGAAACTTAGCTAAAGTATCTGTATCTAATATTTCATCATACTCATCGTATTGATGTCTTCCCAACCAAATATTGTCAAATTTTAAATTGGCTTCTGGAAAGTCGCTAATCAATGAAAATGAAACTTTTTCTGCTTCAAGAGGGGCTCCAAAGGTGGTTCCCATTTCTTCCATGGCAAATCGTATGATACGATCCTGAAGGAGCCAGCCTGCTACTAATAGTGAGACAATGGTTACAAAAAATACGGATAAGCTGATCTTTAGAATTTTTACAAATGGCTTCATAAAGTCTAATGTTGGTCTTTGTGCAATTTCACTTCAATTTAAGTTGATTTCGAGAAATGAGACGCTCAATCAAGAATTATTCTCATCAAAATTCTCAATCGCAAATAGTAATGTCCGCAGTAGGATATAGAAAAGAAATAGCAGGACTTAAATACGGTATGTTGAGATCGAGCCCTCTAATAATCAACAAGCAACCGAGTGTTAATATAAATATGGTAGAAATCTTATTGAGTTGGATAAATGAAAAACCTTTAATTGCCTGGCCTGATAGAGCCATCACTAGCATGGCTGGAAAGGTGCCTAATCCAAATAAAACCATATAAAGCAAGCCATCAGCTAAATTGGCAGTTGCTAAAGCACCCGCAACTGCTGCGTAAACTAACCCACAAGGAAGGAATCCATTTAAAGCACCAAGAATGAAAGTTCCAGATAATTTAGTTGTATGTAGCCATTGGCCAAGCATGTTTTTCAATCCTTGAGCGAGTTTGTACATAGGTTGGTAAATTTTACCTCGAATGGAACTAGATACGGCGAATGCCACCATGATCATGAACAACCCCATGCCGATAGAAAAGGCCTGCTGATAACCACCAAATGAGATCAATTCACCTAACAATCCAAATATTAATCCTATCAATGCATAGGTAAAGATTCTTCCGATATTGTATAAAAATCGACTGATTAGAAATTTGGACAAAGACTGCTGGCCAGAAAGCGCAAGTGCAATCGGACCACACATCACTACGCAGTGAAGACTACCAATGAATCCTAAAGCCAGGGCTGTCCAATACATTACAATATAACATTCTGTTCGAAAAAATACTCCTTGCTGGTAGAGTGCCATCTGAGCTTTGTTTTCCAAAGGCCAGACTTAAAAGCCGATGCAGGGAAGGATTGTTGGTATTGATTATCCAGCTGAATTTTGATTTTTTTATCCGCGGAATAATCTGATGGTCTGAAAAAATGAATCTCACCTGATTCAATTAGATCTGCAACAGATTCTGGAAATTTTAAAATGATTTGATCTCCACTTCTGGTTATGGTTGGCTTAGTTTCTAGGGCATCAAAGTTTCTAATTCGATTCATTTGATCTTCATAGGCTAGCTCTTCTTCGTAGTAGTTAGTAGCCACCAAATTCACATCGTGCTTCATAGATATAACCACCAGAGTAATGATAAGAGCAGCAAACAACACAAAAGTTAAGACTATACTTTTACCCCAATTCATTTTTTCATTTTTACTGGCCCCAAAAATTTAGTATCAATTTCATCTATCATTTCACCATTCTTAAAAACACCAATATCAACACTTGACTTCGTTTGTGAAATATGGGAAGTAGGCATTTTGATAAAGAACACACCTTCGTATTTGTCATTGGCAGGAATGATGATTTTTTGTGTTCCCACTCGATCTATATAAGCGCCTTCTAGATTCAAAACTTTCAATTCCAACTCCATTTCTTCAAATGTTTTATTGATGAATTGAATATTGTATAGGTTAGAGATCTGACCATCATCTGTTTTTTGATACAAAGTGCCTGGTACTTTCAAAACTGTAATCTCTACATCTGATCTAGAAACCAGCATAAACGATAAAAATGTCATCATGGCAATGAGAACAATCGAGTATCCAGCTACTCGAGGCGTAAAGAGTTTTTTCTGGCCAGATTCTATCGCTGTATGCGAAGACAATCTAATCAAACCTTCGGGTTTGTTGATTTTGGTCATTACCTCATCGCAGGCATCCATACAAGCGGTGCAATTCACACATTCCAGTTGAGTGCCATTGCGAATATCAATTCCAGTTGGGCAGGCATGAACACATAGTTTGCAGTCGATACAGTCGCCAGCATCAGAATTTTGTTCGGATTTTTTTAGCTTGGATCTGGGTTCACCTCTCAGCCAATCGTACATGACTGCCATCGTATCCTTTACTATGAGTACACTTTGCAGTCTTCCATAAGGACAAACAGCAGTGCAAGCTTGCTCTCTGAAGTAAGCAAAGACCCAATAAAAGATCCCGGTAAATGCGACCAACCCTATGAATCCACTCATATGAGCAGTAGGGGGTTGAGATACAATATTGATGACTTCATCAATTCCTACTAAATAAGCCATCACCGTATGGGAAATTAAAATAGCTATCAATAGAAAAATGAGATGTTTGAATGACTTCTTCCAAATTTTTCTTCTATTCCATGGAGAGGCATTGAGTTTTCGTTGTTGATTAGCATCTCCTTCAATCCAGTATTCAATTTTACGGAATACCATTTCCATAAATAAGGTTTGCGGGCATGCCCATCCACACCAAACTCGACCAAATGCAACCGTGAACAGGATAATGAAAATAAAAAAGGTTACGGCTAACAAGGCCAATAAAAAGAAATCCTGTGGCCAAAATGCTTGGCCGAAGATTATAAACCTTCTTTCAAAAATATTCAGAAGTAGGAGAGGGCGCCCTCCTATAGTAATAAATGGGCCTGAGAATAGAATTCCAAGCAGCGCCACAGTGACGATGATGCGATAGTTGTGAAACCTGCCTTTAGGTTTTTTTGGATAGATCCAGATTCTTTTGCCTGACTCATCGACAGTCGCAATGGTGTCCCGATATTCTTCTTCAAACTCGTAATGGTTTTCCATTTCTTATTCTGACAAAGCTTCTTCTACTACAGTCTCTTCTGAGACTTCTTCTTTATATAATTCTCCTTGAGGAGCTTTCGCATTGGCAGGATTAGTCCCTTTCAAAGTATGAATATAGGAAGTGACATCATTCATTTTAGCAGGTGACAATACGTCTTTCCAAGCGATCATTCCTTTATCAGGAACACCATTCTTTACGGTATTGTAGATGTCTTGTACGCTTCCACCATGTAGCCAATATTCATCTGTCAAATTAGGACCTATACCACCTTCACCGGCAGCTTTGTGACAGGCAACGCAATTGCGCTCATAAACTGTTTTGCCGCTAGCTAATACTACAGGATCATCTGAAAATACAATATTGCTTTCATCGACTGAACTTCCTTCTTCGGCTGAACTCATATTGGCTTGCGCTTCTGCCATAGCTATTTCATATTCTTGTGTTTGCAATGGCAAGGATCCACTGATATGGTACATATACAAATAGATCACAGCAAAAACAATTGAAGCGTAGAACATATATTTCCACCAGGGCGGCAAATGATTGTCCAATTCTTTGATGCCATCATAGTCGTGATCCAAAACGATTGTATTTTCTTTTTCAATAGGAATAGCATCAGTTAATCCAGCATAAAACTTGGACCAGGCACTTGGTTCTTCAACATATTCAATTCCTTTTTCTTTTGCTTTTCGAATAGCATCCTCACGAACCATGACCTGTAATATGACTAGAAGATAGAAGGCCACCAATAGAACTAGTAGCATCACTACAAGAACCAAAATGATCATGATTTTTGAAGCGTCTAGTGATTCTAGTATGCCTGTATTTTCTGTTTGTGCATAAGAAATGGGTCCAGTAAGGAGTAACATCAAACAAACTCCTAGCCCTTTAATATATTTATTGAAATTTGTCATTTGATTAAGATTTAGGGGTTTTATTGATCGGAAGATTTTTCATTTCATCTATATAAGAGTTATTCACTCCCTTGAATACCCACCAGAGTAAACCCACGAAGAAGATGAAAAAGATGGATAAGGAAATAATTGGCCATATCTCCACACCATTTACTTGTTCGAAATAGTATTTAAACATAATAGTTTCCTTTTAGTCTTTTACAGTTATATCTTTTCCTAATCGTTGCAGATAAGCAATCAGTGCAATGATCTCAGCGTCTCCTGAAATCTCAATATCCTCAGCGACTAGGTTGTCAGTTATCGTTTTGGCTTGCACTTCCAATTCACCATTCGCAGTTTCCTCATAACCTTCTGGATAAGGCACGCCGACCGTTCTGAGTGCACTGATTTTTCCAGCTGTGAGCTCTTTATCGATCATCTGCTCAAAGAGCCATGGATACGGAGGCATGATAGATCCCTCAGATACTTGTGCAGGATCTAGCATGTGATAGAAATGCCAAGAGTCAGATTTCTTCAGTTTACCTACACCCTCGCGAGCCAAATCTGGACCTGTTCTTTTAGATCCCCATAAGAAGGGATGATCATACACAAATTCACCTGCTTTTGAGTATTCTCCATATCTTTCAGTTTCGGATCTAAAGGGTCTGATCATTTGAGAGTGACAATTGTTACAGCCTTCTCTGATATAGATGTCACGACCATGAAGTTCTAAAGGGGTATAAGGTTTGACAGAAGCTATCGTCGGGACATTTGATTTAATCAAAAATGTGGGAACCATTTCTATAATTCCTCCGATTAGAATGGCCACCAAAGATAGCCCCGTAAATAATACTGGCTTTCTTTCTAGCACACTATGCCAGTGACCACCAGTGATTTCTTTCTTTTCTAATGCTGGAGCTTCAGCTTCTTCATCACTTACAAATGAACCAATACCAGCAGTTTTGATCAGATTGTAAATCATGATGAATACACCAATCAAGTACAAACTACCACCTACGGCACGAAGCATATACATCGGTAAAATTTGAACGACAGTTTCTAGGAAATTTTTGTAAACTAAGAAACCTTCAGCATCAAATTGTTTCCACATTGAAGCTTGAGTAATACCAGCAATATATAGTGGTAGCGCATAAAATATGATTCCCAATGTGCCCAGCCAGAAGTGTGTATTGGCTAAGTTTCTTGAAAATAATTCTGTTTTCCACATTTTAGGTACGAGCCAATAAAACATGCCGAAGATTAAGAAACCGTTCCAGCCTAATCCACCCACATGAACGTGAGCAATGATCCAATCCGTGTAGTGGGCAATAGCACTGACGTTTTTAAGAGAAAGCATCGGGCCTTCGAAAGTAGCCATACCATAGGCTGTCACTGCTACTACCATAAATTTCAAAACAGGATCTTCTCGTACGCGATCCCAGGCTCCTCTTAATGTCAATAGTCCATTCAACATACCACCCCAAGATGGAGCAATCAGCATGATAGAGAATACTACTCCTAATGACTGTGCCCAATCTGGTAATGAAGTATAAAGCAAATGGTGAGGTCCAGCCCAGATATAAATAAAAATCAAAGACCAGAAGTGAATGATTGAAAGTCTATAGGAATATACAGGTCTATTGGCTGCTTTAGGCAGGTAATAATACATGATACCTAAAAATGGAGTCGTTAGAAAAAATGCGACTGCATTGTGACCATACCACCACTGCACTAAAGCGTCCTGCACACCTGCATACCAAGAGTAGCTTTTGAAAAGCGTAACTGGAATCTCCATGGAATTTACAATATGAAGAACCGCAACTGTTACGAACGTCGCGATGTAAAACCAAATCGCCACGTACATGTGTCGCTCTCGTCTTTTAATAATCGTTCCAATCATGTTAATGCCAAACACCACCCAAATCAAGGTGATGGCGATATCAATCGGCCATTCTAATTCAGCATATTCTTTACTAGTAGTAAAACCCATAGGCAGGGTGATAGCTGCAGCCAGAATAATCAATTGCCAACCCCAGAAATGAATCCAGGAAAGCATGTCATTGAACATTCTGGTTTTCAAGAGCCTTTGCAACGAATAATAAACGCCAGCAAACATAGCGTTACCAACAAATGCAAAAATGACCGCATTGGTATGCAACGGCCTTACTCTTCCGAATGTCGTGTATTGTAAATCGAAGTTGAAAGCAGGGTAGAAGAGCTGAATCGCTGCAGTCAATCCTGCTAACATAGCCACCACTCCAAATACAATGGAGGCAATAGTAAAGTACTTGACAATCTTATTGTCGTAGCTAAATTTTTCTAGTTCCATATGAGGCAATTGATTTTATGATTTGAGCACTAAATTAGGTTACAATGTCAGGTCTATAAATTTTTACAATGATTCAAAAACATGATTTATATCATGTCAATAAATTCTATTAAATCTATTATTTGAAGATAATAATTTCTTAGTCAAAGATTGTTCTTCCATCTAGTTTTTGTATTTGAACCAGTACACAATGGGTCCCAAAATGGGAAGAAGTATAACTATAGCAAACCAAATCACTTTTTGATTGTTATTTAGATTGCTTTTTGCAACTGAAATAAGTGCCCAAATGGCGAAGGCAGCTGCAACTAATGCGATTAAAGATCCGGAGTTCATATTTAGGTTATTTTTCGTGAATGGTCATAAGTGGAATTGAAATACGTTTAGCCATTGATTTCGTGTTACTTGTTCCTACCAATCTCTGTATAATCGTATGATTCTTTGGTAACATAAAAAGCATGTCAAGATCTAAATCAATTATGGCTTCGGTTAAAATTTCATCAAGTGACCTACTGTCTGTAAAAGTATGATAGGACTGCTTGAGTCCATTAAAATACTCAGAAATGCCCAGTTTAACATCATCAAAGACAAAAAGCTTATGCTGTTTTTCAGTAACATTTAAAAAACATAGTGAGGAAAAATTGATAGTAGCGAAGTCTCTCAGCGGTGCCAATATTTTCGGGTCATTGAAATCGGAATAGTCTATTGCAACGCCAATTCTTTTGAAGGAGATAGATTTTATAGTTTCGGGAATGACGAGTACCGGAATCTTAGCTCTATCAATCATATCCATACTGTTGCTTCCTACCAATTGAGTCAGCCAGTCATGCTGAGACTTTGTACCTGTAACTATCAAGTCGCACTCATTTTGTACGGTACAGCTATAAATAGCATCATGCAAAGGAGCATTATACTTGGTATTGGAAACAGATACTTCATCTAGATCACTGGATGAAATGAGTTCATTGAATTGCTGATCCAACTGCTCATGATATTCTTGAAGTAGCGGCTGGATGATTGAAGCAGCCCCAACTACTTCTGCATGGATATGTGGCATATGAGTAACTGAAACCACCTGAATAGATGCATTTGCTTTTTTAGCCAAAACCAAAGCTGTGTCAAAAGCATTCTTTGCACAGGGAGAATAGTCCATCGGAACCAGTATAGTCGAAATTTTCATGATTTGCTTATTTTATTGTACACGTCCAAACTGGAACCTTACTATGATTGACTACATCTTCGGCTACGCTACCTACGAGTAAATGAATGAGCCCTTTGTGGCTATGTGTGCTCATGGCTATCATATCCGCTTTGATTTGCCAACCAAAGGTCAATATCCCTTCTTCTGGGTGAAAGGCTTTGGATATATGTACTTCGTAATTTTTTAGATCATTTTTTTGAGCAAGTATTTCTAATCTCTCTTTAGCTAAATCAGCGTTAACAGAATTGTGAGGAGTATCCACCCAAACCAAATGAATTTTGGCATCAAATAATTCTTGATAGTACTTGAAGGTATCTAGTACTTTACTGTGTGTGCCATCTAAGTCAGATGGAAAAACTACATTTTTGATTGTGCCTATATCACATTTTTCATGAATGGCTAGCACTGGACAATCAGCGTTACGGACGATTTTTTCTGTATTAGAGCCTACCAAAAGTTCTTTTAACCCAGTAGCTCCTTTGGTTCCCATTACAATCAAATCTGCTTTAATCTCTTCCAGTTGATCAGTGATGCCATCATAGGCATTGCCCATGAGCACCACTTTGTCAATGGCAACAGTGTTTTCAAATTGAGATAAGATGGTATTCAATTTTTCATTTGTCTTTTTTATGAGCTCTAAGGTGAAAATCTTATCCATAGGATCGTCTGATTCGATTTCTCCAGTTACATTAAAAGTAGTGGCCAATGGATATTCTATCACATGAATCAACTTGATTTTTGCTTGACTTTTCTTACTAACTTGAACAGCAAAATCTAAAGCGGCTTCTGCATATTCGCTAAAATCGTATGGAACAGCTATTGTTTGCATGGTTTTGAATGTTTTGTGATTTCTTTATAATACTAAGGTAGGATAGTCCAATAGTCCAACCTCTGAGCAATCTCAAACCAAAAACTGATATTGATCATAATTATATAGTAAGACTAAACTTTTGTGATGTATCCGTTTCTTTCCATAGGGAGATATCCAAAGCCATACAGGCGTTTCTTGCAAAAGGCCTTCCTAATTTAGTAATTGTGAGGCTACCAGGTTTATACTCAACTAGTCCATCCTTGATCATATCAGAAAGCCTTTGCTCTACTTCTTCGAATATTTTAGCATCTTCATTTGAGCATTCCCAAGTGGTTTCAAATTGACACATCAAATTAGTAATATGTCTTCGAATAAATGCTTCTTGCTCTGAAAGAACATGCGTTTTGAAGATGGGAAACTCTCCACCTTCAACCGCATTTTTATATTTTTCTACTTTCTTAAGGTTTTGTCCATAGGCTCGCCAGGAATCACCGATCGCAGAAACGCCAAGTCCAACGCATAGCATGCTATGATTGGTAGTATAACCCATGAAATTGCGATGCATATTTCCATTGTTTGCAGCTAGGTATAATGCGTCATTGGGAAGAGAGAAATGGTCCATCCCAATTTCCAAATAGCCAATCTCAGTAAGCAATTTTTTGCCTAGTTCATAAAGCTCTCTTTTCTCCTCGTTGCTTGGAAGATCCTTCTCTGTAAACATGCGCTGACCAGGTTTGACCCAAGGTACATGCGCATAACTGTAGAATGCTATTCTATCAGGTTGTAAGTTTTTTACTTTATTGAAAGTATCATGGATACTATCTGTGGTTTGTAGCGGCAGGCCGTATATCAAATCGAAGTTGATGGATGAATAGCCAATGGCTCTTGCTTGATCTACTACTTTTTCAACTTGCTCGTAAGTCTGAATTCGGTTAATAACCTTCTGAACTTTTGGGTCAAAATCTTGAATGCCAAAACTAACTCTTCTAAAACCAAGATTATAAAGTGTAATTAAATGAGCTTCCGTAGTATTGTTAGGATGCCCTTCAAATCCAAGCTCAGCATCTTTTCTTACATGTACCGTTTGTTTGATTCCCTCTATTAAAATTGCCAAATTTTCAGGACTAAAGAAGGTAGGTGTGCCACCGCCGAGGTGGATCTCTGTGATTTCGGGAACGTCTCCGAACAACTTCAGATACATTTCCCATTCTTTCAATACCGTATCAATATATGGTTTTTCTACGGCATGATTGATTGTGATTCTAGTTGTACAACCGCAATAAGTACAAAGACTTTCGCAGAATGGAAGGTGAATGTATAAGCTTATTCCTTCTTTCTTATTGGTAAGGTTGAATGTCTTTTTTAGTTGTTTTTTCCAGCCTGTTAGGTCAAGTTCTTCTTTCCAGAATGGGACGGTTGGGTAGCTCGTATATCTGGGGCCAGGGATATTGTATTTTCGAATGAGAGAAGTTGCCATATGATTTTTGTTTGTAGCAAATCAACTCTTTCATGGAGTGACTTTTAAAGCCTTATGTCATTTGATAACATGATTAGTATCATTTATCTTTTTTAGAATTGGCAGATCTTGGTTTGTCGTCATAGAATATTCTCATCGCAGGAGAGTCTGTATCTTCATATTGATCTGATTTCACGGACCAAATAAACAAGACCAGAAAGACCAGGGCGATCATCAGACTTACGATGATAAGAATCACTAAAATTTTCATGCCTTCAATTTTAACCTATGGCTCAAATATTTGACTCCGAGTGTAGACAATGCCACTACTGAAATACTGCTTATGGGCATCAGTATCGCTGCTATCACAGGAGTAATAAAACCAGCTACTGCCAATGATAAACCTATAATATTATACAAGAAAGAAACGATGAAACCAGTCACAATAATCTTGCGTGATTGATGAATGAGGGTCAGGAATTTTGGTAATTGAATGAGCTGATCTCCAAGAATAATAATGTCACTGGCAGGAGTGAAGCTTGACCTATGTTCTGCAACTGAAACCCCAACATGGCAGCTTTTAAGTGCACCCGCATCATTCAGGCCATCGCCTATCATCATGGTACTCTCTGTTGTCTCTAGAGACTTAATAGTGTTCAATTTATCTTCAGGACTTTGATCGAAAATCAATGGAGTTTCCTTTGGGAATAATTTAGATAAATTGTTGGCTTCGTGGTTATTGTCACCAGATAATAGAGTGAAAGAGTAGTTGGTTTTTAATGAATTCAGCATGGTGTGGAGCCCATCTCTATACTTGTTTTTTATCAAAAAGTAACCCAAATTTTCTTCGTTGATGTTGATGGCAATTACTGAACCCGTGAAATTAGAATCAGTTAAACCTACAAAATCTGGCGAACCCATTTTGATGTGGCAGCGCTCTATTGTTCCAGAGATGCCTTGACCTTTAAACTCTTTAAATTGAAGTACAATTCTATCAGTTTTATTTTCTTGTAAATGATTAGAAACCTGCTGGCTCAGCGGATGAACTGAATTTGATGACAACGTATAGATTAGCTCTTTTTCAAATTTGCTCAATGCTCTTCCATGCCATTCTATTTTTTCATTTGAAGGTGTGGTGATGGTACCAGTCTTATCAAATACAATTCTTTTGACTTGCCATATTTTTTCTATCACATGTGTTCCTTTTAGGTACATGTTGTGCAGTCCTAAAGTATTCATTGTAGAACTTAAAGTGAAAGGGGCTGCAAGTGCCAATGCACAGGGACAAGCAACTATCAATACTGATGATACGACAAAAAGGACTTTTGAACTATCTGTAAAAAACCAGTATATTCCGGCAATAAGTGCTATAAGTAATACTATAGGTGTAAAGTACTGACTGACTTTATCAATGAGCAAAGGCGAGTTTTGTTCGGTGGAATCTTCAAATGAAGTATGATTCCATAGTTGGGTTAGATAGCTTTGCGAAACGGGTTTGATGACTGTCATTTGGACAGCGGAACCTTTGATTCTACCCCCTGCATAGATTTTAGCACCTTCTTGAATTTCATTCACTTCCGATTCTCCAGATACAAAACTGTAGTCGATTAAAGCCTTTTTGCTCATCAATATGGCATCGCATGGAATGATTTCTTCATTTCTTATTTCGATGAGGTCATTGATTTCTAATTTAGAAACCAGTGTGCTTTCCTTTGTTAGACCTACGATCTTTTGGACTGCTAATGGGAAGTAAGATTTGAAGTTTCTATCAAAAGTCAGACCTTCATATGTTTTTCCTTGTAGCCATCTGCCAATCAATAAAAAGAAAACCAAAGCTGCCATTGAATCTAAGTAGCCAGGCCCAGATTGACTGAGAATTTCATAAAGACTTCTACTGAATAAGGCTAATATGCCAATGGCAATGGGCAAATCTATATTTAATAGTTTTTTCCGAATGCCTGCAATAGCAGATATGAAGAATTCACTGGAGCAATAAAACAATACTGGTAGAGACAATCCTAAGCTGATATAAGTGAAATATCCTATAAACTCTGAATCCAATTCTATTCCCAAATAGTCAGGGAAAGCAAGCAACATAATGTTGCCAAAACAAAAGCCAGCAATGCCGATTTTCAAATTTCTGGTTTTGCTTTTATCAGTTATGCTATTCTTATTTTGATCTAAAGAAATTTCTGGTTCATAGCTTAATTGGTACAATAGATCCGCGATATTCCTCAGATTGGTTTCAATAGGATTAAAATCAATGGCCAGTTTTTTCTTTGAAAAATTGATTTTTGAATGAATAATGCCATGATCAAATCGACTAATGTTTTCTAAAAGCCATATACAGCTACTGCAATGTATGGATGGGATGTTTAGCGTGATTTTGGCTAATTGATCTGATTTGAAATCCAACAAATGGTCTACTATTTCCTGATTGTCAAGAAACAAGTATTTGTCTTTGATAAAGTGGCTTAATTGATTACCCGGATTGTTTTCGAACGTATAGTATTCGCAAAGGTCATTTTCAGACAATAATTCAAAAACAGTCTGACAGCCAAAACAGCAGAACGAATGATCGTTATGCAAAAGAGGTTCCGAATTGCAGTCTTCACCACAATGGTAACATGTAGTATTGTTTTTGATAGCAGGTGATGACACTGGGATTTTTTTTAGTTAAAAGTAACTATAATCAGCGGGATTGAAGATGGTCTCAGGTAAGAACTAAATATGGTGTGTCTGGATGGGTATGAACTTCTTTTAAATACCTATTGGGTTGACTTGAAAAGTCTGTAGGATTCAAAGTCTTTGTTTCATCAGGGATGTATTTTTCTAAGTTCAAATTCTCCTCAATCAACATAACTGGTACTTGATTTTCGGAAATTAATTGGATTAATGTATGGCTGCTCTTATTTTTTTTCAGACCAAAAATGATCAAATCAGTAGGGCACTCATTGTAAAAAGTATGAATACAATTAGCAATGAACCCCATTTTCATTCCAAATTCTACATCAGGGTAGTATTGATCTAAACTCAATGATTTGCTAAAACTATTGAACTTACGTTGTAACTTTTGCTCTATTAATTTTTTTAGCTTGAGGGGTGTATTTCGATAGGAAAAATAATCGTCATCAATGAGCCTATAGCAATGTAATAATATTAATTTGTCACCTTTTTTATATTCATTGGACAAAGCAAATTTTACAGCTACCTTAGAAGCGTTAGAGAAGTCAATTGGAATTAACAGCGTTCGATTCGGAATCATTCTGACGAAGTTGAAATTTGAACCAAAAATAGATGGTCGTTTGGTAGCAACGCATGTCAACGATCAAATGAGAATATGATAAATATCAGATTTTAAAAAAAACAATACCTATAAATTTGAATCTCTTCATGCAGAACAGAACAGACATAAACATCTATCAAAGCATTTTCAATTCTTGTGTGGAAGGTATTCTTTTGGTCAAAAATGGAGAGATTGTTCTTGTCAACCCATCAAGTGAAATCCTATTTGGGTATAAAGTGGATCAATTAATCGGGATGCGTGTAGAGGATTTGATGCCCAACGCTAACAGAAAGTCACATGAGAAATTAAGGACAAATTACGAGAAAAAACCCGAACCCAGACAAATGGGTGTAGGAAGGGATTTGATTGCTCAAAAAAAGGATGGCACTACTTTTCCCGTCGAAATTAGTTTGAATGTAGCTGATATGGGAGGTGAAACTATGACCATAGCTTACATAACTGATATATCTATGCGAAAAAAGGCGGAGTTAGAACTTCAGCGCAGCGAGGAGCAATTAATCAATTACGCTGCTGAACTCGAACAACGTGTAAAGGATCGTACGAAGAAGTTAAATGAAGCTATTGATGGTTTGCAGAAGTCTAACAGCGATTTAGAGTTGCAAATTACAGAAAGAATAAAAGCTGAAAATGAAGCAAGAATTGCATTAGAAAGGGAAAAAGAACTAAATGAGCTCAAGACTCGATTTGTTTCGATGGCTTCGCACGAGTTTAGGACGCCACTAAGTGCTGTTCTTTCATCCGTATCATTGATCGGAAAATATATATCAGATGAAAATCGAGATAAAAAACTTAAGCATATAAACCGTATCAAGTCAAGCGTTGGTGAGCTTACGGGAATTCTCAATGACTTTCTGTCCATGGATCGGCTGGATGCGGGTAAACTTAGCGCTTCTGGAAAGCAAATATTGATCTGTGATTTTCTTCATGAATTAAAGGAAGAGATGCAGGAGTTGACCAAAAAAGATCAGGTATTGGAATTGAAATGCGCCACACCTGGAGTGAGCTTTAATACCGATCCTCAAATACTCAAACAAATATTGGTCAACTTAATGTCTAATGCTATCAAATATTCACCACCAGGTGAAAAGGTAGTTTTAGATGTGATTATTAAAGATGATTTATTGATAATAAAGGTAATTGATAAAGGAATGGGAATTCCAAAAGCAGATCAAAAACATTTATTCGATAAATTTTTTCGAGCTAATAATGCATCTCATATTCAAGGAACTGGCTTGGGCTTAAATATTGTTAAGAAATATTTAGAACTGATTAATGGAACAATAACTTTTAAGAGTACTGAAGGATCTGGGTCTACATTTATTTTGAATCTAAAATCTATGAATGATGAATAAAATATTACTAATTGAAGACAACGTCGAAGTACGAGAGAACACCGCTGAGATTTTAGAATTATCTGGTTATAATGTCAATGTCGCTTGCGATGGAAAAGAGGGTTTGGAGATGCTTAAAGCTGATAAACCAGACTTGATCCTTTGTGATATTATGATGCCTGGCATTGATGGATATGGTGTTTTGCATATCATATCTAAAAATCCAGAAACCTCTCATATTCCGTTCATATATCTGACTGCAAAGGTCGAAAAATCTGATATTAGAAAAGGGATGAATTTAGGAGCGGATGACTATTTGACCAAGCCATTCGACGATATAGAATTGTTGAGTGCAGTAGAAGCTCGATTGAAAAGAACCAAACAATTTAAAAACGATTATGAAACCAATATTTCAGGCTTAGATAGTTTCTTTGACCATGCTAAAGAAATTGAAAGTTTAAAAGAACTTTCTAAAGAAAAGAGAATTCGCCACCATAAGAAAAAGACCAATTTGTACTATGAAGGTGATTACCCAAACTATCTAGTCTTTATTAATAAAGGAAAAATCAAAACTTACAAAACCAATAAAGATGGAAAGGAACTCATAACAGGCTTGTATGGACCAGGGGATTTTATTGGGTTTAACGATCTGATTACTCAATCGGATCACAGTGATTCGGCTATGGCTATGGAGGATAGTGAATCCTTTTATATCCCAAAAGATGATTTTCTACAATTGATTTATAAAGATAGGTCTGTGGCTTCAAGGTTTATAAAAATCCTCTCAGGCAATATCAAAGATCAAGAAGCAAAAATGCTTCATATTGCCTACAATTCAGTTCGTCAACGAGTGGCAGAAGCCCTTCTAACGGTTCAAAATAATTATGGGTCGGATAGTAAAAAATTTCAATTCTCTAGAGAAGATTTATCCAATATCGTAGGAACGTCTCCTGAATCTGTCATTAGAACCTTGTCTGATTTCAAAAAAGAAGGACTAATTGAAATTAAGTCTAATCAAATTACGCTTATCGATATCGAAGAACTAAATACCATTATATCTAGAGGTTATTAGTAAATTGTATCCATGGATTTGGATAGAAAAGAAGTCAAACAACTGATAAAAAATGAAATTGTAAAAGTTGAACAAATTGTTTTAGACCTCAAAGACTTAACACAGCCCATTTCTCCCGAAAATGTTATTGGACGAGTAAGTCGAATGGATGCTATCAATAATAAAAGTATAAATGAGGCATCATTAAGGAAAGCCGAAGAAAAATTAAGCAAGTTGCAAGTGGCACTATCGCGAGTAGAAGATAAAGATTTTGGAATCTGTGTGAAATGCCAAAAAGTCATTCCAGTCGGTAGAATTATGCTTGTGCCTCAATCAAATAAGTGTGTAAATTGTGCTTAAAAATAAAATTAGATCAGAATAATGAAATTAAAAATTGCAGATAAAGTGCCTGATTTTGAGGCGAAGATTCAAGATGGATCAATAATAAAGCTATCGGACTATCAAGGTAAAAAAGTGGTTCTTTATTTTTATCCAAAAGACAATACGCCAGGGTGCACTGCTCAATCTTGTAATTTGAGAGATAACTATAATATGCTACTCAAGCAAGGGTATGTAGTTCTTGGTGTAAGTCAGGATAGTGAAAAATCGCACATAAAATTTAAAGAAAAATTTGATTTACCATTTGATTTGATATCTGATCCTGACCATAAAATACATAATTTATTTGGTACATGGGCACTTAAAAAGCTTTATGGAAGAGAGTATATGGGTACCGTAAGAACAACTTTTATAATCAATGAAAATGGTGTTATTGAAGAAATAATATCTAAAGTAAAAACTAAAGACCATACCAGTCAAATAGTTTAAAAATCAAATAGTAAAATTGCACTTATTGCTAATTTAGGTGCCATTTATGGTTCTTTTTTTTGTATTATTGCGTGATTTTTGAGAGTTGATATAAGTAGTATTGACTTGTTTTTTGCCAGCTTTCCTTCGTTTTCTTCTTTTCATAGAGAGTATATGGACATTCGTCCAAAATAAATCTATGTTCCGATATTTCGAGGGTAAATTGTAATGATTAAAGAATAAGCAGCATTAAATGAGAAAGTTATTAGTAGCAATTGCCATGATCGCTTGGTCGTGGAATGCCCATTCCGAAGGTTCTAAGAACCTAACACCATCAAATACTGGAACTGCAACTGGCAGTAATACATTCGTTGGATACCTCGAGCATGACGCACCAGGGTTTTCTGGAGATTTTCTTGATCCAGCAGCCGCGGATGATGAGAAAATGTATGTCTATATACGAAGTGGTGAGACACTTTACTGGGGATTAAACCGTTTTTCAGCAGGAGCCACGAATCAACAACTCACAGTAGCTCTTTTCGAGAATGGAGATGTTCCAGGAACAGATTTACCTGTCGCTACATGGTTGCTTGACGACGATGAAGGAACCACTAATAATTCAACTTTTGTAGATGGATCAGGTGTAATTCATGATTATACTGAAGCTGCTGCTGGTCCTTTTGATATTGTAGGCGCGGGAGGTTATGATGCTAATAGTTATACAAACGATACAGGTCTAGATCAGGATTTCTTTATAGTTTTTGTGCAAGTGGATGGAGGTCCAAATGCAGGCTATACTAATGACGTAGATGCCCGTAGTCAGTACAATCTATGGGACTTTTCAGTCTATAACGGAACAGAAGAAAAGACAGGAAGACTACATTGTAAAAGATGGAATTTTAGCGGTGATGGATTTAATAATCTATTGTCTACAGAGTTTCAGTTGTTTTCTTTAATCCCTTCTACAGTAGGAGGAGTTAGCGATGGATATTATGTGAAGGAAATAGATTTAGCAGGAATAGATCCATATTCTGTTTTAGTGTATGCCAATTCAACTGGTGCTGACGCAGCTCAGGCGGGTACAACCGATTTTACGCTTTTGAGACAATCAAGAGGAACTGATATTTCACTTATAGAGTATGATCTCTTTATTGACAATCCTGACATCGATGTATATCCTACAAGTACTTTACCATCTGTAACTATCACAGATGCATATTTTTATTGTAGTTCATCTACAGGAGGTGGAGAAGCGGCCATTACGTTCGAATCCAATCAGACTGGTCAGATCGCTCTTATCATAGATATGGATGGTGAAAATGGTTATCAAGACGGCACAACAGATGTCATAATGGAAGCTGAAGTTTCTGCCGAAGGTTATTCGACTATCACGTGGGATGGACTTGATGGCCAGGGAAATGTGGTCTCTTCAGGTACGGAGATTACCATTTCAGGAAGATTTACATCTGGACCACTTCATGTGCCACTTTATGATGTGGAAGATAATACAGCTGGTATTCGCATGTTGGATGTGAGGCCAGCTACAAGTTTTGATTTGATTTTTTGGGACGATTCTAATGTAACGACCAATCAAACTCCAGCAGTTGAGCTGGATGGTTCCAATTCAAACAATCACAACTGGACAGGAACAGACAATGATTTGCATAACACCTGGTCCTTTGGATACTATCAAGTAAATACTCAAATCGTAGATTTTGAATATGCTTGCGATCCTGATGGAGATGGAATATTCGGAAGTGCTGACGAAGATGGAGATAATGATGGAATTTCTGATGTTCAGGAAGGAAGTGTATACACAGATGCTGATGCCGATGGTATTCCAGATTATTTAGACTCAGATTTTGCGGGATATGTCGATAGCAATGGAGATGGAGTAAATGACAACTATGATTTCGATTTAGATGGTATACCTAATGCACTAGATACCGATAGTGATAATGATGGTATTTCAGATATCATAGAAGCGGGTTTAACAGATGCAGATAATGACGGATTTATTGATGCATTAATAGATGATAATAATAATGGCCTGCACGATTCTTATGACTCTGATCCAATGATTCGAGTAGATACTTTTGCAGATGAATGTGAGATTGCTGACGACCCGAGTCATACGTTAGTATTTACTGTATCTACCAGTGACGCCTTAGGTGACGTCACTTTGGACTTTAATCTTTCGGGTGATTATGGAACTCAGGGTAATGAGGATTTTACCCTCACTGGTGAAGGCGCCGTAAATTTAGGGACTTATGATTATACAGATTCTGATAATTTGGATGGTTCAGATTGTAATGTATTGGGGTTTAGCATTACAATACCACAGGCTAACTGGAATACTTTCAATGATGATGGAACTGTAACTATAGATTGGACCACTGGCGGAGGTGTAGATGAAGGAGTTTGTGGGGAAGGGTCTTCGTGTATTACAGATATGTCAGTCACTTACACATTGGATAATCCAGGAGGAACGGCACTTGCTTTACCAGATAGTGATTCAGATGGAGTGGATGACTTTGCAGATATAGACAGTGACAACGATGGTATTGTTGATGCATTTGAGGCAGGTGGTACAGCTGGTTCAGATGGACATATTTCGGGATTTACAGATGCCGATGGAAATGGAAGAAACGACGCTCAGGATATTGGAACTTTGAGTTTCCCTGATACAGATGGTGATGGCACATTGCCCGACTATTTAGATACTGATAGTGACAATGACGGTATACCTGACAATGTGGAAGGACAAGCAAGCAATAATTACATTGCAACAGCCGTAGGAGATACTAATTCAAATGGGCTGTTGGATGTCTATGACCCTAATAACGGTGGTACACTGATAGATCCAGTGGATACGGATGGCAATGGCACGGATGACTATCGTGATACAGATGCCGATGGAGATGGAGTTTCGGATTTGATTGAAGGCCATGATGCTGATTTCAATGGTTTTGGAGATTGGGATACGGATCTAAATAATGTTCTTGAAACTGGTGATTTTGCCAATTTCGATAGTGACGATGATGGCGATGGTTTATGGAACGTCTTTGACGAAGACGATGGAGGAACATCCTCTGCAGTACAAAACACGGATGGAGCCGATTTTGCAGATTTTCAAGATTCTGATGATGACAACGATGGTAGCCTGACATCAGGAGAAGATGAAAACGGAAACGGCGATTGGACAGATGATTTTACCCAAGGTCAAGGAACTGCCGTAGTGGGAACTACAGTGCCAGATTATCTTTTTAGGGGTGACTATGATGGCGATGGTTTGGCTGATGCAAATGATGCTGATTCTGACAATGATGGTCTTTTGGATACTGACGAAGATGGGGGTGAGCCCATTGACCCTAGTCAAGATGCGGATTCAGATGGTGTACCTAATTATCGTGATGCAGATATTTCAGGGTCGTTGGTAGACGCAACTGATTCAAATACAGATGGAGTTTACGATGTATATGATGCTGATTTGGATGGAGTGCCAAACTTCTTAGACTCAGACTCGGATAATGATGGGATATTAGATGCTATAGAAGCAAATAATGGAGCTGTTCCCAATGGTTTTGATGAAACTGAAGGACAATTTACGCTGAATGACCCAGACAATGATGGGTTAATGAACTTTGTAGATAATAGTCCTGCAGCTGCTGGTGGTTCGTCCACTTTAGCCAATGCTGATTCGGATGCTGATGGTATCAATGATGCTTTAGATAGTGACAGTGATGCTGATGGTATCACAGACTTTTACGAAAGTATAGCTGGTAGCTCATCATTGACCTTTTCTGGAAATGATGCGGATGGAGATGGTCTAGACGACGCTTTTGATCCAAATAATGGCGGAACTTTAATAATACCTGTTAACACAGATTTACAAGACAATCCAGATTACTTAGATGATGACTCTGATGAAGATGGTGTTTTAGATATAGTTGAAGGAGATGATCTTAATAATGATGGTTATGGAGAGTGGGATGCAAATTTCAACAATGTTACAGACGATGCTGGCTTTGGTGCGGATGCGGATGGAGATGGTTTAGCGGATGCATTTGACTCCATCACTTTAGGCTCGGGTATCAATGCGCTTGGGACTAACGTAGACCTTCAAAACACAGATGGGGTGGATAATCTTGATTTCAGAGATACAGATGATGACAATGACGGAGATCTAACTGAAGAAGAAGATATTAATGCAAATGGAGACTTTGCTGATGATCGAACAGATGGTCAAGGAGGCGCTAATATTCCTGATTACCTGTATTATGGTGATTTTGATGGTGATGGAGTACCCGATAGTCTAGATGGAGATTCAGATAATGATGGAATAGTAGATGCTGACGAAGACAATGGAGAAACACTTGACCCAAGTGGAGATGAAGATGGTGATGGGATACCAAATTTCAGAGATCAGGACGATGGAACGGTTACTGGGGGACTAAGTAGTACCATTGATTCAAATGGCGACGGCGTTTACGATGTCTATGATACAGATCTCGATGGAATTCCAGACTTTAGAGATTTAGATGCAGATAATGACGGGTTGCCTGATTTATTTGAAGTAGGTGGGACGGATCTAGATAATGACGGTTTCTTAGACAATACTACAGATACTGATGGAGATGGTGTTGCAGATATTATAGATGCTGACAATGGTGGTACCCCGCTAATCTTAGCTGATAGAGATGGAGATGGTCTGCGTGATGCAGCTGATCTTGACTCAGATGGAGATGGTTTGACCAACTTGCTTGAAGCAGGAGGTATTGATGCGGATGGCGATGGGAAATTAGATGATAACACTGATACTGATGGCGATGGTCTTGCAGATCTGATTGATCCTGATAATGGAGGCACACCGCTTAGCGTTCCTGATACAGACAATGATGGCGTTTATGATTATTTAGATGTTGATGCTGACAACGATGGAATTACCGATGCAGTTGAAAATGGAGGTACTGACAGTGATGGGAATGGTAAAGTTGATGGTTTTAACACCGATACAGATGGCGATGGATTGGCAGATGCAGTAGACCCAGATAATGGAGGTACCCAAATAAGCAATGTCGATACAGATGGCGATGGTATTCCAAACAACAAAGATTTAGATAGTGACAATGATGGATATCCTGATGTCTTAGAAGGAGGTGGCGTCGACGCTGATAATGATGGTAAAGTAGATGAATTGGTAGATTCTGATGGAGATAGTATTCCAGATAGCGTGGATGTTGATGAGACAGGTGGAGCAGATACTGACGGTGATGGTATAGATGATTCAGCAGATACAGATTTCTTAGGAGGAGTAGATACAGATGGCGATGGTATTCCGGATTCAGCTGATGTTGATGAAACCGGAGGAGTAGATACTGATGGTGATGGAATTGATGATATAGCTGATGTAGATCAAACTGGTGGAGGCGATATTGATGGAGATGGTATTGATGATAATAGTGATTCTGATAAAGATGGAGACGGCATAGAAAATGGTTTCGATCCTGATGCAGATGGAGATGGCTTCAACGATGATACTGAGAATGACCCATACGCAGTGCAAGATCATGATGGTGATGGTCAGAAGGACTTTTCCGATATGGATGCTGATAATGATGGAATCGTAGATGTAATAGAAATGGGTCTGACAGTTGATGTAGCCAATGGTCAAGTCGATGGGTTTACAGATGCCAATAGTAATGGTTGGAATGACACACAAGAAATTACACCAATTGTATTAATTGATTCTGATAATTCTACTGATCCGTATGGAATATCTGACCATCTTGATTTAGACTCAGATGATGATGGTATTGTAGATAATATAGAAGCGCAAACTAAAGCCACATATATAGCTCCATCAGGAAATGATACCGATGAAGATGGCTTGGACGATGTTTATGACCCTGATAATGGTGGTACGTTGCCTACCTTACCAAATACAGATGGTGCTGGAAATGAAGATTATTTAGATGCAGATTCCGACGCTGATAATGTAAGTGATCTGGTAGAAGGCAATAACAGCACTAGAGGCCAATATGCCGATTGGGATTCAGATCAAAATGCAACTTTTGATGATTCAGGGTTTGATTCTGATGTAGATGAGGATGGTATCTTGGATATTTTTGACAATTACGTAGGAGTAGGTGCACTTCAAGTCGTAGGTTCGAATGCTTATATAGCCGATTCTGATCTAGATGGAACTTGGGATTTTCAGGACACAGATGATGATGGTGACGGTATTATCACATATGATAATACAGCAGGAGATGAAGACAATGACAACGATGGTGATCCAACAAATGACTTTGCAGATGGTGGTACTCCAATTCCTGATTATCTATATAGCAATCCAGATTCTGATGGAGATGGAGTGGCTGATAGTTCGGATGAAGATATGGACAACGATGGTTTGGCCAATATTGATGAAGACGGAGGATTAGGACTGGATCCTAGCGGAGATATTGATGGAGATGGGATATTAAACTTCCAAGATAATGATATAGACGGCGATGGTACTAATAATTCTAGTGACTCTGATGCAGATGGTGATTCAGTGATAGATACTTTTGATCTTAATGATGTCAATGCAGATGGTGTGATAGATGAGTTTGATACTGATTTGGATGGTATTCCAGATATGATGGATCGTGACAGTGATAATGACGGAATTGCAGATGTAGTAGAATTTGCTCTGGCAGACGCTGATGAAGATGGACAAGTAGATGGTTTTACAGATGTTTCCGGTGGTCAGGGAGCCTTTATTTCTTATTCTGTTTCGACCGGTTGTTCAACAACGCTCCAATCAGAATCTGGCCATACTTCAGCTACGCTGGCCGATGATACTGAAACTACTTTTCAAATGCCATTTGAATTTGATTTTTACGATAACAGTATTGCTTATGGTACTACAGGATCAATTTCTCCCAATGGATGGTTCAGCTTTGATGATCTAAGTGCAGTTGGAAATCCATTTAATCCGGTCACAATTCCGAATGGCACGTACACCAATACCATTTTCATGAATCACCAAGATTGGAACGTGACAAACGGAGGTGCTATTACTTATGGAGTTACTGGTACTTCACCTGACAGAATCTTTATAGTCACCTATACGGCTGTTGAATTTTTTACTGGAAATGGTTCAGCTACTGTTCAATTGCAACTTTTTGAAACCACAAACGAAGTAAGAATTGTAACTACAGACTATAGCCCAGATAATGGCGACAATGCTACCATGGGATTGAACCAAGATGGAGCTACCAGTGATGTAGTCGCTGGAAGAAACAATGCAGTATATACAATAAACACAGCCGAGTGTCAGTCTTTCTTGCCTACATATAATGACGTAGCTAATGGTATGGATGATACCTACGATGCAGCTCCTATTACTATTCCTGATACAGATAGCGATGGAGTAGCTAATCATCTTGACCTTGATTCTGACAATGATGGAATCACAGACAATAGAGAAGGGCAAGCCAGCGCAACTTATGTCGCGCCTGTTGCAGGTGACTCTGATAGTGATGGGATTTTAGACGTTTACGATGAAGATATATCAGCTGGAAATGCAATAGATCCAATCAATTCAGGAGGTCTTGCGGCAGCTGATTACTTAGATGATGATTCTGATGGTGATGGCTTAGTAGATTGGATTGAAGGGTTTGATGCAGATTCAGATGGGTACGCCGATTGGGATACTGACGGCGACAATGATATTACAGATGAGTACGGGTATAATACAGATACAGATGGAGATGGTCTTTGGGATATCTTCGATACTGACAATACAGGTTTCATAACCTTTTCTAATATTGATGCTTCCAATCAAGGGTTGCAAAATTCAGATGGTGCTGATGAAGAGGATTACAGGGACACCGATGATGACAATGATGGTAGCTCAACTGCTGCTGAAGATGACAATAGCAATGGAGATTGGACAGACGATTTTGTGCAAAATGGTAACCCAATTCCAGATTACCTATATGCGGCTGATGATGATGGTGATGGGGTTTTGAACATAGTGGATGGGGATGCCGATAATGATGGCATTGCTTCTATTGATGAATTTGAATTTGGTGTTCTTCCATTGCCTGCAGGCGGACCAGATAATGGTTCTTTGTTTGATGGCGATTTGGACAATGACGGTATATACAATTTCCTAGATGACGATATGGATGGTGATGGAGACGCTAACGATATTGATGCCGATGATGATGGTTTTGGAAATAATTTCACAGATGTAAATGGAGATGGTGTACTCGATGAATATGACCATGATCGGGATGGAATTATTGATGCATTGGATTTAGATAGTGACAATGATGGTATATATGATGCCATTGAGGCTAATGGTGGTACTGTGCCAACTGGACTTGATATGGATACAGGACGTTTCACAGGAGCTGATGGAGATGGTGATGGTGTCAGCAGTGATGTAGATCAGAATGATGGAGTAGCTAACACTGCACAAAGCACAACTTTAACCAATCCAGATTTCGATTCAGATGGAATAAATGATTTCCGTGATTTAGACAGTGATAGCGATGGAGTTTCTGATTACTATGAAGCACAAGTAACAGCTTTGACATTGACTGGTAATGATGCTGATCGTGATGGTTTAGATGATGCCTTTGATGTAGATAACGGAGGAACGGCCATTATACCAACAAATACTGATGCTGGTGGAGAAGCTGATTACAGAGATGATGATAGCGATGATGATGGCGTTGAAGATATCATCGAAGCGTTTGATGCTAATATCAATGGATACGGAGATTGGGATACCAATAGCAACAATGACGTAACCGATGAGACGAACTATAATGTAGATACTGATGGAGATGGTCTTTGGGACATTTTTGATATATATGCAGGTAGAGGGATAGATAACATTACAGGAACTAATGCCAGTTTACAAGACACTGATACAGATGGTACGGTTGATGTTCGTGATACAGACGATGATGAAGATGGTGTAGACACCTCTTCTGAAGATGCTAATAGCAATGGAAATTGGGCTGATGATAAGACACAAGGTGGAGGAGCTACGCCAGATTACCTATTCTTTGCAGACAATGATGATGACGGTATTGCTGATCAATTGGATTTGGATAATGATAACGATGGTATCCTCAATATAGATGAGTATGATGCTTCTTTACCAAATCCATTTGCAGATGCAGATGGTGATGGCTTGCTTAATTATAATGATCCAGGTACAGATGTAAATGGAGATAATATTGACGACAGTTATGATTTTGATCTAGATGGAATTCCTAACTTTTTCGATTTGGATAGCGATAATGATGGGATTCTTGACCTGATTGAGGGTGCTGGATATTCTGATAGTGACAATGATGGAGTGATTGATAGTTTTACTGATGCTGACAGTAATGGAGCAGATGATACCATCAATTATACGGAAGGTTCACATGACAATAGTGGTGGAGGCGATGGTGTCTCCAATCCTACAAATAGTAGTACAATTGATGATGCCTCTGCTGATTTGGATCAATCCAATGAGTTTGTTGTATTGGACCTCGGTGCTTCTTATCCAAGTGGAACTGTAATCTCAGTGTATTTAAGAGTAGATGCTGCTGGAAGTGGAAATAACGATGTTGAGATAAGTCAGCATTCCTCTGCAACATTCTCTGATGGCGCATTTACCAATGATGTAGCTTATACTGCGTTGAGTAACACATTTTATCAGGATTTTGTAATAGAATTAAATGCTGATGCCCAATTTATTGCAGTTGAAGTTCAAAACAACACAGCAGGTCAAGTAGAAATTGATGGATTGTATTTCAACTCAACAGCTCAGCCTGATACCGATAGTGATGGTCAAGTAGACTTCCTTGATTTAGATTCAGACAATGACGGTATTCAAGATCTAATAGAAGCAGGTGGAAATGACGGAGACAACGATGGTCAGATAGATACCTTTGGAGATACTGATGGTGATGGGTGGGCGAACATACTAGATCAGGACAATGGAGGTACAGCACTCGAAAGAAGGGATGCAGACGGAGATGGCTTGGCAGATTATCAAGATCGTGATTCAGACGATGATGGTTTCCCAGATATTGTTGAAGCTGGAGGAACTGATGCTACTAATGACGGTTTAGTTGATGATTTGTCAGATTCAGATGGTGACGGTTGGGTAGATACTTATGATAGTGATGACGGAGGTACCGCTCTTGCCGTAATTGATACGGACAATGATGGTAATGCAAATTATCGTGATCTGGATTCAGATAATGACTTGATGCCAGATGCCATAGAAGCTAATGATGGGGTAATTCCTACTAATATGACTGATGAAGGTCAATTCTCTGGTCTTACAGATACAGATGGTGATGGCTTTCATGATGATAGGGATGGCACCAACGGCGGAACGGCATACAGTCCGACTAATACCGATGGTACGGGACCAGCTGATTATTTAGATATTGATTCGGACGATGATGGAGTTCCTGACGTCATTGAGAATCTGGGAATAGATGCTAATGGCAATGGAAGAGTAGATGATTTTCTTGATGCTGACGACGATGGGCTTCATGATGCGGCAGACTCAGATAATGGAGGAACTGCAGCCATCACAGATTTTGATCAAGATGGAGATGGTATTCCAAATTATCAAGATGCAGATGCTGACAATGACGGTATTTCAGATTTAGTAGAAGGAGGAGGAACCGATGCAACGAATGACGGATTGGCAGATGACCTTACTGATACTGATGGTGATGGCTGGCCAGATACTTTCGATATTACGAATGGAGGTAGTGCTCTTGCTGTTCCGAATAGTGACGGCGGTGCCCGAAGAAATTTCCTTTCATTAGATTCTGATGGTGATGGAATTCCAGATGCTGTAGAAGCCAACGACGGAGATTATCCTGCTACAACTGATGATCATGGTCGATATACGTTGGGTGGAAACGATGCAGATGGCGATGGATTGGTAGATGACACTGATGGGACACCTCCTGATATGACGAGTACAGATGCGGATGGGATTTTGGATTATTTAGACATTGATTCTGATGGTGATGGAGCTTTTGATTTTGTAGAAGCTTTCGATGATGATGAATTTGTTCATGCAGGTGGAGATAGTTATTCGCGTCCGGATTATGTAGCGAGAGCCTTGGCTTATGAAACAGCAAATGGTAATCCAGATCATTACAATACCACAGATTCCGATGGTGACGATATTCCAGATTGGCTCGAAGGTGGCGGTGGACGTCCTAATTTCCTAAACCCTAGCAATGCTTTCTATCTAGATTCTGACAATGATGGGATAATCAATTTGTTTGACTCCGATCAAAATGGTGTCGCATATGGAAACGTTTCAGGTATTCCTGACAATGATGGCGATATGATACCTAATCATTTAGATGCGGATGAAGCTATCAATTTACCGTTGGACTTCATAGGGTTTGAGGGTTATTATGTGGATGAGAAAATTGAGTTGGTTTGGAGAACAACTAATGAACTTAATGTGAGCCACTTTGAAATTGAAAAAAGTGAAGATGGAGAATCATTTGGTGTGATAGGTACTCTGGATGCATTCAATATCTATTCAGCAATCAATCATTACGAATTCATTGATAAATCTCCATTCAACGGCGTGAATTATTATAGAATCAGACAGCTTGATTTTGATGGAAAATCATCATACTCTGAAACGCTCAGAGTTGAATCTCCATTGTATGAATTTGAAGTTGGTTATTACCCTAATCCAGTAGAAAAAGTGTTAACCATTGAGGCTAATGAAAATTTAGAAAATGCCAAAATTCAGATTATTTCTACTACAGGAAGAGTTGTACATCAGCAAATATTGAATGGAATCAATTCATCTTTATTTAAAATAGATATTTCAAGTTTAAGAACTGGTGTCTATCACGTGCTTATCAATACAGCTTACAGTACAGAGAAGTTTAGAATACTTAAGAAGTAGGTGATGATCTAATGAACAAAAAAGCCTTCTCTAAAATTTTAGAGAGGGCTTTTTTGTATAAAGTCTTGTTGCTAATTGACGACAAGTAATTTGGACTGTAGAATTACATCCAACAAATTTTGAATCTCATTGACCTTATCCATATCTCCAAGTGCTTGGTAAGCTATCATCTTACCTTGTAGTGCTTTGGTACGTAATGGAGTTCGTTCTAATCCTTGATCGAAGACTGCTATTGCTTCTTCATAACGTTGATTATCTAGGAGCCAATAGGCATATTGTTCGTAGGAGGGAAGCGGAATGTCTGGTGGCCCTTGAGGCAATGGAAGCTGATCCTCTAACTCTACAGCTTGTTTGAGGTGTATTTCGGCATTTTCGTTATTGCCTACTAATAAATCTGCCATAACCATGATTTGATTGAGCATAGTTTCCGCTCTGATGATCGTTCTTTTATTGGGGGCATATCTGGTATATCCAGCATCACACATGGCTATGCCATCTGCAGTCACCACTAACTGAGCTGCGGCAATTTTATCTTCTAGTATCTCAATTTGGTTTTTTATTGTTTCAAGGTCTTCATTTTTGGAAGCCAATAAACTCACAAAAAAATGGTGTTGAGCATTGGTGTCTATACTCAATCCATCAAGTTTGACTACAACTGGTTCTTCTTTTAAATTCCAAGAGCCTGACTCTGTGACTTGGAAGTTTTGCATATTGATTAAATAAGTACTGGCTCCAGGTGTATCTGCATTTACGGCGTAAGTCAGCATATCTTTCATCAATTTCGTAGCATCATCTATTCGACCTTGCTGTAGGTAGGCGTAGTGCAACCAATGATAACTATGAAACCCTCTGGCTTCATCACCTAGATTCAACCTTTCCATTTTCCTGACACTCGCTCCATAAGAATTTTCATTGGAAGTGGCTACTTCATTCCACATCCCGCGATTGAGATATATGTGCGATGGCATGTGCAATGCATGTACAGCATCAGGGGCAGTACTGGCGTATTTGTTCGCGGCTTCAATACCCTGAATGGCCAAATTAGGGCTGTCGAAGGCATGAATGGTGTAATGTAAGGCACCAGGGTGATTGGGGTTTTCTTCTAATATGCCTTTTGCCACAGCGGCAGCGTTGATATTATTCTCCTGCGAGCCATCTCCGGGTGAGGACCAGAGCAATGACAAGGCATAGAAGGCACCTATTTCTTGATTGTTAGGTGTTGCTTCATGCAATTTCGCCATATGATCGGAATAAGCCTGATTTCGTTCTTTTAATTCTCCTTCTCCAAATAATAATTCAAGTCCTTGCCATAAATCACGTTCGATTCCCTCTTGTGTTTTTGCGATTCTTTCTTCCTTCGTATCGCCTTTGAGTAGCATTACTTTTCTGCCTTCTTCTACATTCTGCAATCCCCATAGCGCTTTATAGTAGGTCATGGTCATACCCCAATAGGCCATCATTTCTTCTGAGTCAGCATCTGCTGCTGCTTGAAACGATTGACGTGCGTCGTCATATTCAAAACTATGGAGTAGGAGTAGACCATTTTCGAAATCTGATTGAGCAGCCTCTGAAATGGGAATGCCATGTTGGAGTTCGCCTAGGGTGGAATTGGTTTGATTGGCTTTTTCTTTTTGCGACGAATTGCACGAAGTGAAAAGCAGCACGAATACTAGATATAGCGCAGCATTTTTCATTATTGGTAATTGTTTAAGTGTACTGAAAGTTAGAGTAATAAAATTGGATTGGCAATTCAAGAAAAAACGATGAGAACTATATGTTTAACCTGTAAAGTAAAATCAGGACGACACATTTATGGAAGCAGGTCAGGCATCACGGATGCGCGCTAATGAGACGTAGGAAGGCTTCAATTCTCTAAGTATTCCCAATCACATCGATCTTCTAGGCTAAGCATTTTATAAATTTGGAATGCAAATTCTCCTAAGTCTTTGATTAAGAAACTTAAATTTTCATAATCCAATTGAATTTTAAGTGTGTCTGGTTCAGTTTGTGTGTTTTTAAAATATGTGTGGAAAATTTTAATTTTTGATTCACCCTTAATTTCGGAAATTTTCAAATCCCCGCGGCTATGCGTTATTGCATGTCTGGACTTTGAAATAACACACCAAAAATTTTTAAAATTTAAATTTTTATTGTTGTAGATGTTGTTGTGTTTACTGAAATTTTTCTTTGTAGCTATTTTGACTAGTTTAAACAAAGTATCACCTCCTGGCATGTTTTGTCTAGTGAATTTGTCGTTTGGTCTAAATTTTTTTAGTACCTCTTCTTGAAACTTTGGATTTAGCTCAGCTCTATGAAAAAGACAGTCTTTTATGAATTTTTCTAGGACTTCAAAGGCTTGAGCATATATTAAACTACATTCTCTAAATATTAAATTTTGAATATCTGACGCATAATTTTCTTTTCCTGTATATCTGTATTTGCCAGAGTGTTGGTTTATTTCCCAACCATTGTCCGTTGGCCCTGTCCAATCACTTATTATCAAAGCGGAATGATTTTCTGAAATTATTTCCCCATTTGAAATATTAGCTGCATCTTTTGTTAATATTCTACAGATAAGGTTTGTGGTATGTCTATAGTCTAGAAGAACTTCGAAGAGATGGTCTAAATATTTATCATATGGGTTTTTCATATTCGTGAATCAATTTATTTAAATCTATGTAAATAGTTTATTGCAACAAAAAAAGCCTCCCCGGTTTCCCAGAAAGGCTTTGTATCTATGTTTAAAACTAGCTCTGTGCTAGTGATGTGCATTCCACATCAAAAATAATTTTACCTTCCACTGGAAGCTCAAATTATTTTTTCTCATCGACTTCTTCGAACTCTACATCAGACACGTCTGAGTCAGCTGCTTCTGCTTCAGGGCCCGCTTGTCCAGCATCAGCTCCGGGAGCTCCACCTTCAGCGCCTTGAGTCGCAGCGTACATCTCTTGTGATGCGCCTTCCCATGCTTTGTTCATTTCTTCCATCGCAGCATCGATCGCAGTTAAGTCCGCATTTTTATGTGCTTCCTTAAGTGTCTCTAGTGCAGCGCTGATTTTGCCTTTGTTGTCGTCAGACAATTTATCACCAAATTCTTTCAGCTGTTTCTCTGTTTGGAAGATCATAGAATCTGCTCCGTTGAGCTTTTCTATTTTCTCTTTTTCCGCTTTGTCAGACTCAGCATTCGCTTCAGCTTCTTGTCTCATTTTCTCGATTTCTTCTTCTGACAATCCAGATGAAGCCTCGATTCTGATACTTTGCTCTTTGTTTGTGCCTTTGTCTTTAGACGTTACGTGCATGATACCGTTGGCATCGATGTCGAAAGTCACTTCGATCTGAGGAATACCTCTTGGTGCTGGTGGAATACCGTCCAAGTGGAATCTACCCAAACTTCTGTTGTCCTTCGCCATTGGTCGCTCACCTTGTACCACGTGAATTTCCACAGATGGCTGGTTGTCAGCTGCCGTAGAGAAGGTCTCAGACTTCTTAGTAGGGATCGTCGTGTTGGCTTCGATCAACTTAGTCAATACACCGCCCATGGTCTCGATACCAAGAGATAATGGAGTAACGTCAAGCAACAATACATCCTTTACTTCACCAGTCAATACACCACCTTGGATCGCAGCACCTACGGCTACTACTTCGTCAGGATTTACACCCTTAGAAGGCTTCTTACCGAAGAACTTCTCTACTTCTTCCTGAATGATTGGAATACGAGTAGATCCACCTACCAAGATTACTTCGTCGATGTCAGACTTAGAAAGACCTGAATCTTTCAAAGCAGCTGCTACTGGCTTCATTGATCTTTTCACCAAAGCATCAGCCAATTGCTCAAACTTCGATCTAGACAATGATCTTACCAAGTGCTTTGGCACACCGTCTACTGGCATGATATATGGCAAGTTGATCTCAGTGCTAGTAGAACTAGACAATTCGATCTTTGCTTTCTCAGCAGCTTCCTTCAATCTTTGAAGTGCCATTGGGTCTTTTCTTAGGTCGATACCTTCGTCGTTTTTGAACTCGTCAGCCAACCAGTTGATGATTACTGCATCAAAGTCATCTCCACCTAGGTGTACATCACCATTTGTAGATTTTACTTCAAATACACCATCTCCTAATTCTAAGATAGAAATATCGAATGTACCACCACCAAGGTCATACACAGCGATTTTCATATCTGCGTTTTTCTTATCCAATCCATATGCCAATGCCGCAGCAGTAGGCTCATTGATGATTCTTTTTACTTCCAACCCAGCGATTGCACCAGCTTCTTTAGTGGCTTGTCTTTCTGCATCGTTGAAGTAAGCAGGGACAGTGATTACAGCTTCTTTTACTTCAGTACCTAAGTAATCTTCGGCAGTGGACTTCATTTTCTGAAGGATTACTGCTGACAATTCCTGAGGGGTGTAATTTCTGTCGCCGATTTTCACTCTTACCACGTCGTTGTTTCCGCTTTCTACAGCATAAGAAACATTCTTCATTTCGTCAGAAACTTCTGCAAATTTCTTACCCATGAAACGCTTCACAGAGCTAATGGTATTTTGTGGGTTGGTAATCGCCTGTCTTTTGGCTGGATCACCTACTTTTCTTTCTCCTTTACCGCCATCCAAGAATGCTACGATAGAAGGGGTAGTTCTATGTCCTTCGCTATTTGGGATAACGACAGGCTCATTGCCCTCCATCACAGCCACACAAGAGTTGGTAGTACCTAAATCGATTCCGATTATTTTTCCCATGATCTATTTTTTAATTATAATCTTCTTAAAATTCTTTTACTAATCTGAAATCCCTATCATCAACAGCTATGCCAAAGCGCTTTAGCTACTGACGTGGTGACAGATTGGCAGAAAAGTGATTTAGAATTGGTATTAAGGGCTGACGAATTGATAACTCAATTTATAAACTACTGACAATATGTATTGGGGGGCTTTCTAATGTACATTGTCTTATTAACAACAAAACCTAATCATGACACGATCAATTTATTTGCTTCTATTGGCAAGCGTTTTCATTTACTCTTGTGTGAGTAAAAAATATGGAAGGCATTTTCAAAACCAGATTGGAAATCATCAAATAACTCAACAGGAGATTGTCAAAGAAGAAAAGCCTCAATTAGTTGCTTCAATAGATAGTGATGTGCCCATAATTATTCAAGCATCGGAAGGTTCTCATTCATTAGTTCCAGTTTTGAAAAAAATTCCTTCAATCGAACATTCGACAAAAAGCATTTCAAATTTGTCCAATCAATCAAAAGGAACGGATAAAAAAAACAAAAAATCAGAAAAAATCAGAAAACTTGAACCCTATGGATTAGGTGCATTTGGGCTATTTGTAATTACCTCTTTGATTGGGATTTCGACTGGCTTTACACCATTGTTGTTCGTTTTATTCGGACTTTCAATGGTGGCTGGACTTTTCAGTGTACATAGAATTAGCATTGACAAGAAAAGATGGAAAGGTCGCTTTTTCGGTTATTTCGTTGTTATAGTTGGATTGACATTGCTTACCCTATTGGGTATATCAGCTTTTATTGATGCTGTGCTAGGGGACACCTAGGCATTTCCATAATTAGAAAATAGTTTTTACTTTCTGATTAATTTAAGAAGGCCAAATACACCGATGGCAATGCCCACGCCTAAACATATGTAATAAGAAGTCTCGTCCATCGTGTAAGACCCACTGAAAGCATTGCCAATCGCCTGTCCCAGTTTCTTGGGAGAATGGGTTTGCGCCCAGTAGATGAAAAATCCACCGACTAATAAAAAGATGATGCCTGATTTGATGTTCTTTTTCATAATAAATTGATTTTCTAGTTAGACTTATTGTCTTGCATACCTTCAAAAACTGAATTGACTAGTGAAAGCGCAATGCTAAATGCAAATGCCCACCAGAAACCATCTACATCAAATCCTGGAACCAATCCACTAACAAGCATAACCATGAGTGTGTTTATAACCAGTAGGAATAGGCCAAACGTCAATACAGTGATGGGTATCGTTAAAATCACCAAAATTGGTTTGAGTAAAATATTGGCTATTGCTAACACACCTGCTACGACGAGAGCAGTTAGAAAACCAGATACATGGGCGCCTGGTAATATGTAGGAACAAATTAATACTGCGATGGCTGATAGGATAAGTCTTATTAGTGTGTTCATATTTATGCAATTGAAAATTGAATTTACATAAATAATTATAGAAACAAGTAATTGTGTTTAGTGTTGAGGGGAGCAACTCAATTTCTTGTCACTACTTATAAACCAACTCAAACATGATACTCAGGAATTTATATTTTCTACTTGTTTTCACAATTGTATTCGGATGCGCGTCTAGAAAATACAGCGCTGATTTCCAGCAAGTAAATGGACAAAGTCAAAGGCATGATAAAAATGAAGATGTGTTATCTTCTGGAACGGAAGACCCAAACAATTATCAATGGGCAGAAGAAGATAGTCTTTTAAATCCTGATCAATCAAGAAAATCAATTGAAACTCATGCAAGTGGTAGTACACGATATACCAATCAATACCAAAGAATCGATTCCTTACATGCAGAAAAGCTAAAAAATCAAAGCCTTGATACTGATAAAAAATCTCCTAAGCAACTGAAATCAAAACGGAATAAGAGGTTTTGGCCTGTGCTAGTGGGGAGTATGTTATTAGCCGGCGCTATTTTGGGGATATTGGGTATCATACCTGCATTGGCGGGTATTTTAATTGGAGGCGGTTTAGTGATTGGTTTCAGTTATTTAGTACAACAAGCTATATCAAAGGGAGATACAAAAAGCTGGTTGAATTTGGTAGGTGCTTTGGTGTTAATTGTTTTGACAATTGGGGCTCTTGCTTATTTTTATGCTATAAAAGATTAGACCATTTGGCCAATCAATAAACCTCATTCAAGTATTCTTTAATAAAGCTAATAACTCTACTATCTTTGCGCCCCGAAATGAATGATGAATTGAGACTTTCAAATCATTATTCACTAATCTTTATTTCAATTATTCATTGTTCCATGAGCCTGACAGCAGAAATAGAAAAACGAAAAACCTTTGGTATCATCAGTCACCCCGATGCGGGAAAGACGACCTTGACGGAAAAGCTTTTGCTTTTTGGTGGAGCAATCAAAACGGCTGGTGCAGTGAAGTCTAACAAGATCGACCGTCATGCAACTTCGGATTTCATGGAGATTGAGAAGCAAAGGGGTATTTCTGTGGCTACTTCTGTGATGGGTTTTGATTATAAAAACAGAAGAATCAATCTGCTAGACACACCTGGTCACCAGGATTTTGCTGAAGATACGTATCGTACGCTAACCGCAGTAGATAGCGTAGTGCTCGTAGTCGACTGTGTAAAAGGCGTAGAGATTCAGACGGAGAAGCTCATGGAAGTTTGTCGCATGAGAAACACACCTGTGATGGTATTTATCAATAAACTGGATAGAGAAGGGCAAGATCCCTATGATTTGCTAGATGAGATAGAAGCCAAGTTGAATATCAAAGTTCGTCCTCTGAGTTGGCCAATCAGTATGGGCAAGACTTTTAAAGGCGTATACAGTCTGTATGAGAAAAAGCTCAAACTATTTACAGCTAGTAAACAAAAGCTCGATAAAGAGAACGACATCAGTATTGAAGATATCAATGATCCAGTTTTGGATGAATTAATTGGTGAGAAATATGCTGAAACGCTTCGAGAAGATGTAGAATTAGTGGATGGCGGATATCCTGAATTTGATATTGAGACCTATCGAAATGGAGAAGTGGCTCCCGTGTTTTTTGGAAGTGCTGTGAACAATTTTGGTGTTCAAGAATTATTAGATTGTTTTATAGATATTGCTCCTGGTCCGGCGCCTAGATTTACAGAGGAAAGACAAATTATCCCAGAAGAATCTAAATTTTCCGGATTTGTATTTAAGATTCATGCCAATATGGATCCAAAACATAGAAACAGAATTGCCTTTGTTCGTGTTTGCGCAGGACAATTTTCTAGAGGAAACAATTACTACCATTCTCGATTAGATAAAAAATTCAGATATTCTAATGCCACCGCGTTTATGGCTCAAAGTAAAGAAGTGATCGATGAAGCCTTCCCTGGTGATATCGTAGGGCTGTATGACACTGGTAATCTGAAAATAGGGGACACACTAAGTGAGGGTGAAAAAGGTATGTACAAAGGTATTCCAAGTTTCTCTCCAGAGATTTTCAGAGAAGTGGTGAATATGGATGCCATGAAAACAAAGCAACTCGAAAAGGGTTTAAAACAATTGATGGACGAAGGTGTAGCGCAGCTATTTACCTATGAAATGGGCGCCAGAAAAGTAGTAGGTACTGTAGGTGCTCTTCAGTTCGAGGTGATTCAGCATAGATTGTTGCATGAATATGGAGCCACCTGTAAGTTCATGCCAATGAATTTATTTAAAGCGTGCTGGATTAGTAGTTTTGATAAAAAGAAACTCGATGAGTTTGTGGAATCTAAATACCGTCATATTGCGAAGGACAAAGATGGAAAACTGGTTTTCATGGCAGAGTCTAAGGCTTGGTTGCAAATGGTTCAGGATAACTTTCCTGATATAGAATTCCATTTTACAAGTGAGTTTTAGGTAATTTCACCTTCGTAAAATTTGATATCTTTTTTTCGTTATAAAGTGTATCTTTTATTACGCAGCAGAGTTAAGGTTAATTCAGTTTTATTAGTTACGTTTTTAGTTTTTGATTGTCTTTGAATACGTGATTGAAGATGTATAAGTGTCTTTAGTCGTATATGTTTATTTCAGCCAAGAATAATTAAGTATTGCCACCTTCAATGATTACCAAATTAGCCAATTGCATTTTAACTTTTTTCATCCTCCTATTTCTATTGGGCAATACAAGTGCGTTTGCACAAATCGTTTCTGGACGCATATATGCTGAAGAAGATAGAGAAGCTTTAAGTTTTGTGACTGTAGCTATTAGCGGTACCAGCACAGGTACCATCTCTGATATAGATGGACGATTTAGTTTGGTAGTTCCTCGGGATTATGAAGGTAACATTACATTTCAGCACGTAGGATATATCCGTCGAGAGTTATCTGTCGGACAAATCAATGCTTCTCCAATCATTTATATGGAAAAAGAAGTGACTCAATTGGAGGAATTGGTTTTTGAATCAGGAGAAAACCCAGCCAATATTCTAATGAGAAATGTCATCGAAAACAGAAAAAAACATGACCCTAAAAAATTCTCTCAGTATAGTTATAAATCCTATACAAAGGATGTTTATCACATAGATGCAGATACAAAGACTGCTGATTCCTTGGCAAGAAGGGTAAAAGAAGAAAGTTTAAAACAAGCCAATGACACCAGCAGTGTTGCCACCAACACCAAATTCTTCAAAGTGGATAGTTCTTTCAATACGCGCCATTTATACGTGGCAGAATCATATTCAGAGACCAAATTTATCGAGCCAGGTCTTAAGAATGAAACTATTTTGGCCACCCAAATATCTGGTTTGAGAGGTGGTTTGTTTGCGGCATTTAGTGGGCTATATCAGCCGTTTGGGTTTTATAATGATATCTTAGATATTTTCGACAAGGATTATATTAATCCAATTAATCCATCAGGGCTTTCTCAATATGAGTTTTATATTGAGGACACCACTTTTTTTGAAACGGACACCGTTTTTGTGGTGAGTTATGCCCCAAAAAAAGGTAAAAAATTTGATGGTTTAACGGGGCTGTTATGGGTGCACGGAGAGGACTATGCACTGACTAATGTGACCGCAAAATCTGCAGTAGCAAATTCTAAAATTGATGTGAGTATCCAACAGCGATACGACAAAGTGTTGGGTAATTGGTTTCCTGTTCAATTGAATACAGACATAATTTTTAAAGAGCTCAAATTTTATGGACGGAATTTGATTCTAGAAAATAGAAGGTATCTCTCGGACATCAATTTAAAGACCAACTACACACAAAAGGATTTTAGCGATGTGGGAATTACCTTAAACAAAGTGAATCCTAAAGAGCAAAAACAGATTTTGGATGCGAATAGAGCCGTGCCTTTAGATTCTATGGAGCTCAATACCTTTGTGGCGGCTGATTCTCTATATAAAAGCCTCAGAGTAGTAGAGGGAGTGGCTGAGTCGATGCTGACGCTAAGGCTGAACTTGGGGAAAGTAGATCTTCGTGTGGATGATTTCTTTGCCATCAATAGTTATGAGAAATTTAGATTAGGTGCAGGTCTGGAGACCAATAATCGTTTTTCAGAACGGCTTATTATGGGCGGGTACGCTGGATATGGCTTTGGTGATGAAGAATGGAAATATGGTACTAATCTGAAATATATCTTCGATCGGCGAACGGAAACTTGGGTGCTTTTTACTTATCGAAAAGATCTTAGGGAGGTTGGTACTCAGCAATTTTTTGAGGGAAAAATATCCAGTATTGATGATTTGATTAGGTCCTTTCAGGGAAATCTATTTGACAGACAAGAAACATATAAGCTAAGTTTGAATAGACGAGTAGCTCCGTTTTTATATGCTCAAACAAGTATTTCTAAGTCGCAACAACAATCAACTTATGATTATATGTACAACAATACGGACTATGCAAATAACTTCTTTGATATCAATGAAGTCTCGCTTTCATTTAGATACGTTAGAAATGAGCAATATTTAGATCTATATGGCAAAAAAGTACTGTATGATTATGATTTTCCTGTGTTAAATTTTAAATACAGTCATGCTAATTCTGGATGGCTCGGTGGTGACTTTGATTACGATAGATTCGACGCCAGTATAGAATATAAAAAGAAGTACATCTTGGGGAAATCAAATATTTTGATCCGTGTAGCTTATGTATATGGCGATGTTCCATATGGTCATATGATTACAGGATTAGGAAACTCCACTTCCAAGTTGAGTGTACCTGAGTATTTCCAAACGATGGATATTTATGAGTTTTTGTCTGATAAGCAGGTGGGTCTATTTTTCAATCATAATTTTGGAAACTTGTTGATATCAAATAGAGTGATGAAACCTGAGCTGATTTTTTATCATAACGCTGGATATGGAACATTGTCTCATCCCGAAAGGCATGAAGAAGTAACTTTTAAAACCATGGAGGATGTATATTTTGAATCGGGTCTTGGAATTAAAAAATTGATTAGATTAAACTTTGTTGATGTAGGATATATGGGTTGGGGTTTTGATGCGATTTATCGTCATGGAGCTTATGCTTATGACTCAACGAGCGACAATCTTTTCTTTAAATTAAACATGAAAATCAATTTGTAATGGGGAAACCGTTTATATCTATATATGAAGACAATCATCTGCTCATCGTAGATAAAGCATCAGGTGTTCTTGTGCAAGGTGATAAAACGAAGGATAAACCTTTATTAGATTATTGTAAAGAATATATCAAAAACAAATACAACAAGCCTGGAGATGTATTTCTTGGAACGGTGCACAGATTGGATCGTCCGGTAAGTGGTGCAGTGGTATTCGCTCGGACTTCAAAGGCACTTGAGCGAATGAATAAACTTTTCAAGGATCGAAAGATCAACAAGACCTATTGGGCAGTAGTGAAAAGCAGACCGCCGAAAAAAGAAGATAAGTTGGTTCATTATCTGAAAAAAGACGAAAAAATAAACAAAACGACGGCTTACGATCAACCAAAAGATGGAGCTCAAAGAGCAGAGTTGAATTACAAAGTATTGGGTAAGTTGAATGACCATTACCTATTAGAAGTAAAACCTTTAACAGGAAGACCGCATCAAATTAGAGTGCAGTTGGCTTCTATGGGATGTCCCATTAGAGGGGACTTAAAGTATGGTTTCCCAAAAGCCAATCCCGATGCCAGCATCAATCTTCATGCACGGGCACTTGATTTTATTCATCCAGTAAAAAAAGAGCCAGTAAAGATTCTGGCTGGCGTACCTGTCAATGATTTTTGGGAACAATTTTTAGTTCTGGATAAGTCCGCAAAAGAGTTGGCCAAAAAAGATAAGTATAAAGATAAACTCTATTAGGAATGAGCTTTTTACATAGCTTAAAAGACAGATGGAAGTTGGATAGCCTTGGGCAGGTGATCCTAATTTTAATCGCCTTTGCTTGTACGGGATTCACAGTGATGTTTCTGAAAACTCCCATCGTAGAATGGATAGGTGGAAGCGAGGGTAATCAAACTTTGTATACTATTTTATACTATATATTCATCCTGCCGATTTACAATATAATTCTTTTGATCTATGGTTTTGTATTTGGACAATTTTCGTTCTTTTGGAACTTTGAAAAAAGGATGTGGTATCGAATGACTCGCCAAAAGCACAAAATCAAAAGTGAATAAAATAGCCGCTATTCAGAAAATCAATGCATTAGCCGCCTCAGGTACTCCTTTTTTGTTGATTGCTGATTTCAAATGTGAAAACAATCTGGTGCTAACAGCTGATGAGGTCGATCCGAATCGGATATTATACAATATCAACGGTTTTGGTAATTTTGATCCATCTGAAGTCCATGACGCTGGTATCAAATTAAAAAGGAAACCTATTTCATTTCAGGATTTTGAGGGAAAGTACAACCGTGTGCATGAAGAGATTGCCAAAGGAAATTCTTATCTGCTCAATCTGACACAACCTACGCGAATTTCAACTTCAGCCAATCTGAAGGAAATTTTCAATCAAAGTAAAGCCAAGTACAAACTTTGGTATCAGGATCAATTTGTGGTTTTCTCTCCAGAGATTTTTGTTAAAATCCAGCATGGTAAAATCTCATCGTTTCCCATGAAAGGCACAATAGATGCGGATCTGCCCAATGCGGCCGCAACTATCTTGGCTAGCGAGAAAGAAATGGCTGAACATGCTACGATAGTAGATTTGATTCGTAATGATATGAGTCAATTTGCTAAAAAAGTAGTTGTAGAAGACTTTAGATATATTGATGAGATTCGAACCAGTGATAAGCATCTGCTACAAGTGAGTTCAAAAATTACGGGACAGTTGGGATCTGGATATCTGGATCGAATGGGTGACATGATTTACTCTATGCTACCTGCTGGCTCTATTTGTGGTGCGCCTAAACAAAAAACGTTGGATATTATTGGAGCCGTAGAGGGGTATGAAAGAGGATTTTATACGGGTATTGTTGGGTATTTTGATGGTAAAAATTTCGATAGCGGAGTGATGATTCGATACATTGAGCAACAAGGAAATCAGCTCGTTTATAAAAGTGGTGGTGGCATCCATTTTCTAAGTGATGCAAAAGCTGAATACCAAGAAATGATTGATAAAGTCTATGTCCCAGTTCATTGAAAGCATAAGATGTATAAATGGAGAGCTGCAATTGTTAGAATTGCATCAAGCTCGTGTCAATCGTACTTTTTTCACCAATTATGGTTTATTAGCCAGACCGATCAAACTGGCTATAATCATTCGTCAAATACCAGCTAGTGGTACATTCAAATGTCGGGTTGTTTATGATCAAAACAGTTTTGAGATCACTTATGACAAGTATCAAAAACCCAATATTAACTCATGTCAAATCGTAAAAAGTGAGGATATAGATTATAGGTTCAAATATGCTGACCGATCTGGATTAGCTAATTTGTTTGCTCAACGCAAAGATGCAGATGATATCATCATCGTAAAAGAGGGTATGATATCAGATAGCTATTTTGCCAATCTGGCATTTTTTGATGGAGAGGATTGGTGGACACCGGAGTCTCCGTTATTGGCAGGCGTACAGCGCCAAAACTTGCTTGACCAAAGACTAATAAAGACTAGAGAAATTCATGTTAATGAATTGACTCATTTTAAAAAAGTGTCGCTAATAAATGCTATGAATGACCTTGGTAAAATTGAATTTGAGATTTCAGAAGTAATCCATTAATTCTTTTAAAGTTTCAATATGTATATCTCAGTAAAAAATATGATCGATGTCATTTTTCCTAAATAATGAATTGCTGAGATTTATACTCATATCAAAGAACAACTGCCCGTACACTTAAACCTTAGATACAATGAATATTATAAACAAGGTGCTAATTCCTTTAGATTTTTCAGAAAGTGCAATAAACGCAGCCAAGTATGTATCTGGTATGATTGCCAGAGATAGAAGAATTACATGTATTTTATATCATGTGAGTCAGCACACAAATTTAAGTTCCGACGAAAAAAAACTCATCGAAATTAAAAGTAAGTGGTTTGATGCAAAAGGCTATGATTGTGAAGTATTAGTAACCAATGGAGATTTTGTGAAAAAACTTATTGAAGATCAGGCTCGATTAAAAGTGGATTTAATAGTAATGGGCATGGCTGAAAATAAATTAAAGCAGCGTTCATTTACATTGGATTTGTTGAAAGATGCCAATTGTCCTTTGATGATCGTACCACAACGCGTAGCTGATTTTAAGCTAGATGCCATCGCTCTTGCGTTAGATGAAAATGAATTTGACAGTAAAGAAGGGCTGCAACTTTTTCATGACATTGCCAAGTGGTTCAATGCTAAGGTACATTTGATCAAAGTAGATAAAGAAGGTAAAGGGGGTGTACATACACTGAAGACGGAAGATACGCTGGAATATTATTTAGAAAGTCTGGACTATCAGTATTCATTTCCTGTCAATGAGGATATTGAGAAGGGAATTTTAAATTATATCCGAGACAAAGGAATTGATGCTTTGGCCATTTTGCCAAAAACGCATGCACAGAAAAGTGAGCCATCCGAAGGGAGGTTGACTAAAATTCTTGCTAAGCATACGGAAGTTCCTTTGCTTGTTTTAGATTAAATACCTGTTTAATTGCGCAAAAAAAGTTTGTCTCAATTATTTGAGACAAACTTTTTTTGCGCCTTTGTCACGTCTTGAAATAGTGCGATACAAAAAGTAATGTGATAAGAAAGAGAAGCCACTACTTATCATATAAAGTGGCTTCTTTATTTAAATTAATAGTCGAATCATTAAATCAGCTGTGCGACATTGGGGCTTCCTTCCATAATTTCGTCATTTGCAAACTCTTTGAATTCTTCGAAATTATCATTGAATTTAATTGCCAATTTTTCGGCTTGTATGTCATACCCATTCTTATCAGACCAGGTATTTCTAGGATCTAGAATTTCATCTGGTACATTAGGAACTTGAAGAGGAATCTTCAATCCAAATACAGGCTGTTTGAAGTATTCAACATCATCTAGCTCTCCATTAAGTGCCGCAGTGATCATTGCTCTTGTGTATTTCAATTTTATTCTGCTCCCAGTCCCATAGGCACCACCAGACCAACCAGTGTTAATTAGCCAGATATTTACACCATGTTTTACCATTTTTTCACCTAATAATTCAGCATACTTGGTGGGATGTAGTGGCATGAATGGCGCACCAAAACACGCAGAAAATACAGTTACAGGTTCAGTAATACCAGCCTCAGTACCAGCTACTTTGGCGGTATAACCAGAGATGAAATGATACATAGCTTGCCCTACAGTCAACTTGGAGATAGGAGGTAGAACACCATTCGCATCACAGGTCAGAAAGAAAATGTTTTTCGGTATGCCACCTGTAGATGGTAGCTTGGCATTTTTCACATTCTTCAGTGGATATGAAACACGAGTATTTTCAGTTATACTGCAATTGCTGTAGTCTACTGTATTTGTGCCTGGATAAAACAAAGTGTTTTCTAATATTGCCCCAAACTTAATTGCGTCCCAGATCTCGGGCTCACTTTCCTGAGTCAGATCGATAGTTTTAGCATAGCATCCTCCTTCAAAATTAAATATGCCTTCATCCGTCCAGCCATGCTCATCGTCGCCGATCAAAAGCCTATTAGGGTCCGCAGATAAGGTGGTTTTTCCAGTACCAGATAAACCAAAAAAGACTGAAGTATCATTATTTTCTTTGCCAATATTAGCACTGCAATGCATAGATAATACATGTTCCTTCTCTGGCAATAAAAAGTTTAGCACGGAGAATATACCTTTTTTGGTTTCTCCAGTATAAGCTGTACCTCCTACAAGAATAATCCTCTTAGTGAAGTTCACAATAGCGAAGTTTTTTTGACGAGTGCCATCTACTTCTGGGTCTGCATAAAATTCTGGAATGGCCAAAACAGTAAACTCAGGATGGAAATCAGAAAGATCTTCCTTTTCAGGTTGGATAAACATATTGTAACAAAATAGATTATGGGAAGCTTGAGTATCTATAACTCTTAGCTTCATTCTGTATTTTTCATCAGCTCCAGCATATGCATCTCTTACATATAGAATCTTGTCTCCAAGAGATTGGATCATTTTGTTGTATAGGGCATCAAATTTGTCTTCCTCAAAAGAAATATTGATATCACCCCACCAAACTGTGTCAGCTGTGATTTTGTCCTTTACAATGTATCTGTCTTTAGGAGAACGACCGGTAAATTTTCCTGTTTTCACCATTAGTGCTCCGGTATCTGTAAGCACACCTTCTCCATTTTTCAAGGCTTCAGTTACAAGTTCAGCGGGAGTGAGATTCCAAAGCACACCTTTGACATTGGCAAGACCTAGTCCCACTAGATCTTCCATTAGAGATTTTAAATTGGTTGTTTTCATTTTTTAAGTGATTTAATGAACTGATTTAATAATTCTTACATCTGTTTTGGGTGCTGTTTATAGATTAAAGAGAGGAAATTTTTGCAAATAAAAAACTGATCAACATCACGATAATAGGTGCTTATGGTCACTATTGGCACCGGTACGGAGAGCTACTTTTACTATATTATTTCTGCCAAAATAAACACTTGTATCGTGAGTGAAAACCTGTTAAAATCTACTTTGAGTCTGGCTATTCCTACCCTGATTTTATGTATACCGAGAGCCTGGTTCCCATTAGAAAATCTGACCGTTGTGGAACATAGAGTTGTTGCGATATTCTTCCTAGCAGCCATGTTATGGATCACGGAGGCTATTCCCATATATGCTACTTCCATATTGATTATAGTTTTGCTGCTGATCACCATATCTAGTTCTGGTATCAATGTTTTGATTGCTGATGCTGGAACTACAGATTTTGGTGAAACTATCCCTTATCATGAGATCATGGGAACTTTATCTTCTCCAATCATACTTTTGTTCTTGGGTGGGTTCTTTTTAGCTATGGCCTCTACCAAATATAGACTTGATCAAAACTTGGCTAGAGTCTTATTGAAACCATTTGGCCGACGACCTGCTAATATCATTATGGGATTGATGATGATTACTGCGTTTTTTTCAATGTTCATGAGCAATACTGCCACTACCGCAATGATGCTATCCATCATTGCTCCAGTTCTTTTGCACTTTAATCACAATGATCCGGGTAAAATAGCATTGGCTTTATGTATACCACTAGCAGCCAATATTGGTGGATTGGGTACGCCTATTGGTACACCACCTAATGCGCTAGCATTAAAATATCTGACAGGCATAGATGCTATTGGTTTTGGCCAATGGATGAGTTTTGGGGTTCCGTTTGTGATTCTATTGCTTGGCATCTCTTGGTTTATTTTGACATGTCTCTTTCGTTCCGATGTAGAAGAAGTCAAGTTGGATATCAAAGGGGAGTTTTCAAAATCACCAAAAGCCATTGTGGTCTATGTTACTTTCTGTCTGACCATTTTGTTATGGTTGTTTGATTTTGTTCATGGGATGAATTCATACACAGTTGCAATGATTCCAGTAGGCGTGTTTCTGTCTTTGAATATTATAACCAAAGAAGATCTGAAAAGAATAAACTGGGATGTGTTGTGGCTAGTGTCTGGTGGTATCGCATTGGGCTTAGCTCTGGCCAAAAGTGGACTTGCAGAGCATGTAGTTACTAGTATTCCGTTCGGTGAGTTTTCGCCTTTTATGATTATTGTATTAACGGCTGTTATATCAGCTGTAATGGCCAACTTCATGTCGAATACGGCAACAGCTAATTTATTGCTCCCAATTATAGCAACAATAGGAGCTACTGTAGTGAGTTTGGAGCCGTATGGTGGGTCAAAGATGCTAATACTGGGTACGGCCATGGCAGCCTCGTTAGGAATGGCATTGCCAATAAGTACACCGCCAAACGCCCTAGCACATGCTACTGGAGTGATTGATACCAAAAACATGATAAAGATTGGCGTTTTGGTAGGAGGGATTGGATTGTTGTTGGTTTTTGTTACGCTTTATGTGTTGAATCTTATAAACTTTCTATAATGATAGATTTGAAAAAGCAAAAAATAGCGTTGTCGAATCTCACAGATTTGAACTGGCTCAAACAAAGTTTTTTTTCTGATCTTGGTCAGAAAATGGAATTGAAAAAGGGAGACCAGATCATTGCGCAAGGAGAACTAAATGACAAATTGTTTTATGTGGAGACAGGGATGGCCTCGGGGTATTTCAAACCTGATGACGGCGAGGAGTTTAAAGTGTTTTCTACTGGCACTAATATGATTGTTGGAATTTATAGTTTTTTCTCCAACGAAAACCGAAGTTATACTACAGTCAAATCTGATGAAGATACTACAGTGTATTTCGTAAGAAAAGATCAGATACCACCTCGAGAATCTGAAGCGTATTGTTTGTTTTTGGAGCACATGTTACCGGTAATCGTCAATGAAATATATCTCCGACAGATGTTGATGATAAACAGCGTTTCCGAAAAAGAGAATGTACTGAAAAAACTATTTGAAAGTGAGAAAATGGCAACATTGGGTCAACTAGCGGCTGGGCTGGCGCATGAGCTCAATAATGCGGCTAGCGTGATACAAAGCAAGACCCATTGGATCACCGACCATATGAAGGACTATATCAGAGAAAAGGATTCAAAAGGGCTTTATCCTTATTTCTTAAAGTCTCTGGAAAACGGTCAGGAATTATCCACAGTCAGCATCAGGAATAGAAAACAAAAAATTCAGGAGTTGCTTCATATCCGTGAGGGTGCAGCAAAAAAGCTGGCCAAAATGAATCTTACGGTTGAGGAAATCAAAGAGATTGGGATAGCCGAAAATCAACAACTTGTAGATCGTTTGGGCTACTATTGGGATGCTGGGTTGGCACTTCATGATATCAATATTGCAGCTACCCACACAACTCATGTGGTGCAATCTATCAAGGAGCTTGGTGCTGCGGGGCGGAAAGAAGCACAATTATTTAGTTTGAGGGTTTCTATTAAAAAGGCCATGTCGCTTTTGTCAGGTTTGCTGAGGAATATTGACGTTACGCTGGAGGTAGATGACGAAATTTCATTTATTGGCAAAGAAGGTGATTTCATTCAAGTGTGGGTGAATCTTATAAAAAATGCAGCTGAGAGTCTCAATACGAGCGAAACAAAAAAGCCAGAAATAAAAATAAGAGCAGAAATCAAAAATGAGCTTTTCATCATTACCATTAGCGACAATGGAAGAGGTATTGATGAAAAAACTAAAAATAGAATTTTTCAACCTAGTTATACCACTAAAGTGAGCGGCCTTTCTTTTGGATTAGGGCTTGGATTATCCATTGTGCAAAAGATAGTTACCATCTACGATGGGGATGTTTTGTTAGAAGATAAAGATGGGTGGACTAGTTTCATTGTTCAAATACCTAAAAAATAATAGAAATGGAGAAGTTATATATCATATGTGTGGAAGATCAAAAGGAAGTACTTAATACAATTGCTGATCAACTATCCTACTTTGAAAATCAGTTCACCATTGAAGAATGTGAAACAGCGGATGAGGCGTATGATCTGATAAATACGATCGATCAAAAAGGTGACAAGGTAGCGGTGGTTGTTTCTGATCATGTAATGCCTGGGACCACAGGGGTAGATTTTTTTGTGAAAATGAAATTGGAAGATCGATTTGCTGGGGTGAAAAAAATACTTCTGACTGGACAGGCGACTCATACAGATACAATCAATGCTATCAACAAAGCTAAGATTGATAATTACATAGAGAAACCTTGGACAAAAGGTGAATTGATAGAAAAAGTATCTAAACTTTTAACAAGGTTTATTATAGAATCAGGCATAGCCTATGAGCCTTATACTGAAGTTTTGGACAAACAAACACTTTTTGATTTATTAAAAGTAAGATGAAAAAGGCAGGTCTAATTTTAGCTCTTTTTGTCTGCTTGATTGGCTGGCAAGTTTCAGCGTCACTTCCAGACTCTATTCAGCATACAACACATAAATCATTGAGATTCAGTGATATGAAGTTCTTTGCTGCTGGTCAGTTTTGGTTTAGACATACAAAACTCAATCCTGGTTCACAGGTAGACGGAATTGATGAAACTAGTATTACAGATTTATCTATTCGAAGATTCAGGATGGGCTTGAACGGCGATGTGACAGAAAGACTGTTTGTAAAAATTCAAGTAGGACTTAACAACATGAATTATCTAACTAGAATTTCAGGCATAAGCTTGCTTGATTTATTGGTAGTTTATAAGCTAGATAAGCGACTTCATCTGGGTTTGGGCAAAAATGGTTATACCGGACCCTCACGATATGCCAGTGCGGCTTCTACTTCAGCATTAGGTGTGGACATCCCAATTTTTGCCTTAAGTACGATCAATATTGAAGATGATTATCTAAGAAAGTTCAGTGTCTTTGCCAAAGGCAACCTTGGGCAATTAAATTACCGACTTGTATTAGCTAAACCAAGCAAACCTCTTCTTGCCAGAACTATAGAAGAAGAGGCTAATTTTTCTTATGGTGATCCTAAAATGCAGGTTTCTAGCTATTTTAAGTATCAGTTTCTGGAAAAGGAAACTATGCAAACCGCCTTTATGCCTGGTACTTATTATGGAACTAAAAAGGTTTTGAATCTTGGTTTTGGTTTTCTTACTCAAGATCAAGCTACCTGGAGTTTGGTGGAAAATGATACAAGTTATCACAGGATGAAACAGTGGGCTCTTGATCTGTTTGCCGATCTGCCGATGAATGCATCAAATACTCAATCATTGACATTATACGCTGCCTTTTTTCATACGGACTTTGGACCGAGTTATCTGAGAATGATTGGGGTCAACAACCCTACATTGCAATCCGATGGAAGCACTTTGAATGGAAGTGGCAACAGGTACCCATCAATTGGTACAGGTAAGGTTTATTATGGGCAACTGGGTTATCGGTTTATGTTGCCAGGTGAATTAAAAAGAATTGGAGCTGTCCAGCCTTATTTGAATATACAATATGCTGACTATGATCGTTTGCAAGAAAAAATGCTTCTTTACGAACTGGGTGGGAGCCTAATATTTGACGGACATAGATCTAAACTTACTTTCGGGTGGCAGAACAGGCCTATCTATAATAATGGTGATCACCCTACTGTTACAGAAAGAAAGAGCATGTATGTGCTTCAATATCAATTCAAGCTTTAAAATGTGTTAGGTTAAGTATTTGAGCAAATTATTGTGCTGATTTTAATCACCTTTATATCCTGTACCTTATCATTTTTTTAGTACAGACTAATGACTTAATTGTAGTAGTTAATTGTTTAACTAGACCACAAAGTCATGGAAGCAACTATCAAAAAGGATGGGCGGTTGAATTTTAGGATTAATCGTTCTCCAATAGCAATAGCCAATATCAGTAGTGAACAACCAGATATGGCAAAACCTGTGATCTTGGGCAAACAAGATTATGACGATTTAATAAAATGGAAAAGCACCAGACGTGAATTGCAAAATCAAAGAAGTACGATGTTCTTTTTTATAGGGCTTACACTGGCACTTACAATGATAATTACTGCCTTCGAATGGAAGTTTGTTGATAATGCAATCATTACAGAGCTTTCCATGGATGCTGTTGATTGGGAAGAGATACAAGATATTCCTCAAACCACTCAACCACCTCCTCCTCCTCCGCAACAAATTTTACAACAGCCAGTAATTGTGGTAGTTCCTGACGAGGAAATCTTGGAAGAAATTGATGTACAAATAGATGTTGAAGTTACAGAAGATATGGCTGTAGAAGATATAGAGTTTACGCTTGAAATAGAAGAAGAAGAGGCTGAGGAAATATTTATGGTGGTAGAGGAAAAACCAGAACCCAAAGGCGGAGTAAAAGCCTTTTATCAATATGTTGCTGATCATATCAAGTATCCACAGGAAGCAAGATATAACCAAGTGGAAGGCAGGGTATATGTTCAATTTGTAGTTAATAGTGAAGGTAAGATCAGTGATGTGGTGACCATCAAGGGAATTGGTAGTGGGTGCGATGAGGAAGCCGCCAGAATCCTAAGTCAAGCGCCCGATTGGAACCCAGGTAAGCAAAGGGGTAAACCCGTTAGTGTCAGGATGGTCTTGCCTATTACTTTTAAGCTTTATAACAGATAACTAATAGAAGTTTAGCGGATGATGTGAGAAATAGGTCTCTTTTTCATAAAAGGAGACCTATTTTTGTCATTAGATGGAAAGAAGAATAAAACTTATTTGGGATATGCATGGTGCGCATGCAAAAGGTACTGCCGAACATCACGCCATTCATTTGAAGGAATTCGCTGAACGTGAAAAAATCAGCACAACGGATGTGGGTACAGAAGATTTTTCTGACACGCATACCATCGCTTATATGGTGGTAGAAGAGAAAGATATGATTGCCGTACGTGATGCGTTGAGACCACAAAGAGCGGAGGTAGCTGAAGATTAGAGATTCAAAGTTGAATATCTTGGTTCTTGTTTCTTGAATCTGCCTATCTTTGGACAGACAACATTCCCGATTACCATTATTGGGAAAACTATGTCCGACCACAAAATCACATTTCTGATCCAATGTCATGACAGTAAAGGGATCATTTCTAAAGTCACCACTTTTTTCTATGAAGAAGGATTCAATATCCTGAGTTGTCAGCAGTTTACTGACAACATTCAAGAAGCCTATTTTATGCGAGTCAGTTTGGACGTTCGGGATTTGACTTACAGTAGAGAAGTACTCAATTTTAGATTCACCCAGATAGCGGATAAATTGAGTCTTAAATGGAAAGTTCATTTTACTGAAGACAAAGAAAACGTAGCCATTTTAGCTTCAAAAACTACGCATTGCTTATTTGATATTTTGGAAAAACATGGAGAAGGCAAACTACATTGCCATATTCCGTTGATCATTGCCAATCATGAATCTATCCAATATGTAGCGGATCAATTTAATATCCCTTTCCATCATTTACCTATCAACAGTGAGAATTGGAAAGAGCAGCAGCAAGTACTTCTAGATTTATTGACTCAGCATCACGTGGATTTGGTAGTGATGGCTCGGTTTATGCGAATCCTATCGTCTGAGTTTATCAATGAGTATCAGGAGAAAATTATCAATATCCATCATGCATTTCTTCCTGCATTTCAAGGGGCAAACCCTTATAAAAGAGCGTACGAGAGAGGGGTGAAGATGATAGGAGCTACGGCGCACTATGCTACAAATGATTTGGACGAAGGGCCAATCATCGAGCAGGATGTAGAGCGAGTATCCCATGCCAGCACACCAGCTAGTTTGGCACAAATCGGTTCAGACATTGAAAGAAAAGTTCTGAGTAAAGCGGTGAAGTATCATCTGGATCACCGTATAATCGTGACAGGTAATCGAACCATTGTTTTTCCCGAGACGGAGGATTAATAATAAACAATGCGGATTTTTCTTTAAATTAACTGATGCAGCGTTGAAATGTAAATACCAATCATAGATATGACATTTTCTCATTCAAATATTGACATTAGTCTGAGTCCAAAATTTGGACAAAACTGTATTTATTTTGTTTTCAAAGATAAATTCACTTTAGATGCATCCATCAATTCGACTAAATATTGGACGAATTTATTTGAATCAAATGCTGAAACTTCTTTTCAATTTATTTGGGATTGTACGAATATGTCTGGATTCGAGCCATCTGCGAGAAAGGAATGGTACGGTGCTATGAAGAAATACAAAAATCGTATTGATCACATTACGATTGTTTCGCCAAACATTCTGATACGTGGAGCAGCAAGAGTAATGATGGAGGTATTTGGTATTAAATCTAAGATGGTGAAAACCAAAGAAGAATTGAATCAATTGGCTTAAAGAGAAAACTTCTTCAAATTCAATTCACATCGCTCACCTTCTAGCAAATCTTTAGGGGTTTGATCTGCTAAGAGATCAGACACTTCTTTTACCTTTTGGCGATAGCTCTTTTTTAATTCTCTTCTTTTGATAGCTTCCAGAAAGAGTCTGACTTCTTCCTGAGACTCCAGAATCAACTGCGGTACTTTGGTAGGTTTGTCATCTTCACCTTTGGCTACCATGGTCACGTAAGAGTTATTGGTTTTTTTAAGTGTGCCTTCCTTTACGTTTTCTGCTATTACATTGATACCAACTACTAGTGAGGAATTACCCACATAAACGACGGAAGCCTTGAGGTGAACCAGATCTCCCACCTCTACAGGTTCGAGAAAATCAACGTTGTCCACAGATACAGTCACACAGTAGTTAGCTGCATGTTTACTGGCGCAAGCGTAAGCCACCTTATCGATCAATGAAAGCAAAATACCCCCATGAATCTTCCCGCCAAAATTGGCGTAGGAGGGGATCATTAATTCGGTAATGGTGGTTTTTGAATAGCTTACGGATTTTGCTTCTGCTCTATGCATTCGTATGGTCTTGGATTAGAAAGTGCCAAATTAGCCATTATCCACTTGTTTTTCGATATAGGAATCTAGAATTAGAGGATTTATAAATTAGCCTCCATCAAATTGAGAGTATCGTATCGTACCCGTTGAATTTTCAAAACTTCCTCTATGAAAAGGCTGGTTTCATCAATCACACTTTTTATGTCTTTGGACTGTAGGTCTGACGCCATCACATGATTACCCACATTGGGAAAAGCTAGGACTCTTTTCAAATGATCTGGTGTTTTTGTTTTAATATCAAAATCTAAAATTCCAGGTACCGAGATCACATGATCAGATTCTTCATCGCTCTTGTAATAGTACCCAATGAAATAAGGCGATGTGATTTTTTCAAATACTTCATCCTGCATAGTCTGGTCGAGTAGTTCCTGCAAAGCTATTAGTGCTTCTGATCGATAGGTCAAGGTCCAATAGCGCTCAATTGGAGTGCCGATTTTGGTTGTATCGCCGATTCTATAATCCCCAATCACAGCTCGTGTAATTTCTTTACCCCAGGGTTTGTTTAAAAGTACCGCAGTTGGATCGTCGATAGCCGTATTGGGTGAATACATGATTTGAGCAGCAACGGCTTTAGGGTTATGGGCAGTTAAAAATATGGATAAAGTTCCACCAGTAGAGCAGGATATTAGAATTACTTGATCTCCAATGATTTGTCCTATCGCAATAGCTTCAGCAGCTGATTGCATCAATGCCGCTGGAGTAAGTCCTTCAAAAGCATCGTCACCACTTAGACCATGATGTGAAAGTCGAGCTAGGTATAAGTTGCACCCATATTTCTTTGCTAATGTCTGGTGCACCGGATCCGACTCCATGACTCCAGCAGAAAAGCCATGTAAGTACACCATAGAGTAGGGAGTCTTTCTTACTGAATCAGCCCAAATGATCCTAGATTCGTTTTCAGACTTGATATTAAGAAATTGACTTTCAAAAGCAGCAATGGTACTGTCAATTTGATCAATTGAAACGGATAAAGTGGGTATTTCACTGGATACCTGTTCAAAAACTGGTCTTGGGCCTTGCCAGTAGGCTAGAAAAATTAACAACAAAAGTGCTAGAAATATTTTGTATCTTTTTTTCATGCAGGTAAGGCTGTTTAGAATTCAGAAATATGTAACACTAAGTAGTGATATTGAATTGGAATCTGCCATCTGTGATTTAACCTGTCTTTTGTCATTTTCTTCGCAGAGGCTAATGTGGTTTTTGAACTGTAATCTACCATATTTATTGAGATAAGTGCATTCTACTTTTGTGAAACTTTAGAATGAGTTTTTATCATTTTAAAGTACAGCTATTTGAGAGAAAGTACCCCTTTACACCTTGTTTCTAAGGTAGAGTATATTTCCTCAGCTCCAGCATACAGAAATCCAAAAATGATCAATCAATTGTTTAACCAAAACTTGGATTTTTATGGAGAAAATTTACTTAATTGTTTTATTATTTTTAATAAGTTCACCCGCTTTTAGTGGGGTTTCAGATGTCAGTCAGCAAGCGGCAGAATTGGCACTTAATATTGACGATCTTTGGGTATTAGTGGCAGCTGCTTTGGTCTTTTTTATGCAGGCAGGCTTCAAAGTTCTAGAAACTGGTCTAGTGAAAGCAGAACATCGAGCAGGCATTGGTGCAAAAAACTTGCTTGATTGGGTGGCTGGTAGTATTGCTTTTTTTCTTGTGGGCTATGGATTAATGTTCGGCTCATCTTCCTCTTTATTCTTTGGAACAGGGCATCTTGGCGGAACTGGGCTAGATACTGGCAAAGAACTTATATTCTTTTTGTTTCAATTGGCATTTGCAGGCACCGCTCTTACGATTGTATCAGGAGCCATGTCGGGTAGAACGGCAGTTATCCCATATTTTATTGCTTCATTAATGACGGCTACAGTGATCTACCCTGTATTTGGTTATTGGGCCTGGGGGAATTTAGCCAATCCTAATAATACGCCATGGTTGGCTAATTTGGGATTTATGGATTTTGCGGGTTCTACGGTGGTACATTCCACAGGAGCGTGGATTGCTTTAATGGGTATATATATGGTAGGGCCAAGAATAGGTCGGTATGACGCTTTGAAAAGAGTCCAGCCCATGAAATCATCGGATTATTCTTATAGTATTTTGGGTGTGATGATTCTATGGCTTGGCTGGTGGGGGTTCAATGGAGGTAGCACTTTAGCATTCAATAATGACGTAGTCAAGATCATACTCAACACCAATCTGGCAGGAGCAGCAGCATGTTTTTCGGCCTTTTTTCATGGTTATTTCTTTCAAAAGAAAAAAGATTTGATTGAAAAGATAGCTGGAGGCAGTCTCACTGGTCTAGTAGCTATTACAGCTTGTTGCAATGTGGTATCTCCCATAAATAGTTTGATTATTGGTCTATTGGCAGGAGTTATACATAACTATTTTTATGTACTTATAGCAGAAAAGTGGCACTTGGATGATCCGGTTGGTGCTATTGCAGTTCATGGTTTTGGGGGTGTTTTTGGTACGCTGTGCGTGGCGCTCTTTGGAGAAGCGGAATTGCTGTCTACTGATCGTTGGACACAACTGGCCATCCAGTTTTTAGGAATTACTGTTTGTTTTGCATTCACTAGTTCCATAGCCTTAGGCATGTTTTACCTGATCAAAAAGACTATAGGACTTCGTGTTTCACCAATTCAGGAGCAATATGGGTCTTTTATAACAGACCTAAGTGATCAGATAGATAGTATGCCAAGGCCTGACATGGAAGTAACTCAGGTGTCTGTTCGAGTATCTGAGCGAGGATATAACATGTACTCTATTAGAGAATACCTTAGTATTCCTTTAGAAGATAGAAAACGTCTGTTTGAAGACGATAAAGTACAGTACATGGATGAAGCTGGCAATTTGGTACCACCTCTTATCGCCGTACGTCAATTGGGTTTGATGCTAGAGTCGGAACGAAATTCGATACAAGAAGAACGCGACCAGATGAAATCAAAAGAGGTGGGTATGTCTTCTGAAATGAAACATGCCGGAGAGCTACAATCACTGATGCTAGGGGGTGAGGAATCATTTAAGGATTTGTTTCCTTCTTCGTTCATTTTCTTCGAGCCAAGAAAAATCGTCTCTGGGGACTTTTATTGGTTCAAACAGATCGCGGGATACAAAATTGTCATTGTGTCAAATACTACTAGTTCGGGGGTTTCTGGTGGATTTCTCAGTATGCTGGGACTTTCGTTGATCAACGAAATATTCAGTAGCAACAAAGTATACTATCCTGAAAAAGTATTGAGCTTGCTGGATAGAAAGTTCGATCATACCCTAAAAGTAAGATCAATGAGTAGTAGACTCATGGATTCTTTAGATGTCTCCGTATTGATCGTGGAAGAAGTAGCACAGAAGATTTACTATGCTGGCGCAAACAGTTGCCTTCATGTGATATCTAAAAACGGAATCCTGAATGAGTACCCGGGAAACTCGTTTTCAGTTGGACTTAGGAATTTGTCTGATAATCCTACATTTGATAGAAAAACTATCAACTATAAAGTCGGGGATAAACTCTATTTATTTACTGACGGATATTATGATCAAGTGAATAGAGCTGGTAAGAAAATATCCAAAGAGGTCCTGCTGAGCCAACTCAAGAAGTTTAATGGTCAGCGTTTTGAGGATCAGAAAGTGTCTTTGAAAGAAGACTTTTTGACATGGAAGCAGGACTGTCCACAGACTGACGATGTAGTAGTATTGGGGATTGGATTGCGATAAACAAAAAAAATCCACGTTCAAACGAACGTGGATTTATATATCATTCTGGCCAAAGACAGGCTTTGGGTATATGTCTTTTACTCGTTGTGCAACCAAGCTTTTTTAGCCAAAAGCTCGTCTTCTGTTTCTACGTAATCTGGATCATCCACACAACAATCCACCGGACAAACAGCTGCACACTGTGGTTCTTCATGGAAGCCGTTACATTCGGTACATTTTCCAGGAACGATGTAATACAAATCCTCATCAACGGGCTCTTGTGGTGCATTGGCATCCACCTGAGTACCGTCCTCCAGTTCAACTTCGGTCAAGCTAGTACCGCCAGCCCAATCCCATTCGATTCCACCTTCGTAGATCGCAGTATTTGGGCATTCTGGCTCACAAGCTCCGCAGTTGATGCATTCGTCGGTAATAATTATTGCCATTTCCGTTTATTTATTGATACTTAAAATAAGTGTGCAAAAATACTGATTAATTTTACGCGCCAAAATGTTTGGCGGGTTAGTTTAACTATACTGATTTATTTGATTTATGTTGTTGATTGACAGAATAAAATCCTTTGAAACACTTGGGAATCATTTGAAAAATCTTTCATCAGAAGAGCTGGAGGAGCTTTGTTTGGGTGCGAGAAATGAAAATGCGTGGTTTGTAGAAGATAATATCAAGTTAGCCATTGAAGGAATTGTTCTGTTTTTAAATCAACCTGAAATCGAGGATTGGTTGTCACCCTATGATCTCACTGATATTCAACCTAAGAAAGTAGGAGTGATAGCAGCAGGTAATATTCCTCTGGTTGGTTTTCATGATGTGATGTGTGTGCTGCTATCAGGCCATCATCTGATGATCAAGATGAGTTCAAAAGATGGGATATTGATGAAGTTCGTATTGAATGAGCTTTTTAAAATTCAACCCGATTTCGAATCGCAAGTAACTTTTGTGGAACGTCTCAATGATGCGGATGCAGTCATTGCCACAGGAAGTGATAATACAGCTAGATATTTCGAATACTATTTCAAAAACAAACCACATGTAATTCGAAAAAATAGGTCGTCTGTTGCGGTTTTAAATGGCAAAGAAACAACTATAGATTTCGAAAACTTAGGACATGATATTTTTCAGTACTATGGTTTAGGCTGTCGCAATGTTTCAAAAGTTTTTGTACCAAAAGACTATAACTTTAGTCCGTTTTTGGATACACTCAAGCCGTTTGAACCTGCCATTCATCATCACAAATACAGAAATAACTACGATTACAACAAATCGATTTATTTAGTCAATCGTGAACCATTCTTGGATACAGAGTTTTTATTAGTTAGGGAAAGTGAAGATTTAGTTTCTCCAATATCCGTTTTATATTATCAGGAATACACTGATGAAAATGAACTCAATGATTGGCTGAAAAGCAATGCGGATAAAATTCAATGTATAGTAGGGGATGGCCACATTCCATTTGGTCAAGCACAAAAGCCCGGAGTCGCAGACTATGCTGATGGCGTCGATACAATGGCCTTCTTAACTCGTCTATCCTGAGATTTCCTTGATTTTACTTCATTGTATGTTTCCTGATAGGCTTCATGCTCCGTGCCCATCCAGCGATCCCACCAGCTAAAGTATAGTCCATAATTAGCATTGAAGTGCTTGTGGTGCATGTCGTGGTGCGTAGTGGTGGTGTGCCAGTTGATCCATTTGCTACTTACAAAGTTTTTAGGGAATAACTCAAATCCCAAATGCCCCATTACGTTTCTGGTAATCATATAAATGAGAAATGAAAATATAGCAATGGAGTGAAGAGGAAGTGAAAATATCAAAATTGGGAACACGCCTGCTTGAACTACTGCTTCCAGTGGATGGAAAGCATAAGCTGCCCATGGGGATGGATTGGTGGACTGATGATGAACTTTGTGCACATACTTGAACACGCTTTTGTGATGCATCCATTTATGTGTCCAGTAGAAGTAACAATCATGAAAAAGAATCATGATAGCTAGGCTGATAAAGACCCATGGCCAACCATATTCAGATACTTCAGCATATATGCCGGTTCCTCCATTTTTTTTAGCATAATGAATGCACGTGCCAATCATTGAAAAAATCAAAACAGTTGACATGGAATAGGCAAACTCAGATAGTTTCCTTTTGAGACTTGGCAGTTTCTTTTGGATGATGAGGTGTTCTAATGGCTTTCTCAGAATCACCCAAATAAGCAAATAGCTACCTGACGCAAAAATGAAGTAGCGTAGAAAATCTACAACTACCACTCGTTTCCATATCTCTGGTATTTGTTCAAAATCCATTTATTCCCATTTTAAACACTGAAATTAGTGAAAAACTAACACTCTTCCAGACTACAATGCTCATTTGGTGATTCTAATTCTATAGTAACATGATTTATTTCTCCAGCTTTAAGGATTTTTCTAGCTTGAGATTTTATATCAGCACCAGTATCTAAATCAACATCCTGATCAAGCACCAGGTGAATGGTCATGATGTGATACTCACCATCCATAGTCCAGGTATGCATATCATGCACTTGTTCTACATATTTGATTTGCTGAAGTTTATGCTCCAATTCAGTGGTGTTCACATCGGGAGGAATGCTCTGCAAAATGATCTTAAGGCTGTTTTTGAGGTTCCTGAAAACATTAAATAAAATATACCCGGCAATCATTAGAGATAGAATGGGATCAAGAATCGGGAATTCTATTAGACTCATTACTATACTTCCGATAAGAACGGCTACCCAGCCCAACACGTCTTCCAAAAGATGTAGCGAAACGACTCGTTCATTGGCTGTTTTCCCTTTTCTTGTTTTTAGTACAGCTGCTCCATTTACGATTACTCCAAGAATAGCCAAGGCGATCATTCCTTTGGCATCGGGCTGTTCAGGAGCTATCAGCCTAGGGATAGTTTCCATCAAAATGAATATGGAACCAATCAACAATACCATAGAATTGAGAATGGCGCTCAGCACAGAAAAACGTTTGTACCCGTAGGAAAAAGTGGGTGTGCGACCCTTGTGAGAAATCTTTTGAAAATACCAGGATATGCCCAAGCTGATACAGTCTCCTAGATCATGGATGGCATCAGAAATGATCGCTACGCTGTTCACATATAGACCACCTACAATTTCAATAATCGTAAAGCCTAGATTAAGGAAAAAAGCCGTCTTGATGTTGTCTACATCGTGATGGTTTTGATCATGTCCATGATGATGATGTGGCATTTATATTTTTTGGCCAGTTGGTAATCCGTCAAGTGATACCATATTTTTTTCCTTCCAGTACTCTTTTACTTTTTCCCGGCCTTTTTTGTCATGATAAATATCTAACAAATCTCTGTGTTCTACAAAATCATACAACGGAACAGCCATGCCACAGGAGTGCTGAATCTGTTCTACTTCTACTAGGAAGATTTGACGCGCCCCTGTATTTGCTTTGAATAGAGGTGCATAAGTTGACCATTCAGCATCTTGTTCGTAGATGGCTTTAGCCATGCCATAGATTCGCATAATGTTGGGTTTGCCATCAAAAGCACACATCATAATGGTCATTCGATTGGTTTCAAGAATATGGGCTGCTGTTTCGTTGCCACTTCCTGTCAGATTCAGCCAGGCCACTTGTTTTGGGTTTATAATTCGGAATGAATCTGTGCCTTTAGGCGAAAGGTTGATTTTGCCATCTGATGCTGCTGTAGCTACAAAGAACATTTGTTGTGCTTCAATAAATGTTCTTGTTTTTTCGTCAATAGACGCAATGAGTTTAGACATGTCGAATTTTTATATGTAGTAATCAATAGAACGAAACATCCGAAATTTGGATTCTAAAATTCATTCTTGAAAGCTAATGAATAAGAAATAGGACAATTAGAAGAATGTATGAAAAAGTTTGATCAATTCGTCGAAATCCATTCATAAGCAAATTATATCTGCATGAAAGGTATTATTTTGTTAGTAATAATTAGGTGAATGCAATATTACAAGCAACAAAACCGACAATTTGAAGCAGATATTCTTACCGTTGGCTGTATAGCGGGAGTCATGCGAATGGTGGTGGCGATTTATCGCGACCTACCATTGACCGTAGTTAATTTGGATTTTGTGGTAGATTGTTCCCTTTGTTTGATTTTCTTGATTCCACTATTCCTTCTTCGATTCAAAATTCTGTTCGAATATATTGCTGTTCCATTTTCTGCTTTGATGATTTTCTTTTTGTGTGCGAATTGGATGGTGTTGAATGGATTGAATGGTCAGGGAGAATATTACTTTATTGGTGGTATGATATTAATTGCCCTAATCAATAATGGAAATTGGCTAAAGTTCTTCGTCACTACCTGTATCATATTAGAAATGGGGTTGTTGTATACGTCCATTTATAGAATGGAATTGATGACATACGCCAACCCTGAAGACATAAATATTTACCATTATCTGTGGGTCACTATAGTGGTTACGATTGCGCTACTTTATCACAAGTCTCAATTCGATCTTAAAAGAAATGATTTGAAAGAAAATAAAAAGAGTTTGGAGTATAAAGTAGAAGTGCTTGAACGACAAAACAATCAATTGGAAGAACAAAAAAAGATGCTTCAGGAGTCCAATAATTGGTTGGAAAAAAGTATAGAAGAACGAAGTGAAAAACTAATGGATCAACGCCAATCTATTGAAAAATACCTTTCAGTTACACTTTTTGAAATTGAGCCCTATTTAAAGTCAACAGTTCAATCAATCAGTAACTTAGACGAGAATGCTAAAAAAAGTGCCATGGGAACTTTGTTAGTTCAATCTTCCGAGCACCTTCAATCTGCTATTCAAATTGTGAATAGCAAACTGAAAAAAGGTTTTTATTACAATCCAAAAAATTGATAATCCCCTGTATAGCCTAAGCTCCGATATAAGAAACAATGAATTTAAACTACTAAAAATAGTCTTAGTGGCATCTATTGTTTTTTGGTTTTTTGGTGTGGTGAAGGGGAGTTGGTTCGATGGCGATGAAACGGTTCTTTTATTAGATTCTATTTCATTTGGGATAGCCCTTTTTTTGTGGATTGGTATTTGGCAAGGGTACGATTATGACAAAATCGCACATGTTTTTTGCTTGACTTGGTTTCCGATGTTCGTGTGTTATTGGAAGTATCTGGGTGGAATTGATGGCTCAGCCACTTATATTTTTTTCACGGTGCTCATGATTTATCTTGGATTGCTGCAAGGTAAATCAAGACTATTTATGACAGTTCTATTATGTTTAATTAATATGATGCTGACTTTAGATTCTGGTTCAGAGATTCTGTTGAGCATTGGATCCCAAGAGAATCAAATAAACCCACTTTCAATTAATTATTTGCTTAATTCGGTGATTGTTGCATCTATCGTAGTTTTTATTAAAGTAAAATTCGAGAAGGAACGAGAGAAAATTGAAATACGAAACCTCAACTTGGATCGTGTCAATCAAGAGCTTTCAATTAAAAATGAAATGTTAAGCAATCAGCAATTACAAATCAAAAACATTCAAAACAACCTTGAAGAGTTGGTACATGAACGAACACTTGAGCTGGAAGATCGAAACAAGGAGTTGGAATCTTACGCATATGACAATGCGCATTTAGTACGCAGACCACTTTCGAATATTTTGAGTTTATTGGAGATATTAAAGGAAGAAGACAAAAAAGGTATGAGTGAAACTCAACTTAAGAATATTGGAAAGCATGCGAAAGATTTGGATCAAATCGTGCAGAAGATAAACATGATACTTCACTAATTACCTCAATAAATACATCTTCCCAAATCCATTTTTGAAACCTTTATCAGCCGAAGTATCTCGATGTTTGAAGTTTTCTCCAGGGTTTTTAATCAGTACTCTATACAAATACACGCCATTGGCCAATTGATCACCATAGTTGTCTTTGCCGTCCCAGGCGAAGTCTGTTTTGTTATTTCCAATGTTTAATGGTCCCAATTCATCCATAAATATTTCTTTGACCACGCGGCCCGTAACTGTCAATATCTGAATTTTAATATCTTCGGGAAACTCTGAACCGGTCAGAGTAAATACAAATCTGGTACTGGAAGAAAATGGATTTGGGTACGGATAAAAGTTCGTTATTGTCGATTCATTGATCACTTCGAAGTTAATCTCATACGGTTTTATTCCTGAAGGATTGCCAGAAGCATCATTGGCCAAAACTCTAAATCCATACATACCATCTTCCAATCTTTCTGGGGTGAAAGTAGATTTGAAATTTTCTTCGTTTGTAGCAGGCGACCAGTCCATATAAGAACTACTAAATGCAATTCTTTCAAAATCACAATCTTCACACGGTTTTTTAATGTAAATATTGATTCCTACAGTGTCTTCCAATAGTAGGTAGGAATTATCATCATTGACATGAACTTCAATAGACGGCGTAGGGGAGATAATATCTCCATCCATGATTTGAATACCATCAAAGGAAACGTCCACCAAAGGGTTGGTTTCGTCAGGGTTGACCATCAGATACTGAGGAAAGCGAGCAGAATTATTGAAAAAGTAAACTTCATTTGGATAATTCAGATTGGCAGTTAACAGCAAATCATTCAATCCCTGATTGCCGACTGTCTTAAAATGGAGATCAAATTGCGCCGAATCACCACTGCTTAATGCTTCTAGGTTTAATGAGTCTTTAAGATTAAGTGCACTCGCCTCATTGAGTAATTCATATTCTACTTTAATTGAATCCTGAAAGTCTTTGTTAGAAAAATTCCAATAAGTGTAAGAGTGACTAAGCGGCTGACCTTCCTGCACTTCTAATGATTGATCAATCCCATCTCGGTCATTGATGAGTAAAAGTCCCTCAGGGGCTGTTTCATACTCCACAAGCCAAGATTTTAGTTGATGTGGTGTTTGCAACACCACATCACTTAACTCTAATTTAAGTCTCAGATAAGGATAGATACTTGCGTCTACGGAACTGATGTCAAATTCAACAATACTATTGCTTTGATACAAGATTTGATCCGTTTTGTTTTGTTGTACACCGTAGACTGTGAAGGTCTTATTGTCATCCGCAGGGTTAGATGAATCTTCAATAATTGATGTGACTTGAGACCAAGAAAGTGCCGGACCAATCAGTCCTGAAGTAATTTCACCAGAATCATAGCTGCCATCTAATATTTCATCAATGTTTAACTGTGCTTCATTTGGTTCAGGAGCTAAAGATCTAACTATGGTGCCTGAGTTTGCCGCAGCATCCTTTGCACCCAACATGATGACAGGTTCATCGCTGCTCAAAGTGATGGCATCAAGCTCCGTTCTATTTAAACCTAAAGATTCCAAATCATCAATAAGAGAGGTAGGAAGCGTGGTGTAATCAAATGCGCCTAATGAATATATCAATACCTTATCACCACTTTCGATGTTATTGATAAGTACTTCCGGGCCATAAATACCCGAAATATCCGAAGTCGTATAGTTGTATATGACCTGAGGTCTCAGTCCACAAACCAAAGGTTGGTTTACATCATAACCAGGAGTTTCCACTGCTTTAAAAGGAATGTTAGATTCTCTTTCTAGAGCTAGAAAATTTAGGGTATTGTTTCTACATCCTGAGTCACGGTCAGAGTTGGTACTGAAGTAATTTTGTCCGTCCAAAAGCACTTCTGTATCCTCATAAGTTAGGGTAGGATGATTGGATCCATAATTCTGAACTTCTAGCTGCAACTGTGAAGTCAGAAAAGTCCATTCTCCCGTAGAAGGATTCACAGATAAACCGTCCAATTCTGCTTCAGCAAATTGAGCTGGTTTGGTTTGACTCCAAGCTTCTCCAGAAGTTTTGTCCAATATAAAAGAACTAGTAATCCAATCTTCTCCTTCCGAAGGCAATGGATCAGTGAACCGAGTTCTCCAATAGAACGCCGTTCCATTAGATATAGCACCGTTGGCCTCCAAGTTGATATTTAGCTTGCCGATGACTTTACTACTGATAGACTGACTCATTAAATAGGAACTATTAAATGTGGATGAGGTGTCAATTTCAATATCAAAAGATCTTTCTCCTACCAATAGATTGGAAGATTGAAAATAGAAATCTACATCAGAATCAGACTGAACAGAGAAGTTGGATGGAAATAGATTAAATGTACTTCCTGATGATAAAAACAAGTCGAGGGATGCTGTATTGTTTGTTTTATCCATCTCATCAATCCTTCCGGAAGGGTCGAGTTGGATGGAGAAAGTATTTAGTCCGGCAGCATTATTTACTTCATTACCTATGGTAAATCTAATGGTGTCTTCTCGTAGTATCTGATCAAACAATTCTGGTTCGTAAATAAATGTTTGTCCGTCTGGAAATGTTCTGGTGATAGCAATTTCAAAAGTATCACTGGAGTATATTCCGAAATTTCTAATATTCATTTCTAAATAAAAAGAATCTACCGTGGCAAGAAGTTCTGATCCATCGAAGGTACCTGCCTGTAAGTAATTTTCATTAATGTCATAGTCAGCTTTGTCTGGGGCAAAAACCTTTACCGCAGGATCTCCTTGTAAATTGAGTAATTGAACTTGGGCGATGGAAGATTCAGAAGATCCGTATGTGCTTATATATCTTTCAGAAGTTTCTTTTTTGATTTCACCCACAGTTTTGCCACTAAAAGCACTTTCTGTAAAAGCAATCTCGTAAAAAAGGTTGGTAAACCTTCTGAGGCTAGTAGAAAAGGCCACATGACTATGTGCCATAAAACTGACAGCACCTAAGTTTGGAGTCAAAATCCAATCCACTCCAAATGACTCTGTTTCGCTAAAAAAGTCTCCAGCCAAACAACCATTGACCATAAAAACAGGATACTTTCCTTTATTGGAATAGCCAAAGGCGGGATCCGAAACTGAACCAATTTCAATATCGGTAACACTACCGCTAGAGTGACCAAAAAAAGTAACCATCATAACGCCTTCGTTTACTTCTTCTGAAATATTAATGAACTCAACAGCATCATTGTTGTCTTTTGATAATTGAGTAGAAGCACCACCTAAAAGTTCACCTTCCGCAATGGAAGCAAACCCATCGATATAGGCTTTGAATAGATTTAATTCAGATTCAGAATTTCCACCACTAAGGTGGACCAGGTTCTTTTGTCTAAGCGAGTTAAAAGGAAGGGCTTCTTCTTCTATGACTTTGTTAAGATAAGCTTCAATATGATCTGGCGAACTGGCATTTATTCTTCCTGTTGCCAGTACTCCATAGCCAACTCCACCATCAAACCCTTCGGAAAACGGGTCATCTCCTCCTGGATTTCCAAACGTGGGTATGAAATGTCTATGGGTCGGTGCTGAAGGATCTTGTCTATAAAAATTAGCACCCACATTTGAAGCTTTTCCTATTAGAAATAGGAATTCAGGTGTGCCATTGTCATACACATATTCACAAAATCTTTTAATAGCGAGGGGAGACGGATTTCCATAATTAAATTGATTGAATAGCACATGGATATCAATATCCAAGACGGTATAGCTTCCACCAGCTATAGATTCTCGATAGTTTTTGTAGGCAGTTACTTGATCGCCTTGCCCACTAGAAGTATTTCCTCGTAAGTCTGTATGGCTAACCATGAGATAATTATAATTAGCCGGATTGAAATTATTGAAAAAGACTTCTTCGAACGAGGTAACTGTTTTGGGTTCGGATTGGGCGAATAACACTCTTTCAACACTGGTATTGTCAATAATCGCGTTGAAGTTGCCACTTCCTTCGTTGACACCAATGATGATAGGGTCTATAGTATTAGTTATATCATAAAGAAGAATGTCAGATGGAGTATTGGTGACCTCGATGTATGATTTATTTCCGTTGTTGGATTTCATTCTAAATCTGCTGCTAGGGGACGATTCCATGTCATATGCTTTGCTGTAATCCACTTTGATATAAGACACTGCTATTCGGTCTGCAGCTCCAGATACACCATTAATTGTTGTTCGCACAAATAATTCTCCTCCAGACGATATATCACTCCATTCTATTTCTTCTGCCACTAAGAAATTTTCGTCGGCGTCGAAGGAGACAGTTGTTAATTCTCTTAGTGAACCATCATTTGGCCCTACTGATAGGGTAGCGTTATGAGCGTTATTGTTGCCCCCAACAAGTTGAATTTCTACTGACGGATTAATATCATCTTGAACGTCACTGGTCAATCCAGTTATGGTATGGTCAATATTTTGACCTAAACTGGCAAAAGTGCCAGTCCAGCCTTCTCCACGATCATAGGTAGGTAAGATGATGGCGTTTTGAGAACCATAACTTTGACCTTCATTGTAAATAGTGGTGAACAGCTCAAGGTTTTCACTCAAGTGGTAATTTTCAGCGGGTAGTCCATCGATATTGTTTTCTGAAAATTCACTTAGCCTTAATCCTGTTTCTGTATTCAGTTTGTAGGTTAGGAAATAAGCAGAACTATCCGAGAATATGTTATAGTAAGTATGTGGTTGATTGGCTGGGTCATTGTATAACTCGGTGTCTGTAGAACCATCACTCTTTTCAGCATAAAATTCCAAATAATCGGAAGGGTCAAACACCCCATCTATCTGACCTTCAATATGAATGGCCACTTCTTGTCCCAAATGAAAAAGTTGAATTTTTCGAGGGTCTGCTGTACCCACAGGAAATCCAAATCCAGACAGATCTGAACGACTCAATCTATAAATCCCATTTTCTCCAATGTTGATTTTGAAGTAGCGCTGGTTTTGATCTATCCACTCATTGCCGTAAGGCTGAGCCATGGAATTAGCGCCAAGCACTAATAGCAATAATATGATATAGCACCTATTTTTTATCATTGAACCCAAGTTTAAGTGATATAACATGAGAATATGGGGTTTCAGCTTGATCTCCAATGTCTGTGAGTGCATAGTCGATATTAAAACTCTTCAGCTTTATCCCAATTCCAAAATTAGGTTGATAGACGGTAGAAGTAGTACGGTCAAAGTTCTGAATCTCTTGAAACTGACCCGCCCCAAATCTTAAAAAAAACATAGATAAATAGCTGGCTTCGAGCCCAAATTTGGGATCGATAGAGGCGATATTTGATTTGATTAGCGTATTTCTTTTTCCGTCAAAAGTAGTTTCTAGATCTAGTGCAAGCAATAAACCAAATTTCGTCAATATGTCAAATTGATAACTGACGCCAAGAATGGCTCGAGGCAAAGTGATTTCAATGGAATTTTCAGGGATTACATTGCCTGTCTGAGTATAGATATCGGCAACCAACTCTGTGTTGTGAGACCAGGCGTTGTATGTACCGGTAATGTCTCTTAGCATCAAGGCTAAATTCAATTTCTTAATTGATTTGGAAAGACTTAGATCCAATCCATATCCCCAAGCAGTTGCAAATTGTCCCGCATGACGATAGATGATTTTTGCATTTCCGCCCACATCCAATCCTCCCAAAACATTTATTTTCCGAGCATATGAAAAGAGAAAAGCATAGTCTGATGCTGAAAAGAACTTTATATTGTCATAATTGAGCGCTCCATTAGCATCGTATAAAAATCTGGTATCCGGTATATCATCTATACCAAATCGTATCACCGAAAGAGCTAAAGAACTTACCGAGTCAATCTTAGTTGCGAATCCCAAATAATCATAATTGGCAATGCCAGCGAAATATTGTGCATGCATCAATGAGACATCATACTTATATTCCAGCTGAGTAAGACCTGAGGGGTTCCAGTAGCCTGCACTTACATCCTCAGCTACCGATGTGAATGCACTGGCCATTCCTAATGCACGAGCATTCACCCCAATGGCCAAGAATTCATTACTGTATTTTGGCGTATTGGATTGAGCAAAGGAGTTGGAAATACATAGCCATCCCAAGATGGCGGTAATGACTATTTTCACGTGCATCAATCGTTCTATATGGACAAATCTAAATACTCTCACATTGCTAGTCAATTATATTCTATCAGTCTCTGAAAATTCTCGTTTGACAATGATTTATTTAGGTCGAAAATTGAAAAGTCCATTGATCGATAATGTTTTTCTAACACCAAAAGCATGAATAAGATATAATTATTAGAACAATTTACTGTACTCAGTAAAGAATATTCACAAATTTCAATTTTTTTCACATAGTACTTGGTCTTACAAGGTACTATTCCGTATAGAGTTATCAAGGTCAAGAAGAATTTCAAAAACCAGTCATTGCCGACAAGATGATGGCTCAAAATAAACTCACTAAAATTCAAGACTATGATAATTTTAATTTTTCTCTTGTTCGCTTTAGTCTTTCAATTGGTTGGAAGTCTATTGAATTGAGCAAAGCCCAAGACGATTGGATATGAAGATAGAAAACACACAAGTACAAATGAGGAAGGGCATTCTTGAATTTTGCATTTTGCAGATAATTTCAAGAGGAGAGGTGTATGCCTCTGATATGCTCGAAGAACTCACATCAGCCAAAATCATGGTAGTAGAAGGTACGCTGTATCCACTACTTACTCGATTGAGAAAGGCTGGATTGGTAGATTATAAATGGGTGGAGTCCAAATCAGGGCCACCTAGGAAGTATTATACCATTACAGATGAAGGTAGCGAGTTTTTGGGTAAATTAGATGATACCTGGAAAGAACTCATGTCGTCTACCAAAAAGATAAGTGCCAAAAAGGTATCGAAAACCAAGGCAAAAAAATCATGACAATCAACAAAACTATAATCAGAAACTCACCAATGGGAGGCCATTCTATTGGATCAAGTATAAATTAAAAGACAATGAAGAAAAATATTAGTATCAATATAAGCGGTATTATTTTTCATATAGAAGAAGATGGATATGCTCAGCTCAAAGAGTATTTAGAAACCATCAACAATTACTTTTCTAATTATGAAGATAGCCCTGAGATCATTGCGGATATTGAAAGTAGGGTGGCGGAGATCTTTTTATCTAAGCTCGATGATGGCAAACAAATCATTAACCATGATGATGTAAAGGCACTCATCGACACCATGGGTACCGTGGCAGATTTCGAAGCTCTAGAAGATGATGAGCCAACACCAGCTAAAGAAGAACCTACTCCAGAACAGAAGAAAGAAAAGAAGAAGGAAGAACAGCGCGCACATGATGCCGAAGATCCTGGTAAACAAAAACTGCATCGTGATGAGAAACGCAAAGTAGTTGGCGGTGTAGCGGCAGGTATTGCCTATTATTTCAGCATTGACCCGCTTTGGATTCGATTAATAGCAGTATTGCTTCTGTTGAACATTTTCGTAAGTTTTTTAAGTGGAGCGGTGCTCATCGCATACATTATTCTTTGGATTGTGATTCCAGGATCTAATACGTTAGGCGACGATGAAGAGGTCAAAAAGATGTTTAGAGATCCGGACAATCAAGTGCTTGGAGGAGTTTCTAGTGGTATTGCGGCCTACTTTGCAGCAGATGTGACATTGATTCGTTTGTTGTTTGTATTGTCAATTTTCCTTGGTGGTACGGGGCTGATCATTTATATCATTTTGTGGATGATTACTCCTGTAGCAAAGTCTCTAACAGACAAAATGCAAATGCAGGGAGAACCTGTTACCCTCTCAAATATCGAGCATAACGTAAAGAAAAGCCTCAAACAAGAGGAAGGCGAAGAAAGCTCTTTGGCTAAAGTTCTATTATTTCCATTTCGATTGATTGCTGCACTATTCACAGCAATGGCTGGTTTATTAGGGCCTGCTTCTAAGGTATTAATTGATGTTGTTCGCGTGTTGGCAGGACTCGCTATTACCATGATCGGTGTTTCAGGAATGGTCAGTTTATTTATAGCAGCTGGTGTATTGCTAGGTTTGTTTACCGGATTCGGAGATTGGATCAGCGGTACATTTTTACCTGCTGGTATAGTAGCTGAAAGTGTCTCAGGATTTACCTTCTTAGCAGTGTTCCTTACGGCTTTTATTCCTTTCTTGGTCGTATGCCTTTTAGGGTTATCGATTATTTCCAAACGAATGGTCCTTCGAGCTCCTCTAGGGTGGTCGGTATTTGGCGTATGGGTGATTTGTTTGATCAGCTTATCCATTGCCATTCCAAGTGTTGTAGGGGAGTTTAGAAATGAAGGTACATATCGAGAAACCCGAACCTTTGATTTGGACTCGTCTGAGGACATTTTATTGACCTTGAATTATGTGGATTTTACTGGAATAGATGCTACAAGTTTGAAATTGCGAGGACAGGAAGATTCTATTGTGCGACTGGATATGAGGTATGAAGCTCATGGAAGATCACGTGAGCAGGCAGAGGAAAATGCTCAGATGATTACTTACGACATCCGACAAAAAGGTAATGAATTGATTTTTGATTCTGATTATTCATTCAAACCCAGATCCAAGTTCAGAGCTCAGCAATTAGATATGACGCTCTATATTCCATACAATAGGAAATTTGTGATGGACGAAGACATGGTAGACATTATCGAGCATACGTTTAATAGAAACGGCTATAGAAGCTGGCAAATTAATTCCACGAACGAATGGATGTTTACAGAAGAAGGATTGGATTGTTTGACATGCAGTGAAAGATACAATTCAGGTGGACTCCTAGATAGAGGTCGAAGAAGCGATGCAAGACCCAAAGCAAAAGACAAAGTGAAATACAAAAACAAGTCTTATGACGGCGAACCTATGGTTTTTGATATGCGCGATTTTGACGAAATTGAAGTCGGTGGAATTTACGATGTTTATATTGCGCAGGGTGATGAATATAGTATTGAAGTGAAAGGAAGAGAGCGATACAAACGTGATGTCTTGATTAAAAAGTATGGGAATGTCCTAGAAATAGATATGGCAGGTAGAAAATGGGATCTGCTGAAAGACCTCGATAATGACCTGAGGTTAGATGTTTTTATCACCATGCCTGGGCTTGAAAAAATCAATAGCAAAGGGTTGTCTTACTTTGAAATCAAAGATTTTGAAGTGGATGATTTGGAAATTGATCTGAGCGGAGCTTCGTCAGCTGAAATGAATCTGGATGCCAAAGAATTAAAGATCTATTTGAATGGGGCGAGCTCTTTAGAACTGGAAGGACAATCAGAATACATGGAAGTAGATGTATCTGGTGCATCAAGTTTGAAAGCGTATAATCATAAAACTGAAAGTGCTGAAGTATCTGCATCTGGAGCTTCTAATGCTAAAGTAAATGCCAGCAAAAGGCTATCGGTAGATGCCAATGGACTTAGTACAGTTCGTTATGAGGGAGATCCTGATGTGAACATTCTCAACGAGGATGAGTTGAGCACCGTACGCAGATCCGGTCGATAAGAAAAACACATTTCAAGTTTATAGTCTAATCCTGACTCCCGATTGATATCGGGACGTCAGGGTTTTTTATTAAAGAGGTTACTTCAAGTAACCTCTTTAATGCTTATTCTCTTACTCAAAAGGATCAGACCATTTTTCATCCGTATAAACGTTGCTTCCTATCAGTGTTTTCATAAAAGCAATGACTGCTTCTTTCTCTGAATTGGTAATCACAAGATTTCGTGTTGTATTGTTATTTCCATCTTGTTGTACACACTTACGCCTTGGTAACTCAATTCTACCTTTGTATAAAGGCTCGTTTGACTAAGAAAAGAAAACGGCTTATTTGTCTAATAATAAGAAGTATTGATTGAGAGATTAACCCCATTTAATATAAGTTGATTATTAAAAAAGAAAGGAACCATCTGTAGATTAATGGCCCCTCATTTATTATTTCAATAAATTTATAATGTTGATGCAACCTCGAGCAACCAATCTGCATCTAGTCCATGAATTCATAACCAATGGGTTTTAAAATAGGTCAAACAAACTCCGAATCTGAGCTGATCCGTCAGTGCAAACGTCAAGAAAGGCGTGCGCAAAAGCTGTTGTATGAGCAGCAGTCACCAGTGATGCTCACCGTGTGCAGACGGTACATGAGCGATGAAGATATGGCTGAAGAAATAATGCTTAGTGGATTTGTGAAAGTGTTTGGTAAGATCGATCAATATAAGGGTGAAGGTAGTTTTCAAGGCTGGATCAGACGGATCATGGTCACGACCTGCCTCCAATGGATCAGAAATAACCGAAAACTCTATAAGGAAGTGGATTTGGATGAAATCAATCCAGCGGTAGATTTTGAAACCGCAGATCAGAGTCTGGAAGCAGAAGATTTGATACAGATGATTCAAGAGTTGCCACAAGGATACCAGACCATATTTAACTTATATGCAATTGAAGGATATACGCATAAAGAGATCGCAGAGCAATTGGAAATTTCTGTAAATACCTCCAAGTCGCAATTGAGTAGAGCGAGAAGCTTGCTACAGAAAAAAATAGCTGAGAGTGAAAAAGATTTAAAAAAGAGAAACAATGGAAGCTAGGGAGACAGATAAGTTATTTCGGGAGAAGCTGAAGCATACACCTTCTATTCCTAAATCGGAAAGCTGGGAAAAATTGGAGTCAATGCTTGATGAGCAAGAAAAGGCACCTTTTTTCACGCTAGCCAGAGTGGCTGCAGCTGTGCTGCTATTACTTATATCAGGCTTGGTGCTATTCTTTTTTCAAGCTGATACCAGTCAATCCATTGAAGTGGCTGAGGTAAAAACCTCATCAGAAAGCCTAAAGAAAAGTCATGTGATTGTTCCTGAAGTGAAGCTTGATGAAAATGAGGAAACAGAAGAGGTAGAACCTGTAGAAATTCAGAAAAAGCTAGAAGGTGAACCTAAGCCAATAAAGGCCACTAAGCCCGTATTCAGAAAAGAAAAAACTGAAGAAATTGAGCAAACAGAAAATAGTGCGCCTACAATAATTGAAGAACAGCAATTAGCGCAAATGGAAAATAACCCTACTGAGGTTGAAGATACTCCATTGGAAAAGAAAAAAATTAAATCCATTAGAATCACTTATAAACGAGGAAGCAATCCATTGCTTAAACAGGATGAAATGGTAGCTCAGCAAAAGGTAGATTCTACTGAAAATAACAAAATCAAGGAACTGTGGGAGCAAACTCGAGAAATCAAACCGGGAGATCTCTGGGCGGACATTAGAGATGCCAAAGACAATCTGTTCCAAAGAAACTCAAAAAAGAATAACGTCAAAAACTTAAACAAATAATACAATGAAACGATTAGGACTCATCATACTTGCCATTTCTTCACAAGTATTTTCTATAAATGCTCATATTCCAGAGAAGGAAGATACGGTTGTAATTGAATTTGGAGAACGTAGCAAAATGGTCATCTATGCGGAGACGCAAGAAGATTTGAAAGACCTTGGAGATTATGATATCAATGCCATCATAGGTGAACTCAACCAAAACCTGGATTCTGTTTCTACCGATACCGATGAAGTGAGTATCGTGAAAGAGTCAGATGAATACAGAAAGGACACAGATACTGAAGTAGATGTTGACCAATCATCTGCTCCACTGAGCTACTATGGCGACTCTGAACGTGATCAGTATGAAAGTCGTTATGATCGTGACGACTATGGCAGTCAGTACCAAGATTATGATGACAATGATTATGTAAGAGTAAATCGAAGTCGTCCGAATAGAGGTAGGAGTAAAGGGACTTACGGCACTTTCGAAATGGAGTTAGGCATGAACAATTGGTTGGAAAACGGCTCTTTTCCTGACAATAACAATGCAGCTTATGCGGTCAAGCCTTGGGGGTCCTGGTATGTGGCTATTGGTGGTGCTTATCATACTCGTATAGCTGGTCCGCTGAAGTTGAAATGGGGAGGAAATATGTCCTGGTACAACTGGAAAATGGAGAATACCGCAGTCAGAATCACTAAAACCGATGAAGGAACTACATTCGTCGAAGACCCAACCATCAACGGAAAGAAAAGTAAGCTGGCTGCCACTTATATCAATGCAAGTCTAATGCCTATGCTAGAGTTCAACTCAAGTGGCAGAAGCCGAAGCTGGAATTGGAATAGGTATAGAAATAGAGGGTTTAGAATAGGAGCAGGCATGTACGCTGGCTATAGGATAGATAGTTGGACTAAGATCAAATACAGCGATAATGGTGATAACAAAAAAGACAAAGACAAGGGAAACTATTACCTCAATAATTTCCGCTATGGAGTGAAAGCTCAAGTTGGCTTTAGAGGCATGGATTTATTTTTCAACTATGACCTGAATGATGTCTTTGCTACCGGTAAAGGACCGGAATTACAGGCTATTAGTTTTGGGTTTATCCTATAATACCTTTCTAGGTTTCATGAAGATGATTAGAATAGAAAGATTAAACAAAAACTAATTTTTGCAAATGCCTATTGATCATTTTCATTCCTAAATTACTTAAAATCAAATCCGTAAAAATTCGGACGGCACCTACTATCAATCAGCGCTAATATTGAATTCTGTTTAAGGGATTAATGATTTGAGGATGAAACGATTAGTAGGTGCGATTGTACTTTTGTTTAGTGTTGCAAATGTATTCGGTCAAGATGTAAAAGGAGAAGTAGGGGGCTGGTTTTTAATGTTAAATCATTATTCCATTAATGAAAAATGGAGAGTAGGAAATGAATTGCATATCCGTAGAAATGATTGGGTAAAAGAACAAGAACAGTTTTTGATCAGACCTTATGTCGACTATAAGATCAATAAAAATGTAATTCTGACTGCAGGATATACTTACTTGAATACAAAGCAAATTGCGCAAACTCCTTTGCCAATCGCCATCCCCGAAAATAATGTATGGGAACAGTTGACACTAAATCAAACGTACGGTAAAGTAAAAATCTCTCATCGATACAGAATGGAGCAGCGATTCGTAGGTATTCCAGAACAAAACGAAGAAGGGGATTATGAAATTGATGGTGTCAGACAAACTAATAGACTGAGGTATCGCTTAACTGTAAAACGAAATATTAGTGATGTTTGGTTTGTGCATCTTTTCGATGAAATTTGGATACATCAAGATGGATTAAAACCATCTTCATTTGACAGAAATTGGCTGTATGCTGGATTAGGGATTAATGTGATGAAAGATGCCAATATCCAATTGGGCTATATGCATCAATGGGTGAGGGCAAGTGAAGATGCGTACATCAATCGACCAACCGTACAACTTACCATACAATATAATATATGATTAGAATTGGGTTTAATGAGTAATCTTTTGTTAACTACCAGATGAAGAATGTGCTTTGTATTCCAAATCTGGTAGTTTTTTTATTATAAAATTAATGTTGATGTCCACCGGGTCCGTGTACGTGACCATGCTCCAATTCTTCGGTAGTGGCTTCTCGTACTTCAATAACCTCACCTGAAAAAAACAGGTCTTTCCCAGCCATTGGGTGGTTAAAATCCATTCTTACATGTTCATCTGTAATTTCTTGAACTAAACCTTGTAGCGGATTTCCTTCTTGGTCTTTCATAGGAAGAAAATTCCCAACTTTTACTATTTCTCCAAGCTTGCCGTCAACTTCAAACATATTTTTAGGCAAATTGACCACAGCATTCTCATCTACTGGGCCATAAGCCTTATCACTTTCGATCCCAAATTCGAATGTGTCACCTATAGATTTGTCTTTTAGATTGACTTCAAAATCCGGTAATACCTGTTGACTGCCAAATAAAAATACAAAGGGTTCTTTGCTATCTACTTCTTGTACAATTTCACCACTTTTATTTCCCTCTTGGAGTTTGTATGTGATGGATACTACTTTTTCGTTTCCTATATTCATTCTGCAAAGTTAGGACTATCATTTGACGAATGCCAATTGAGATCCTTCCTATATCTTTACACCCTTATAAATTGAGATATGATTGAAAAGATTAGTGCAAAAATAGATGCTATCAACGCAGAAGATCCAAATACGGTAATGTATCATGGCGAGGAATGTCCTAAAGAACTGGTATATGGTCAGCGCATGACTGATATGCTTCATGAATATGACCCTGCGCCTTCTTTAGCCATACAAGTTGCTGCTCGCGGTCAACATATCCAGCGATGGGCCATACCTAGGTCGGATTATCCTATGGACAGAAAGGGCTATCTCAAGTGGAGAACAGAATTGAAATTGATGCATGGAGAGCTATTGGCTGAGATTTTACAAGAGGAGAGCGCTGATTCTTCATTGATAGAAAAGGTCAAAAATTTGGTCACCAAAAAACGATTGAAAACAGATCTCGAAACTCAACAATTAGAGGATGTCATTTGTTTGGTTTTTCTTAAATATTACTTTTCAGAATTCGCAGCAGAGCATGAAGAGGAGAAAGTGATATCTATCATACAAAAGACCTGGGCTAAGATGACAGAAAAAGGACACGAGTTAGCTCTACAGCTGGATTACAAGGAAAATGATCTTGAATTAATCAAAAAAGCTTTGCAATAATTAGATAAATAATAGATCGTATTGAATTATTCTAATACTTCTATAGGAATATAGTTAGGATAATTGATGGTCTTGGCTTAACTTATTCGTTTGAATTTTTTAATCAACTAAACGCATAAGAAGAAATGGTCTTTCCTGATTATTTACAAACACTAATAAATTCTCTTCATGATATCATGCCCGGCGTATTAGGCGCATTAGTCGTCTTTGTCGTAGGCTGGTTAATAGCGATATTGATTCGCAGGATCGTTCATGGTCTCATGAAAAAAACGGACTGGGACGAGCGGTTGCTTGGTAATACCATCGTTGACACCAATAAGTTTTTAGCCAATTTGGCTTATTACATTTTTATGGTCATCATTCTTTTGATTGTCCTGGAAATGCTTGGTTTCAGCTATGTATTGGACCCAATTAGAAATATGCTCGACGAATTCTTGAGCTTTATTCCAAAAATAGTAGCTGCAGGCGCCGTAGTATTTATCGGGTACATTCTAGCCAAATTTGTTTCCAATCTGGTTAAAATGGCTGGTAGTTTTTTGGATCGATTAGGAGATCAAATAGGTTTTAAGGAAACGGATAAGTTGGTTTATTTTCTTCAGCAGATCGTTTTTATAGCCATTTTCATTCCAGCGATTATCCAAGGGCTCAATGCATTGGAGTTAGATGCTATTACGACTCCCGCTAACAATATCTTGCACAAACTAATGGACGCGGTACCTCATATTATTGGTGCTGGTCTCATCATGACGATTTTCTTTATAGGAGGCAAGTTTATAGCCACGTTTGTGAATGACTTATTAGTCAATATAGGTGTAGACAAACTTTCTAAGCAACTGCACCTCTTTATCATTGCAGATGACCAATCGCTATCCAAAGTGATTTCTCATGTCTTACATTTCTTTATTGTCTTTTTTGGGGTGATTTCAGGAATTGAACTCTTAGGAATGGATCGTTTGACAGAGGTCATGCACAATATCCTAAACTTATCAGGCGACATTCTATTCGGTCTTGTGGTGATGGTATTAGGCAATTTTGTGGCATCTGTAGTTTACGGATCTATGAGCAAAAAGAAGGAAAATGAATTTGCAGCAGGTGTTGCCAGAATGGCCATAATAGGATTGTTCTTAGCCATTGCACTTCGTACCATGGGCATTGCCAACAGTATCATCGATTTGGCCTTTGGTCTGACCTTGGGTTCATTGGCTGTGACCGTAGCCTTGGCCTATGGACTTGGAGGACGTGAAGCAGCTGGCAAGCATATGGAACAAATATTGAAGAAATTTAGAAAGGAGTAGCATTTTAAAAATTCTAAAAACTAAAAAAGCCTTCAACAGAATTTATTCTATTGAAGGCTTTTTTAGTTACAGAACATAAAGGATAATTGGATTAAGAATAATTTGAAATGGTACCCGTATCCAATGCTTTCTTGCCATTCATTGCGCACGCATTCACTACACCAATCAATCCAGCGAATCTTGGATCTTTAGTCAATCCTTTTTTATATCTGGCATAAATCTGTTGACAGATTACACCCAGTTTGAAACAAGCAAAAACATAATAGAATTGGATGTTGGATGTGTCTATACCGGTTTGCTCGGTGTATTTTTCTAAAACTTGTTTTCTATTCAAATTTCCAGGCATCCAGGTGAGGTTGAAGGCTTTTAGAGCTGGAGGGTCGAGCAATTCTACCCAATAGGCCAAAGCCGTCCCTAAGTCCATCAATGGGTCACCGATGGTTGCCATTTCCCAATCCAATACTGCCAATACATCTGAGTAGTTATCTAATGATAATACCAAATTGTCATATTTGAAATCGTTATGTAGCAGAGTGACAGATTCACTAGTGGGGATATTTTGAGTGAGCCAATTACCCAATTCTTCCATACCAGCCAACTGATCTGTTTTTGATTGGTTGTATCGCTCTACCCAACCTTCGACTTGTCTTTGGACATAACCTTCAGGTTTTCCTATCTCCCAGAGGTTATTTTTATCTAAATCCAATTGATGTAAATCACAAAGTATGTCTATTGAATTGGAACTGATTTTTTGCATCAATTCTGCCGTCATAGGCATATGCTTGGGTGGAGCATTTCTAAGTATAATTCCGCGTACACGCTCCATGATGAAAAATTCATCGCCAATGATATCTTTATCCCCACAATGGAGGATAGGGCGAGGAGAATATGGGCAGACGGGGTTAATTTTAGTGAGTAGATCATATTCACGCTTCATGTCATGCCCACCCTTTACATCTGCTCCTATTGGGGGTCTTCGCATTACAAATTCTTGTTCTCCACATTTTAACAAATAGGTGAGATTAGAAAACCCACTTGGAAATTGCTCAACACTAACTCCTTCTTCAAACTCAGGATTCTCCTTCAGGTATTCTGTTAGTTTGTTTAAGTCTATGTTTTCACCAGGTCGGATCATCCCAGACCGGTCCATCAGCATATTTTTTTCTCTAAGACTCATCAGATTCTAGTTGTCAGTTTTGTAGTTTTTCAATACAGATTTAGCAATTACACCTTTATGGACTTCATCTGGGCCATCATATATTCTAGCTCCTCTTTCGTGCCTGTACCACCACGAAATAATCAAATCATCAGTAATGCCTAATGCGCCATGTACTTGGATGGCACGATCTAAAACTTGTTGAAGTACTTGAGCGACGTAATATTTGATGGAAGATATTTCAACTCTAGCCGCTTTACTTCCTTGTTTTTCGATTTTATCTGCTGCATGTAATACAAGCAATCGGGCGGCATCTATTTCAGTCCGAGATTCTGCAATCCAGTTTTGAATGGTTTGCTTATCTGCTAAAACTTCTTGCCTAGATACTTGTCGAGATACCGCTCTTTTACACATCAAATCCAAAGCTCTTTCACAGATGCCAATCCAACGCATGCAATGGTGTATTCTGCCAGGACCTAACCTTTGTTGGGCGAGCATAAAGCCTTGGCCTTCTTCATGAATCAAGTTGGATACTGGCACTTTACAATTGTTGTATTTGACTTCCGCATGACTCATATAGCCGAAGCCAGATTCTCCCATAATTGGGATATTCCTAACCAATTCGAAACCCGGAGTATCTGTAGGAACTACAATCATACTGGCTCTTTCATATGGGCTTTCGGCCTCTGGGTTTGTAATAGCCATCACAATTGCAAATGCAGCACCATCCGCGGAAGAGGTAAACCATTTGTGCCCATTGATTAAATAATGATCTCCTTCTTTTATCGCTGAAGTGCTTAAGTATTTCGGATTAGATCCGGCATGCTCTGGTTCGGTCATCGAAAAGCAACTTCTAATTAAGCCTTCCTGGAGCGGCTTTAAAAATGTATCTTTTATTTGTGGTGAAGCAAATCCTTCGAGCAATTCCATATTTCCAATGTCTGGAGCTTGGCAGTTAAAAGTATAATGACCAAAAGGAGTAGTGCCAAGTATTTCGCTGATCTGAGCAAACGCAATTAAGTCGAGCCCTAGTCCACCTTGTTGAACTGCAAGATGTGGTGCCCATAAACCAGATTTTTTAGCTTTAGCTCTGAGGTCAGAAAGTAGTTGTTCGTGCTTTTTCCGGTCGGAAATATCAAGTAATTCCAACTCTATTGGCAGTAGTTCCTTTTGAATGAAATCCAAATATCTCGGAATTAATTCTTGGACTTTTGTGGTGGCAAAAAGATCAATCATATGAATGGTTTGATAGATCTTCAAGTTAGTAAAATCATCGGATTATTAGAAGGGTAGGTGCGATTCTGATAGAAAGAATTAAATACATGATTTGACTTCCAAATTGATCCTTTGATTTACAATATAGGCAAGTTTTTAGCCAAAGTACATAGCCAAATATTATTTGGTTAAGAATTATAAATATTTATAAATCAGATATTTATATATCTATAATTTAAGTTAATTATAAGGAAGTTATAAACTTAAAGTAAATGGGACTGATGTGAAATGTATTTTACTATTATTGTTAATAAATTAACGGATGTTTGGAGCTACGTGAAAATGAAAGCATTAGATATGTTTTCGAACCTTATAAATGTGGCTAGTTTTGCTGACCTTGATGGGAGTATCATTTGAGGCAAACAAATTTAGAATATAATAATGGAAGACATAAAAAAAATCATAGAGGAAACTTGGGAAGATCGTTCAAAACTCCAAGATCCAGAAGTTGTAAAAACAATTGAGTTTGTACTTGAAGAATTAGATAAGGGAAGGTTAAGATGTGCCGAACCTTCGACTGATGGTTGGCAGGTAAATGACTGGGTAAAGAAAGCCGTGATCTTGTATTTCCCAATTAGAAAAATGGAAAAAATAGAGGTGGGCCCTTTTGAGTTTCATGACAAGATGGCTTTGAAAACTGACTATGATAAATTGGGAGTTCGAGTGGTTCCACATGCTGTAGCCCGGTATGGAGCATACATTTCGAGTGGCACCATTTTGATGCCTTCATACGTTAATATTGGAGCCTTTGTTGATGAAGGTACTATGGTAGACACTTGGGCAACAGTAGGTAGTTGTGCGCAAATAGGGAAAGGAGTTCACTTGAGTGGTGGTGTCGGAATCGGAGGAGTATTGGAGCCGGTACAAGCTGCGCCAGTGATAGTAGAAGATAATGCTTTTATTGGTTCGAGATGTATTATTGTTGAAGGTGTTCGAATTGGAAAAGAAGCAGTTCTTGGCGCTAATGTGACGTTAACTGCGAGCTCCAAAATAATTGACGTAACGGGCGATAAGCCAGTTGAATATAAAGGTTATGTGCCGGAGCGTTCGGTAGTGATACCAGGTTCGTATGCCAAAAAATTTCCAGCTGGTGAATACAATGTACCATGTGCGATTATCATAGGTCAACGAAAAGAAAGCACAGACAAGAAAACTTCGTTGAATGATGCCTTGAGAGAAAACAGTGTGGCTGTGTAGTTTGGTTTGATTAGATTTATTGAATCAAAATAAATCAAATCTTATGAAATTATATTTCTTGGTATTCTTCTTACTAGTTGGTTTCGGTGCTTTGGCATCTGAAACTATCAAAATCAAAGCGTCTGATGGGGTAGAGGTTACGGTGGATTTGCATATCGCTCATCCTGACACTGTTCCTTTCATTATATTATTTCATCAGGCTGGTTGGAGTAGAGGAGAGTACCAAGAAATAGCCCCAATTCTGAATCAATTGGGATTCAATTGTATGGCAGTTGATCAACGTTCTGGTAATGCAGTGAATGACGTCCAAAATCAGACGTTTGTGAGTGCTAGAAAACTCATGAAGGAAACTAAATATGTCAATGCCCTTCCTGATATGAATGCTGCCATCGATCACGCTAAAATTTACCTGGCAAAAGGAGATTTGATTATTTGGGGTAGTTCGTATTCTTCTGCATTAGCTTTAAAAATTGCTGGAGATCGCACAGGCGATATCAGTGGAGTATTGGCTTTTTCTCCTGGAGAATATTTTCAGTCGATGGGTAAACCCAAAGATTATATTACCTCCAGTGCAATAAAAATAGAATGTCCCTCTTTCATCACTTCTGCCAGAAGTGAAAAGAATAGCTGGTGGTCGATTTATGAAGTAATTCCTACGGATACGAAAAGCTATTATTTACCTGAGACATCAGGAAACCATGGATCCAGAGCTCTCTGGAGTAAATTTACCGATAGTCAAGGCTATTGGGATGCTGTGATTTCCTTCTTGAATCAATACCTCTAGTTGTGACAGAAACAGCTAGTCCTTTCATTCTAATCAATTTCCCAGCATGTAACATGCATTAGTCCTAATGCTAAATCCTCAACGGATAAGAATCTCTGGTACATCTAGGTTTTTCACCTATTTCACCCATTAGGTATTTCGCTCTTATTTGGGAGTCTTCGGCTCATCATCTTTGCTATGTAGAATTCAAAAAGATATTAAACAACATTAAAGAGTAGGTTGGTTTTTGGAAGTAGTCTGAGAGTTAAGTGCGAGTGATTGAAGGGAAGTAGCTCTCAGATTTTGTCAAACCAAGAAAAACTGCAAGCCGGCAGGTTATTATGAGAAAGTTAGGTTGGTTTTTGAAATATAAAGCAGGGGTGATTGTGAAGTTGATTTTGAAGTAGGAACCCTTGTTTTATTTTTCTCAACAATGTGCAAGATCAAATCAGCTATGAATTGATTTTGGGGCACCGGGACGATTCGTCTTTGGTGCTTTTTTATTTATAGGCTAGAATTTATTTACTATAATGATTCGATTTAGAACACATTACATGATATTTGAATATGGCCAAGTCATCCGAAGAAATACTAGAAGGGGTATTAGGAGCTATCAACGAATTGACTGAAAATCATAATCTCAATCAAGCGTTAGATCAGGCCGTTCAACTCGTGGGTGAAACTTTTAATAGCGATTGCTTTTTATCAAGAATCACCTTTGAAAATAAGAAATGGATCAGCAACATCCATCATACTTGGATGAAAGTGCCTAATCAGAATCGAGTATCTCAAAATCAAAATCTTGTCATCAATGCCTTTGGTGATATTGGTGAACGATTGAACGCAGGCGAAGTCGTTTCATTGAAATACAATGATGCCAAGAAGCCACTCAAAAAACATTTTGATGAAACGGGTGGAAAATCCGTCTTGCTTGTACCAATCAGAATAGAAGAACAACTCTGGGGCACACTTGCTATGGCGGATTTAGAAGATGAAAGGGAATGGCCAAAAACAGTCAAAGCAACGCTTGATTCTCTTGCCAGAATTATTAGTTCGAAGGTGAGCACCAAAGCATATAAAGTAGGCTTGAAAAGTAAGATCAAATCACGAACTAAGGCATTATTAAATCAGAATGAAAGATACCTTTCCTTAATTGAAAATGTACCTGGAATTATTTTCAGATGTAGGAATGACGAACATTGGTCTATGGAGTTTATCAGCTCCTATGTAAAGACCATTACGGGTTATGAACCTATTGATTTTTTAGATCATAAGAACGGAATTCATTTCAACCATATCATTCATGAATCAGATAAACTAATGGCTCGAGAAGACGTCCAAGCTCAATTGACGAGCGGAACACATTATCGAACCACATACAGGATTATTACAAAAGATCATGAGATCAAATGGCTTTGGGAACAAGGAATTCAAATAATAGATGAAGGCAAAGAGTATCTCGAAGGATGTATTATTGATATTTCTGATAGGGTCAATGGACATGAACGTGTGTTGGCAGCTACTCTGGAAGCCGAGGAAAGAGAAAGAAGTCGGATTTCAAGAAATATTCATGACAATCTGCAGCAATTATTGATTACGGCACATTTGAATTTGATATTTCTGAAAAAGCGGAAAGCTGATTTCAGTGATAAAGAAATTAGTAAATATGAAATCGCTAATGATTATCTGCAAAAAGCTATAGAGGAGTCAAGATCGCTATCACACAAATTGATGCCGAAGGCGATTGAAGATTATGGTTTTGAAGCAGCTGTAGAAGGCTTGATAGAAAATATAGATGATGTAGTAGATACCAAATTTCAATTTTACAATAATCTGAATGGTAAACATCTTTCGGCTAAAGTTGAATTGTGCTTATTCAGAATTACTCAAGAAGCGATGAGTAATATTATAAAATTCGCTCAAGCCAAAAACGCAACGATACAGTTGATGAAACACCAAGATTCCATCGTGCTGACCATAGAAGATGATGGTATTGGGTTTGATAAAAGTAGAGTCACTTTGAATGCGGAATCTTTTGGCATCAATAGTATGAAAAACAGAACTTCTTCTGTAGGAGGTCAGTTTTTTTTAGATAGTCAAGTAGGAAAAGGAACACAGTTAATGGTTGAAATTCCAAATTAAAAATTATTAAATATTATGACCAATCAAATTAGAATACTACTGGTAGATGATCATAAAATGATAAGAGAAGGCATTAAGTCCTTTCTGGAAGATTCAGATAGCTATTTGGTGAGCATGGAAGCTGAGAACGGAACGGAGGCTATTGAAAAATATGATTCGTCGCAGATAGATCTTGTGATCACAGATATCTTGATGCCCGAAATGGATGGTATAACATTGACTGGTGAATTGTTGAAAGTGAATGCTGATGTGAAGGTAATTGCCTTAACTATGATGAATGAAAATCATCATATCAAACAAATGCTAAAGGCGGGCGTAACTGGATATTTGTTGAAAAACTGCTCAGAAGAAGAGTTGTTGAAGGCTATAGAAACGGTAATGTCTGGAAACAAGTATTATTCTCAAGAGGTGACAGATATCATCATGAATGATCTTTCTAAGAATAAAAAACCAACTCAAAGATTGTCCATAGAGATTCCATTAACATCTCGCGAGCTAGAAATATTACATCTGATATGTAAGGAGTACTCGAACAAGGAAATAGCGGATGAACTATTTATAGGTATGCGAACCGTGGATGCACATAAAAGAAATTTGCTTGAAAAAACGGGCTGCAAAAATGTAGCAGGTTTGGTAGTTTATGCTTTGGAAAGGGCATTATTTAAGGACTTATAAAGAGTATATTTTTTTGTATTATAATATTTCAAATAAAACATGAGACTCTGAAAGCAATTTTTTTATTGAACCTCATGAGTAAAATTTCGTAACTTTGGAGCAACCAAGCTACTAAACATATGAAATTTCTGCGCAAACTAATTGGCCGGATCAAAAAGAAATTTGGATGGTCAACTCCAAAAGTTAATCCAGTAGATGTCGAGTATTTTCTGACTCGAAAAAAACATAATCATTGCTGAAAGACTCCATCAATAGTGGAATGAGATAGATTGAATGTTTTTACAACATGACAGTTAAAATCTCATGCTTTCTATTCTTTAGTACTTTTTTAAATTTAATTGTCTCAGCTCAGGGAAAAGTAGATTTAATTAAGATTGAAGGAACTCAGGTTGATATTTACACCCCTCCCAATTACAACCAGGACAAAAACTATCCAGTAGTGTATTTTAATGATGGGCAGATGTTATTTGGGCATCCCGCTATCACCATGCAGCTCCAACACACATTGGACAGCTTAATACAATATAAGCATATTCAAGAATTGATTGTAGTAGGTATTGCTGCTGATTACTTAAGAACTGAAAAGTATGTGCCGTATCAAGACAGTCGCTTTGAACGAATGCCAGATGGCGGTTCGTATGCGGATTATTATGCTGATTATTTGGTTAATCAAGTAGTTTCTTATGTTGATAACAATTATGCAACTATTGAAAGCGCTGAGGGTAGAGCCATATTTGGATTTTCATTTGGTGGGCTGAATGCCATTTGGATGCTGTTGAACCACCCAGACACATTTTCTATGGCTGCAGGATTATCAGCTTCTTTTTGGGTCGATGATTTTGTCTTGTTCAAAGAAGCATCCAAATATCAAAATGGCCAAAAGATATGGTTTGATATAGGAACAGCTGAATGGAATTACTATGTACCATTTCAAAAGCTATTAAAAGAAAATGGGGCTCAGATCAATGAAGACATTTTTTATTCAGAAGTGCCTGATGCAGCACATACCATGAAAGACTGGAATAAACGCATAGAGATGCCATTTTTAGTGTTTGCTGGCTTGAAAAATCGAGACATTTCTAAAATGGAGGTTGAGATTGAAATAATTCCTAGCCAATCTACTCCGGGTAAGAAATTCACAAGATTGAACCCCATAGTCACTTGCAAAAATGGATTAAAGTATTCTTTGGCTTATGAGGGGGATTATAAGGTGCTCAATCCAGAAGATGGTAAAGTTTATGAAGAAGGAAGATTCGAGCTTTATGGAAAAGAAAACCTGGAAGTAGTGGTTACTTATCGGGATTTTAATAAAAAAGTAAAAATACGAGCCAAGTCGTTAGAGTAGTTAGTCTTTAGATACTGTACTCAGGTCTTTTTCTATCCCTCTCAGTCTATCCTGACAAAACTTAACCAATTCATTGGCGCGTTTTACTAAATCTGTGATCTGATCTACATCTACTTCCTCAGATTCCAGTTGATCACAAATGGATTGTAGTTCGTCGTAGGCGGATTGATACGTAAGCTTCTTTTTACTCATTTGACTTTATTTATTGTACTCATTATTGTTTGAGAGGCTGTTTGGGTTTCCAATTCGTCTCCTGGTTTTATTTTTTGATTCTTTATTACTTTTCCATTAATTCTGGAAATAGAATAGCCTTTGTTTAGTAAGTTTTGCGGGTTGTATGCTTCAATCAATTTCTGGTTATGTGACAAATTCAATTTGAATTGATTGACAATAGCTTGTGGTTTTTGTTTTATTAGGTGATCCATTTGTTCGAGTTGGTAAGTGTTGTGCTGAACAATTTGTTTAGCGCTCAACTGCCATCTGAAATTCAAGTCGTTGATCATTTCTGACTGACGAAATATCAGTTCCTGTGTATGCTGTGCTATATTCTCCTGCATCTGATTAATTTCAGATTCGAAAGTTAGCATTCTAGTAATCAGAAACTCAGCGACAGAAGTTGGTGTTTTTAATCTCGTGTGCGCCACTAAATCAGCAATTGATTGATCCCGCTCATGTCCAATACCAGTCAAAATAGGCAGAGGAAATTGTGCCAGGTGTGCGCAAAGTTCGTAATCATCAAAGCAATCTAAATCCATTTTAGATCCTCCACCGCGAATAAGAATTACAGCTTCATAGTCATTTTCTGATTCATGAATCTGATGAAGACATTCAATAATAGACTGAGGGGCAGCATCACCTTGCATGGTAGCAGGGAATAAGTTTAATGTCGCTCGGTAGCCATACGCGTTGCTTTCAAATTGATTCATGAAATCCTCGTAACCAGCAGCAGATTCAGAACTGATAATAGCCAAACGTTGAGTGACTATAGGCAACTCCAAACCTTGATTCATTTCAATAATACCTTCTGCTTCAAGTTGCTGGAGGGTTTCTTGTTTTTTTCTTTCTCTTTCACCTATCGTGAAATTGACATCAATATCCTTGATGTTTAGGCTGATACCATAAACTTCATGGAACTCAAAGGAAGCATTAAGTAAAACTTTCATGCCTTGTTTCAATTCCGTTCCGGTTTGAGAAACAAACCAGGGATGTATCTCACGAAATACATTGGCCCAAATGGTACCACGTGCTTTTGCTTTTACATAGCTATTGTCTTTCTCTACTAGTTCAAGATAGCAATGCCCGTTGCCATGCAAGTTGATTTGTCCAATTTCAGCTATGATCCAGTAAGACCTTTCTAATTGCTCAGAGAGTACTTTTTTGACAAGTAAATTGAATTCGTATAAGGAGTAGTGATTCACAGATCAAAAATCCGAGAATAAACACCAAAAGCCAAATTTCAAATCACAAATAGATCGGCTTTTGAAAATTAGTCATGGATATTTTAGAATAAAAATTTACTCCGTTCCCAAAAGTAGGTTCTTAATGTCTTTTTGGTAGTTTCTACCAATTGGCAAAAGTTTGTCAGCGATCTCCACTTGATTTCCATCGATGGCTTTCACCTTGTTTTTCGCGATAATATAGGAGCGGTGTATTCTTACAAATTCATCTCCTGGTAATATTTCTGCAATGCCTACCAGGTTATTGTGGTTGATTAAACTTTCATCATAGGTTTTGATCCTCACGTAGTCTTTCAAACTCTCGATATATAGAATATCGTCCAAGTAAACTTTGATCATTTTTTTGTCAATTTTGAAAAACACATGAGCTTTTTCACCATCGTCAGAACTGTTTCCTTCATTGATTTCTTTTTCGGCACTTCTTTGTTCGATACGATTGATCGTCTTCATGAATCTTTGTAAGGAGAAAGGTTTGACCAAGTAGTCAATTACATCTAACTCAAAGCTTTCTACCGCATATTCGCGATAAGCAGTGGTTATCACCACTGCTGGTGGGTTTTGCAAGCTTCGCAGAAAATCCAATCCTGATATAGTAGGCATATTGATGTCAAGAAAAATTACATCAACTTCCTGATTAGATAAAAAATTAAACCCTTCTACCGCATCTTTACAAGTTCCTACAACCTCAAAATTCTTGAAGTTGACTAAAAAATTCTTTATCACATTGATGGCCAATGGCTCATCGTCAATAATCAAACAATTAATTTTCATTCAATGGTATGTTTAAAACAGTTCTATATTTATCCTCGCCCTCTATCAATTCAAGCATATAGTCTGTATCGTAAATCAATTTAAGCCTTCTTTTTGTATTTTCTAAACCGACCCCATGGTTATAAGTTTGCAAGCCATTGTCGGCAATAGGGCCTGGGGATTTATTGTTTTCGGTTATAAAAATCAATCTACCGTCTTTAACACTTAGCGAGATCAGTATAGGAATATCCTGACCGATCAATCGGGTACCGTGTTTAAAGCTGTTTTCAATAAATGGCAATAGCAGCACTGGTGGAATCAACTTACCTTCAATATCTCCAGATATTTCTAGATCAACATTGAGTCTTTCGCCATAGCGAAGCATTTCAAGATCTAAATAGTTTTGGATGTGCTTAATTTCATTAACCAGAGGCACTTGTTTTTGTTTAGCGTCATAAATGACATAACTCATCAATTCTGATAGCTTTAAGACAGTATATGGTGCTTTATTGGACTTGTCTAGTGTCAGTGAGTATAAGTTGTTGAGCGTATTGAAAAAGAAGTGAGGCTGGATTTGAGATTTAAGAAATGCCAATTCCGTTTCCAGATTTACTTTTTGCAACTCCGTAGTTTTGTTCTTGAACTGAATCCAGTCTATCGTCATTTTGATGGCTGTACCAATGGCTACCACATAGATTTCGCCAATAAATGAAGCCATCACATAATTGAAATTGAATAGAGGTAGATTCTGAACACCGGATTCTTTGTATACTTCAGTAGTTACAAAAAGATAAGTCAATATTATCCGGATGATGGTAATACCAAGTGTAGATAGAAACAGAATAATAATATACCAAGTCACTTTCCGTGGAATCAACTTTGGCATCAAATAGTATATGTTGAAATATACAAGGACAATATGAAGAGGAAACTCTACAAGATTCGAACTAAAAGAGTATGCATAATCGTCGAAGTAAGACCCCCACCGAATCCAATTGAAAGAAAAGTAAATCACCCAAAATAGCGTGTGATATACAACTGGTCTTTTCGCAAAGCTTATGGTTCCTTGCATGCGGGTATCTTCTGGCTTAAAAAAAAGTTGATCGGAAGTTAACAATATTACTATCAGTTGTAAAATGAAAAAGTCCGATATATTATTGAAATTTAAGTAAGTAGTAGCAATAATTCGCTCGATGGTAGTTAGTCAAAGCTCAACTGCAAAAATGAACACTTGTCTGGTAGTTAGTAGTTCATGGCATCATTCAAAGGCAAAATCACGCCATTCAGCTATTTATTTTTAATAAGGCTGAAATATTAATCAAAATAGTGGATGCTAAAATCTATTAATAATGACTAAATCTAAAATTAAGTCTATGAAACAGAGAATACTTTTATTGAGTTTTGTCATGGGTATGGTGCTAATGGCACAAGCCCAAACCCGGACATTGACTGGTAAAGTCACCGGAGCAGACGATGGCGCTGCTTTACCGGGTGTGAACGTGTCTGTAAAAGGCACAAGTACAGGTACCATCACGGATATTGAAGGTGTCTACAAATTGGATATATCAGATTCAGATGTGCTGGTATTTTCATATATAGGGTATGCTACACAAGAAATTATAGCTGGTAATAGAGCAGTTGCTGATATTGTTTTGGCAGTTGATTCTGAACAACTAGAAGAAGTAGTAGTAACTGCCTTAGGTATTGAAAGAGAAAAGAAGTCTTTAGGTTATGCGGTTACCGAATTAGGAGGTAAGGAAGTAAGTGAGGCTAAAGAAAACACTTTTGTTAACTCATTGTCTGGTAAGGTTGCAGGACTTCAGGTATCTCAGAATGCTGGAGGTGTGGCAGGATCAGCTAGAGTTGTTCTAAGAGGTAACTCTTCGATAACTGGTGACAACAACGTACTTTATGTTGTAGATGGAATACCATTTGATAACACTTCTAACGGTACTCAAGTTGATGAATGGGGTAATAATATGGATTACGGAAATGGTATTGGTGATATCAATCCTGAGGACATAGCAACTATCTCCGTTTTGAAAGGAGCTACAGCCGCCGCACTTTATGGATCCAGAGCAACTAATGGCGTGATTTTAATCACAACTAAAAAAGGTAAATCTGGCGATGGTATTGGTGTATCTTATACTTCAAATGTTGTTTTTGAGGAAGCAGCATATTTTCCTGAATTACAAAATACATATGGTCAGGGTTCTGATGGTAATTTCTTAACTGATGTTGATGCTGTAAGAGGTGCAGGTTCTTGGGGACCGGTTATGTCTGGTCAGAATGCGTTGCTTTGGACAGGTGAGAACGGTACTTATAGTGCACAGCCTGATAATATGAAAGAGTTTTTCGATCTTGGTAAAACCTGGACAAACACAATCGCTCTTGATGGAGGAAATGAACAAACTTCATTTAGACTAGGATATACTAATGTATCTAATTCAGGTATCGTACCAAATAGTGGATTGGATAGAAATTCCTTTACTGTAAGAGTTAGCTCTCAGTTAACACCTAAGTTATCAGCAGATGCTAAAATCTCTTATGTAAATCAAAAAGTCGAGAACAGACCAAGTATGTCTGGATGGGGTGACAATGTGATGTTGAACTTGGTAAGTATGCCAAGAAATACAGACATGGATGAGCTTTCAAATTACTATGATGCTGACGGTAATGTAAGAAGACCAGTAAGTACCTATGGTAACAACCCTTATTATACGGTTAATGAAATGTATAATGAAGATTCTAGAAATAGAGTTTATGGCGTTACATCGCTTAACTATAATGTTACTGATTGGATGAAAGTAATGTTAAGAGGAGGTACGGATTACACAGTTCAAAAAATATTTTCTTATACGAAAGAAGATCACCCATTCAATGGGTCAGTGCTCAATGATCTTACTTATACTTCTCAAGAATCAAACTTTGATTTCCTAGTTTCAATGAATAAAGATTTGTCTTCAGACTTTTCAATTGGAGTGAATCTTGGTGGTAACTTAAGAAAGAACAAAAATACTACAGCAGGTTACCAGGGAAGTGGATACAGTTTTCCAGGAGTTTACAATATTTTAAATACAAATACTAAAACAGTAAATGCTGGCGCAGGCGTTTATGACAAAGAAGTTCAGTCAGTATATGCTAGTGGTCAGTTTGCTTTCTTAAATGCTATTTTCTTGGATTGGACAGCCAGAAATGATTGGTCTTCTACTTTGCCAGCTGGAGATAATTCTTATTTCTATCCATCGGTATCAACAAGTGTTGTGATTTCAGACTTAGTTGATGGATTAAATGGAGGAGCACTTTCGTTTTTGAAGGTTCGTGCCTCATTTGCTCAGACTGGTAATGATACAAACCCTTATGTGTTAAGCGATTTGTATCAAGTAGATGGTAACTCTTACCTTGGATTAAACATTGCAAGTCTTACTGCCGCCAAAGCCAATCCAAATTTAGTTCCTGAAAAGACTAATTCTATAGAGGCAGGTTTAGATGTGAGATTTTTAGAAGGGCGATTCGGTGTAGATTTTGCAATCTATAAATCTAATACTACAAATCAAATCATGCCAATCTCAACTGCTAGAGAATCTGGCTATACCCAAGCATGGGTTAATGCTGGAGAAGTTGAAAACAAAGGATGGGAAGCTGCATTGAATGCCGAGATTCTGAGAGGTGGAGAGTTTACATGGTCTGCCAGTTTAAACGTTTCATCTAACGAGACCAAGGTAATTGAATTAGATCCTGAAAATGGGATTGAAACACTTGACTTAGCTCAAGGTGGAGGTGGAGGAGTATTCTTCGTTTCTGCAGTTGCAGGAGGAAACTATGGTGAAATCAGAGGATTTGGGTATCAAAGAAATGAAGCTGGTCAAATCATAGTAGATGCCGAGGGGCTTCCATTGGCAACCGAGGAAAGAATTTCTTTTGGGGATTTCAACCCGGACCTTTTAGGAGGTTTAACGAACAGCTTTACTTATAAGAACTTTGCTCTTGATTTTCTAATTAGCTTTAGAAAAGGTGGTAAAATCATGTCCGTGACTGGTGCTGTGCTAGATGGTAATGGTGGAAGTGAAAGATCACTAGAAGGACGCGATGGTGGAATTGTAGTGCCAAATAGTGTAACTGAAGCTGGAGATCCAAATACAACTGCGGCCACTGCTATGAGATACTGGGGTTCTAATTATGGCGCACGAAACATTATAGAAGATTATGTGAAAGATGGAAGTTTTGTAAAATTCAAAGAGATCACCCTTTCATATAACCTACCAGCGAGCATACTTTCAAATACACCTTTCAATAGAGTTTCTTTTGGTGTAACAGGTAGAAACTTATTCTTCATATCGAGAAGCATCAAGGATTTCGATCCTGAGGTGTCAGGCTACAACAGTGGCAACGGGCAAGGTATTGAAGCTTATGCATTACCTGCTACCAGAAGCTATGGTTTCAACCTAAAAGTTAATTTCTAATCAATTAAGAATAAGAACTATGAAAAAGATATTATCATTATTATTGGTATTCGTAGCCGTGGCCTCATGTACAGATGACTTTGAGGATATGAATACGAGCCCCAATAGTCCTTCCGCCTCAGGAAGTGACAATTTAGCACCGGTCTTTACTTATGTGCAGAGACATGCGTTTGCAGAAACAAGGTTTAATACGTGGAGAGGAAACTTGATCTTCGGATCTAGGTTTGCCGATCAGTGGTCATTCAGTTTTGCAGGTACATGGTTTGGTAATGCTGCAGGATTTTCGTACAACGCTGGGTGGACTGATGCAGCTTGGGATGATCCTTACTCAAAAGTATCAGGAAATTTGGTGGCATTGATAGAAGGTACAGCTGTAGATGCACCTGCTGAAGACGCTGCTATTAACGCGATCGCAAGAGTGATGAAAGGATTCTTTTATCAGAGAATGACGGATCAGTTTGGAGCCATTCCTTACTCTGAAGCTGGTACGGGTGTTCCCGCTCCGGTGTTCGAATCACAGCAAGATGTTTACAATGATATCATGGCCGAATTAGGAACTGCGATTGCTGATTTGAAAGCAGTAGGAGCTACACATGCTTATGCTGGAAACGACATCGTATATGGTGGAGATGTCAGTAAGTGGATCAAAGCCGCAAATACGCTTCGATTGAGAATGGCACTTAGGGCAAAAGATGCTTCTGGTAGCACTTCTGATGCTGTTATATCAGCAGCCATGGCTGAAGGTTCTTTCTTGAGCAGCAACGATGATACGTTCGCAGTGGATAGAGATTATACGAACGCTGATAACTTATTCAATGGATATAGTGACGTATGGTGGACCTGGGATGGACCAGCTGCTAGATGGTCAATGAGTAATACTTTGGTGGATGCTTTGAAAGCTAATAATGACCCTAGACTTTTTGCATTTGCACAGCCCATAGAAGGTGGAACTGCAGGGAATTCAGCAGATTATGTTGGTTCTATTGTTGGAGGAAATGCTGACTATATCAATGCAAGTGCTTTTGAAACTTTCTCATGGCCAAATGCTAAGATTTATTCTGAAGGAAGTGATGTGATGCCATCTATTGCTATGACTTATGCAGAAGCAGAGTTACTACAAGCGGAAGTAGCACTTGATGCTGGTAATTTAGCAACTGCTCAAACTCATTTCACAAATGCCATTCAAGGGCATATGGAATATTGGGAAGTGCCAGCTGCAGATATCGCAACATATCTTTCTGATCCGTCGGCTACTCTCGTAGCAGCAACTGCGTTTGATCAAATTGCATTGCAAAGATGGTTTGCTGCTTATACCTATGGATATGAAGCATGGGCTGTATCAAGAAGAATGAATGTTGCTGAGCAACTTGGCTTTGATACTAAACCCGTCGCAGGCACTGGTACTCCTGGTTTTGCTAACACAGTAGGTGGAGCAGACAACGTTTTACCAAAGAGATTGAGATATTCTTCAAATGCTGTGTTGTTGAATGCCGCAGGTGTAGAGCAAGGTAACTCTTTGAATGGAGGAGATGATGTAATGACCCTCAAATTGTGGTGGGACGTTAACTAATCATTAGTTATTAAATATATTAAAAGACCATTCCTATTGGGGTGGTCTTTTTTCATTGAATAAAGTTGCATAATGAGAAGGATAATTTATTTGATTTTGATGTTAGGTCTTTTTGCTTGTGAGCAAGAAACAATTCTTGAAGAAACTGTTCTGTTCAAAGAGGTTAGTACATTGACGTCCGGAGTGAATTTTAGGAATGATATTCCCGAATCTGAAAGCATGAACTCATTTGTATATGAATATTATTATAATGGAGGAGGAGTTGCTACTGGTGATTTGAATGGGGACGGGTTAGAAGATATATTTTTCACCAGCAATCTTGGACCTAACGCACTATACCTTAATACCGGAGATTTGGAATTCATTGATGTTACTAAGAAAGTACAAATTGAAGGTAAGGAAGGGTGGACAACTGGCGTCAGTATGGTTGATATCAATGCTGATGAAAAATTGGATATTTACGTTTGTTATTCAGGTCCGTTTAAAGAGGAGGCTCTACGCACAAATGAACTTTATGTTAATCAAGGAAACGATCAATCTGGCAATCCAATATTCAAGGAGTTAGCAGCAGAGTATGGGTTGGCTAGTTCCGCATTTTCTACGCAAGCCGCTTATCTTGATTATGATTTGGATGGTGATTTAGATGTTTATTTATTAAATCATAATCCATCGAGAATTCCTGAAGACCAACTAGCTAAAGGCAGAATCAAACCTAATCAAATTGGAGATCAGTTTTTTGAAAATGTAAATGGTTTATTCATTGAAAAAACAATAGAATCAGGTATTTACTCCAATGCCATTTCTTATGGTCTTGGGATAGGCGTAGGAGATCTGAATGATGATGGATATCCAGATATTTATATTTCCAATGACTATGAAGAAATGGACTATATCTATCTTAATCAAAAAAACAAAACATTTAAAGAAGTAGTGCAAACTGCCACCCGACATATTTCCAATTTTTCAATGGGTAATGATGTTGCTGACTACGACAATAATGGAGCCTTGGACGTGTTGGTTTTAGATATGGTTTCTGAGGATAATTACGGCATCAAGACAAGCATGCCTTCTATGAATCCTGAGCTTTTCGACAGGCGTTTGTCACAAGGGTTTCACTATCAATACATGTACAACACACTCCAACGAAACACTACTTTCAAAGATAATAATGATACACCTATGTTTACAGATGCCGGCCGACTGGCCGGTATAACTAATACGGGTTGGAGCTGGGCACCTCTCATGGCTGATTTTGACAATGATGGATGGAAGGATATATTTATTACCAACGGAATCAAGCGAGATTTCAGAAATAACGATTTTAACCTCTATTTGAAAAAACTGATCGCAACTGATCCGGCGTATCTGGACAATCCGGCACAGATGGTAGAAGTCATAAATAAGATCCCTAAAAAACCACTTAAGAATTATTTCTACCAGAATAAAGGTGATCTCACGTTCGAAAAGGTAACAGACTCTTGGTGTTCAGAATTACCAACATCTCTATCTAATGGAGCCGCTTATGCCGATTTGGATAACGACGGTGATTTAGAGTTGATTATTAATAATATGGACGAGAAAGCATCGATCTATCAAAATAACTCAACCAATAATTTTGTCAAGTTAAAGTTTAAAGGGTATGATCAAAATCCTGAAGGTATAGGTGCAAAGGTTTGGGTGTATCAGGCTCAAAACAGTCAGTATTTTGAACATTATCGTGTGCGAGGATTTCAGTCAAGCGTGTCTTCAGGAATTTCCGTAGGTGTAGGTATAGCAGACAAAATTGATTCTATCAAGATTGAATGGCCAAATGGATTCTTTAATCTACTAAAGAATATTAAATCCAATCAAACGGTGATATTGGATGCTAAAGATGCGATTAAAAAAGCTGATGAGGTTCAACCTCAATCAAAGATTTTTACAGCCGAACAAATAGAAATTATTCAACATATCGAAAACGAGTTTAATGACTATTCAAAACAGGTTTTATTACCACACAAATTGTCCCAGTTGGGACCTGCAGTAGCTATAGGTGATGTCAATGGCGATGGTTTAGTAGACCTATTTATGGGTCAAGCATACGGCATGAGATCAAGTCTTTATTTGCAAACCTCAACTGGTGAATTTACCCAGTCTCAGCAATTTGATGATAAAGGTTCAGAAGCTATAAGTGCGATATTTTTTGATTTTGACAATGATGAGGATTTGGATTTATATGTGGTGAATGGAGGCAATGAGTTTGATGAAAACGATAAAAGATACTCGGATAGGTTTTACCTTAATACAAAAGGGGAATTCATAGACGCATCAGATTTGTTACCAGATGTTTACGAAAGTGGCTCTGTTGTTAAGGTGCATGATTTCGATCAAGATGGATTAATAGATGTTTTCGTTGGAACTAGACACAAGCCTGGTGATTACCCAAGTCCAGCCTCTAGTTATTTATTGAAAAATATGGGAAATAGATTCGTAGATGTCACTGATGAATTAGCAATAGGTTTAATCGATTTGGGATTAGTCTCGGACATGGAATGGGCTGATGTGGATCAGGATGGAGATAAAGATATGGTTATTGTGGGAGAATGGATGGTACCATCCATATTTACCTTAGATGATGGGGAATTCTCGAGATTATCAAGTCCAACACTGGATAGTTTAAGAGGGTGGTATAATTCAGTAAAATTGGTTGATATCGATAAGGATGGGGATTTAGACTACTTGCTTGGAAATCTTGGAGACAATTATAAATATCAAGCTTCATCTTCAGAGCCATTTGAAGTTTATTATACAGATTTTGACCATAATGGATCAAAAGATGTTGTTTTGGGATATTACAATTTTGGAGAGTTGTACCCGGTCAGAGGGAGACAGTGTTCAAGTGAGCAAGTGCCTGAACTGAAAGAAGAATTTGCTAATTATCATAGTTTCGGCAGTTCATCCCTGTCCGAGATATATCAACTAAGTAGCGAGTTAGATTTATTGTCCTATAAGGCTACCAATTTTTCTAGTGGAATACTACTTACAACAGCATTAGGATTTGAATTTATTCCGTTTCCAAATTTGGCACAGCTCTCTAGTATCAATGATTTCCTTATTGAGGATTGGAATAATGACGGTCTTTTGGACTTGTTAGTGGTTGGGAATTTATATCAGTCTGAAATAGAAACGCCTAGAAACGATGCAAGCTATGGATTGGTACTTAGCGGCGATGGTTTTGGTAGTTTCTCAGTAGTTGACGCTGAGGTTTCAGGTTTTTTTGTAGATGGTGAAGCAAGGAAGCTCTACAAAGTGATCATAAATGATCAACAATTTGTGGTTTCAGCAATTAACGGAAAGCCCCTACTTTTTCACAAAGTAAAGAGTAGTAATCCTTCGTCCATTTAGCTTCATTTTCATACCAGTCAGCTAAATACTTTCGGGAGAAATAGTTAGACAAGTACCTTAGTATCCACAATTAGTAATAGTTAGAAAAGATTAATTAGAGTTTTGGGTTAGAAAGGGTCACGTACTGCGTGATCTTTTCTGTTTTAGGCCTTTCAACAATCAATTCCCCGTTTAGCTTCAAAAAATATCCCTTTAGCTAATATATTTCCTTCCACTGCATTCAATTTCTAATTTTATTATCTCAATAAATGAGGTAGAAGTGTATTTGTCACTTTCTAAAGAAAATTGGATATGAGCGTAACAATGGTAAAAGAATCCACAATAATATCGAAGAGGACAAGCCGAAAGGAGTGGAGTGCGATGGAGTCCACCAAATTCGAAAAGATACATACTGAGATTTTTGATGGTGCTGACTATGCATCCAAAATCATAGCGCAAGAGATTGCCGCCTTGATCAGATATAAAACTGAAAGAAATGAAAAGTGTGTTTTAGGTTTAGCTACAGGCTCATCCCCAATTCAAGTCTATGCAGAATTGGTTCGAATGCACAAAAAGGAAGGATTGAGCTTTCAAAATGTAGTTTCATTTAATCTGGATGAGTACTATGGATTGGATAAAACTGACAATCAGAGCTATATCCACTTTATGCACCATCATCTGTTTGATCATGTTGATATTCTATCTGAAAACATCAACGTACCAAGCGGAAAGATAGCATTTGAACACATTGCTGAGTACTGCACGCAGTATGAAGAGAAAATAGAGAGTTATGGTGGTTTAGATTTCCAACTTTTGGGTATCGGTAGGACTGGTCATATTGGTTTCAATGAACCTGGATCCAAGATCAGTTCAACTACAAGAATGATTACCCTTGATTACCTGACTCGCCAAGACAATGCTTTTGCTTTCAATAGCATGGCGGATGTCCCACGTAAGGCGGTGACCATGGGAGTAGGCACGATACTAAAAGCTAAACGTATCGTTATCATGGCTTATGGTATGAAGAAGGCAGAAATTGTCAGGAAGACAGTCGAAGGAGAAATATCTTCTGATGTGCCTGCTACTTTCCTTCAGGAGCATGAGGATGTGACATTCGTTTTAGACGAAAATTCTGCAAAAGACTTGACCAGATTCGAAACACCTTGGATAGTTGGAGATTGTGAATGGTCTAAAGACCTGAAAAGAAAAGCAGTGGTTTGGTTGAGCCAAAAGCTAAACAAGCCTATACTGAAACTTGCAGATCGTGATTACAACGATCACGGCATGTCTGAGATTTTGGGTGAAGGTGGCGCTTATGAAGTGAATATCAAGATGTTTAATCATTTTCAGCACACCATCACTGGCTGGCCTGGAGGTAAGCCAAATGCAGATGATACCAATCGTCCTGAACGTGCGACTCCTGGCAAAAAGAGAATTATCATTTTTAGTCCTCATCCAGATGATGACGTGATCTCTATGGGAGGTACGTTTTTGAGGTTGGTTGATCAGGGACATGAAGTGCATGTGGCTTACCAGACTTCTGGGAATATAGCTGTCGCAGATCATGAAGCTTTTAGGTTTGCTGAATTTGCTAGAGAATTGTATGAACACGCTGCAGGGGACCAGGCGGATACTAAAGTATTCGATAAGCTGTTTAAAGAATTGAACAGCAAGTCTAAAAAAGAAGTGACTCCAGTAGATGTTCGAAAGGTAAAAGGACTCATAAGAAGGGGTGAAGCCATTAGTGCATGTAGATATTATGGAATACCAGATAGTCAAGTTCATTATTTAGACTTGCCGTTTTATGAAACTGGCAAAGTTGAGAAGAACCCACTTGGAAAGGCTGATGTCGAAATCATCAAAAACCTGATCGAAGAAGTAAAGCCTCATCAAGTATATGCTGCGGGAGATTTAGCAGATCCTCATGGTACTCATGAAGTATGTTTAAAAGGAATATTTGCGGCATTAGAGGATTTGAAAAAGCAGAAATACATGAAAGACTGCTGGGTTTGGCTCTATAGAGGCGCTTGGCACGAATATCCGATTGATGAAATCGAAATGGCAGTTCCAATTAGTCCAGAAGAATTGATGAAAAAAAGAATGGCTATTTTTAGACATCAATCTCAGAAGGATGGTGTGGTATTCCAAGGCGATGATAGTCGTGAGTTTTGGCAAAGGTCAGAAGATAGAAATAGGGAAACTGCAAAAATGTATGATGACCTCGGATTGGCAGAATATGAAGCTATTGAAGGATTTAGAAGATATCATTTCTTGTAAATTGTAAAACCTTTTGCTCGACGAATTTTTCGTCGAGCCAACTTTAATTCCAGAATTTGACAAAAGATCGACTTCTCAGCCTTGATGTTTTTCGAGGCCTCACTATCGCAGCTATGATATTGGTCAACGACCCAGGTTCTTGGTCGTATGTTTACTCTCCTCTACTTCATGCCAAATGGCATGGTTGTACTCCGACTGATTTAATCTTCCCGTTTTTCCTTTTTATGGTGGGTATGGCAGTTTCACTAGGTTCACCCAAGTCAGGTGAAGCAAGGGTGCAAATCACAAAGAAAATCTTAAAAAGAACGCTCTATTTGATTCTAATTGGTTTGTTTTTGAATGGGTTTCCGTATTTTGAACTATCTACGCTGAGATTTCCAGGGGTGCTTCAGCGAATAGGGTTGGTGTTTTTTGCTATAGCTCTTATGCATCATTATGTAAGTAGCAAAGGACAAGTCATAATAGGTACAAGCCTCTTGATAGGGTATTGGGTTTTGATATCTTTTATTCCAGTCCCTGGAATAGGAGAGCCTAATGTGATGCCAGATACCAATTTTGCGGCATGGTTCGATCGTCTATTTCTTTCTGGACACATGTGGAGTATCAGTAAAACATGGGACCCAGAAGGCTTACTGAGTACTATACCAGCCATAGGCACAGGTCTGCTAGGCATTTTTGCAGGTCAGTTATTGTTTAAAGCTGAAGATAAGACTGATGGTTTGATTAAGGTATTTGTCTTGGGAAATCTGTTGATTGTATTGGCATTGATGTGGGAAATGGACTTTCCAATTAACAAAAGTTTATGGACCAGTTCATTCGTATTGTATACGGGAGGTATTGCCATGAATTGCTTTGGAGTGCTTTATTGGCTTCTGGATATACTAAAGTATCGTACTAAGATTACATTTCCTTTTGAGGTTTTTGGATCAAATGCAATCACTGCCTACGCATTATCTGGTATTCTCGCTTCACTATTTGGGATAATCCCCCTTGCGAATAGTTCTATTCATCAAGTCTTATTTGATGGATTGGTAGATATTTTTGACAATAATCATTTTGCGTCACTCATTTATGCAATAGCATTTGTCACATTATGTTATCTACCCGTATTTATATTATATAAGAAGAAAATTTTTATCAAAGTATAGGAGAAAATGAGAATGTCGTAATAATTTTAAGTTTTATTGTGATTTATTGTAATAAAAAAGAGTAATACAGAGAATACATTTAATTTCGAGAATTAAGACAAACCTTCAATATGATACTCATCGGAACCAGCGGATCATCCAAATGCGATTGGGAACTTATTCGAGACAACAAAAAAGTGTTGACTTTAAGTTCTAGTGGGATAAATCCATATTTTCATACAGAAGATATTGTTGAAGTGTCTGTTCGGTCTTTGGGTAAAATTTTAGATTATATAGAAGAAATCGAAGTAGTATTCTTCTATGGCAGTGGTTGTTCAAGTAAAACGTTGCAAAACATCGTAGAACGCGCTTTATCCAAGGTCTTTATTAAATCTCATATTTATGTCAATCATGACATAGTTGCGGCAGCTTTTGCTACTTATGAAGGTACTCCGAGCTTTACTTGTCTTATGGGTACTGGAGCCAATTCTTGTTTTTTCGATGGTGACATCGTAAGGCAAGAAGTTCCTGGGATTGATTATGTGCTCGGCGATGAAGGCAGCGGAGCTTACTTTGGCAAGATTTTACTACAATCCTTTCTGCGGAAACAATTGCCGCCTGAAATCGCAACAGCATTCGAACAAAAATACAACATTACCAAGCATGATATTTTGCAAAATGTTTACATGAAACCTTTTGCAAATGTGTATCTGGCGTCGTTTTCTCAATTTATTCATGACCACAAAGACCATCCTTTTTTTAGAGTGATTCTAAAAGATGGAATTAGGAAATATGTGGAAATTTATTTGGAATGCTTCCCAGATCATAAAAAATACACGGTACACTTCGTGGGTTCTATACCATACTTTTTCGAAGACATTTTAAAGGAAATATTAATTGAAAAGGAGATTAATCTAGGTAATATAATCAAAGAACCTATCGAAGATTTGGTGCAATATCATATTAATAAACACTTCACAACAAAATAATGCTTGAATTAATAGTTGGAATAGACATAGGAGGCACGAGTACCAAGTTTGGCTTGGTAGATACATCAGGTAAAGTGCGAATACATAGTAGCATCTCAACAGAAAATCCGGATATAAATATTTACATTTCTGATTTGTCAAGAGCCATCCGAAATTCAATTGATTCTCTGGATGAAAATGTGGAATTGATTGGCGTAGGAGTGGGGGCGCCAAACGGCAATTACAGAAAAGGTACGATTGAAGATGCACCCAACCTACCATGGTCTGGAACTATTCCTTTGGCTGATTTACTGGAAGCTGAATTTGACATCCCAGTTAAATTGACCAATGACGCCAATGCTGCTGCCATGGGTGAGATGATGTTTGGTGGCGCTAAAAACATGCAGGATTTTATAGCTATTACGCTTGGCACAGGCTTGGGTTCTGGTTTTGTAGCTAATGGACAACTGATTCAAGGGCATGATGGGCATGCAGGTGAGTTGGGTCATATTGCTTATAAAATAGGCGGCGGACGTCTATGCAAGTGTGGTAAAAAAGGATGTTTGGAAACTTACGTATCGGCAACGGGATTAAAAAGAACAGTTTATAAGCTGCTTGCAGATCATCATATGGATAGCGAGTTAAAGAGATACAGCTTTGACGATCTAAATACTAAAATGGTAGCGGATGCTGCAAATAATGGAGATGTGGTGGCTAAGGAAGCTTTTGATTATACAGGAAAGGTGTTGGGAGCTAAATTGGCAGATGCCGTGGGACATACAAGCCCAGAGGCAATTTTCATTATGGGTGGACTTGCAAAAGCTGGTGATTTGATTTTTAAACCTACAATCAAGCACTTTGAGAAAAACTTGTTGAACGTATATCAAGGTAAGATCAAAATATTACCATCCGAATTAGATAGTACACACACGCCTATCATTGGTGCAGCTAGTTTGATATTAGAGGATATTGAAAATGGTAAAAGTGTTCCCGTTTAAGGTTTAGCTTCTCAGTTTTAAAATCATTGATAAACTCATTCATTGTAAAGGCTCATTTGAATAGGATGCCATATTATTGCAGCATTCCATGTGTAAATTTATACACTTCGGAGTTTACAATTAAATGACTCGATCAAAGATGAAGTTACTCCTTTTATTTTCTGTTTTTTCACTCAGTTATTTTTGTCATGCTCAAGATAGATTTCTATCCGGTTATTATGTAGTTGAGTCAGACACTATAATATTCACTTATTCAGAAAGAGATGTTTGGATTAATGACTCTACGGCAAGAATTGAAGTAGAAGGATCTGAAATCACTGTAAGCGCGAATACACAGCCTGAGATTTATCTAAGTGATCAACGAGTACAATCATTAAAAATTGACAATAACTGGAATTTCGTAAATACACTTGTAGCTAGTGGTAGAATAAAATTGTACAAAACACTAGTTTCTGGTGAGCTTATGGCTCTAAAGGGAAATGAGTTGATGGTTCTAAAATCAGTTAATTTTAAATCTGATTTAAAATCATTGTTTGAAGATAATTCGATGCTGATCGAACTCACAGGTCGCAATTGGGTATTGCCAAATGATATCAATCAATTAGAAAGTTTAGCGGTTTCTCTCTGTCAACAATACAATATTGACTATTCGGGTGATCAAGACAAAATCAAAGCTGATCGTATTCAATATAAACGATTAGTATCGGCTAAGATCGGATTATCAACTTTTGATCTCACTTTAAACGTAGAAGGTACTATCAGTAACTTTATAAACAGAAACCTTGCAGCTGACCTAGGACTTTTGTTTCTGAGGAGATCAAAGGACATTATTTTATTGAGTGGAAAGTCTGATGCTCATTTCACTGGAATCTATGTGCCTATGGGTTTACGATATTTTTTCTATCGTAAGCAGCCGAATGTCAGTATTTTTGGTGGTGCTCAAGCTGGTCTAAAATTCATGAAATACAAAGATATGGGTGAGAAGCATTTTGAATCCGGTGCAGACTTTGGGTGGTATGCCGGACTGTCGTCAAATTGGCCAATTAACGCGAAGCACATGCTGGGTATAGAAGCAAAATACCACTCTTTAGATGATTTCGGCTCATTTAATTTTTCTGGTACTTTTACTTTTTAGCATCAGGTTATAGGATATAGCAAAACCAAAGTAACCATTCGATTCGAACTCGTACTCAGCACCGTCCAGGTTTCTTGGAATGTTGTAGTTGTAACTTAGGTAGAAATTGAACTTTTTAGTTTCAAACAATATGGGAAGTGTCAGATAGTAGTTCATTAAACTAAACGTATTATCTGATGAATCGGAGAGAAAAAGCAGCTCATAAGCTTGAGATTGAATAGCATTCAGATCTTCTCCAGAATTCACTGCATCTCTCAAACGAATGAGAAAACCAGCAGTCGTATTAGTATATCCAGCTTCACGCAGTCGATTTGCAAAAAAGACCATATCCCGATCATTGGAATGCTGAAATCTGGTCAAATGACTAGTGCGTGTATATTGTGTTGTTATGTTTTGATTTCCAAAAAGTACCGCTATAGAAGGGAGTACTGTTATTTTTTTAATAGGCTTAAACCCTTTGAAACCAAAATTTCCTGTTAAGTTCCAAATCAAACTATGTGCGGTCTCTGAACCAAAAGAAAAAGAGTAATCAATTCCTGTGTATGCATATTTAAAGTCTTGTGTAATAGAGCCACTCAATGAGTTTGTCAGGGTTTGGGTGTCATCTTTTTCTGTGTAAAAAGAGTGATCGTAAGAAAAGCTATAGGTAGTCTTTTTCTTAATTTGTCCTATGTAGCCCAAGGTAAATACGGTTAAGTTGTACTTGGGATCAAATTCACTATTCCAAAAACCTGTCGCATCTGCATACAACCCAGAATGATGATAGAAGGAAATACCAGGTGTCAAGCCTTGCTGATTTATACCGAAATCCCGACCTGCTGAAGTTACTCGGCTGGAATAGCCAAATCGAAATTGTACTTGAGATTGTTTGGGTGCTGGCTTAAGAAGTTCATCTATCAGTGCAAACAAAGAAGCTGAATCGGATTCATTTTTAAAAATGGCATCTAGCTCAGCGTCAAGTTCAGCCAATTCATTCTTTAGTTCGTTTTGAGCATAACAAGGTTTGGACAAGCCAATAAGGCCTGCCAATAAGGCTGTGAATATGGTTAAAGTACTCAGACGCAAATAAAAGAGTTAGTTGTTTCGTTTGTTTCTCATTCGTTCGTTGTTTTGTTTACGGAGCTGTTCATTTGAGTTTTGTTGCTGTTGCCTGCGCTGATCCAAACGATCCAACAGCATTTTTTTAAAATCTCTCTCAGCATTTTGAAGAGACATCAGTTGTCTTGAATCTATCACTTGAAGCATACGATCCGAATATTCGCCCTCTAGTTTTAGCTGTCTTTCTTTTACTTCTCTACCTAGCTTTAGCATTTCCTGTGTCTCTTGTTCTGTGGCTGTTTCAGGATTGAAGTTTCTTCTAGCATTGCTAAACTCTATGTGATTCTCCCGCCTTTTTTGGCTGTATTCGTTATAGATCGGCCAGAATTTTTGAGCGTCTTCAGGCGTAAGCCCAAGTCTCTCACTTATCAGTGCGATTTTGGCGGACTCAATTTTCTGTCTGGCTTCCTCATTTTGAGCATGAGCGAAAGTCGCTGTTAGAAACATGAGTGTTGCAAATAGTATTTTTTTCATTGTTACAAATATATTCATGGCTTTTACTTTTAATAAGTGCTTACATGATTTCTGTTGAATAGTCTAGTTCCGAATACATAGACTCTAGATCTTCATTAGATAAGTTTTCATCAATGAATTCCGTTTCTAATGAATTCAATTCCTTCAAATAATAGCTTTCATCTAAAGAAGCTAAAATTTCATCCGTGCTGATATCTTCTTCATATAGATATTCTATCAAATCTTGTGAATCGATGGAGGCTAATAATTGCTCAGCAGATGGATTGTTGTTATTAGGGTATAAAATCCAGCCGATAAAAAATATAGCTATCGCGGCGGTCATACTCCATGCGATCTGCATTCTACTAATAGAAATAGGAGAGTGAGCTTTTTGCTGTTCACTAATTCTCGATTGAATTTTCAGTGGTAATTCATCAAAATAGCCATCAGGAACTTGATGGATGTTTTTCCTGTCAAATGATTCGATATCTATTTTATTTTTCATAATATAAGCTTCTGAGGATTAGACAGTTATTTGAGTAAATGGTTTAATCTAGGTTTATATTCTGTTCAATTTTTTTTACCGCCAAATGATAACTAGCTTTTAAAGCTCCTTCACTTGTTTTTGTGATCTCTGCAATTTCTCTGAATTTCATTTCTTCAAAATATTTCATATTAAAAACCAATCGCTGCTTGTCCGGGAGCTTTAACAATGCTTTTTGTAGCTTCATTTGGATTTCCTCTCCACTTATAGGTGAACTTTCATCCAGTTTAGTAGACAATTCATTGGCAACATCATTTATTGGCAAAAAGAACTTGGTCCTTTTTTTCTTTAAGAAATTCAGACATTCGTTGGTCGCTATTCGATAAATCCAAGTATACAGACTAGAGTCTTCGCGAAACTTGTGAATATTATTCCAAACTTTAATAAACACATCCTGTACTAAGTCATCAGCATCATCATGATCAATAACCATTTTTCTAATGTGCCAATAGATTCTTTCTTGATACTCACGCACAAGCATATTGAACCCAAAATTTCGGCTCTCCTCATTACTGAGTTTCTCTATTAATTCTTGGTCAGTCAAAGTAGTGCAATTTGCAACTTAGATCATTGAATTTGTTAAAGGTTTAAAAGGAATAGAAATAAATTTACACTTCGAATTTCAGAATTGATCCAAACTTCCTGTTTTTACCGCACTTCCCAAAATATTATCTAGCCCTCTCCAAAATTATTGATTCGAATGCCATACCTTTGAGCCCCGTAACAAAAGTTTCGAATTAGCATCAAATGACAACTACAAAATACATTTTCGTTACGGGCGGAGTTACCTCTTCTCTTGGTAAAGGAATTATTTCAGCATCTTTAGGTAAGTTACTGCAAGCCAGAGGGTTTTCAGTTACCATTCAGAAATTAGATCCATACATCAATGTAGATCCAGGTACGCTAAATCCATATGAGCATGGAGAATGTTATGTGACTGACGATGGTGCTGAGACCGATTTGGATCTTGGCCATTACGAAAGATTTTTGAATGAACCCACTTCTCAGGCCAATAATGTTACGACTGGACGCATCTATTATAATGTCATAAAAAAAGAGCGAGAAGGAGAATTCTTAGGGAAAACCGTTCAAGTAGTCCCGCACATCACAGACGAAATCAAAGAAAGTATTTATCGATTGGGTAAAACTGAGAAGTATGATTTTGTGATTACAGAAGTAGGGGGATGTGTAGGTGATATCGAATCACTACCGTTTATAGAAGCCATGAGACAGGCGCGTTTCGAATTGGGCCCAACTAACGCCATCAACATTCATTTGACTTTAGTTCCATACTTACAAGCCGCTGGAGAATTGAAAACCAAACCTACTCAGCACTCAGTAAAGCAATTGCTCGAAGCCGGAGTACAGCCAGATATCTTGGTATGTAGAAGCGAGCATAAACTCAGCACTGACCTAAGGAAAAAAATTGCACTATTTTGTAACGTGCCAGTTAATTGTGTCATCGAAGCACAAGATGCTGACACTATTTATGACGTGCCACTCTTGATGCGTAAAGAGAAGCTTGATGAACGAGTACTTTCTCGCATGAAATTCTCATATAAAAAAGAACCAGGTTTGGAACATTGGAAAACTTTTTTGGGGAAACTCAAAAATCCAGTGAATGAAATCAATATTACGGTAGTAGGGAAATATGTAGAACTTCAGGATGCTTACAAGTCTATTTCTGAAGCATTTGTACATGCAGGTGCTGAAAACGAATGTAAAGTAAAAGTGAAGTGGATGTCTTCTGAATCAGTGACTTCTGACAATGCGCAGAAGTTACTTGAAGGAGTCGATGGACTACTTGTAGCTCCAGGATTTGGAGAAAGAGGAATAGAAGGGAAAATTGAAGCCATCCGAATCGCTAGAGAGAACAATATTCCATTCTTTGGGATATGTTTAGGTATGCAATGTGCCAGCATAGAATTTGCCAGAAATGTATTGGGCCATAAGGATGCCAACTCAAAAGAGATGGCTGAAAAACTGAAACATCCGGTGATTGATATCATGGAGGATCAGAAAAATATTACAGAAATGGGAGGTACCATGAGATTGGGTGCTTATGATTGTCAAATCAAAAAGGGTACGAAAGCGTATAACGTTTACGGGCATACTAAAATCCAGGAACGTCATCGTCATAGATATGAATTTAACAATGCTTATTTAAAGGACTTTGAAGAAAATGGTATGATCGCATCAGGAAGAAATCCTAAAACCGAATTGGTTGAGATTATTGAATTGAAAGATCATAGATGGTTTGTTGGCGTACAATTTCATCCTGAGCTTAAAAGTACTGTACTTAACCCACATCCGCTATTTGTGAAATTCGTGAAAGCGGCCCTATCGTATAAGAAAGATAATTTATCAGAAAACAATAATTAATTAAATGGATAAGAACCAGATCACAGGTTTGGTCTTGATGCTTGCATTAATGACCATATATTTTCAATTCTTTGCTCCGGAAGTGCCAGAGCAGCCTGTTGAACCCGAAACCATTGAAACTACTACGCCAGCTGCGGCTATTCAGTCAAATGAAGTCGTCAATAATGCAATTGAAATAGTAGATGATTCGTTAACTTCAGCTATTCACAAAGATCGCTATGGCATATTTGCTCCATTTGCAATTGGAGAAGCAGAAGAAATCAATATAGAAAATGAATCAGTAAAAATTATCCTTTCTAGCAAAGGAGGGGTAGTAAAACGAGTAGAATTAAAGGATTATCTCACTTACAAAAAGGAGCCTTTAGTACTCATTGATAGAAACAGCAGCCAGTCAGATTTATTGTTAGTAAGCAATTATAAGCCGATTAATGTATCCGAACTTTACTATCAATCTGATTATAGGAAACTAAAAGTTGAAGGTACAGATTCGCTCACTGTTAAATTTCAGATTGCTATAGATGGCGGCAGATACTTGGAGCATGTCTATACTTTAGGAGGAACAGGCTTTCAATTGAAGTATGAGATCAACCTGGTTGGAATGGATGGTGTGATTGACAACCAAGATGGGCAATTGACCTGGGTTGACAATATGAAAAATGTTGAGCATACGCTCAAAGAATCCAGAGCAAAAACCACTATCAATTATCAGCCTATTGGTGATGATTTCGATGACCTTGGCGTAGCAGAAGGAGCAGAGTCTGAGACCATTGATCAAGGATTGAAATGGTTTGCTTTTAAACAAAGATTTTTTACTGCAGCATTGATTGCCGAAAACAAAATTGGGAAATCCACGCTAAGCACAATTGTTGATCCTTTGGATAGCTCAACAGTAAAAACTGGAACAGCTGTACTTAGTTTGCCGATTGGTGATTTGAAAACTGGAAAAGGGCAATACCAATATTATTTTGGACCCAATGACTATACGGTACAAAAGAAAGTCATCAATGGCTTTGAGCAAAATGTTGATCTAGGGTGGTTCATATTTAGATTAGTCAACAAATGGTTGATTATCCCTATTTTCAACCTCCTGGAAGGAGTAATCTCTAACTATGGGGTCATCATTATCATCTTGGTTTTTGTGATTCGATTGATTTTGGCACCATTGACTTATAAGTCTCATATGTCGATGGCCAAGATGAAAGTCTTGAAGCCAGAGATGGATGCCATTAAAGAAAAGCATGATGGGGATATGCAGAAGTCTCAGCAGGAGACCATGGAGCTTTATCGCAAAGCAGGCATCAATCCTTTGAGTGGCTGTATTCCAGTTTTATTGCAGTTTCCATTCTTACTAGCCATGTTCAACTTTTTCCCTAACTCTATCGAGTTAAGACAACAGGCATTTCTTTGGGCGACAGATTTATCCACTTACGATAATGTATTGAATCTGCCATTTGAGATTCCGTTTTATGGGTCTCACGTTAGTTTGTTTTGTTTATTGATGACTGGATCGACTTTATTATACACTTGGTCTAATAGTCAAATGAATTCGCAGATGCAGGGGCCAATGAAGTCGATGCAATACATGATGCCATTCATGTTTTTATTCTTCTTGAATAGTTTCTCGGCAGGTTTGACCTTCTATTACTTTGTTTCTAACATCGTGTCATTCGGACAAATGGCATTATTCAGAAAATTTGTTGATGAAGACAAGATTTTGAAAGTGATGGAAGAGAATCGGAAAAAGAATGCCAATAAAAAGAAATCCAAATTTCAGCTTAAACTGGAAGAGGCCATGAAGGCAGGAGAAGAACAACGAAAGCAAAAAGGCAAGAAAAAGAAGTAAATTTAAAGTCCCGCACAGAGCGGGACTTTTTCATTTCTAGGCATTTAGCTATTTATCAACATTTTGATGTGGAGAAGTTTCCAGAGACAAATAGAATAATTGTGGAAACGAAAATTATATTTGCCAAGGTCGATGAAGTGTAACTATCGACTCATGGACAATTTTCATTAAATCTGACAACGAGCTATATGGGCAAGATCATCTCAATTGCAAATCAAAAAGGTGGAGTAGGAAAAACTACTACAGCGATTAATCTAGCAGCAAGTTTAGCAGCACTAGAATACAAGACTTTACTTGTAGATGCTGATCCTCAAGCGAACTCCACGTCAGGTATTGGTGAAGACCCTAAGCAGGTAAAGGCTGGAATTTATGAATGCATGGTGGATGCGATTGATCCTTATGAATGCATCATCAAGTCTGATATCAATTATCTCGATCTTTTGCCTTCTCACATTGATTTAGTAGGAGCTGAAGTAGAGTTGGTCAATTACGACGAGCGTGAGATGAAAATGAAAGCTGCTCTGGAGGCTATCAGAGAAGACTATGACTTCATCATTATAGATTGTTCTCCTTCACTTGGACTTATAACGGTCAATGCCTTAACTGCTTCTGATTCAGTTATCATTCCAGTACAATGCGAGTATTTTGCTTTGGAAGGCCTTGGTAAATTGTTGAATACCATCAAAATTATCCAGTCAAGGTTGAATCCTGATTTGGAAATAGAAGGTATTCTACTAACTATGTATGACATGCGTTTGAGATTGTCAAACCAAGTGGTAGAGGAAGTAACTACTCATTTCAAATCAATGGTTTTCGATACCTTGATTCCAAGAAATATTAAGCTCAGCGAATCACCAAGTTTTGGTTTGCCAGCAATCTCTCATGACGCAGAAAGTAAAGGTGCTATCAGCTACTTAAATCTTGCCAATGAAATAGTTGCCAACAACGAGCAATTAGCCGAAATGGCCTAATTGATTAAATAATTACATAGATGAGCCAAAAGAAAGCAAATAGAAGAAATGCGTTAGGTAGAGGATTGGGAGCACTTTTGAGTGATGATGGGGGAGATAAAAACGTATTGGCAAAAAAGCCACTTCGAGAACGAAGCGCTTCCGCTGGCAGTATTTCAGAAATCAATCTTGATCAGATAGAAGTAAATCCATTTCAACCTAGAACGGATTTTGATCAGGAAGCACTTCAAGAACTTTCTGAGTCAATAAAAACGCAAGGCATTATTCAGCCGATTACGGTTAGAAAACTAAATAATAATTCATTCCAGTTGATTTCTGGAGAAAGAAGATTTCAGGCGAGTAAATTAGCTGGACTTGAAAAAGTACCCGCTTATATCAGAACGGCTGATGATCAGCAAATGCTTGAAATGGCTCTGATCGAAAACATTCAACGTCAGGATTTGAATGCGATGGAAGTTGCCCTTAGTTATCAGCGTTTGCTTTCAGAATGTGACCTGAAGCAAGAACAATTGGGTGATAGAGTTGGGAAGAAAAGATCTACGGTAAATAATTATCTGAGATTATTGAAATTGCCACCTGATGTTCAAGCTGCTGTACGAGATGGTAAAATTTCAATGGGTCATGCCCGAGCTTTAATTAATGTAGAAAACACTACTCTTCAGCTTGACTTGCTTAAAAAGATACTTAATGAAGATCTTTCGGTAAGAAAAGTAGAGGCTTTGGTCAAACAAGCTTCATTTCCCGATGAGCCTCAAGAGGCGCAGGAGCAAAAAGAAGAGAGTAAAGAGATATTAAGTGTTCAAGACAAGTTATCTTCGCACTTTGGGACAAAAATCAAGATTGCCTCAAAAGATAACAACAAAGGAGAGATCAAAATACCTTTTACATCCGTTACGGAGTTGAATCGTATTTTGGAAATCATTGACGCTTAAATACAGAGTGAAATCATCGGTACTTATTTGGATAGGATGTTTGGTCATTTGCAGTTCTGCTATTGCTCAGGATGAAACGGTTTTGCGCTCAAGTATTGATACCACTATTGTTATTTCAAACACTGCCGGAATAGAAACCTTTCAAAGCAAATCCACACTTGACCCAGATAAAGCTGCATTGTATGCTGCTGTGTTTCCAGGTCTTGGACAGATGTACAACAGACAATACTGGAAGTTGCCCATATTATATGGCGGAGCCATATTGATTGGACATTTCATTAAATATAACAATGACTTTTACAATGATTTTCGGAATGCATACTTAGCCAATATTGAAGGGACTTTGGATGAAAGTAGCCCTTTCTCTAGATATACTGAAGAGGCACTCCAGCTCAATGCAGAAAAATTTAAAAGAAATCGTGATTTTATGATCATCATGGGAGTGGTGTATTATTTAGTTCAAATTGTTGACGCTCATGTTTCAGCACATTTGATTGAGTTTAATATAAATGATGATTTGGCTCTACAGCCAACTTATCACCCTCGAGAACAATATTTTGCCCAAAATGTTGGGATGTCTTTGGTTTTTAAATTGAATAAGTAGTAATAAAACTAGGATGTCTGTCACTAATCAACTGTTTAATAAAATAAAGTAGTAAGTAATGAGAGTAGGATTGGTAGGGTATGGAAAAATGGGTCAGGCTATTGAGAAAATTTTGATAGAAAAAGGACACACTGTTTCCAAAACCATCAACATAGATAATATAGGTGAAATCAATGATATTACACCTCAAAACACAGATGTGGCCATTGAGTTTACCGCTCCAGAATCTGCACTCAATAATATCAAAACTGTTTTGGCCAATAAAGTGCCAGTAGTATCTGGAAGTACTGGATGGTTGGATCACTATGATGAGGTAGTCGCATATTGTAAGCAGCAGGGTACGGGATTCTTTTATGCTTCGAATTACAGTTTGGGGGTTAATATATTCTTTAAGCTCAACGAACAACTGGCAAAGATGATGAATGGCCAGAAGTATGATAGTTCAATGGTTGAGATTCATCATACACAGAAATTAGATGCACCAAGTGGTACGGCTATTACTTTAGCTGAGGGTCTGATTGCAAATAATGACAGTAAAATCAAATGGGTAAATGAATCTACAAATAACCCAGATGAACTAGAAATCATCTCTGAACGTATAGACCCTGCGCCAGGAACACACGAGGTGACTTATAGTTCAAAGGTGGATACGATCAAGATCAGTCATGTAGCACATAGTAGAGAAGGTTTTGCTCAAGGGGCCGTGTTAGCCGCTGAGTTTATGGCTGGAAAAATTGGTGTCTATTCTATGGACGATTTACTTAATTTTTAGGATTCACTTTAAATCATATCTTTGCCGAAATTAAATCAACTATGAATTGGAATTTTTTTAAGCCCAAAAAGAAAGTAGAAAAGAAAGGACCTGTAAAAGAATGGGTAGATGCCATTGTTTTCGCAGTAGTAGCAGCTACACTTATTCGGTGGGCATTTATGGAAGCTTTTACTATTCCTACCCCATCTATGGAGAACTCACTTTTGGTAGGAGATTTCCTATTTGTAAGTAAAATCAACTATGGTCCAAGAACGCCTAAGACGCCTCTACAGTTTCCATTAACTCATGCCAAAATATGGGGAACTAATATTCCTTCTTATACTGATGCTATTCAATTGCCACAGTTTAGATTCCCTGGCTTTGGGGATGTAGAAAGAAATGATGTAGTGGTATTTAATTACCCGCCAGAATTTGAACACCCAACAGATCTTAAGACACATTATATTAAAAGATGTGTGGCTATAGCTGGAGATACGATCGAAGTGCGCGACTCACAAGTCTTTATCAATGGGGAAAAAGGAGAAAATCCAGAAGACATGCAGTTTGCTTATTACTTGCGTACTGATCAAAAAATTAATGATCGTGTATTTAAGAAAAATGGCGTTTGGGATTATAGTCGTGGTGCCAACAACGGATTTTATCAAATGCATGCCAAACCAAAAGACGCTGAAAAATTTGAAGGTTTAGATTTCGTAGATGAAGTAATCCCTCATAAAGAGCCAGAAGATTTCGTGAACCCTAGGATATTTCCTAATGCATCTAGGTTTCCATGGAATGCGGATTTTTATGGGCCATTGGTTATTCCAGCAGAAGGAATGACAATCGAATTGACTGAAGACAATGTAGCTATGTACGGGACTACCATTCGAAACTATGAAGGTCTTGATAATGTAGACTTAAAAGAAACTGAGCTATACATCAATGGAGAAAAGGCAACCACATATACGTTCAATCAGAATTATTATTTCATGATGGGAGACAATCGTCATAATTCAGAAGATTCTAGATTCTGGGGGTTTGTTCCTGGGGATCATGTGGTTGGAGAAGCTTCATTCATCTGGATGTCTATAGATCCAAACGAGAGTTTCTTTAGCAAAATACGATGGTCTCGATTGTTTAATGGTATAGATTAAGTGATTCAATCTTAACCCGTCATACCCTGGTTTATCTAGGGTATGATGCTGAAAGATTGGACATTACCACTCAATTTCCTTCAGTCCTTTTGATTTTAGGTAAGCATTTGTCTTACTGAAATGCTTATTGCCAAAGAACCCTCTATGGGCCGCGAATGGAGAGGGGTGTGGAGATTCCAGCACACAGTGCCTAGTCTTGTCTATTAATTCACCTTTGCGTTGAGCATAGGCTCCCCAAAGCAAAAAGACTAAGTTTTCCTTCTCTTTAGATAGTGCTTTTATCACTTTGTCTGTGAATTCTTCCCAACCCTTGTTCTGATGCGAACCCGCTTGGTGTGCTCTAACGGTTAGAGTAGCATTGAGTAATAACACGCCCTGTTTTGCCCAATGGTTGAGACAACCATGAGCAGGCAAATCGACATGCAGATCATCCTTCAGTTCCTTGAAAATATTACGAAGGGAAGGAGGCATGCGAGTCCCTTCCTGAACTGAAAAGCACAACCCATGGGCCTGACCTTCTCCGTGATAGGGGTCTTGTCCCAGAATGACAACTCGAGTATCATCAAAAGAACTCAAATCAAAAGCACTAAAAATATGTCTAGCTGGTGGAAATATTTTATAATTCTCATATTCTGACTTCACGAAGAGTGTCAGGTTCTTAAAATACTCGGCTTCAAATTCCTCTTGAAGTTTCGACTTCCAGCTTTTTTCAATTTTTACATCCATTATTTTCGAAAATAAAATAAATTGACTTACTTGTACACTCAAGGCAGTACAAATTAATATTTGAAAGTGATTTTAATTGATGGTAACAGAAATTACAAAAGGCATAAAAGTGAGCGTGGAGACAGAATACCAACCCAAGTATTCTAGCCCCAGACAATTTCACTATGTCTTTACGTATAAAGTAACTATTGAGAATCAAAGTGAGCACACCGTCCAACTCAAATCAAGGCATTGGTACATTAAAGATGCGGCTTATAGCGATCGTGAGATTGAGGGAGAGGGAGTAGTAGGGCAACAGCCAATTATTGAGCCGGGACAGGAGCATGTATATGTGTCTGGATGTAATCTAAAAAGTGGTTTGGGTAAAATGATTGGCACTTATCTCATAGAGCGTATTATTGATGGGAAAAAAATCGAAGTGCGAATTCCAGAATTTGTAATGGTCGTTCCTGATCGATTCAACTAGATTACATACCTTTCTTGAATTTCAGAATTATCCTTTTTCGAATCTTTCGATACATTAAGTATTGGCTTTTGGTCATGGATCAGCATAGTTTGCAGTCACCATTTCTGTTTCAGTTGTATCAAAACGCCTTAAATCCATCAACAAGAAGAAGAATTTCTCAACAACCGATAGAAGCTCTGAGAGCTCAGCTCTTTAGAGACAATAGAAGCATCTCGCTCAATAAGTTAGGATCGGGTTCAAGCCTATCAGTACTTCATTCGAAACGAATCAGTAGCATTGCAAAGTCTGGAATAACCAATAGGTCGCAATCAGAAGTGCTCGTAAATCTGATAGAGCATAGCAATTGCAATGAAATTCTTGAATTAGGCACTTCTTTAGGTGTAAATACAATTTATTTAAGCCAAGCTGATGGAGTCAACCGTGTAACTACAGTAGAAGGAAACAAAGAGTTGGCCAAAATAGCGGAAGATAATTTCAAAAGGCTGGGGACTCAAAATATTGAATTAATTGAATCCGATATTGATCATTTTTTGGATCAAAATGTCAAGCTATTTGATTTTATTTATATCGATGCGAATCATACATTTGCAGCAACGATTAACTATTTCAAAAAATCGCTTCAGTCTATCTCAGACCATGGTTTGATTGTCTTGGATGATATTAATTGGTCACTTGAAATGCGAAATGCATGGCAAGAAATAATCTATAAATTTCCCAATCACATATATATGGAAAATAATAAACTTGGAATAGTTTTTGTAAATGTCCGACTCGAAAGAAAACATTATATGCTTCAATTTTAAGAAGCTTTTTGATTGGATAAGGATCAATTGCCTATGAACAATTATCTTATACTTTTGCAGCAATATAATTAACTATGGAAAATCAGTCTTCAATGCCAGAACCGAATTTAAACCCTGAAAAAAATCAGAGTAAAAAGATAGTCACAGTCATCCTGGTCTTGCTTTTAATTGCAGCTAGTGGTGCTTTTATCTATAAATTCATTGAGTCTTCAGAGCTAGCCAAACAAAATCAAATGACTCAAGAACAACTAGATCAGGCTTATACTGACCTCGATTCGATGAGTAATGAGTTGGACACTAGAATTTTGAAAATAGCTCAATTAGGAGGTGAGATAGATACCTTGTTGCAAATAAAGACTCAGTTGGAAGAGGAGAAGAAAGCATTAAGAAAAAGGTCTGATAGACAAATCAAGGATCTACATGGAAAAGTACAAGGATACAAAGAATTATTATTGGCACAAGATGTAGAAATTGAGCGTTTGAAAGTATTGAATGACTCTTTGATGGTTGAAAATACTGAACTCAAAGTTGAGGCTAATACGCTGAATGAATCCATTAAAGATCTCAATCAGAGTAAAGCGAAGCTTGAAGAAAAAGTAGCAACAGCTTCAAAACTGAAGGTAGAAAAAGTGGAGATATTGGCAATAAGCTCTTCTGGAAAAGAAAGGACTTCTCCATTTAAAAACAGACACATAGACCATCTAAAAATTGATTTTGAAATATTAGAAAATCGAGTAGCACCTATCGAAGGAAAAGGTATCTTGGTTAAAATAACTGGCCCTGATGGGAACGTGATTTTTGATGTGGCATCTGGGTCAGGAACATTTGTTTTTGAAGGTAGGGAGAGTTTCTATACCGTTAAAAAGGATATTCTATTTGATAGAAATAGCCAATCATTGACATTTCTTTATAATAAAGGAAGTGATTATGATTTAGGTAAATACAAGTTAGAAGTATTTACCGACGATTATAAGATGGGAAGTGCTTCTTTTATTATCAAGTAATTACTTGCCAAAATAAGATAGAACCTGGCTCTTTTCATCAAAAAGAACTTTAGTGCAACACATGAGTACGATCAGAGCCATTACCATCAATTGACCACCATCATTTCCCACAATGATTCCGATAAAGAAGATGTGGGATAATATGGCTCCCATCATTAAGCCAACTCCCAATAAAGCGCCTAATCCAGCATGTTTTGGCCACAAGATCAGAATAGAGGCAAGAAGTTCTAATATGCCAGTTCCTATTCTGAATATGGACTCATATTCTCCATGACCAAATATGGCTTGAGTGAGGTTGATAAAAAGAGATCTGGACTCATTTAAAAATGCTTCACCTCCAATACCAAATTTGAAAAGTAATGTTTCCAGCAGAATAATAGATGCAATGATTCGAGGTAGGTACTTGACTACGTTTTTTAAAGTCATTGGATTTCCAATTGTTTATCAGAGCTATAAGTTACGACAAACTCACAAAACAGTATTCAAAATTGCAGTTCAATATTTAAGTCACTAACATTGATGTATCGACATTAGATACAATTATTCATATTGTTATGGGAATTAATACGGACATTAAACAGAAAAAATTCAAATCTGAATTTGAAAAAGTAGTTGTCAATTTGATTTTTACTAGAAATTGGTTTGAACAACAGCAACAGAAAGTTCTAAAACCCGCAGGTCTCACCTTAGCACAATACAATGTCATGCGCATCCTGAGGGGACAGCACCCCGAAGTATGTACGGTCAATTTGATCATTGATCGTATGCTTGATCGAATGTCTAATGTCTCTAGAATCGTTGATAAATTGGTATCAAAAGAATTAGTATCAAGAATCCCAAGCAAAGTGGATAGGAGAGCAGTTGATGTTTATATTACAGATAAAGGACTTGAAGTATTAAGTAGTCTTGATATCACACTTCAAAGCCTTTTTGATGAAATCAATTCTTTCTCAGATGATGAGTGCCAACAGATCAATAATTTTCTAGATAGATTTAGAGGTACCATTCCTGATTAAATACCTTTCAGTATATCCAGAAGTCCTTTTTGTCGGTCTTTTGACCGGACTACTAAAATTGGAATTTCTGAATGCAGCTGAACTAATTTCTCTGCGCTACCTCCAATAAACAATGATGCTGCAGCAGTAATACCTTTTGCGCCAATGACTATGGCTCCTGCTTTTATTTTTTTAGCTGTTTTGTATATTGAAGAAATTACATCTTCATGCCTATCCAACGTGTATATTGGTTCTATGGTCAGATCAGTTTTACTGAATTTTTTCTCAAATACGGCATAATCTTTTTTGGCGTGTTCTTCCATAATAGCCGCAAACTCTTCAAACGATTTTCCTGTATAGTGGTATCCACTCGGCACTTGGTAGACATGCTGAGTAATACACTTTGGTTTTGGAAAGTGCTCAATATTCAAGAGATCAATGGTTTGATTTACCGCATCAAGTGAATTTTTAGAGAAATCTACCGGAACCAAAACTTTACTTATTCTTTTATCAAACCCTTTGGGTATAATGAGCAACGAACAGGCAGCTCTTCTTGCTAGTCTACTGATAATTACGCCACCACCTGGTTTTTCATTTTTTCTTCCTACTATAATCAAATCCACTTCCTTACTAGCACTGAATTTAAGTATAGATTTTGTGGGTTGACCAGAAGAAATCTCAACGCTTACTTTTGAATTGTTGTGGATGTAATACCGATCAATCTCTCTTTCGATTTCTCTCTTTCTTTCGGCTAGCGCATCTTCTACGATGTTAGGGAATTCCTTTTTGATCGCAGCAGGTACATTTAAATCTTTGATTACGTTAATAAACTTAACTAGCTTAGTGTCAGCTAACTTAGCAATCATAGACGTAGCATAGATCAACTCTTTATCAAGATCACTGTGATCTAGTGCTACCAATATTTTTTCGAATTTATACATCAGATTCGTTCGTTCAAGTCGTAATAAAACTTACAGTATTCAATTTAGCACAAAAAGATAAATCAAATTTTAAAAATCCAACTGATTTATCTCATCAACTAGCATTTCTATTTGTTCCTTTGAATGTGTAGGAAAAGACGCAATGCGAATATGTTGATTTTTAAATTCACCATATCCACTTCCGATATGCAAACCTTTATTGGCCAATGCTTTAATAAGCTTTTCAGATCCTCCTTCTACCTCAGCTACACCTACAGTTTCAGATCTGAATTTTTTCTCAGATACGAACGATTTTAATTTGGTGTGTGACTCGAATAAATTGTACAATAAGGCACTCTTATATTTGGCTTCTTGCCGGATCTGTCCAATTCCTTTTGCCAACATGTCTTGAACGACTTTCCCCAATAGATAAATGTTTAGCACGTTAGGTGTGCAAGTAGTTTGGTGCTTTTGAGCCATTTTAGCAATCTTCAAAATACTGTTGTAGGAGTCGTGATAATTGCCTGCTGATTGTAGTTTTTCAGCTTTTTCGATACATCTGTCATTAAATGTCCAAACACCTAAACCTGCTGGAAGTCCAAAAGATTTTTGCACAGAAAAATATAAACTGTCCATTTGGTTGAAATCAAAAGCTGGAATAGGTAGAGAGCTAACTGCGTCAACTGCAAGAATTGGGTCCGGGTATTTGCTTCGCAAAAAGTTGATGTCTTCTACGGGCATGGCAGCTCCAGTACTGGTTTCATTTTGAGCCAGTCCAATAAGTTCTACTTTTTCATCAATTTCGACCTTCGAAAGGTCATGATTTGTTCCAGCTATTGCAATTCTTGCTTCTGCATTTTTGCCATGAGAAGCCACTGCACTGTGAAATTTTTTCGAAAAGTCTCCATTCACAAAATGCAGCGAATGTTTGGCGATTAAATTTTCACTCATTCTGTCCCATATCTCGGTAGCTGAAGAGGTAAAACCAATGGTATAATTATCTGGAAGCTGAAGCAATTTTTGCAATGCTTCAGTTGTTTGTTGATGTATTTTTACATACGCCTTACTTCTGTGACTGATAGAAGGAATGTCAGACCGAAAAGCCTCTTTTAAGTGTTGTTCTACCGTAAAATAAAGACCAGATGGGCCAGGAGTAAAGAATATGTTTTTCATTGGATTTTAAAATCAAAAAAATCGAGAACAAAGAATAAATTACCTGCTAATATTGACTGCAAAATGAATACATTTGTTGGACAAATCTCTGGGTTTTTGAATGTTTATTAAGCTAATACTATAAAAATGACCGAGTGATTTCTGTGGCTAAATCGGGCCTCATTACGCTAGTCGTAACTCTTCGGAGATAACAGAGGAAGATTGAATCATTTGAATAGCTCAAATCCTTACATTTTCAGGTTTAATTAAACCGATTCCCAGAGATTTATTAAAAAGACTCTTGCCTTGGCAAGAGTCTTTTTTCATTAATATAGTACTCTGAAACGTATAGTTCCTTCTATTTTCTTTAAGTCCGCTATGGCATTCTTATCATAGTCCTTGTTGATATCCGTAATCACGTAGCCCACTGTATCTGTAGTTTTTAAATATTGTCCCATAACATTTATGTCATGTTTAGCAAGCGTGTTCGTGATTTTGGCCAAGACACCAGGTTGATTGTGGTGGACATGGATAAATCGATGTGCGTCATTAAGAATAGGTAAAGTGATATTTGGAAAATTCACACTATTAGTAGTTGTTCCTGTATTGATGTAATCAATGATCTTGGTTGGAACGAATTCCGCAATGTTTTCCTGTGCTTCCAAAGTACTTCCGCCAATATGAGGGGTAAGGATTACATTCGGAAGTCCCCTAAGTTCAGACACAAATTCGTGTGCATTGCTCAGTGGCTCTTCTGGAAATACGTCAACAGCAGTACCAGCAATTTTACCACTTTCTATGTTCTTTTTAAGTTCTTTGATGTCTACTACATGACCTCTGGAAAGATTCATAAAAATCACTCCATCTTTCATATAACCGAATTCTTTTTTTCCAATGATGTTGGCATTCGTTTTTCTACCATCTACATGAAGAGAAACTATATCGGCTTTTGATAAAAGTTCTTTCAGCGATTTGCATTTGGTTGCATTGCCTAAGCCTAGTTTTTCATCAAGGTCATAATAGAATACATTCATTCCCAATGCTTCGGCTAAAACAGAAAGTTGCTTGCCAATATTTCCATATCCAATAATGCCTAGTTTCTTTCCTCTAATTTCAAAACTACCATTAGCCGACTTATCCCATTTGCCCTGATGCATGGAGAATATTTTATCTGGCAGGTTTCTAATGAGCATGATCATTTCACTGATTGCAAGTTCAACTACTGATCTAGTATTACTAAATGGTGCATTAAAAACAGCAATTCCACGCTTTGTGCATTCTTCCAAATCAATTTGATTGGTGCCTATGCAAAAAGCTCCAACTGCCATCAGTCGATTGGCATGCTCCAGAACTTTTTTAGTGAGCATGGTCTTAGATCGAATGCCCAATATGGAGACGTCCTTTATTTTTTCGCAAAGATCTTCTTCGGTGATCCCTGCTGGATAAATTTCTATTTGATACCCTTCCTCACGTACTATTTTCACACCCTTTTCATGGATATTTTCAAGTAAGAGGACTTTGATTCTATTTTTAGGATATGATAATGCTCCTTCCATTTTGTTGTGATAAAGTATTTCGTCTAATGATGGCGCTACATGATCGGCATTTTTAACTACATCTTCACGGAAGATATTTTCTGTAAACGCGTAAAATCGATTTGCTTTCCCTTCTTTTCTTATTTCGTAATCATTATATCCATCACCAATGACATGAATTTCGCCTTTCAAATCTAACGCTTCGATTTTTGCGGGCTTTCCTTTGCTTTGAGATAGGATGTTGTTTTCGTCAAATCCAACAATATTTCCTACTTCATCAAATACGAATGTATTGGCATGAACATTTTCCTCTTTTATTCCATATTTTTCTACAATAGGAAAAATAAACTCTTTGAATCCGTTGGACAGAATATAAACATGATTTGAATGTTCCTTTAGAAAGGCCTTGTTTCTCTTAAAAGATTTAGAAACTAGCTTATTTAGCATTGTGATCAGAATAGGGATATGCTCTTCTTTGGCATCCAAAATTTGTATGCGCTGATGGAGCGACTCTCTAAAAGAGAGTTTGCCACTCATCGCTAAATCTGTAACATCCGCTATTTTTTTGAGCCGTTCACTTTTTTCAGGGTGATTCTTGAGTGATATCGATCCCAATACATCCAATGCTTCCACACTTGTAAATGTGCTGTCAAAATCTATCACAAAGTTTTTCGCAACTGTTTCCGTCATGTTTTCATTCGGCTTTATATATGAATGCGTAATTATCTTGTTTGATCACATTGGGTTCTTACCGTAAAATTATTTTGATTCTTTGTATAAATGCTTATTTCTATCAGAATTTATAACAAGACATTGAATATTTTGATATATTTCTAAAAAAGTGAGTTATTGTTAGTAAATTTCAAATATTTAAAACCTTAAACCAAATGAAATTCTTTATCAAAACTGATAGGCTTTCAAATGGCACATAGTAAATGCTTAAAATGATTTTTCGGACTTGATTCATGACGTGTTATGGAGAGCGACTTAACGGAACAATCATATAATAAATGGATCGAATATTTATCAACGCTTAGATAGTTTATTTGTAGTATATTGGTGATATTCTTAACAAATTGTATAATTGCACTATAGGAAGAAAATTGAAAGTGAAATTATAATAGCAACTAAAACTAAAACTTTGCTCAAATGGGTATTTTAGACCTTATCACATTACTTATTTTTCTAGCCGCCGCTTTTACACTAATCAACATTACATTTCTCAAATTGCCTTCTACTATTGGTCTAATGGCGATAGCATTGATGTCGTCTGTTGCGATTGTATTTTTAGGATTTGCAGTTCCTGCTGTAATGAATGGAGCCAGTCATATAGTAGAAGAATTTGATTTTAAAGAAGTACTTCTGAATGTAATGCTTAATTTCTTGTTGTTTGCAGGTGCATTATCTGTGGATTTGAGCAAACTACTTCAAGAGCGCTTGCCCATTATTGTTTTGGCAACCATTGGCACACTGATGTCTACATTCATAGTTGGATTTCTAATGCAGTTTGGATTTGGCTTAGTTGGAAGTGAGGTAGATTTGATTTATTGTTTGCTTTTTGGGGCATTGATATCACCAACAGATCCGATTGCGGTATTAGCACTTACCAAAGAATTTGGTTTAGACAAAAACCTTGAAATAAAAATTGCAGGAGAATCGCTTTTCAATGACGGAGTTGGTGTAGTGATATTTTTAACGATTTCTGGTATAGCCATGGCAGGTCATGGTGGTGGACATGGAGCACATGGAGGAGGTGAGGAAATCACAGCCATGAGTGTGGCCGTTTTATTTATTAAGGAAGTTGCTGGAGGGTTGCTTTTGGGAGCTGGTTTTGGTTATTTGGGCTTTAAGCTCTTAAATTATATAGATAACGATCACGTAGAATTGGAAGTACTAGTTACGTTGACACTTGTAATGGTAGGAGGTAGAGTAGCAGAATTAATACATGTTTCTGGCCCTTTAGGTATGGTGGTGATGGGACTATTTATCGGAAACGAAGGTAGAAGTGAACACTTGGCCAATGCAACTGGTGAATATGTGTTTAAGTTTTGGCATTTGCTTGATGAAGCGCTCAATGCTATACTTTTTATCTTAATTGGACTAGAGGTAATTATTATTGCGCAAGATTTTAAAATGGAATTTTTGATGATTGCGCCAATTGCAATTATAGTAGTTCTCTTCGCTAGGTTCTTAGGTGTATCAATTCCCATTAAAATCATGGAAATGTTTGGGAAAAAATTCGAAGATAAAACAATCATTATATTAACGTGGGGCGGCTTAAGAGGAGGAATTTCTGTAGCTTTGGCGCTTTCATTGTCAGATGAGATTCCACACAAGGATATTATCTTGGCAGCTACCTATGCTGTAGTTGTCTTTTCAATTCTTGTTCAAGGGCTGACCATCAAGAGTATATTGAAATAGAAAAGGTGAAATCAAACAATTAGTAGGAAATAAATTACGATTAGATGAAATTAAGTTTAGCAGAAGGTTTGATGTTGATTGCTTTGGATGACGAAGAAGGAAGACTATTGTCAGCAGCAGAGCATTCTATTGATCATGGGCTACTGTCCATTTTGATTTTGGAGTTATCCCTTATCAAAAGAATTGGATTCGAAGACAATAAAATAATTGTGAAGGATTCTACAGGTACAGGAAATAAAGTGCTTGATAATGTATTGAAAGCTGTAGGTGGTGGTGGAGATTCTGTCTCTAATACTGTTAAAAAAATCGCACCAGGTTTTGATGGCATTCAAGATGAAATGATTGATCTTTTAGTTCAAAGAGGTATTCTGAAAGTAGAGTCTACCAAACTGTTGTGGATTCCAGTATCAGAACGTATGGATAACGCAAATTATGCATTTGAACAAGAAATTAGAGATACGCTGAAAGCAGTGGTTCAAAAAGGTCAAAAGCCTACACCAGCGATTGTTATATTGTTATCTATGATTTCTAATTGTAAAATATTGGAAGAAGTGTTCAAGGAAAAAGATGAATTGATCGACGCCGTGAAGGCGGCAAAAGATATCACAAATTCACCTGTGGTTGATCCAGAAACGCAGAAGGTTTTAAATGACCTGAAGGCTCATTTCTTAACCTTATAAGAATTACTACTAGAGCACAAAAAAAGGAGCTGATAATTTAATCAGCTCCTTTTTTTGTGCTTATATATTACTTTTTTAAAGTTTGACTATTCATCAGATGAAATTGAAATAGCTCATTTACATTCGCTTCTGCTTCTTGAGGACTAATTCCATTTTTAATAGCCAATAGATCTGTTTGGATATCAATTAATGTTTTTAGATATGCTTTAATCGAGTCTTGATTCGCGATGGTTCTATTGGCTTTCATAGCCATAAAACCAAAACCCTCATGTGGATTGTTGCGGTCTCTCTCTAGTATGTAATATTCATGTCCTTCAATCTCTACCTGATCAAAATGGTATTGAATGTCTTCATGTATCTCACTAAAGTTTGGTCCATCTGCATGGTTTACATCTCTGTTTTCACAAGAGAAAAGGCCACTAATTATGAATCCTGAACACAATAATCTAATAAATAAAAATCTCATATCAAGTTTCTTTGAAATAACCCTCTTGCACGTTAAAAGCACTTTGAATTAATTGAAAAGAGCTGCCATTCACAATGATAATTAGATAATCTCCTAATGAGATGGAAAACTTCTTTTCAGGATTTTTGATCAACTGTCTTTTGCCGCTTTTATCTCTTTTACTCATACCAATAAGTATCCCGTTGTAGGTCTTTTTTATCTTATCAAAGGTCTCATGATAGTCTTTGTTGAGATAAGGGTTGTCATAAGTTACCAAGAATTGCTTAATATCGTAGTCAGTAGGGGTATGTGCAAACGACATGATATCTTCAGTGTAAGAAGCTACATCAGGCTCAAACATATAGCTAGCCAATATTTTTGAAGATATATCATGGGGAGATATGGCGTTTGTTACACCAGCACTTATAAAAGTGTTTTTGAGGTTTGCGTTTTCTAGGGTAACTACAAATTCAAGATTTTCAAAAACCTTTTTCATATTTAATATGAATACCAATTTTTCTGTATCGTCATCCAGATTTACAAAGACTACTGTAGAACTCTCAATATTTGCTTTTTTGAGCATATCTGTATTCTCAAAATCTGAATAAAGAGTAAACACCATATTGTTATCATATTTCTCATGAATATGCTCAATGTGGTTTTTGATATTGGTAACGATGGCTACCTTTTTGCCAGCACCAATAAGTTGTTCTACGACCAGTTGCCCAAAATCACTCCAGCCTATCATTACAACATGCTGTTCAAACATGGTTCCGTTGTACCCTAACATTTTATTTTGTTTTAAAGTGGTAATTAAGTTCGTAATTTGACCTATGAGCAATCCATATATACCCACACTCATCAGAACAAAAATAAATCCTATAAATCTCCCATATAACGTTACTGGATAGATATCGCCATAACCTACAGTAGTTAATGTGGCAATGGTAAACCATAACGCTTGATGGTAATCTGTGATGCTAGACTGGCTGCTATCCTTCTCAAAATTGATTAAAAGAGTAATAAGCACAAAATAAATAACTGTCCCTATAATTGATCCAAATATGAACCGATTTACCCGTCTTCTTTCACTTGCGTTTAGCATTGATTAGTCATAAAATACAACTCAATATATAAAAATTGAAGATATCCAATATTGATATCCTAAAGAAATTTTGGAGTGATTATTCTTGATTTGAAATAGAGCTACAGACTTGATAAACCCTCATAGTGAAAAACTAAAAAAGCTCCAGAAATAATTCTGGAGCCAGCAGCATTTTGAGAAAAATTAATTATGAAACTAAAGTAGCTTTGAGCTATTTAAAAATGCTGCCAACCTTCTTAATAATCTTGCCAATAGGCTTTTGAGTGCATTCAGGCTATATATACTCAGAAGGAGTTTTGCCGAATCTTTTCTTAAACTGTGTATTAAAGTGACTGACATTATTCATTCCAATAGATTTGGCCACTTCAGATGCACTACTAATTTTCTTTTCTTTAAGTACTCGAATAGCGTATTGCATTCGAACTTCTTTTATAAATTCGAATGGTGTACTACTAGTCATTTTTTTAATCATTCTATAAAATTTACGTTCACTCACGGCGATTTCATCTGCAAGGTGATTGACCGATAAGTTAGGATCATCAATTCTTTCAAGAATCAAATGCTCAACTTTTTTTAGTAATGATTGTTCAATTTCATCTAATGTTTGTTGGTTGTTTATGAAAAGAGCTCCTTCATTGTTATTGTTCCAAATCTCTTTATGATCAAGTAAATTTTCAATCCGGATCAATAATTCTTCTGGATTGAAGGGTTTACAAAGAAAATCATTCACTCCTTGAGATAGCACTTTTGTTTTGTCTTCTTCAGAGGTTCTTGCGGACAGGACTAAAGCAGGAATTTTCTTGAGTCTATCATTTTCTTTGAGTTTTTCCAGAAGCTCGAATCCATCAAACCATGGCATCATCAGATCTGTGATAATTAAATCTACTTTTTCTTTGTCTAGCACTTTTAGTGCCTTTTGACCATTAGGAGCTGTCAGTACATTGAACTTAACCTCAACTATATTTTGTATAAATTCTCTTATCTCTGGATGATCCTCTACAATTAAAATTGTCCTTTTGTCTGCGGAATGAGAACTTATATTAACAACTGGACTTTGATTTTCCAATGGTTCGTCTAACTCACGGAATAATCCACGAGTTTGGTCACTATAAGCGAGTTCGTGCAATTGTGTTAGATCCTCCGAAGAAACTGATTCTTGATCTAAAGTGATAATAAATTCAGAACCCTGACCAAGTTTACTTTTTACTTGGATATCAGCTCCATGTTTGTTGATAATTTCTTTGACCAATGCCAATCCTATTCCAAAGCCCTCTTGAGTTTTGAACGTAGTTTCTGGAGCTTGATAATATCTTTCAAAGATATATGGTAGGTTTTGTTCTGGAATTCCTTCTCCTGAATCTATCACAGAAACTATTAATTTACCTTTTTCTTTAGCTAAAGATACTGTTACAGAATCGTCCTTTTGCGTATGTTTTAATGCATTGGTAATTAAGTTGAAAAGCACCTTTTCAAATTGAGAGGGATCAATGTAAACGTATGAGTTTCCTTCGAAAATTGATTTAGAATAGAAGAGATGTATGCCTTTTAATTCTGTCATCGAATTAAACATTTTCACAAATAGCTTGAGCATTTTATCAATGTCAATGTATTTTTTATTGATGACAAGTTTTCCATCTTCTAATTTGATGAGTTCATTGATTTCATTTGTCAAGTGAATAATTCTTTCACCGTTGAGTAAACCTGTTTTTAATTGCCTTTCCGCCTTTTCGGTCAGCAGTAGATCCTCACTTTTCAAAACCTGTTCGATGCCTCCCATGATCAATGTCAGTGGCGTGCGAAGATCGTGTGATATGTTTGCGAAGAATCTGGATTTGGCCTCATCCAATTGCTTGAGTCGGTCTGACTGTTGTTGTATCTTAGTAGAAAGTTTTTTGTTGATTAAAAAAGAGCGATAAATGACTAATGCAATACTGATCATCAGTAACAATCCAATGCCAACACTATATAGTAAAATGTTTTGAGCCTTAATGGTTTCCTCGTCTGCAATTCTTTGTTGCTTTAGCAACTCATTTTCATTTGTTCTTTTTTCTGCCTCAAGACGCATTTGAACTTTATATTTATTTCTTTCTTTTTGACTACGGTCGATTGAATCTTGTACTTCGCTATAACTTTGTTGAATATATATGGCTTCTTTGTACTTTTCTTGCTTAACAAGAATTTCATAGATGATTTTAGAAAACCCTACCACCTCAATTAGATTTTTTGAGGAATAAGCTAGTGCAAGATGTTTTTCACAATTCTCTAGAGCTGAGTCATATTCTTTGAGTAACATTTGAATTTTAGAAAGGAGTCTAGCGCAATCCAAAGCATTATCTGTATCACCTAATGAAATATAGCCGTCATAAGCTTTTTGGTAATATCTACGGGCCTTTTCATATTGATCCTGATAATAAAAGTTAAATGCAATTGCTCTGTAGGAGTAATATTCATCTTTTAGATTTTTAGCTTTTTTAGCGTATATAAGAGCACTGTCCAAATAGCTTTCAGCTTTTGTATATTTTTCTAACCTAGTATTTAATCGGGCGATTTGAATATAAGTGTAGGATTTTGGGTTTAATCCTTGACTTTTCCTAAACTGCTGAGATTCATTATAATAATTGAGTGCTTGACTATATTCTTTGAGATTGCTATAAATTAATCCAACGTTTCCAATAAGGCTAGAGACTTCATTATACCTCTCATTTTTTTCATAAATACTTTTTGCTTTAAAATAGCAATCTAGCGCGATGTCAAAATCATCAAATCTATAGTAAGCGTTACCTAAATAGTAATAGGTATCAGCCAATAACGTGTCTTGTTTGTTATAACTTGCTAGAAATTCACGTGCTTTCGAAATCGATTCTAGATAGTTTCCTTTTAGATATTCTTCTTTGATTTTTCTATGCAATAGGGGATAGTACAAGCTACTATAGATTTCATTTTCTAATAAGTCATCAGATTCCTCTGACAAGAGATTATAAGCTAGATCTAACTCATTGGAGTGGATCAGTGAATCATAAGTTTTTACAAATTTTTTGAAAGACTCATCATTGGCAATGGAATTGCTCTGAGCATAGCTCTTTGTACCAACTATGACAAAGAAAACTAGGAGTAGTAAATAAGGTCTATATAAAGTTAGGATAAAAGGCAAAATATTTAATTCTCAAAATGCTGCTGTAATTTACTTAGTAATAACGTCTACTACCTGGATTATCCGGGGGATCATTTTCCTCCTCCTCCTCATCTTCAGGTTTCATACTGACATACTGTAACCCTTTAATTGGTATCATAGCTTAATTATTTAAGTTAAAAAAATATTTGAAATTCAAAATAGCAAAATATATTTTGATTCGCCTCTCTCATTGATGATTTTATTGTCTCTTAGAAACGATTCTAATACATTTTTTTAGAATAAAAGATTGTTTGCTCAAAAACCTGATCTAGTAAAATTAAACAGTTAAAAATTTGTTAATTGTTAATCTACTTAGCTCAATTTTGTTTGTTTTACGTTCTGAAGATATTAATTACAGCATATGAAGAATAAAACCTATTTATTGAGCCTATATACTTTGCTATTTGTCTGTTGTCATTATGTGGGACAAGCACAAGATTTGGATATTGAAAAAGAAGATTACAAAATTGAGATTACCATAAAGGGAATTGAAGATAGTGTAGCGTATTTAGGCTACTATAGAGGTGATAAAAGATATGTACTTGATACCACATCAATTAGACCCAATGGTTACATGATCTTTGAAAATAAAAAACTGGTTAAAACTGGAGTTTACTTTTTGTATACAGGTTCTTATACCATGGATTTCTTAATTGACCGATCGCTTGAATTCCGATTAGAGACTTCTAGGGAAAACACTTTTCCTGACTTGACTATCGAAAATTGTGAAGACAATGAGCAATTCAAAGCCTTTCAATTAGTGATGATAGATCATCAACAAAAAATGAAAGAGTTAACCAGCTCGCTGGATTCCACTAGTACAATGTCAGATACAGTAAGGGTAAGAGAAAAAATGACTCAGCTTAATGAAAGGAATACTTTCAGACGCGATAGTTTGCTAAGTGCATTTGGAGATACATACATGAGCCAAATATTGATCATGATGGCCAAATCGCCTGAATTGGAACTTGATTCAGAATCACTCACATTAGAACAGAAAAAAACACAGTACAACTATTACAAAGAGCACTTCTTTGATGGGATAGATTTTAGTTCAGAAGGTTTGATTCGAGCACCTAATTTTTATGGAAAGGTAAAGGAGTATATTGATAGAGTAACTTTCCAAAATCCAGATTCGATCATTGCTTCGATAGATTATATTTTGACTAAATGTGAAAGTAATCCTGAATTATTCAGGTTTTGGATGGGTACTTTTTTCCAAGAATATCAAAATCCAAAAATCATGGGCATGGACAAAGTATTTGTTCATTTATCCGATAATTATTACCTCAACGGAAAAATAGATTGGGCAGATAGTACTTTGCTCGCTGAGTTGGAAAAAGAAATGAAATTCCAGCGTGAAAATCAAATTGGATTAAAAGCACCTCAGATATATTTAGTTGATACATTAGATAATAGAAGGAATCTTTATGACATTCAATCAGATTATCTGGTTCTTTATTTTTATGACCCTGACTGCGGTCATTGTAAGAAAAAGACACCTGTGCTTTATGATCTTTATAAGAAGATGGATGGTGCTTTTGATGTCGCAGCAGTTACAGTTGGAACGGATATACAAAAGTGGAAGGATTTTATAAATAAATTTGAACTAGATGGATGGATAAACTTGGGAGATCCTCATTACAAAAGTAATTTCCGTGTACAATACAATGTCAGAAGTACACCGCAAGTTTATATAGTAGACAAGGACAAAATGATTATTGCTAAGAAGCTTGATGTTGAGCAAATTGAAGGTTTCATCAATGATCGAAAAAAGATGGATAAACTGAGTCAATAGGGGATTTGCCTAGTGTGCTCGTTTAATACCTAAATAGCTTTGAAAATTTTCTGATTTAGTTGAATTAGTTTATTTTCGATTTTTTAAACCAATATAAATTTCAATCAGATGATTAAGGAATTCAACACGTTGCGTGATGATGAAATAGAGGTGTTGCTGAAAGCTCCAGTTTTAGTATCTATTCTTATAGCAGGAGCTGATGACAAGATAGATAAGACTGAAATCCATCAAGCTGTGGAAATTGCTAATAGCAAACAATCAAGAGCTAGAGAACAACTCATCGACTATTACAAAGAAGTGGGTAAAGACTTCAAAGAGAAGTTTGAGCAAATTGTAAATGAAATGCCTGATTCACCAGAAGGTAGATCCGAAATTATAGGTAAGGAACTAAGAAAATTGAATTTTATCCTCCCTAAAATTGAACAGAAATTTGCGATTAAATTACATGCTAGCTTGAAGGATATGGCGAAGAAAGTTGCAGAAGCTTCTGGCGGTATTTTGGGTTATATGTCTGTCAGCTATGAAGAAGCTAAATTGATGGAATTGTCAATGATAGACGATCCTTCCGACTACTAGAAATTACAAAATCTTAAACCCCGTAAATCGGGGTTTTTTTTGCTCTAAACTTAAACTATGTATACCAGATACCGAGCTGATATTATACATCCTTTGCGATTGACATTTATTATTTGGCTGGTATTTACATTCCAATTTTATTCGCACATTGACCTCGGGTTTCTAGGTATATACCCAAGAACACTGGAAGGATTAGTAGGCATAATTACAGGTCCTTTGATTCATGGGAATACGCAACATTTATTGTCGAATACGCTTCCATTGCTATTTCTGGGGATAACGGTATTTGTGTTTTATAACCGAATAGCCCTTTGGGTATTTGCCAACTGTTACTTTCTTACCGGTATTTTAGTTTGGTTTTTTGGTAGATCCTTTTATCATATTGGTGCCAGTGGATTGATCTATGGGCTGGCCTTTTTCCTGATTTCATTTGGGCTATTTCGAAAGGATTTCCGATCTCTTGCAATTTCTATTGTTGTAGTTATTCTCTATGGGGGGTTGATATATGGCATGCTCCCGACAGTCTCAAATATTTCATGGGAGTCACATGCATTTGGAGCTGCAGTCGGTATTGGATTGGCTTTTATGTATCGCAATACACGTAAACTGGATTAGAATTATAGGTTTAACACAAAACCGTAAATCTGCTTGGCATAATCAGATTCATTCACTGTAAAATTGTCCATTCTCGAGGCTACATCGAATTGATACAACTCTTTGAAATCGTGTGAAGTCGCATTCATCAGTTTGTCCATATCCTCCGTAGAGTACAAGAAGTTTTTGCTGCCATGAAGATAGAGAATACCTCTCAGGTTTTTTCCTGGCTCTTTTTGTACTACGGTGAGTGCGTTGAAATCACTATTCTCCATGCCCTCAGGAATAGTCATTACCGCATTAATTTTCCTGAATTGAGATTTTAGAGCAGTGAAATCTACAAATGGTTCATCAGCTATAATGCCTGAAATATCTTCTTTTTGATACCCTCTGGCCACTGATATCCCTGCGCCGATACCCCACCCATAAGCGATCAGTTCATGATGAAACCTGTTTTCACAATAATTATAAACGGCATCAAAGTCGTCATAAAATTCTTTGTAGACATACTGGTATTTGTCAATATCAAAGTCGCTACTTTGTCCATACCCACGATAGTCATAGATCAAAACACTAAACCCATAGTGGACAAGGATTTTTACGCGCTCCAAATAGTCTCCCATATTGCCAACACCATCATGACTAATTATCATCAATTGATCACCCAAATCAGATGGAAAATACCAAGCATTCAATTGTGCACTTCCAGTTGATGGGATGGTTAGTTTTTCGTATGTCATGTGGAAGTCATGCGGTGTATGATTATATATCTGCTTTGGCGACAGTGAAGTGAGCACAAAGAGTAATAAAGTCAGAAGTATAATCAAACGCATAGCAAAATATCAATTTGGGATAAAGAAAGCATATTTCTTTTGGAGAAAAAAATCAAGAATTAGTTTTAGACCATTTCCTGCGAAAGGCAAGAGTGACAATGCCTTCAGAAGGAGAAAAAAGAAAGGCAGCTAAAAATATTATTCCAGCAACAGTTGACATAGCTCCAGCTATTGATCCATCTACAATAACAGCCAGATAGTATCCAGCTATAGAAACTATAATACCAAGAATGGCAGTTGTAATCAACATTTTTGGAAAACTATTGGTCAATATATAGGCTGCTGCAGGTGGAGCAATCAATAGTGCTACTACCAGAATAGCTCCTACAGATTCAAAGGAGGCAACTGTGGTAAGTGATACCGCCGCCATGAGTAAATAGTGCCATAAAACAGTGGAAACCCCAATAGCTGTCGCAAAAGCAGGATCGAATGTAGTGAGATATAACTCTTTATAGCCTAAAAGGATAAAGCCTACAATGACTAAAAAAACAAAACCAGATACATAAAGAACCCTAGGCCCCAATATCAGACCAGCATCTGTAATCCAGAGATCCAATGGCACATATGCAATTTCTCCGTGTAGCACACAGTCTTGATCCAAATCTACTTCATTGGCAAAAACAGAAATAAGTATGACACCTAGCGCGAACAACCAAGTGAAAGTGACACCAATTGATGCATCTGCCTGTAAGTTTCCTTTTTTATGGAAAAACTCTATTAAAACAGTAGTGAGGATGCCTATGATTCCTGCACCGAGTAACATGACCACAGAGTCTCTGCTACCACTAATTAAGAATGCCAATACAATTCCTGGCAATACAGCGTGAGATATTGCATCTCCAACCATAGCCATTTTTCTGAGTATTAAAAAACAACCCAGCAGGCCACATGTAATGGCCACCAACGATCCTACTGCTATGATATAAAATGCATCCATCAGCTTTTAATGGGTTTGTTGTAAGGGATATTGGACTCATGTGGATCACTTGTTGGGTACTGAAGTAATGCTTCCAGACGTGTCTCCAGTTCTGGAGTCAATATGTGTTCAATATTGTCTGCATCTTCATGTACATGGTCAGGCGCTATTCGCAAATACTTTGTCAAATACACTTCCCAAAGTCTATGAAGTTTTACTATCCGTTGTCCTTTTATCTGGCCTTGATTGGTCAGTTGCCAGCTTCCTTTGATATGTTTCAAAAAACCTTGATGAGTTAATCTTTTCAACCCTAAAAGTAAAACTGGAGTTTTGATGGGTCGTTTGGCCTGAATTTGCTCTAGATTTCTTTGTTCCTCAAAGTTGTCATCCAACTCACCAAGCTGATAGAATAATTTGAGTATGTTTTCTGTAAGGATTCTTTTTTTGATTTTCGATTGCCGAATCAATTTGTATAGAATTCCCTTTTCTGGAGCTACAAAAAAGGAAGCAAGAGCGATCATAGATATAACCATCACAATCCATGGACCGGTAGGCATCGATGGAGCAACATAGGATATGTATGCACCACTCACACCTGAAAAAGCCCCAAAGGTCGCGGCTAAAATGAGCATGATGTTGAGCTTATTCGTCCAGAACCTTGCTGCAGCTGCAGGAGTGATCAACATCGCAGCCATAAGGACGACACCAACGGCTTGAATGCCGGTTACAACTGCCAGCACGGTTAAGGTTGTCAGCGCCAATTCCAATCGCTTGACAGGAAAGCCTATGGATTTTGCAAAATCTTCATCAAATGAAATCAACGCAAATTCTTTGTAAAACAGAATCACACCAAGCAATAGGCAAATACTAATGACACTGAAGATCATCAAATCATCTCCAACTAAGGCTGCGGCTTTACCAAACAAAAAAGAATCTAAGCCAGATTGAGCTGCATTGCCAGAATGTTGGATCATGGTCAACAATAAAATACCGACTCCAAAAAAAACGGAAAGGATTAATCCAATCGCCGTGTCTTCTTTAATTTTTGATTTTCTGGTAATTACATCTATCAAAATCAGGGATAACCAACCTGTGATGAAAGCTCCTATAATAAGATAAATCGGATTTTTTGTGCCAGATATAAGAAAGGCTAAACAAATGCCTGGCAATACAGCATGAGCTACTGCATCTCCAACTAATGCTTTTTTCTTTAGAAAAGTGAAACAGCCTACCAAAGCAGAACTGATTGCAAGTAGCACGGATCCTCCTGTTACATACCTGATGTTAGGATTTTCAAATGAGAAAAAAGTGATTAAATCTTCCATCAATAATTTAGGTCAAATCACGTGTTGGGAATTGTTGCTTTTTCAAGAGATTTCCCACTTCAGATAAAATGCTCAATTTTCCTCCATAAGTTTCCTGTAAAAGCTCTTGTGTAAATGCCTCTTCGATAGGACCGGAGGCTACCAGTCGAGTATTTAATTGTACAACCCAATCGAAATATTGAGAAACTGTCTGCAAATCATGATGAACAACTACCACTGTTTTTCCTTCATCAGACATGGATTTCAATATGTTGATGATAGCCTTTTCAGTTGCGGCGTCTACACCAGCGAAAGGTTCATCCATGAAATAAATTTCTGCGTTTTGTGCTAAGGCTCTTGCTAAAAATACTCTTTGCTGCTGTCCACCAGATAACTGACTGATTTGGCGATCAGCAAATTGCTGCATATTGACTTGCTCCAGCGCATAATCTGCTGCTTCATAATCTGCCTTTCTGGGTCGTTTGAATAAACCCAATTCTGCATATCTACCCATGACGACGACATCACGAACGGATGCAGGGAAGTCCCAGTCTACAGATTCTTTTTGCGGCACATAACTCACTCGGTTTCTAATATCAGCGATTGGCTGCCCCAATAATTCCACCCATCCACTGCTCAATGGAACTATTTCCATAATGGCTTTAATCAAAGTTGATTTGCCAGCTCCGTTTGGTCCAATGACGCCTACTAATGCACCTTTTGGCAAAGTCAAATCTACTCCCCAAAGTACTGGTTTGCGACTGTAGGTTACTGTGAGGTCATGTATTTCTAATACCGGGTCGTCTACGTTTACAATCATTTCAGTGCATTTACTATGGTTTGAACATTCGTATGAACCATGCCTATGTAGGTGCCTTCGAATTGCTCAAAAGGTCCCATAGCATCAGAATACAAACTTCCACCAATTACAACATCATGTCCTTGCTGATTGCATCCTTCAACTACTGCATTGATGGCTTTCTTTGAAACAGAAGTTTCAATAAATACTGCCTTGATTTTATTTTCTACAATAAGGTTTACTAAATCGGCAACATCCTTCAGCCCTGGCTCTGACAAGGTAGATATTCCCTGCAGTCCATTGACCTGAATATTATAAGCTTCACCAAAATAACCAAAAGCATCATGAGCTGTGATTAGCATTCTTTGTTCTTTAGGTATTTGTTGGATCGATTCATGGACTGCTTGATGTAAAGAATCCAAAGATTTTAAATATTTATCTGCGTTTTTATTGTAATAAGCTGTGTTTGCTTCATCTAACAGGACCAAATTCTTGTGGACATTTTGAACGGCTTCTTTCCAAAGAGACACATCAAACCAGATGTGCGGATCATAAGTACCTGGATATAATTCACTTGCTCTAAATTTAGCTATTGTAATATCTTCTGATACCGCCTTTACAGATTTAATCCTACCCAGTTTTTCAAAAATTTCTCCCATTTTGCCTTCTAGGTGCAGACCATTATAAAATACCAGATCTGCATTTTGAAGTTTCTTCAAATCACCCTGAGTGGCTTTGTACAAATGAGGATCAACTCCTGGACCCATTAAAGCAATAGCTTCAATACTATCACCAGCAATATTTTTGACCGCATCATATATCATTCCAGTGGTTGTCACCACTTTTAGCTTACCATTTCGAGCCTTTTGGTTGGGTTGACATGAGAGCAATAGAATGACCAAGGCAAGCGTGTAGATATGTATGTTCTTTTTCATTCTGTTACCAGTAAATTGTCTGCTACTTGTTTTGATATGAATATACTTTGCTGATTACTCAATTCTATTTGCATGGAACCGTCAAATGCACTTTTTTCTTGAACCAAAATTTTAGTGCCCAAAGCGATTTTAATTTTATCTAAGTGTGCTAAGAATTCAGAGTCTGAGTCTTCAACACCAGTGACTAAAACTGTTTTTCCTTCCTCTATTTCTGAGAGCGGTACTTTTTTTCCAATTACTATTTCTCCTCTTTCGTCTGGAATCGGATCACCATGAGGGTCTATCCGTGGGTAGCCTAAAAATTTATCCAATTTTTGAGTCAGGATATGGGACTTGATGTGTTCTAGTTGCTCAGCAATATCGTGTACTTCATCCCAATTGAATTGTAGTTTGTCTACCAGAAATACTTCCCAAAGCCTATGTTTTCTTATGATCTGTAAAGCTTCCTTTCTTCCTTTTACAGAAACATTTACTCCTTTGTATTTCTGATAATTTACAAACCCTTTGTCGGATAACTTTTTAATCATGTCGCTTACAGATGCAGGTTTTGTGTTAAGCACCTCTGCAATAGCATTTGTTGATACGTCTGATTTATCTGCTTGAGATAAATGATAAATTGCCTTAAGATAATTCTCTTCTGCGTGACTGAGCATCTCCTATTAAAATAGATTTACACAAAGAAAAACAAAATTTAGAGTAATCTAAAAATATATTTTGATTGTATTGAAATAATTGCAATCACTAGTTCTAGTGATTTTCATCTTTTATTTAGAATTTGTTTAGATAAATATTGTGTCAATGGGTTGGTCATGTACTTTTGCGCTACTATTTATAATCAGTCTTAATAAACATAATATATTTGCGACTTATGAAATTCAGCAAAATTTATATCGGTCTACTTTTCGGAGCTACTCTTGTATCATGTAGTGATGATGAAAATAATACTCCATCCATACAAGCGCCAGATACCTATATATTTACTAGAGATGGAGCAAGTTCCGTTTCCTATAGTGGCCAGACCACAAGAATAGCCATGTCACATGAGCTAGGATCAGCTTTGAAAGATGATTCAAGAACAAAGGAAGAAATGTTGGCCATGTTTGGGCATGAAGAAGGTAATGCTGATTTTTCTGATGCAGATCTTAATGCTTCAGATAAAAACATCAAAAGTAAAACAGCAGCTTCAGCTGAATTTGCTGGTAGTTCTGTTGATGCAGCTGACATTAGAACGCAGTTAGAGAATTGGATTAGCAATCAAGACGATGAAGTGTTCGCTAAGTGGAATGATGTCGCTTCTGCCGGAAGTGCAGGACAATTAGTAGATGGTACTTCTACAAGATATGTAAGTGCTGAAGGTATTGAATACAATCAAGTGATAGCCAAAACTTTGATTGGCGCTCTTTTAGCTGATCAAATCTTAAATAACTATTTAAGCCAAACAGTATTGGACGAAGGTACGAATGTAGATGACAACGATGCAGAAGTGGTTGTAGAAGGTAAGACATACACTAACATGGAGCACAAGTGGGATGAGGCTTATGGCTACGTCTACGGAGGTTCTGAGGATCAACCAGGTGACTTACTCAAATACATTGGAAGTGTGGATGGCAATGAAAACTACACAGGTATTGCTGACGCTATCGAGGATGCTTTTATTCTCGGAAGAGCTGCGATTGTGGCAAATGAGTATACTGTAAGAGATGGTCAGGCTGAAATTATCCGTGAGAATATTTCGAAAGTAATAGCAGTGAGAGCAGTTCATTATTTACAAGGTGGCAAAGTTGCTCTTGAGGCAGCTAAAGATGCTGCAAATGATAACTTGTTCGGTGGCGCATTCCATGATCTTTCTGAAGGATTGGGTTTTGTATACAGCTTACAATTCACAAGAAAACCGAACACAGATTCTCCATACTTTTCGAAAGAAGAAGTAGAAGGATTTATTGATGACATTTTGGCTAATGAAAATGGCCTATGGAATGCTTCTTCAACTACGCTTGATGAAGTATCAGAAGAAATAGTAGATGCCTTTGGCCTGGTAATGGCTGAAGCTGTACAATAAAGTTATTATTGATATTTAAATGTATATGAGGTCAGTTTTAGTATTGACCTCATTTTTTGGTTTATATGAAGTTATTGAGAGTTTTCCTTGTTCTATCAGTCTTTCTGTTCTCCTGTGATTCAGGAAGCGATGAGTCCAGCGATGATAATTTTGATCGTGCAGCTATGCTGACCAACTGGGCGGATCATATTATTATCCCAGCTTATCAGAATTATAAAAAGGAGTTAGTTGATTTGAAAAGTGTAACATTGACATTTACCAATGAAGTCAACGAGTCCAATTTGGTTGCTCTGCGAGATCAATGGAAGACCGCTTATTTGTCATGGCAATGGGTAGCCATGTTTGAGATAGGCCAGGCTGAAACAGTCAGTTTGCAGAGTTATACGAATCTTTTTCCGACCAGCCCAACAGATATTGAAGAGAATATCACTGCGGGTAATTACAATTTGGAACTTCCATCCAGAAGAAATCAGCAAGGCTTTCCAGCCATAGATTATTTAATTAATGGTGTAGGAACTAGTGATGCAGCCATTGTAAGTATTTTCTCTGATCCTAACACAGGAGAAGGTTATCGGGTCTATTTGTCTGATTTAGTAGAGAGATTAAATGCTCTGACTGCTGAAGTTGTAGCTGATTGGGAGAATGGTTATCGTGACACCTTTGTTAATAACGATGCATCTAGTGCAACGGGTGCTGTGAATAAAGTGGCGAATGATTACATTTTTTACTTTGAAAAAAATCTTCGAGCAAATAAAATTGGAATTCCAGCAGGCGTTTTTTCTGGCACTCCAGATAGTAAAGATGTTGAAGCTTACTTTGGTGCAGATTTTTCCAAATCATTGTATGAAGAAGCACTTGTTGCTAGTCAAGCATTTTTTAATGGCCAGCATTATGGAAGTACTACAACAGGCGAGGGGTTTAGCAGTTACTTGGATTATATGAATTCGATCAATGAAGGAGAGGATTTAGTTAAACTTATCAATGATCAATTTGTGATTATAGAATCAACGGGTAGCAGTTTATCAGATAATTTGGCAGAGCAAGTAGAAACAGATAACTCGCTGATGCTCCAAACTTATGATGAGTTGCAAAAAAATGTGATCTACTTCAAGGTTGACATGCTACAAGCTTTGAATATTAAGGTGGATTATGTAGATGCTGACGGTGATTGATGCAAGGACATCATATTGGCATCAAACTATACAGACCGCTCCATTAGCGGTCTTTCGTGTTTTATTCGGTTTACTCATGTTTGTGAGTATGATTCGGTTTTGGGTGTATGGCTGGATTGAAAAACTGTATCTGGAACCCACATTTCATTTTTCATATTATGGATTTGATTGGGTAAAACCATTAGGGAGTTTCACTTACGTGATATTTATAATTTGTGGTATATCAGCACTAATGGTTGCTTTAGGATATAAATACAGAATAGCCATTGTTTTATTTTTCTTAAGCTTTACCTATATCGAACTCATGGATAAGACTACTTACCTCAACCATTATTATTTTGTGAGTCTGATTAGTTTCCTATTGATTTTTATTCCAGCAAACGCCTTTGCATCAATTGATGCTTATAATAAACCAGATTTATCATACGACCGAATCCCAAAATGGAATGTCGATGCCTTGAAATTGATGCTCGGCATAGTTTATTTCTATGCAGGACTGGCCAAACTCAATTCAGACTGGTTGATTCATGCGATGCCTTTGAAAATGTGGCTGCCAGGGGGGTATGATTTGCCGATTTTAGGTCATTGGTTGCAGCAGACATGGGTTCATTATACACTGAGTTGGACAGGTGCTTTGTATGATCTTGCAGTACCGTTTTTATTACTGTACGCAAGTACTCGATGGTTTGGGTATATTATGGTTGTTGTTTTTCATTTATTAACCAGCATGTTGTTTCCAATAGGCATGTTCCCATACTTGATGATTGCCTGTACACTCATATTCTTCTCGCCAAACATGCATACAAGTATCCTTAATTGGTTAGCTAAATACATACCATGGGTAAATTCAGACACTAAATCAGGTCGTGTACTGACGCATGAGTTTAAATCTTTTTGGCAGAGGGTGAAAGTCAGCTTGTTTATCGTTTTCTTTGCGCTCCAATTGACGATTCCTTTCAGGTATTTGATTTATCCAGGTGAGTTATTTTGGACAGAAGAAGGGTTTCGTTTTTCGTGGCGTGTGATGTTGATGGAAAAGGCTGGGGCTGCCAATTTTAAGATTGTAGATGGAAAAACGGGTCAACGATTTTATGTTGACAATACGGATTTTCTGACACCTTTTCAGGAAAAGCAAATGTCGTTTCAGCCTGATTTTATATTGCAATATGCCCACATGCTGGGCAAGCATTTTGAATCACAGGGACATGAAAATGTAGAAGTCTATGTGGATAGCTTCGTGGCACTAAATGGAAGACAGAGTCGTCCATATGTTGACCCAAAAGTTAATTTATTAGAAGAAAAAGAATCATTTGAACCTAAGCAGTGGATTTTACCATTCGAAGATGAAATTAAAGGTTTATAATATAATTTGGGTGCTGATGTTGGTGTCTCATATCTCTTGGGCACAGCTCGAATTGACGGGGAAAGTAACAGATGCTGGTACTAAAGAAGGAATTGCATCAACTCAAATCTACATTGAAGAGTTAAAGAAGCTAGAGGATACCGACAAAGACGGGAATTTTCAGTTTAAGAATATTCCAAGCGGAAAGTACACAATCGTAGTATTCTCCTATCAATATGAAACACTTGCAACTCAAATTGAACTAGCCACTAATCAAAATATTGACTTTGAACTAACTGAACTTACAACTGAACTCTCTGAAGTAGTCATCAACCAGAAGAAGGAAGAAATATTTGGACTAAAGAGGCTTCAGCCTGTGGAAGGCACAGCCATATATGCAGGCAAAAAGAGTGAAGTTATCCTTCTGGACCAAATGGTGGGTAATCGGGCCAGCAACAATGCAAGGCAAGTTTACTCTCAAGTAGTAGGTCTAAATATTTATGAAAGCAACGATGGCGGACTCCAACTCAGCATAGGAGGTAGGGGTTTAGACCCGAACAGAACTTCCAATTTCAATACAAGACAAAATGGTTATGATATAAGTGCAGATGTATTGGGATATCCTGAAAGCTACTATACACCTCCCGTGGAAGGTCTAGAGGAGATAGAAGTAATCAGAGGAGCAGCTTCCTTACAGTACGGTACGCAGTTCGGAGGTTTGATCAATTTCAAAATGAAAGAACCTGTAGCCAATAAAAAAATTGAATTGGAATCTCGACAAACCGTTGGCTCTTTTGGACTATTTACCAGTTTCAATAGTTTAAGTGGAACGGTAGGGAAGTTCAGCTACTACACCTATTTCAACTACAAACAAGGGGATGGCTATCGCCCAAATTCAGACTTCGATTCGAAAAATTTCTTTGCCAATGTCAGATATGCCTTCAGTGATGAAACCAGTGTATCGGCTGATTTCACTTACCTAAAATATCTGGCACAACAGGCTGGTGGATTAACTGACAGCCAGTTTGCCGAAGATCCCATGTACAGTAATCGAGAACGAAACTGGTTTGAAGTGGATTGGAAACTATATTCTGTAAGGCTGGATCATAAATTTTCGAATCGTACAGATTTCAGCTTGAATGTATTTGGGTTAAATGCAGAAAGAAATGCCTTAGGTTTTAGAGGAATCCCTGGGCCTGATGGGGTAAATGAAAACCCAATAGATGAACCTGACTGGATTGATGAACAAGGAGAGTACGTTTATTCAAGGGATTTGATCAAGGGAAATTTCGACAACTGGGGTGCAGAAGCCAGGTTCCTGACGAGATATAGTTTGCAGAACAGAGATGCAGTTTTTTTAATTGGCGCAAAATATTATAAAGCAGAAAATACATCAGTACAAGGGCCGGGAACTAATGATACTGATGCTAATTTTAGTTTTGATAATAATGAGCGCTTCTATCCCAATGTTTCTAGTTTTACTTTTCCCAATCAAAATCTAGCCTTGTTTGGTGAAAACATATTCTATCTGAACGACCACTTGTCTATTACTCCCGGGTTTAGATTAGAATATATAAATACAGAAAGTGAAGGGACCTATCGAAATTATATTAATACAACTGATCCTACTGAAGACCCAGAATATGTGATAGAAACTGAACAGCAATCCTTGCCAAGAACGTTTGTGCTACTAGGTTTAGGTCTTAGCAACGAATTCAATCCTAATCTGGAACTTTATTGGAACTTCTCTCAAAACTATCGATCAGTCACTTTTAGTGATATTAGAACGGTTAATCCATCTTTTATTATTGACGAAAATATTCAAGACGAAAATGGATATACTTCAGATATCGGATTGCGAGGAAAATGGAAAAATTACATATCCTATGATATAGGTTCTTATGTTATGATGTACAAAGATCGTATTGGAATTGTGTTTGATGATCGTGCCAATCGTGTGCGTACCAATATTGGCGATGCCATGATCTATGGGCTTGAGTTTTTCGCAGATTGGAATCTAATTGAAACCCTTCAAGGGGATAACAAGAAGATGAAATTTAATTGGTTTGTAAATGCTGCCTTTACAGGATCTAAATACTTAAATTCAATTGAAGGAAATAACAATGTGGACGGAAACAAAGTAGAATTCATTCCTGATATCAATATTAAAACAGGTTTTAATATGGGATACAAAAACTTGCTGTCAAGTATTCAGTTCACAAGTTTGTCCAAGCAGTACACAGATGCTCAGAATTCTCCAATTGATGAACCAGGAGGATCTCGAGAGGGTGTGATAGGAGAAATACCAGCCTATTATATCATGGACTTCTCTTTGTCTTATACTTACAAAATGCTGAAATTAGAATCTGGAATTAACAACCTCACTGACAACAACTATTTCACTAGAAGAGCCACTGGCTACCCAGGCCCAGGGATTATTCCATCAGACGGTAGAAGTTTCTATTTAACTTTAGGCATTAAATTGTAATTGGTCTAAAGCACGTATCCGAAGATGAAACAATGGTTTTCCTTTTTCCTGATCATTATGAAACATGGGAAATTGTTTCGGAGCTTATATTCAAACGTTGGTGAATCTATCAGGTTTTGGAGAAGAACATTACTCAAAACACCCATCCTTTGTCAGTTGATAGCTCTTGCTTCTATTTACCGTCAGAACAAACAACAATCGTTTACTGTTTATCATTGTAATGACAAGAAACTGGCTTTTGTATTGATCAACAAGAATGCGAGTACTTCAATAGTATCGTCATTTCTACAAATAGAATACCCTAACAAGTCATTTGAAAAAATGACAGTAAGGGATGTGCATCAACTAGCAAAAACACACACAAAATCTTTTATTGAATCTGGATATGAGAGTTTTGTTGTGGTCAGAAATCCTATGGACCGTTTGCTTTCATGTTACTATGATCAAGTGAAAGATAGAGACCAAACGGGTTACTTTAGTCATCTCTACTTTGGAATCTTTAAGCAGAACCTGTCCTTTGATCAGTTTGTACAATTGGTAGCTAAAATCCCCGATTCGATCAAAGAACCACACTTTAGAGTACAAAAATACTGCGTTCCAGATACAGAAAACCTTAGGGTTTTTAAGTTTGAGAATATGAATGATGAAATCATTCCATATTTAAAGAAGCACGGACTATCTGTAGAGTGGCAAAATCAAAACAGAAACAAAAAAAATGATTCCATATCTAATCGTACAGAATCATTAGTTAAATCTATTTATTTAGAAGACTTTAAAGCCTTCAATTTCTAATCGAATTGAATTCGATTGTTATTTCACTCCTGGCAAGCTCTTTACCCAAGTCACCAATTTCTTCACTTGTTCGTCAGAGAGGCTGGCTTCGCCATGTATCAGCGTATAAGAAGTCAAAGGCATTTCACCTTCTTCCACTTCCTCATAAAATTCTTCGAGTTTGTGCAAAGCTTTCTTTTCAGAATACGCACCCCATTCAGATAGGTTGAAATGTTCTCGGCCTTCCTCAATGTGATCTCCAATCCACCACGACAAAGGGGCTACATTAGTGTACCAAGGGTACTTTGTATGGTACGAGTGACAATCATAACAAGATGTTTTTATGATTTGAGCAATTTCCTCAGGTGGATTGGTCATGGCTAGAAAATCATTTTCAGCAGCATATGATGGGTTTTCCTTATCTATTCCGAAAAACTGCATGATTACAAGTACAGCTACTAGTCCAGCTATGATTTTTGTTTTTAGTGTCATTGAATAAATCTTAATTTGGATTCGAATATAGTAGTTTTAGATAGTAAATCCACCATCAGCAGTATAAACACCACCTGTGCAATAAGAAGAGGCTTCAGAAGCCAGAAACAGTGCTAATCCAGCGATTTCATCTGATTCACCTATTCGCTTGAGCGGCAGATGTTTTACAAACTTTTTCGTCAAGTCATCATTGGTCCAAAGGGCTTCACTGAACTTAGTTTTTATTAAGCCTGGACATATTACATTAGCTCGAATGCCTTGTGGACCAAGCTCCTTGGCCAGCACTTTAGTCAAGGAGATCAAAGCAGCTTTACTCACACTGTAAATGCCTAAATGAGCTTCAGGAGAAATACCTCCGACACTACTGATGTTGATGATAGATCCACCAGCTTCCATATGAGGCACACATAGCTTCACTAATTCTAAAGGCCCTTTCACATTCACATCCATAATTTTGTCAAAAGCAGAAGTGTCGGTTTGGATCACAGGCCCAAAAACTGGATTAGTCGCTGCATTATTCACCACAATATCAACTTTGCCATAAGCTTCTAATGTCTGATCTACTAAGTTGCCGATTTGATCCATATCACCTGTGTTGCAAGCCACACCTATAGCTTCAAAACCGCCTTTGCTGATTTTCTCAGCTACTTCATCTACAGCTTCTTGTTTTCTACTGGAAACAACCACTTTGGCACCTGCTGCAGCGTAAATACTTGCCATGGCTTCGCCAATGCCTTTGCTTGCACCAGTTACGATGGCTACTTTGTCTTTGAGTGAAAATTTGCTCATTTGGTATGATTTGTTTTTATATGAATATCTGTTTGAGGGAATGGTATTTCAATACCATTTTTATGAAAAAGGTCATAGATTTCGAATCTAAGGTCGCTCTTAATAGATTCAATTTGCCACATATTTTTGCACCAAAACCTAATTTCTAAATCTAGCGAAGAATTACCAAAATCCACGAATCTGGCAAATGGTTTGGGTTTTTTTGCGATTTCAGGGTGGTTTTCAGCGGCTCGTTCTATCAAAGCCGTAGCCTTTCTTACATCTGTGCCATAGGCTACTCCAACTTTAACCACAAAGCGCGTAGACTGACGATTGTGTGACCAGTTGATCACCTTGTCACTAACCAGTTTTGAATTGGGTACTATAATGATAATTCCATCTCTTGTAACTACGGTAGAGGTTCGGATGTTGATTTCTGTTATTCTTCCTACAAGGCCTTCTAACTCTACAATATCACCAATTGAAACAGTACCTTCAAAAAGCAGTACCAATCCAGAAACTAAATCATTGAATTGTTGCTGAACCCCGAGTCCAAATCCAACTAATAAGGCGGCAGAACCAGCTAGAAGTAAGGTTAGCTGAACGCCAATTAACTCTAGACCTATGGCAATTGCAGCAACAATGACTACATACTTCAAAATTTGATAAAAGGCCCAAGCTCTTCCTTCGTCAAATTTCCCAGATTTGATTTGCTGTTTAAAAAATCGTCTTAGAATAAAGAGGACAAGTTTTGTAGCAACAACAACTCCAATAATAGCTAGGACGTGATACACCATGATATTGATGTCACCAAAATGAATAAGCTTAAATTGAAGGAATTCTTTCATACGAATTAGGTAAGTAATAAATACTAATCCATAATTTCCATAATTGGCCTTTGTACTGCAAGGTTATTGGGGTAAAAAACAATTTTTTTCTTCTCCACTTCAATGTGGAGAGAGAAAAGTGTCATGTCTATAATGGTACCTTCCACAGTATTGTCACCATCTATTATTCTTATTTTAGATCCGATCCTATGTGGAAAACTAAAGAATAAAACAGCACTTGCAGTGATATTGCTAAGTATAGACCAACTGGCAAAAAGTGCAATACCTGCTACGGTAAAAAAGGAAGCAAAATAAATCGCAAGGCCTTCAAAAGTAATATTCCAGATAAAACCAAGAATAACTAAGCTCACAACTAAAAACGTACTATTGATAATTTTAGCAGTATCCGCTGCACGACCTTTTTTAAATTTACGGCTGGTTGCAAACTTCTCTGTGTATCTTCTGGTTAAGAATTTTGCGATGGAATAGACGATCAACAGACCGACAGATAAAAGGCTTTGAATGACTAGCTTGTCTTGCATTATGAATTCGCTTGTTTTTTTATAAATATGGATCGAAGTTATGATTAAATTGATCAAAATTTGATCTTAGAAAGAACAAATTCCATCTAATTTTGATTGACCAATAGAAAATAATTTTATGAAATTGACCAATAGTATAATAGCAGCTTTAATCATGTTAATAATGGTTGGATGCGCCGAATTAAAGACTATCCTAGATCAAAATATGGGATTGTCCAATCAAGAGATTGTAGCAGGATTGAAAGAAGCTTTGGATGTAGGCCTTGACAAGTCAGTAACCTCTGCGTCTGCCGTGAATGGCTACTTAAAAAATGAAGCTATTAAGTTGATCTTGCCACAAGAAGTGAAATCTCTTCAGGATGAAATTAACACTGGTTCTGTGTCGCTTTTAAATGGGGCAGTCAAAGTGCCTTATCAAAAAATCTTAGACACTTATGTTTCAACTAATCCAAATTTGGATTCAGATCCTTTTGAAGAATTGGTGATTGCTATGAATAGGGGAGCTGAACAGGCCGCAAAAAAAGCCATCCCAATTTTTGGGGAAGCCATTCGTACCATGAGTTTTTCGGATGCGTTAGGAATATTGCAGGGAGGTGAACAATCAGCGACGGATTATTTTTATTCTAAAACCAAAAGTAGTTTGCAATCAGCTTTCAAGCCTGAAATTAAAAGTGCTTTGGATAAGACAAATGCGACTCAGATTTATGGCTCAGTTGCGGATTTTGTTAACTATGAATATGAAGTTAACTATCTGATCAATACCTACACTATTAAGACAAGGGACTATTTAAAGTCCGAAAAACTTCCAGCTACACTCGATGGATATGCCACGGACAAAGCCATAGATGGATTGTTCCACCTGATAGGTAAGGAAGAAAAGAAGATTAGAGCCAATCCCATGGATTACACGAGTGCCATCATTAAAAAAGTGTTTTCAAGTGATGAGGCAAAAGGAAATTAATCCTTTATTTCCTTTGTACATTATATACATTTGTAGTTTGAACTGACGCTAAAATATGATTAAGGTAACCAAGTTGCTCTATACCCTGTCTATCCTGACATTTCTTACTATTTTATTATACGTATACGCATTTCTTCCCAATCAATTTGGGGTGTTTTTTGAGCCAAATGGGACTGCCAGTATACTCATATATCGAGCTGATTTCTTTTATGCTGCACTTGGGTTATTTGTACTAACCAATGGATCCATATTGTTGTATAGAAAAATGAACCGTGGTCATTTAAACCTTGATAAATCAGACTTTGAAGACATGTCCTCGGCAGAGTTAGTTTACCATTGGTTGATGGGTCTCTCATTCGTTATCAATGTGATTTACATTTTCTCCATCATGTTTGTTGGGATGTATCACAATTCAGAGCATTTCGATATAGCAAACTACGTTGCTTTGATTTACATCGGCCCGGTGCTCTTAGCAGGGTGGATTTTTTGGTTTATTTATTTGCAATTTTCAAGAAGGTAAAAAACCAGCTGTTTTTCAGATACTTACGTAGATTGAATTAAATAATCAGTCCAATATAATTGTAGTTTTAGGGTTTGTTCATGACAATTTCGAGTTGATTTTTTAGCTCCAAATGTTCTATATTCACCTCCGATTTTGGAAAGTGTAAAACCCCCATTTTTAGTTGTTGAGTAATAATCTTTTGGAATTTGGAGAAGTATGGCTGCTAGTGTAGAATATAATGAAGATAGTATTAAGTCGCTGGATTGGCGCGAGCATATTCGCCTCAGACCAGGTATGTATATTGGTAAGTTAGGCGATGGTTCTGCAGTCGATGATGGAATTTACGTTTTAGTAAAGGAAGTGATTGATAACTGTATCGATGAGCATGTCATGGGACATGGTAAAACGATCCATGTGAAGGTAGGTGACCATAGGGTAGAAGTTCGAGACTATGGTCGTGGGATCCCTTTAGGAAAAGTGGTCGATTGTGTATCTAAAATCAATACAGGTGGTAAATACGATTCGTCTGCCTTCCAGAAATCTGTTGGACTGAATGGAGTTGGTACCAAGGCTGTAAATGCTTTGTCTACCTATTTCAAAGTGCAATCCTTTCGAGATGGAGAGACCAAACTGGCAGAATTCAATACGGGCGAATTAACCAATGACGCCAAAATTGCCAAGTCAAGCGAACGCAATGGGACGCTGATTGCATTTGAGCCGGATAATACTGTTTTCAAGAATTATCATTTCATTCCTGAATATCTGGATAATCAGATTTGGAACTACGCTTTCTTAAATGCCGGATTGACGATTAACTTTAATGGTGAGAAGTATCATAGTGAAAATGGACTGTTAGACCTTTTGACTAGAAAATCAGATGTGGACAACATCAGATATCCAATCATACATTTAAAAGGAGAAGACATTGAATTAGCCATTACACACTCCAATCAGTATGGTGAGGAGTATTATTCCTTTGTCAATGGTCAGTATACCACCCAAGGTGGAACACACTTAGCGGCTTTTAGAGAAGCAGTCGTCAAGACGATCAGAGACTTTTATAAAAAGGATTATGATGCAGCTGATATTAGGGCCAGTATTGTTGGTGCCATAGCTGTAAGGGTGCAAGAACCCGTGTTTGAGTCACAGACTAAGACTAAGTTAGGTTCTCTGAACGTAGCCCATGATGGGCCTACCATGAGGAGTTTTGTACTTGATTTTGTTCGGAAAGCACTAGATGATCATTTGCATAAAAATCAGGCAGTGGCAGATGCATTACTCAAACGAATTCTACAATCTGAACGTGAAAGAAAAGAAATAGCTGGCATCAAGAAATTGGCCAACGACCGAGCCAAAAAAGCCAACCTGCATAATAAAAAATTAAGGGACTGCCGACTTCATTTTGACGATAAGAAGGGGGACGAAGATCGTTTAGCTGAAACCGTGCTGTTTATCACTGAGGGTGATTCTGCTAGTGGATCCATTACTAAATCCAGGGATGTGCAGACGCAAGCCGTGTTCAGTTTGAGAGGTAAGCCTTTCAACTGTTTTGGGCATACCAAAAAAGTGGTGTATGAAAATGAAGAATTCAACCTGCTCCAGCATGCACTTAATATAGAAGATGGAATTGAAGGATTACGTTATCGAAAAATAGTAATCGCGACTGATGCGGATGTAGATGGAATGCATATACGTTTGCTACTACTCACTTATTTTTTGCAATTTTTTCCAGATCTGGTAAAGAGTGGACATGTTTTCATTTTGGAAACTCCACTTTTCAGGGTAAGAAATAAGAAAGAAACGATCTACTGCTACAGTGACGAAGAGAGGCAGAAAGCAATTCATAAACTTGGCAGCAAGCCAGAAATCACTCGATTTAAGGGATTGGGTGAGATTTCGCCTGAAGAATTCGGTGAGTTCATAGGGGAGGATATTAGATTAGAACCTGTAATCTTAAGAAAGGACACCAAGATCGAAGATCTCCTAAAATTCTATATGGGCAAAAACACACCAGACAGACAAAATTTTATTATCGACAAACTACGCGTAGAGAAGGATCTAGTAGAGGAAGAATTAGTTTAACCAATGGAAGAAAACAATAATATCAACGGTCAAAATCAATCGAACGAACCCTTACATGATGTCATTCCTGTGTCAGGCATGTATGAAAACTGGTTTTTAGACTATGCTTCATACGTTATTCTCGAACGAGCTGTACCCGCTATTAATGATGGCCTAAAACCTGTACAACGCCGTATTCTTCATGCTATGAAGGAAATGGATGATGGTAGGTACAACAAAGTGGCCAATATCATAGGAAGCACCATGCAGTACCACCCACATGGCGATATGTCCATCGGTGATGCCATGGTGAACATGGGTCAAAAGGAATTGCTCATTGATATGCAAGGCAATTGGGGCGATGTTCGTACTGGAGACCGTGCGGCTGCATCTAGGTATATTGAGGCCCGGCCTTCAAAGTTGGCGCTAGATATCCTTTATAATCCTCAGACTACCGATTGGCAATTGTCTTATGATGGTAGAAAAAGGGAACCTGTTACACTTCCTGTCAAATTTCCATTGTTGTTGGCACAAGGGGTGGAAGGTATTGCTGTTGGTTTGTCAACTAAGATATTGCCACACAATTTCTGCGAATTGATTGACGCTTCCATCAAACACCTCAAAGGAAAAAGTTTTAAGCTTTATCCAGACTTTCAAACTGGCGGAACCATTGATGTAGAAGAATACAACAAAGGTCATCGAGGTGGTAAAGTTAAGGTTCGTGCTAAAATTGAGGAGTACGACAAAAAGCAGTTGGTGATCAAAGACATCCCATTTGGCACGACTACTACTAGTTTGATAGAATCTATTATTAAAGCCAATGACAAAGGTAAGATCAAGATTAAAAAAGTAGTTGACAACACCGCTAAAGACATCGAGATCTTGGTGCAGTTAGCTCCAGGAGTTTCTCCTGACATTACGATAGATGCCCTGTATGCCTTTACAGATTGTCAGGTGTCTATATCTCCCAATGCTTGTGTGATCGTGGATGAGAAGCCCATGTTTACTAATGTGCATGAAATCCTCAAGATGAACACAGATCAAACGGTTGATTTGTTGCGCCAGGAACTGGAGATTAGAAAAGGAGAATTGCTAGAGAAGATTTTATTCTCATCTTTAGAAAAGATATTCATAGAGAATCGGATTTATAGAGACATTGAAGAATGTGAAACTTGGGAAGCAGTAATTGAGACGATAGACAAAGGTTTGGAGCCTTTCAAACCTCAGTTTTATAGAGAAATTACACCGGACGATATTGTGCGCCTGACTGAGATAAAAATCAAACGTATCTCAAAGTTTGACTCGTTTAAAGCAGACGAGTTGATGAAAAAGCTTCAGGAAGAATTAGCACAAGTAGAACATCACCTAGCGAATCTTATTGATTATTCCATTGCTTATTTTTCCAACCTACTCAAAAAATACGGTGAAGGCAAAGAACGAAAAACTGAAATTTCTTCTATCGAGACTATTGCAGCCACGGCTGTAGCGGCTAATAATGCTAAACTTTATGCTAATTATAAAGACGGCTTTATTGGGTATGGATTAAAGAAAGATGAATTCATTTCAGACTGTTCGGATCTGGATGATATCATTGTATTCAGAAAAGACGGTCGTTGTGTGGTCACTAAAATACAGGACAAGGTCTTTGTTGGAAAGGATATTATATATGCGGGAGTCTTCAAAAAAGGAGATGAGCGCATGGTTTACAACTTATGCTACCTGGATGGGAAATCTGGTCGTACGATGATCAAACGATTCAATGTGACCTCTGTTACCCGAGACAAGGAATATAACCTGACCAAAAGCGAAAAAGGCTCTAAAGTCCACTACTTCACTGCCAATCCAAATGGAGAAGCAGAAGTTGTTACCGTTTATTTGACTGCAGGAGCCAAGGCGCGTAAGAAAGTATTTGATTTTGATTTCGCAGAGATTGACATCAAAGGGCGAGGCGCTGGAGGTAATATCTTAACCAAGTACCCAGTTAGGAAAATTGATTTGAAAACGGCTGGTAAGTCTACGCTCGCTGGAACTGATATTTGGTATGATGCTACCATAGGTCGACTCAATCGTGATGAAAGAGGGATTCACTTAGGTAATTTTAATGCAGAAGATTATGTCATTGTATTCTACAAAGATGGCAGCTATGAATTGACTTCTTTTGAATTATCCAACCACTATAATCATGGTCAAATCTTCAGCATACATAAGTTTGACCCGGATCAAGTTCTGAGTGTATTGCATCAGGATGGAGAGTCTAAAGTGGTGTATGTCAAGCGCTTCAACATAGAAACATTAACAGTTGGAAAGGCTTTTTCATTTATTAATGAATCACCCAATTCGAAATTGTTACACATTTCCGTAGCCGACGATCCGCAAATCAAAGTGACTTATAGAAAGAAAGGAGAACGTTCTAAAAGTGAAAAAGAATTTGTGCTAGCGGAGTTGATAGATAAAAAGGGTTGGAAATCTATTGGTAATAAATTTCCCGTACAGAATATTTCCAAGGTAGAAGAACTGAATACCGAAGAAGAGGTTAAAGAGGCAGAAACATCTATAGTTGACACTTCAGCAATAGAAGACTTGAAAGCTGAGGTGCAGAAGGAAGTGGAGCAGGAGGAAACACAAAAGGAAGGCTTTGATGTTGGGAGTTCGATTGACTTAAGTAGTTCAAAATCTGAAGATGAGGACGAAGATAAACCGCAGCTTGGACTCTTTGAATAATATTCAATATCATAAGGCTTTACTCGCTTATCTGTCCGAGTATGTGACTGAACATAAAAAGAGTCGATTTGAAGAGATTCTAGGCCAACGAACTCGATATTTGACAGTAGTTCTTGAGGATTTGTTTAAAGCTCACAATGCAAGCGCAGTGATGCGAACAGCGGAAGGTTTGGGTCTTCAAGACATCCATGTGGTTGAACAACGGAATACCTATGATTACAACCCTTATGTATTGAGAGGAGCAGGGAAGTGGTTGACGCTGCATAAATACAATAGTTCAGATCAAAACATGAAAATTTGTTTTGATCATCTAAAAATGAATGGATATCAGATATTGGCCACCTCTCCACATGAATATGCTTCAGATTTCAGGGAAATTGAAATTACAACAAAGACAGCAGTGGTTTTTGGTGCAGAAGAAACTGGTATTAGCGATTTTGTCAAAGATCATGCGGATGGATTTGTGAAAATTCCAATGAGAGGATTCACCGAAAGTTTTAATATATCCGTAAGTGCAGCTGTCATCTTAGAAGATTTTAATCACCAAATCCGAAAAGGAAGTAATATTGGACTAACACCTGAAGAAAAATTTTCGTTGAAGCTGGAATGGTATCAAAAAATGGTGCCCAATGTGGATATACATATTACAGCATTTAATAAAACTTATAATCCTAAGAACAATTCCTAAATGTTAAAAGCAATAAAATGGTTCATCATATCTGCTTTTTCATTCATTGTCCTTTGCAATGTTTGGATTGTTGGGACAACCCATAATGGGATCATAAAAGACAGTCGAATGCTTATAGGATCTGAAGTAGGATTGGTATTTGGCACCAGCCAACATCAAGTCAATGGTGAACCCAATCCATTTTTCAACCACCGAGTAGAATCAGCAAAACAATTACTGAATGCCGGTAAAGTTGAAAAACTGATTTTAAGTGGATCAAAAGATTCAATTTACTATGATGAAGCAGAAGCCATGAAAGAGGCTTTAGTGGCGCAGGGTATTGACGCAAACGATCTCATTTTAGACAAGTATGGTAATCGAACGATAGAGTCTCTGGCTAGATTAAGGGATGTTCATGGTTACAATCAATGCATTCTCATTACACAAGAATACCACGCCTATAGGTGTTTGTTTATAGCTGAAAAGCTCGGACTCCATGCACAATGTTTTGTGGCAGAAACACCTGATAAAAGGTCTCATATATGGGCACTTTTAAGAGAATTATTGGCTAGAACTAAAGCTGTGGCGGATTTGTACATTCTTTCATGAGTTGATTTGAGAATATTGAATTAATCATTCCATTATTTTTTTTCTTGACCCCTTATAATAACTTCGCTTCAAACTTGGTGAATTAGGCAGTATACGCTTATTTTATCTATCTGACTTAAATGAAGCCTTAATAAATGGAAATCCTCGATACTTATCTTGAAGATAAAAGTACCTATCATTTTGCTGAAGAGCCATTATCCCTACAAAGTGAGTATTTCAACGTTAGCATTTTAAAATCAATAGAGCAATTAGCAGGCAAGATAGACTTGAAACCTGTACTTATAATTTCTGCTCAAATACTTAGCTACTCTCAATTTTCTAAATTCTTCAAAGAAAAAAGGAAAATGAAAGAAGCAGATCGTAAGAAATTTGTTGAGAACTATTTTGCTCATTGTGGCTTTGGTAAGTTATCCATGCGCTCTATCTCTAATAAGGGCGGTCATGCAGAGTTAAATTCAGATCATTTTGCAGCTGCCTGGATCAAATATTTTGGAGAAAGACCTAAAAATTACCCTGGTGTAGGTTATTTCACCTGCGGATTTTTATGTGGCGCGGTAGAGGCTATGTATAATGTGCCCTGTGGTACATTTGATGGAAAGCAGTCACTGTGCATAGCCAAGGGAGATGATAAGAGCCGATTTGAGGTGTATAGAGGATTGAGAAGGAAGTTAAATCCATCACCATCTTTTGGAAAGCAACAAGAAGAAGATGAACCTTTAACAGATACAAGTGGTATCAATGATTATAAAGTCATCGAGCTCATTAAGAATTTGCATCTGACTGGATTGGCTACTGACCATGGTTTTATTGAATCATTCGATTCTACTTGGACCAAGCAATATGCTAATTATTACCCCATGGTCATGTTAAGACTATTGATGCAGGCAGACAAAAAACTAGGGAAAGGTGGTGTTGGTCATATTCGCAAAATATTCACTGAAGCAGCTGAGGAAAATGCCTATTTCACACTTGGTAAAATATTAAATTCTAAGTTTTGGAAAGAAAACATTACTGGAATCGTAAGCTCAGATACCAATGGCAAATGGCATGCTTGTTTGGATATTATGACTGGATTTGGCTGTGGCCGCTGGGAACTTGCTGAAGGCAGTTCCACCGAGTATAAAGTGAATGTGATCAACAACCCAGAAACGAATGCCTTCTTAAAGCTGGTAGGCAATACGAAAGCACCGTTAGGATACTCCATGGGTGGATTTCTAATGGGATTGGCTAATTACATTCAGAAAAACCCAAGCCCTGAGGTAGTAGACGCTGATTTCGTAGCACAAATGAAATCATCTAAAGGGGATATTTCTTATAAGGAGGAACAATCAAGAATGGTCGGATCAGAAAAAGATACGCTCATGATTCTTGTTCACTAAATCACGAGCGTATTTCTTGAATTTTAGTCAGATAGTTGGCCAGACATATACCAAGCTCCACCTGCTAATGCTACGTCTTTGAGCAAGCTTCCCATTCCCATTTGCATGTCACCATTAATTACTGATACCAGATGAATAAGTAACGCAAATAACAATAGCATGAGTCCTAGAAGTTGGGTTGCCAATTTGGCTTTCTTTTCAATGATTATGGCTACTGCAGCTGCGATCAATGCTGCTCCAGTCACATAGACCCAAAAGACACCTCCAGGAATGAAAGAGGGCACCATTCCGCCCATTTCGCTAGCATTCATGAAATGAAAAAGCCCAAAAACAGCCATCGGAATGGCATACATAAATTTGCCAATTGCTGGTAAGTTGTTCATAGTTGTGTTGTTTAGTAAATTATTATTAATGTATCAACATATAATTTACTCATTTTCAGGGCCATTTGCAATGGCTTTAGTCTGTTATAAATTGCGTTCTGGTTTTACCAATACTACTTGTTCTTTAGAAAGAAGCACTTGACCGGGTAATGCACCTTTAGGCTTTCTTACAAACTTTTTTGGTGTATAGATCACAGGGCAGAGCGTGTCAGATTTTCTTTTTGAATGCCAAGCTGCTAATTGCGCCACTTTTTCTATCACATGATTTGGAATATTTAGTCCATTAGGATTTCTAATAATCACATGTGAGCCAGATACATCTCTCGCATGCAGCCAGAGATCATCCTTTCTGGCAAATTTCTGAGTGAGTAGATCGTTGTTTTTAGCATTTTTGCCCGCTAACACTTGAAACCCATGGATTTCAAACTCCATGAAAGGCAAAGGTGCTTTGGTTTGACCTGACGTAGGCTTTTCAAATGCTTTGAGTAATTTGATATCCTTGATGGCTAGTATGGTTGATACTTTTTCATTTAACGATTCTAGTACCTTTTTTTTTGCTCCAATATTTTCCTTCAGCTTCTTAATCTCTTTCGACTGGTTTTTCGCTTTTCGGTACAGATTCTCAGCATTGAGCTGCAGCGATTGATTGGGTTTGAGCTTGATTTTGATTTGCTCATTGGCATAGAAATCTAACAGTTCTATTTCTTTCGCAGATGTGTTTACTTTCAAATGCAAGTTGGCCATCAGGATGTTGGCTAATTCGTCGTACCCACGTCGATTTTCTATTTCAGCCAGTTTGTTTTCATTCTGATTGATATAAGATTCGCTCTTTTTGATTTCTTTATTGACTTGAGTCAGTAATTTGCTTTTGAGTTGACTAAAGCCATGATTAGTGAAAAACACACGCGCCAAATGGTTCGAAGCGGCTCTTGGGCTGGCAAATAGCTCAAATTCTTCATCTGGTTTGAACAATCGAAGACCTTGCGATTCTTTCAAGACATAGTAGTTAGAATCATTGAGTTGATCGAGTAGTAGATTGAGCTTTGTAAGCTTAGTTTCTGGTTCAGGGTCCACATAAAAACCTAAGGACTTGAGGTGATTTTTGATGTGCTTATCAAAAGTTGGGAAGACTTTGAATAAATCAAATTCAGCTTCACGAATCGCTTGATTGCTTTGGTCAAGTTCTCTGTCTAGCGTATTAAGATCCAGTTGGTGATCTTTTTCGATATTCTTCTTGAATAGCGATTTCAAAGTATTATTCTGAAATAGCAAAATATTGGAATGCCTGCCGTGCAGTTTAAACAGCAGTTCGTACTCCTCTGTGAATTGAATTGAAAAGGAGCGTTCGTTTTTGAATTGTCTGATACCAACAACCTTTAAGTCGTTTATTTCTGTAAAAAGGTCAATTGAATTTTTCTTGGCACGAGCAAATGTATGAGGAAAAGATAGGAGGGACGATTGACTATCCAAATTGGCTTTGATATAGTAGGCTTCGCCCTGGCCATTGAAACATAGGATCAATTCATCCTTATTTTGCGAAAAAACAGCTGAGATATTTTTCCCAATGAGATTTTTGGATAACTCGACAGATAGCGCCTTCAGAAAGTAATAGTTGAATTGCATTATCCGTGCAATATTAAGCCATCATAGGCCAAATGAACATTTTCGGGAAGTTCTCTTTGCACATTTCTATGAAGTCCCATATAGTGCCCAACATGTGTAATGTAAGCTCTTTTTGGGTTGATGTCTGCTATAAATTGAATGGCTTCATCTAAAGTCAAATGAGAAATGTGAGGTTTCTTTTGTAGTGCATTGATGACTAATACGTCCAGGTTAGCGAGCTTTTTTCTTTCGGATTCACTCACTGTTTTTGCATCTGTGATGTAGGCCATATCTCCAAGTCGAAAACCAAATACAGGTAAATTGTGATGCATCACTTCTATTGGTTCTATCCTAACACCATTGATTTCAAATGGTGTGTTTTTGATTTCATTGAGCGTCACACTTGCAACCCCTGGATATTTTGATGCTGCAAACATATATGCATACTCTCGTTTCAATTGATCAAGTACTGAAGATCGCCCATAGAGCGGCATATCCATTTTTTGCTTGAAATTGAAACTTCTGATGTCATCAAGTCCTGCTGTGTGATCCTTGTGCTCATGCGTGTATAAAACAGCATCTAGATGTTTCACTCGATTGGTTAGCATTTGTTGTCTGAAATCAGGGCCTGTATCGATTAGAATATGAGTACCGGATTGTTCGATCAAAACTGAAGATCTTAATCGTTGATCTTGAAAGTCTACACTACGACATACTTCACAGCTACAAGCTATGACAGGAATACCTTGTGATGTGCCGGTGCCAAGAAAAGTAAGTTTCAAATCTTAAGTGCAGTTTGAGAAAGTTCTTTGAGCAGCGTCTTGTTTTTTTCGTTGAGGTTTGAAGTGTCCAATTTCACTTCTTTTAGGATCTCAAGCAAGCAATTGATTTTTCCATCTAAAGTATAGAACTTATTCACTATAGCCACTTTAGTGTCTTTTAGTAAGCAGTATCCAGATTGGAAATTTCCTTTTTCATATCTCAGCACATAGTCCGACTCTGAAAATAGGTCTTCCAGTTTGTTCAGAAAGTGCTTCGAGTATTTAATCATCTGATGAAACGTAGTTTTTTACTTTATCAACCAAAATATCAAAGTTCAATGGCTTTGGAATATATTCGTTGATTCCTACTTCCTTGAAGTCATTAATAGAGTAATTCTTAGCATTACCAGTGATAGCCAAAATAGGAATTTTGGATTTAATAGGATCAGTCATTTTCCTGATGGCCTTCGCACACTCCATACCGTCCATTTTAGGCATATTGATATCCATAAGGATCAGATCATAATCTTCCGCATCTAATTTTTCTAAGACTTCTTGTCCATTTTTCACAGAAGTGATACTAAAGTTTTGAATCTCCAGTATTTTTTTGGTTAAGTTTTGAATGACTGAACTGTCCTCTGCAATAATTATTTTTTTCATAGAAGATTGATTAAATGACCTGCTTCCTCAAGCGCTAAACAAGGCGTCAAGTTAAAAACAAATCAATCACATTTGAAGTATATTTTTGTAATTTTCTTTAAACTCAATGAAACACTCTTGAATTGTGTCCAATTGTGGTTTCAAATTTGTGGTGTCAGCGGTTTTTAACTGCAATTCAAGTTTGATGACATAATTTGCTAATTTCTCTATTCCCAACGTACCGGCACTTCCTTTTAGTGTATGCAATTCTTTTCTGATCTCTTCAATTTGGTCATCTGCAAAATGAATCATACAATTCTTTATCAATTCATTAGCTTCAATTTCGAAATCAGACAATACCGTTTCTAATAGCTCTGGACCTCCAAATTTGGACAATTGATCGAGGGTTTCCTTATTTATTAACAGGTCTGTATTGCTCTCGGCTTGTTCAGTTACTGCAACTACGGACGAATCATATTGAATATATTCTTTTACCTTTTCTATGATGGTAACGGCTCGAATGGGCTTAGCTACGTAGTCATCCATTCCTTGAGACATGAATTTTTCCCGGTCATCTTCCATAGAGTAAGCAGTCATTGCTACAATAGGGGGCAGGTTTTTAATACCAAGGGATCGAATGTTTTTCATCGTCTGAATCCCATCCATTTTTGGCATTTGGATATCCATAAATATGAGATCTAAAGTATTTTCCTTAACAATCTCAATTGCTTCAAGACCACTTCCTGCCAATTTAACATCGCAACCAGATTTCTCCAGAATTTGGCTGGCCACTGTTCTATTTACCTTATTGTCATCGACAACAAGAATTCTAGGAACTACAGAGACAAATTCTTTTGTAATTTGCATCGGTTCATCCAGATCCGATCCATTTGTTTCGGACCCTTCTTCGAGCAATTGACCTTGGAAGGTAAACCAGAAGGTACTGCCAAGACCTGGGGTAGATACCACACCAATTTCGCCACCCATAGATCTTACCAGCTCTTTAGAGATAGCCAAACCAAGCCCAGTCCCTGAATATACTTTGGTACTAGAATTATCCAACTGATTGAAGTTGATAAACAGGTTTTTGATTTGCTCTTTAGGGATACCAATTCCCTCATCTTTGATTTGCACTTTGAAGGTGCATTTTTTGTCTTCTACAGTTTTCACCATTAGACTAATATCTATGGTGCCTTTTCCATCTGAGAACTTGATCGCATTGCTTACCAAATTAGACAGCACCTGTAAGAGTCGTGTTTCATCTAGTAAGATTACGCTTGGTGTCTCCGTATCGAGGTTGTAGTTCAGGTAGATGTTATTAGCAATCGCTTCTTTTGAAAACAAATCGTACAATCGCTGAAAAGATGCCATCAAGCTAATCGGACGTTCCTTTAGCTCCATTTTTCCTGCCTCAATTTTGGATAAATCAAGAATATCATTTAAGATATCCATGAGTGTAAGTGAAGATTTCTTAATGGTCTTCACATAATCCATTTGTTCAGTATTCAAATCGGTACTTCCTATCAGATCGATCATTCCAATGATACCGTTCATAGGTGTCCTAATCTCGTGGCTCATATTGGCTAAGAAACTCTCTTTAATAGCCAGTGATTTTTCTGCTAATTCTTTGGCCTTGGAGAGTTCTTCGTATGCTCTTTTTATTTCGGAAATATCACGGGCTACGCCTTCAAACCCAACGGCCTGTTTGTTCCGAAAAAGTACTCTTACGTTACACAAGAAGTCTATTTTTTCATCATCTTCTGTTTTAAAAGAAGCTTCTAAATTTTGGAATTTATGTTGTTTTAATAGATTTCTAAGAATTGTTTCTGCCGATTCTGAAGAGGTGAAAAAGTGAGTGATATTACGACCGATTACTTCTTCTGGAAGTAACCCTAGTGATTCTTTCGCAGATGGGCTCACCATCAAAAGCTTTCCGTTTAGATCACATCTAAAATAAATATCCTGAATGGATTCGAAAATTTCTCTAAACTTAGATTCACTTTCAGAAAGTGCCAATTCAGCATTTTTCTTTTCTGTAATGTCATTTGAAATAACTGAGACTTCTTCAATCGTTCCATCTTCCTTAATAATCGGGTTAATGAAAACTTCGGACCAATGGGTGTTACCATTTTTAGTCTTTACCTCGTTTTGAAAATTGAGGGCTTTTCCTTTGAAGGCTTCATTATATTTTTTTTCCCAAAATTTATTTACGGAGTCAGTCAGTTTGCTTTTTTCTTTGGCGTATTCTTTACCCATGATGGTCTTGATGCCAAAACCATCTTCCATCCATTTGGTATGATTAATATTGAATGACGTTAAATTATAATTATCGTCTACCGACCAAATCTGGTGACTACTACTTTCGAAAATTGCTTTTAATCGTGCCGCCTGGTCAACGATCTTTTCTTCGTTAATCTTTCTTTCAATAGCCAATGATATTTGACTAGCAATGAAATAAAGAAGTTCCAGGTCTTTTGCTCCGAAATCTGATCGATCGTCGTATGAATGTGTACTTAATAAACCAATAGGAGAGTTGCCGACGGTGATTTGAACTCCTAACCAAACTTTAGGGTAGTCTCCTTTAAAGTTCTTTTTGGATACTTGTTCTTTTATTTGTTCTTCGTAAATTATCAATTGCCTGGTCTCGCCATTCATCAATTTGGCAATCAATCCATTTATTGTTTTTTGATTTTCAATTTGTGCTGGATCATTGAACTCAGATCGAACATAGGGTGCCGATGCGTTAGATTTATTTGTAAAATTGAGATCAATAGATAGGTTCTTAATATTCAACAGACCTTGAAGCTCATCAAATAGTTTAGCATACAATATTTCTAATTGTGGTCCTTCTATATTAAAGTCAGCTATTTTATAATAAAGGCTCTGTGCTTTTTCTGCTCTTATTCTTTCGGTAATGTCATAAAATATTCCCCGGAATTGAGCATTTCCATTGATGTCGAATGAGCAATTGACTCGACCAGACACGAAGATGTTTTTTCCCATATCTGATACAAAAACCGTCTCGAATCTATCTATAGTTTCTCCCTTGATCAGTTTGTCCAAATTGGCCACTGTCTGTTCCCAGTTTTTTGGGTGCACCAGTTTTTTAAATCTTATATCCTTGAGTTGATCGCGATAGCCTAATTTTTCTACCCATGCTTGGTTTACGAATTGAAAAACGCCATCATGATCGAACGTTTGAATTAAATCATAAGAATTGTCGAAAAGCTCTGTCAGCTGAGCATTACTTTTTTCTAGTTGTTTTTTTACTTTGTTCTGCTCCGTTACATTTTCTCCAATCAGGTTAATACCAGAAACTTCATTGAAACTATCTTTTAATAAAACAACGTTAAACCTGACATAAATGTCCTGTTTTTCCTTAGTGAAAAACTTACCTGCTAGTGCACCACTGTATTTGCCATCTACGGCAATTTGTTCGTATTTCTTTTGATTTATTTTCGTTGACGCATCTGGGATAAAAATATCGAACAGGTTGGAGCCTACTATATTATTTTTTTTAAGCCCTAGTGTATCTAAAAGTTTGTTGTTGCAGAAAGTGATACTGCCCTCTACGTTTGTAGTCATAGCAACAACTTCTGATTCATCTAAAGACTCCTGTATTTTATGTTCAGATTCCGAAATGGCTCGTTCTCGAGTGGATTCTACTTCGAGTGCTTTTCTTTCAGTAGTATCTATCGCAGCTGAAGCGTAGCCAATAAATTTTTTATTCTTAGAATATCTTGGTACTCCAGATTCTAATAACCAGCGGTATTCACCATTTGCATCTTTAATTCTGTAGGAATATTCAAAATTCTTTTTCTTAGAAATCGAAAAATCAATAGTGGTGGAATAAGCTGAGAGATCATCTGGATGAATGTTGTTCATCCATTCTGAGTAAGTCTTGTCGTCTTTACTTCCTAATAAATCAAACCAGCCTTTACTGAAATAGGTAACTTCGTTTTTTTCATTAGTGATTTTTATAAATACTGGAGCACTATCAGTGATTGCATTTGCTGAAGAAACCAAATTCTCCGTGTTCTCAACCAAGTCAAAATGAACCAGAAATCTTTCGTCTTTAACTTTGCTTATAGAAGCTATAGTGGCAAAGGATTGACCATTTTTATCAAGAAATTCAAACTCAAACGAATCTGATTTTGACCTCCTGGCGTTCTTGAAATTTTCCTCCCATGTTTTGCTACTACGCTCACCACTGACCTGATAAATGGGCATCAGCTCGTCTATTGTTTTGTCAGAAAAGTCACTTGCAAATACAAATTTTTCTTCAGCCTTTGGACTAAATTCAATGACTTCACTCTCTTCAAAAATCACAAAGTAGCTGGCAGACGACTCTAGGAGTAAGTCGTATTTATTGTGAAGCTCTTTCAGCTCTGACTTGAGCTTTTCTACTTCATTCAATAATTCAGTCCTGCCTTGATTAAGCATGTGTAATCGAACGGTAATTAGCGTTAATAAGAATAGGCTAGTGAAGTAATTTATATTTTTTCAATAATAAATCTATATGCGAAGTGCTAATAGACTGTGATTTTTCGACCAATTTATTTTTTCAACTCAATTAGTGTTCTTTTTCCACGGCTGATTAGACCAGGACTTCCATTTTCTATAACATCTTGAATGACTATAAATAGCTCTTTTTTTAGCTCAGGATAGATTTTCGCCATATTAGACAAGATCGTCATGGAAAAAGCTCGTACTGCTATTGTTTCTTTATTGGACACTAGGTAGTCAAAGCACTTTTCTACTAATAATCCGCGATGCTCTTCTGGAATATTTTTTCCTTGAAGAAGTCTTACTGTGTTTCGTTTGATTGCTACTTCGGGGTTCTTATCCAGGTTTTGGATCATTTTCCCAATATAGGGTTCAATCAATGATGGGTTTTGATCTACACAGTGACTTGCGGCATGAGCCGCTCTTTGGGATACTCTATATTCATTATCAAAAAACAAACTCATCAATTTCGCAAATTGATCCTGATCATTTCCTATGTAATTCGCTATCAATTGAGCATTTCCTTTACTATGTGCTTTGGCTAATTGTTTTTTAATATCCATTGTTTTCAGTATCTGCCCATGGGAAGAGTAAGGACACTTGCGTGAATTTCGTTTCTGTGGAATCAATTTCCACTCTGCCACCATGCAAATTGAGAATTTGTTGTACAAGACTTAAACCAATGCCCGAACCACTTCTTTTCGTTGTGAAAAAAGGTATCAGTGCTTTCGATAAGACCTCTTGATCCATGCCATTACCACTATCTTTAATACTCAATTTTAACCATTCCTTGCTTTTACCAAAGTAGACGGATATGTTTTTTTGCTTACTTTTTTCTAGTGCTTGAATACTGTTAGTAAATAGATTTACCAAAACTTGCTCCAATAGTACTGCATCAGCATAAAGAAATTCGCTTTCGTAGTTTTCAACAACTTCTATTACGGCTAACTGTTTTTTGAATAATTGCAAGATGGCTTTAATTTTATCTTCTATTTTGACCCATTCTGGTTTCGGTTCTGGAATTTTGACCAATTTTCTGTAATCCTCCATAAAAGTTAATAAACCTTCTGATCGACTCTTTATAGTTTTGAGACTCAGTTCTATATCTTCTAAATCTGTATGTTTCGTGTTTTTAAGAATCAAGAGAGTGGTTTCAGAAAGAGAGGTGATTGGAGTTAAAGAATTAATGATTTCGTGAGCCAGAATTCTAATCAATTTTTGCCAGGAAGCTATTTCCTTAGATTCTAGTGGACTAGAAATGTCTTTGAAAGTGTAAATGGTTTGAGGCTTATCTAGCAACTTGAATGAAGTTTTATTGACTAACAATTCAACTTTTTGTCCAGAACTATGGTGTCCACTTACAATCTGAGAGTCGTGTACTTGACTAAGAATTGCAATAAGTCCTTGATTGTTTTCAAATTGATAATCAGTTCTCATATGACGAGCTACCTGATTGATTAAAACTATCTTTCCGTTCTCATCAATGGCCAATAGGCCAGTTTCTATATTGTCAATAAGCTCTTGAATGAATAGTAACTGAGCTTCATACTTAGTTTCCTTAGTTTTATAAAACTCTAGTGTGTTTTGAAATCGTTCGTATAATTGTTCAAAAGATTTGTTTCCTGGTTTCGGGAACTTTGTTGTATAATCTGTATCCCTCAAAGCCAAAATAAACTTGGATAGCTCCTGGTTAGTCGTATTCACAAATCGAACTAAACCGACTGTTTGAATAAAGGCTGTAATACATAGAAAAATCAGAGTATACATTAAATCACCACGATTATACACATAGGTCATCCCAATCAAATTGACTAATATGAGCAGAACTCTAAGGGTGATATATATGGAGAACTTATTGTAAGCCATATTTTTCTAATCTTCTGTGGAGTGCCAGGCGATCAATGCCGAGCTCTTTTGCTGCATGAGTAATATTGCCCTGATGTATTTGCATAGCTTTTTCAATAAACGCAATTTCCATCTCTTTCAAATTCAAGGAATCAGATTTAGGTGAGTTATTACTAAAGGAATTGGCATTCTGAAAATCAGATGCGCTCAAATGATCTTGATCAGCGAGTATAACAGCTCTTTCCGTAGCGTGTTGAAATTCTCTGATATTTCCAGGCCAGTTGAAACGTTGCAATTTGGCTACTTCCTTGGTAGATATATTGAGTTTTTTTTTGTTGTATCTGGCTTTAAATTGTGCCAAGTAGTATTCTAACAAAAGTGGAATATCAGTAAGTCTGTCGTTCAAAGAAGGCATGACTAATTCTACAGTATTGATTCGGTATAACAGATCTTGCCGAAATGTGCCCTGCTCAACCATCTCATACAGTGGCATATTGGTTGCACAAATTAATCTAACGTCAATGTCTATTTCTTTATTCGATCCAAGGCGACTGAATTTTTGGTTTTGCAATACGGATAGCAATTTTGCTTGAGCTTTTAGCGATAAGTTCCCAATTTCGTCTAAAAAAAGTGTGCCTTTATGAGCCAACTCCAAACGACCTTTTTTTTGTTGAGAGGCATCGGTAAATGAGCCTTTTTCGTGTCCGAAAAGCTCTGATTCAATTAAGCTTTCGGTCAATGCACCCATGTCAATGGTGATCATTGGGCGATTGTTTCGATCTGAATTCTGATGAATGTATTTGGCCGCTAATCCTTTGCCTGTTCCATTTTGCCCAAGTAATAGAACACCAGCATCAGTAGAAGAAATCTTATCCATGGCATCTTTGACTTTTAAAAAAGAGGGGGCAAGCCCAATAAATCCCTCTGTTTCTTTAGCTTCTTGATCAGATTGATATTGTCTTGTATTTTTAAGCTCTTCCAGCTGCCTTCTACTCAATGCTAATTTATTAGCCGTTTCTAATGTGGTTAGGAATTTTTCGTTTTTCCAGGGCTTAGTTACAAAATCAATAGCGCCTTTCTTAAGTGCTTTTACAGCCATATCAATGTCACCATATGCCGTCATGAAAATGACGAGAATATCAGGTTTGATTTCCAATATTTTTTGTAAGTATTTGAAGCCATCTTCACCGTCATTTTTTCCTTTTTGGAAATTCATATCCAATAGCACGATGTCTATCACATTTTTATTAAACTGACTCTGAATTTTTTCTGGATTAAGTTCTACATATACTTTTTTAAAGTATTGTTTGAGAAAGAGTTGAGCAGAAGTCAAAATGCCCGCATCATCATCTACAATCAGTATATTTCCATCTTGTTGGGTGGGTAGTGATTCCATTCACCAAAACTATAGTTATTGGTTCAAAATCAAACGGTTTACTGTTTGAAATCAAACAGTAAAGCAATGAAAATTAATATGAAATACTCTTACCATATTGTAAATCAATGAGTTAAAAAATTTGGCACTAGGGTTGTAAAGCCATTTATAACTCTAAACATCAATAATAATGTTAAAAAATTATCTCAAGACTATCTATCGAAATATTAAAAGAGAAAAACTCTTCACCTTACTCAACCTATCTGGACTTGGGCTTGGAATAGGGTGCGTATTAGTGATTTTTAAAATTATCACTTACGAATTGAGTTATGACACTCATCATACGAACTATGACAATATTTATCGTATCGTTCGTGAATCTAAAATTAGTAGTGGTACTAGCTATAATCAAGGAGTTCCGCATCCTGTAGGCGTGGGTCTTCAAAATGACTACCCGGAATTGATAGTAGCTCGGACACATTATGAACCTGGCCTTCAGATTGCCATTAAAAGAGCAGACGGTGAATTTGATAGGTACGAAGAGGAAGAGGGATTAGTGTTTACTGAGAATGCTGTGTTTGATGTTTTTGATTTCACCTTTATTCATGGCGATCCTAAAACTTGTTTGTCAAACTTAAATACCGTGGTGATTTCCAGATCATTGGTTGAAAAATATTTCGGGTTGTCAGGTAATGAGGTATCGAAGGCAATGGGTATGAATTTGCTGTTAGAAAATGAGTTTAATCTTACCATCACCGGAATAGTAGAAGATTTCAAGGAAACTACTGATGTTCCATTTAATATGTTTATTAATTATGATCGACTTGAAAATCTAAATCCATATTATAGAAAAGGAAATTGGTATAGCAACAGTTCTGCAACTAATTGTTATGTCTTAGGACCAGAGGGTTTTGATAAAGATAATTTTGAAGTGTCATTAGTTGAATTTACTGACAAATATCACGGAGCTGTAGAATCGATGAACTTGAAATATATAGCTCAACCGATGAGTGATTTGCATTTTAGTGAAAGGTACCAAAACTATAGAGGACGTACGATTTCAATAGAGTTTATAACTGCTCTGGGTGTGATTGGTGTTTTTCTGATTCTAACTGCTGCCATAAATTTCATTAATCTTACTACAGCACAGTCTATAAAAAGATCAAAAGAAATTGGCATCAGAAAAACTTTGGGTGGTAAAACGGGCCAATTAGCAATTCAATTTCTTTCTGAAACTATTGTAATCACCTTGATTTCAGCTTTTGTAGGGTTGATTTTTGCTGAAATACTACTTATTTATTTGGAGGATGTGCTTGGGTATAAACTTTGGATTAACCTTTTTGAAGAGTCAGAAACCTTACTTTTCCTAATCACCAATATTTTTATCATTGGATTGTTGGCAGGAATATATCCAGCATTGTCTATGTCAAGACTCAATCCAATTGTGGCTTTAAGAACCAAATTTAATGAGAAAAAAGGCAGTGGATTTCTATCATTTAGAAGAGTGCTTGTGATTGTCCAGTTTGTGATTACTCAGGTGTTAATTATAGGAACAATAGTGGTTCAATCTCAAATGGATTATTTTTTGAATCAAGATTTAGGTTTCGTAAAAGATGATATTATTTTAGTGTCGTTGCCAGATAATGATGAGCAGAAATTAAATCGACTAAAATCAAATCTCAAAAGCCATCCAGAAATACAAAAAGTCAGTTTTTCATTAAGTGCGCCTACGGGTAATTCAAATTCTAATACACATATTTCTCACCCCAGCATTGCTGAAGGTGAAAATGTTCGCGTGAATTTTAAAATGAGTGACAATGATTATTTGAGTTTGTACGGATTGGAATTATTAGTTGGTCAGTGGCTAGAAAAACCTGATACAAGCAAAATTTTAATCAATAGAAGATTAGCTGAATCTTTGGGCTTTGACCAACCTGGAGATGTGCTAGGAGAGCGAATAAGTGGCTGGTATGATAACATGGAAGTGGTAGGAGTGGTTGAGGATTTTCATACTCAATCTCTGCACGATGAATTTGAGTACTGTGCTTTCATGTACAATACGAACATTTTTTACGAAATGGCAGTCAAAATTAATTCTAAAGGGAAATCTTTAGAAGAGGTCAATCCAGCATTGGAAATGGTGCAAAAAGAATGGGAAGAGGTATTTCCTGAAGACATTTATGACTTTGAATTTTACGATGAACAGTTGGCCGACAATTATGAACAAGAGAAAAACATGGGAAGTATGTTTAAGTTGTTTTCTGTCATTGCAATATTCATTGGGTGTCTTGGTCTCTATGGATTGATTTCCTATATCGCCAATAAGAAAACTAAAGAAATAGGGGTAAGAAAGGTATTAGGTGCAAGTACGTTCAACGTACTTCAGATCTTTTCTAAAGAGATGATACTGTTGGTTTTTATTTCTTTTCTAATTGCAGGGCCAGTGAGTTATATAATCATGAACGACTGGTTGGATAATTTTGTCTATAAGATCGAATTGTCCTATGTCATTTTTGTGATTGCCCTTATTATTAGTTTTGGCATTGCTTTTTTCACAGCTGGATACAAAGCCATTATAGCAGCCCGTGCTAATCCTGTCCTTTCATTAAAAGATGAATAAGTAGTTGTGAATTGCTGTAAAAGAGTCGAAGTGGTATCCACTTCGACTCTTTTTTGTACTATCAACTTTATTGCTAAAGTATATTTTGAAATTAATTCAGTAACTTATTGCAATCAGCCGATTCAACCTAAAAATTTATACGCAGCAGTATTTGAATTGAATGGTAGTATTGAGAAAATTAATGAGACTCCTCATCAATGCAGGAGTCTATGGACATCCCGAAATTATTGAACGTCGAAGAACTCGACTAGTCAATATATTTAATTCAATTGGGGGGATTATTATTGTTCTCTTTGGAATAATAAATTTCGTTGTTGGTTCTTACTTTCATACGTTTACAATATTATCAGGATTAGTTTTACTCACCATTCCTGTGCATCAGCTCAATGCGAGAAAATACACCACTTTTGCGAAGTATTATTTGGTCATTGCCACTTGGCTGTTTGCCAATGGCGTCGGCTACATCACCTTATTCAACAACCAAAGTCGTGACAATGAATTCTTCTTCATTGGCTTTTCAGCCATCATAATAGCGCTTTTTGACCATAAGGCAAAACTTGTTTTATTCATAACAGCTGCCTTTTCAACAATGTTGATGAAGTACATACGAATCACTCAGCATAGCAATGGTGTACTGATTGCAGATGATTTTCTTGCTCTTACGAACTTATTTGTTGCCTTTATTTGTGTCTATTTTTTCACTAATGTTTTCAAACTTGATCTACAGAGAAGTGAGCAAAGAATTCGATTGTTTAGTCAAAGAATAGAACAGCAAAATTCTTTGGTTCAGTATGAAAGGGATAACCTGCTGTATAATAAACATCTACTAAGAACTACAATTGACAACCTCCCCATTTTCATTGCACTCATAGATAAGTCAGGGCATTTTATTATTGTCAATAATCGATTCGAGGATGTTTTGGTGAAAAAAATAGAAGCGATAGAAGGGAAACACTATTCAGAAATTCTTGGTGATCAGGTTGCAGACATGGTTACTCCATTATTCAATAGAAGCCTAGAAGGTCATGAATCTGATATTGATAGTCCTGTTACTTTTCAGAATGGTGAATTTATTCATGCCTATGGAAAATATATTCCGGTAAGAAATAGAAATGGTCAAGTATCCAGAGTCTTAGCTTATGTCGCGGATATCAGCAAAATGAAAGAAACAGAAAGAGAATTGATGAATGCCAATGCTTCGAAAGATAAAGTGTTGAGCATCCTATCACATGATCTTCGATCGCCATTAGTCTCTTTGGGAGGACTTTTGGTTTACGCAGATGATATAGAGCCAAAGAAATTCAAGGCATTGATGGGCACGGTAAAACAACAAGTGGACTCTATCAGCTTTACTTTGGATAACGTGCTGACTTGGGTCAAATCACAGTTGGGGGCATTTGCTGCTAATCCAAATGATGTTAATTTGAATTTTGTTGCAAGCAGTGTTTTAGAACTGTATCGAGAATCTTTCAAAGAAAAATCTATTGCATTAGACAATGAGATTCCAAATAACATTAATGTATTTGTAGATCCAGATCATTTGGCTATTGTGATTAGAAATTTGGTCAGCAATGCGATTAAATTCACACCATCAGCAGGACAAATCACACTTTCCGGAAGTGCGGAAAATGGAAACGTTTTTCTAAGTGTTAAAGACTCAGGAATTGGTATGTGCCAGGATACGATTGCTTCAGTACTTGAAGGAATTAATAAAAATAAGAATTCTACCAGACTAGGCACCAATGGCGAAAAAGGAACAGGATTGGGTCTGAATTTCTGCCTAGATATATTACAATTGAATAATGGAGGTATGGAAATAAAAAGTGAGCCAGATCAAGGAACTGAGATAGTCGTAAGTTTACCCGCTGCCTAATCTTCCACTTCGAGTGCCTCTAATATATCTGCCAACTCGTCATATTCTTTGAACCCAGGTTTTTCTTCTTGGGATCCTTTCAATTCTATACCTGAAAATGGTTGAACCTGGACGATATGATCCAACTGGGAAAGTTCGACATCATAAGCCTTAATTAAAGGAGATTCGCTTCCTGTTGCCAAAATATCTTCAATAGATGGAATCAATTGTGGTCTTTCACACGAAACTATAACGTAGGCAAATTCACTCGCAATTGCCTCTGATAACTTCTTTAGATCATGCTCAGATTCAATTTTGACTTGGAGTATTATAGATTGATTGTTAGATTTTAGTTCATTGGCTACTTCGATTTGATCGACTTGAACCAATGGGAAATTGTTTTCTCCTTGAAGATTTAGGATTTCAGCAGCATTCATATCTCCAAACTCAGCTACAAACATAGGACCAGCCACCCAACCCATAATCTCATTGGCTTGATCTATAGGTATGTAATTTTCTGAATTAGGATTGAGATCAAAGCCCAAGAGGTCAACACCAAAGCCTGCACAAAACCTGGCGTCACTTAAATTTGTAATACTTCCTACTTTTACAAACGTTTTCAATTTCATATCAATAGTGACAATGGTTTGATCAAATTATTTTATGCAAGAAAAATATCTTCGTGCGCAAACTTCCGTAGAATTGCATTAATAATCAATGATAAAATGATGGAAGTAAAAGAAACTATAGATAGTAATTTTCAACAAGAGATTTCTACCGCTGATAAAGTAATCGTAAAGTATTATGCAGACTGGTGTGGGTCTTGTAGATTGTTTAATCCTAAGTACAAAAGATTGGCAAAGGATGAGAGATTTGCAGGAATTACATTTTTGGATGTAAATGCAGAAGAAAACCAAGAAGCCCGCAAAGCTGCAGGTGTAACTAATCTACCATTTTTTGCTATTTTTAAAGATGGCGAATTACTTGAATCAATTGCAAGTAGTAAAGAAGAAGCTGTAGTTGAGTTACTGAATAAATTGAATTAAAATGCAAATACCTGTAATTAAAAAATTGGTTGAAAATCATTCTGCAGAAGAATTGGAAAATGCTGAATATTGCTTGATGGAGGAGAAAGAACTTCCGATCGAAGTCGAAGGGAAAGATGATGGAGAAGTGCTAACGCATCTGATTGCGGCCGGCTGGATAATAGAAAAAATGGAAAAAGATGACATTCCTTTTCCGAAAGCGCTGAGAGCCTATACCGAAAAGGTGAGGAGTTCTATTTCTAGTTGATCTTAAAGGTATTGTAAAGTTAAAGTAAAGGGTTTGCTGCTAGGTAAATCCTTTTTTTATTGGTGTATTTTTGCGATTCAAAATAGTTTTATGCGCAATAAGTCAGATGAACCAGAAAAATTTAGCGAAGATCAAATTAGTCAATGCATTGCTATTTTGGATTCATTGAATGAGGATACCAATCGGATATTTGACATACCCAAAGATCAACGACTCGCACTTTTAATTGCAGCAGGTAAATTATCCAGACCTGATAAAGAAGAACTGCTTAAACGTAAAAAGGGGGCACGAAAACTCGAAAAGAAAAGGACCCAACTCAAAGACAAAGTAGCTAGAAATAGCACTGGAATTAGAAGTGCTAGAGATGCTTCTGTTTTTGTAGCTCCTACTATGATTGCTTTGACAGGTGATGAATCAGAAAAAGAAATTCCACTGGAGTCACCCAGGACTTGTTATGTATGTAAGAACGAGTTCAACAGACTGCATCACTTCTATGATACCATGTGCAAAGCTTGTGGTGATTTCAATTACTCCAAAAGATTTCAAACGGCCGACATGACCGATCAAGTAGCAATAGTGACTGGCTCTCGACTCAAAATAGGCTATCACATCACATTGATGATGCTGAGGGCCGGAGCCACAATAATTGCTACTACCAGATTCCCAAAAGACTCGGCCCTTCGTTTTGCAAAAGAAAAAGATTTCGAAAAATGGGGGCATAGATTGAAAATTCACGGATTGGATTTGAGGCATATTCCAAGTGTTGAAATCTTCTGTAATTTCATCGAGCAACACTATGATAGGTTGGATGTATTGATCAATAATGCCGCACAAACGGTCCGCCGGCCTTCAGGGTTCTACCAGCATCTCATGCCAAATGAGGAACGTTCTACTGCGGATTTACCTCCATTTGCTCAGGAAGTTCTTGCTGATCACGAACGTTGCATTCAAGAATTGAAAATGCTAAGCAAAGGATTTGCAGATGGAGAAAACAAAAATCTACCAGTTTCTTGGCATGGCAAACAGTTGGGCATAGGATTGAGTTCTTCTGCTCAACTTTCACAAATCCCCTACAGTATAGATGAATCCCTAACTGCTGAAGAGGTTTTTCCAGAAGGCAAACTGGATGCTGATTTACAGCAAGTCGACTTGAGAAAAACTAACAGTTGGCGATTGAAATTGGGGGAGGTGAACACTATAGAAATGCTTGAAGTTCAATTGGTCAATTCCGTAGCACCATTTGTTTTGAACAATCGTTTGGTTAATCTGATGAAAAAAGAAAATACTGGAAATAAGCACATCATCAATGTCTCCGCCATGGAAGGCAAGTTTCATCAATTTCACAAAGAAGCACGTCATCCGCATACCAATATGGCCAAAGCTGCCCTTAACATGATGACATTAACATCCGCAGCTGAACTGCCAAAGCATGGCATATACACCAATGCGGTTGATACTGGTTGGGTTACGGATGAAGACCCAATTGAATTGGCGAAACGCAAAGAAGAATTGCACGATTTTCAACCACCACTTGATATTGTCGATGGAGCTGCTAGAGTATTGGATCCGCTTTTCGACGGGATCAATACTGGAAAACATTGGAATGGAAAATTCTTGAAAGATTACAAACCTACTTCGTGGTAAGATTGAATTTAATTCTTAGCCATAACCTTATCTAAATGAATGGAGTCTAGTTTGCCTATTACTTCTTCGCTGAGTTTCATAAAATCATCGGCCACTTCATTTTTTTCTTCAAAACTATATAAAGATCTATGGCTCCAATTGGCTTCACTTACTTTGATGCCTTGTCTCACTGTTTGATTCAGAATAAGTTGACCTAATTCAGTTTCAGCATTTTCTTTTATCATTCTGTGATGTTTTGTGTTTTTCCGATACAGATTGAAAAAGATCCCAAGGATATTAAGAGGTGCACTTCTTTTAACTTCATTTAAATAACCAAGCAAATTGTTAAATCCTAGCGCGGAATATGAATCTGCAATAGCAGGAATTAATATGCTATTCACATTGGCAATCGATGATTTCACCACGGTTCCAAAATGTGTAGGACAATCCAAAAGGATAAAATCATATTTGTTTTTTAATGGAGAAAGTAGCTTGTGAAATATATTGTTTCCAAAAGATATAAACTCGGAATTTTCTTCAAGGTTTGTCATTTTCTGAAAACCTGGGATAATATGAAGATAACTTGAAAGTGCTATTGGATTGATCCTGTCCTGTCGATTGTGTATGATGTCCTTTACAACTGAATACAAGTTAAACTCATGGTCTAAATGTCCGGTTAACGTATGCGTGAGGTTGGCTTGAGGATCGCAATCAATGACCAATACTTTGAATGATCTTGACCAACTCAATGCCAAATTAAGTGTAGTTGTAGTCTTGCCTACTCCGCCTTTAAAATTATAGATAGCAATTGTTCTCGACATTTTATCATCTTATAGATGTGGCAATCCATATCAATCGAGCCAGAGAAAAGCTTTGTTTATAAAATACCTTGAAACTTGAGTATTGATAAAAATCAATTGATCATTCTACAATAACCAAATACAATTTCAAGGTTTATTTTAAAATACAAATAGATAGTAGCTGATTGATTCGAAAAATATAGTTAAAAAAATTGGCTTATCATAAATACATTTCACTCTTTAAAATTGCTTTGCACATTGTTAATCACTTAATTTTCAATTCTTCACAAACAATGAAACATTTATTGAGTTATTTAAAATCAAACTATTTGTCGTAATTTTGCAGATTATAAATAGTGTCAACACCAGGCTGTGAACCTGGCAATAAAACATAAGAATGAGTACAAAAGGACGAGTGCTTGTAGCCATGAGCGGCGGGATAGATAGCTCAGTGGCTGCAGTGATGCTTCATGAAGAAGGATATGAAGTGATCGGAATGACAATGAAAACCTGGGATTACAACTCCTCAGGAAGTAGTAAAAAGGAAACGGGCTGTTGCAGTTTGGACTCCATTAACGACGCAAGAAATATTGCTGTCAATCTAGGATTTCCCCATTATATATTAGATATCAGAGAAGAGTTTGGTGATTATGTCATCAATCACTTTACCGATGAGTATTTGGCAGGTCGGACACCCAATCCTTGTGTGCTTTGCAACACGCATATCAAGTGGGACGCATTGCTGAGAAGAGCAGATAAATTGGGGTGTGATTTTATCGCTACTGGTCATTATGCCAATGTGAGAGAAGAAAATGGTAGATATGTAATCAGTAAAGGCGCTGATGAAATGAAAGACCAATCCTATGCCCTTTGGGGGGTATCACAGCAAAGTTTAAGCAGGACATTGTTGCCACTTGGCCATCTAAAAAAATCAGAAATACGAGACATGGCACGTGAACGAGGGTTCACAGATTTATTAAATAAATCAGAGTCATACGAAATCTGTTTTGTTCCAGACAATGACTATAGAGGATTTTTGAAAAGGAGAGTAGACGGATTAGAAGAGAAAGTAGCGGGAGGTGAGTTTGTGCTTGAAGATGGTACGGTAGTAGGAACACATGAAGGGTATCCGTTCTACACTGTAGGGCAACGGAAAGGTTTAGGTATTGCACTCGGTTTTCCAGCTTATGTAGTGGAAATTATTAAGGAAAAAAATCAGGTTGTTCTCGGAACATTTGACGAATTATCAAGAGACGGAATGTATGTCAACCAATTGATTCTGGGTAAATACAGTAGTTTATCCGAGCGATTGGATACAGTGACTAAAGTGCGTTACAATGACTCGGGTAATCCGGCCGTTATAGAGCAGGTAGGTGACACTATGAAAGTATTTTTTGGCAATGGAGTCTCTGCCATAGCTCCAGGTCAGGCTGCCGTTTTTTATGAGGGCAATGATGTCATTGGCGGTGGCTGGATCAGCAATAGTTTTAATCAGTCAAAACAGCGTGCGATATAATCTTTTATTTTTTATTGGGTGGTTTTTGGTGTCTTGTTCGGAGTCAGAAATAGCTTCTGATACTGATCGAATAGGTCTGAATTATTTTCCATTAGAAGTAGGAGATTACCGCATTTATGATGTGGTAGAAACTAACTATACGGTACTTGAAGCTATCACTGATATTTATGAACTAAAAGAGTCTGTAGTAGATTCAAATTACAATTCAAGTAACAATCTGCAATACATTATTCATCGCTCTACGCGTGTAGATGATTCAGAGATCTGGAATTTGGATTCGATCTGGACTGCTCAAAAATCAACAAACATCGCCGTACTCACAGAAAACAATGTACCATTTGTAAAATTGAGTTTCCCAATCAGCCATCAGTTAGAATGGGATGGTAATGGACTCAACACCTTGGAAAGTGAGATTTATTGGTATGATACAGAATTGCCAGATACAGTTTTATTAGAAGTACCCTATCAAAATCTAGTGAAGGTGGTGCAAAATGATAGAGGAGAGGATTTTCTTGGTTTTGAGGATAAATCAGAAATTTTTGCACCAGATGTTGGGCTAATTATTAAAGAGAGTACACTATTGCAATATTGCCAGACTGAGTGTGAAACTGAAAAAGAAATTCAATCGGGTAGGGCAATCAAAATGACATTAAAAGAATATGGGAAAGAGTAAAGGAATTGTATTGGGTCTGATATTGATATTTTCAAGTCAAATCCTTTTTGCACAGTCCGAAATCAATAGATACATCGTTTACTTAACTGATAAAACAGATTCTCCGTATTCGATTGATAATCCCACAGAATTTTTGTCTCAAAAAGCCATTGATAGAAGATCCATTCAAAACATCACGATTACAAGTGATGATTTTCCTGTCAATGCTTCCTATATCACAGCTATAGAAAGTTTAGGAGTTAATACTTATTTTACTTCGAGGTGGATGAATGCCGTACTGGTAGAAGCAACGCCGACGCAAGTAGAGCAGATTGAGGCAGAAGACTTTGTTTCGAAGGTAGTTTATGCAGCGCCCGGCCAAAAATTAAATGCAGCAGCAGAGGAAGAAAATATCCATTGGGAAGATATTACGCCTAATAACCCTAATAATTTAAATTCCAATAAGCAAACAACTATGCTATTTTCGCACACCATGCATCAGGAAGATATTACTGGCGAAGGTGTTTGGGTTGCCGTTTTCGACGATGGTTTTTTAGATGCGAATTTGTCTTCAGTATTCACACATACTTTTGAGAATGATAAGTTGAAAGATGTCATGGATTTTACTACTGGTGGGAAAAATGTATTTCAGTATGATGACCATGGAACTGCCACGTGGAGCTGTTTGGGAGCTAATTTAGAATCAACCTTTGTCGGAACTGGTTACGATGCCGATATCAGTTTGTATGTGACCGAAGATGTTTTTTCGGAATACCGAATAGAAGAATACAACTGGCTTTTTGCTGCCGAAAGAGCTGATAGCGCAGGTGTAGATATTATTACATCCTCATTAGGATATAGCGATTTTGATGATGAAACCATGGACTATAGCGTTGAAGATTTGGATGGAAATACATCGGTGGTTACACTGGCAGCCAACTTTGCAACTGATCGAGGAATACTTGTAGTTACTAGTGCTGGGAATTCTGGAAATAATGAAGATTGGCCCTATATATCCATGCCTGCTGATGCAGAAAATGTGATTGCAGTAGGAGCACTGGATCATAGTTATGATTATGTAGGATTTAGTTCAACTGGACCTACTGCCGATGATCGGATTAAACCTGAAGTAGTTGCTCTAGGTTATCAAGTAACTGTATTAAGTGAAGGTAATGAGCTGAGTCTAAAAAATGGGACAAGTTTTGCTGCTCCACTAATTGCTGGATTTGCTGCCGGCCTGTGGCAGAAGTTTCCATCTTTGACTAACCTGGAATTAAGGGATTTGATTTTGTCTTCCTCAAATAATGCCTCCTCTCCAAACAACCAAGTTGGGTATGGACTTCCAGATTATAACGTGTCTGTTGGTAATGAACCTTTAGCCGTATCTCAAGTTGGAAATGATGGAATCAAGATTTATCCTAATCCAGTAACTGGAGATCATATTAATTTGCTGATAGAAAAAAACACGCTGCCTATGCCAGTAAAAATGAGCTTGTATTCGCAAAGCGGAATGCTCATTAGTGAAAAAATAATAAAGCGAGCAAAAAAAGGAATGATTACTGAGTTGAATTTTAACGAAAATAGACAAGGCGTATACTTTCTTCATATTGAATGTGAAGACTATTCCAAAAATGTTAAAATATTGCGCTACTGATTAGCAGCACGATGTATATATTGCGGTCGATTTGTAGCAATGAATACATGGCCGATCAATTGAAAAATACCATCTTAATCTTACTATTCGTTTCGGCTTTCGGATTCAATCTGCAAGGTCAAAATTTGGCAATAAAGGGTCAGGTAAGGGATTCCTTGAACCAACCAATTAGCGATGTATTTGTTCTAATACTACCAGATTCCAGCTCAACACTTACCAATAGAAAAGGTGAGTTTTCAATTAAGTTCAAAACTGATCAGAAGCAAAGAATAATTTTTTCTCACCTACAGTATGAAAATTATGCAGTGGACTTAACGGAAGAAAATCAATTGAACGTAGTTTTAAAAGAGAAGACTCAGTTGCTTTCAGGTGTTGATATTAAGGAACGAAGATTTGAGGAGACTCAGGAAATAGGTAACATAGAAATTGATGCTAAAAACGCATATACACTGCCATCCGCCACTGGGAATTTCAGCAATGTGCTTGCTACTCTGCCAGGAGTAACTAGCAACAATGAATTGGCTTCCGTTTATTCTGTTCGCGGTGGAAATTATGATGAGAATCTAATTTATGTGAATGGTATGGAAATCTACCGACCATTTTTGGTGAGCGCAGGTAGACAAGAAGGGCTTGGGTTTATCAATACAGACATGGTAGGGCATGTACAATTTTCTGCTGGAGGATGGCAAGCCAAAGATGGAGATAAGTTGTCATCTGTGCTCAACGTGCAATATAGAGTTCCAAAATACAATGAAGCCACCGTCAATTTAAGTCTGCTTGGAGGAAGTTTGCATTATGGTGGAATAAATAAAAAAGGCGATCTGCATTATTCCTTCGGTGTTCGTCACAAAAACAGCAAATATTTATTGGGTACGCTGGAAACTAATGGCAACTACCTGCCTAAGTTCACTGACTTTCAAGGATTTATTTCAAAACAGATTGGTTCTAAAACAACGCTTGGTTTTTTGATGTCTTCTGCACACAACAACTATTTAACCATTCCAGAATCACAAGAAACAGAATTTGGTACAATTCAGGCTTCATATAGGGTTTCAACTGCATTCGAGGGCAGGGAGGAATTGGAATATCATACGAATCAAGCGGGTATAATTCTAACTCATTCATTTAATGAAAATGTAATATCCAAATTGATTCTTTCGGGGGTTCTCTCTAGTGAACGCGAAAACTATGAGGTGGAAGGAGCCTATTTGTTGTGTGATATCAATAGAAACCCAGGTTCAAATAGGTTCAACGAATGCGTGACTATCAGAGGAATAGGTAGCAATTATGCTTATGGAAGAAATAAGCTGGAAGCGAAAACATTAAGTGTAGATCAAAAGAACGAAATCTATTTGGATGATGACGTACTATCATTTGGTATGTCTTGGGATTATGAAAGTATAGATGATAGGTTGAAAGAATATGCCTTCACTGATTCAGCAGATTTTTCAAGCGTTACTTTTAGTGCCAACAATGCCATTGATATTCAATCTCATAAAATAGCTGGGTATGCTCAATACACACTTAATTCAAGTAATTCGCTTCATACCTTAAATGTCGGGTCAAGATTGAGCTATTGGACTTACAGTAATCAAATGCTAGTCAGTCCGAGATTGCAATATGCTTATCGTTTGGGTGTACGGCGGTCTTCGGTATTGAGAATTGCTACTGGATTGTATCAGCAACATCCATTCTATCGTGAGTTACGCAATCGGGAAGGCGAAGTAAACCCTGATGTGAAAGCTCAGTCTTCATATCATGTAGTCGGTGGATTTGATCATCATTTTATGGCGTGGGGAAGGCCTTTCAAACTTTCTACTGATCTTTACTATAAATATTTATGGGATGTGAATCCCTATGATGTCAATAATATCAAAATTAGATATTTCGGAACCAATCAGGCCAAAGCCTATGCTTATGGAGCAGATTTTCGGATCAACGGAGAGTTTATAGAAGGTACAGAATCTTGGTTTAGCTTGGGATTATTGAAAACCATGGAAGATTTGCAAGAAGGAGATGGATATGTAAGAAGGCCAACTGACCAAAGAATAAATTTGGGCATTTTCTTCCAAGATCACCTACCTAATGATCCCAGCATCAAGGTTAGCCTCAATGCTTTGTTTGGTAGTGGACTACCATTTGGTCCTCCTGGTCGAGATGATTTGAGAAACAATTTTCAAGGAGATCAGTACTATAGATTGGATTTGGGATTTTCAAAAAGCTTTGAATTTGAAAATGATAAAACCTTATCACCCAATTCATTATGGATTGGTTTAGAATTGCTAAATGCATTAGGGGCTGATAATACGATATCTTATACTTGGATTCAGGATGTGGTAGGCAATCAGTTTGCAGTTCCAAACGCATTATCGGCAAGGTTTTTGAATATCCGGGTCATAGCTAAATTTTAAATTTCAAAACATGAAGGAATCAATGAGTAAAACCAAAATATTTAAATAATTTCATATTGTAGTATTTTACTGCATCAACTAAATAAGATTCCAAAAAAACAAACATAAACAGATGAAGAAACTAACCATATTATTGACAGCCGTAGTATTAATGACCGCATGTTCACGATCAGTGACAAGAGTTAGCCCAGATCAGCAAATAGATCTAAGTGGTAGATGGAATGATACGGATTCTAAGCTTGTAGCAGAAGAAATGATCAGAGATGTATTGAGCAGAACTTGGATCAGTAATTTTAGAAATGCTAATGACGATCGACCAGTAGTGATTGTTGGCATTATTGCGAACAAAAGTTCAGAACATATCGAGTCAGAAACTTTTATAAAAGATGTAGAAAGAGAATTCATCAACTCAGGTACTGTTCGAGTAGTTCAAAATTCAGTTTTCAGAGAGAAACTAAGAGAGGAAAGAGCACAACAAGGTGATTTTGCATCTATCGAAACTCAGTCAAAGTGGGGAAAGGAATTAGGAGCTGATTTTATGATGTTTGGAGTGATCACATCTGTCACTGATTCCTACAAAAAAGAAAAGGTGGTGAATTACAAAGTCAATCTAGAATTAGCCAGCATTGAAACCAGCGAAAAAGTTTGGATAGGGGATAAAGAAATCAAAAAGTACATCAAGAACTAATTGATTTTAGTCTTTTAAACTTCTCCTTACTTCATGATGAAGCGAATTTATCAAATAATTCCGCTATGCTTTTTGCTAAGCTGTGCCACCTATTACCAAATGAATTTGGTTTTTAATCAATCATTTGAGAGTGGTGATATGACTGCTGCTGAAAAGACCCTGCAGGACAATCCAAAAGCAGCGAATAGTAAGGAGAAGTTTTTATATTATCTCAATAGAGGAACCGTGGCAGCCATGCTAAATAAGCCCGAAGAAAGTAATATTTACTTCGAAAAGGCATTTATTTATGGCGAAGATTATCGTACCAATTATTTTAATGAGGCGGGAGCTTTTGTGATCAACCCAACGGTCATCGAATACAAAGGTGAAGATCACGAACACTTGTTGTTATTATATTATAAGGCCTTGAACTACATAAAATTAGGCGATAGAGAAGCCGCTTTGGTGGAGTGCAGACGATTGAATATTCGACTACAAAAATTGAATGACAAATATAAGAGTGATTCCAGATACAAACGGGATGCTTTCATTCATAATTTGATGGGGTTGATATACGATGCAGATCGAGACTATAACAATGCCTTTATTGCCTATAGAAATGCCTATAATATCTACAAAGAGGATTATGAGGACATGTTTGGTGTTTCAGCGCCTCATCAGCTGAAGTTGGATATACTACGTACAGCACATCTAATAGGATTCCAAACTGAGCTTAGGCAGTATGAAAAAGAGTTCAATGTTAAATACAAACCCAACCGAGAAGAAGGAGGAGATCTTATTTTTCTATGGAATAATGGACTTGGGCCAGTAAAAGATGAGTTTTCCATAAACTTCACAGTAGTACATGGCAAGGATGGCATGATCACTTTCGTCAATAAAGAGCGGGGCTATAGTTTCCCATTTTACATGGAAAAGAAAGAAGACGATGAAGAGGGTACTGACCTTTCAGATCTTGAATTTTATAGAGTTGCTATTCCTAAATACAATGAAAGAAAACCGGTTTTTCGTCGAGCAGTACTTACAATAGATAGTACCAAATTTAAACTAGAGCCTGTTGAAAATATTAACAACATTGCCATTTATTCTCTTAATCAAAGGATGGGATTAGAATTGAGTAAATCACTTCTGAGATTGGCAATCAAAAAAACAGCTGAGAAAGAATTGAGAGAAGAAAGTGAAGGTTGGGGTGCCGCCTTAGGTGTTTTTAATGCTATGACAGAAAAAGCTGATACCAGAAACTGGCAAACCATTCCTCATACGATATATTATACCCGAGCCAGATTGCCAGTAGGGGTGAGCAAAGCATCATTAAGGGTTAGCAGCGGGCGAAATGTATCACAGCAACATCAGTTTACTTTTAATGTTCATAATGGGCAGACTATTTTCCACTCATTCTTTTCATTAGAAAGCATTCCAAATTAATTGATTTTAGCTTGTACGGCCTTGACTGTCTTTTTAGAATTGCCAATAAAGATTTCTTGTTTGATAATAAACACAGGTCTTTTTAGGAAAGTGTATTCTTCTACAATCAACCGTTTGTAATCAGCTTCGGATAAGTTTTGGTTGGCGAGTCCCATTGACTTGTATTTCATTGCTCTCCGACTAAATAGTGACTCGTAGCTTCCACTAAGTGATTTCATTTCATCTACTTGAGTTGCAGTCATAGGTTGAGTCTTGATATCCTGCATTTCAAAATTGGATGCTGATATTCCCAATTCTTTAATAATTCTAATGCATGTGCTACAAGTGGCTAAATAGTATATTTTATTCATGTAATTTTCTTATCTAATGGATGTGCGAATATAATTACTCTTGACATTCTGCTGGATTAATGCACATATTACTTGACATATTGAACTAGGAGTCCTTTATTCGTGATTGGTTTAACTGTTAACTATTAATAATTACATGAAAATGAAAAGTGTGAAGTTGAAAAATAGTCTATTGATTTTTGGTTTATTGATTGCCTGCTTGGCCATTTGTCCAAAAACCATAGCACAAGACTCAGAAGTAACAAGTGAAGAATTAACTCAATATGCTCAAGTATCGGCTAAGATAGATTCATTGAAAGCTGACATGAAAGCTAAAATCAGTGAGTCGGTAAAAAGCAATGAGCTGATGGATGGAGGTAAAATGTATAACCTACTGAATAAGGCTAAAGGCGACGAAGCCAAAATTGCAGAAACGGGAGCAACCGAAGAGCAAATCGCAGCATACGCTCAAATTCAAGTAGATATTGATGCATTCAAGTCAACATTTAAAGAGCAATATACAGCAGTGGTGAAAGATGAAATAGGTGCCGGAACTTACAACAAAGTTAAAAAAGCATTGAAAGCTGATGAAACTGTAAAAGCACAGTATACAGAGATTGTGGCGTCTATGACATCGGAGGTAGAAGAAACCGAAGGCGATGAATAGTATTCTTTGTACTGATAGAAATTGGAAGGCATACTTGATGGTATGCCTTTTTTGTTTGCTCATTTTTCTAATCCGATAATACGTGTTAAATTTCTAAAATATCAAATCGCTCAGGTATGTTCACAGAATATGAAATTGAAACTTTGATTCAGAATGAAGTCATTCAAAAAGCCACATTTGCACTTAAGAAGGAGTTTATTAAGAATGAAGCACCATATCTGGAGATATCTGATCAGGACTTTTTTTCACTCATTGTGATGACTCCTACGGTAGGAGTTGCCCTTGCCAACGGTAGCGTGAGTCTATGGGAAGAAATGGCGCTAAATAAAAAAGCCCGAAAACTTTCAAAAGGTGGTTATTTCATGAAAAAGGATCCAGTAGTTTTCGGTTTGAAATATTTGATCAAACAATATGACAACTGGGAAGAAGAATTTTTGAAAATCATTCGTCTCACGATGGAGCAATCTTTTGATATTTCCAAATTAGAAAACGACTATGATCACAATACTGAAGTGTCAGAGTCAGCGTATCGAGAAGAAGTATTAAAGGCTCCTTACATCTTAATTAGGTTTCTCTCTTCGTTCTTTTTGAATGATGATGAAGATATCATCAGTCCTCGTAAAATATCCAAGGTGGACTTTGGTCGCGTGCAGTCTATTGGTGAAAAATTAGGTCTGCACAGGATTCCACTTTTCCATTATTTTTGCAGCACCTTTAAGGTGAATTGAATGAGTGAAAAGATATTGTCAAAATTTATTTCCTTTCTCATCGTTATTTCATCAATTTGTGAAAAATAGCTGAATCTTGATTTCCAACACAAAAATCTTTCATTTACCAATTGCTCTAGTGGTTTTGCTCATGCTATCCTGCTGTGGAGATACCGATGAACCAGTTTCTGATCAAGATGTTGCGGATCAGGCTACCATTGAAGCGTACTTGGCAGAGAATGACTCCCTTGCAGAAGCACATGAGTCAGGGATCTATTACGTGATCGTAGATACCGTGCCATCTGGTACTCAAGCTGCAGGTAATATCATGAGCATCTTTTATTCCGCGGCGATCATGGGTGGTAGCGAGATTGATAATATTACAAAAGGTGAAGAGGATTCTGTTATGCTCAAACAGGGTGTGGATGCGATCTATCCTGTAGGGTTAGATATTGGATTAAGCCTAATGAAAGAAGGGGAGACTTTTAGGTTTTACATTCCATCGTCATTAGCTTATGGTGATTACTCTTCTAGTCTCATACCAGAAAATTCAATCATAGTCATAGAAGTAGAAGTAGCTGCTATTCACAATGTTGCAGATATTATTGATGATCAGCACGACCAAATTGAAGAGTATATTGAAGTTCAAAAACTTGATAGTACCATCATAGATAGTGTGTTTAATAGTACACTCAACGAATGGGTACATACAGATACCACCTTGTTTCATCCATTGGATTCTGTAGAATATCTCATCTCTGACCAAATTTATTTTAAGCGACAATCTGAAGGAACAGCTGGTAATATGGTAATAGGGGGTGAGTCAGCTACTATTAGTTATATTGGAACCACCCTGTCAGGTGATGAATTCGATCGACGACCGTTTGCTACTCCATTGACATATGCTTTTGGTACTGGAGAAATTATTGAAGGTTTGGATGCTGGAATATCTGTAATGGAAAGAAATGAAGAAGCTTTAATTATTATACCTTCACATAAAGCTTATGGAGAAAGTGTATTTGTTATTCCTAGATTTATCAAACAAGATTTTGTGGATTTGGAAATCATACCACAATATGCTGCTAAGGTTAATCCTTACGAGGTAGTTATCTTTGAAACAACCTTACAAAACAACCCTTAATCGTCGATCAACAACTCATTGAAACTTAGACTAATACTATATATCACATTATTATTCTCAGCAGTCGCTCAAGCGCAAGAATATCCCGTAGACCCTGATGATATATATCGGTCTCCAGTTCGTGCGGTGCTCAATCAATTTTCAATTACTGTCACAACAGGCTACAATTCAACCAAATACAGTCATAATTTAGATGGTTTTTGGTTTTTGCAAAGTACGACTGATCAATACATAACTCCTAATACAGGTGAGCCATTAGGTACAAGCTTTCCAGCTTATCAAAACTGGTTCAACAACCCATCTCTGGCGGACACTGTCGAGTTGACAGATATTTATGATGTGCCCTACGCACCATTATCGAGTCCGGTAAACAATCCAGCCTTGTCTCAAGGACTGGACACCCTAGATGGAAATGTCGTTGGTTTTGAAGGTCGAGGATGGGGTGTACCAATCAATCTAGGTGTGCGATATAACTACCAAAAATTCCGTGTAGGACTAGGGTTAGGCCTCGAGTTTCACACCATCAAATCATTGAGTCCTACTCGTGATGATTTGGGTATTAGAAATTACGAGCCTAATTTCAAAAAGGCCGTCTTTTTTAGTTATTATTTGAATCTGGGATACCGATTTTATGATTTTTGGGATTGGTCCTTTGCAGGAGAGTTAGAAATTGGCAAGCAAAAAATGGGTAAAAACTGGAATTCTAGCTTGTTGAATCAGAGTATTTTTTTCAATCTTGGTGTATCTATCGAAAAAAATCTTTCAGAGTATTTTAGAATTGTAATTAAGCCGTCTTACGATTTTAAAAATTACGGAATATCTGTGCCAGAGACTGGTTTGAGTATCAAACATAAAAATCCAACTTTTAGAGTAAACTTTGGTGTAAGTATTACGATACCAGAGCTTCGTCGATCACCTATGAAAAGTGACCATGTTCAGTTGAAACACCTATATACGGATCCTCAAACTGGTCGTGTAGAAGAGGTGAGAGGCCAGCCAATTTGGAAAAAACAAAACCCAAAAGTTGGAGAAAACCACAGAAAACTTTGGCGTTATAAGTTTAAAAATCGAAAGAAACTCAATCCTTATTAATTCACAGGATTAACCCTGTCATTCCAATCTATTTCTCTTCAATAAAATACTTTATTTCTTTGCTCCATATTGTTGCTCCAGATAGTGAATTTTAGGTATAAATTTCGTTAAATTGCGCACTTAATTTTGCTTGTCATTATTTAAAATTTTATGGCTGAAGACAACGAAAACCTGCCACTAGGGGATCAGAATATTATACCAATCAATATCGAAGATGAAATGCGTGGCGCATACATTGATTATTCAATGTCAGTTATCATTTCTAGAGCATTACCAGACGTAAGAGATGGATTAAAACCAGTACATAGAAGAGTACTCTATGGAATGCTGGATTTGGGCGTTTTACACAACCGTGCTTACAAAAAATCTGCAAGAATAGTAGGAGAGGTATTAGGTAAGTATCACCCACACGGTGATTCATCTGTTTATGATACTATGGTTCGAATGGCTCAGGAATGGTCATTGCGATATCCCTTGGTTGATGGGCAGGGTAACTTTGGATCTGTAGATGGTGATTCGCCTGCAGCCATGCGTTATACAGAAGCCAGACTTAAGAGAATGGCGGAAGAATTGTTGCATGATATCAACAAAGAAACAGTTGATTTTCAACCGAACTTTGATGATTCCTTAAAAGAACCATCGGTACTGCCAGGTAAATTCCCAAATCTATTGGTGAACGGTACTTCAGGCATTGCAGTAGGTATGGCTACCAATATGGCACCGCACAACTTAACTGAAGTTATCAATGGTACCATTGCGTATATTGATAATAATGAGATAGAAATTCCTGAATTGATGGAGCATATTACCGCACCCGATTTTCCTACAGGGGCCACTATCTATGGTTATCAAGGGGTAAGATCTGCATTCGAAACAGGTAAGGGTCGTGTAGTTTTACGAGCTAAAGCAGAATTTGAAACACTCAAATCAGGTCGAGAGCAAATTATTGTTTCCGAGATTCCATATCAAGTCAACAAAGCCAATATGATCGAAAAGACAGCGGCTTTGATCAATGACAAAAAATTGGAAGGCATATCTGACATCAGAGATGAATCAGATAGAGATGGCATGCGCATCGTGTATGACATTAAAAAAGATGCGATTCCAAATATCGTTCTAAACAATCTATATAAATATACACAACTACAATCGTCCTTTAGTGTCAATAATGTAGCACTGGTTAAAGGAAGGCCATATACATTAAATCTTAAGGATTTGATCATGCACTTCGTGGAGCACAGGCACGAAGTAGTCATCAGAAGGACGCAATATGAACTTACTGAAGCAGAAAAAAGAGCTCATATTTTAGAAGGGTACTTAATTGCACTTGACAATCTTGATGAAGTAATCAACCTAATTAGAGCATCTAGAGATCCTGAAATTGCCAAATCTGGCTTGATGGAGAAGTTTGGATTGAGTGAAATTCAAGCCAAAGCGATTCTCGAAATGAGATTGCAGCGATTGACTGGTCTTGAAAGAGAGAAAATTCAGAAAGAGTACGATGAGATCATGAAGTTGATCGATCACTTGAAAGCGATTCTTGAAAGTGAAGAAATGAGAATGGACATCATCAAAGAAGAGCTCGCTGAACTCAAAGATAAATATGGAGATGATCGTCGTTCTGATATCGAACATGCGGCGGATGATTTTACTGCAGAAGATATGATTCCTGATGAAGAAATGGTGATAACCATTTCACATGAAGGATATATCAAAAGAACTCCATTGACTGAGTACAGAACACAAGGAAGAGGTGGAGTAGGATCTAAAGGAGCTACTACCAAAACTGATGACTTTACAGAGCATCTTTTTGTGGCATCTACACATAATTACTTGCTGATATTCACAGAGTTAGGTAAGGTATTCTGGAAAAAGGTTTGGGAGATTCCTGAAGGGCAGAAAGCTACTAAAGGTAGAGCCATCCAGAATTTGATTAACATTGAAAGCGAAGATTCTATCCGAGCAGTCATCAATGTGAATAACCTTTCAGATGACGATTACATCAACAATAATTTTATTGTGATGTGTACCAAACAAGGGGTGATCAAGAAGACTTCTCTAGAAGCATATTCTAGACCACGTCAGAATGGTATCAATGCAATCACCATCCATGAAGGAGATGAGCTATTGAACGTGAATCTTACCAATGGAAGCAATCACATTATTATCGCTAAAAAATCAGGGAAAGCGATACACTTCAATGAGCAGGATGTTAGACCAATGGGTAGAACGGCTGCAGGGGTTAGAGCGGTGAGATTAGAAGGAGATAAGGATCATGTCATTGGCATGGTATGCGTAGCTAGGGAAGAGGCCAACTTGTTGGTAGTGACAGAGAAAGGTTACGGTAAGAGATCGGAAATTGAGGCCTACAGAATTACCAAACGTGGTGGTAAAGGAGTAAAGGCCATGAACATTACCGAAAAAACTGGCGCGCTTGTTGCAATCAAGGAAGTAGTTGATACCGATGATTTGATGATTATCAATAAATCTGGTATTACGATCCGATTGGCTGTGGAAACCCTAAGAGTAATGGGAAGAGCAACTCAAGGTGTTCGTTTAATAAAATTAGGAGATAAAGATGAAATTTCATCTGTTGAAAAAATAGAGAGAATAGAGGTTGAAGAACCTGAGACTGAAAATCAAGAAGGGGAGACACCATCTGAAGAGAATAACGACAAAGAATAAATTAAACCAGAATATAGGATATTACTAGTCCTAGTAAACTTTAAAATTATGAATACAAATAGACTGTTCGTGCTTACGCTTGCCTTACTTATGAGCGTAGTATCTTTCGCACAGAAGGGATCCGTAACTAAAGCGGATAGTTATCTGGCTAAAAGTGAATTTGCAAATGCGAAAGCAGAGATTGATGTAGCTATAACGATTGAAAAGAATGCATTAAAATCAAAAACATGGTTTGTCAGAGGAAAAATCTATCAAGCGATTGCCACAAGTACTGATGAGGCTGTATCGTCATTAGATGCAGAGGCACTAAATAAATCAGTAGAAGCTTATAACAAGATTTTGGAAATGGACAAAGAAAACAGTCCTAATCACTTGATCGCAAATACGAATTTGGATGCTATCTGGGGAAATTTCATCAATGCAGGAGGTACCGTGTATGGTGAAGAAAATTTTGAAGGTGCATTAGCCAATTTTGAAAAGGCACTAATCGTTAAATCAGAGGATTCAGTAACCTTATTGTACGCGGGTGTTTCAGCACAACAGGCAGGCCTTACCGACAAGACTTTGAAGTACTATTACAAAATGTTGGATGCTGACATAGCTAACCAAGACGTAATTTCTACTTTGATCTATTTAGAAAGATCAGAAAAGAAAAATGACGAAAAAGCTTTGGAGTTGGTAAGAAAAGCAAAAGAATTATATCCTACTGAAACTAAGTTTGGACAGGAAGAGATTAGCTTGTTGTTGACAATGGACAAAGTAGATGAGGCTAAGACTAAGTTGGAAGCGGCAATTGCTAAGGATCCAAGTAATGTGAATCTACACTTGAATTTAGGTGTGCTATATGACAACCTTGCAAGTGCAAAACTTGAAGAAGGAAAAAAAGAAGAAGCTCGAGCGGATTACAACAAAGCCAAAGAATCTTACTTAAAAGCTATAGAAGTGGATACCGATAGCTATATCGCTAACTTCAATACTGGAGTAATCTATGTGAACTTAGCTAAGGAATACTATGATGAAGTTCGTGATATGAGCTTGAAAGATTATGATAAATATGGTTCTGCTAGGTTGGAAAAAGCAGACAAGATTTTAAAAGAAGGATTGCCTTATATGGAAAAAGCTACTGAAATCCAACCAGATGATGTTAGCGGTCTTAAAGCACTTCAGCAAATGTATACACAGTTGAAAATGATGGATAAAGCAGAAGCTATTTTAGATAGAGTAGATGCTTTAGAAGCAGGTCAATAAGAGACATTTGAAGCCATTGGCTTCGGAACCGGGTAACCAGCTCAAGCGTATTTCGTATGCTTAAAAATGGTTACCCGGTTTTTTTATGCGCTTATTTTTGTAATACTTTCATTTCAAAGCATTGCGCAAACAGAGCATATTAGAAAAAGTATTTATTTCCCTGGTGGTCAATATTATATTACGCCATACCAACTCAATGAATTGCACCAATTTTTAGATTCAATTCCTGAATTAAGCCACTTTAACATCACCATTCATAGCCATACGGATAATATAGGAGGTGTATCATACAATCAATGGCTTTCTCAAATGAGAAGTGCCACAACCATTAATGAGTTAATTGAAAATAATGGAATACCATTAGAATCAATTGAACAAAAGGATTTTGGACAATTCAATCCAGTTTATGATAATAACACCCCACAAGGAAGGCAAATGAATAGGAGAGTAGATATTCTTTTTTGGCCTATTTCGCTTTAGTGTGTTAGGCTGGCATGCCACCATGTAGAATTTGGAAAGTTTGAGGGTCTTTATCAACTTACAGTTTGTAAGAATAAATTTATTCCGTTCATGGACTCCCTTGAAATAATAGTAAGTATTCGAAAGATTGTGCGATCACTCAATCTTGAGTCGAAAGGTATCCAAAAGGAATTTGGTCTAAGTATTACTCAACTACTTTGTCTGGGACATTTACAAAAAAGTACTAATTACCAGTCTAATCACAAAGAACTAATGAATCTATTGAGCCTCAATTCTAGTACCGTGACTGGTATTATCAATAGATTAGAGAAAAGAGGGTATGTGGTTCGTCTGCCTAAGCAGGGCGACAAACGAGTCACTTTTATCACCTTAACGGCATCCGGAATCAAATTGCTCGAAGAAACTCCTAATGTTCTACACGACCGATTAGCCAGAAAACTGGATAATCTTACCGAACAAGAGAGAGGAATGGTGAAAGACGCATTAGAAATTATCACTTCGGCTATGCAAATTCATCAATTGGATGCCTCTCCATTGCTTACTCCAGAAGAACCTATTGATTAATTTATTGTAAAGCCAGGTTTTCAGATTGAACTAGTTAATAATATGTTCTGTAGAACCTTTTTATTACCTTTGTTTAAATTTAATTATGTCGTATAGAACATATTGAATATATGACTCACTAAAAAAGAGAAAGGACAGTTGTTTCTATGGGTAGAAAAAATTTCAACGCATTTATCAAAAGACAAAAAGCTGAGAAAAAAAGAAAGAAGAAATTAGAAAAACAACTCAGGAAAGAAGACAAAAAACACGAAGACACAAGTGGAGATTTGCAGGATATGATCGCTTATGTTGATGAATTTGGCAATATTCTAGAAGAGCCGCCAGAAGATCAGAACACAGTCATTGAGCCCAAAGAAGATAGTGATAAAGAAGAAAAGTAAATCACTCATACATGAATGCATTAATAATATTTACCTGGGTTCTAATCGCCAATCCCTCCAATATTCAGTTCTCCACAGAAAGTCTCATGGTAGAATCCAACAGTGGATATCTACAGTTGGAATGGAATGCAGAAACCAACGCAATTAGTTATGTACTGCAGCAGTCCGCCGACGCCAATTTCAATGAGTTTAAAACAATCTATCAAGGGCCAGATCAGGCTACTTTTATTTCAGGCCTAGACAACGGGACCTATTATTTCAGAGTGGGTAACGAATCAGGCCACTGGTCTGATACCCTCACACTCAACGTCAAACATCAATCCCTGTCACTGGCATATACCTTATTTGGACTGGGCTTTTTGGTATTTGCCTGTACTGTATTTATTGTCATTAAAGGTGTTCGAACTTCTACAACCCATTCATGAACAAACAATCTTTTATTATATCTCCTGAAACGGGTTGGATACTCTTAGGTACGCTCGGTCTACTGTGGATTATTTTAGGCATCTACTGGGGTAGGAAAGCCAAAAACATGGATGGTTTCATGGTGGCCGGCCGGAATGTGGGATTGGCTTTCGGTGCTGCTACAGCCATGGCTACCTGGGTGACTTCCAATACAACCATGCTAGCACCACAGTTTGCTTTGCAACTGGGTATCTGGGGTATGATTGCATATTCTACGGCCTCTTTCGGGCTGTTTTTGTTCGCCCCACTAGCCAAAAGAATCAGGCAATTGATGCCATCAGGCTATACTAGTGGTGATTTTATAAGACTTCGTTATGGCAAACCGACCTGGGTGCTATTTTTAATTATCAGTATTTTTTATGGATTTACCTGGCTGGTGAGTATGGGCATGGCTGGTGGTATTTTGATGAATGCCATCGCAGGTATACCCTACGAGTTGGGTATGACAGTCATTCTGTTGGTCTGTGTGATATATACCTTGTTTGGTGGTATGTATGCCGTAATTGGCACCGACTTTATCCAATCTTTAATCATTTTGGTAGGTATTGTGATCGTAGGCATTGGCGTGTTGACACAGATTGACTTTGACACTATCTACACCAATGTATCTACAGAAAAACCCATGCTACTCAATGCACTCATGCCGGCAGCTATTATGTCGATATTTAATAATATGCTTTTTGGATTAGGAGAAGTTTTTCATAGCAATGTATGGTGGAGTAGGGCTTTTGCCATGCGTCAGGAAGTAGGAAAGAAGGCCTATTTACTTTCTGGCTTATTTTGGTTTCCTGTGCCCATAGCTGCTGGTTTTATTGCACTGACCAGTGGGTCCTTAGGAATCAATATTACTAGCCCAGATATGGTTGGCCCCTTGGTATCGGCCAGCGTCTTGGGACAAGCAGGGGCGATTATCGTATTTGCTGTATTTTTTTGCTCTTTAGCTTCTAGTATTGATAGTTTATTGGCAGCCACTTCTGACTTGATTACAGAAGACATTTATCGCAAGATGATCAACCCAAATGCCGGAGATAAAACATTAAGGAAAGTATCAGCAGGTATTATAATCGGTTTAGGCCTCTTGGCTTGGTCGGCCTGTATGCCACGCATCGGTACTTTGGCTACGGTACTATTTTTTGCCGGACCCATGGTAGGTAGTACCATTTGGCCAATTGTGACAGGCTTATTTTGGAAAAAAGCAAATGCTAAAGGCGCCATTTGGGGCATGTTGCTCGGAAGTGTAGTTGGCTTGATCGCTTATTTCCAATTGGGTTGGTATACCGCGTCTTTGATTGGTGCAGCAGTCTCTATGATTACTGTACTGCTTATGACTTACCTCTACCCAGATAACTTTGAGTGGAAGACGTTAGACGAAAACCACTAAACTTAAATAACCATATATGTATTTTTCACAGACCTTTATATGCGTAATGATAGTGCTGGCTTTGGCTGGAATAATTGCCACAGTGATATCTTTGATATGGCTTTTTATGAAGGATATTAAATCAAAGAAACTATGGTAACGGATAAATTTAATCCCAAAGAAAGCACATTGGATCAAGATCCTTTGGCATCGGATGGTTTGAATTTGGATCCCCAAGGATTAATAGAAAAAGATCCAATTAATCTCGATGAGCTCAAGAGACTTACAGGACAAAGTGTATTGTCAGTGGATCAGTTCGACAAGGAATTGGTGCTGGAGGTTTGCAAATTTGCTGCTCTCTTAGAAAGCAAAGAAATTGCCAAGGCACATCCATTGGATGGCAAGATAATTATCACTGCTTTCTTCGAAGCAAGCACCAGAACACGTCTTTCGTTTGAAAGTGCTGTACTTCGTTTGGATGGTAAAATCATTAGTATTCCGGAAGGAAAATCAACAGGCCAAGCCAAAGGAGAATCTTTGCCAGACATAGGGGAGATGTTCAATGCTTATGCCGACTGCGTGGTCATGCGCCATACAGATACGGATGCCATTGACGAGATCATGCACAACCTACGAATACCGTTAATCAATGCAGGCAACGGTACAGGTGAGCACCCAACACAGTCATTAGCCGATTGGTTTGCCATTCTCAAATGGAAACCCAAATTGAAAGGCAAACTGAAGCCGAATGATCGTATTCATTTAGGTATTTTAGGGACACCAGGTAGCATGCGTGCGGTCAACAGTTTTCTGCGCATGTCTTTACTATTTAATGATGGGATTAAAAAAATTTCTCTCATTTCCGAAATGGCAGATCCATTGGGAGAGGAGCTGGCGCAAAAAGTAAAAGAATCGGGCATAGAAGTTTTTATCTCTAATGATATCAATGACGTAGTGAGTGATTTGGATGTGATCTATATGAACTCCATAGCTTTTCTGGGAGATAGTTATAAATCACTCGATTCCAGATTCAAGCTGGATGAAAATACTAAAATGAAAGAAGATGCGGTGGTCTTGCACCCACTGGCGAGACTCGATGAGCTCGACCCAATGCTAGACGGTACGCATCACAATTTATACTTTACACAAGCGCATGGAGCTGTCTTTGTCAGACAGGCGCTGTTTATCTCCATTCTCAATAGATTTGATAAAATACCAAAAGACGAAATACAATAGGTCATGTGCGGAATAACTGGATACTGGAAAGCAGGAAGATTAGAACCTGCAGCGGAAATGAACTTGAAGAATATGGCCAAGAGCCTGCACCATAGGGGTCCGGATGGTTATGGTTTTCATTTTAATGAAGAAATTGGACTGGCCATGGGACATGCCCGATTGTCCATTATCGATTTGGATACAGGTTCTCAACCACTATACAGTCAAAATAAGAAAAATGTACTGACCGTCAATGGTGAGTTTTATGACTACAAAAGAATCAGAACCAATCTAAGGCTGGAAGGGTTTGAGTTTGATACCAAAAGTGACAGTGAAATTGCTTTGCCTTTGTATAGAAAACATGGTTTGGACTTTGTGGACCATCTAAGGGGTGAATTTGCCATTTCCATGTATGATGAAGAGAAAGATCGATTAATACTGGTAAGAGACCGCTTTGGGGTAAAGCCTTTGTTTTACCACATCAAGGATGGAAATGTGTTTTGGGGCTCTGAAATCAAATCACTTTTTGCACACCCCGAAGTGCCAAGGAGTTTCGACAATCAGGCCGTATTACACCAGTTGATGCATACCATGGTGCCAGGCACGAGTGCCTATAAAGATATTCATGCCCTCAGACCAGGGCATATGCTCATTATCCAACGTAAAGGAGACAGTCTCGATATTCAGGATCATAAGTACTGGGATATGGATTTTCCAATGGAGAACGAGAGAGATCTGAGTAAACCAGCAGATTACCATATCAAACGTGTACAGGATGAACTCTTGGAGGCTGTCGCTTTACGATTGGAAGCTGATGTACCAGTGGGGTGCTATTTGTCTGGTGGGATTGACAGTTGCTCCATGTTGGGATTGGCTTCTTCGATGCAGCAGTCTCCTGTCAAAGCATTCACCATCAGTTTTGACAACAAAGCCTATGATGAAGCACCCATAGCCAAGGAAATGGCGGATCGGGTACAAGCCGATCAGGAACAAATCAATCTGTCTGCCAATGAGTTATACGGTGATAGTTATATTAAAACTTTATGGCATGCCGAAAGAACGTTTTACAATACGCTAGGTGTTGCCAAATACCAAATGAGTAAACGGGTAAACGAATGTGGCTATCGTGTGGTGGTGACTGGTGAAGGCTCGGATGAGCTGTTTGGAGGTTATCCTCAGCTCAAAAGAGACATGCTGAAATATGGCTATCAGGCACTGAATGGCTCAAGCCATCATAGCAAAGAAGAACTCGAAAGCTACAAGCAACTGATGGAAAAAACCAATAGTTTGTTTAAAGGAGCCATTTTATCAGAAGAACATTTGAATCATTCCGTGATGGACGAAATCTGTGGATTTACCCCGTCTTGGATTCAGCCCTGGATGCATACCTTAGATATCGCAAGACCACTGCTTCACAACGATATTTTGGATGATATAAGAGACTATGATCCTATAGCCGCTATTGCGCAAAGTTTTGATGTCAAGCAGTTGAACGGTCGACATGCACTAGATAAAGCACAATACACCTGGAGCAAAACCATGCTCGAATGCCAAATTCTGAATTGGGGAGGTGATCGGGTAGATATGGCCAACTCAATGGAATCCAGACCTGCATTTTTAGATCATCATGTGGCAGAAATGGCGAGAGACATTCCACCGCATTTGAGAATCAAAGGCAACACTGAAAAGTGGGTATTGCGTGAAGCGATGAAAGAAATCTTGCCTACTGTGCTGTACGAACGTGAAAAATTTGCTTTCATGTCTCCACCCGCACATACAGAAGAAAAGAAAAAGAAGGCTTTGAATGCCTTACTAGATCAGTACATGAACGAAGATGTAGTACGCGATGCAGGGCTATTTGACCCTCAGCGCTTGAATCAGTTCATGACCGATTATCGAAACGACAAAGACCCTGTATCGCTGGTACGGAAAGATGCCTTGATCAATCATTTGTTGGGATTGCATGTTTTGCACAAACAATTTGTAAAAGGTGAGCAACCAGAATTAATTGTATAAATCTGATTTAAAAAGAGCCATGGAAGTCAAATTTGAACGGCTGAAGGATAATATCAACACGCTTGCGCAGATCGGCAGACAGGAAGATGGAGGAATCTACCGTATGGCTTTTACGCCGAAAGAGCAGGAAGGGAGAGAATGGCTCATTCAGCAATTAAAATTGGCCAACATTCCATCTCAAATGGATGGTGCACTTAATATTGTCGGTAGACTGGAAAATGACTCTAATCGCACCAAACCTGCCATCTTGATCGGTTCACATATAGATACGGTGCCTAATGCAGGGGCATTGGATGGTGCCTTGGGTGTATTGGTCGCGTTAGAATGTCTCACACGGATCAATGAAGAAAATATCCAAACATCATTTCCCTTAGAAATGATTGCCTTTAGTGATGAGGAAGGCCGTTTCGGCGGTATGTTTGGCTCGAGAGCATTGTCTGGGCAATTAAACCCTGGCATTCTGGAAGAAGCTACAGACCTGGATGGTCATGCACTGAAAGATGTGATTTCGGCTTTAGGTTTTGAACCGTACAAAGCACTGGACGCGTCAAGGCTTTCAGAGGAAATCAAATACTATTTGGAATTGCATATTGAGCAAGGCCCTGTTTTGGATGTGGAAGAGTTATCCGTAGGGATAGTTACTGACATCACAGGATTATTCAAGTGGCAGGTGCAATTGACAGGAGCAGCCAATCATGCGGGTACTACACCGATGGAATTGCGTAAGGATGCCTTTATGGGATTGGCAGATTTCGCTCATGAAATCCCAAGAATATTGGATGAAAATGGGAGTGAAGACTCGCGTTTGACTGTGGGCAACGCTTCTCTATATCCAGGGTCAGCCAACACAGTGCCCGGCAAGGTCGAATTTAGCATTGATTCCAGAGACGTCAATCTTGAAGTATTGGAAGAAATTAAAACCGCCTGCAGAAAGACTTTGTCTGCCATAGCACGTAGAAGAGGCCTGCAATTTGATTTTAATGAAGTAAGTGTGATCGAACCAGTGGCATGTAATGAAGCGATTAAAAAAAGCATTGAGGCGAATGCCAAAAAGTTAGCGTATGATTACAAACTGATGCCTAGTGGCGCGGCGCACGATGCACAAATGATGGCCAAAATAGCGCCGATAGGTATGATTTTCGTACCTAGCAAGAATGGGGTGAGTCACTCACCGCATGAATGGACTGACTGGCACCATATAGAAAAAGGTGCTAATTTGATGTTAAATACAATCTTAGATTTATCAAAATGACAGAAATAGCAAGATCTCTAAATCCAGCAGACTCTTTGGATCCGCTCAAAGACTATTACCATGACATTGTAGATGATAAGACCGAAGAACGAATTGAGCATTTGCAGCACCACGAAGTTGCTTTGCTCGTCATTGATATTCAATATCTCGATGCTGCCAGAGGCTATGGCGTTTTTAAAGATGTGACCACTTCTGGAATCCCAAAAGCCCAACAGGACTATTATTTTGACACACTGCAAAGAAACGTATTACCTAATGTGCAAAAACTTCTAAATACATTTCGTGATAAGAATATGGAGATCATTCACACCAGAATTCAGTCATTGACACAAGATGGCAGAGATCGCGGCAATGGTCATAAACGACTGAATTTATTAGCTGCGCCGGGTTCTAAGGAAGCGGAGTTCATCCCAGAGGTGGCTCCGTTGAATGATGAAATTATCATTAATAAAACAGCCAGTGGTGTGTTTTCCTCTACCAATCTGAACTATGTGCTCCAGAACCTGAAAATAAACGAACTGATCGTGGCCGGTGTATATACCAATGAATGTGTGGAAACCACTATTCGTGATGCTTGTGATCTGGGCTATCTGGTGACATTGGTGGAAGATGCTTGTACGACCGTGACCCCAGAATTGCATCAAGGAAGTATCAACAGCCTAAAGGATCGTTATGCGTCTGTTTTAACCACAAATGAAATCGAAAAACGATTCAAACCACTGGAAGAATGTGAGATAGACCCTGATGAGGTTTCGCTAGTCAGAAGGATTAATTAAACTATTCATGGTTAAATTCATTTATTACCAAGTCTAATTTTTTCATACCGTGAGAAGCATATTCAGCTAGGTATATAATAGTACGATCACTTATGTTAAGCCTGTTTGTGCATGATTTCAAGTTCAAAGATTAATTCAAATCATAGAATATGATGAATCTTAATTTTCAGTAATCACTCGAAGGCTGCCTTTTCCACCGGGAGATACTTCTGAAATGTAAAGTTTTGAACCGTCAGGAGATAGGGCTATGCCCAGCGGACGATCGAAAGTAGCTACAGTGCCATACCCGTCAATATGACCAACGGAACCTGTTCCGGCTATCAAGTCATATTCACCACTGGCTTTACTCACTCTAAAGACCTTATTGGCATTATAACTTGTGGTGTATAAGTAATGGTCATCGTTAATTATCGGCCCCAAATTTCCTACAGGAAGTGTAGCAAAATTAGAGGCTTCTCCACTTTCGTTCACTTGACTAATCACGCCATCGTTCCAATTGGTCACATAAAATAACTTATTTGCTACGTCATAGGTGATACCTGAGGATTTATTAAAAGGACTACCTGAAGCAAACACAGATTTAGTACCATCAGGTTCGATTTTCAACATACTATTGGTAGGGGGTTCCATAGCATAAATGTTTCCATTTTCATCTATCTCTAGTCCTGATGCTTCTTGAACACCTGAATAAAATTGATTGGAACTTGCATCACTCAGATCAATTTTGGAAATAATACCTGGAGCATTCCAGCCAGAAACATACATATTGCCATCTTGATCCAATACACTTCCCACGGGCCATGATGGAAGGCCCTCTTTAAACAAGCTAAACTCACCGACAGGAGTTACTTTATAGATGGTAGTGCCATTCCACATATTTACTAGTCCATTACAATTCACATAAATATTGCCGTCCGAATCAACTGATATACCATCATTGCCAGGGAACTCTTCTACCAATGTAGATACTGAGTATAGGGGTTCAGGAGATTCGTCTAAGGTTACAATCCATTTTGAAGTGGTAACACCATCTTGTGCTGTAACGGTATATTCGACTGAGCTTGTGAAATCATTTGGAGTGATGCCTGACTCTTGAATTTCATCCTCAATACGAACTGTTGCAAAATCTGAAACTGTAAAGTCGGCTACCAGCGATGAAAAATCCGTGCCGTATGGCATGATAAGGGTTACTTCATTAGACACAGAGTTTATTTCAGTTTGTCCATTTTGACCAGAAATACGATAACTGAGCAATAGCGCATCGGAGAGTGGAGCGGACAGCTCTATGTTTATGGTCCATATTTGCGAAGTACCGTCAGCTGCGGTAACTACCCAATCTATAGGGTTAGTGAAATCAAACGTTGCAGTATTGCTAATGGATTTGTTATTATGCGTGGCACTTGCTCCTTCCGAAAGTGTAAAGCTGATTGCAATGTCAGACAAATCAGTATCAAAACTAACTTCAGCACTAATAGAATGACCTTTTTCATCTATAATAGCCGAGCCAATCTGTATACCTCCGTTGATATCAAAGGTGAGAATATTGGCTTCACTACTAAGATCAGCGGTAGAGGAATTCTCTGAACAGCCGAAAATAAGACCAAGAAATACAATAACAATGAAATGTCTAATCATGTTTTTAGAATTAAATTTTATGCAAGGCTAAGAAAATACGATGTTGTTGGACTGGAAAAATGGATTAGGAAGGTTCATCTCGATAGAAATGAACTAGTTTATTAAATTATGCAGATGAACTCAAGCGTTTATTTTTGAATATTGTGGTGTGGCTTCTAAAATTATTAAAAAATGAATTTCACTCTAAACGTATGGTCGTTTTTACTATTGCTGGGCGCTTCTCAGGCGCTTATTTTGACGGGAATTATCATACTTAAAATCCGAAGAGATGAGCAAGGAGGTGGAATTTTCGCTCTTCTGCTTTTAAGTTTTTGCATAATTTTAGTAGATCATAGTACGAGACTCTCTTCCCTTTATAAGACGTTGCCACAACTGTTGTACCTATCCGATGCGCTGTGGTTCGCATTGATGCCTTTGTTATGGCTTTATGTAAAAAGAAGCTTATCCAAAAAATTAAGATGGCATGATGCCTTGCACTTCGTGCCTTATCTATTTTTCTTATTCTGGTATTGGGGCATATTTACTGCACCAGCAGATATAAAACTTAACATCTATGAGAATTATCTAAAAGGAGGGAGTCAGTATCACTTATTGGTAAAACTTTCCATTCTGGGTATGATGCTTCAAATGTTGACATACCTTGTGTTTAGCATAGTATATATCACCCGATATGAACGAGAATTCAAAAAGCAGTTTTCAGGTAATGACATAGATAAAGTAGGCTGGCTCAAGAGAATCATTAGTTTTTTCACACTCTATTTTCTATTTGAATTTACTTTTTCAACCTACCGCAATTTTATGGGTATTCAGAATAAAGTACTTGAAAACTGGTCATTGGTGGCATGGACCGTCTTTATTATCTCCCTAGCCTATACCATACTAAACAGGCCCAATTTGATCGGATACAGACTACATAATCTAGGTAACAAAAAATCAAAACCAGATATAGTGGAGCCGATAGATGCGTTGACCCAATATATGTCCGAAAAAAAGCCTTATCTGGATAATGGATTAAGCTTACATCAACTGGCTGATGGAATCGGCTTAGGAACACATCAACTCTCTAGTTTACTTAACAATGAACTAGAAACGAATTTCTATGAATATATTAATACGCACAGAGTCAGAGCAGTAAAAAGCAAATTAGAAGAAGGGGAACATCGTCAGTATTCCATTTTCGGAATCGCACAAGCTACCGGTTTCAATAGTAAGGCGTCATTTTACAAGTTCTTCAAAAAGGAATACCACACCACACCTAGAGGCTTTCTTCTCAAACTAGAAGAAAGCAACAAATAAATACAAATGGTCAAATCAAGTCCGTCAATTCGTAAGAGTTGAATTTTCTTTAAAGTCCAATTTTACCAAACATTCTTTACTTTACCTAAGTATTAATAATCAAGGCATCTGTGTATAAAAGCATCGGTGGTTATGAAATACAAAAATCTTAGCGTATGAAGTGGACTTATTCTATCGAGCAAAAAATAAAAGCGGCATTATCGCTCGGAATCGTATTTGTTTTGGTCATGGCGACCAATTTGATCGACCGAAATCATTTTTCTGAGTTGCAGGAGTCCTTTTCATCCGTATATAAGGATCGTCTGTTGGTAGAAAATTATATTTTCAAACTTTCCGGATTTATCCATCAAAAACACATGCTCTTGCACACCAGTGCAGCTAATAAAATGAGTTCGAAGGATCAACAAAAGATTAATCAGGCCATAGACACGTTGCTCATTGACTATGAGAAAACCAAATACACCGCAAAAGAAACTCGACTGTTTGACGAATTCAAAACCGAACTATTAGATGTTCGTGAATTAGAAGAGCGATTTCAAACAGACAGTACTTCTACAGAACTTCGCAGTGAGATTGAAAAGAAACACCTTCAATTGATTGCCTTGCTTGAGGGCTTGTCCAATATACAAATGGAAGAAGGAGGGAAACTCATCAATCAATCCATTGGTGTCATCAACACCAGTCATTCCATATCGAGGATCGAAATTATTATTCTCATCTGTATCGGTCTGTTTGCCCAAGCGTTGGTATTAGCCTCCAAATCCTTGAAGCCTAAAAAGCCTCAAAATTTTAATCTTAATTAAGAATAAAAGGGATCATTCTGTAAAGTTGGTAGGGAAATTTAATATAATCAAATATACATCTTGTCTTGATTGAATGTGACCTGTGAGACAGAGGTTAAAACTAATTGGTTTCTCAACGATGTTTTCGACTTGCCGGCTAGACCTTACTTTCTTTCTTGAAAAAGAAAGTAATCCGCATCGGCGGACCGAAAGAATTCAAGGCTGTTATTCATTTCTTAACGCCTTTTTCAACATGATATCAGAATCAAAAAGAAACTCGTCCATTCTAGTGATCGTAAATATTTTTATTCATTCTAGGACTCAAACAGTCCTTTTGATTTTATCTGATTTCATGTTAAAAAAATCTAAAATGAATAATTGCCAGTTATAAAAAAATCACATGCCCCTATAAAAGTGAAGCATATTGTTCTTTAATGCGCCTGTTCTAACTGTCGGATAGACTGGAGTAGAAAGATCCAATGATAAGCAACACCAAATAGCACAGCGATATGAAATAGTTCATGAGGGCCAAAATAACCAGGTACGATCGAAGGGTATTTAAACATATCTATGACCGCACCTATGATATAAGCCAACCCGCCATAGACAATATATTTGATCGATAGCAGTCCTCTCATTTTCAATATACCAATCACCGAGATAAGCCCTAAACAGCCAAATGAAATGAATACAATGTGGGTCAAGAAATCTGGCAGCTCTTTGAAATAAATAGAGCCAAAGGTGATGCCCAATAGCGCAATAATGGAAGCCAGGATGATGACGATCCATTTTAACATGCCTTTGAATAGAATCATGTGAATAGAGATCAAACTTCCGGCAATCATCAAAAAGATCCCCGCATGATCAATGATTCTTAAGATATATCTGGCATCTAAATCTCTGGAAACCAAATGATAGACACCACTCATCGATAATAGAAATAAACTAGAGAAGCCGTAAATGATCACAGGCCAGGGACGTTTCCTGCCTATACCATCTTTTTTGAAAAGATAATAAAGCAGTATACACACCGCTACAGCTCCAATCAAATGACTCCAGGAGTCAATCGGATCTTCAAAACCAAACAATGCACGCGTTTCCATTAGATTTTATTTTTATTCAATCATGTATCATAAAGCATACCAAAGGCTAAAAATTTAGATTATAATTGACTTACAAACCCTAGCAGTCCAACCTGAACGTCTTTTAATAATTTAAGTTTTTCTTCTTTAAAAAGCCATTTCATTCGATGAACCCACCAAAACTCATGACCAGTAGGCGTATTAGCTTCAGCGGAATTTTGATACACTCATTGAAACCATTAGCATTGCAATCTATCTATGAACGATGCGCTTAAGACCCTTATTCTAAAAGCTACACAATCCAAAGCTATCTCCAGCTCCATCGAAATCCAACCACTTTGGAGTGGTTATGGACAGATACTGCGCTGTGAATTGGCAGGAGGGAATCATCGTTCGGTAGTCGTGAAACATGTACAGCTGCCAGACGAAACCAACCACCCCAGAGGCTGGAATACGAATCTATCTCACGAACGAAAACTTAAATCCTATCACGTAGAAATGAGTTGGTACAGTGACCTGGCCAAACAATGTGATAGACTTTGTCGAGTTCCTCAGATTTTCCACCTCAGTGATCAAACCTTTGAAATGCTTATGGTGATGGAAGACTTGAATACGGTGGGTTATCCGATTAGAAAATCAGAGCTATCAATGGCTGAAATGAAAGTTTGCTTGAATTGGTTGGCTCATTTTCACGCCAAATTCATGGGAACGAAGAGTGACCAGCTATGGGAGGTAGGAACCTATTGGCACCTGAATACCAGACCCGACGAATGGGAAGCCATGCAAGATCATGAACTCAAAGCCGCTGCTCAATCTATTGATCGGATCTTGAATCAAGCCAAATACCAAACCCTGGTGCATGGCGATGCGAAGCTGGCTAATTTTTGTTTCTCTGCGGATGGCCAGGAAGTGGCTGCCGTAGATTTCCAATATATTGGTCATGGTTGTGGCATGAAAGACGTGGCTTATTTCTTAAGTAGTTGCTTGCATGAAAATGATTTAACTATCTGTGAATCAGAGCTTTTAAATTTCTATTTTGAAGCCTTGAAAAAAGCATTGGTTCTTTATAATCAGTCCATTGATTTTGAGGAAATTCAGCAGGAGTGGAGTCGACTTTATGATTATGCCTGGGCAGACTTTTATCGCTTTTTGGACGGTTGGAGCCCTGGACATTGGAAAATGCATGATTATAGCAAAAAGATCAAAGAGAAAGTTATTCATGAATTAGCCAATAGCTGATGACTAAACAAACCATAGAATACCTTTCTGAACTTGCTCTTTCTGCGGCTAAAATGGCCTCGGCGTATATTAAATCCCAGCTGTCTTTCGAACATAAAATATCCCTCAAGGACAACGTAGACAGCCTTGCCACTCAACTAGTAACAGCCATAGATTTAGAAAGCCAACGGCTGATTCTAAACCATTTAGCGCCGAGCATCCAACAATATGATTTAGGACTCCTGACGGAAGAAACCGAAGACGACGGCTCGCGATTGACCAAAGACTATTTCTGGTGCATTGATCCTTTAGACGGTACTTTGCCGTTTACAGAGCAAAAGCCAGGTTATGCCGTATCTATTGCCTTAGTGACTCGTGCGGGTCATCCGATCATTGGTGTGGTGGTTGATCCATATCACAACGAACAGTGGTTGGCTGTTAAAGGACAAGGAGTGAGGCGCAACGGAAAACCCTTCACTAAAAAAAATGATGAATCATCTGAAGCACTGGTTGGTTATTTTGATCTAAGTTTCCTGAAATCAGAGAGATACAATGAAACAGTTGAAGCGCTACAGCGGCTGTACCAGTCCTTGGGATTGAAATCACTGGATATTCGTACCGGTTATGGTGCGGTGATGAATGCCTTGGGCGTCGCCAGCTCATCATCAGCTTGTTATGTGAAATGGCCTAAAAAAGCCGTAGGTGGTGGTGCCATCTGGGACTTTGCGGCTACTCAATTGATATTTGATGAATTAGGGATGTTTGCAACTACGGCTGAAGGTGATGATATTCCATTGAATAATAAGCACACGACATACATGAATGCTGTGGGTGTGATTTATGCAACAAACAAAAAAATTCATCAAGAATTAATAAAATTGTACAGCCATCTCAAATAGGAATAATGACAAAAGAAGAAACACCCAATAATTACAGACCGATACCCAAGTTGTTTTTTGATGACTTGACAGGGGCTATGATGAATGTCTGTATTTCTTGTCAACAAAATCTATTGGAGAATCAAATCCCTTATTTCATTGAAAAGGCAATCAAACCTCATTTGGGATATAAAGCGTACGCTACCGTATTTGAATACGCCATGTGTATCAATTGTATGCAGCAGCATAAAAGCAAAATCTCAAAATCGTCCTTGGCTAGTATCAATGAATATTTTCAAAAACACATAGATGTCAGTCGCAGACAATATTTAGTGGCCAACGAGCTTTACGATAATTTAGGTCTGTGGATGGATCACTGCGTAGCTACAGACAATCATATCTCAGCGATTGGCGAATGCCAGATCTATGCACAATGTCTGGGCGATCAATTGGTAATGGGAGAATGTCCATACATGATCAGTGGCGAAGCATTGGATACTGTTGTGAATCTATTGTCCGCAGAGACCATAGATGGTTTCAACAAACTCCAGGATGAACTGGTAGGGCCTTCAGAGTTTCAGGATTTACTCAAAGGTGGACCGAGAGTGTTGTTGTAATTTCAATCCAAAGCTAAATGAATAAATAGTATAAAACAGTCTAGGAGCAATTCTCCCCAGATTCAATTTAACATAATATAAATTATATAACAAAGCTGTTATTTATTACTGCTGTAGCTTTTGACGATTATGTCGCAGATTATTTAAAAGATGGCGTTGGTTCATTTAAAAGATGATGTTCCTCTATGGCTAACGGTCGCAGTTAGTACTAAATACAGAAAGTTTATTAACTGTGAAGTTGACTATGAATTTGACTTAGTAGAGTAACTTGATAGTTGGAATATGATAAACTCATGTTTAGCGAGCCTGAATAATTTTGAACCGCAAGGAAACTCTGAGTTTTGAGATATTTATGAAAGCTCTAATTCTATTTGATTCATTAAGCTACCAAAGTTATCGGTATCTTTAAACATCCTATTGATCGCTTTAGTATTGTTTATACCAAAGTGTTTACATATATAACTAACTTCTCGTTTACTAGGATTATCGAGTTCTACAAATGAAAAAATTCTTCTATGAAGTTCCGGAATGCCTATTACGTTGTCCTTTTTCCACTTATCTAAGTTATCTTTAAAATACTCAGGGCCGGCTAAAACGATACCAGTTGTATGTTCGGTCAAGTCTCTGAGCTCATGGATATACTCAAGTTGACCTGGTTTAAATTTTCCTGCTTCATCAATAATCACAAGGTTTTTGTCTGCCAGATTTAGATTGCCGGCAATTTTGTTCATAATAAAATGTCGAGGATACTCTTTTGAAGTATTTTTATATCCCATGGATGCGAGCAGTCTAATATAAAAATCTTTGATGCCCATCGACTTTCTTACTCGTAGATAAAAAACATTTTTGTGCTGTTTTGCAAACGACTGAAGTGCAACAGTCTTTCCTACTCCTGGATCACCTATTATGGCCATCATCTTTTGCTTCGACTGACAAGTCGTGCATACTTCTTGGACAGTCAGGTAGTTATCAATTTCGAAAACCTTACTTTCAATCATGATTCTATCAGTTTAAGACTGCCCTTTTGATTAAATTTTTTCGAAGATGTTGATTTAATAGTACTTTTGCTTTTACTCTTGATCGTTGGAATTGTTGGTTTATCAATTAAGTGATGCGAGTACCATTTGTTTTCAGCTTCATTTAAAACTTCCTCTAGTTGAGATTGTGGATTAAGTGATACAATAGGAATTGCATCTAGTTGTTGAATTCCCTCTTCTATTTCGCCATGTAGTTCTTTCAGATTTTGTTCAATTCTTTTTTTGAGTGACCAGTGATTTTTGCTTATTCGAGCTCGGTCTTTCTTTGTTGGTATGATGTTTATTGGCTGGTCTAGCGACAAATCACAATAGTACTCTTGTGCTTTATTGTCAAATATTGATACACTTGACAGGTCTTCGGTATCGTACATTATGGTTACTTCATCTCCATTAAGCTTCTTCGCTAGAATCTTATTCTTGATTTTATAGTGAAATCTTCTGCTATTGTGTCTCAATGAAATTTGTTCGTTCTTGACGCTTTTTGTTTTACTCTGATAGAACATCTTGATTAAATCTGGTCGCTTAAGTTCTACAAGCATTTCTTTAGGGGCCTGTTTACAAATCTCATTTGGGGATTTCCCGTTGAGCTTTGATCTGGGTGAATTGTTATATTTAGCAATTAGCACAGCAATAAGTTGTCCTAGCTGTTCTTCCGTTCTCAAATATTTCTTTTTTCTATGAAGTTTCTCTAATTCTTTTGATGCTCTTCCCCCTACTCTACTGGTTTTTACTCCTTCTCCCAGACTACCAAAAACTGAATTAGTGAATTCGGTTTGAAATATTCCAAACCATCTTTCTATATGAGCCTTATCTCTGGCGTTTCCAATTCTTGCTGCTCTGAAGTGAATCCCCAATTCAAATGCAACTTTCGAAAACTTCCGATATTGTGAAGAGTAGTAGGATTTATGATTGTCATGCAATATTTGCTTTGGGATGAATCCTAAATTTGAGAGTCCAAGTTTTAAGCAATTCAATATCATAAATGAATCTTCAGATTTAGATAAGGAATGGCCTATTATTTTCCTTGAGTTAACTTCCATTGCTACGCATAAATGCATGAATTTTTCTTCGCCTTCTTCATTTTGATAAGGGATATTTATTCTAGTTGAATCAACTTCTATCAATTCTGCGAACTCAGGATCCTTTCTGTTAATATAGGGGTAGATATGATTTTCCGCGTACTCTATCCCATAACGAAGCGGGTCACATGAATTTCTTAATTCCCTGTCTAGCAAGATTCTTTTTATAGTGCTGAGAGAAATAGGATCTAATCCTCGATCATATCGCTCATTGTTTACAAGATTGAGTATTTGAGGATAGGTATACTTTTTTGGAGAGCTATAGTAGTACTTGACTCTGCTGAGAATCAGTCCATCCACCTTGTAACGTGTTCTTCCATTAATTTTAAAATCATGGACAAGAGTCCCTTCTATACTTTCAATGGTTGTCTCGCGTACTTTATTTCTAAAACTGTTCTTATTTTGGGTTATGAACACTGCATCCTCGAACTCTTGATAAACTTCAAAAACTATTTCTAAAGGAATATGCTTTTTCATTTCAATAATTTCAAAGAAAAGGGCATGTGTCTTGGCATATCGAACGAGTATGTCTCTATCCAAATAGTAACCTCGATATTTTTCTATAAATGGTTTCCACCTGATAGGATCATTCCAGGCATTGTTTAATACAAATAGCACGTGACTCTTTGTATTGGTTTTTAGGTCTTCATTTTGCATTTGGATTAGGGCATGCATTTCATCCACGGTTTTAGGAAGAGTATACCTGGAAATCCATCTTGTCGGTAGGAGACTATACAAGAACCATTTGAGCTTCCCTACTTGATAATATGCACATAGACTTGAGTGGCCATCTCTGAACTTCTTACAAAATTTATCGAGCAAATTCTGACTAACTCCTCTTTCATACAAGAATTGTTCAGAGAGATACGGCCTCCCTTGATAGAGTGTAAAATAATTGATCATGACTTGGTGGTTTATCACTAACGTAGCTAGAAAAGACAATAAGTCACCGGAAATTTGCTTCCGGTGACTCTATTTAGAGTCATTTTTAGAGGATTTTAGAGTAATTTGACTCTAAATAGAGTCGGAGATGAGTTTATTGAATGACTTTGCATACAGATTGAGAACCAGACGAGAAGATTTTGGTTGGAGCCAAGACCAACTAGCGGAAAAATCAGGTGTCCATAAAAGCATAATTGGAAGGTTTGAATGTAGAAAGGTGACTGATCCTAAAATCAGTATGGCTTTAGCCTTGGCCAAAGCTTTAGAAGTAGATCACCTTTGGTTGACTTGTAGAGATGAATCAGAGAATGATGAATTGAAGCTGGAAAAGGAACTAAGCCAAAGTTTTAAAATTTGTATATCTGAATTCGACCTACCTGATAAGGTTTTTCTAAATGAAATTCTTAAAAAACTAATCTTTAATAATGATATGCTTTCTCGATCAGATAGGTATAAAAAATCAAGAGTTGTCCGCTACAGTAAATCTGAAAGGACATATAAGGGATCAATAGATAACTCATTACATAGTAATTGAAGCGTCTCTAGTGTGGTTGATTTCTTGCCGGTTTCGATATTTCGAATTGTTCTTTCGGATACACCAGATGCTTTTGAAAGTTGTGGTTGTGTCATTCCTTTTCTAACCCTGGCTTTCCTTAATTTTTTCCCGATTACACATTTGTCACTGAATTTATTGGCAATTTCATTTTGTGCTTCTAGAAAGGGTGACTTAGTTTCATCATATTTGATGCCAAATCTGCGAGACAATGAGCACTGCTTCTTTGGTAAAAAAAGTGCGTCTCTATAAAGCCAATCTTTACTGAGGTAGACTTCTTGAGCATTGTAGTTTTCTTTAATTAACTGGTAAAGCCAAGGATGATATTCTCGCCACACCTCAAGCACATTATAATAAAATAGAATGTTAAAATTTGACAGAATTATGTCAAGAACATCGAGAACTCTTTGTTTTGCGTGCTCAATATTAGTAAAATAGTCTAGATTCGAAATATGAAAGCCATCTGAAAACAATGCTTTGAAACGTAGCTTAGCCGATGATTCGGTGGAAACAGTAATAGCAGATGTGTCAAGGCGAAAGTAGAATTTCAAGGGATAGTCTGCCATGATTCTGACTCTCTCCCCCCTTTTGATATATTCAAGACCTTGTGCGACCATACATGGATCAGCCCAAGATATATTTCCATCATAACGCCTATCAAAATAGTCTGAATGATGATCTATAGCTAACTTAAGAGAATAGGCCTCTGCAAGAGGTAGGCCTAGCTCCTTCTCCAATATAAATTCACTAAAGTAATATCCCCTATCCCCTACATTATATTTAATGTAGGGATCGTAGTAGTCCTTATTTGGATCCAAATACTTGGTAGATTGACTAATCTCAAATGCAGATTTGAAGTGCTTGTAGCTTACAAAATGTAGGGCTTTTGATAAGGTGTCGAGGACTCGCTTTTTGCTGTTCGTATACTGACTTGCCTGTTTACAAGCAAATTCTTCAATATAGAAAGCTTCAATTTTGGTGTAATCGAAGATAGGTTTTTGAACTCCCATTCTTCAATTTAATCAATCTGATACAGATGCCGTTAAGCTTGGGCAGACATTAATCGTTCGTATTTCATAATTAGATTTTAGAAAAAAGGATGGCGTTTCATCGGTTTAATAGTTTTTTCAATGGAAACGACTGATTCAAGAATTTCATATTCCAGCAATTACAATTCAATACATTTTTCATACTCAAAATCCGTGTGCTCCATTTGAAAACTATAACCAAATTGGTTCGATCTAAACTTCACCCCAAGTATATCTATATTTTTATTCCAATGATTATGGCCATATATCCAGTAGTCGATATCCCAGTCTCGGATTCGGTTTTCTAGATCTGCTACGAAGTATCGATTGATAATAGGTCCTAAATAATTGTCAGTACTTTTTGGATAGCCATTAGCTTGGGGACACGGAACAAAATGAGACACCACCACTCGCACCCTTTCTTTATCAGTACTCAAAACTTTGTTGAGCCAGGAAACTGCTTTCCCATGAAGGTTATCATGCTGAGTGTATTTGAATGGGCCATCTGCGTATTTACACTGCCTGAAGTCAGCTATCAATGATTTGATTAATGAAGTGTTGACTCTTGACCAGAGTGTGGTGAATATAAAATCTACTCCTTCAATGGTAACTATCTGATGATTCAAATATCGAACATTCGGATAGATAGTCAGCTCCAAATTATACGACGCAGCAACATTACCTTTTTTATAAAATTCATGGTTTCCAGGAATAATATATACTTCCTGCCAATGTTCTGATAGGTATTGAAAGAACTCAGGTCGGGTGACTTGACCATCTGAAATGATATCAATGTCACCTGCCAGAATTAGATATGGAGCTACAGGCTTTATCTTATTGCGCATAAGAAAGTGATAGTTTTCGTCAAATTCGATATGGAGATCAGATGCGTATTGAAATTTCATATTAGGGAGTTTCTTCTTTCTTATTCTCTTGCTTTTCGCATTTGTCAATATTTGGCTTATCCGAGCCATTTTTCCTGTCCGAAAATTGGACATAAAATGGGTCGAAATACCTTAATTTACCGTCTTCAAGTTCTACAAGTACATGAGTCTCACTGTGATAATTTGCCAGCTTGTAAACGAAACGATGAAAGAATCCCTTTATGTTTTTACCCTTGTCGTTTACAAGCACTGGTCTTAGCTCATTTTTGCCAATCATAATTCAATTCAATCTCGAAATTGGTTCATAATATCTCTATTGATATCGGATTGATATTGTCTTTTCCAGTGAACTAAAATATTATACGTCAAATCAGCTAAGGCGATATTATAATGATTGGCAGTTCTTTTGAGAAATAAATGTAAGTCTTCATCTAAATTTACTGTCCTATACTTACTATTTTTTGGCTCAGTCCTCGCCTTAACAAACTGTTCTAATTCCATAATCAATTTATTCTGCTTAAAAATGGCGGTCAAGATATAAAAACTAAATTACATCCATAGACTATAGTCTGTGGATAGCAGTCTTCTCATAATCTACTTTGGTCTCCGTAAATGGAGGACAAACAGATCATAGAAGCGTATAGTAAGACTTTAAAAAGACTGCGTATGGAGAAATCAATTTCGCAAGAAAAGCTTGCATTCAAAACAGGCCTCCATCCTACTTATATATCTCTTTTAGAAACAGGAAAAAGGCAACCATCCTTGTCAGTAATTTTTAGAATAGCCAAAGAATTAGGTCATCTACCTAATGAATTTGTGAAAAAAATTGAGGAAGCTAGTTGATTAGATTTAACTAATAATCAATTAGCTCCATTCAATTGAAACATCTCTTCCGTTTCACCTAAGTCTCAGGCTATTCCCAATAACAGAAACCGAACTCAAACTCATTGCTAAAGCTGCGAGCATCGGACTCAATAAAAGACCAAATACAGGAAAGAGCACACCTGCTGCAATTGGTATACCCAACATATTATAAACGAAAGCAAAGAACAGGTTCTGTTTAATGTTTCGCATCACATCAGTACTTAGCTTTCGGGCTCGTACGATTCCATCAAGTTCCCCTTTAACCAAAGTAAGGCTTGCACTCTCTATGGCTACGTCGGTCCCTGTTCCCATAGCAATTCCAACATTAGCTTGAGCCAAGGCTGGGGCATCATTGATTCCATCTCCAGCCATGGCTACAATTTTTCCCTCTTCCTGAAGTGCTTTGACTTTCTGGTATTTGTTTTCGGGCAAGAGATCTGCTTCATATCCATCTAATTCAAGCTTGTCGGCAACGGCTTTTGCTGTATTCATATTGTCGCCTGTAAGCATGATCACTTCTAATCCCTGCTCCTGTAAATGCTTGATGGCAGAAGCAGATGACTCTTTGATTGGATCCGCCACACTTATAAATCCAGCTACTTCCTTGTCAATCACCACAAACATTACCGTTTGCCCTTCGAGCTGTCTTTGCTTTACATCTTCCTCATGCTCCTGCTCCAGTGTAAGAGCAAATTCCTTGAGGAGCTTTTTATTACCAACGGCTATTTGAAGTCCATCAATTTTTCCGGTAATCCCTTTGCCAGTGATGGAGTTAAATTCATCCACTTTCTGCGGCTTTAATCCCTTCTTCTTAGCACCTTCGACAATGGCATGAGCCAAAGGGTGCTCACTGCTTGATTCAAGTGAAGCGACATCTTTAAGAATTGCGTCAGCACTGTGTTTATCATCAACGGACCTTACATCCTGAAGTGATGGCTTGCCCTGGGTGATCGTTCCGGTTTTATCAATAACTAATGTGGTCACTTTGTGCATTTCTTCAATAGCTCTGGCATCCTTAACCAAGATTCCCTGCTTCGCACCCTTTCCTGTTCCGACCATGATCGACATAGGAGTTGCCAGGCCTAACGCACATGGACAGGCTATGATTAGGACTGTAACTGCACTTGTGAAAGCATAAACCAATCTTGGGTCGGGTCCCCAGATTGCCCAAACGGCAAAAGCAATCACAGCAATTGTCACAACTATAGGGACGAAATAACTCGAAACCTTATCTGCCAAATTTTGAATTGGGGCCTTTGTTCGGCTGGCTTTATTTACCATCTCAATAATCTGTGAAAGAAGCGTATCGTTACCTACCTTCTGCGCTTTCATTTGAAAAGAGCTTGTACCATTGATTGTACCGCCAATGATATTATCTCCTTCTGATTTCTCAACCGGAAGCGGCTCACCTGTGAGCATGGATTCATCGATGCTGCTTTTTCCTTCCGTAATTTCTCCATCTACCGGAATCTTTTCTCCTGGCTTAATCTTAATAATGTCATCCAGTTTAACATGCTCCAGAGAAATTGTCATTTCCTCACCGTCCCGTATTACTATTGCTTCAGGTGGTACCAGATTGAGTAATTCCTTAATAGCTGAATTAGTTTGACTTCTTGCTTTTGCTTCGAGCAATTGTCCCAATAGAATCAGCGTAAGGATAACAACTGCTGCCTCGAAATATAAGTGAACCGCGCCACCTTCAGTTTTAAACTGATCCGGGAAAATTTCAGGGAATATCAAAGCGAAAATGCTAAACAGGTACGCAGACCCAGCTCCAAGAGTGATCAATGTCCACATATTCGGAGAACGATTGATAATCGATTTGTACCCTCTAATGAAGAAATCCCGACAAGAGTAAAAGATGACTGGAGTACTTAATGCAAACTGCACCCATCCCCATGCTTTTTCACTTGCAATCCCGGATAATGAAATACCTATCATTTCACTCATGGCAATGAAGAAGACGGGTAGTGTAAAAGCCACTGAGATCCAGAACTTGGTTAGCATTTTCTTATATGCTTTCCGTTCCTCAGACCCATCATCAACCGAAGCTTCTTTTGGTTCTAGATCCATACCACATTTAGGGCATGAACCCGGATGATCCTGTTCAATTTCAGGATGCATAGGACAGGTATAGGTGGTCTCGGAACTTGCCGATGCTTCCTCCTTCACTAAATCCATTCCGCACTTTGGACAATCGCCAGGCTTATCATACCTTTTATCTTCTTCACAAAGCATTGGGCAATAGTATTTTCCAGTGCCAGCCATATCCTTTTGTTTGATCTCAGGCATGGGGTGCTTAGGTTTTACATGCGTTCCTGGAGAGTGAATATTATATCGGCCACCATCATCATTAAGTGCTTGCTTCAAGAGTTCAATTGGAATATGATTGTCCATATTGACCATCGCCTCACCCTTACTTAAATCAATCGAGACTGCTGTGACTCCAGGAACTTTACTCAGTATTTTTTTAACATGAGCACTGCATCCTTCACAGGTCATTCCAGTAATTTGATAGGTATGTTTCATATTTTTCTTTGATTAGTTGAATTCACATTTCCTTCTTCTCCGCCTAATAAATTAGTGCTTATGGTCTTCGTGGTCTGAGTTACTGGAACTTTCAGATTCCTTCAATGCCATTCCACATTTGGAGCATTTATCACCCTCTTTACCTACTATTTCTGGATGCATTGGACAAGCATAGACTTTGCTCTCTGATGATTCTTCCATCATGTTTTCATGAGTACTTTCATTCTTGTTTTGGCTACATCCTATCAGATATAAGCTGCTTGTTCCAAGAATAAGTATAGAAGCTGTTAGTGTTAAAATTGACTTTTTCATTTTATGAATTTTAATAGTTAAACATTTGAATTGTGGCTATAGCAATCACCAGTAGGATTACAATCCCCCAGATGATTCGGATAGCCCAGATTTTTAATTTTGATTGGGATTTTATGTTCCCTGCCTTACAACATTCCTTCATTTTATAGTTTCTGTGATTTCTCCACAAGTGGGCATGTCTGCTCCGAAATAAGGGTTTTGGATTTCGTCTGAAAGACTGAGCCAATCGGCTCCTCTATTATTATCTACCATTGGACAGTGCTGGACATAAATATCCTTCTCCAATGGAACAAAGGATTTGGCTATACCGATCATGGAGTTGGACAATCGTTGAAATGCTTTTCTCATTTCACCAATATTCTTAAAATGTGCTGCATGTTGCATCGCTTCTTTTGCCTCACTACTGTAGTCCATCCATATCTCATGAGACTGACCAGTAAAAAGGGACATATTGATCTTTGTAAAATCATCTTGAAATAAGGCTGCTGACCCTTGAGCATCTTCCAAATCGTCATTGACCAGTGCTTCTTTAATTTTAAGATAATCTATGAACAAGGGTCTTAAAGCTTCCTTGGCCTTAGTACTAATATTTACCCTTTTCTTCTGCTGTTTATGTGACGGAATTGAAGCCGTAGTTGTAGAACCTCCGTGATTGTGGCCTGTCATCACAGGCCCTCCTTCAGGACTCATCATACTCGGTTTTCCTGCTAATTGTGCCGCTGCATCAATACTGAAGGTGCCATTCACGGCAATTTCTTCTCCTTGCTGTAAGCCTTCCTCAATGATGTAACTGGTTCCCAATGCTGGCCCCAACTTCACCTCTCGCATCAGAAAGCTTATACCACTGCCTGAAGTTTGCTTGACGTAGACAACCGATCTTTCTCCTGTCCACATCACGGCAGTTTTCGGAATGATTACAGCTTCAGGGCTGCCAGCAGATAGCTTTGCTTCCAGAGCACCTGAAACAAACATCTCAGGCTTTAATTTCATCCCAACATTGGCAATTTCCAATCTTGCTTTTGCTACCCTTGTCTTTTGATTCATAACAGGATCAATAAACGTTATTAAACCTTCAAATTCGTCTCCTGGTAAGGATGCTACAGTGAATTTCATTGTATTTCCCTTTTTCACCCAAGCCATATCGCTTTCATAAACATCAAATAGTACCCAAACCTTGGATAGGTTAGCGATTTCATAAATGGACTGTCCCATTTTGATATAATCGCCAAGGTTTACTTTTTTCTCGGTTACATACCCTGAAATATCAGCGTTGATCGGAAATTGATCTATAGGTTCTCCACTGCTAATAATGTTGTCAATCTGCCGGTCAGTCAGCTTCCAATTTTTAAGTTTTCCCCTTGCCGCTTGATAAAGCGCTGGTTGACTGTTCTTTATTTTCACGGCTTCAAAGAGTTCTTCCTGTGTCGTGACCAAATCTGGAGAATAGATGTAAGCAATGGGCTGGCCCTTAGTAACATACTCGCCTGTAAAGTTGACCATCAGCTTTTCAACCCTTCCAGGAATGTGTGATGCTTGAGAAAATATCAATCTTTCATCGGCTTGGACCTTCCCATTTAACCGTAGGGATTTAATGGGTCTCATTCTCCCCACTACTTCAGTAGATACATTGGCCAATTGCATGGCTGTTGGTGACATACTCACGGCCATAGCATTTACCTCTCCCTGATCTTGATCTAAGGGTATCAAATCCATTCCACAAATCGGGCAAGAACCAGGTTCATTGCTCCTTATTTGTGGGTGCATCGAGCACGTCCAAGTAGTTTCACTGCCTACCTCAGTAGCGTGATTGTGTTCTTCCTTTGTGTCATTCTCTGAACCTCCAAAGAATAGCCAACCAAGCAGCAGACCTCCTGCTAAAGTGGCGAGTGCTACGGTAATTAATGTTTTTATTGAGATGTTCATCTTAGTAATCTTTAGCTGTGATGTAATCGATTTTTGCCAATGCGGTATAGTATTTTGTTATCGCAGTAGCTTTCATTTTTTGATATTTTAGCAGTTTTTGCTGCATTCTGAGCACTTCTTCAAATTCTTTCCCTGAATTGCCATAAGCGGTATATAGTAGATTAAGTGCTTGTTGAGATTCAGCTATCTGCTGGTCATATAATCCAATCAACTGCTGTTGCTGATTCAGCTCAAATTCTGCCATTGCATAACTTGAGATTAGCGAATTAGCATAATCCTGTTTTTGAAGTTGGTAGCTTTCCTGCATGAATTGTGCTTCTTTAACTGAAGCTTTGTACTTGCTTCTGAAAATTGGAATGCTCATTGAAACCATGGGCATTAAAATGTCCTTGCCGTTGTCTGTCATTTCAACGTCTGATCGTGTTCCAACTACGACATAGTCCAATCCTATACCAAATTTTGGCATGCCTTGCTTGATGGCAACTTGTTCCATCTCCCTACTTGCCTTCAGTTTTAAGTCTATCTCATTAAGTGCCGGATTATCTCCAAGCAGACTGTCCCTTCTGTAATTGTTGAGCAGCGGTTTGATAACTAAGGAATCGTGGACAACCACTTCTTCCGTTTCATCCCTATCCAGAAGTGCATTGAATGCAGCAACCAATGGCCTTTTCTTTTCTGTCAAAATTTGAAGATTGGTAGTTGCATCTTTCAGCATGATGTCTACTCTAAGTACGTCCACCATCGCGCCATTACCATTCTCAAATTGTTTTGTAGAAATGGTTTTATAGGACTCCAATATCTCTCTGTTTTCCTGTTCCAGCACAATCCATTTTTTCAACTCATACAAAGGATAATAGGATGCTGCCACCTGATAGTAGAGTTGGTTGCGGGCATCCAGAAATGCTTGGTATTTGGCTTCTGCCAATAATGCTGCTGCATCTCCTTTGGATTTAAGTGTACCAAACCACGGGAACATCTGTGTCAAAGAGAACTTAGCCCTTTGGGGACCGACTCGTGTTTCCACTGGTGATATAAAATAGCCGAATGATAATGTTGGGTCTTGCAATGCATTGGCTTGCGGAATCTTCTGCAAGGCTGATTCAAACATTTTGTATTTCGCCTGAAGCCCAGGATTGTTCTCTGCGGCTAGTTCGAAATAATCCTCTAACGATTGCGCCTGAAGTTTATAAAAGCTACAAGCCAATAGTGTCAATAGTAGAATGATGTTCTTTTTCATGATTGTAGTTTTTTAAGTTTTCGTTCTTCCCTGAAGCTGTATAGTACAGGCACGATGAAAATGCTGACCAATGAAACGGCCATGCCACCAAAGGAAGGGATGGCCATGGGTATCATAATGTCTGATCCTCGGCCATTTGAGGTCAGAATAGGAAGTAGAGCAATCATTGTAGTCGCCGCTGTCATCAAGGCTGGCCTGATTCTTCTTACTCCGGCTTCAACTACTGATGTTCTGATACCATCAGTTGTATCTGGCTTATTGCGGGTGAAGCTCTGATCGAGATAGGTCGAAATTAATACTCCGTTATCAGTAGCTATGCCGAAAAGCGCTATGAAACCTACCCAAACAGCAACGCTCAAATTGATGGTATGCATCTGAAATAAGTCTCTGAGATTAATTCCAAAGACAGAGAAATTGGCGAACCATTCCTGTCCATACAGCCAAATCATGATAAACCCACCACAAAATGCCAAAGCTATTCCTGAAAACACCATGAGTGATGTAGATACCGAACGAAACTGGAAGTAGAGGATCAGAAATACAATACCAAGTACGAGGGGAACAATGATTGATAACCTTTTTTCTGCTCGTACCTGGTTTTCATAGCTGCCAGAAAATTTATAACTGATACCTGCAGGCACTTTAAGTTCGCCTGAATCAATTCTCTCCTGAATCACGTTTTGTGCATCATTGACCACACTTACTTCTGAGTAACCATCATTTCGATCAAACAGGACATAGCCTACCAAAAAGGTTTCTTCACTTTTGATGGCTTGCGGCCCTCTGACATACTCAAAGTCTACTAACTGACCCAACGGAATTTGTGCGCCAGCCGGAGTCGCAATAAGTATTTTGCTCAATGAAGATGGATCATCCCTTAACTCTCTAGGATAGCGCACCCGTACAGGGAAGCGTTCTCTACCTTCCACGGTGGACGTTACTTTCATTCCTCCGATGGCTGTTTCAATGGTCTGTTGTATATCTTCTACATTCAGGCCATATCTTGAGATTTCCTCTCGATCAATGTTCAGATGCAAGTAGGGTTTACCTACTATTCTGTCAGCAAATACTGCTTCCGCTTTTACGGAAGGGACTTCCTTTAGTATTCCTTCCAATTGCATCCCAAACGCTTCAATGGTAGGCAGGTCTGGTCCATACACTTTGATTCCCATAGGAGCTCGCATGCCAGTTTGAAGCATGACCAATCGGGTTTCTATTGGCTGTAACTTTGGAGCAGAAGTGACCCCTGGGATTTTTGTCACCTTAACAATTTCTTTCCAGATATCATCAGATGATAAGATATGAGAACGCCAATTTCGAAAGTACTTGCCATCATTATTTTCGGTCAGATCATCTATACCAATCCCCTGAATTAATGCTTCTTCATTGTTAAGGGATTTCCCAGACTTTAAAACAAACTTTCCTTCATCGTCTACCATAAATCGAATTCGATGTCCTTTCTTGCTCAGGAGATATTCAGACTTATAGTTGATGGTGTTTTCATACATACTAATTGGCGCTGGGTCTAATGCGGATTCTACACGACCCAACTTCCCAACAGCCAACTTAACCTCAGGAATATTGGATAGCAGCATGTCCAATTGTCCTAAGACTTTGCGGTTGTATTCAATGCCGGAATGTGGCATAGAAGTAGGCATCAATAGAAAACTTCCTTCATCCAAAGAAGGCATGAATTCTTTACCAACACCAGGAAAAGTACTCGTCAAGCTTGACCAACCCTTTGAACTTCTAATGTCCCAACTGACAGCTTCAGCTCCCTTGGCTACTGGTCTAAACACCTTATCAAAACCCAACCATGAAATAGCCCCAAGCAGTACAATCAATGACGGGATAAAAAGAAATTTAAGTTTGTTGTCCAGACACCAGGTAAGCAGGCTTTTGTAATACCTTTCCAATAGTGTAAAACTGCCAAGGATCAAACCAACAAGAATTGTAACAAAGATGAAATTGATCAGCAGGGATTGTTGTGCTCCTAAAGGAAGCCAGTATTTGGCCAGCAACCATGTGACAGTAAGTACCGAGATCACCAATGTGAGGTTATGGGTAAACCAGTTTTGTTTTGGGTTGTATTCCTGAATGAAATAGGATGCAGCAAATCCTATCAGCACCATACCCATCCACGCACTTTGAAAGATTGATACGATTAAGCCAATGAGAACTAATCCTATATTGAGCCATTTGGCAGTGTTTTTTCTCTTAACCTTCAGTCCGAAAAACCAATGCGCCAACGTAGGTAATATGAAGAGTGCCACAATAAGTGCAGCTAATAAGGCAAAGGTCTTTGTGAATGCCAAGGGCTGAAATAGTTTGCCTTCTGCGGCTTGCATCGTAAAGACTGGAACGAAACTGACAATTGTAGTAGAAACGGCGGTGAGTATTGCAGATGAAACTTCAGATGCCCCATTGTATATGGTGTCTATAAGTTTTTGACCCGGTGGAGATTCATCAATATGCTTGATGATATTTTCAGAGAGAATAATTCCCAGATCGACCATGGTGCCAATAGCAATGGCAATACCAGATAGTGCAACTATGTTGGCATCTACACCAAAATACCGCATGGAGATAAATACCATGAGTACGGCAATGGGAAGAATACTGGAAATTAATAAGGATGCTCTCAAATTGAAAACCATGACTATGACGACCAAAATGGATATCAGAATTTCTAGGGACAGCGCTTCTTCAAGCGTACCTAATGTTTCATAAATCAATTCCGAGCGGTCATAAAAGGGTACAATGGTCAATTGACTCTCTATTCCGTTACTTAGTATTTTCTTAGGCAGCCCTGGAGCTATTTCTTTGATCTTGTCTTTTACATTGTTGATCACTTTCAGTGGATTGGAGCCATACCTAGCTACAACAACACCTCCTACAACTTCAGCTCCATCCTTATCCAGAAGTCCCCTTCTTGTAGCTGGACCAAGGCTTACAACTCCGATATCCTGAATACGAATAGGTACATTGTCTTGAACCGCTACCACCGCTTTTTCAATGTCCTCTACTTTTTTCACATACCCTAAGCCCCTGACCAAATATTCAGCCTGGTTGATCTCTATGGTTTTTGCTCCTACATCCCGATTGGACTTTTTGACCGCCATCATCACTTTATGCAAGGGAATATTGTAGGCTTTCAGCGCATCGGGGTTAACATCTATCTGGTATTCTTTGACAAACCCACCAATCGAAGCTACTTCGGAAACCCCTTCGGTGGCATTGAGTCCATACTTGACATAGAAATCCTGAACGGTACGGATCTCATGGAGGTCCCATCCACCTGTTGGATTTCCCTCTTTGTCCCTTCCTTCGATGGTATACCAGTACACCTGGCCTAAAGCTGTAGCATCTGGCCCAAGGGCTGGTTGCACCGCATCTGGCAATAATCCAGAAGGCAGGGAGTTGAGTTTTTCCAGAATACGAGAACGAGACCAGTAGAATTCTATCTCTTCGCTGAAGATGATATAGATACTGGAGAACCCGAAAATGGAAGAACTACGAATGGATTTTACTCCAGGAATTCCTAAAAGATATGTAGTTAAAGGGTATGAAATCTGATCTTCAATGTCCTGAGGAGAACGCCCTGGCCATGGAGTGAAGACAATTTGTTGGTTTTCACCAATATCAGGTATGGCATCAACCGGGACAGGATCAGAAGGCAAAGCCCCAACCTGCCAGCCAAATGGAGCGGTAACTATGCCCCAGGCAATAAAGCCAATGAGAATAAGTACAGTGACGAGCTTGTTCTCTAAAAAGTATTTTATAATTCGATTCAGCATAATATGAATGATTAGAATTGAACAGAAATTGTTTGTTCAAAAAGGCGAATAGCCTATTGACCTGACAGAAGTGTCAGGTTTTAGAAATCATATTATGTGGTATTATATACGGAATACCTGATGCAGAACTGAAATGTCCTGATCGATCAGAGGCGGTGAGTAGTTGGCGTATTGTGGCTCTTCATCAATTGAAGAGATAGATAAGTGAAAAAAGGAGATAACAAATGCAGCTACAAACTCAACATTGACATGACTTTGAGCTATAGAAGGCTTAAAATCATCTTCTATTTCAAGCGACTGGTATGTATTTTCACAACATTGGCCATCTTTGATTTGAATGCCAATTGGAGAATCCTTTTCACACGCTTTATCCATATTATCCATTCCGCAATCAAGTGCTCTATGCCCTAGGACAACTTTAGATTCAACAGCAAGGCCGCTACAATAATGAGTGGCCAATGAGAAACCGGAGTTGCCTACGAGTAGAATAATTGCTAATGATATGGATATAAATTTTCTCACTACATTCAAAGGTACGTAATTATGCAAGGAAAGGATTTATATAATTATGAGAATTAGTTATATGATTTAGAAATTGTTTCTTCAGCTACTGAAAAGACAAGCGGACTTTCTACAAAAGTTCTGCCAAAATCGCATTACGACAAAACAAGAATATCAAGTGCTCCTATTTTTAATAACCTAACGTATCTATTCAATATGGAAAACGCACTGATCCTCTTTATATATGCATCACCGAGATAATTTAAGAATTCTATAAGCTCCTTGTATTACAATTCCAAAAATGAGCATGCCTACTATTAAATCAGGATACTTACTCTCGGTGAAGTAAACTAAAACTCCAGCCACAATTACTCCAGCATTTATGATTATATCATTTGAAGTGAAAATAACTGAAGCCTGCATGTGAGCTTCATTGCTTTTTGTTCTCTGTATCAGCCATAGCGAAATGGAATTAGCAATTAGGGCCAAGAAGGAAATCACAATCATGGTATGAAATACTGGCATTACTTCATAGCTAGAAAACCTTCTGATCACTTCAATTAAACCAAGTGCTGCCAAAAGCATTTGAAAATATCCACTGATTTTGGCGACGTTTTTCTTTTTGGATATAGCAGCTCCAACTGCTAATAGACTGAGTCCGTAAACGAATGAATCTGCCAGCATATCCAACGAATCAGCTATCAAACCCATTGAACTAGATATCCACCCAGCAGTTATTTCCGCCATAAAAAAACTTAAATTGATGCCTAATACCCACCACAATATTTTACGTTGCTTTGAATCGTCTGCAGCCAAAGGCAATTCAACTTCATCTTCCGTGTTTTCCAGTTGGTGGCTGAGTTTAAGTTCGCTAATGGACTGATGAATATTATCCACCTTTTCCGTGTGATATACCTCTAGTTTACGATTGGGGATATCAAAATTGAGGTGCTTAATTTCATTCAACGCCTCTAGCTTCAATCTAATCATTTGCTCTTCGGAAGGACAGTCCATTTTGGAAATGATAAAGGTGCTTTTTTGAACTATATCCATCTTCTTACTTTTGCTTTATATTCCAAATAACTCTGTCCCTGAACTTTTTCTAAATATTCCTCTTCTAGTCGCACTTGTGTTTGAATGGTAACAAATGTCACCAGTAATATTGAAAAACTAAGTACATTCGGTATGATCAAGAAAGTCCCTAAATAGGAAACGAGCACGCCAAGAAATATTGGATTTCGAGAATAGTTAAAAAGTCCATTATCGATCAATTCGGTCTTTTCATTATAATCAATACCTATCCTCCATGATTTGGACATTTGATATTGAGCAACACTCGTCCATAGGAAAGATATGATTAATAGAAAAAGCCCTGCTAACCTCAGGGGCTCATGCTCCAAATAATCCATGGGCATAAGGTATAAATATTGAGCAGGGAAGAATGAAAAGCAACCAATCGAGATCCAGGTACCCAGAACCATCACTTTGTAAACACGCCCGATGTAGTCATGCGCCTTTTCAGTATTTCCAAAAACAAACGGGTTGACACCCGTCTGTTTCCAAAGAATAACTGACCTTAAAACAAATACCAATAACAGGTAAAGTAAGGTGGCAATCGGTAGAAATATTTGATAGAAGTTCATGTTCTTGTAGTCTAATTAATGTCCGTGACCACCACCCTCTTCTTCAGTATTTTTGGCCTTTGCCAACAGCGTGAAAGCACCTTTTGTAACCAGCTTTACCTCGTTGTATTCCAACGAACTATTTATTAGTTCAACTTGCGCAAAGCCATCTTCAGTATTGCCAACAACAACTTCCAACATATCAAAAGAATTAATTTTTTCATCTCCTTTTTTGGACGTTTCAGTATATGCAAAAATGAAGTGCTTGCCACCAAAACGAACAACGGCTTGTTCAGGCACAGCCCACACTTCTTGCATGTCCGTCTCAATTTTGGCCGAAACGTACATTCCTGGAAGTAAATCTTCATATTTCTCTTTCAGATGTCCGTGTACGGTTACAGAACGATCTTCGCGAACACCTCTTCCAATTAAAAAGACTTCTGCCTCACGCCATTGATCTGGTGTGTTTGCCAGAGAAAATCGAATGCGTTGACCATCTTTAACCTTAGGAATATCATTTTCATAGACTGTTAGTTCTACATGAAGATCGTCAGCATTAGTTATATCCATGATCACATCCTTGGGATTGATGAATTTACCAATATTGGTATACACCTCTCTTACATATCCGGATACAGGAGCATAAATATTCACTGAGGTAGAAACCTTTCCATTACGGATACTTGTTGTGTTTAACCCGATGAGTTTCAGTCTAGCTACCATCGATTTGATTCGAGCTTCATTAGCTAAATAGGAACTCTTGGCCTGTTGAAATGATTTTCCTGAAGCTACCTTTTCGTTGTACAACTTTTGTTGACGGTCAAATTCTGCCTTCAAATACTCTTGATTAGCTAAGCCTTCCAGATAGTCTTGTTGATACTGAATAAATTCAGGGTTTTCTATTACAGCTAACAACTGTCCCTTTCTTACCTTTGTACCAGGCAACATATCAATAAACTTTATGAAGCCACCATAGGGCATATTAATTGAAATATTGCTCTGAGGGGGAACGTCTATCATTCCATTCACCTGTAATTCAGATCCAATATTTCTTTTTTTAATCGACCCTAACTCTAACCTTGCCTGATCATATTGTGCCTGAGTAAGTTCTACTTCATTTTCTTCCTCATGATGTTGAGCTTCTTGCTCTACTTTTGATTGAGACTCACAGGCAATTACTACCAATGCCAATAAAGTATGGATAAATATGCTTTTGATATACTTAAATGAATTTTTCATTGTTTTCTTTTTTTGATTAATGAACTCCTGAAATGAATTCAATTTGTATAATGGTCTGGTTGTATTGATCTAGTAAATCCAGATATTTGAATCGTACATCAAGGGATCTGCTGAGTCCTTGCGTATACTCTACATAACCAATTGCTCCACTTTCAAACCCTTTTTGGGCTTGTGTAAGAATCAATTCTGCCTGTGGAAGTGCATTGGTCTGATAGAATTCTAAACTATTTTGGAATTTATTAAACTGCTGAACAAGTGATGTCATTTCACCTTTTAATTCATTAGATGCAGCTTCATACCTAGCCTCACTTTCTTGCATTTTCAATTCACTCTTTTTAATACTAGAAATGTGTGACTTTGCACCAAAAATGGGAATAGCAATACCTACCTGAACCCCTGTAAATCGATCGCTAGAAGTATAGTTTATAGGGTTGCCATTGATATCTTGATTTGGACCATTCAACGATTGATTGAAATAACCAATTGAAAAATCTGGCATAAAACGGGATTGTTCTAAGGACTTTTCTCTTTTGGCTACTTCTATTTGTTGCTGAAACCAAGCCAAAGTAGGATTCGCAGATAAATCGGAATTTTCTAACAAAATCTTGAGTTCTCTGGTCTTTAACTCTTGGGCCGCTATGTCCACGAGCTCCTCGTCATTCAACAAGATCCCCAAATGAGTTTGAAAAATTTCAATATCAGATCTATTTTGTTCGAGCAGCATTTTTATCTCGGCCACTTGGGATTCAGCTGTGGCCTTTTCTAAAAGATTACTTTCGCCTGTTTCATAGCGTAGTGTAGCTGCCCTTACGAAACTCTCATAGATACTATCTTGATCAAGGAGTAGATCTCTCTTACTTTTTTCCAACAGTAGCGTGTACCAAACCGATTTTACTTGTCGTACCATTTCATTCTGCGTTGCAGTACGCATCCATTCACTAGCCTCAATTTTTGCTTTGGCTAACTTGTTTTGATTGCTGTAAACCGTTGGGAAAGCAAAATTTTGACTGATATTGAATTGGTTGTCATCATCAAAGACGCTGTTATATTGCCCATGTGTCAAACTAAAATTCGTGTTAGGCAAATTCCAACTCGACCCTTTTTGCGTAATCTCCTGTTCTGTTTGAAGCGATGCCGCTTTCAGTCTGGGATTATTGGCAATAGCCCTTTGAATGGCTTCATCCAAAGATGTATAAGTCGTGGTAACCTCTTGTGCGTCTACCTGCACAGCTTGGCAAAGCAGAAGGCCTATGACCAATAAAGGTGTAAATACTTTTGATTTCAACTTGACTCCTCTTTCTAAATAATAGTACAGAATTGGCAAGACAATCAAAGTCAGGAAAGTAGCACTAATCAACCCACCGATTACCACAGTCGCTAAAGGTCTTTGTACTTCTGCACCTCCAGATTGTGAGAGTGCCATGGGTAGAAATCCAAGCGAAGCTACAGCAGCTGTCATGATTACAGGCCGTAAACGTACGCTGACGCCCTTGTAAATCCGATCAAAAATGTCCGTTACACCGTCCTTTTTCAGATGATTAAATTCACCTATTAAGACTATACCATTCAAAACAGCTACACCAAAAAGTGCGATAAAGCCAACTCCTGCAGAAATACTAAAAGGCATTCCTCTCGCTGATAATGCCATGATACCACCAATAGCGGAAAGTGGAATAGCAGTGAAAATCAAAAGGCTTTGTTTGATTGAAGAGAATGTAAAATAGAGCAATACAAAAATCAGAAGCAATGCCAATGGAACAGCATAACTCAACCGCTCACGGGCTTCTACTAGGTTTTCGAATTGTCCACCATAAGTAGTGGAATAACCAGGAGCAAAAACGACTGATTTGTCAATTTTCTCCTTCAATTCTGTCACTACGCTTTCAACGTCTCTATTTCTAACATTGAATGCCACGATAATACGTCTTCTCGTATCGTCACGCTGAATTTGATAAGCCCCATCCTTAATCTCTACATTAGCGACTTGGTATAATGGTATTTGATGACCATCCCTACGTGTGATATAAAGGTTTCGCACAGCAGATACATCATTTCGATTCACCTTTGATAATCTGACCACCAAGTCAAACCTCCGTTCATTTTCAAAAACCAAACCAGCCGAAGCACCAGCAAAAGAGGCTTGAACGGTTCGGTTCACTTCACGGATACTGAGATTATATTTGGCCAGTTGATCGCGTTTGTAACTGATTACGATCTGAGGAATTCCGGTGACTTCCTCTACGTATAAATCGACAGCTCCCTCTACATTAGAGGCGATTTGCCCGACCTGCCTTGCATACTCAGAGAGTTCATCGAGATTCTCTCCATATATTTTCACGGCCACGTCCTGACGTACACCGGTCATCAATTCATTGAATCGCATTTGTATAGGTTGCTGAAAACCAAAAGTGACACCTGGAATCACCTCCAACGCCTTGGCCATTTTGTTGGCTAATTCTTCGCGATTTGAAGCTGATACCCATTCTGATTTGTTTTTTAGAATAATCATCAGGTCAGCGGCTTCTATGGGCATAGGGTCTGTGGGGATTTCACCTGCACCTATTTTGGAAACCACCTGCTCGACTTCTGGAAATTGGTCTAAAAGGATCTTTTCCGCCTGCGTGGTAGCGCTGATTGTGTTTTCTAATGAGCTCCCAGTAATCACCCTCGTTTCAACTGCAAAATCTCCTTCTTCCAGTGTGGGAACAAACTCACCGCCCAAGTTGGCAAAAATCCATAGAGAACATCCAAATAGCCCTAATGCAATGGTCAAAACGAATGGTCTTTTATGCATAACCCACCGAATGGTAGGGTCATACAATCGGTGAAAGAAAGCCATGATCTTGTCAGAAATATTGGGTTTGTTGACTGTGTTTTTACTCAATACCAAAGCTGACATCATGGGAACATAAGTCAAAGAGAGAATGAAAGCTCCCAGTAACGCAAAACTCACAGTTTGAGCCATTGGACCGAACATTTTACCTTCAACTCCTACTAAAGCAAGGATCGGTAAATAAACTATTAGAATGATAATTTCACCAAATGCTGCAGAATTTCGAATCTTGCTAGCCGATTGATAGACTTCGTCATCCATTTCAGTCTGAGTCAGCCGTCTTCCTAATTTTACTAATCCTAAATGATGAAGCGTGGCTTCAACAATGATGACTGCCCCATCCACGATTAGCCCGAAGTCTATAGCTCCCAAGCTCATAAGGTTTCCTGATACTCCAAACAGGTTCATCATCCCAAAAGCAAAAAGAAGAGCCAAAGGAATCATGGAAGCTACTATTAAACCTGCTCTCAAGTCGCCTAATAGGAGTAACAAAATAAAGACAACAATCAGTGCTCCTTCGGCCAGATTCTTAGTCACCGTACCGATAGCTGTATCTACCAGTTTAGTTCTGTCCAAAAATGGTTCTATGGTAACACCTTCAGGTAAAGTTTTGCGTATTCTGGAAATTCTCTCCTTTACGTTATCAATGACTTCAGCTGAATTTTCTCCTTTCAACATCATAACAATGGCACTGACAACTTCACCTTCTCCGTTGCGGGTAGTCGCGCCATATCGAACGGCGTTGCCAAGCTGCACTTGAGCCACATCTTTAATTAATACTGGAATACCATCCGTATTAGTTCTAACTAACATATTTCGGATATCATCCATGCTGCTAACTAAACCTTCACTTCGGATGAAGTAGGCATTCTGGTTTTTTTCGATGTATGCTCCTCCGGTGTTTTCATTGTTTGCTTCCAATGCCTGAAATATCTCAGCAATGGAAATATTCATGGACTTCAACCTATCGGGGTCTATAGCTATTTCATACTGTTTTAGATAGCCACCGAAACTGCTCACATCCGCCACGCCAGGAGTGCCTAACAATTGTCTGCGTACTACCCAATCCTGAATGGTTCGCAGTTCACGTGCATCGTATTGGTCTTCGTAGCCAGGTTTTGTACCTACTACATATTGATAAATCTCACCCAAGCCTGTTGTGATAGGTGCCATGCCTGGTTGACCCACTCCTGGGGGTATTTGCGACTGAACTTCTACCAAACGCTCGCTTACCTGCTGTCTCGCCCAATAGACGTCAATATCCTCTTTGAATACTATCGTAACAACGGACAAACCAAACCGTGAGAAAGAGCGAATCTCTTCAAGTTGAGGAATGGTAGCCATACCAATCTCTATAGGGAAGGTAATTAAACGTTCAACTTCTTCGGCCGCCAAAGAAGGTGAACTTGTGATGACCTGTACCTGATTATTTGTTATATCTGGTACTGCATCAATAGGAAGTTTCGTAAGAGAAAAGCTTCCCCAAATGACCAAGACGAACGTAAGCAAGCCTATGATCAGTTTGTTTTTAACTGAAAATAATATGATTTTATCCAGCATAATGATTCTTTTGAATTCCTGATAATTAATAAATGTGGACATTGATTGTCCATAGAAACTTATCGAACAGAATGGGGTATAGCCCAATTTTCTCCATTAATCTGGAGGGATGGCAATACATATACTATTCGAGAATTATCAGCCCTGGGGTGGCTGAAAAGGAGTCTCTAAATAGCGAGAAGAGAACATGAATTGGTAAACTCCTTTAGAAGGCTCCAAGGGTTTTATATCAAGCTCAACAGAAAACATGAGAGAAGAAGAAAACAAGATATTGGCATGCTGACATTGATGATTGCCGTGAAAGGGTAAATCATCATGCTCATTTTCATCATGGTGGTTTTCGCCTTTGCCATGATCAATATAATCTTCCACCAAAAAATCCCAAAAAGAGTCACCTTCTTGTGCTTTATGCTCAGAATAGTGAGCTATGAGGTTAGGGACTTGTTTGATTTCACAGCACAAATCCAATCCCATCACAAGTGCTGCAATGATAAAAAAAACTGATAGTATTATGGATTTGATACCTTTCATTCAGAATACAAGTCTAAACAAAAATTGATGCAACCTGTTTGCAAAGTTTAATATTTCTTTATTGGCAGTTTGCACAAGTACCTTTATAGACCATACTGGAACTGGAGGCATTGAAGCCTATTGGAATTTGGGTTTGAGGAATTTTAGATTGTGTCAGGCAGTAGGTTTCTCCGCATTGCACACAATGAAAATGAATATGTTGGTCTTGTGGTGCACATTCGCAACCTTCTTCGCAAAGCGCATATTTCACCGAGCCAGTACCATCTTCAATACCGTGTATTAGTTTGTTTTCTTCGAAGGTTTTAAGCGTTCGATATAAGGTTGCTTTATCTGCTTTTTCAAACTTGGATTCCAAGTCTTTTAGGCTGATGGCCGAACCACATTCCACCAATTGCCTCAGCACGAGCAATCTCATGGTGGTGGGCTTTATGTTTCTATTTTCTAGCTTTTCTTCGAGCATGGTATACTTGGCCAAAATACTAACAACAATTGCCTTTACCACCTTCTTGTATAGGTGGGCATGCATTCGTTCCGTAACTGCAATAAACGCAACAGTCACCTTGTTTTGGTTTAAGCACTTCTTTGCAATTCTCACATTCGTAGAAATACTGACAAGCATCTGTCGGCATGGTTTCTTTTTTCTGATGCCCGCATTTCGGACATGTTATTGTTGATTCAAGAACTACTTCACTCATTTTGATTTGTCTACGGATTCAACTTTATATCCTGTTTCACTTACTGCCAACTTAACCTCTCCAATATCTGTTTTAGTCTCATCAAAGGTTACTACAGCATTGCCCTTTTCATACGAGACTTCTAGTCCTGATATACCAGGCAGTTTCCCTATTTCAAGTTTTAGATGTTCTTCACAGCCTGTACAGGTCATTCCACTGATATTGATTTCATAAGTTGATTCGGAATTGATGTTTTTAGTTTCTGACAGTTTAGTATCAGGGTAAAAGACATCAGCATAATAAGGGAATGCCAACATTACTGCTGCAAATACTGTCACCATACTCAAAAACTTCTTGGATTGCCAAAATAAAGGTTTGTCATCTTCGCAGGCGCAATCGATTTGTTCAGCTGTATTTTGTTTCAATTTTTGATACCAGGCAAAACCTAGTGCACCAAAAGTCAATACAATTAAGTAAGGACGAAAAGGTTCCATCCATGAAAAGGTAGTGGCAATGCCGCTGATTCCGACTAGCAAAGAAAACACCGGAGTGATACAACAGAGTGAGGCAACAATAGCAGCGAATAATCCGGCTCCTGCACTCTTGGAAGATAGATCTGAACTACTCATACAGCTAAAGTTTTGTTTTCATTTAATAAACTTTCCAATACCGGTTTAATGATCAACAGATTTTCAGATTTGATAGAATAAAAAATTGTTTGCCCAACTTTCTTGTCTTGTACCAAACCACCATCCTTCAATTTTCTCAAGTGCTGAGATACACCGCCCACAGACATATCTAATACATCACTTAAATCACATGGACACATTTCATCTTCCTTATATAGGAGAAAAAGAATTTTCAATCTGGCTGCATTACCTGAGAGATTAAAAACCTTCGTTGCCTCAGATAATTTCTCATCCAAACGGTTGATAGTTTCCTTACATTCTTTGATTTGTACTGGATCAGCCAATACCCTTATACAAGTGCTACTCATTTTTTTGTGTATTAGTATTTACTAAAACACAAAAATAGGATAAAGGTTTCATTATTTTAGTAAATACTAAAATACGTTGTTTTGGTAACCATCAGTGCTATCCTTTAAACTTCATTAGATTTAGGATTTTGTTTTGACATAACAGCATCTCTTAAAAGAGGAAAGTCGCCTGCCAAAACGTATCCATATAGTTCCTTTTTAACCCAATGTAATGCGGTAATCCTAATGTATTTGGTCGGTATTTCAATCTCAGAGGTTTCCCCAATAATACTAGCAGTAAAATGGAATGATTCTGGTCTTTCATTTTTAAGAATTAAGTCCCCAGAGACACTGACATTTCCCAGATAGTCTTCAATAGATTTTTTGAGAGATTCGCTCGATATTGGTTTATTTTCCTTCATAGTAATCATTCGTTTTGTGAGACTAATTTACTTAATCCATTCTCCAGAAAGACTTTCTAGCAGATAGAATTTTAACTCCATTATCAATCCTATCCAAGCACCAATCTATATCTACATCCTCCCATTTTAAGTCATGTTTTAAATGATCATAAAACTTCGCTCTTGAATAATTAGAACCATATCGGTGTAGTGCAATTATGAAATGATCCAACCTTTCAATGTCTTTTGGATGATAACTCAACGGAAATTGTTCAAGAAAAAACTCAAGTCGTTTTCGAGTTTTTGGCCCTGATACTATTTCTCTTAAATCAATCATTCGTTTTGTGAGACTACCTTGTCAAAGTAAGTAAAGAATTATAGTAAAAGTTACTAAATTTAAAAAAAGAACATCAAGATATTAAGACCTTGTGTTTAGGGGTTGATGAAGTTTTGGTGATAGCTACGAGCATTGAGTTTTGGTTAAGCTTCACAATGAGTAAAATCTTTGATGAATTTTTAAACTTAAAGCCTATGAGTATTTTAGAGAGTGTATTTGTCGGAGTGGGTGGTATTGTGTGGAGCCCCAACAAATATGACTTGTAGTATCATCATAGTTGATTCGATCTAGCAGGACAATGCGCATGGGGGTTCGAATCCCCCTCTCCACTCCTTAGTTTTCTGGTTCCATCAGATTGTCATAATGCTTTGGATCATCTGATAAACACTTCCAATGCATACTTGTTGTACTACCTGTACTAAATTCCATTAATACAACATGTGTGATATTGTAATTTTCTTTTTCTACTAGCTCAGATTTAAAAGAGAGTCGACCACTGATTTTGGTAAGCTTTATGAGACTTTCAAAATCACTAGGTTTTAAATCTCGAAAGTCTATTTCTAGATAAAAGTCCCCATATTTTGCAAGGCCAATTGTAGTCTTTACCGAAAATTCATTTTCGGCTATTAATATTTTGTCGTCAACATTTGTTTTAACTATTACTGGGGTTGGCTCTTCTTTGTTCATTACTTATTGTTTTCAGGTTCGTAATTTATGACTCACTTGTAGCTGTTTGCTCCGTTTGCAACTGGTATGCTAAATAACCCTACCTATTCCGTTTGGATATAGAATTTTCTGAGATTGACTAGAAATAATGTATGCACCTGGAACATTCGGTATGTTTTGGTAATTATCTTCTTTAAGCAAATTAGCAATAAAACAATCAGATGATCTACCATTTTTGATAGAGGACTTGATTGCAATAAGAAACTTATTCATGATCTTTGGTTTAGGTAGATTCGTTAATTAGCTTAAAATAATCGCCTCGTTTATTCTTTTCCCAAAAACCCTTTTCCACTTACTTACTGCTATTGATTTTCTTTCAGAACTCACAGCTTCAGCCATCAAAGACACCATTTCTTTCCATTCATCATAAAACGCTGCTTTATTTGATCTACTCAGCTTATTTAAGACATTGTCATAAGGTGCTACTGGCATTTTTGCAGACCATTGAAATTGAAAATATTCTTTGAGATAATTTAATATGCTACTGCATGTTTGAAACAACGCAATATCATCTCTTGAAGATGGTTTATAATAATCTATTGCCCATAAAGTCAGTGCTAGTCCGCTAGGTAGCTTTTTTCTAGTTTTTGTTTTTGTATAATCAGCCCATGCTTTCAAATAGCGTATTATTCGTACCAATTGAGGTCGATTGTTTGTATTTTCTTTAAACCACTTAACAAACGCTTTTGGATCGGATGGTGTCCAATCATTTCCTCTAGACCCAAAATATAATTGACCATCAACTTGATTCCTGAAATATATGGGAAGGTCAATATGAAAATCACGGACGTATGTTAATCTTACACAAGGGTCTTTAACAATTACACCTTTAGTAGTATGATTCCAAAGCGCATTGCGTACATGATTTTGTAGTGTTTCAAGTTTCACGCCTGGAAAAGAGGGGAAAATTATTGCTAAATCCACATCACTTTTCGTGGTTCTATTTTCCACGACCGTTTTCATTTTGTAGGAACCTTGAATGTAATATTCTGGAAGCGGTAAATGAGGCTTGCCATAAAAGTAATGGGTTATTTTTTTTCGAATTGTTTCATGAGCACGCCTAAGGTTTACCACTTTATTAGGATGAATTGAGATTACATCGTTAAAACTCTTTAATAAGAGATCGCAATTGGACTTTTTAGTAAATTCTAACTTTTTTCTTGACCCAAGGATCAACCCTCCTACAACCAATAATCCGAGCCCTATTAGTTTTTCAATTCCTTTTGACATACTACTTACAAAAAGTTTCAACTATTCTACTTCCATTATTTCCAAACTCAAAAGCGGCCTTCTCACCAAGTTTCTTTAGTTTGTCTGGATTAGTTTCGTCCAAGGCTATTTTGAGGGACCCTGATAATTCTGTATTTATTCGGATGTACTTAAATCGAGGATTATCTTTATGTTTTTTATCTATCCCATTTTGAATAAGGCTTATCTGATTTTCTACTAACTGAGACTGTGCTTGCATAAAAAGGTCAATTAATCGGGTTTTGCCTAACCAGTAGCTGATACCCCATCTACTCCTTTTTTTGCCATCCGTGAATTTTTGATATCCTGTTCCCAGAGACAATACACTAAGATTTTCATGCTTCACCGCAAAAGCTTCCTGAGCTTCCAAAATTCCTATGAGAGTCGGATTGTTAGCAACAACACCTCCGTCAACTTTATTGCTAAACGGACTTTCTAACCCATTAAGATCTTCATAAGTAGAGCTATAGGGATCAAAATAGGTGGGAGCTGCTGAAGTTGCTAAAGCTGCCTTAAAAGCCGGGATATGGTAGTCCCTTTTGAAAGCCTTATTATGCCTCGTCTTGAGGACCGAAGGTTGACCATTTAATAGATCATAGATTGGAACACAAACTGATGTTTTGCAATTATCAAGTCTAGGATCCTCATTTCCATACGCAGATTTAAATTTCTCACGAATCAATGATTCAAGTGAATTACGATTATGCACAGACCATCCCAGACCTTTTACCCATCTCTTGTAGAATCTTAATAGTTTCCAGTTTTTCCCAAAAATGGCCTCAGAATTGTTCAAATAAAGATCATATAACTCCTGTGCTGGTATGCCCAGTGCTAGAGCAATTGCCAGAATACCTCCAGTTGACGTCCCACATATTAGATCAAAGTTTTGGTATATCTGCCAATTCTCCTTTTTTTGAGACTTAAGTTCAGCCTCTAGCTTTGCAAGAAACATTGCGGGGAAAACACCTCTTATACCACCGCCGTCAATTGATAGAATTTTGAATTTATCTTTCATTACTAGTTTTCTCTGTATTCATCATGCCCTCCTCCAAACCACACTCCGTTTGGAATCCACAATTCATAATAGAACAACCAGTCGCTTGTCCATGGAATTATTGTACTTACAATTAATTTTTCCCTATTCCATTCCTCCTTACTTGGTGAGTATAAACAAAGTCTTTGTTCAGAATGTGAATAAACATGCGGCAGCTTAGATCGGTTCTTCGCAACTTTCAATACTTCGCCAATTACATAAACTTTAACTCCGTCATATTTATCAAAATCAATCTTTATCTGGTATTCTTTACTCAGAGTAGTAGGGGTTAATTCTGTAATAATGGAAAATGAACTACCCTTATATCTTAAAACTTTAACATTTGGAAAACTTTTAAGAATCATTTTTAATTGGGCACCAGCCGAGAAACCTCGTTTTTTATATTGACGAGGTTTCTTTATGAATTTACTTGCATTCATGATTGCCTTCAAAGTTATGGTTCTTAACAGGAAGGCCTGCTGACACACCTAAAATACCAGTTCCCCTTTCCATCCTAAGTCTACCGGATTCACGTATATGTCTCATTGAATTTCCATATTGCTCGAAAACTTTCTCTGATACTGTTTGTCCAAAAGAATTGGAAAAACTCTTCTGAAGCTCACCCAGACCGCTCCCAACTCTACTGTTAAATTCAATCAAATCTTGTTCTAGCTGATATTGCCATTTATAATAATTCTTTTCTCTTTCTGGATGTTCTGGCCATTTATCTGCAAAATTTTCCTCTGGATTGACGGGGTTTTCAATCCACTTAATAATCCTACCATGTTCAGGTGAGTATCTTTCTCCAATATATGATGACATATTTCGAACCGCATTAATTAAGCCTGTAAATACATCTGACTCCTTGTTATATGCTTTGGCAGCTAGTGTTGTTATAATTATCGATATCGGTTTATTATCATCTCCACTAAACATCATATCTCTATGACGTTTAAGTATTTGCACTATTCTTTGAAGCGGAAGTTTCTTACTTTTAAATTCTGGCACAGGCTTAACTGATTCTGAAAGCAATATTGCTTTTGAAAAACTCAATTTAGCCTGATCAAAAAACCATTTACCATAGCCAAAAGGATTACTTTTCAGCCATTGATCGTGCATCACCTCAGAGAAGTAATCATCTCTTTGTTTATCAGTAATTCTTATAGCCAATTCATCTACATCTTGAAATCCATTAAATGAATATGCCTTTTCAATCAGTAATTCATATCCATGAGACACAATGGATGGAAGTATATCCATATGATATTTTTCCTTCTCATCATTAGAAGCTTTTCGATATTCCAAAGTCCAACACCTTCGTCCATCAGGAATATCTAATAGCTTATTATAAATTCCATGCTTCTTTAGCTCATCACCAACTATTTTTTTCACATCATACTGGGTCCAATCAGCCCTCTTACCAATAAGCTGGCATACAAGATCAATATCAATATCATCATTGGGGTTTATATTCTGAATCATGGTTCCCAATAAAAATGACCCTTGAGTCAAAATTTCCGGTTTGTATGGCGCCAACAATGACTCTGGTCTTGACAGCCAACTCCCAACAGCATTATAGCTCTTGACTGCTGCTTCAAATTGAGATTTGGTAATATCCAATGTCTCTCCCAGTAAATCAAGAATTTCATTGAATTCCTTTTTTTGTGCTTCGGTTAAACTATTCATGACCTTATCCTTTTATGTTCTTTGGGTCATTTCCATAACTATTTTTTTCACGGAATTTATGATCTTTCCCTTGAATAGTAAGTTCACTGTGATTCTTCTTTGCCAGATTTTTACCAACCTGTATTGCCTCGTATTGAGTACCAGTAACTGCTGAAGCTTTTGCGCTTCCTTCTTTTTTTACCGCCCATCCTCCTTGAGGTCTGGTAACGACATAGTAATTTTTCTTCGACACTCTCGAATATTTAAAATGTTTACACTATATCAGCCTTAGGAGATTTGGTAAAAAGAGAAAACTTCTTACATTTGCAATTCGTTATAAACTACAACTAAAGCTCCTAAGAGCTGACAAAATTTACAAAATGCCGGGCTGGAACTCGGCATTTTTTTGCCTCAATATTTATGCCAATCACGTGAAATATGACATAATGACTTGGGTAAATTATGGATTTTATGTAAATTTAATAAAATTATTTGCTTAAATTCAGAAATAAACATTTCATTTTATCGAATTCCTGTAATATTATGATCATTCGATTTTCGGTTGAAAATTACAAGTCCATCTACAAGCGCCTCGATTTGTCGTTCGTAGCAGAGTCCTTAAAACAGCTTGAAGATTCAAATCTCATACAGACACAGTATTCAAAGATTAAACTACTAAAAGCCTTAGCCCTTTATGGTGCAAATGCAAGTGGCAAAACCAACTTAATTAAGGCGTTGGATTTTATGAGGGACTTTGTACTAACTTCTGCAGTTCAATCCCATTCTAAACGTGTGATCAACTTAGAACCCTATAAACTACTGTTGAAGTCGCAAAAAGAGCCTACCTTATTTGAGATAGATTTTGTTGTTTTTGAAAACCGTTACCGATATGGTTTTGTTATTGATAAGTATAAAGTACACAAGGAGTATTTATTTTCTGTATTAAAGACTACAGAAAAATTATTATTTCAGAGAATGGAATCAGAGATCGAGTGTGGCATATCCTTTTCCGAAGGGCATGGCAAGGAATCATTCATAAAACCAACAACTCTTTTTCTTTCGACATTAGCACAACTGAACGCTACTTTATCATCTAATATTATTGAATGGTTCACCAACCTTACAATAATAACTGATTATAACTATCCATCTTTTACTGGGTATACTGCAAAATTGATTCAAGAACAAAAACATAGAGATTTTATACTCAAGGTTTTCAATGCTGCTGGATTAGATTTTGAAGATGTAGACATAAAAACCGTTAACATCGACGACAATCTTATGCAATTTTTAAGTCTCGACTTACGAGATTTAGTCAAAAGAAACTTACCACAGCAGCTTCAAGTATTCACAAGACACAAAGTCTACGACTTGAGCGGTCAAGAAGTCGATGTCGTTGATTTTGACCTAAAGGAAGAATCAGCTGGAACTCAAAAATTCTTTGCTATAGCAGGGCCCATTATCAATAGTCTTTTAAATGGTTATCCAATTGTAATAGACGAAATGGATGCAAGACTTCATTTTAAATTAGTTCATTTCCTAGTTAAATTATATTGCAGCAATAAATACAATCCATTTGGAGGTCAACTAGTTTTCAGTAATCATATGCTTGATTTGATGGACCGTAAATTATTAAGAAGAGATCAAATTCTATTAGTCTCAAAAACTAAAACAGGTTCAGAAATTTCTTCAATTCAAAAGGAAGGTGCAAGAAGTGATACTTCGTTTAAGAAAGATTATTTAGGAGGAGATTTTGGTGCACTACCAGATGTTGAACTGAATCAGTTAGATTTATTCGACAAATACATTTGATTATGATAAGTGGATGATATATAATTCTGAATAATCAATTGTCTCATTACTTCTTATTAGAAACTCTTCTTTTTGGTTTATTCGATAAATTTTCTTTAGCCCATTCCAAATACCTATAAAAGGTAGCTCTACTCACTTGCAGTTGTGTAAGAATATCAGCAACTGGCATTTGACCTTGTTCATATAGTTGATGAGCAGCCCAGGCCTTCGTCTGAGCATCATCAGAAAGCCCTGGTTTTCTACCTCCGACTCTACCCTTTTCGCGAGCAGCTTTCAATCCAGCCTTTGTTCTTTCACTAATCAACTCCCTCTCAAACTCAGCAAAAGATGCGAAGATGTTGAAGATCAATCTGCCTTGAGCTGTTGTCGTATCAATGTTATCATTCAAGCTAACAAAGTCTACGCCCGCCTCTTTAAAACCAGCCACTAAGCTAATGAGATGTCGAAGAGATCTTCCCAGTCTATCAAGTTTCCAAACGAATACCACATCTCCAGATCTCAAATGAGCAAGTAACTTATCCAGTTCAGGCCTTTCCTTGACCGCACTCCTTTTCTCTTTGAAGATTTTCTCACAACCATACTTTTCAAGTTCTGAAACTTGAAGTTCTAATTTTTGATCTTGGGTAGATACCCTGGCATAACCTACCTTCATTTGAGTTCAATTAAACGTCTATTCATGAAACTCATTCGTGAGATGAGTTTATGAGACAGAAGATAAGAATAATTAGTGTGAAATCGAAAGTTTTGTTAAACCACCGTTTTAGGGAACATCAAACGGTCAATTGTTTATATTTACACGACATGTGTCTCTTTTAGCGCTAAGTATGCCAATAATAGCCCAAGTTGATAGGCCGAAACAGGGCCATACCCGACCGGCCACAATAGAGCTAGCTCGAAAGCAGGAAACTTATAACAATGAGTATCCTTCATCCGGTGATAAATTATCCAATCAGAACCTAGCAGACCACAGCACACAGGTGAACCGATTGACCCAGCTCCAACTCCTGGCCAACCCTAAAGCATCGTATGATCAGGTAGTTCAGTTAACTCAAAAACTCACAGCAAAATCGGTTGCACAAGCAGATGAGCTACTCGCAGGACTTGTTACCCTGGAAAAGCGAATTGGAGACCCAAGTGCACATGGAATTGTATACCTCGGAAAATTGACAGCAGAGGGCCTTGGTCAAATTCATAAAATAGATGATGACGACAATGTCGATGACTATTTACGAATGATTGCGGTCAAAAAAGTAACTGCTAATATTAAGGCCCTTCGTGATGGCATGCCTTGGGAAGTGCACGTCCGTGACGAAATTGAAAACAAGAACAAGGCATTATCAAATAACCCACCTGCAATCACGCCAGATACACACATCGTAATTACAGTTCAGTCCCAAGATCAAGAGACTCCCAGTGCCTACTATATTATAATGAATTACGAGGAAAAAGGCTCATTGTCCAGTAAGCAAATCGAACGATTAGGAGACTATACGCAGGAATTTGATATTCAGATGAAAAATTATGCCTGTCAGCTCAGCAATGCTCTCCAAATAGTAAAAGACGCCGGATATAACCCTGGAGACATGAAGGCCGAAAACACCCTAATAACTAATCCAGGTGATGAACAACTACATGTAATTCTCGCAGATTTTGGAAGCTATGAAAAAAAAGAGTACTACAATATCAACAGCGACATTGCTTTTGTTATGAATCATATTTTTGCCAATAAGGGTAAACTGGCCTCAAAAAGCGCCACAGAAGTGCAACAGTGGATGACTCAAAAGAATCTGTTATGGGATCCGAGCAAATTTGAAGAGGAAGAATAAACCTGATCGAAGTCTCAAAAAATGTCTGCATAACTTACCATTTAACTATACGAAGAAATATTCACCTTCCCCTAAATTTTGTTATTTTGTAATATGGAGACACTATCATTAGAAGATTCAATTGGAATTCTAAATATCTATGAATCTAAGAACGCTCCAAATAAATTGTTTTTCGAAGGAAATCTTAGCTATTTATCAAGTGCGCGCAAGGTTTCCGTTGTCGGTTCTAGGAAAGCTACGAAGGAGGGCATCAAAAGAGCTGCCATTATTACTGAACTCCTAATTTCAAAAGGCATCATTGTTGTGAGTGGTTTAGCAGAGGGAATTGATACAATAGCACATACTACGACTATCCAGAAAGGGGGACAAACAATCACAGTTCTGGGTACGCCACTAAATAAGACCTACCCGAAGAAAAATGAGCACTTATTACAGAAGATCAAAAATGAGCATTTGGCTGTTAGTCAATTTCCGAAGGATCATCCAGTTCAACCCAAAAACTTTATTATGCGTAATCATACCATGGCCTTAATTAGCGACGCAACTATTATCGTTGAAGCCGGCGAAAAAAGTGGATCTCGATATCAGGGATGGGAAACCCTTCGATTAGGAAGAGAGTTATTTCTTTTGGAAAGTTTAGCAAACGATCCAAAACTCAGCTGGCCAAAAGAGATGATTAAATATGGAGCAAAGGTGCTAACTAGAAATAGTATTACTCATTTTCTTGATGACCTTCCTGAATTCACAACTTCCAAAAATGCTACATTCTAACTCCTTCCTACTCTTATGTTTCTGTTGAAGATATAAGACATAGCATAATTAAAGGCATCCAAGCCAACCAAGAAAGTGCCCGTAGGTACCAGCACATTGGAGAACATAAATTGGTCGTTTTATTCTGTTCGTATTTGCCACCTTGTCAAAGTGTTGGAAAATAAAAAAATTGATTTCCAAAATCACACCAATTTATCGAGCATGCCCGATAAATACATTCAGATTTCATACAAAATGAATTGATGTTCTAAAATTCACATTTTAAATGAATCAAATTAGTAAAACATAGCAGTTTTACATGTTTTAAATGAGCTTTTCGTTTTTAGCATTATTTGAAATAAACCCTTACCTACTCTCGTCATACATAGTTTTTGAAGGACTTGTTATCTTAATTGCTGGGCATCATTTAAATGGACCTCGACAATTATCGTACCGCTTGATTATATAATGATATTATGTTAACCAGCACAGCTGGACTATGACGAGTACGTTCTTGTTGTTTGTTTTTAAAAGCTGTAGCCGAATCATTCTGCGCTGTTATATAATTTGATGTTATATTAAATAGCCGCACGGCCAGCGCTCGAATTCCTCACGCTCGGCTCACGCTGTCCCTGCGCCAATTAATAGTTTTCCCAACGCTCTTTCCAGATTGCATCTGGATTGGCCATGCCCATAAGCATAAGATTTAGAGTCAAAACGTTTCTTGTATTTTGAAGTATTCGAACAATTACCCAGAATGTTTTCAAACCTGCCTTGCCGGCAGGCAGGTACGGGATTCTCAACGCGTAAGATTTTGACTCTAAAACACATGCTTCCCAACGCTTTATTATAAGCATCCATCTTAATGCATTTTGTTATGATGAGCTACAATTAGCCAACGGTTAAATGAGTTTCAAATAAGCCCTATATAAGACTCTCAGATTTGTTGATTGAATTGTATTTGCTGTGTCGCTCTAGCCGCTGGGCTTTTACTTTTTCCATTGATGAAAAAGTAAACAAAAAATCTAGACAGAAAAATCCTTCTGCCCACAGGGCCCACGCACACCCCGCTTTTCTGACTGGCCGACGCTATATCAATTCTATTTAACATAATATGAGATAATAATAGTTGATTTAGCAGATAAGACATGCTGTCTTTTCTAATGCTCATACCTTATTCATCCACTGCTTAAAATCAGTTGCCTTAGCCTTACTGATGATGATATTATCTTTAGGTTTTGGGTTAATATTCAAAAACAACCGCCCATTAAAATAATATTCAACGTCTATGATGGCCTCTCTTTTTATGACAAATTGTCTATTCACTCGATAAAATAATATAGGATCAATAATCTCCTCAATTGAGTCAAGGCTTTGATCGATAGGAAACAGTTGACCATCCTTTGATACACATTTTACCATTCCATAGTCAGCTTGAAAGTAGCTTATATCATCAACCCCTACCGGAACCAACCTGTCTTTATAAGGGAGCAAGAAATTCTTTTGATAGGTTTTTTCATGATTGAGCTTTTCGTAAATCCTTTGAATCTTATCAGATAGTTCAGGTAAGTGATTTGAATTACCCGCTTTACTTAAAAAAAGACGCTTATACTTATCAATTCCCCGCTCCAAATCTATTTTTTTTATAGGCTTAAGAAGATAATCGACACTATCCAGCTCAAATGCTTTCAGTGCATATTGATCATATGCTGTACAAAAAATGACAGGAACTCTGATATCAATTTTATTAAAAATTTCGAAAGAAAGCCCATCACTTAGATAAATATCCACCAGCATTAGGTTAACATTATCAACCATTGGAATAAAAGATAAAGCTGATTCTATTGAACCTAAAACAGATACTACGTTAATACTGGGATCAATTTCAGATAGTAAGTCCTTAAGTTGCCTGGCAAGATTCTCTTCATCTTCGATTATTAATACATTCATTGCAAAAGCGGGATTTTGACCTCAAAAGTTTCATTCGTCTTTTTGATGATAACCTCCCTATTAGACATGTATTTGTACCGTTGGTTTAAATTGTATAATCCTAAAGAATGATTGCCTGTAACTTGTCTTTCTTTTAATGAGTTTTTTACCCTAACGTTTTGGTCAGCGGACTGAATACTTAGATTCAACGGATGATCTGGATTAAAATTATTATGCTTAACCGCATTTTCTATAAGCATCTGTATGGCTAATGGGGGCACCTTCATTTCCATGGCTTCTTTTGATATAACAATCACCTCTCCAATAGAATCTCCAAAACGTTCTTTAATCATCGAAAGATAAATTTTTGCAAACTCCATCTCTTCTTTTAGTGATACTTTGTCTACATGCTCATTTTTGAGTACGTAGCGATATACATCAGACATGTCATGTACAAATTTTTTGGCTTTTGATGGGGATTCATCTATTAGTCCGTTCAGAGTAGAAAATGAATTGAATAAGAAATGTGGATTGAGCTGCTCTTTCAAATTGGCAAATCGAGCTTCAGCAGATTCTTTTTGCAGCATTTCATTTTTTAAATTGATCTGGTAATTCTCTCTCATAAATCGATAAACTGTCCCTACAAGTGCCGATACCAGCATCAACGCCAGATTGGTCATCATAGCCCATACAATCAACACTCCTCCACGCTCTACGGGTATACGATCCGAGACCGGAAGTTCTACTTGCTGCATAGTCAAAAACACATACCCAAGCTGAATAGGAATAAATATCAATAAATTAAAAAGTAAGATCCCTTTGATGTTCAAGAGATTGAACTTGATAGGACCTAAGTTGACTTTATTGTAAAAAATGTTTGCAGATAAAAAGATAGAACATACCAAAAAGAGTGTTCCTATACGAATAAAATAATCCCATCTTCCAAACTCATACAATCCTAGTGCCTCCATACGGGTCATCAAGCTGACTCTGGAGATACCCATCAAAAAAGTCATAGTAAATGAGGTAAGTATGAATAAACCAACTCGAGAGATAAGGCGCATATTATTAATTAATAAAACATCAAAATCAATTTTCACCAACTACTTCATACCATACGGTATTGTCTTCAATAACTTCCTTAAAATATACTCCATCCGATACATAAAATTTTTGATCATCTATTATTTTAACTTCACATGTTTCGGAAAGTCTTGGAAGTCTGGTGCCAACCATCATAGTACTTTCCTTAATTTGAGGGCCTTCTACAACTTCATAGGAGATGGTGTTGTTCTCAATTATTTCATTATAAATAGGTGTTGTCAACCACATAGTATTTCTGCCCTTCAATAAGTTTTAATTCACAGCCTTGAGGAAAAACGGTAACTCTCGCACCAATCGGTGCACAACGACCACATACTCCTTACCTGCTGGTTGATAAATATGCCATTATAGTAAAAAATACTCCTCCTCTTACCACCAAACGTATATATCGGGGTGGTAATGTGGCAACTCGCACACCTATGGGTGAAGCCACCACAGATACCCCCTACCTACCACGGGACGATAAAATACACCCCTGGAGTAATGTAGTGTAGCTCCCCTATACACTACCTTAACAGCGTTATCAACCCGAACCACAGTTCTACCTCTAGGTGGCACACGCTTTTTAACAACCACCCTTTGAGCTTGAGCTGAAAACACAACTATGACAACCGCAATCATTACAACCAAAAATCTTTTATTTATTGATTCTCCCATACCTATAAATTTGTTTTCAGAATCTTCTGGAGCGGGTGCGTTGCAAATAGATTTGTATAGTGTGTTGAGTGGCATTACCTAAAAAGTCTTCCGAGAGTAGATCATTTGACACTTCTGAAAGACCATAATAGTAGCGGATTCCAATAGGTCCAACTTTGACTCCTCCTATCAATCCATAATCGAAATCATGAATGGCATCTTTATCGAAGGTTCCATATCCAGATCCAAATTGTCCATCAAATTGAAAGTTGGCGTTGAGTGGAATAGCTCCATATCCACCAATTTCTACACTAAAGAACTCATTAATTTTATATCCATAAACCACTGGAAACTCCAGATAGATTATTCGATAAGTGATTGTTCCATCAAATACACCTAAGTTATTAGGATCATAATCAGCTTTTCCTCCTTTGGAAGAAAATGCTATTTCCGGTTTGAGATAAGTATTGTCCGAAAGTGGAATCGAAGGTGCAAATCCAATATGTAAGCCTACCCTAGCCTTGGCATTTTCTGTATCCGACGGAGATAGATAACTAATGCCAATACCCTTTTTGAAATAACTAAAAACCTTTGCTACTTCTCCTCGCTGTGCAGTTAGTTGCAGGCTAACTATTAGAAGAAAGAGCGTTCCAATTTTTCTTTTCATTTTCCTGTACTTTGAATTTTCTGTTATACGAATAGAAGAAGGGCCTCATCCTGAGATGAGAGCCCCTCAAAACCAATCTAAATTACTACCTACCACCTCCTCGATTTGCTCTCATTTGTGAGCGCATATCTTCTTTCTGTTTTAGATAGATTTTGTATTGATCCTTATCCAGGACAGTTTTCACTTCTTTATCTTTTCGATCACTCATATCTCTAAGTTTTCGAACGGTTTCCATTGATCTACCACCTTTGACAATTACTTCCATTTCTTTGATGTATTTAAGATTGATATCATACATCTGCTGTTTCAGGTCATCATAGAAATCAATCTTCTCTTTTTGCTTATCAGTCATCAGCCTTGCTTTTTCTTCGGACGTTTTATCAGACATCTTTCCATTCTGTGCAAATCCTGATGTCACCATTGTCAAAAGGCTTATGATAAAAATGATCCCTTTGAGTTTTGTATTCATTCGATTTCGATTCGTTTCCATTTTATTCTGTTTTTGTATTTTGTTTTACAAGCTAACGTACCCTATTCTCTTTCTTTGGCCAGAAAACCATGAGGCTGACGAATGACCTGATGAACTAGATGAATTGGATATTGAAGTATATGGTCTGCTTAAAAAGTTACAGATTGCTATTCATTCCATTGGAACTTGGACCAAGTCATGACAGGTTGATTCAATTCCTGAAATGCTCTTAGCTTATCATTCATTCCTCCCATTCCCATGCTCCTACCAGTCATTCTACCACCTGCTACTCCGGCAAACCTTCCACCACCTCTACCAGCCATTTGTTTTTTGATCAATTCCTGGACATTGATTCCTTCAATCTCAAAACCAATCGCGATAAAGTCCTTTTTACCCTTCTTTAGTAGGCTATTAGGAACAGAATATTCAATGATGAACTCCTGCCTTGAAACAATCTTTTGAGAGATTTCTATTGGAATTTTAAGTTGTTCTAAAGTGACATGATACAATTCTTTAGTGTCATCCAAAATACCTATTAATCCTACCTCATTAGAGGACTTCTCTTCCAACATTTCCAGTCCTTTACCTTCTAATTTCTCTCGATCAAAATTCTGAAGGCTTCCACGCTGACTCATCATATTTTCCAGCATACCACTTTCCATTGCTCCAAGTGGATATTTTATCCCAACTTCCTTTTTAGACTTTCCTGTTCCATCTAGCCAAATTGTAAGTCCGAGAAGTCCAATCTTCTTGAAGGTTTGTTGATCCATCGCTTTGACAAGAATTTTTATGTATTGCTCTTCTTGGGCAATGGAATAAACCAGGCCAAGTCCACTTACCTTTTGGTATTGATCCCTGTTCCATTCTGTATCTTCACCGTCTATCACAATAGATTCCGAAGTATTTAGAGGAGCAAGTTGAGGATGACAAGCTGTGATTAAGACCCCAATCAAAGCGTATCTGGATTTTTTAAAAATTGAAATCATGTTGAAAATCAAGTTCATTGATATCAGTAGGGTTGATTAAATGCCGCTTTTTATAATTATTGAATCGGAAGCTTAGGTTGATGTTTACAATCGGTGTATAGGGAGAAAATTCCATGTTTGATATGAAATACTCACTACCGCTTTCATTTGAAAATTTCATCGTACTAAACACATCACGTACTTGAAGTGACAGGTCTAGCTTGTTTTCAAACAGTTGCTGCTTCACGCCAATCATTGTAGCAAAAAAGCCCTGTCGGGAACCCTGAGAGTTCGCTACCTCGCTATTGTAGAGTACATTGAACTGGAGTGAAGTATTGGTCTTGCTGACTTTGAAAGTCGAACCAAGCCTTGCATTCCATGAATTGGAAGAGTTGTTGATTTCTTCCCCTGATACATCCCCATTGATATTGTATCTGTAGATACTCGAACTTAGGTTGAAACGCCACCAATCAGTAAGCTGACCTCCAGCCATAATTTCAGTACCATAAGAATAATCCTGTTCAACATTTTGGTAAGTAAGCAACATATGATCATCACTGCCCACCAGCCATACCGGACTGATTTTATTTTCTGTTTGTCGATAAAAAATATCAGCCGACACAAACGTGAAAAGAAATCGCTTTAAAAGAATCAGTTCGACCGAATGGATATATTCTGGCTGCAATTCTACATTTCCACTTCTCTGGTTCTTCTCGTCTATGAACTGGGGATAGGGATTGAGTTGATTGATATCAGGCCGGTTGATGCGTTTACTGTATCCGAGCTTTAATTGAGAATCTTGAGAAAAGCGATAAGACACATTCGTAGAAGGAAACAGGTTGAAATACTCCATAGTATTGGAAACTTCGGTTTGATCAATAGTTCGAGAAGTCGTTTCTGGCCTGAGGCCAATTTGATAACCGATCGAGTTCCTCTCCCCTGCTATTTGAACATAGCCAGCATTTATAGAACGGTTTAGAAATATCTCATTTTCACTAAGCGTCAATTCCACATAAGTGCTTACGGCCATTTGTTGATCCAGCTCTGTTGTTTCATACCTCCATTGGTATCCTACTTCTAATCGATCATTCTTTTTTCCAACAGGCCTGGAATAATCCAGATTAAGTCTGGTTTCCGATTCCTGGCTTATTTCATCGGCACTTTGATCGACAAGAAGATCTGAAGGTACCCAACTCTCTGTGGCTGTTTGCTCAAATAGGTCATCCCCTTTTGATCCATCCGTTCGGGAATAAAATAGATTAGCACTCAGCTTATGACCATTAGAAAGATCAAACAGATGCTCAAACCCAATAGATGATGAAATGAAACTTCTTTCATTGTCAGCAGTTGTGAGCGTCAGAATGTTCAGTGTGGTGTCTGAGACCGATATTGTTCTAGAGTTATATTCTCTTTCAAAAGATAGTTGTCCTACACTCACATCCCAGTTGAATGAATTTGTAGCATTGGGATTATAAGTGATTCCACTTTTAATGGTGTGGTTAGCACGGTATACACCAATATCCATATCCGAGTCCCGTACATTAGTACCATCAGTAAGTATCGTTTCTCTGATTCGATTTCCCTCCCCCTCAATCGGAGCATACCTAGAGTTTATTCCGAGAGAGAAAGTGACTTTGTCTCGGGTCAATTGAAAGTTGGCATCTCCAGAATATCTACCCAGCAAATTAGATGTAAACCCTCCTCCTCCGTTGACCACTCCATTAAAACCCTCTGAAAAATCCTTTTTAGTGATCACATTTATAATTCCAACTTCTCCCTCAGAGTCAAATTTGGCGGAAGGATTGGTAATGATTTCCACACTTTCAATTGTATTGGCTGGCATCTGTTGGAGCGCGTCACTACCTTTAAGCGCTGTTGGTTTTCCGTTTACCAAAACTGTGAAATTAGGACTTCCTCTCAGTGTCATATTTCCATCCATGTCCGTTTTGACAGATGGTTGATTTTCAAGTGCTTCTACCAATGTCCCTCCCTGTGCAGAAAGGTTGGAGGCTATGTTTATTACCTTTCGATCAGCTTTGAATAGAATTTCCTCTTTTTGACCAGTCACTACCACTTCATCAAGTTGATCAATAAAAGGTTCAAGGGTAATCTCACCAAAGAAAATTTCCGGTTGCTTGGGTAAGATCATGACCTGGTTGATGACCGTCTTTTTATACCCAACAAAACTGATTTCGAGGCTGTAGGCGCCTAAGCCTAATCCTTTAAAGATGAATTGACCTTTCTCATTTGTGAATACACCTTTGACTACTTCATTTGTACGAAGTTGATAGAGTGCTACAGATGCAAATTCCATAGGTTGCTTGCTATCTAAATCAACCACTTCTCCATAAATAGACCCCTTTATATCAAGATTTGGCAGCTCTTGAGAAAAAACTGGACTGGCCAACCCAAGAAAGATGAGGAAACCAGAAAAGTACTTGCGTTTCATTGCTTGTTGATTTCCAGATAAACAGTATCACTAGCAAAGCCAGATAAAATACCCACTCCGTTAGTTATGTTGGTGAAGGGTTCATTCAGATCCCTGGAATCCTGCTCGATCGTTTCATAAAGCAAGGCATACTCTTCATTAACGTGATATAAGATGATCCTGTGAGTTCCAAATTGGTTATAATGAATGAAAGGGATCATCGTAAAGAAACTATCCTGAGTGGGCGTTGAGACAAACTCGAAATTGAAATCAAGTATGTTATTAAGATCAATGGACTCAGGAGAACTTTCCATGTTTTCAATGACTAGGAAATAGTAATCCCCATTGGGATTATCCCATTCTACGCTGACACTGTTGTTCTGATCACTAGCCAGTTCTATTACATCAAAAATATCAATCAGTTGAGGCAGTGTTATTGAGGCGGTAGAAAGATCTAATCCAGTAGGTACTGCAGGTACAGTGGTAGATGAGGAAATAACATCTCCTTCATACACAAAGTTGATTTCATAAGTTTCGCCACTCGTGATTTGTAGATCATCCCCTGGATAAGAGTATCTACCACCTCCGGATTCTGCATTTACCAAGGCGTAGGAAGTTCCATTCCAAGTGATTTCAATTTCAAGTCCATTGACCTCACTATCAGATATGCCCGATGCAAATGGAATCACCTTCGTTATTTTAATATCATCAACGGGATCATCTACATAGAGGAAAGCTTCTACAACCGGGATTGTATCATCAGGTTCAAAATCTGGTACATCTTCACATGAGATTATTCCGATGAATACTAGTAATAGAAAAAAACTATTGTATGTACTTTTCATTTGTTTATCCATTAAAATTTGAAACTTAAATTAAGGTTAGGAGTAAATCCTATTAAATTGACATCAGTCTCTAAGACTTCCTCTTCCTCCACCAAAAACTCCTTATACCATGTGTTATCACGATTGTAGAGGTTGAATAATGACAGCCCAATCTGTCCACTTCCTGTCTCGCCCATTTTGAATTTGTAGTTGGCAGAGAGATCCATTCGATGGTAATTAGGTAACCTGAAAGAGTTTTTAGCTCCTACGCTGATATAATTATAGGTTACTCCATCTAGTGTTGTAAGTTCGTATTCACCGTAAGGAGATGTGTAGGGTTTGCCTGTACCATAAACCCAAGTAGCACCAAATTCCCACCGTCCAACCTCATAGGTATTAACCAGATTAATTTCATGACGTGTATCATGCAGGGCATAGAATGGATTGTCACTTATTCCGGGTATATCATGTACCACCTCTCCGATGGTATAGCTAACCCATCCCTTGTACTTACCTGTCTTTTTTTGGATAAGCCATTCAATACCTCTAGCCACTCCTGTTCCTTCAAAGAAATAATCTGTATCTTCTAAATCCACCAGTGCAGTGGCAGACTGACGATTGCTGTATTCGACAATACCATCCAGTGACTTGTCATAGACCTCCACATCAAAAAGCCATCCATTAGTTTCGTAGCTTATCCCTCCGATAAGATGTCTGGAGAAGCTCACAGGACTATTTTGATCATCTGAGAGAAGCCAGAAATCTCGACTCCCTTGGGATACATCCTCACGAACAATGCGATTAACAAACTGGTAATAGTGACCCCATGCGGCTTTTAATTTCCATTTCTTACTTAGTGAATAGGATGCGGATAGTCTAGGCTCAAAGTACATCTTGTCTGTCACGTCAAAATAGGTGGAGCGCAGACCTCCGATCACCGTCAGTCGGTTATTTACTTCCCATGTGTCTTGAAGGTAAAAAGCAGCCTGAACACCCTTATTCTTTTCGTCAATCACACTAACAGTATCATTTGCAACGAAACTGTAAGAGATATCATTGAATATGGTTTGTGCTCCAAATTCAATCGTATGGAATTGGTTGAGGAGGTATTCATTATTGATAGCAAATGAATAGTCAAACAAGTCGTTGATCTCTTCAGTACCAATTCTACGATTTACTACACTATCTGCACGATCTATTGTTACATCGTTGATACGATCTCTATCGCTAAAATAGTTTGAGAAACTTGTCACCGCATTTGAATAAAAGCGATCATTCCATTGACGTGCCCATCTTAAGCTTGTCCCAATGTTACCCCACTGAAGCAAATCTGTTACATCTGTATCAATGGACGTTAGATCACCGTTTGCGTCTTCAAAACTATTGGCAGTTACCCTGGAATTGTCCAGGTCGTCCTTCCCGCTGTAGTAGGATAATGATATAACATCTTTAGCCGATGGACGAAAGCTCAACTTGGCATTGGCATCATAAAAAAAGAAAGAAGGTTCGGTTTCTTCCTGTTGGTTAGCTCCTCCACCTCGTCCTGATCTAGACGGCAAGCTAGAATTTTGATTTGTGGTGGTAGATTCATTGTCATTGTATAGGTCAAAGATATCATCGTAGATTCCGCTCGTAATAATATCGGTATAGGATCTTCTACCTGCCAGAAATAGGTTAAATTTTTCTCCAATTGGAACTTCTACAAACGCATTAGCACTGATAGCGCCAATCCCTGCTCCTCCCGAAAATTTGTTTTGGTTTCCGGTTTTTCCAGTTAGCTCCATGACACTGGAAAGGCGTCCTCCATATTTAGATTCAAAACCACCTTTGTGCAACTGCACATTCTTGATTGCATTCGGGTTGAAGGCACTGAAGAAACCATAAAAATGATCTACATGATACACTGTAAATCCATCCAATACGACCAGGTTTTGATCTGGAGTACCACCTCGAACAAAAAGACCTGAGGATGCTTCATTGGTACCACTAACACCTGGTAAGAGCTGGATACTGCGAAAGATGTCTTTTTCCCCCATACTAGGCAATGCACTCAAAGCCTCTGGTGAAACACTGATCTGACTGATTTTATCAGTGGCACTCATCATTTGGTTGTCTAAGTTAGAAGCACTGACAACTACTTCTTCCAATCGCTGCTCTGAGATACCTAGCTTTATGATTAAAGACTTTTTATCTATGATATCTACAATAGGGACTTTGGAAGTGGTATGACCGACATAATGTATGGTCAGCATCATCGTATCGGTAGGAATATTCAGGAGTGTGAAGAATCCATCAGCGTTTGTTGTAGTCCCATAATTTGTACCAATAATCCCGACAGTAGCAAAGGCCAGCGCCTCACCATTGGCTTCATCTACTACCTTTCCACTAAGGTTGAAATCTCTGTTGCCCACTGTTCGGTATCGACTGGTGTCAACGGGTTGATCGTCTACCAAAACCACTCCATATTGAACGGCATAATGAAGCCCATAATTATTTAAGATTTTCTCTATCGCTTCTTTTACCGTCTCTCCTTTGAAAGTGTATGACTTAATTTTGGCTGGCAGTTTATGTTCTCCCATGTTTAATTTCAACCCTGCATCAGCTACCAGTTCATTGAGGATCATTTGAGGTGTCTTTCCCATAAATGTTTCATTGACTGTTTTTGATAGGCCATTGTCTTGACCTTGCGCGCTTAGGGCTAGAAACACCAACCAAAGCCCATAATATCCTTTCCTTATCATATTTATGTTTGAGTATTTTATTCTGCAAGAGTAGCGCTAGAAAGGACACTATGATTTGGAAAAACAAAGGAAGCTGACGAATGAGGACATGAATTGACCGTAGGCTCGGTTGAAGTAGTTTCAGAAAAAAGCAAAGTCTGTCTCAATAGAAATTTGAAAGCCTCAATTTGATTCCCTTTACCACCTTTTATTCATCATCTCTTGAATTGCACAAGATGGTTCAGAAACCAAGTTTTGAAGCGTATCTTCAAATTGGAGATTTTTTTAAGAGCATGATTGGTAATTATGTGCATCAAATTCCGCACACATTCACCTTTCCCCTGGCCCATTTCCAACCCTAAGAAAAGCTGAAAGAGTGCTTAGTTACTGCTCCAATAAAAGATAACGGTACTAGAAACGAAGAAAAACCAACCCACACTATTAATCCCCTATCCCAAAACCCAAAGCTGATTTAACATAACACAGACCATTATATAACACAACTAGGGATTTGCGCCCAGACGCACAGCGGATGGTTAACATAAAATCAGATATGTAATTTGGGTTGATCTGTGCGCTGGCCAGTTGTTCGGATCGTTTTCAAATACACGATTCTCAGGCGTTAGGATTTTGCCAAAATAAACAAAGAATCAAGCCAAAATCAATCCAGCTATCCCTCAAGGCCAACACGTGATTTTGGCGAACGAACGCACAGAAATAAAATCTAGGACAAATCGAACGCAGTGAGGTACACGGCCAGTGATTCACGAGGTGTTTGTGCGGGGCATGCCTTGTGCGTATGAGTAAAACAATCACCCCCCCGATACAACCCAACACTCAGTGCTAGCTTAGTACTCTGCCATTTTTAGTATTTGAGATCTAGAAACCACCTTTCCGTCCTGCAATAATTCCAAAACAAAAACTCCATCTATCAGACGATGATCTAATTCTATTTGTATTGAATGATTATCTGTGATATTGAGAATCGAGGCATAAATGATTTTCCCATTCAAATCTACTACCCGAATTGAAGAATTAGAATAATTTCCATTTACCTTAATGTTGAGAATATTATCAGTAAAAGGATTGGGATAGATAATTACCGAATTATCCTCAATTCCTAATATGTCTGCATTCTCTCTGGCTTGAGATTCTGATACTGAATAACCAAATATCACAATCCCGGATGCTTGAGATTTCACATTAAATCCATCTGACAGAACTATTTTAGATGATGAGGTGATTTTCTTATACTGTAATTGAAAAGTGGAGTTAAGTTCAACATCCTCATCATAATGATCATGGTTCAGTGACTGTTGGGATTTGGTTTCATACCCCAAAATACCAAGGCACAAAAGAAATATTAACCTGTATATTTTATTTGAACTCATTGATTCTCATTATAGTTTTGAAAATGTATGGGTGATTCCTTAATTAAGGATTCGTAACTTTCTTAATTTCAATACAATAGACTCTTCGGGGTTCAACAGTAAACTCCATTTTATCTAAATTAGTCGTATAGAGGGCTGTTCCGGCAGTAAGACCCGTATCAATAATAAAATACTCAATATCTATATTACTGCTTTGTTTAACAGAACTAAGCCATGTATGATTATCGTCAAGATCACCAACATCATCCTTGTCCAATACAGCAGTTTTGTGTGTTTTATACGAGAATGAAACTAATTGAAGTTCGTTACTCGCGCCGAATTCCTTGGCCAAGTTTGTAAGCTTAATTGTAACCGGTTGGTCCGTGTTATCATAAGGTTCTTTTTTAACAACTCCATTAGAATTTTGGAAAACAAGTAATCGAACCATGTCATTATCCTTTTTACCCGCCATGATCAAAACATTATCTTCATCCATGTATTTAGTCTTGAACCTTGTCGTCATCTCAGAAAACAGCTTATGAGAAATATAGTTGGAATTAATATCACCATTAGTTCCCTGACCCCATCCTTTGCCATCCTCCAGATTATCTTGGGAGAAATCATGATTCAAGAAGGCACCAATAGCACCATATGCTGGGTTTCTTCCTGGATTATTAGAATCATAAACTTTCCAGGTCGATTTGCCCGCCATTCCGTCCAACCCAAATTCGTTCTTCATAGATCTCAGTTTTTGCTCTATATAATGATAGCTGCTCAAAATATAGAGGTCATCATATTGTCTTTTATTCATCAGCTGCGGATCTGTTTGATTATCAGTCTGATAGAATCGATCGCCTAGATGTTCTCCGATATACAGGGCTTTGATTCCTAGTTTATTGATGTAATCCTTCTGTGTGTCTGCCAACAAGTCACTTACCTCGTTTAAATCATTGGTGTGCTGATCGACCGCTCCACGGTGAGGAAAATTGTGGTAACTAAGTACATCCAATTCGATTTTATCATGGGCAGATGCAGTCTCATTATGTGCTACCAAATCATCCAAAAACTGTTCGATAAAATCTATATCTATAGTCTTAATTCCATTCTCATCCGTGGTTTCTTTACTTGCCTTGGTACTTGGTCCGGCAATCCTGTAATTTTCATCAATTCCTTTCACGTACTGTGCTAAATCGATAAACACTTCAGAAAAATTACCATATATATATGCTCCTGTTGAATCTACGTCATTTGGTTCGTTCCAGATGTCAATGATGACGTCACTTTCATCTATTCCCATAGCATCAATATCAGCTAGTCTTAGATCTATATAATCTTTAAAATGTTGTTCATAATAAAGGTCATTGTTTCCAACACTGGGGTGCTCAGGCCAGGTCAAATTTTGAACCGCACTATACAAACTTCCATAATCGCTGATGTCATTACATTTATCAATCACATCTTGCTTGTTATTTGTGACTTTTTGTAAATCAGCCCACCATCCACTGAGAATCGGAATAAAAACAGGATTATCACCAGCGGCTCTAACTGTTGGATATCCACAAAGTCTCGCGGATCGGAAGTAGCGAATGTTTAGTGGTTCAATTAATGCTTCAGTCGGATAAATTTTGGTGTCATCAGTATCATCTTCGACGAATCCATGCAGAAAACCTGAGATATTGGGATAATTGTGGATTGTCGAAAAATCGATGAGTGGGTCAAATTCCGTGGGTACGCTACCAAAGGTCAAATCATCCTTACTCGTTAGGGGTTGACAGTTTTGTGCTATAATTGCCTCACTGCCTAACCATAAGAACAGTAAGACAAAGCAAAATTTCTTCATGCAAATATTCATTACTTGGAAGTCTTTTCGCTCTTTAATTCTTCAATTTCCTTTTTCAACTGGATCGTATAAAGGGTCAGTTCCTCTATTTTCTGAAGCAACTTCATGTTAAATTCTGCTAGTTTAAGCCCCTCTTCTTTAATATCAGCCTCTGATGGAATTTCAGGTAAGTGACCATTGTTATTGATGTAATCTTCAACTTCATCTAAAGGTTTTAATACATAAGATTCTTCAAATACATAATCAGGTATCGTAGTTGGCTGGACAGTTACTTCATCAGTTTGTATACCGTTTTCAAAAAGTGACACATCATTGGCATCCAGAAGGACTCCATCTCCTATCTTGAGTTGAGCACTAGTATAATCAGTACCATCGGTTATAAATTCAAACTCATGACCGCCGCTTCCTGACTTTCCAATTACGAATGTATTATATTCAGAATTGTGAGCCTTATTGTACCAATAATCATCTGTATCATTAACATAAAATTTAATAGAGGAAGCATTATGCCTAAAATCAAGTCCAAACTTTGAAAGATAAGTGAGTCCGGCTACTTTGAAATAAGACAAGGTATAATCAGTGGCATCTGAATTCACAAATTGGAAATCTTTTCCACCAGACTCAAAATATGAAACATTGAGACTTGGATTATAATCATCTATTAATGGCTTTGAATATTCGAATCTCCATTTATCATTTGGATCCACATTACAGTCGTAATAAAAAATTAGATTTTGTCCAGATTTTGATAACCCGAGAGAGGTATTAAGAATATCTTGAGAGAAACAGATTAGCGTTTGCAAACCTAATAGTACTGATAGAATATAAGCTTTCATATATGAATTATTTGGATTAAAAATAGTTAAGATTCTTAATAAACTCAGCTGTTTACTGATAAATTAATAAACAGCTGATTTGTTATATTATACCATTTTTTTACTTCCAAAAGTTGAAAGACTTGTCTGAGTAGCCTTTTGATTATCCTAAAACATTCCGCACACATTCACCTTTCCCCTGCCCTTTTTTCCAACCCCAGAAAAGCTGAAAGAGTGCTCGTTCCTACCAAGAAATGAAGTGATCGTTTTTGATTGATGAATTAAGCCAAACCCTAAACTATTAATCCCACCCTCGAACCAACGCTGATTTAACATAACGCAGGCCGTTATATAATTAATATTGTGATTCGCCGTAATACGCACATTTAGGTGATTTTAACTATTAAGACCATTCTCAATGTGCGTATTTAATATAAGATCAGATATGCATCTACGTGTCGCGCTAGCGATACTGAGTTGCATATCGGTACTGATCTTATGTTAAGGCGAATCACAGTGCACTATTATATTAAATAAGACGATTATAACCATTTTAAACAATTTCTAATGTGCGTATTTATATAAGATCAGATATGCATCTACGTGTCGCGCCAGCGATACTGAGTTGCATATCGGTACTGATCTTATGTTAAGGCGAATCACAGTATACATTTAAGTCAGAACATTTTTAACCTCACAACGCTCACCCTTGAAATCCCTAAAAGGTCCTGCACGCTTGTACGTTAAACCCAAATGCAAGGAACCGTCGTGGAACAGTCTCTGGCAAAGCTTGTCGTTAATAATTTCGTTATTCGGGGAATTGTTCAGTTCGTTTTCAAATACACGACTCTCAGCGGTTATGATTATGCCTGTTATACATGCGGGCAACTAGCCTTGCAGGCCAACGCTCTGTTGCGACCGGCTAGGTTGGCTCACAGCACCCCGAAAGAATCCCCTTGGGACAAGGTCTCATGCATACCCCGCTTTTCTGTCTGGCCTATGCTATGTAAATAATTCTATTTAACATCATATTACCCAATGTAATCAAATCTCAATTTATCAACTACATCCTCCCATTTGTCATTTTTAATTTGTATTAAATTAATGTAAGGATTTTGGATCATCATTGGTTCATAATCGTCTTTGTTCATTTTCTTTCTGTCAACTAAATAGAGGAAATAATTTCCTTTCTTAATTCTAGCAATATTCATTTCATTTCGACTCCAATAAAAATAAGGAGTACCTTCATATGACTTAACTTCTATGAATCTGTCATGCTTTTTTGATAGCTCAGTTTCAAAGCTTGCAATATCATATCCTTCAGCTGCCGAGTATTCAGCTACCCAATCAACTTCTTTTTTATGCTTTAACCGTTTCTCCTCGAAATCTCGAACAAATTTTTCTGCTTCTTCTCCATTTATTCTTTTCTGTTCTAGAGATTTCATCAATTCTTCTACTCCGACTTTCCTTTTTCTGATCTCTGGAAGCACAATTTTGTCAAAGATCTTTTTGTAGCGACCATTGATAATAAACTTGTTAAACTCTTTAGTGGGATGATCGCTTATGATTTTAAAATCGATTAACAGTTGTTTGAATGAAGCAAATTTTAGAGGAAAAGCTGAATTATCAATTTGCAGTGTATTGTAAATAATATCCCATGAGATGTATTCTGAACAAAAGATATTATGAAAAACATTGTCATTCTGTAAACTCAACAATAGTCGTTCTACAAACCGATCAATCATTAAGTTTTCGCTCCTTAAAAATTCTTTAAAGCTGTCATCAATTTGGATACGCCCATTATCTAGCTTTAGGGCAAGATTCATTTTATGAAGTAGTGGAAGGCAACCGTCGAATAATGTTCTACCATCGATAATCCGATTGTATAATCTATCTCTTACATCAGATTCCAACCAAGTTATTTCTTCCGATCCATTTATTACAGACAGAATTTCATAGTGGACTTTAGGAGTGCCGAAATTTTGAAATTGACTAAGTTCTTTTAGCATAATCTTTCATCAGAGCCTTAATCAAATCAGTTTCGTCATTATCATCTATCCGACTGAACAATGGAATATCTTCATCAATGATTGCCTCCATTCTTTCGACCTTCTGCCTAAGCCTACTATCAATCACATGATCAATTGAGTTAGTCGATATCACATAATAGTAGCTGGTCAATTGATCTTCCTCTAACCCAACTCTATGTATCCTGTCTTTAGACTGAATAAAGTTCGAACAATTGTAATCCCTTTCAAGGTAGATGGCATTGTGACATCCTTTATGCAAGGATATAGATTCAGCTACCGCGAAGGGGTTGGCGATAGCAACTGAGAATTCCTTGTTAGTAGGGTCATTAAAGGCTTCAATTATTAATTCTCTTTCGCTCTGAATAGTCTCACCTATCAGGAGTTTTGAACTAATGCCCTGCTCTTCAAGATACTGTTGAAGCTCTTTTGCATTTTGAATGAAAATTGTCCAGATCAGTGTTTTCCCTCCTTTTGCTATTATATCTTTCTCAACAATATTCTTAACTTCAATAAATTTTTGGGGCGTCTCAAATTCGGAATAATTGCAGATTTTGTCAAAAAACTCAGAGTCATCAATGAACTGATCAGAATCGTGAGTAAAAGCAATATTTGGATCAGACTCACCAAATTCAGGACTATCTAGTAAGGCATCTTTCAATGGACGAGCTAATAGACTTGGGTTTGTTGATGCTTGCCTTAGCCTGATAAGCTTAGCTCGATTCAAAACATCTTTAACCGTTCCTCCTGAGTTTTCCTTGAAAGATGCTATGTATCTTGATTCTATGAAGTCATAAATCTCTCTTTGTCCAGAATTCATTTGAACGCTCAATACATGCTCTTCTACATTAGGAAGCTTTAGATCATCTTTCTTAATTCTTATAAAAAAAGGTGAGATATTTTCTGTGAATCTTTTTACCCTATCGCTTTCAGGAGAGCTATTTCGAGTTAATTCACACAAATTGGCGTAATGAAAACCTAGTATATTTTTAAATTTAAATGGATAAATAAATTGATATAAATTATACAGGTCTTCATAACCATTTGGGACTGGCGTTCCAGTCAAAATTATGCGTGAAATTGCTTCCCTTGAAATTTCTACGGCACTCCTTCCCCATACTCCATCTGGATTTTTGATCCTGTGAGCTTCATCCACCACAACCATTACTTTTTTTGACCTTAGGAAGTCCAAAATTTCTTGCTGCAGACTACTTACTCCACCATGAAAAATGAGTGTCAATTCCGCTGGGTTTGAAGAATAGAGCATTTCTTCTTTTCGCTCTCTTGAAAGTTCCGCATTACCTGACAAGCGAACACTTTTAACTTCTCTATTGAAGCAGGATCTATATTCCTTTTCCCATGGAGCAAATGAAGATAATGGACCAATAACCAATAGCTTATCTACTTTTCTTGGGTCATTCTCAGGCAAGCTTTTTAAGAAAGCATAAGCTCCGTAAACAATTGATGTTTTTCCAGCTCCTGGGACAGCAAAATTGCAAGCATTCTGAGCAAATGCCATATGGAAAGAAGAAAGCAATTGTAGTGGATATAATGTCCTGCTGAGTTCTTTCTTAAGTACGTTTTTGAAATTCTTGAAATCCTCTACTAACTCAGGGTGATCCTTAAATTGATCGTTTCTTATTAAGCTGGCTTTCTTTGAAAATTCATCAAATAATTCATCCTCTCGATGATAACTCTCAACCTTTACGACAACTTCTTCCGATAAGCTAGATGATATTTGGAACTTCTGAAGTGTTTGTTGCAGGTTTTGAAAAACGGAAATTTCATTAGTAGAGATATAAGGTATTAAGATTTTCTCCTTATTGTTCACGGCTCCCATTCGATTGAGAGCTAGCATTAATCGTCTATTAGTAATTAGTTCACTTATTTCACCTTTCAGTTGATAATAACTATTGCTATCTTGTTCGAGTATGTCAATATCAATTTCAGCCATTACAGATGCTTATGAATCTGATAGCATATTTGCTGAATTTTTTTTGTACTGATTCTGACAGATTCCATTTCGTTTTCCGGGAGACTATTTACATCTATGCTTTCCAAAATTTTAACCATTCGATCAAACAACCTTGACGGTGATTTATGAATTTGATTGGCCTCAACCTTCTCACCTAATTTGTTCAGTAAATCTTGAGCTTCTGGATTTCCGAAGTTTTTGCTGTTGACATTAATTGAATCAATTGAGTCAATTGCCTTGTTTAAGAGCTTAACAGGTTCATCCTGCGATTGTCTATTTCTTAATCTTTGGTAATGGAGGTCAACATTATCAACTAAACCTTGACCTATTCCCTCTTTCAAGTCATTGTCTCTTCCATTAAGATGTTTTTCAATGTCTTTCGTATTAAGGTCAATTTTATTTTCAACATAACCTCCAACAATATCTAAGTGAGAGTTAAAAAAACTTTCCCACAAGTCCTTGTTTCCAAAGAAATGATTTGGTCTTTGCCCCCTGCCTAAATACCTGAATTTCTCGTTTTTAAGTCTAATTCGGATAAGATCAAATGCACTTGATTTTAGATCATCTACATCACTATCTGAATAACCATCAAAGGGCTTTGCTGAACTTTCACCATAGAAACTTTTCAGCCAACTAGCCAAATCCCGAAACTGTTCTTCTTTGTCATCTAAGGCCGTATAAATCCCGTTATATTCCATGAAATCAAGATACTCCTCCATTACATTCATGACTTCTAGAGTGTATTCAATGTCCCGCTCACTACCTATCGTTTTGTAATTCCCAACCCACTCATAAATTTTCTTGATTGCTGCTTTATCTACCTTAATGCCATTTTTGCGATCAATATCATTTGGGTATCTACTTTGACCACTTAGCTGAAAGTAAAGCCTTTGTATTTTTAAATAAATCTCAGTCGGGTTGTAGTCAAGTTTTCGCTCCTCTCCTAACTGATACTTTGTTTCAAATTTTTCAATTGCGATGGGGTCTCCATCAAATTCAATAGGTAGAATGACAGCCTTAAAGTAATCATACTTTGTGATTCTATTGAGTAGCATTGCTCTTCTGTTTCCATCAATAATGATCCCATCTTTAGTAATAATCCCCACCTTTTCCTGACCGTACTTTTCTAGACTTCCAAGTGTCTCTTCATTCTTTTTGGGCTTTGAATCCCAAAGTAATTTCTCTAACAGCTGCTTTCCCTCTTTTGTTTCTGCATCAATTTGCTGTTGCTGTCGTTCATAAGACTTTGTTCTGCTTAAAATCCTGCCGTTATATTTGTTGTAAATCAAAAATTCCAAAGGAATTCTATACACTTTCTCCGACTTTAATTCATCATCCCAAGGGATTTCAATTTGACCCATTGAATCATGATTATCTTTAAACTCTTGGATTTTATCAATTCTTGTTTGCTTATTCATTTTTAGAGGAATTTGTTAAGGTGGCAATCTTATTTATCGCATATAATGCCATGAACTGTTTCTTTGGAACAACAACCTTTTTATCAAAAATTGTAAGTTCATTTTGAACAATATCAGGTGACTTAAATTCATATTGATCAATCATATATGCAACTTCTTCTACTAATTTTGTTGGCTCTAAAAATTGAGCAATAGATTCATATCTCTCATACATTTTCTGGAGTTCGTGAGACTTAGCGATTCTCTCTGAAAAACCATTATTGATAGTTCTTATAAAGTCTGTTCCACCATCGAAATTTTCAATAATCGATTCTATTTTTCTATAATAACCGTCAGTATAATTCTTTGAAGGATATCCTTCTCCATTGCCATATTGAACAGATGTAATCCATTTATCTGATGATTTAGAGTTTGTAACGTCATAGTTTGATAGTGTCACAGTAATATTTCCGTATTTGAATGGGTGTCTCCTAAACTTTGATCCGCTTTTTTTAATAGGTGGTTTATTGAATACTTTTTCAGAAAAAGTATTAAGATTTATTACTCCTTTCAGATTTGCATTATTTTCTATAATAATTCCATCTATTTGATCCAATTCTAATGCCTCTCTAACAGTTTTTGCAAGTGCTCTACTTACAGAGGGACAAACAGCATTACCTACCAGTCTGCATTTAGAATGTACACTCCCACTAACAAATTGATAAGTAATAGGAAATCCCATTAAAGATGCCATTTCTCTTACGGTTGGGACTCTATACTCGCCATTTCCATTTCGATTATATTCCGACTTGTATATAATTGCCTCACGTGATGTTCCAATATTTGTTGCTGTAACTGTTCTACTTGGCTTATTCTCATTTTCAGGAAATGACATCCTACCCATGTATGGATGATTTCTTTTCATAAACCTTGAATTTTTCCATTGGCTTTCATATAATCCTGAATCATAGAAATGATCAGAGAGATTCTTTAAAGGAATTCTAAGTCCAGAATACAATGGATCTTCAATTTTTCGACTTGATATTTTATGAATGTTAGGTTTTGGAAGCCCTGACTTTACTAGCTCAAGATTTTTTGCCATCGGCAATCCTTCATCCTTAGGCTTAATACTATGAGTTTCTTTAGGGATAATAAACGCACCTTCTTTTATTATTTCACCAGAAATTGCTCTCTTTCTAGCTTGGGCAGACCCGTATTTTGCCGAATTAATTATTGCACTATTACCCTCAATAGTTATCACAACTTTATCTGGACTATAGCCATTATCTTTTGCCCATTGATATAAGTTGAGATCACGAAATTTATAAGACCTAGCTAAGTAATTAAGAGAATTGGTGACGTTCTCCATAAACCAAGCATCCAGAATAGTGTCTTTCTTGAATTTTTTTACAGCTACTATTCGAAGAAATACTTCAGTCAAGGCAAGCCCCAATGATTTATCAGCCTTTCCAGATCGATTTGAATTTGAAAAACTAATACATGGAGGGCTACCTAATATTATATTTGCGTCAGGTAAGGATTCAATTAGTTCAACATTATTCCAATATTTAAGAATATCTTGAGGAGTGTCATTTAAGCCGTAATTGTGATTAAAAGTCTGAACAGCAGGGATCCAATGATCAACTCCTTTAATAATCTTAAAACCTTGTTGGCGAAATCCTTCCGAAAACCCTCCTGCACCACAGAAAAAATCAATTACTGTAGGTTTAAGCATACCTATTCTTTGGTTTTGTTGAGACAAGGAGTTCACGAATATCAACATCTAATAGGTTGGCAATTCTCTCTAAATCTTCCAATTTTGGTTGTCTTCTATTTTGAACATATCCATTAACCATATTAAAACTTTTCCCTAATTGATTTGCTAACCAAATCTGTTTTAGATCTTTCTCTAACAATACTTCTTTGATTCTATTCATCATGCTGCGGTTTGATGAGCCTCTAATTTAATTATAGTTATGCGTATATCATAAAATGAGATATGAAAAATAATGATTTAGATCAGTATATTATATACGCACACATTTGACATTCCCGCTACCCTACCCTCTTGCCAAAGCTGTCTGCCGACAGGTAGGAATATCAAAAGAGTGCTCTTTAGCACCAAGAAATGATGTGAATACTATTAATTAATATAAAACCCGACGACCTATTTCAGGACGGGACACACATTGATTTCCCTAATCCGTACTTTCCACATCCCAGCCCATATTTACCCGTCCGAAGGCGGACTCCAGCTTCCCCATTGCATATTTACCCGTCCAAAAGCAGGCTTTCATTTCCCCAGAGCGTACTTTATCTGCCCCAGTGCATACTCACTCGTCCGAAGGCGGGCTTCAATCCCCCAAGTCCATACTTCCTACTCCTTTGTATCTGCTAGCATTTCCCAAAGCAAAACTTTGACTCTAAAGATAAATTATATAGATTCACTGCAGCATAAAGAGAGAAATTATTCAAATATTTTTTCAACTTAAATTTTATCTTTATGGCCAGTCCAACACTAACTAACAAACTAGAATCTTCACGAGTACTCATCTTCAACAGTCGGGATGCCGAAGTAGCTACCCTACTCGATACCATGGGAATAGACACCCCATACATCGGTCAGGGAGAAGCCCTTTACCATGAGACCATGACCTTGGTAAATCAGCAAAAGAAAGAATACCAGGAGCAAAGCCTCGCATACGACAAGTTCTATGTAGAAAAAGATGCCGCAGAAGCCAGTTTCAAACGCACCCTTAAACTAGTCAAAGTCCTCTCTCGCACAGACAAGGATTTGCAAAACCGATTAGGCCTCCAAAATGGACCAGCCTATGCCATTGAGCAATGGATCGAAGGAGCAGTTGACTTTTATAATCGCCTGTTAAATGAAGCAGATTTTCTTACCAAGTTGGAGAAGTTCAAAGTAACAACGGACAAGCTCAATGCAGAAAAAACAGCCATTGACAGTCTGAGAGATCTACGGAACCAAGCGGCCATCGAGAAAGGCCAAGCACAAGAAGCCACTCGTCTCAGAAATGAAAAACTAGATGAGCTGGATGACTATACAAGAGAGCTAAAAGCCATTGCAGAGATCGCCCTTGAGGAAAGACCCCAGCTTTTAGAGAAGCTAGGAGTCGTAGTTCCTTCCTAAGAACAACGAGTTGAGATGTGGAAGATAAGACGCCATTCCCTACCCTTGTCTTCCACATACAATTGTCATCCGCACAAATCCCTCCCGCACTATTAATCCCCACGCTCAACCCAAAGCTGATTTAACATAACACGATTACATTATGCAACAGACAAGCTCTTCCATAATCCGCATTATTTTAAATATGCTTTAACGAATATCGAATGTGATTATTATCAATTTGGTATTTTGGGGTCTCAAGGATGAGATTAAGTCAAATGACGTTCGTAATCCATACTTTGACTAAGTATTCTTACAATAAATACTTCTGAGTCAGACTGGAGGTAAAAAATCATATGAGATTTGTAAACAAATCGCTTTAGAGATGGATAGAACTCAGATGCATCTCTACCTATTCCAGAATTTTCTGTTAAAGTTTGAAAAAGATCATGAAGACCAATCAAGTATTCTTGAGCTTGAATTAATCCGAATTTTTCAATTCCATATTCATATATCTCTGAAATATCAATCTCACATTCTTTGGAAAGTTTATAGACGCCCATCCGCTTTCATACTATCCTCTACCTTTTTCATAATATCAGGGATGGTGCTGTCACTTATTCCGCTTTCAAGACCTTTTGCAATGGCAGCTTTTAAAGTAGAAAATTTGGTGTTTTTCGACTGATCTTGACGAACAAGGTGACGTAGATACTCACTATCATTTGTAAATTCACCAGCAGTTATTTGTGCCTTAATCCATTTATCCTGTTGATCAGTAAAAGTTATTGTTTTTCTAACAGTGGCCATAACTATAATATTAAGTAGATAATCATACTATTGGTGTAATAATAATGCATATTGCTTACAATTTCAAAATAAAGAACGGGCATTAATACATTCTTTTCCGCACACATTTGCCATTCGCACTACCTTTCCCTCTAGCCAAAAATGTCAAAAGAGCCATCGTGGAACAGTGCTCGTGACTACCAAAAAATAGAGTGACTACACCTAAAGACGAAAAAAGCTCAAACCATACTAGTAATCTCCACGCTAGAATATTACACTCACCTGTCGGCAGACAGGTTATATAACATCTATTGATTGGTCTGCACAAACAAATTATCTATGATCCTATTATCTTGCAGACGTTCACAAAACAAGGTCATTTATTATGCGTCGTAAAATCCCAGAATCAACGCTACCCAAACTCAATCGCTCGAAAATGATTACTTCCGAAGGTTTACAAAAATTAAGGGAAGAACATGATCACTTGTGGCGAGTGGAACGTCCAGACGTGACCGCTAAGGTTTCATGGGCCGCCAGCTTGGGAGATCGTTCAGAAAATGCCGATTACCATTACAACAAAAAACGTCTTCGAGAAATTGATAGTCGCCTTCGTTATTTGCGTCAGTGTATCGACGACTTTAAAGTGATTGACTACCACCCCAACCAAGAAGGGAAAGTGAATTTTGGTGCTTGGGTAGAAATTAAAAATGAAGCAAAAGGCTTCCAAAAGCGTTTTCGCCTAGTGGGTTACGAAGAGTTAAAAGCCAACAAAGATTATATCTCTATGGACTCCCCCATGGCTAAAGCGTTGCTTGATAAAACCGTTGGAGAAGAAGCGATAGTCAAAACCAAAATGGGTGATTTTGTATGGGAGATACTTAGCATTGAGTATGAACAATAGAGGTTAAGCTATAGAAAAGCGTTTATTAAAAATGGTAAAGTACTGAATTATAACAGTATACGCGTCGTAGTTGAAGTTTCACAATCATCAGCCTTAGCATCGTGATAAGATTTCTCCGACTACACGTCCCGCTCTGGTCGAAATGACAATGATTTATCGAGCCTCTAAATAAGACTGAGTGGCATTAAATAATAAGCGTCAAGAAAAATGGAGCTAGAAGATAACAAAATGCAAAAGCACTGTTTGACTGAGATGTTATCGAAGGAGTTTGCTTTTGTTTCGACATACGACTCAATTTTTTAGCTTAGGATTTAAAGCCTTGGTCTTTTTGCTTCGTTTTTGGACCAAGCCAAAAATGAAGGGACTACCCGGCTCGAGGGCTGGGAAATAAGGCATTTTGTTTTAAGTATATTTCAAGTCTCTGGAGAAGACTTATTAGAACCTATTAACACCCCTAAAATTGAACAGTATACGCGTCGTGGTTGAAGTTTCACAATCGTTAAACTTTACTTAGCGCTATTTCAAGCTTTCTCTGAATCAAAGCCTTTTCATTTTCTTTCTTGACTAGTTTCAGTGCCTTGTTCAAATGAGTGATTTCCAGGTCTATATCTCCGTCCATTCGGTACAGCTCAGCCAATAAACAGAAGTAATGTACATGGTCTTGAAGGTCTAATTTAAGTGCTTCTTCAATTGCTTTTTGTGGAGCTTGTGCTTTGGCTAAGGCATAGGAACGATTCATCGCTATGATGGGTGAATACTCTATGGTCAGTAGCTTATTATAAAGCATGAGTATTTGGTCCCACTTCCCTTCTTCGTCTTGCGTATGCCAATAGGCGATGGTGGCTTCCAGATGATATTTGGACACCCGCTCTCCTTTTGAGGCCATTTTTAGATATTGTATCCCTTTTTGAATGAGCTCCTGATCCCAATGAGATGGATCTTGTTCGTCATAGCGTAAATCACCACCTCCATCTGATTGGCGAGCCTTCAGTCTAGAGGCTTGAAAACACATGAGGGCAATCAATGCCTGGACATGGTCAACCTGAAAATGTCGTTGATTGGATAGAAATATACCTAATCTCATGGCTTCCCAGCAAAGCTCATTTCGAATATTCTCTTCAGCCGTACTGCTGTAATAACCTTCATTGAACAGCAAGTAAATGACTCTCAAGACATTATCCAATCGGTCTTGATAAGCTGAAGCAGTTAACTCCTCTTCTATTAAGATTCTCCCTTGTAGCGTCTTTTTAGCTCTATGTAGCTTCTTATTGACTGTCTCTTTATTGGACAGCAGGGCTTTGGCAATCTCTTCTGTGCTAAACCCACATAGAATTCGAAGGGCAATGCACAACTGTGCTTCACGATTGAGTGCTGGGTTGCAGAGCAAAAAGATCATTCTCAATTGACTATCCTCGATGAGTTTTTCGGTTATCTCAATCGACCCAAATTCTTCCGGTCGAGTAGCCACTTCTTTGCTGATTTTATCTTTAAAGTGCTTCTGACGACGATAATCTTCATAATAAAGGTTTTGCGCCACCTTTCTTAACCAAGCCCGTGGGTACTGAGGAATGCCCTTGTGAGACCAAGCCTTCATGGCCTTTAAAAAAGTCTCTGAAACTAGGTCTTCAGCCAATTGAAGATCTTTAAGGCCATAAAAATTGCTGAGTACAGCAATCAGGTTGCTGTACTCAGTTTTAAAGATCTCAGATAGTTTCTGTTCATCAATCATTGGGGATATCGCCAGTTGGCATCACCTCTCTGACTTCTACTTTTCCACCATTGTCTAGTGCCGGACATCCTTTGGTCAGCGCCACAGCTTCTTCTAGATCTTTAGCCGTTACGATAGTGAAGCCTCCCACAATTTCTTTAGTTTCTGTGAAAGGGCCATCTGTGATCGATCCATCGGCATGCACGGTCTTGCCTTTGAAGTCTAGTGCTTCACCAGCATTCTTCAGTTTTCCTTGCGCTCCGATCCCTCCGATCCAATCCATCCACAATTTGATTTCAGCTTCTATTTCTTCAGGAGTAGGCTCAAAATTTGGATTAGGTTCACTACGGAAAAGCATCATAAAATCTTTCATGTCTTTTTGTTTTTAAGTTAAAAAATTTGATTTCAATTCTTTAATGATTGAAATCTATGAAATAGGACAAGCATTGAAGATTTTATTTAAAATTATATTCAATTTTGTGAAATGTGAATGAATGACCGTGCCTACTCTAGTTTTCTTTGAAGCGTTGGTCCTTATTAACTAGGTTGCTCTGAATAACTAGTTAGTCAATAGTAGTGCTGATTCATTTTTTGTAAAAACAATAATTCAGCAAATAAGTATGATAAGATTTCTCCGCTTCGGTGGAACATCTCCGTTCGAAATGACATAAAAAGGAAATCCAGCACTCTCTAAATATGAAGCCTACCTCACACCTTCTTTTCTCTATAGGGATCAGCGCCATTATTAAATATTCACTGAACTTGTCATGACAAGCAATGCTAAAGCATTATGCTGGGTGGTCAGGTTTGATCGCATAGTAAATGCTTACATACATTGGTCACGCTTTACAAAAGCGCACCAGAATGACTACCTAGTTTCAACTTGAATACAAATTCAAGAAATATTTTTTAAAATTTTTTAAGGAAAATTCATTTATTTTAACTGTAAGTATCTGATAAAACTGCCTTTCCTATGTTTAAAATTATTTTTCAAAAGTCGCTCATTGCATTAAAAAAATACTGGTTATATATGGTTCCAGTTATTGTGCTCATGGGCTATTTCACCAACATGGTAGACTTTTTTAAGACGATTGATGAGCTTTTTGAGGAACCATATGTCAATATTGATATGAACGGTGCTTATATAGCAACAAGCCCTTCAAGGAAGCTTTCCGAAATTCAAATCAATAACAAAAATGAGCATAATATCTCAGTTGATCTTAAAATTACAGGTTATGTCTTTATTGAAAATCAAATATACCCTATTACTTATCAACCCATAAAAGGACTTAGATCCAATTATGTGGCCACCACTTCTTCAAACCTGTATGGAGTTCCAGACGATGCTATTCCTGATTCGGTATTCTACTGCATCACTGCTACGAATGAAAATTCAGATCAACAGACCAGATACGAATACATGGTAAACAGTAGAAAAGTGTCTATGATGAAATATGTTCAGTTTTATTCTTTCAACTTTTTAGGAAAAAATAAAGATACAAGTTCCGAATGTTTACCAAATAAGTACAGTCAATTGATTGTTTCTAAAGAAGAATTACGAAATCGAGCTGAACTGGAAAAACACACAAATGATGTTCAAAAATTGTCTAATGCTTTTGCACTAATTTTATCCATTCATAAATATGAAACGCTACAAAAGTACTTGTCTGATGAAGCGTGGATTCATCTAAACGATAACAACAGATTCAACAACCTCCCTGAAATCAGTACTCCAACAGTTATTAGTTTGGTCGAGAATACAGCCATTGTAGAGTATAGCAGCACCGCTGGGATATATTTAAATGAAAAAGCATATACCCGAAAAGTAAATAGTTCTATCAACTTTCTAAAGAAAAGTGGAGTTTCGTTTAGAGCCAAGCTTAAGAATTTTAATGGTAAGTGGAAATTTGTACTTTGGAATGAATGATGACAATTATATAACGACTTTTCATTACGCAGCTTTTAGCTTAATGAAATGATAGGTCACCGACTGAATTACATTCTTCATAACTCGAATCTTTATTACCGTCATTGCGAGGAAAGCAGATACGAAGCAATTTCAAACTTCTCGAGTAGTGAAAAATCTTCTGCCATACGCTGAGGAGATTTCTCCCGTTGGTCGAAATGACAAAGTGGTTAAGAATGATAAGATTTCTCCGTTTGAAATGACATAAAAAGGAGATCCACAACCTCCCTTCTTTTCCCTAAAGGGATCAACACTATCTTAAATAAATCGCGCCAGATTGACTGATCAAACTATTCACAAGAATGCTGCTCTGCAGCAGCCGAAGTGGTATGCTTGTTTAGGGTGAGCCAGTCAGTCTTTTTATTGCACGATAGGCAGAGCGGGACGATCCGCCAAGTATTGTCACCAGTTTTGCGTTTCACATGTGCGCCCACTTTGGCGGGATTGGTACAGCTCTTGGTTCTGCAGGTGCCCACATCTTCTTTCGTGATGCGCTCCCAATGCTTCAGCCATGAGCTGCAACATTCGCAGGCTCTGGCCGAGTTTCTGTGTATTACTTTTACTTCCATAGGATAAGAAAGATAGGGAATTATAGAGAAGAATGGAATCTAGATAGCTCTTAATAAGATCAGGTGGCTACTTCACCAGGTCAACAATTGTACATTAATATCAATTTTGACCTTTTGGTTTTAATTGAATATGATCAAGTCAAATGCCTATCGTAATCCATACACATTGTTAATCTATATCAAGAATTAATGGCACTACTTATTAAAGCTAAATTGGCTAAAGCATATCCGCCCACAAACTTGGTCAGGTATTACTTATGGCTCAAATTCCGCACTAATTAGTTACTTTATTATACCCTAGATTTTTTTCATTGAAATGTACCAAATTATTATGTTTTGCTATCTTACAAGAACAATAAGCATATTTGATATTCATTCAAACAAACCTCTAGACAATGAAACACCGTCCCTTACTAGTTACCATTCTAATACTCAATTTTATATTGGTAGGATGTAAAAAAGAAACTACTAAAAAAGAGATTATTCGACCGGTTCGAACCCATACCATTACATCCATGGAGCAACTTTCTGGGGCGAAATTTCCAGGCGTATCGCAAGAGGTACAAACCGTAGAAATGGCATTTAGGGTTTCAGGACCATTGGTCAAACTCAATGTGGTAGAAGGTCAAAAAATAACAAAAGGTCAGTTATTGGCTGAAATCGATTCGAGGGACTTTAGAGTTGATCTTTCGGCAAGAGAGGGACGCCTGATCCAGGCTCGTTCGGAAAAAGAAAGGTTTGAGACGCTTTTGGCAAGAAATGCCGTTTCTCAAAACGAATACGATCAGAGATTGGCTGCTTATCTGGAAGCCAAATCGTCTTATGAGGCAGCCAAAAATGCGCTAGCAGATACTCGCCTTATTGCACCATTCGATGCATTTATCGATCAAAAGAGAGTGGAAAACAATGAAAGGGTTTCTATTGGACAGACCATCGTCACTTTGCTTGATTTATCTGCGCTAGAGGTGAAATTTTCTGTGCCAGATATGCTGGCTACTCAATATCGAAATTACGACTACTTTTTAGTCACTTTTGATGTATATCCAGACAAGCAATTTGAAGCGGATATGAAAGAAGTAGAAAAGAAATCGGTGGGTAGTGCAGGTATTCCAGTAACTATCGTATTGAGACACCAAAATTCCGAAGACAATCCTTACAAAATCACCCCTGGCATGAGTTGTAATGTACAGGTGGTACTTAAACCTTCTGAAGAAGAAGCCAGCAAGGCAGAGGATCACATTTTATTACCTCTCACATCTGTATTCGAGCAACCTGAAAACGAAGACAAGTATGTATGGGTATTGGAGCCGGATTCGATGGTCGTACAAAAGAGACAGGTCAAAATTGGCTCACCAGCTGAGCAAGATATGATTGTGATTTTATCTGGAGTTTCCAAAGGAGAAACGATAGTCACCATGGGTGGCAACCTGCTCACAGAAAATCAAAAGGTAAAGTTACTTTCCACAGTTCAGAAATAAGAAATCGCTATGAACATTGCCAAGTATTCCCTGGATAATAAGTACGTTGTCCACATGGTTCTCATCTTTGTTTTTATTCTTGGAATTGTAGGTTACAATATTCTAGGAAAGAAAGAAGATGCCCCGTTTGTCATAAAAACAGCCGTACTGAGTACGGCTTACCCTGGTGCTACGCCTAGTGAAGTAGAAGAGTTGATCACGGAAGTGATTGAAAGAGAAGTACAAGGTGCCCGAGGGGTAGAATTCCTTCGTTCGGAGTCCTATTATGGGATGTCCAAAATATTCGTCAACATGTATGAATATTATAAAAACGACGACATGCCGCAGCTGTGGGATGAGCTAAGACGAAAAGTGAAATCGGCGGAAGCCAAACTCCCACCAGGAGCCTCCCCTATTAATATCAATGATGACTTTGGCGATGTGTACGGACTTTATTTTGCCGTGGTGGCGGAAGATGGATATTCTTATTCAGAGCTTCGTGATTATGCCAATTACATCAAAAAAATGTTGGTTCCAATTATCGGAGTTTCTAAAGTTTCTTTATTTGGCGAGCAGACCGAAGTGGTCAATATCATGATCTCACAGGAAAGGCTGTCTAATCTGGGACTGCCACCAACTGAAATAGCTTCTGCCCTACAATCTCAGAACATTTTAATTAACACAGGTGATCTTCGTGCTGGAGACATGCAGCTCAAAATCAAAGCAGAAGGCGATTTCAGAAACGTTGAGGATATTCAGAATGTAATTATCAATGGCCCACAAGGCAGGCAATTTAGATTGGGCAACATCGCAAAGATCTCCAAAGGTTACCTCGACCCTGCCACTACAAAAATGAGATTTAATGGAAAACCTGCCATCGGCATGGGAATTTCCACGCCTATTGATGCGAATGTTGTAGCTGTAGGACAATTGGTTCAGGAAAAGCTCAACTACGTGAAAGGACAAATTCCAATCGGTGTAGAAATAGAAGGCATTTACTTTGAAGACAAGATTGCCGATGAGGCCAATGCCAATTTTGTTATGAACCTGATTATTTCGATTGTAATCGTAGTACTCTTATTGATGATTACCATGGGAGTTCGTGCCGGAGTTTTGATTGGAACAAGTCTTCTATTTAGTATTCTTGGCACCTTGATGGTCATGATTTTCATCAACGAAAGCCTGCATAGAACTTCGTTAGCAGCATTCATTATAGCCATGGGGATTTTGGTGGACAATGCCATCGTAGTGACTGATAATGCCATGGTAGCTATGAAAAGAGGCACCCCGCTCAAACAAGCGTTGATCAATGGAGCCACCGTCCCTCAATGGGGATTGCTTGGGGCTACGATTATTGCCATTTCGTCATTTCTGCCCTTGTATTTGGCCGGTTCCAATGCCGCAGAAGTAATCAAGCCTTTGTTTGTTGTATTGGCTATTTCATTGATCTTGAGTTGGATATTTGCCTTGGCTCAAACGACCGTATATGGTTCATTTCTTCTCAAAGTGAAAAAGGAAGAAGGCAAAGATCCTTACGACAATAAGTTCTACAATTGGTTTGATGGTTTTATTACCAAAATTCTGAAAAAACCCTTTACTACAATTGGTATCGTGGTGGGTATATTCATCTTATCGTTGTTCGCATTTAGCCAAACCAAAAGGAGTTTCTTTCCAGCCATCGATAAACCTTACTTTAAAGTAGACTACTGGATGCCAATGGGTACGTCTATTTATAAAACAGAGGCAGATATAGCCGTTATAGAGGACTTTTTACTTTCAAGAAATGATGTGAAACAAGTCTCAGTGACTTTGGGCGCTTCTCCATTAAGGTATTATCTAGCTTCTGCTAGTTTTGGTCCTCTGCCCAATTTTGCCAACTTGCTGGTAGAAACCAACACACCGGATGATGCCCCTATCGTTCAGGTAGCGCTTGAAGAATTTATCAAAGAAAACTTACCCGGCTCACTTCCGGTGTTGCAGAGTTTTAAGGTATCTCCAGTCCCTGATGCTGAAATTGAAGTGATGTTTAAGGGGCCTGACGCTGACGTACTTAGAGGACTTGCCGAACAGGCCAAGGAAATCATGCGCAACGAACCGCTCGCTCATAATGTGCGAGACAGCTGGGGAGCAGAAATTCCAGTATGGGAACCCATATTTTCACAGAATCGAGGACAATTGCTAGGTGTGAGTAAAGAAAGTATGGCCTTTTCTATGCGAACCATCACCAACGGGGTGCCTATCGGGGACTACCGCGAAAATGATAAGAGCATCACCATTTTGATGAAAGATGAAAACTTCGGTCGGATCAACTTGTCCAACATGGGAAATATCCCAGTATTTTCGAATAAAGGAAATGCCGTATTACTTAATCAGGTCACTGAACGACAAGATTTTGACTGGAAGAATTATGTTATTAAAAGATTCGACAGGCAGAGAGGACTCGCAGCTCAATGCGAACCTTTGCCAGGCATAGAATCCCCAGAATTAGAAGCTAAACTGTTTCCACTGATGGAGCAGATCGAGCTTCCTGATGGGTATTCACTGATGTACGATGGTATGTATCGTATGCAGGCTCGTACGCAGGGTGCTATCGCAGCTAAATTTCCGATCATGGTGTTTATCATTTTATTGATTCTAACGGTTCTTTTCAACAGTTTCAAAAAACCGATTCTGATCATGCTGACGGTGCCATTTATGATGATCGGAATCACCCTTGCCCTACTGGTAACCGGAGCACCATTTGGCTTTTTCGCCATTCTAGGTGTGTTGGGACTTATTGGTATGGTCATCAAAAATGCCATTGTATTGATGGATCAGGTGAATCTTGAATTGGCTGACGGAAAATCAAAGTACGATGCAATTAAAATTGCGACAAGGTCACGTGTGATGCCTGTTTCGATGGCCGCTGGCACAACCATACTTGGTATGATACCACTTTTGCCTGATCCGATGTTTGGCGGTATGGCAGCTACCATCATGGGAGGACTACTTGCTGCTACTTTGTTGACAGTCATCGTAGTGCCAGCCATGTTCGCACTATTTTATAAGTTAGAACCAACAGAATCATAATTATCCAAATTGTAGAAGACTCAAATCATTGAAATATGAAATATCGATTAATACTATTGACTTTAACTTATCTTCTGATTTTGGAAGTCAACGGACAAGAATTGCTGACGGTAGATGCTTGCCGGGAATTGGCTATTGAAAACAATGCAAAAATCAAAATAGCTAATAATCAAGTTAGGAGTTCGGAAGAAAATGCCAAAGCTAAATCACGTGATTTCTACCCTGTCATTACCGGAGATGGAAATTATAAATTTTTAGCTGATCCTGTCTCGATTGAGCTTGATGGTCAACGATTCACGGGTACTGAGCACATCTACGGTTTAGGTCTTACAGTCCGACAAAATGTGTATTCCGGCGGCCGTGTGCAGCTCAATTCTGAAAATGCGAAGTTCGAAGAAAACATTGCCGGCAATAATTTGGCCTTGACTACGGATCAATTGCTTTTTAGGACTGAAATGGCTTATTGGAAGGCTATTTGGTCGAAAGAAGCGTTCAACATTGCCAATCAATACAAAAACCTCTTGGATACTTTAGTGCAGGTGATAACTGATAAAGTAGAAACTGGTTTGGTGCCAAAAAACGACCAACTGATGGCTGAGGTCAGACAAAATGAGGCTGAACTGTTGATTTTTAAAAGCAGAACCATGCACGAAGTGGGTCTGATGGAGTTAAACAGAATCATTGGTAATGAAATCTCCAGGAATATCTCTGTAGAAAGTTCCATAATCTATGCCGATTATTCCCTTCCTACTATGACTACAATTGACCAAGTGCTTGTAGAACGTCCTGAAGTTTCTATTAAGAAGGATATGATTGGCATTTCTGAAAACAAAATAAACTTGACCAAGTCTAATTATTCACCACAAGTTCTGGTGAACCTAAGACCTATCTGGGGTGCTCCTAACACGGATTTAATGGATAGTGATCCGATTTTCAACGCAGCGGCTTATGCTAGCATCACGATGCCATTGGTACAATGGGGCAAGCGACGTTATGAGGTTGGTGCTCAGAAATTCAATTATGAATCATCTCTTTTGGAATTAGAGGATTTGCAAGATCAAATTTCTCTTGAGGTTTCATCTGCCTATTATCAATTGAGGGAATCTATTGAGAGGATAAAATTGACTGAAGCGTCACAGCAAAAAGCGCAAGAAAACTACGAGTTGATCGAAGATAGATATCTCGAAGGACTTTCGCCGATTATCGAGTTATTGGACGCACAATATAGCTGGTTGATGGCGTATAATTCTGTATTAGATTCCAGACTCAACTACCTGATTGTTCTATCAGAATACAAGCGAGTCATCGGACAGATTTAATGGGTTGATATACCTATTACTAAATCAGGCGGTATCACCATGAGTGTTGGAAAGCAAAAAGAGCCTATTTCTTTGAGTCGACTTACTACTTTAGTCTTTTTACCCATGCAAGAGCGACAGGCAGCAGAAGATGCTTTTTTGCCTGCGCGTAATTACGGTATAGTTTTCAATGGCATGCATAAAAGTGGAAGAAGTACCTGGGGTGCTGGTATTTTTCACAATGTTTTTGAAAGTGGTTACTCTTATTTGAAAACACCCATTCAGATTACAGGCAGGGTGACTGGTATTCCGTACCTCACAGAAGATGAAAGCAACTTGCTGCATATTGGCTTGGGACTACGATATTCGGATGCTAAACAACCCGTAATAGCTAAAACTGAGTCCGAATTTTATCTCTCACCAATTTTTGTGGAAACACCAGAAATAGAATCCAGCCATTTTTATACTTATGATTTGGAAATGTATTGGAGAAAAGGTCCTTTTCTTATGGGTGGTGAATTCATTGGAAGTAGGGTGATCTCCTCAAATTTTGATGACCCATCTCCATTTGGTTTCAATATCATGGGCAATTGGGCTGTCACCGGTGAAATGCGTTCTTACCGGAAGAGAAGTGGCACATTTGACCCCATGCCTGTATCCAAACCAGTGGGACACGGTGGGCACGGTGGCTTGGAATTATCCGTTAGATATTCTTATATCCAATTGAATAACGGAAATGTAGATGGTGGATTAATGAGGACGACCTCTGCAGGCGTCAATTGGTGGCCTTCTCCCCGGGTACAGTTCGGGTGCAATTACCGATATATCGTATTAGATCGATTTGACGAAATTGGCAAAAGCTCCGGAATGAATGTTAGAATCATGATGATGCTGGACTAAGTGTTTTTGGAAAATATATCCTGCTATCTTACACCTTTTACTTTTAAGAGATTCAACACAATTTATATACCATCGATTTTGTCCATGATTATTCGTTACCTCCTTTTTATAACTCTGGTTTTAATCTCATGCATTTCCAATGATAGTTATGCTCAAATTGATCAAAGTGCTGTAAATGATTTTATCCGAAATGTGGCTTTCCAACAAAAAAGACCATTGAAGGAAGTAGAAGCCATTATTAATCAGGCGGAATATCAGTCCGACATCATTGAGAAAATGTCGCGACCAGCTGAAAAAACGATGACTTGGGAGCGCTATCGCAACATTTTCATGAAACAAGAACGAATTGAAGCTGGTGTAGATTTTTGGGTAACTAATGAAAAGGTGCTCAATGATGTAAGTACCCTAACCGGAGTAAGCATAGAGGCTATTCTTGGCGTCATAGGTGTAGAGACCTATTTTGGTCAACGCATGGGAAATTATCGGGTATTGGATGCCTTGTATACGTTGGCGTTTGGCTACCCGAGACGATCATCATTCTTCAAAGCGGAATTGTCCAAATATCTTGAACTTTGTGAAAAAGAAGGTCTTGATCCATTGACTATAAAAGGTTCGTATGCTGGAGCCATGGGATACGGACAGTTTATGCCTAGCAGTTATTTAGCCTATGCCAAAAGTTATGACAGCGAATCAGGGGCTGATCTAGTCAATCAAGCAGATGATGCTATCGCTAGTGTAGCGAATTATTTGAAAGTGCATCGATGGGAAAAAGGTGGATTAGTTGCCGTTGAAGTAAAGAAAAGTCAAAATGCAGCATCTTTAGCTAAACAAAAAGTCAAGCCTGCCAACTCGGTAGACTATTATATACAAAAGGGATATGAGCCGAAAGAGACTATTAACTCATCGGAATTAGCCTCTCTACAAGTAATGGATAAGGAAGATGGTAGTGAAGAGTACTGGATGACATTCAAAAATTTCTATGTGATTACCCGATACAATCACAGTCCACTTTATGCGTTAGCCGTATTCCAGCTTGGAGAAGCTATCAAAAGTGCGCGTTATCCTGAGTGAGAATCATTTATATTTAACAATGGCATTTTCTAAAAAACGTTGGATACTCCTTCCCTTTTCTATTTTCGTAATTCTTGGCCTTGTATATTGGTCAATTGGTAAAATCCAATATCAGCTAAATATCATGGATGTAGAAGAATACGAGCCCATTTCTACACTCAAGGTTGAGGAACATGTACTCACTAAAGCCAAATTTCCTTTTATAGATGTTCACAATCATCAATGGACGATGCCAATTCAAGATCTAGACAAATTAGTACAAGAGATGAATGAATTGAACATGTCAGTCATGGTAAATCTGAGTGGTTTTAGGGGAAAATACCTGGAATGGTCTCTTGACAATGTCAACGAAAAATACAGCCATAGATTCACCCTTTTCATGAATATTGATTTTGAACAACTGGATGATGAAGGTTGGCCAAATGAAACACTTACCATGATGCAAACAGCTGTAGAACAGGGAGTTAAAGGATTGAAGGTCTATAAAAACTTAGGGCTTACAGAGACAGATAACGAAGGAAATAGAATAAAGGTAGACGACCCGAGGCTCGATCCTATCTGGGCCAAATGTGGAGAGTTAGGCATTCCGGTTTTAATCCATACGGGAGAACCAGCTGCATTCTGGTTGCCAAAAGATAAATACAACGAGCGATGGTTAGAACTCAAACAGTATCCAAGCAGATACAAAGATCCAGAAGAGAACCCTTCTTTTGAAGAAATCATGGGCGAACAACATCATGTATTTAGAAAGCACCCGAACACTAAATTTATTGCGGCTCATTTGGGTTGGTTCGGAAATGATTTGAAACGACTTGGGAAATTGCTCGATGAGATGCCCAATGTCTATACTGAACTAGGTGCAGTATTGGCTGAATTGGGAAGACAACCAGTCACAGCAAGAGCCTTCCTTATCGACTATCAGGATCGGGTAATGATGGGTAAAGACACGTATAAAAAAGAAGAGTATTACACTTATTTCCGAGTACTGGAGACCAACGATGAATATTTCGATTATTACAGAAAACGTCATGCCCATTGGAAGATGTATGGTTTAGCCCTACCCGATTCTGTTTTACAGAAAATTTACTACAAAAATGCCCTCCATGTCATTCCAGGCATTGATACTGCTTTGTTTGAAGGTGGATCAGACTAAACGATTCGTATTTTAGTATAATTCAGTCAGACATTAATTAGTAAACAAATCACTAAATCTCTCTATTAGGCGATCAGCTTTGACTTCAGATGTGGATACAAACTGCTCATTATATTTCCCTGTTTTTACTAAATAACCAGCTATGCCGAAATTCTGGGCGCCGCCAATATCTCCATCTATATCATCTCCTATCATAACCACTTCCTTTTTCGTAAGACCAATGCTTTGTAGAGCAGCTTCAAAAAACGAATAATTAGGTTTACCGATGACAATTGAGGTTTTCCCAGAGGCAAATTCAAGTCCTTCTACGAACATTCCTATGTCTAACTGAAGTGTGCCTTCACTCTTCCAGAACTTACCTTTGTGCAAAGCGATCAATTTAGCACCCATCATGAGGCATTTGAACAGCTTGTTGAGTAAATCATAATTCCAATTTTTCCCTATGTCTCCGATCACAATGGCGTCGGGTTTTTTCTCATCAAATGTAAACGATTCGAATTCAGAAATAATTTTTGGGTTTACCACAGGGTAAATTTTCGATAGACCTTTAGATTTCAGGAATAGTTGAGCAGCTATGGGAGCAGTAATGATTTCTTCTTTTAGAGAATTAAATCCAAGATTATTAAGTATTTGATGGATCTCACTTATAGTTTTTGTTGTAGTATTGGTAAGTAGTCGCACTTTGTATTTACTTCTAATACGATTCAAATGACTAACTGCCCCTTCTATGGCCTGCCCGTCTTCTACTAAGACACCATCTATATCAATAAAAAGTCCTTTGATTTGATTCATACTACATACAAATTAAGGAAAATACGTTTGATTTATTGATTCAATAAGCTGATCCTTGCTTCGGAATACAAGTCGTATACGGCTATGAGTGCCTCCTGACTAGAAGAATAGGGATAAGGATCGTACAATTGAATACCCACTCGGTCTTCTATATAAACTGGTAGATATTTTTCATCCAAAGCATCCCAAATAATAAGTAAATAATTGTACGCAATTTTACTATCGCGACCTCTTTCAAGCCAGTTATCAAATTCTTCCTCATTTAGTGATTGTGGGTATTCAGATCCGTCAAACATTTGCTCTACTCCTATTAGTTAGTGCAATTTAATTTCAATTGATTCAATCACAAATTTTCGTAAATCGCTTTCTCTTTATTTCGATAAAATTAGAAAACTTAAGTAGGGAGAATTGTGACTTGATCGTTTTAGAGAAAGGAATAGCATGCTATCCTTTTGTTAACCCTTACTATCCTTAATTAATAATTGGACACAATAGTTTAGCCTCCTTATTTATTACACCAGCATATTTATGAGAATTTATTATAATCGATTTGTCATATTAGTTTTTGCACTCCTATGTTCTGGAGCTATCAAAGCCCAGTATTCAATGGATGAAACTGGAATAACCATCACATTCGACAATTTCAATGCCGACACGGCTCCTTTAGTCGCAAGTCCCAGCTCCTCCCAGATAGATTCAGATAATTGGGCAGTTGATCTGGACAATGACAACGATTTTGATATGGATGGAGGTGGTGGTTTTGGAGACGCCTATGCAGCAGGAGAAGATATTACAGCCAATGAAGAAGGAGGCCAATGGGATGACTACGGATCTGAGGACAACATACACTCATACAATTTTGATTTGGATGGGTTGAATGCCACAGAGCCATCAATAGGATTTGCTGTTACAGCCAATTTCGCAACAAATGTGGATGCATTAATAACCAAAATTCAGAACACAGGTTCGTTTGAGATTACAGCCATAGAACTGGAGCTCGATGCTTATTATTACTACGAAATTGCTTCTTCTTCCATCGCTTATGGCACCATTGGTATTTACTATTATGTCTCATCCACAAATATCACAAATGATTTATCATCAGCAAGTTGGACAGAACTGACTACTCTTAACAACAGTAATGAATATGCTGATGGTTGGAAAAAATTTGCAGACCAAACTTACAATATCAATGGAATTTCTCTAGACGCAAATGAGTACATCTATTTGAAATTTACGTTTGATCCAAATTCGCCTCCACAGTATGGAAATGATCAGGCACTAGCCATGGATAATATCTCACTAACTCCAGTAGGGTTTGGCGGAACGGACGCATCTACTACATTAGTAATGGATGAATCAGGGTCATCTGCAACAATAGATCCTACTTCTTCATCAGCTGAAATTTTTCACTTTGACATTGTGGATGATGGTGCCTCTGATGGCTACTCTACTGCATTTTCTGAATTAGTGATTGCTGAAGGAACAAATAATGCCATCCAAGATTGGACCACGCTTTTTGAAACTGTAACCCTCACTGATGAAACTGGTGGAGGGAGCACCACAGCAACTATTGGCGCTAATTCATTAACCTTTTCAGGGCTTTCATTTGCTTCTGCCTCCGACATAGGCTATGTGTCTGACGGAACCACTAAATCCTATTCCATTACCATAGATTTTGTAGACACTTACAATGGTTCGCAAAATATTGACAACGAATTGCTCCAGTTCTTAGTTCGAGCTTCCAACATAGAAATAGAAGGTGTTTCGAGTACTTTCCAGACGGCTAATCAAATAGAAACCAATGCTTCAAATAATATCATTGATGTAACTGCTTCATTGTTAGAATTACAACACGAACCATCAGTTGTTGGAACTGGAACTACTACAGACGTATATTTTGGTTTTAGTATTAGAACAGTAGATGCTGCGGGTCACTTTGATGAAGATGTGAATAGTTCATTCACTATTACAGATGTAACAGAAACAATTAACTCTGGTAGTTTCACTTTTACTTCAGGAGCCGTCACATTGAGTTTTACATCAGGTAATTACACTTTTTCAGATTTATATTTTGATACGTCAGGTGATTATACACTTTCATTCACTTCAGGTGCTGGATATACCGGAACTAGCTTTGATGTAACTGCCGCCACCTCTTGGCGCTCTGTGGCTGATGGTGACTGGGGCAATAGCTCGGGTACTGTATGGGAATATTTCATAGATGGGGCTGGTTGGGTCACTGCTTCTACCAGTGAGAATCCCAATGCCACAGCAGCAGATGTCGGCCCTGTTTATATATACAATACAGTTACTATTGAAACCACCGGATATAACAGCGATCAGTTATTTATCGAATCAGGGGGAATTTTAGAAATTGACAATCCATTCACCATTAATGATGATGGATCAAGTGAGTATGACCTTACGATTGAAGATGGAGGTGTTTTGGATGTAGAGGCCGCAGTTACCATTACAGGGACATTTATTGTTAAAGAAGGTAGTTCTTTAGCTGGAGGTGGCGTTATTTCTTCTGGAATTGATGATTACATCATAGACTTCGGAACCAGTACCAATGGCTACTGGGAGACTTACAGTGTATTGAGATATACTACTGATGCGGCTGTAGATTTTGGAGGAGATCAAACCTTCTTTCCTAATGCATCTTCAGCCGAATATGCCATTCTAGAAAACAATGGAGGTGATAACTACGGGAATTTTTCAAATGGAGCAAACACCATTACTATCAATGGAATCTATTACCAAACCGTTACTAATCGCACGGATCTAGGAACGGATACATTTATTATACGAAATGGTCTCATTTCTACATCAGAAATACGAGATGAAAATTTAACAGCTGTAACAGGAGATACAATTTTCTTTAGCGGAGACATCTATAGAATAGGCACTGATCTTGATTTGGTATATTCGAGCAGTGCTCCTACTGTAGTTCAGCTATTAGGTGATGTGACAGCTACAGGGAATAGGTATATCAATCATGAATTTCAATCAGGAAGCACCTTTATTCTTGGCGAATATTCTTTCGAGGTGGGTGATTTAGCATTTGCTAGTGGTTCTACAATTAAAGTTTCGAATACCACTGGATTTGGAGCTAATCAATTCGATGTAGACAACCTCAACATTGTCAGTGGAACCATATTTCATTTCAATGGAGCCTCAGCACAAACCACAGGCTTTGGTGCTTTAGATGGCGGTACCACATCAGTAGCAGAGATTGTAATTGATAATGCAGCTGGACTCACATTAGATAGTGATCTTACGGTAACGAGTTCTTTGACCTTTGAGGAGGGAATTCTTACAGCTCAAACGACATCCCCAGGGGTTTTGTCTATTTCCAATTCAACCAGTTTTTCTGGCTTTTCATCATCTGCCCATATTCAAGGCCCTGTATCAATAGCTGCATTTGCTGATTCAAAATTCATTCCTATTGGCGACAATAATGCTGGTACTGATTATTATCGTCCTGCTATCGTTGATCCAGGTTCTATTATGACCGCCACAACAGAATATATCCGATCTGATCCGCATGCTATTGGTTCTACTTTTGATGTAGATGGTAGTTATAATCCCCAGGCGATTACGACCTCAGGTTATTATGATCTCAATTTTGGAGCTACTGGCACAGTTGATATTGCGATATTTTTTGATACTACTGAAGATGCTATCGCAGGAAGCTCTGATTTAATCATTGCTAAATATGATAATTCAGAAGGAGAATGGGTTGGATACTCTTCTTCAGCATTTGGGTCGGATTATATATTGGCTACGGTCACGATCGATGACCTAGCAGATACTTATTTTACTGTTGCCTCGGTCACTACAACTTTGCTCCCTGTTGAGTTTGTTTCCTTTTCTGGGAAATTTGATGGTAACAACATCGTATTAGATTGGACCACTGCAACTGAACTCAATAATGATCGATTTGAAATAGAACATAGTGAAAATGGTTTTGATTTTTATACCATTGGACAAGTATCTGGGGCTGGTACTATCAATAAGAAACAACAATACTCTTTCACTCATTCTAATCCTATATCAAACACTAATTATTATAGGCTAAAGCAAGTAGATTATGATGGTGAATTTGAGTACAGTCAAATAATAATAGTGAGTTTAGAATCTATTGGGCATTCTCTTCAGCTTTTGGGAAATCCCATTAAAGACCAAAAACTAAAGTTTGTATATAAAGACTTGTCGGAGGTACAAGTGAAAATATTAAGTCTGTCAGGATTGGAATTCATTAACAACTCTGTCCTTTCAGTATCTAACACTTTCGAAATGGATGTGAGTAAATATCCACCCGGTATGTATTTTCTTTTTGTAAATGGCGAAATGGAACGTTTCATAGTTTACTAACATATAAGTCTAATCATTAGCATAAAAGCCATCTACAATCCGAAGTTGGTTTTAAAAAACTAATTCTTAATAATTCTCCTAAAATAGACTGACACGAAGTGCTAATTTGTTTCGGCAAGTTCAATTTTCTATGTTCCCAATATCTAGAAATGCATATTGCGATGTCTGGCAAGTAGCAAGCCATACCAAAAGGAAATAATCATTAAACTATTTGATTGAAAGCAAATGGTTTATGCCGTATGAAACCTGCAATTAATTATATTTAACCCACTGGCTCTTCTTTTAATTCTATTATTATCTTCAAGTTGTAAATGAGTTTCATGCACAGATTAAACAAGCACTTTTATATTCCATTTATTTTATTGCTGGTGAGCGGGTCTTCTACCTTTACTAATGCCCAAACCTGCCTGCAAAAACTGGATAGTGTCTATACCTATAAGTACCCTGAACCTGAAAAAGCAAGGTTTTATGCTACCGCATTGATAGAGGACTTAGACTCGGGAAGATGCGTCACCGAACTGGGTATAGCCGCTCTATACAACAACATAGGACTGTTGCTATGGGAAATAAATGAAAAGAAAAAAGGGTTGGATGCTTTGTTGCGCGGACTAACAGTAGAATTAAAAACCAAACCAGACACGCACCCAGATTTATTGGGTTTGTATTATAACTTATCTACTTTTTATAGGGAATCAGCCAATTTTGTAGCTGCACAAGATTACCTGGACAAAGCTGAAAGTATAATAAATAGGCACTATGCCAATGATCTTGATAAACAAATAGGATTTCTTTATAACAAAGGCGTTTACAATCGAGAAAAAGGAGATTTTGCAGAAAGTGTAGATGCTTTAGAAAAAGCTATTGAGAAGATTGATAATCCTAAGGATTCCACTCAAATCGCCTTGCAAATTGAACTAGGTACAACTTACAGAAATTTTGGAGATATGGCTCAAAGTGAAGCCATATTGATTAAGGCTGTTCAAGCTGCAGAAGGAAACCAAGAACTACTTTTATTAATGGCTATCGATCGCTTGTCTGCCTTAATGATTGAGCTAGGTGATTTTTCTGATTCGGAAACTTACCTTTTGGAAAACCTACAACGAAAAGACAGTCTTTTCAGCAATGATCCCCTTCTAAAATTAGAAACTTACAACAACCTAAGCATCTTGTATTATCGGTTGAATGATCTGGAATCAGCAGAAAAATACATTGCTAAAGGACTAGATGAAAATAAGGACATCAGAACTGTAAAACCCAAACTGCTCAATAATTTGGGAACTATTTACATGCGCGAAGGCAAGCTGGACGAAGCTGAAAAATACTTCAATGAAAGTGCAAAAGCCTTTCAGGAAATTTATGGTAATATCAATCCTGATTATGCAACAAGCCTCAGCAACCTTGCAGGGATTTATAAAATCAGAGGTGAATTAAATCGAGCGTTAGACACCTATGCTAAAGTGTTGGATATGGATCGCACGATATATGGTACAAATCATCCCACCTACGCAACGTCGTTGAGCAATGTAGGACTCTTATATATGCAATTTGGTAGTATGGGACTTGCCAAAAAATTACTAGATCAGGCCAAACAAATTCGATTAAAGACGCTTGGAGGATATCATCCACTGTATATCAAGACCGTAAACGATTTGGCCATTTATCATCTCATAGAACAAGATACGATAGCAGCTATGGATGCCTTTGACCATGCGCTCGATGCTGAAATTCATCACATGCATGATATTTTTCCGGTTTTAACTGACAACCAACGAAAGTTATATTTCAATGAAACGCGAAGTAATATAGAACGCTATTGTGCATTGGCTTTTCAGCCAAGTTTTGTGCATACTGATTATGCAATTCATGCTTTAAATCACTTTATCAATACAAAAGGCATGCTATTTTACGCATCTGAAAAAATGCGTAGAATCATCCTTTCGAGTGGAGATGAAGCTATCATTAAGACGTACAACACGTGGAGAGAAGAAAAATATTTATTGGCTCAAGCCTATCTACTGACGCAAGAAGAAAGAGATAAACAAGGGTTGAGTATTGAAGAAATGGAGGTTTACTGTGCGAACCTAGAGAAGGAATTGGCTCAGACTTTTCATGTCTTTTTAGAAGAAGAACGAAGTGCTTATCATACCTGGGAGGAAATAAGTCAGGTCATTCCAGACAGCACGGCCATGATTGACATCATCCAATTCAGAAACTATCACGCCAAAATTGTAGATCAGGAATTGGATCAGGGATTTGAGGATCAAGCGCACTACGTGGCTTTTGTTATTAAAAAAGACAGTGTGATTGAAGCAGTCACTTGGGATAGAGCGATAGACTTCGAAAAAGGATTGAAATTATACAACAATGCCATCAAATTTGGAATCAAGGACAAGCTCACACACAAGATATTCTGGGAGCCCATTCAGCAACATTTGGGAGATGTAAATAGAGTTTATCTCTCCCCAGATGGGATTTATCACAAACTCAATCCTGCCATTCTCTATGACAATGAGAATAAAAAGTATGTAGCTGATGAAATTAATATCTCTAATATCACCAGTGGTAAGGATTTAATATACTCTGAAGACAAAAAACTCATTAGAGAGGCTAGAATCGTTGGGAATCCAGATTTCTCTAATGTACAAACAGAATATATGCAACTCAAGCAATTAGCTGGAGCTGAAGAAGAAGCTAAGGATATCACAAAAATTCTCGATGTTCGAAAATGGCATACAGAGTCTTATTATTTCAAAGAAGCTACTGAAGATCAAATCAAAGCATTTCAAAACCCAGGTGTCATCCATATTGCCACTCATGGTTTTTTCAAAGATGACCCAGACAACGTTGACCCACTACATAGTTCTGGAGTATTCCTGAGCAAGCAAGAAGGCAGTACCAATGATGGTATTCTTACGGCATATGAGGCTATGAATTTACAACTCGATCAGACTAGTTTAGTCGTTTTAGCAGCTTGCGAAACTGGTCTAGGTACAGTTGAAAACGGTGAAGGCGTATTTGGATTGCAACGAGCATTTTTGGTCGCAGGTGCAGACAATGTCCTTATTAGTTTAGTTAAAATTAATGATCAAGCGGCCAGACGTTTTATGAATTTGCTTTATGAACAATTACGGGATTTAGAAAATCCACAAGAAGCATTTTTTAAGGCTAGAGCACTCTACCGACTGGAAGATGAAAACCCGTATAACTGGGGGGCTTATATTTTGGTGACGAAAGGATAATTAAAACACATCCCAAATGTTATCTTCAGTTATAAAATATTTAGAATCAAGCTTTTGGTTATTGGGTATATATAAACGAACTGACGTACCTGGTGTCAACACTTCCGAATTCGAGCCATTCCATTGATAAACTTTCTCAGGATCTAGATTTAATTTCTGTGCTATCTCATCTAGCGATAATGGTTTTCTCAATATTATATTCTTAGCGATAGATAATTCTAATTGTTGAGGGCTATCCACATGCAGCTCTACCCTTCTGTCCATTACTCTCCTAAACCAATGATCTCGTTCTTGATCAGAACGTAGTTCGCCTCGGGCTAGCACCTCGATTTTTTCAGACGGCATCCCCAATGAGATTAAATATTCCTTGGCGGTGTTTCCTCTTTTTTGACTTAAATCAACATTTACTTGATCAGACCCTAAGTAATCAGAATAAGCTAAAAGATTTACCCTGGTATAAGACTGACCTTGGAGTCTTTCGTACAAGTTTTTTAATGCGACTTTTGATGGTTCACGCAGTATGAAATCACTGTAATCAAAATACAAACGCTCTACGTCATCTGCGGATTCATAAGATTTCAATTCAACTGGTTTAGTCTCAGCAATTGCCTCGACACGCGATTTAGTTTTAGCTGAACGTTCTACACGTGCTGATTCCAAATTTGAAGCAATTGTACCTCCTTCAACCGCGCTTGAATTAAATAATTTTCTTAAATCTTTTTTCTTGACCACTACAGGCTGGAATAGCGCATAGCCCTCATAATCTTCAGCTCTAAAAGTGACCAAATCTATGGAGCCTGCATCTCGATATTTTGACATGATTTGACCATCAACCATCAATTCTCCAGCAAACAACAGAGATAAAAACAGCTTTTCGTCAGGTACGGAATACTTATAAAGATCCAATACCTCCTTATTCTCTTTATTGGAAGACAAATAGCCAATACTGTCTCCAATAAAGAAATATGTATCGTCCCAAGTAGAGTTGAATGGGAACCCAATGTTGAATAAATCTGGAGAAAAAAATGAATTTCCTTTAGCCCCATAAATGTCGTATCCACCATAGCCTACATGTCCGTTGCTACTAAAAATCAAACTCCCGTGAGGTGAAGAATAATAGGGAGTTATTTCATTTTCAGGAGTGTTGATTACTTTGCCCATGTTTATAGCAGGCAGCCAAGTCTCTCCCTCATCCCCTCGTAGACTCATCCAAATATCGCTTCCTCCATGCCCACCAGGTCGATCAGAAGAAAAGAATAAAGTATCCCCTGATACAGATAATGAAGGGTGTTTATTTTCAGAATTAGCTTCATTTATAAAATCATTTAGCACCATTGGGTTTGACCATTTATCATCTTTCAATTGGCTAAACTTAATTTTACAACCAGCATTTCCTTGATCATTTTCGCACGAGGTATAATAAAATTTATCTCCTTGAGCATTAAAAACACCAGAGCCCTCAGACCATTTGGTATTTAGTTTGTTGAATTTTTGCCTACCGCTAATATTAGAGTAGTTACCATTTCCCTTCATTTCATACATCATCATATCAGGCAATAGACCACTAAACTGGCTTCCTTTATACTGTTCTCCTGATAGATTTCTAGAAGTAGCAAAAACAATGTTTCCATTGGCTGGATTCTCTGTGGCACCATAGTCATGGAAATTACTATTAAGCTTCTTTATTAATTCTGTTTTGAAATTTCTGTTTTGTTCTTGTTCTCTTTTTGCTAACAAACACCCTTCTCGCTGTTGGTTAGCCAGTTCCAAAAGTGATGGTTCCACATTAGGCATTTTCGCCAGTTCGAGATAAATAGAGTCTGCCAAATCGAAATGACTATTTCGTTTATTTAGCGTAGCATATTTATAAATGGATTTGGTTTGATACTCATGCTCTGGTGCTTCACTTATGGTTTTAAAAGTTTGCTCTGCTTTTTCAAACTGCAAGGTTTGTTCGTAACAAATAGCTAACTGATATCCTGCGTAATAATTCCTTTTGTTTACAGCATACACTTTTTCATAATAAGGAATGGCTTCCAAAAAACGATTGTTCTCAAATTGCTCGTCTCCTAGTTCCAATATTTTAGGAATGGATTGAGCGTAAAGACTATTTACACTTGTAATAATGAATATAAAGAAAAGTACTTTTTTCATTTAGAACATGGGGTTAGATAATCTCCTATAGGATTTGTGAAGCTCAAAGCTATAACCAAGCGTAATTTCATAGGCTGACACATTGCCGTTTATTTGTTCGTTTATGCCTTGGTCGGTGGCATTCATATCGATACTGAATCCTAATTTAAATTGTTCTACTTTCAAACCAATTAGACCGATAAAAGAATCATCCACTCTATACCATGCACCAGTTTGTATTTCCACACCTAAGTTAGATTGAGATGAACTCACAAAGGTTGAAATATACATGCCTAAGTTTAGCTGCGTACTCCCATTAGAATTGAGTATATAAGCAGAGGGATGTCCATAAAATCTTGCACCAATCGGAAATTGAAAAACAGCAAATGCTTTATACAACATAGCCTTTTTTGCCTCTTCGTCTCCGATAGTTCCGATATTAGGTCGGTTCAGATTGTCGGCACTGATCCCTGCTGAAAAGGCATAATCTCGAATTTTATAGTCATCATTGTCATAGGTAGTATATAGGGCGCCAAAGTTGATCACAGGATACCAAACAGGATCAAAGGCTACATTTTCACCAGCTAAACTACCATCATGGCCATCATCAAGATACTGATTGAATTGTGACCCCCATTTGTACCCATCACCCATAAGGTTTAATTGAGCATAACCCGCTTGAACGCCAAATACCAATAATTGATTTCTCAGCTCCGAAAGATTGACTACATAGGAGAAATTGCCCAGGACTTTTTGATTTCTATAGGCCCCTTGATAACCCCTGTTTTCTCTAAAAAATGTAAACCCTACGCTACCAAAATATTCTTCTTTAGTTGTAATTCTTCTCAAAGGATACGAAAATGAACCTTGCATCAACTCTACATGATTTTCCTGATCAGGACTTCCGCCTCGTTTGTAATTTGAATTGAAATTGATAGTAGTAATGGTGCCCGGAAAAGCGGGATTCATCAACGCTCCACTTGCAAAGTACTGCGAGAATTGTCCTTCCTGAGCTGAGACAGTAAGGGTATTTAATAAGAAAATAACTAAAAGCGCTTTCTTCATTTCTATTTAACTAACATCACGGAACCCAGCTTACTAAAAGTTTGAGTTTGATCTCTTTCTCCCGAATTAAAATATTTATCGCTTACTTCATCGTTTATTTTGTATTCAATGCTAATATTATAATAATAAACACCTTCAGGTGCTTCAAATCCATTTTTTAAGTTTCCATCCCAGCCCAGAGACTCTAAATCCAGGTCTTCACCAGATTGATTGGATGAGTATACTTCACTATTGAATGAATCAAATATGATGATATTAATGGCATTAACAATTGCTCCTCCAATGAAAGGTCGAAATACTCTGTTCTCATTCATGTCTGCATCTGGAGTAAAAACATTCGGCACATATACTTCTGGTTCGGTGAGAACAGGAGATAAACCTAAGGCAAACCGTGTTGGCTTAGAGGTGATCCAAATTTGATTGGATGTTTTAATTGTACCTTCTGTAGGCACAGCTGTACCAATATTTGCATGATCAGATTCAACGGTTCTTAAAGCATGAAAAAGTGAATCACTCCTATCATAGGATTGAAGTGTAGCGTCATATTCCCTTGCATTAATGAAATTGGCCGAATTTGTAAAATCTACTCCTGAATAATCTACAGAAACATTCATCTCTGCACTATCAGATAAACTCTGAAGAGTCCATTCCACGTCAGGAGCTAATCCCATGGTTTGCTCATCTGTAAACAGACTATCTAGATCCGGTATTTTACATTCAACTTTGACTGTTATCCCAGCTGTGCTACTGTTGAGCGTAAGGTAATTGGGGAAACCATTGATACCCATGGGGAAAGTGATCGAGTTAGCGGATGTTACTGCCAACATTTTACCTTCAATATAGGCTGGAGCAGAAGAATTAGCGGAGTTTACATTTATGTGTCCGGTGACAAGGAAATTATCCTGATTGGTTGTGTTTAATACGCCTTGCTCAATATTCAGCTCGGTTTGAATCAGAACGAAAGTCGATGGCATCGTAACTTTGCCATTGATATTAATATTCAAATGATCAATGAGAATAGAATCTGCACTACTTTCCAAAATAACTTCTGTAATTGGAATTGCCTCATCTACGTCTGAGAAGCTTAAATTTCCTAAATTCTTATTGTTTTGAAAATTCAATTGCGCATCTGCAAATGATATTATTTCTCCAGTGTTTGAAAGTTCACTTGTAAAATTTGAATTACCACCGATATACATTTTCTGGCTATTGAAAACTGCATCTTCAAATGAACTTGAATTCATAAATGTGATTTCATTGTTATTAGTGAAGCTCCCTGAGAATATAGCATTACCTAATATTTCAATCACCCCGTTATTCACGATAGGAGAAACTTGATCTAAATTTCCTTCAATTAGAGTGGTAGCTCCATCTGCATTTGAATAAGTACCAAAAACTCCTAGGTTGCCGACCACATTTATGAATCCATTATTATTGACTGAACCATTGTTTTCTGTGTCACCACCAAAAGTCAAATCATTATTGTTATCGATTGAACCATTTATCACTGAAGTTGATGCTCCAGATACCAATATTTCGCCATTATTGACGACTGTTCCATCTAATGCAGCATTTCCACCAATATCAAGTATTGCTTCAGAATTGTTATTAAACAAGGACGAAATTTCCAGTGCGGCATCCCCTATCACTTGGACAAGACCATTGTTCTCAATTGAACCATCCAATATGGCATCTCCATTTACTTCAAAAGTTGCATTGGATCTATTGAAAAATAAGGAAGAAGTTGTGGTAGTACTACCTCCTATAGCTTGCACTAAACCACTATTTTCTACTACTCCATTAAAAATGGAAGCGTTTTCAATCATTACTTCACCTTCATTGAATAATGATCCTTCAAATGTTGCATCCGTACTGAAGTACAAGGAAGAATTTCCTTTGATATTCAGAGTTGTGTTTGACCCCATTGTGGTTTGTTGCGCAAACGTCAAGGGTGCAGACAAAATGATTAAAATGAAAATAATTAAATCTTTCATGTTTAATTATTTTAGAGATCTAGACATTTCAATCCATTGACTCCCATGATAAATTAGATGAAAAGTGGAAAAATCATTAGCATTAATGTCTCCACCCACACTTCCAGTCTGTAAGAATACACCGTCATTAATAGTTGTCGTCCCTCCTTCAGTCAGAAGTATGATTTCTTGACCCTGTTGACCTGGATCGATACTTGAAATTGTTCCCGTAATCGTTAGGAGTCTCCGATCTGGAGCTACAGCACCAGAAACTGCACTTACAGGCGGTGTATTGATTAATGCCCCATCAATTCTCAAAGTAGTAGTCACATCTAAATTGTTCGTAGTAGTGGTTCCCAATACATCCAAGTTATTGCTAACCTCTACATTTCCACTACTGGCTATAGTAAAATCACTTACATCAGATATAATTGTTCCTGCATTGATTTTGAAAGAATTATCTAGGGCGTCTATTCCATAAGTATAGGCCTGTCCTCCATTTTGAACTCTGACAGAAGCATCTCCTGTACCATCCTGCTGAATCTGTAATAAGCCGAATGTGATATTACTATTGGCTCTTACATAGGCTGAACCTAATCCAACATCTACATCCAGAGCGCCTGAAGGTGCAGTCACTCCTCCAAGTCCTAGGTCGAAACCATTATCTAAAAACACTGTGCCATTAGCACCATCAATGGTTAATACATCATTTACCGCTCCACCTGACAACACTCTTAAAGATAAGTCTGCATCTGTAGTAGTCAATTTCCTTGCTTCAATATTCGCAGCAATTAGCGGAGTGCTGCCATCATTGGTTGATTCAAAAACCAAATTCGGTCCTGCACCAATTGTAGTATTGTTATTGAATAGATGCAAAGTAGGTGATGGAGATGGTGCTCCTCTTGTTATGGTAAACTCAAAACCATTAGCATCAATTTCAGTTGTGGTAGAAAGAGATCCTCCTAATTCAACATTGGAACCATTAACATTTAGCCCATTAATAGCACCGCTAAGACTACCTCCGCCAAGTGGTTGCCAAACACTACCATCCCAATATTCATAACCTGAGGCTAGCACATATTTTAATGTGCCTTCATCGCTAGCTGATAACACATTACCAGTATCCCCTATTTTCAAAGCTCCTGGAAACTCTGCGTCTCCGTTATGTTTTAGCGTCAGCCCTTTATATAAAACACCTCCATTTGCCACTTCAAATTCCAAGTTTCCTGCAAATCCTGCTGCAGATCCATCGACAATGTCACTTCTGATTTTAGATACATTTTGCAAGGTGCTTCCATCATCATAACTAGCCAGGGCAATTCCTCCCATCAAACCAGTTGCTCCAGGACCTAAATCTGTAATTGCCTGAATTGTTGGATCTAAATTTGCGCTATTTACAAAACGAGCTGTCACACCAGACCCACCATCCGTATTTATAAGTTCAAATAAAGGGACGGCATTGCTAGCAAAATTATCTGAATAGGGCAATGTCAAATTAGAACTACCTCCTAATGGCTGCCAGGTTCCTAATACTCTTCCTTCAAACCCTTCAACTCCTATCTCATTACTGTATCGGATCATACCGTCTTGCGGTGAAGCGATTGCACTTCGTTCTGTGTCATTCCCCACTGGAAGAGTTATTGCCTGATTAGTCTTGAAATTGACAATCCCTGAAAATTCCGCTGATCTATCCGCAAACAAAGTCATAGAGGACTCCATATCTGCATTCAAATCAGCAATGGCATCGGCAGCACCTGGGTCTACGTGCATAAATTGAATATCACCATTTTCAAAAAACAGAAAACTAGCAGGAGATCCTGAAATATATCTAAGTTCATTTATTGTAGCATTAGTCTTATCTACATATAACTCAGAACCTATAAAATCACCAAAAACAGTTTCAGTAGAATTTTGGAATCTAAAAAAACTCAATCCGTCTTCAACTTGCAGAGGTGACATGGGTGTCACAGTACCAATACCTACCAAACCACCAGCATAATTGATATCACCTGCATTATCAGCCCAAAGTCCTCCTCCCGCTATGTCGCTGAATAATGCAAGTTGACCACTCGCATCAGGTAAAGAGTAAGACTGGGCTGCAGTCAAGGCACTTAGTTCAAAAGACGCGCTATTACCTGTGCCGTCGTCTGTCAAATTGAAAGTATTGTCAGCCTGAGTCAAAGTAGCGCCAAATATGCTCCCTCCAACAACATCAATATCTGAAAAGGTTGACTGCGCACTAAAATCAGCTACTGCATCTATGTCCAAAATACCAGCTCCGTTTACAACTAAATCTGAACCAGCTCCTGTAGTTACCGTGCTTGAAGCCGATAAAACGCCTCCCAAATCAACATTAGCTCCAGAAACAGTTACTCCATTTCCAGAAACCACAGTGGTTGGCAAATTGGTTAATTGAGATCCATCAAGTGCAGGTAATAATCCAGAACCGTCTAATTGTACGATTTGATCTGGACCTACTCCGCTATTGACTGATAAAGGAACGCCATCTCCATCTCCTGTGATCGTTAATCCATCGGATAAGACAGGTGTGATTGGAAGGTTCGCCAACTGTGAGCCATCAAGCGCAGGCAATAATCCAGAACCGTCTAATTGTACGATTTGATCTGGACCTACTCCGCTATTGACTGATAAAGGAACGCCATCTCCATCTCCTGTGATTGTTAATCCATCAGACAAGACAGGTGTAATTGGAAGATTCGCCAACTGTGAACCATCAAGCGCAGGCAATAATCCAGAACCGTCCAATTGTACAATTTGATCTGGACCTACTCCACTATTGACCGAGAGAGGAACACCATCTCCATCTCCTGTGATTGTTAATCCATCAGACAAGACAGGTGTAATTGGAAGATTCGCCAACTGTGAACCATCAAGTGCAGGTAATAATCCAGAACCGTCTAATTGTACGATTTGATCTGGACCTACTCCACTATTGACTGATAGAGGAACGCCATCTCCATCTCCTGTGATCGTTAATCCATCAGACAAGACAGGTGTAATTGGAAGATTCGCCAACTGTGAACCATCAAGCGCAGGCAATAATCCAGAACCGTCCAATTGTACAATTTGATCTGGACCTACTCCGCTATTGACTGATAAAGGAACGCCATCTCCATCTCCTGTGATTGTTAATCCATCGGATAAAACTGGCGCAGGAGGAAGATTTGTCAACTGAGAACCATCAACAGCAGGCAATAATCCCGAACCATCTAGTTGTACGATCTGGTTTGAAGACGTTCCTACATCTGCAATAGTGATGTCATCTGTAGCATCAATATCCAAATTTGCTGGCGTATTAGCGATTTTTGCATAATCTACATCATTGATGTTGGCATCTGTGATGGTGAGATTGGCTATATCTGCTCCTGTAATGGTGCCATCTAAAATTTCCGAAGTTGTGACCGCATCTGCACTTATCGCTGTAGAAACATTTGTTAATTGTGATCCATCTACAGCAGGAAGCAATCCAGAACCATCTAGTTGTACGATCTGGTTTGGAGATGTTCCTACATCTGCGATAGTGATGTCATCTGTGGCATCTATATCCAGATTGGCTGGCGTATTCGTAATTTTTCCATAATCTACATCGTTGATATTGGCATCTGTGATGGTGGCACTAGCTATGTCTGTACCCGTAATAGTTCCATCTAAAATTTCTGAAGTTGTGACGTCATCAGGATTAATAGTAGCCGTTATACCTGTCAATAATGATCCATCAACTGCTGGAAGAGCTGAAGAAGCATCTAATTGAACGATCTGACTTGGTCCTGTTCCTATATTGACGCTCAAAGGTGTTATTCCTCCATCACCAGTAATAGTGGTGCCGTCTACACTGACTATAGTGCTTCCTTCAATAGCCATTGGTAGCCAATCGCTATTAAACCAAATATAAAGATTGCCTAGATCGCTATCGAAAACCATCAATCCATTATCAGTATCGTTTAATGTCATACTGTTACGATCCGCGGTTGTCATTCTTGGTATTAAAACACCCTGAACTTCTCCACTTACAGATTGAATATCCAATGCAGCATTTGGATTAGGAGTATCCGTGTTTACTCCGATTGAATTTTGGGCATTTGCATAATACACCACCATGAATAAGGCTACTGTATAAAGTATTCGTTTTGCCATATCTATATATGATTTAAATGGGTAACTAGAAACTAAACTAGTATGGTCACAAAAATAAACTGATTAATGCTTGAGCATTAAAAATTCTTATGGGGATACAGGAAAAGATTTTAAAAAGGCTTCTTTCTCAGTTTTCTGCTTTTCTATTTTGAAAAGTTTCACCATTCACCTTTTTCATCACACAAAATAAGTACGATGCATTGATTATAAATAATTATTTCGATGAATATTTAAAATATTGGGATCAATAAAATTTATGTTCCACAAAAGGTCTGGTAATTTTGATCATAGCCAGTAGGTACCTGCTGTGTGTCTTGATGAGCGTATGGTTTTGATAGTTTTTGCAAGAGATTGTTGAAGGTAAACATGTTTCCTGCTATAGCATCAGAAAGTGATTCTTCTATCAAATGGTTTCTAGGAATAATTATAGGATTATTTTGATCCATAAATGCCAAACCATCCTCCTTGTTTGCTGATCGGTTAAATGCTTTTTGCCATCTGCTATGCCAGGTCATAAATGTCTGATCGGCTAGTAAACGATTGTCTATAGAATCATATCTTAAGGAAACAAAGAAATTCGTATAATCAATAGAATGTTTTGCTAATAAAGCCAATAAATCATCCACCAATTGATTATCAGAAGACTCAGAATGAGTAATGCCCAATTTAGCACACATCATAGCGCTATATCTCCTAGCAAATTCATCAGGAAATGTATGAAGAACTGCCTCTGCACTAGCCACTGCTTCTTTTTCATTCTTAGCGATTAACGGTAAAATAGAATTGGCTAGGATAGATAAATTCCAATGAGCAATATGCGGCTGATTTCCAAAGGCATATCGCCCTTGACGATCAATAGAGCTAAATACAGTTTTTGGATGATAAGTATTCATGAATGCGCAGGGTCCGTAGTCAATGGTTTCACCTGCTATTGACATATTATCAGTATTCATTACACCATGAATAAATCCCACTCTCATCCAATCCACTATCAAGTCAATTTGCCTGTCTATCACGTTTTTCAGAAACTCAAGAGCATAATTGTCATGCCTTAAGAGATCGGGGTCATGTCGTTCGATTACATATTTGGTAAACGTTTCCAATTGACCTGTATAAAATCTTGCATATTCGAATGTACCTACTCGTATATGGCTCTGCGCAATTCTAGTTAAAACTCCACCGTCAAAAATTTTTTCACGATAGACAGGCTCGCCAGTTTTTACCACGGCCAAGCTCCTAGTTGTTTTGACACCTAAATAAAACATTGCTTCGCTCATGAGATACTCACGAAGCATAGACGATAAGGTAGCTCTACCATCTCCTCTTCTAGAATATTTCGTAATTCCAGAGCCTTTCAGTTGAACATCAAATCTATTTCCATCCACTACTTGCTCTCCAAGCAATACGGCTCTACCATCTCCAAGCATAGTAAATTGCCCAAACTGATGACCCGCATAGGCTTGTGCAATAGGATTTGTATTCTTGAGAACTTGTTTACCTGAAAGGATATTTTTAGTAAGATCAGGATTTGAAAAATCCTCATCAATTTTCAAATCCTGAGCTAATGAATCATTAAAACAGAGTAATTCTGGATGAGCTACAGAAATAGGTACTTGATCTTCGTAAAATTGAGAAGGCAATTGAGCACGGTACGAATTTTCTAATTTGAGCATATACTATTCGTTATCCACAAAGGCCTGAAGATCAGCTAGCCTAGCTTCTACCTCTTGTTTTTTCAATTCAAAGACCTCATCATGCTTCACATTGTTTTCATAATGATGCCAGGCTTTTGTGGCTTTTTTGATCACCCTTGACGTAATATAAAATTCTTTGTGATCTAAAAAATCTTGTGCCACGGATACTACTTTGAAACCGCCAAAAAGCGAGAGTTTGAAGATGGGTACATACTTGGCACTCAGATCGAAATTTTCCAACTCTACCAGCAGCTCGCCAGCTAATGAAGAATTTTTGTCAATTGCATCCAACATAGCATCCAAAGCACTTTGGTTGTTTTCAATCAATCCTAAAGTCCGAGCAGCAATGATCTTAGATTCGTCAGAGCCTTGATCCAATAATTTCAGCAATTCATTGATTACCTCATTGCTTCCATTTTTAGCCAGCTCATCAGACGCCTGATAGGCCTGATCATCCAACTCCCCTGACAATTGATTGACTAATGTTGAAATGTCCATATCTTTTTACTAATTACTTAGCAAGCAAAAGTATTGTAAGTGAATGTGATATGATTCACAATTATGCTTTCACTTTAGTCGAATTGAAATATTTTAATTCAAGTTTCACAAGTTGAGCCCACTACTCTGTAAGAACAGATAAGTCCTCAACATCCTTTAAATGATAAAAAAGCTTAGGGGCCATTAGTTTTTTGACGGCCTTATCCAGATGAGTAAAGTTAGATTGCGGAATATGGAGGGGTATTTTATATAGTCGAAAATCCTTCTTATCGAATGGACAAGGCACTTTGGAGTTATGCAAATAAGGAATCAATGTAGTACTGCAATTGAGCGCTATCCGATCTACTTTTTGCTCACTCAGCACTTTATTTAAATTAGCGTTTATTTTCTCAAAAAACTCCAAAGTTTTAGCTAGCCTCACTCTAGAACCAGCTCTGGATTTTCCTTTCTTATTCAAATATTTAATCTGACTAACTCCTTGCTTTTTCCTAGTCATATAAGCAGAGAATGTGGTGTGATAAGTATTTACATTTCCATCCATCAAACATAACGCACCACTCCCAGACTCTATACTAATGTAAAGTACCTTAGCCTGCTCTGTCAATATATCCAATTGATCATCTATACATAAATGAAGGGGTAACCGGATTTGCCCTATGGTAAGACCTGCTTGGTTATAGATTAGGATAGCATGTTTGGCAAAATGGTATTCAAAACTTGAATATTCAGATTTGATTTTAGCAAATAATTCCTTGAATGGTATTTCAAATAGATTAAGTGATTGTTGGGACATGAAAAACTTGCGACTAAACTCTTACCAAAAGTCGCAAGTTAATCAACATCCATCAGCTAATCAGATGAATTTCTTACTTGCCTGCTATAACCATCATGCGGCCAGACTGAGATCCATTAATAGCACTCCATGCTGAAGTCAATAAAAGGTCGACTTTACCGTCACCATTCACATCGCCGATGCCAGTGGCGTCAAAACCTAAAGTTTCACCCACTACATTTCCAGTCAGCGTGCGGAGCTCTCTTCCATCTTTTCCGGAGTAAACAAACACTTTGCCTCCAGCAGGTGCTGCAGATGCATGCTGCCAGGCTCCAATCACTAGATCATCAAATCCATCTTTGTTGGTATCTCCTGCATCAGCTACGCCAATCCCAAAACCTTCACCAGGACCTTCGCCTGTAAAGACATATAACTGTTTACCATTCTTACCGGAATGAATATAGGCTCTTCCCGTAGAATTACCCAGAGCCACATTAGCAAAATCAGAAGCATACACATCTTGAAATCCGTCATTGTTGACATCACCGACTATTGACATGAACATCCCTCCTAATCTTCTTCCTGTTTCATCCGGATCAATGGTAAATGCTGTTCTTTTTTTCATCCCTTCATATACATACACCTTACCTCCATTCGCTACACCGGGAGCACCTATCATTAGCATAGTAGATCCTTCTGTAGTTTTTCCAGCCAGCGCAGTGCCAAATCCATCTCCTATTTCTTCACCACTCCATTCCATTAATACAGATCCATCTTTTCCAGAATGCAAATACACCTTACCCGCATGTTCAACTTTAGCACTGTTCAACGGTCCGCCCCAAATTTGATAGGGTTCACCAATCAATATATCTCCAAATCCATCGCCATTTACGTCTCCCACGCCTCTTACCCCTCTACCGAAAGCTCCTTTTTCATCTGAACCTTTCCATTCATGAATTACACTTCCATTTTTGCCAGAAAACACCCAGGTTTTATTTACATAAGGGGCACCAGCTACTACATCAGGTATGCCATCACCATCTACATCACCTGCAGCTTCAATGCTCATTCCCAGTTGCCCATTGGCATCTTTGGCAGCATAAGACCATATTAATTTTCCCGTTTTCCCAGAATGAACATAAATTTTTCCAGCCCCAGCGGCTCCTTCATTGTTGGTGGGAGCGGATGAAGTAATATCCATCACTTGATCACGGTCCACATCTCCTATATTTCTGCCAATCCATCCAAACTGATCTCTAACATGCTCACCTTTCCACTCGTGTATAATTTCGACATCTGCTTCCACAAATGGGTTGGCGTACTCCTCTGAAGTAGGGAATAAAAGCTTAAACCTTGGGTCAGAAGAAAGAATTGAAGCAGCCGGACTCAATCCAATGTTAGTAATGTTAAAGGCATTGCTCTGTTTTACTTTCATCAGAGTTTCGAAAGCCAAATCTTTATTTTCAGCTAAAGCATATGCGATTCCCAATTGGTATTGACTCTGTATATTTTTTGGTTGAATTTCAGCAGCTTTTTTGTAATACACTACGGACTCGGCATACTCCTTTTTTCGTCTGTATGCCATACCTAGCATGCCTAAAGCTCCTGCATGATCAGGGTTATCCTCTAGCAGAGCAGATAGGTCAACAATTGCTTCATCTATATTTCCAGCATTCAGCTTTTGAAAAGAAGCTTGCACATCTTGTGTTGGATTAGCTTGAGCTTTTATATCAAAGTCTTGAATGAAAAAAAGTAGTAAAGAATAAAAAAATATTTTTTTCATAATGTTTTAATTTTGAGTTGAATCAAAAATGAAAAGTCAGTAAGATATAAAGGTAAATTCCGATCAAACTTTACCAGATTTTATTACTTTACTAAATTGAAATAAGAATCTATCATTTGAGAAAGGTGATGGGATTTTTCAATTAACCTTATTCTTTTCAAGATGCAGCAGAAGGGAAATCTATGACAAGTCTGATTTTTTTATTAAACCTACCACCTTCCCAAATACTAGAGTCCGACACAGGATTGAATTCTCTGAATGTCTGGAATATTATGTTATGGGCATTATTCGGCGGGTTGTGTCTTTATGCGCTAGTCAAACTTTATACTCGTCGTGCTGCCATTCAAAAGCGAGTACTACAAAAAAAAGTCGAAAAGCGCACATCTGAAATTTCCAATCAAAAAGAAGAATTACAAAAACAATCTGAAGAGCTTCAGAAAGCCTATGAGGAGATTAAAGTCAAAAATATTGCCATCGAAGAAGCTTTTGAGCATTTAACTAACTCTTTTGCCAAGCTTTCAGATGTAAACAGAGAAAAAGATGGGATTATAAGCATTGTTGCTCATGATTTGCGCACTCCACTTAATAATATAGAAGGCCTTATTCAATTGGTCTCGATGGATGACAACTTGAATGAAGATCAAAAGGACTATATCACTAAAATCCGAACGGTGGTAAAACATGGTAATGAAATGATTCGGGATTTGCTCGATATAAATCAGGCTAAAAACCAAAAACCTGAGTTAAAAATCACAACCATTGACCTTGCAGAATTCATTACCAATTGGAAAGTGAATTTTGAAAAATCTTTAGTAGCAAAAAAGCAAGAGCTCATAATTAATGGGGATTATGAGCAGTTAAAGTTGCAAACTGACTCAGGTCTTCTATCCAGGATTCTTGACAACCTGATGTCTAATGCCATAAAGTTTTCTGAGAAAGGTACGAGCATACATATCAACATCAACAGTGAAGATGAAAAACTATTATTGAGCATCAAAGATGAAGGTCCAGGAATTAGCCCCGAAGACCAACAAAAAATGTTCAAACCATTTACACGTCTTTCTGCTACACCAACAGGTGGTGAACCATCTAATGGGCTTGGTCTTTCTATTATAAAAAGCTTGTGCCAACAATTGGGAGGTAGGATAAAAGTTGAAAGTGAGCTAGGAAAAGGAACAACATTCATTGTCTCCATCCCTATGCAAACAGAAGTTGCGACAGTTTAATGTCACACTAAATACCTTTATAAATTTCAATCTTATCTTTAAATAAAACTATTTTAGTCTCGTTAGTCAGAAATGGAACGCTATTTGTAATAGCCCCACCCAATTGAACAAATGAATATTATAAACACATTCAAATTATTGCAACCATGACAAAAAACATTTTGAAAAATTCGCCATTTGTGCTGACTCTTTTGGTAGCACTAATAGTAGGAACCTCTTCCTGTAAGACCAAAAAGAATCTGTCACAAGTGACTCCGGTTGAAGAAGTAGAACCAATAGATGAAAATGAGACTGAAGAATTAGAAGAGGTTCCTGAAGTAAAAGAAATCAGAGTTCCAGAAAAAATTGTTTCTATTGAACAAAAGTTGAATAATTATTTTAATGCAATTCAAAGCTCATCGACTACTGAGTCTGCAAATAGCAGTATCAGTGAAGCACTTAACATGTTCAATAGCCCAGATGCGCCAGTTCTTGTAGTCATCTATAATGATGGTACTAACCCTGACTATGATGAGCCTACGACCATTTCCAAGTACTTGAATTATCTAAAAGATACCAAAAGCAAACCAGCTGAAGTGGAAGAAGCAGTTTATGACTCCAATGGGCTCATCAAGGAATTGGTACTCAAAAAATAAGTTTTAACCAGAAAGAAATAAAGATATGCAATTGATAAAATACACCGTGCTTTCGTTAGCCATTTTGGTTTCTATAGACACATTCGCACAAAACAATATTGATCCAAGGAGAAAGCAAGCGATTGATTCGCTAGCTCTTGAAAAGGTCAAAGATTTGAGTAAATATATCAGCATCATTGGGAAAAAGGATACACAATTTTCTGAAGCGCAACGTGTAATGGACAGAGCCGAAGAACTGTTTGCAGAAGGCAGTGAAATGGGCGTTTCTTCTTTAGAAAGAGAGGAAGTCAACTATTACAAAGTCAGGGAATACTTCGAAAGGCTGATGGCTTTGAATTACGACAAAGTAAAAATCCAGTGGTATGACATTCATTATGTAAGCGATTTAGAACAGCAGCCTGACGGCACTTTTGTAGGTGTAATTACTGTTTATCAACGTTTTGAAGGCACATCTAAAGATGGCACGCTGGAATATAAAGACACGACCAAAAAGGATATTACCATCTTTGTAAAGCGAAAAGAAACTCAAATTGCTGGGCGAATCATAGAGTTCTGGGACGTGATGTTGGGTGATATCAGAGTAACAGAAACTTCTGCATGAGAACCCTCCTTTCCGCGTTATTAACGATTTTAGCTATTCATACATCAGTGGGTCAAGGACTCACTGATGATATGAAAGATACAGAAGAGCAACTTCGCGCTTCTACCAAACAAATCAATCAGTTCTTTAGACGGTTCAATGGTGAAGAGGATGAAAATGGTAAGCGCTACTACCCTACAGATAAAAGGTATCGCGATGCCAATTTGAGAAAGAAGTATGTACCTGTTTTATTTGATACACAAACTGGGCAACTGGATGCTGCGATAGCAAAAGAATTTGTAAAAAAGATCACTGACAAAAAGTCTCCAGCCTTTCTTGATTTTCATCAAGATGATTGGTTCGCCGAAGTAAAAACCACATTCAAATACAAAGGCCAAAACATCAATGGTACTTTATATATGAAGCTACAACCACAGGGTCAGGGTTATGAATGGATCATTCAGGATGTGGCTTTTAGTCAATTCAGTAAATGGTTTGACAAAGACACGAGCGACAAAAAGCAGTTTCTTCATCCTATGAGTCATGAGTTGGATTTTATGACTTTGCGTAAAGCACTGAAAGATCAGCAGCATGCAGAACAATACACTGCTGATGACTATGAAACAGATGAGTTGAGTATATTCTTGTATGAAATGAATCAAGGAAATTTGACATTCGTTTCAGCTCGAAATGTTGCTTTTCACTTTTTCGCTATCGAAGGTTATTATTTTTCTATAGCCAATTTTAACAGGCCAGGATATAATTCTGGATGGCTGATTTCAAGTTTGGTGCCTCTTGCTAATCAAGACCAAAAGAAGCAAATGAAGGACTATATCTACCGTAAAGACTAACTATGAAATACTTCTTTTCATTTATACTCTCATTTTCCTTCTTTCTCAGTCAGGCACAAGATACCTCAGATTCTACTAGAATTGATGAAGTGAGAAGTCTGGTGAATTTCTATGAATACATGCTCAACACCATTGGAGCTAGCAAAACTTCATCTCGAGATAAGGAAGTTATAATTAATCAGAGTTATAAAAAGGTATTTAAAGATCAGTTCGTACAGATAGAAGATGACTTGTTGCTGGATCGAAAGGTAATCACCAACAAAGATGTTTCTGCCTATTTACGTGATGTAGATTTTTTTTTCAATGACTTAAAGTTTGAATTTGAAAATATTGAAATTGAGCGAATAGAGAATGAAAACCAAAGCTTCTACTATCTGGTTTCTTTGGAATCTGTGCTTGATGGAACAACCATAGAAAACGAAAAGCAAACCAGTACCAAAAAGAGATTTATTGAAATCAATCTCAATGAAGAATCCAATGACTTGAAAATAGTCAGTGTCTACAGCACCAAAGTCAGTCGAGATAAAGAACTACAGCTTTGGTGGGAAAGCCTATCATTTGGATGGATCAATATCTTGAGTGATTATGTGCCGTACGATACTATTTCCAATCAGGTGCTAAAAAAAATGGCTGCTATAGATAGTCTGAATTTATCTGGGAATCAGTTTATTATCGACTTAGAACCTTTGTCAGCACTCAAGAATTTAAAGAAGTTAGATATCAGTAATACCAAGATTACTGACTTGAGTCCATTGAGATATGCCAGAAATCTAAAGCATCTAAATGCTTCCAACACAAGTATTCATGACATCTCTTCTTTGCAGTATTTCGACCAAATAGTCACTTTGGATCTATCGCAGACTCAGGTAATTGATATTAGCGTTCTCGAGCGATTTAGTGTCTTAAAGGACTTGAACTTATCCAGCACAGAACTGACTGACTTTAAGTCAATCAAATCCCTTAAAACGCTTAAAAGCATTAATATTTCAAACACCAATTTTGACGATCCTACCATTCTTTCGAATAGCCTCGGACTAAAAAGTATAGATCTCTCAAGAACACCCGTAGATCATTTGTTTGTTTTTCAGAGTTTACCTAAAGTAGAATTACTAAACATATCTGAAACTCAGATCGCTAACTTGAATGGGTTGGAGCAACATCCTGCACTACAAGAATTGTTGATCAATCAAACACAGGTACAGAGTCTTAAAACCTTAGAAAATGCACCTAATCTCAAAAAAGTGTATGCTGATCTATCAGGTATTACAGAGCAAATAGCCAACAACTTCATGGCCAATCATCCACAAGTAGTGGTGGTTACCAATAGCCAACAAGTTCTGAAATGGTGGATCGAATTGCCTACCAATTGGAAAACGGTGTTTGAGGAAATCATAGGTCATAAAGAACCAAACAAAGAAGACTTAGCCAAGTTATTGATTATTGATTCCTTGAACGTTTCTGACAGGAAGCTTTACATAGAAAAGCCACTATTGAAATTTAAGCGCTTACGTTATCTAGACATCAGTTACAACGATTTTGTAAGCTTGGACTTTGCTAAAGAAATGCCAGATTTGGAATATCTCATTTGCACTCATGCGCCTATTGAATCTACCACAGACTTGGCATCCAATAAAAAGCTAAAGGTTTTGAACTTGAGCCAAACCAAACTGAGAGATATACAATCACTTGCTCAACTGCACAAACTAGAAAAACTGGATGTTGAAAACACTCAGATTAAAGAAGAGCAAATAATTGAATTATTATCAACTAATCCTGAAACAGTAGTGATCTACCAATCTGACTCATTATTAGCTTGGTGGAACAACTTGTCTCCATCCTGGCAAAGTACTTTTGACCTGCCTACTAGTGATTCTTTTGAATTGCATCAATTGATTGAGAAACAAGAGATAGAAATTTCCAATCAAAAGATTCAATCTTTAGCTCCTCTACAGACATTTATCAATCTCAAATCTATAAAACTGGATCGGTTGCAATTGACTAATTTGAAAGAACTATATATACACCAAGGTCTGAAGTCTTTGACCTATACCAATGGCCCATTGCAAAGTCTGGAGGGCATAAAAGAACTCAGACAACTACAATCCCTCAACATTTCCAACACGGCTATGGAAGACCTGAAAGATTTGTATTATTCAAGTTCACTCAAACATCTCAACTGTTCTCGTACAGGTTTGAAAAACCTGAAAGGCATTGAAAAACTCGTGGATTTGGAGACATTAGACATCAGCAATACGCGTATTTGGCGTCTGGATAGATTGTCTGGTATGCGAAGAATCAAAACCTTGATCTGCAACAACACGCGAATCAGTCAATCCAAAATTGACGACTTTCAAGTGTCAGTTCCTGACTGTGAGATTACATTTTACTAATCATTTTTCATTGCGATTGTCTCCTTCTATAAGACTGTGTTGGTAATAATTTCATTTGAAGGTTGCTGGACTCTAACCATTTCTGAAATTCTTCAATCTCGTCAGGCTGAAGTGATCTCATAGCTTTTTGATATTCTTTAATAAGTAATTGCTTGTCGAAACTCACTTTCTGTAGAATCAACTTGTAATAATCTAAAAAAGAAGTTTTCATTTTTTACTGATAAATTAGAAAGGATAAAATATTAATGATTGTAAACAAGCCGCACTACCTTGGTGGGCTTCTTATAAAAAACCTGTAAAGCACCATTGGAACTAAATTAGTTTGTCAAGTTCGTTGTAATTCAAGTTCAAAAGAATCCGTCAAACGGTGTAAGTCAGATTTTGCTTGGAGAGCTAGAGGCTAAACCTCTAGCTACACGAATCCAAGCAAACTAACTATTGAATCAGGAATTATGTAATTGCTATTGTTTTGATAGGTTTCTTTCTGGCTTCCTCCTTCTTCGGTATGAGTAGCCTTAATATTCCGTCCTGATATTTGGCTTCAATGCTATCCATCTCAACCGTATTCGGCAGATAAAAGGATCGCTTGAAAGAACCATAGTCAAACTCCTTTCTGGTGAATTTCATGTTTCCATTCATTTGCGCATCCTCTACGCCTGCGTCCGACTGTATGGTCAGCATGTCATTGTCCAATTCCAAATGGAAATCCTCTTTTTTCATGCCTGGAACCGCTACTTCCACACGAAAATCGTCGTTGGTTTCTACGATATTCACCCGTGGTACAGAACCACTTTGGTCTGTCCACGAGGACCAGTCAAAAAGATCTTTTGTCAAAAAATCATCAAAGAATGAAGATGATGTAGGAACGTAATTGCTTCTTTTCACTAAGTTCATTTTTTCAAATTTTAATAGTTAAACAATTCAACAAAAACTCGGTTAAACCGCAATCCGAAATTGCTTTCGGACCATCAAAACTTAACGCTACAAACAGAGCGAGTCGCGACTGATCGAAATTATTCAATCAGCCTTAAATACGAAAAATGTGGATTATTTTGTTTCAAATAAAATGTTTGATTTCACAAATTTTAACTTCTATTAACCTTTATCAGGGATGATGACCACCTTACCCCTTGCTCGGCTGGTTTCCAAATATGTAATAGCTTCAGAAGTTTCCTCCAGACTATAGGAGCGATCAATTACGGTCGAGATATCTTTGTTTTCCAATAGATTAGCTAAGTATTGCATGTCTTTCTGATTGGATTTGAAGTCAACCATTTTGATTCGCTTACCACCTAGAAGTCCAATGCTCATCAAATGAGACATACCCCCAAAACCAACCACGGCACAATTGCCATGAGCCGTCAATAGCTTTTTATAATCTGATAAAGACAAATTACCTACCATATCAATGATCAAATCAAACTTCCTATCCAATTTCATAAGGTCTGTTTCAGTATAGTCGATGACATCTGTAGCACCACAATCTTTTACCAAATCTATATTTCTAGTGCTACACACACCCGTAACATTGGCGCCATAAAATTTGGCTAGCTGAACCGCAAACGTCCCTACTCCACCTGAAGCTCCGTTGATCAGCACTTCGGAACCCGCACGTACGGCACCGTACTTATTTAAGCCATGATAGGCTGTCAGTGCAGCCACAGGTACACCTGCAGCTTCTTCAAAGCTGATGTTCTCAGGTTTCAGAACTAAGGCTTCTACTGGCACACAAACATATTCCGCAATAGCTCCATATCCATAGTTGAAGATGTCTCCAAAAACATGATCACCTAATTTTAAACTAGTAACTCCTTTGCCGATCTGTTCTACCTCACCAGCCACATCTGCTCCTAAGGTTTTAAAACCTTTTTTTGGTTTTAACAAACCTGTCAAGGCTCGCATGAAATATGGTGTACCACGCATGACGTGCCAATCCAATGGATTGATGGAAGCTGCATGCACCTTCACGAGTACTTCATTATCGTTTGGTACTGGCTTTTCAATATCCGCTACAAATAACACCTCTGGCCCACCGTAGCGGTTTATTCTACTTGCTTTCATAATCAATCTATTAAGGCTTCACAGTTGAAACCAAAGGTTTGCGCCATATCGATTACATCTGTTTCTGATAAACTATCTGACGCTTCCACTCTTAAGACCTTATCTACGTCCTGAAGATCAACATTCCAATCTTTGATGAACGGGTGTTGATTGAAAATCCAGGCAAACTGATCCATTCGTTTGCGTGTGTTGATGTCGGTTCTAAATACTAATACTTCCATGGTATCTATATTTCTAAGAAGCGAAAGGCTTCATACACGAAGAATACAGGCCACACAATGGCTTTGAAAAATCCACCTACACCCAACCAGAATCCGGCGGCTGTAGAAATGAAATAATAAGCTGCGCCAAAGAATCCAAGGATGTAAAAACAGCTTCCTCTTGAGCTTGATGATTTAAAATTTTCTTTCATTGGTTTATATTTTCTGTTGTTAATCTTTTATTTATAAGGATCATCCAAAAATTCTATTTTGGAGTTTCCAGTGGTTTCGTAGGACGTATAAATGAATTTGTTTTCTTCTCCTTTCAGATGACTCGCCTCTAGTTTAATGGTCATAGAGTCGACTTGGAAATTTTTTAGTGTGATATGGGCATTTTCGGCCTTGACCCCGCTCAATACTGGGGTGACTACTTTTGCTTTAACTGCTATGGAACTATCCCCTTTGATGAAGAAATGAAGGGTATCCTTGCTGTTATCTAGTTGGGGCAAATAGCTGTTCTGTGGATCAAAAGCCACTTTTACTAGATAGGATCTACCCTGTCGAACTTGGACGTCCCAGTTGCCTGAAAAGTGTAGTACACTGAACGCTTCTACCGGCACAGCTGTCAACTGAACTTCGGCTGTATGTTTCGCATAGATGGCTTGCACGTCATTACGTAGCACCATCAGTGTACCTACAAATAGCGCCAGGAGTATGCCCGTTGTAGTGATTAATATTTTCTTACTTGTTTGCATGGTTTATATCGTTTTAGGTTAGGCGTTTTCTGAGGTTTTCAAATGTTGCTGGTAGTATTTCGAAAGGTCTTCTATTGATAAATGAAGTATGTCCATGGCTTTAAACAGTCGTGGCAATTCATTACTTATAAAATCATCCTTTTTGAGGGCACTGGTTTTGATTTTTCCGTCTTCAGCTACGAAGTAGCCAATGCCTCGTTTGTTGTAGATAATGCCTTTTTCCTGAAGGTAAGTGAAGGTCCGCATCACCGTGTTAGGATTCACCTCTATGCTCACGGCCATTTCTCGGACCGACGGAATCCGATCTCCCGGCTTCCATTTTTCCAATAAGATGTTTTCGCAGAAGTGATCGGCGATTTGGAGATATATGGCTTGATCGTCTCTAAACTCCATCTTACACCTCCCTGTCTTTCAATCCCAAATAAGTAACCACCCAGCAAAAAGGAGCCAGCAACCACCAAAATGCCCACTGTGCTAAAAGCCAGATCTTGTAGGCAGGTTTCCCTATGAGAGGATTCATTTGGGAAAAACACTCGTTATCCTCTTGCATCAGATCTCCCATGATGAAATAGAATAGCGTCCCAGCTACTATAGCCACCAAAATCACCGTGAATAGGGTTTTGGGGAATACATAACCCTTGAAATGAGCTGCGCCAACTAAAAATACGCCTTGCAATACGAAGTAGTATTTCATGACTGATATGGCAAAATCACTCCATGGGTCAAAGTCTTCAAATCGCATATTGGCGTCAATCATCGACCCAATAGGATTAGCGACAAATACGGTATACAAATAGTAGGTAAAACTGAAAAAAACAATCCATCCCACCGAGGTCAGCAACCACATGGATAGAAACTTTTCAAACGTGGAAGCTGGTAAAGTGAGGTAATTAGAACTTTTAAGTGAATTACTTAAATCATTGAAAGCCAATGAACTAAGCACAAACCCTCCGATAATCAGTGTAAAGGCATAACCACCAGTATGCTCAAAGAAAACTAGGCTGTCTTCTACAATGACGGACATCAATAGTCCAACAAAAAACAACATACCAAAAGTGATTTCGAAGGCTATGAATATACCTCTAAAACTCCTGAACAGCTCCAATTTGAGCAACTTCAAAAACCGATGGATATTAAAATAATGATTCATCTTGTTATCGTTTGATTTTTGAAAATTTCCTGCACCTTCTCTTTGTTGTTGACCACGGCATTGAATAGCGTTTCCAGGTTCATGTTCGACTCTGCTCCGCTTGTATTTTCTTCTACTATGGTGTGTCCACTAAAAGTAGACTCTGTGTAAACCACTCCATCATGTGTGGGTAGTTCTTTTACTTTGCTAATGATCAGTCGCTGAGAGATCTGTTCATAGTCCTCAAAGAAGACAATTTGTCCCTCATCCAGAATGATGATTGGATCAATCAAATTCTCCATGTCCCGCGCTTGATGGGTAGAGACAATAAAGCTTCGCTCCTCGTGTATGGCACTGGCTACTACTTTTCTAAATTGACTTTTAGAAGGAATATCCAGTCCATTGGTCGGTTCATCAAGTATCAATAGCTGGCAGTCCGTAGCCAATCCAAAGGACAATAGAAACTTCTTCTTCTGTCCATAGGATAACGAAGTCAGCTTTTCATCTGTTGGCAAACTGAATTCATTCAAATACTCCTGGAGCAACTCATGATTGAATCTAGGATAAAACGGACTATATAGTTCTACAAACCTTTTCATACCCATAGCTGACACTTCAAACTCTTCCGTCACCAAATAGATCTCACTGAGAAACTCGGGACGTCTCTCTCTGGGACTGAAACCACTTACATGAAGACTACCCGTCTTGGGAAACAATAATCCCGCAATGAGTTTGAGCAGACTAGACTTCCCTGCCCCATTCTTTCCCAGCAGTCCATAGATATTTCCCATAGGAAGGGAAACACTCAAGTCCTCAAACAGCTGAGGTTTGGAGGGATATCCAAAAGAAACATTTTCAATTTGCACCATACTATTCAGAAGTAAATTAGTGTACTATCATACTAATACACCTCAAAGGTAAATAAGGTTTCGTTTAGGTGGAGGTATTTCTAAAAATTATTTGAAATGGATAGGAATTGATTTGGTGGATGTGCTTTATACAAGCATATTTGGGGTATAAACACCATTAATGGTGTTTATTAATTTTGGGTATCATCAAAAACAAATGAGTACAAGGTTTTTACTCCTATTGCTGTTTACATTAACAGCATTTTTATCCAGAGCTCAAACTTCAAATGAATCGATAGACAAATTGATATTGGATCATTTTGAAATTTATAAGCCTGAACTTTATCGTTATGCAGGCTTGACTTTTTATGGCGAATCAAAAACTTCATTTTCTCAAGAACAGATCAAGCGAGAATTGGAATTGTTTAATCAAGTAATAGAAACTGAACTGATAAATAATCCTACTAAGTCAGTTTTCGCATTGAACCATAATTTACTAATTCATTCACCCCAAAAGGGGCAAGACCTATTAGCACTTCTTAATAAGCCTACAGATGATAATGAAGTCCTCAGCCTACTCTTTTTAGAAACATTATTCGCTGGGCAATTTGGAGAAGAATTGGCTCTTAATAATTTAGAATCTAGCAATAATGATTGGAGTGAATCATGGGCACGATACTTAAGTAAGAATGCTATTTACAACTCTTCCATTTCGAAAATCAACGTTGCGATTCAAAAAAGTACAAACACTGAGATTCAACGAAACCTTCTTTCGTCATTAATGTACATCGGGAGCCCTAAGTCAATAGATTTCATCAAGCAAATCATAGACACAACGAAAAATGACTTAATACAAACTCAAGCAATATTTGTATATGCTGAATTGACTGGCTTCTACGGGATTAAGGAACTAGAAAAAGTTGAAACGGTGGGAAAAAAATCAAAATCTGAAAAAGAAGGAAGCCTGTCTTGGTTAAAAGAAGAAACAAATAGTGTCAACATATATGGAACTGAAGTAACTAATGATTTCGATTTCGCAATGCGCTTTGGCGACATCAAATCTCCATCTATGATTTGGATGGAAGGGAAAAAGCTATTAACAAACAAAGCACTTAAAAATCCAAAACCTCTGAGCGAAAGTGACAAAAACGAAATTTTAGATATTCTGACCGATTCTAAGTGTTTTGGACTTGAGGCAATAAAGGGGACATTATTTCTAAGCGTTACCAAGGATGATATGAACAAATTAATTGAACTAAGAAGGCTGAATTATTACTCCCCCAACGGCTATACTCAAGGAAGGAACAAAACTCTAGGAATTTTAATTCGATACTTGAAAAAGAAATAACGAATGCCCAACATTATGTATCAATTCAAAGCGGTTTAGCTGTGAATGAATACTCTCTGCATTCTGGAAGCCCAGCCATATCTCAGATTAGCTCTATGGAATCAAGAAAGAGAAAGACCAAATCAGAGATTTGGCTATCTTGTAGCCGAAACTTAAACTAAATCAAGCGCCACGAATGATACATGGGCGTTAATCTCCCACCACCAGCATTATAATCAATGATTTTAACACCATTTCACAATAAACTCACCCGACTAACCACCAAACCAAGAATCATTACCCTATTCATTCTGGCTCATCTAGTATTATTACTGATGATGCTATTTACTTTCCCTAAAATCAATAACCAGCTGGGTACGGAGGCATTCGACCTTAAAGCCACGGGATATTCTGTGCAAAAGGCTACAACTATGCTCCAGAATCTCGATCAAGCGACTGTGGATCTTTATCTATTTCCGCAGCTGTTTCTTCTGGATGTTCTCTACCCGCTGCTACTAGCCTTGCTTTTGAGTGCATTGATGATCCGATTGTCTGGTTTGATCAAGCTGAGTACTGACCATGGGTTTTCCAACCTTTACCTACTGCCCTTCCTGGCCATGGTGCTGGACTATGGTGAGAATATTTTGATTGCACTGATGATCACCAACCCAAACCCTGTCTCTGAAAGTATCATCAAAACGGCAAGCCTATTTACACAGATGAAAAGTGGAACTACCACGTTGTGCTGGCTGGTAGTCATCGTTTTGTTTGTTGTTTGGTTGGTGAGGAGAAAGGCACTTGTTCATGACAAAAATTGAACTATTCGAAAGGGTTTAAATAATTTGTCATTTCGACGTAAGGAGAAATCCTATCTCCTTTTCAAGGTGCTGATAAGATTTCTCCCCCTGGTCGAAATGACAAAAAAAGTTTTTAAGCATTATTCCGTCCTCAATCCCTGCACCGCATTAGCTTTGGCAAGCTTGCGTACTTGTACCCAGGTCACGATTCCCAAGACCGCTACCAAAAACACACCCGAGATAATCAATCCTGTATAGTTCATCGGCATGTGATAAGCAAACACCGTATCAAACAGCTTTTGGATCAGCCAATAACCCAATGGTGCTCCCAGCAGCATGGAAATGGTAAATAGTGGCACATACTGAGTAGAGATGATTTTTGCAATATGACTCAAACGTGCACCTAAAATTTTTCGAATGCTGAATTCTTTGTTTCGGCCAGAAACATTAAGCGTGATCAAGCCATATAAGCCTAAGCTCGCTAGCAGAATAGACACAAAGGCCAAGGCTCGCATAAACTCCGCACTGCTATCCAGGTATTCGAAGTAGCCATTGAATACGCCACTTTGATAGCCCCCTCGGAATGGCGTATTGGGTAAGTGCGCCATCCAAGCTTCTCTAAAGGCCTGATAGACTTCTGGTTGTTTCCCGTCATTCACCTTCACCGACAGAAATCTGAAGGCATCTTTATCGGTTAAGTTAAATATGATTGGCTGGATGGCATGATCAAAATCACGATTGTGAAAATCCTTAACCACGCCTATGATTTCCAATCTTAAACTGTCCACTTTGATTACTTCTCCTATGGGATCATCTAGCAATAGGTTCTTAGCGAACTCTTCATTGACCACGATCATTTGTTTATCACCCTCACTATGCGGTTCAAAAGTTCGACCATGGATCAGATCAATTCCCATTGTACGGAAATAATTACTACCTACCCGCATCATGCCTACCGTAAAGTCTCTATCTGGGCGTGAGATGGTAATCTGTGGTACCCGATGTCCCATGTGCTGACTGGATCCAGAAATAGAGATGACATCCGGATTTTGTGACATGGCGGCATGCATTTGTTCAAATGCCGACCGATCCGGCACATCCACATATAGTACCTTATCTGCACTGTAGCCCCAACTTCTGTTGGCCTGGTAGGCATTATTTTGGGTAAACCAAACTCCACCTGAAATGGTGATAAAAGCTAGTACCAATTGGAAGGTCAGAAACACCTTGGTCATCAAACTTTTCTTCCCCAATTGTATAGACCCTCTAAAAATACCTACGACTTGAAATTTTGAAATGTACAAAGCTGGATAGATCCCAGACCCTAGACCAGTGATCAATAGCATACTACCTAAAAATAGCCATAACATAGGCTGAGTAAGCACCAGCTCCAATCCACGGCCAAAAAGACTATTGAACCACGGAATGAAAAGGCTGTATGCCAAAAACAAACCAAACAACAACGCAAAGCTGGTCAGCAAAACATTTTCTGTTAGTAATTGCACCAGCACTAATCTACGGTTGGCACCAATCACCTTGCGCACACCGATTTCCTTGAGTCGTTTCGCTGCCGATACGATACCAATATTGATGTAATTCATGCAGGCCAGCAGCATCACAAAGCCCGCCATAATAGACAAGATGACCCATCCTTCTTTACGAACCCCATAAGAAATGCCATTCTGAATATCATTAGAGACCATGTGTAGATCAGCCAATGAAACCAGTGAAACTGATTTAATGATTTTCTTAGGGTTGGATTCGTTTTGTAGTTTCCTGTAGCGATCCAACTGGTCAATGACCAAATCTAAATCGGCAACCTGATTGATTTGAATCAAAGTAGCCGCAATCAACTGATCCCAATTGTCTTCATCGTAATTTTCAGTGGCTTGTTCGATATTGTCAAAATTGATTAGAAAATCAAAATCTATGGCATGGGCATTCGGAAAAGGTTCAGCTACTCCTGAAATGGCGAATGATTTCGTCTTATCATTACCAAAATTGATTAATAAATCCTTGCCAACAGGATTGAGGTCTCCAAAATATTTGATCGCCATGTCATTGCTTAGGATGATACTGGTGGGGTCATTGAGTGTTTCTGGACTCCCCCATTGCATCGGGAATGTTAGCATATCCAGAAAATCGGGATCAACTAAACGAATCCTTTCATGGAACACCCGATCTTCATATTTGACTACCGTATTGATATCCTGAACCCTGCTGCTCTTCTTTATTTGAGGCAAGTCCGAAATCATGTGCGTAGCAAGTGGCAATGGTGACTGCCCATATTGGAGTACCTCACCGTCCCGATCCGCAAATGCGGTCACTAAATAGACTTGATGTTTATTTTCGTGAAATTGATCAATGCTAATATCCTGATCGATAAAGGCATAGACAATTAGACATATGCCTATCGCGACAGATAGGCCGAAAATGTTGATGAATGAGCTGAGTGGACTCTTCATCATACTTCTCATGGAAGTTTTAAAGTAGTTTTTGAACATGATTAAATGGTTAAATTTTGAGTGAAATTGACCGAATCCAACGACTGATGGTCTTAACATTTTAAGTACCTCAAGTCGATAGATGTTACGTGCTTTTGCAGCACCATAAGTTTTTGTATTCTCCTGAAACGCTTCTTCGAGGTCTCCTTGCAATTCATCGAAAAGTTCAGCTTTGCAAAACCATTCGAAGCCTCTGGCAAACCACTTGGGTAGTTGTGAAGGAATCATGACAGGCTAAATTTGGGAACCAGACTCCACATTTCTTCGCGTAGTTCACGAGCTTGTTTTAGTGCTTCTTTACCAGTATTAGACAATGTATAAAATCGCTTGCGTCGACCCCCTCTTTCGGCAGTGGCTCCGCCAGTGTGCGAAGTAATAAAGCCCTTTTCTTCTAAGCGAGTCAGTGCGGTATGCAGAGCTCCCCTACTTAAAGTACGCTTCAGTCTAGAACTCAATTCCTGCTGTATTTTCAGGCCATAGGCTTCGTTGTCTAGAATGAGGATGGACAACAACACCACTTCCTGGAATTCGCCAAGGTTTGATCCCTTCATGTTTATTTGTTTCTGTTTTGAAGACCAAACGTATGGAATATTTATTTGTTTCACAAATGGAGATTAAATAGTTGTGACTTTTTCAAATGATTCGGATTATATATATATAAAAACAAACCCTCATGAGACTCAAGAAACCAAAATTAGAACCCAAGGTATCCGCAGGGTCCATGGCAGATATTGCATTCCTGCTACTCATATTTTTTCTAGTAAGTACTAGTCTGCTACAAGACAAAGGTCTAATGCTTCAACTTCCACCTGATATTGAACCAACAGAAACCCCAATTAAGGAACGGAATCTTTTTAAGGTGCTTATCAATTCAAAAAATGAATTTTTAATTGAAGGCAAAGTCAGGTCTGATTTAGCGGGCCTTGTGGAAGAAATAAAAACGTTTGTCAAAAATCCGTCTTCCAGCCCTACGCTTTCCGAAAGTCCAGAAAAGGCAATTATCTCTATTAAAACGCAACGTGGAGCACAATACGCTTCATTTATATCCGTACTTGATCTCATCAAAGAATCGTATTATCAAATGTATGGAGAGCGAATTGGACTAAGTTCAGATGAGTTTAGGAAGCTTAACAAATCAAAACCCTCAGAATTAGCAATTTATCAAAAAGCTAGAAAAGGGTTACCAATGAATATTTCGATAGCAGACCCAGATAAAATCAAATAATTATGAAAATCAGAAAAAAAACGTCCACCACAGCAGAAATTTCAACTGCCTCCATGCCAGATATTGTCTTTTTGCTGTTATTCTTTTTTATGGTGACGGCAACTATAAAAGTGAATGAAGAACAACTGAATGTTCAGATTCCAAATGCACATTCGCTTACGGCTGTGGATAAAAAATTCTTGATCAAAGAGCTTTTTGTGGGCATTCCTAAGGATTCAAAACTTGGCTCATCTCCTAGGATTTCCGCTAACAATAAATTGGTAAACCTTGATCAAATTGGGCAATGGGTTCAGGAGCAAAAATCTGACTTGGGAGAAATTTATAAGGATCAGCTCATTGTTATGCTCAAAGCTGATGAACAAGTAGATATGGGACTCATTGGAGACATACAAACGGAACTTAGAAAAAACAACGCAAGAAAGATTTTGTACAGAACATTGGATCATCAACCGAATGATTAATAGCTCTTTTTACTCACGCTTTGAGCCCATTTGGCGAATGCTTCAAGCGCTTCTTCGCGCATCAATTGACGTGTAAAAAGTTTACGTTCGGTAATTGGCTTGGCTAACTCTTCATAAATGAATTGGTCATCGAATTCAATGGCTGCTGCATCTGCTTTTGTATTAGCAAAAAATATCTTGTCTGGTCTAGCCCAATAAATGGCTCCTAAACACATCGGGCATGGTTCGCAACTGGTGTAAAGCTCGCATCCATCGAGTTGGAAGGAACCAATTACCTCGCAAGCCGCTCTTATTGCTACTACCTCAGCATGTGCGGTAGGGTCATTATTGGTAGTGACTAGATTTGTGCCTCTGGCTATTATTTCTCCATCTTTCACTATCACTGCTCCAAAAGGCCCTCCAGTATTAGATGTTACATTATCAATTGAAAGCCGAATGGCCTCTTTCATAAATTGATTTTCTTTTTGTCCCATTTGCATATTTTTCTGTTTAAAAGCGAAAGGTATTAATTGATACAAGATTTTTTTCTTTCTAAGAAACAACTTTTCCTCAAGTCAATTATAACACCAAATCTCATGATGCATGTTTCAATATGCATTTCTAAATTATAGACTTGACAGCCTTGATTTAATGATTTTAACCAAGTTTAATTGAAAATATAATTTTAAATATTAGTACTATTCTAACTTAATATAATATTTTCTTAACTCATAGCTGGGAATTTTCAATCAATTAAATTTTAAACCTGATTTGTTTTATTAAAAACCAAAACATATATTCGGGGTTTCGTTGACCAAAATATAATTCTTTAAACAACCCAACTGGCCGTGAAAAGGATCTACCTAACCTACGTAAATGAAATATTCTATGGGATATGCCATTTAACACCAAGCAACTACCCGATGAAAAAGCTATTCTACCCCAACTCCGCTAAACATCACTTGCAGAATCATCAGCTAGATATCTACTGCAGTCAAGAGTGGGTCGTATAGACCAATTTCCTTTATTCTTCTTGTTTTACTCCACTATGCGCTAGGTCGCATCAAGAGGAAAATACCGTTTTTATTGGATTGTCCTAAACAAAGGGCTCAAAGAACTTTATTGATCTAACCATTTGGTTATTTCAAATAAAAGCTCAATTCAACTAAGAATGGTCATCTCCTAATACTCAACAACTATTACTAACTAATTATTCTTATTATCTAAACCTATTTAAGATGAAAAAAGCTTTACTAATGCTATTTTTTCCACTTGTCTTTGGATCTGGCTTTGCCCAGACCAAAAACAACAGCTGGACCCCCAGTAGTTCGACTGGGAGTACTCTAAATTCCAGAGTGCAAACCACTCATTCTGAAGTGTACGATCTTGATCTCGATCTACTAAAAAAGAATCTGACAAATGTTCAGAGTAGAGAGGCATCAAATGGACGTACGAATCATATGATAAGTTTTCCAACTGCAGACGGCACAATTGAGGCGTTCAGAGTTGTAGAAGCTTCAGTGATGCATCCTGACCTTGCAGCTAAATATCCTGGAATCAAATCATATGCTGGACAAGGCATAGATGATCCAAGTGCAACAATCAGATTCAGTTTATCTGACCAAAAAGGATTTCATGGAATGATCCTATCGGGCACTAAAGGGTTGAGCTATATCGATCCAAACACTGAAGATTTAAAAAGCTACAGAGTCTATGCCCGAAAGGATATAGACAATCTTGTTTCGGAATTTCAGTGTATGACTGATGAAGAAGTGGATTTGCCTTCATTAATGAATGACGGACAAAACTCGGCTCAGCGATCTACTGATGACAAAAAGCTAAGAAAATATAGACTAGCTATGTCATGTACCGCAGAGTATGGAAATATCTTCGCTGGATCTGGTACAGATGCACAAAAGATTGCCAATATTTTGGCTCAGATGAACATTACCATGACTAGAGTGAATGGTGTTTATGAGCGTGATTTGGCCATTACTATGGAATTGATTCCTAACAATGATGACATTATGTATTTCGGCAGCACAAGTTCGGATCCTTGGACCAACGAATACAACAGCAAGACTCAACAGGTCATTGATGCTGCTATCGGAGATAGTAACTACGATATCGGTCACAACTTCAATACAACTGGTGGTGGAAATGCAGGATGCATCGGTTGTGTATGTACTAGTGGAAGCAAAGGAAGTGGTTACACAGGTCGATCTGATCCTACGGGAGACCCTTTTGACATTGATTATGTAGCTCATGAAATAGGCCATCAGTTCGGTGGATATCATACCCAAAGTAACTCAAGCTGTAGAAGCGGAAGTGGTGCTACTGAAGTGGAACCAGGTAGTGGTAGCTCGATAATGGGTTATGCAGGTATCTGTTCTGCCAATGTTCAGAGCAATAGCGATGCATACTTTAATTACGTGAATATCAGAGATATATCATCTAATGTTCAAACTGGAACTAGCTCTACATGTGCTCAAATCACTAATATCTCAAACAATCCTCCGACTGCCAACGCCGGAGCAAATTATTCAATCCCTAAATCGACCCCATTTATCTTGAGAGGCCAAGGTTCTGATCCTGATGGCGATGCGATAACTTATACTTGGGAGCAAAATGACCCAGAGAATCCAAATTCAAATTCTGCACCTAGTTCTACTAGGACTTCTGGACCAATGTTTAGATCAAAAGAAGGCACAACTTCTCCTGATAGATACATGCCTCAGATTTCTGATGTAGTGGCAGGCAACCTTACTCCTACTTGGGAAGTGGTTCCTTCAGTAGCCAGAAACATGGAATTTGCTCTCACCGTGCGAGATAACAAAGCTGGTGGCGGACAAACTGATGATGATTTGATGTCGGTTTCAGTTGTAAATGTCACTCCATTCACTATGTCGAGTCCAAATACAAATGTGACTTGGAATGTAGGACAAACAGAAACGGTAACCTGGAACGTGGGATCTACTAATTCATCTCCTATCAACTGTGCGAATGTTAATATTCTATTGTCAACAGATGGTGGATACACCTATCCTGTTACTTTGTTGTCTAACACAGCAAATGATGGTTCTGCAAACATTACTGTACCAAGTAATATCTCCTCTTCATGTAGAGTCATGGTGGCTGCGGCTGACAATATTTTCTATGATATTTCCAACACCAATTTCTCCATTGAAGGTGCTGTTGCATGTAATGCCACTGTACCAACAGGTTTGGCTGCATCTAGTGTAGGTTCTACTACAGCGAATCTCAATTGGAATTCAGTAGCAGGTGCTTCATACCAAGTAAGACATCGTGCAACTGGTACGTCATCATGGACTACAACATCAATTGGTGGCAATAGTCTATCACTTTCTGGCTTATCAATTCTTACTGAGTACGAAGCTCAGGTAAGAAGCGTATGTACGAGTTCAAACTCTAGCTACAGTTCTTCAGTTGTGTTTACTACCACAGAAGTTCAATTGAATTATTGTTCATCAAACGGCAATAACACCAGTGATGAATACATTGGGAGAGTTCAGCTAGGTAGTATTGATAATAGCACCGGAGCTGGATCGGGCGGATATGCTGATCACACCAACTTGAGTACCAGTTTAATAATTGGAGATGCAAACACCATCACCATCACTCCTACCTGGACGGGCACCATATACAATGAAGGTTATGCAGTTTGGATTGATTACAACAAAGATGGAGACTTTACTGATTCTGGCGAACAAGTTTGGTCAGCCTCAGCTTCTAAAACTACACCTGTAGGTGGTTCATTTACTGTGCCATCATCTGCTGCTGTTGGAGACACAAGATTGAGGGTTTCTATGAAGTATAATGGCGTCCCAACTAGCTGTGAGTCATTTGATTACGGTGAGGTAGAAGATTATACAGTAAATATTCAAAATGCAACTGCAGATACCGAAGCACCAAGTGTACCATCTGGATTGACAGCATCGAATATCACTGAAAATTCAATGGACTTTTCATGGAGCGCATCTACAGATAATGTAGGTGTTACAGGTTACAATGTATATCTGAATGGAAGTTTAGACGGTACTACAACTGGTACTTCTTATGCATTCTCTGGATTGTCTGCAGGTACAAGTTATACTCTTGCTGTAAGCGCAGTAGACGCAGCTGCTAATGAATCTGCTAGTGGAAGTGTTAATGCAAGTACTTTGGATCCAGTTTCAGGATGTACAGGTGGAATTTCTTCTTTTCCATACGCTCAAGGGTTTGAAAGTGGAATTGGAGCATGGACACAAAGTTCGACTGACGATATTGATTGGTCAGTAGATGCAAATGGTACACCATCAAGTAATACAGGACCATCTTCAGCCACAGAAGGTTCGAATTACCTGTACGTAGAATCTTCTGGAAATGGAACAGGATTTCCAAATAAGGTTGCAATCATCAATAGCCCTTGTTTTGATCTGTCAGCTGAATCCGCAGCTACGTTTAGTTTCTCTTATCACATGTATGGCGGAACGATGGGCAGTCTCAATTTACAAGCCAGCGTAGATGGGAGCTCTTGGTCTTCACTTTGGAGTCTATCAGGCAACCAAGGCAACGCGTGGTCAAACACTTCTATCGATATGGCGGCATATGTAGGTGGATCTGTTCAACTTAGATTTGTTGGAACTACTAACTCAAGTTATACTAGTGACATGGCTATCGATAAGTTGAACCTTGCTTCTGGTGCGACTGGAGGATGTACTGATGTCACTTTGACCTTAACATTAGATAACTATCCAACAGAAACTACATGGTTTGTAACTGATGATCAAGGTGGTACAGTAATGTCAGGTGGATCATATACCAATGGTGACAAAAACACCACTAAAATTGATACTAGCTGTTTGGAAGATGGATGTTATACTTTCACTATCAATGATTCGTATGGTGATGGTATTTGCTGTAGCTATGGAAATGGTTCTTATGCATTGGAAGATGCAAACAGCAACCTTCTAGCTTCAGGAGGAGCATTCACAAATTCTCAATCCACTAACTTTTGCTTAAATGAATCATCAGCAAGAGGACAATCAGTTGTAGAGAGATTTGTACCTACAAATGAACCAAGTATTTACCCGAACCCTACTAATAGTATGCTTTATGTAAATACACCAGCTGATTTAGTATCTATTCGAATATTGACAGTTAGTGGTCTTCAAATAAATAAAGTGAAAATCACGGATAGCGGCATAGACGTTTCGGATCTTAAATCAGGAGTGTATATTGTATCTGTTCTAACAGAGAAAGCGACTCTTAACACTAGATTTATTAAGAACTAACCCATATTATTTACTTTAAATAGTAAATTGAATAAAGCCTCTGGAGATCATTCCAGAGGTTTTTGTTTTTTAAAAAATATGGTATCATTATTGAATATTTTTAACAATCAAACATTCATTTCATTAATGAAAATATATCTTCTAAGTCTTATGATACTCCTCTCATTTTCAGCACAAGCTCAAAGTACGGACGTGGAAAGTATTGAATTCAAGTCCTTATCCAGAGTCTATTTCGAACATGTGACCATTACTGCTGATAGCCTGATTTTTAGATTAAAAGAAAATCATAAAAATGAAGAAGTGATTAATAAAAGGGCTATTTCAAAAAAAGAATGGAAATCCATTCTAAAGGATATAAATAGCCTCTCACTTGAATCTATTCCTAATTTGGAATCCCCAACCATGAAGCGAAGTTTTGATGGAGCTAGGCATTCAAGCCTGAAAATAATCACAACAGATACATCCTATGAACATTTGTTTGATGATGAAAACCCACACAAAATGTTGATTCCTTTACTTGAGTGTATCAAGCGAATGACTAAATAACGATTATCATTTTGTTAAAAATCACATCAAAGTCCATAATTCAAAAGCGTTACTATTAATTTTGTAGTAACTTAATAATTGCTATTGCATTCTTTTCTACAAATCATGGATTGCATTGCGAATAAAAAATAACCACTAAACTTATTGATTAATAGAAAGTTCATAGAATCCTTTTTTTTAGCTGGATCTGTTTCTGACCAAAGCAAAACTTCTGAAGAGAGAATCATTTTGTCTAATGTTCTCTTTTTGTTTGTGCCGGTAATAATTGTAGTTTCCTATATATTGGACTACAAGGAATTTATTAAACCATGGTCTGAATTTAATTTTGATCAATTCACACGGTTGATGTTTGGAGGTGCCTCACTGGTATGTTATTTCATTAACAGAAAGGGACTTTTTGTTTTCAGCAGATGGCTCTATTTAATCTCTTGGATAGCATTCTGGCTGGTATTAGATCCCGTTATCCAAGGCACTGAAGCTGATTACTATTTTCATTTTGATCTTAGTATCATAGGGTTTGCTATAGTTTCTCAAATATTATTTTCATTTAAAAAATCCCCGGTAACCTTTAGCCTTCTTCTATTATTTAGTTTGGTATGTATATTTTATCAGCAATCCTACTTGTTGTATTTCGATAATAATAGAATCGAAACTGAGAAGTTTTTGGACAACGACTACACTTATTTTACATCCATCTATTATTGGGCCATTTTTAATATTGTAATAGGCTATTTATTATATATATATGAAAAGTCTAATATTCATTTATTAAGCAACAATCTTGAGCTTGATCAATTAACTACAAATCTTGAAGAAGTTGTAAAAGAAAGGACAACTGACTTGAGAGAAAAACAAGCCGAGTTAATTGGAATTACTGAACGACTTCAAAAGAGTGAAGATAAATACCGCAAATTATTCACCAATAGTTTTGAAGGTATCGCCAGGTTGGATTTGACTAAACCCTTGGATATCAATTTACCCATCGAGCAACAGGTTGATCATTTTCTGAAGCATTTAAGAATAGTGGAATGCAATCATGTTTTTGCTGAATTATATTTACATAAAGACCCAAGTGATCTTATAGATGAAAGTCTCTCATTTATCATGGATCATGAAGAGTCTGTTCATAATCTGCTCAAAGAAATAATATCAAACAACTACCATCTTAATGGCAAGGTACTCAGCGAATCCATTCATGATTCAGAACGATGGTTTATTTGCCATGTAACCTCACAAATTGATGATAACAAACTAAGTTGGATGTGGCTGAATAAATTAGATATTACCGAAAAAAGTAAACAAGATTTAGAGCGCAAATTATTACTTCAGAATCTTGAAGAATATGCTTTTCAAACCTCCCATGAACTAAGAGGGCCGCTTTCACGCCTTTTAGGTTTAACCAGCCTTATGCAAAACAAAAAAGCATTCAAAGAAGACGAATTGCCTGAAATGTTAAAACACATCAATGATACATCTATTGAAATAGACGATGTGATTAGAATGATGAACCAAGTACTTACCAAAAGTACTTTCGAAAGTAAATTGACTAAAAGCAGATCATCAAATGGTGATAAATGACCCTAATTTCTAATTGGTGGTTTTGTGAAAATGGTTAACTTCATTGTATAATTATATCCTCATGAAGCAACCTGTAATTCTACTATCTCTCCTATTCATCACCTTTCATTCTGCCAACGCACAATTCAAGCTTGGTAAGCTCAAATTGAATGATATCGTCAGTAAAGAAAATCTTGAAGTCGCTAGTGATTTATTGGATACCGATAGTCAGGTCGAAAAACTAAAAGCAGAACAACTAACAAAGGATACCTCTTTCTACAATTACATTTTTTCCCAAGGAAACCGTGCATCATTTTTCGCCAATCGAGATAGTAAAGAAAGTGTGTTATATACGCTGGGGTCTGACTATAACGTAGATGACGAACCAATCGAACCTGAAGTATATGAAAAGATTTTTGAACTCAATCGTCAGGCTGAATTCTCGATTTATATACATCCAGAAATTGCCACTTACAACTTTCTAGAAGCAATTGGGCTTTTCACCTCTAGCCACTCGTACGCTAAAATAGCACTGGACTCTGCTATAGATATTCGCGAGCTGATTGACATGGATACGATTTCTCGAGAAGAGAAATATGCGATCGGCAAAACTATGGCCAATATAGCCATCATGATACATGCCGAAGGCAAATACAATTTATCGGAGGGATTGATGAACAATACCATTCAATATTTCAAAGAAGAAATAGGAGAAGAATCGCTTGGGCTTGCCTCCTTGTATAATAATTACGCTGTCATTGCCCAATCTCAAGGGAAGTACAGCGAATCCGAGGAGTATTTTGATAAGGCAGCTTCACTTATAATCAAACAAGAAAAAGAAAACTCATTAGCTCATGCCATTACAACTAGCAATTTGTCCTTATACTACAATGAAGTAGGACAAACTGAAGAAGCTGAAAAAATGATAGCCAAGGCTATGACGATGGCTGGAGATGAGTTGAGAGAAAAAGGCCGAGATAATGTGAGTTTTAGAATAAACCAAGGTTTGATTTATTATAGTTCTGGAAAATATGAACAGGCCGAAGATTTATTCAATGACATCCTTGAATTAAAAAGGAAAAGGATGGCTAAAAATCAAACCGACTACGCTAATGTCGAAAATTATCTAGCCGGTGTACTTATGGAGTCTGGCAAAGTAGATCAAGTACCATCCTTATTGGAGGATGCACTAAGAATTTTCGAGAAAAAATATAACAAACAGCACCCGGCTTACATCAAAACCAATCATAACCTTGGCAAATTTCAATTGTACCAAGGCAATTATAACGAGGCTTTTATCACGCTCACAGAAGTAAACAATGCTTATTTAGATTTTTTTGGTGAACACCATCCAGATTATCTAAGGTCTCTAGAAGACCTTGCCATTATCGCATGGAAACAAGGAAATTATCAAACTGCAAATCAGCTTTTCAAACAAGTAATTGATTCCAACTTGGAATTGGTTGAGAAGAATTTTGCAGCCATGAGCGAATACGAAAAAGGTCAATTTTGGGCACAGATTCGACCATCCATATTGAAGTTTTATAACTATGCCAGCTCCAGAGCTGTTGACGATCCATCGCTTCTTACAGAAATGTACAATATTCAGTTGAAGACGAAAGGAATTCTTTTTAGTGCCTCAACTCGCATGAGAGATGAGATATTAAATGGAAGTAATGAAAATTTAAAAGCACTTTATTTAGATTGGCAGCACGCTAAAGAGGATCTCCTACTCTACTATACTTATTCTAAAAACCAACTGACAGAGCTAAACATTGACTTAGAAGGAGCCGAACAAAAAGCCAACCAACTGGAAAAGCAACTAAACAAACAATCTTCATCTTTTGCAATAGCCAACAAATTGCCTTCTACTACGCTTAATGAGGTGAAATCAAAACTTGGAGCCACTGACGTTGCCATTGAAGTGATAGGATTCCCTGTTTTTGAAAACAGTTTCACAAAGAATAAAACTTATGCGTTTTTGATCGCTGACCCTAATTCAACTCATCCTCAAATTACATTGCTTGATAATGGAAATGAACTGGACGACAAATACGCCAAAGGTTATAGAAATATGGTTCGTCTTAAGATTGATAATCCAATCCTTTATGAACAATATTGGCAAGCCGTAGATCAGAAATTAGAAGGAGTTAAAAATGTTCACTTGTCATTGGATGGAATTTACTTTCAGGTTAACATCAGTGCACTAAGCAAACCAGATCAATCTTTTGTTTCGGACGGCATGAATTTCCATCTCTATTCTAGCACGCGAGATTTAGTTAGTCAAAAATCTAATTCAAAAAATAAGAAGGCTGAATTTTTCGGGTTTCCTGATTATGGAAACCAGGGCTTGCTAGCCTCCCTTCCCGGCACTAAAGCTGAAATTGAAGCAATAGGTGCCATAACTAGGTCTCAAGGTTATCAAGTCAAATCCTTCATGGAAAGGAATGCTTCTGAAGAAAATTTCAAAAAAATAGCCTCTCCATCCCTTCTGCACGTTGCTACTCATGGTTTTTTCTTACCTGAAAGTAATACCAAAGAAGAGAAAGTATTGGGAATTGAAGTCAGTCAAGCCAAGGCTAATCCATTACTAAGATCAGGATTGATGCTGGCTAATGCGGAACAGGCAATGTCCACTTCGGAAATTCAGCAATCCAACGAGGTTAATTCGGCCAATAATGGAATTCTAACTGCATATGAAGTACTCACGCTAGATTTGAAGAGTACAGAACTCGTTGTGCTAAGTGCATGCGAAACTGGTTTAGGAGAAATAAAATCTGGAGAAGGTGTATATGGTCTCCAGCGGGCATTTCAAGTAGCTGGCGCTCAATCTGTCATCATGAGTTTATGGAAAGTCAGTGATGAGGCTACAAAAAGTCTAATGACATATTTTTACAAAGAATGGATGACTGGTAAAAGTAAGAATGAAGCATTCATTTCGGCACAAAAGAAACTGCGAATGGAATTTCCAGAACCTTATTATTGGGGGGCTTTTGTGCTCTTAAATTGATACTATCTCTTTTTCTTCTTTCTGTTTTGGTTTTTATCGCCTCTGGTCTTCGGCTTTTTGTGTTTGGAAGCTAATTTCCGTTTGTAAGATCCACCAAGGTTAATCTTCTTGTTTTTCTCTTTCTTTTCGGCATCTTCAATCTCAGTTTTCTTGACTTTAGTATTTCTATTGTAATTGCTTTCAGCAATTTTAGGACGCTCCTCAGGAATTAGTTCATTGGTGATTTCAACTTCTTCGGGAAAATCCAATAGTTTGATTTGGTGATCCATCAATCCTTCAATATTCTCCTTAAGCGTTTCTTCCTTTTCGGTGTAAAACAAAACTGATTTCCCAAGTTCCTCTGCTCGTCCTGTACGTCCTATTCTATGCATGTAGTTTTCTGGATAAATAGGAACATCAAAATTGATTACATGTGAAACCTTATCCAAATCAAGACCACGTGCTATTACATCAGTTGCAATCAGAATTCTCTTACTGCCTTCATCAAACTCATCCACTGATCTCAATCGATAGTTTTGCGATTTATTCGAATGAATAATACAGACTTGAGAACCAAAATTTTCTTCTACCAATTCAAACAAACGATCTGCCAGCTTCTTATTTGAGATGAAAACTAATACCTTATGAAACTCCCCCTTGTCTTTTAGAAGATAATTGAGCAATCTGGTTTTTGTGTTGAAATTTTTTACCGCATAGCAAGTCTGCTCTATATTGTCCAAAGGTGTGCCACTGACTGCAACAGAGATTTTAGAAGGAGTGGTAAAAAAATCCTCTATCAAGGCATCTACTTCTTCAGTCATCGTGGCAGAAAACATAATATTCTGACGACGCGAAGGAAGCAATTCGAATAAATTAGTTAGCTGAACTCTAAACCCCAAATCCAACATGATATCCACTTCATCAATCACCAACTTGTAAATATCCCTTGGCTGAAGGGCACGATTGATGATCAGGTCATAGAGTCGTCCTGGAGTAGCAACTATAATATCCTGGCCTTCAAGTAAAGCTTGTTTTTGTGCTTTAATGTTAGATTCACCAAATACACCCAGAATTCTCACATTGATATATTTGGCTAAGATTTCAATTTGCTCCACCACTTGAACAACTAGTTCTCTCGTTGGAACTAGAATCAAAATTCTTGGATTTTTCTGTTTTGAAAATTTCAGTTCCTGCAGTATTGGTAGTAAATAAGCAAATGTTTTCCCAGTGCCAGTTTGAGACACACCTACCATATCCTTTCCAGATAATATCACTGGAAATGCTTCCTCTTGAATAGGAGTTGGATTCACAAAACCTAAATCTGTAATAATATTTACTAGCGGATTTTTTAACTGAAGGGAATCAAAACTTTGCATAAATGAATTCTTTCGGCAAAACTAGATATAATACGAGTGATGAAAAAGTCTCATTTTTTTAAACCTCCTCCTTTTCTTCTTTTATGTACCTTTGTGGAGTGCAATAAAACATTCGCATTGCAGTGTTAAATATTAGTTTAAAAAACCTTTACAGATGAAAGCAATCTTACAGTTATTCAGCTTGACCATAGCCATAAGCCTTGTGCTATCTTGCAGTGAAGAAAGTGGATCAGTTATCGATCAATTGACCGGCTTAACTCCTGCTAACGATGTTCAATTGGGATTATCTGTTGTAGCACAAATTGAAGCAGACCCTGTTAACTACCCCATACTGTCAGAGAGCGAATATCCAGAGGCCTATGCTTACATCCAAGATATGACAAGCAACATAGTGTCGAGTAATGATGTGAGATTCAAAGATTTATTTCATTATAGCGAGGTGAAAATCATAGATGCGGACGTTTTGAATGCATTTGCTACTCCTGGGGGCTTTATTTATGTCTATACTGGATTAATTAAATATTTGGATACAGCGGATGATTTAGCTGGTGTCATGGGACACGAAATAGCTCATGCGTCTGAAAGACATTCCAGTAGTCAAATGAAAAAACAAATGGGAATAACCTTATTAAGTCAGGTTATTCTAGGAGAAGCTAGTGCATCTCAATTGGCACAAATGGCTACTGGATTTTTTGCACTTAAGTTTAGTAGAAATGACGAAGCAGAATCTGATGAATATTCGGTCATTTATTTATCCGATACAGATTATGCCTGCAATGGTGCAGCTACATTTTTCGAAAAACTAACTTCAGAAGGACAAAGTAGTGGTCCTGAATTTTTGAGTACACACCCCTCACCCGCTTCTCGTGTCGAGGACATCAACTCCAAAGCAAATGATATCAATTGCAACACTTCAACAATCGTAGAATCTGGAATGAATTATGACCAGTTCAAAGCAAGTCTTCCTTGATAAAAACCGACGATTTCGAATACTAGCCATAGTAAAAGTTATGGATTCTCATTTTTTTTTCATTATCTTAAGTTGAACGTTTTGCACTATTTCTTTCCTAACATAACATAAAATATTTCATGCGTTGGCTACAAATGACCGACTATAAGATTCAATCCAATAAGGTGTTTTTCTCAGTCCTTATTGTTAGCACAATTGTGTCAGCTATACTTGTGGTTATTGATTTTTATATTGATTTCAAATCTGCACCCATTGAGGTCTATGCTGGTTTCTTTTTTGCAACTCTGACTATCTCTCTATTAAGCATTAAATACAATCAATCAAATTTTGTAAGATCACTTTTGCCTACACTTATCTTTCTATTGTTAGAAGGAATATTTCTCAATCAACCAAGAACTTTTAGCACGGTGGTTTATTGGTTCCCTTTTATTCCTATTCTAGCTGTATTGATGCAAGGACTTCGCGCCTCTCAAATATGGTTTGGAATTCTTTTGGTTACATATTTAGCTAATTATTTTTATGTTGATACAATACTAGGTAGCACTTATCATCTGGAATTGTCATCTAAGGCATATTTTATATCAGGTATCATTTTTCATATTGCAATATTAACATCTACTTATTTATTATATAATCTGCTTGGTAACGCTTATATATTAAGTATTGAAAAAAATACTGAACTTTCTGAACTCAAGGATACTACAGAACAAAAAAGTCTACGACTCACTGCATTTAATTCTGCACTAATAGAGCTGACGAGAAATCCAGAAGCATCCCAGACATTAGAGAAGCTATTTGAAAATGTATGCACACTAGCGCAGGACTCTCTTGAAGTAAACAGAGTTTGTATTTGGCTTTTTGATGAAAATCGGAATTCACTTAAACTAGAGTATCTGATAGAAAACGGAAAAACAATAAACAAGAATCTCAAAATTACTAGGGAAGAGTACCCTAGCTATTTCAAAGCACTTGAAACTAAGCCGTATATCATGGCTCACGACGCCATCGCACATCATGATACATTAGAATTCAAGGACAATTACTTGACTCGACATGAAATTAAATCTATGCTCGATTGCCCCATCTTATTAGATAAAAAATCAATAGGCGTTGTTTGTTGTGAACATGTAAAGGAAAAGCGGCATTGGGAAGCTCAAGATGCATTAATCACTCAATCACTGGCTGATTTTATAGCTAATCATTATAAAAATGAACAAATAAAAAGCCTCCTAAATACGCTTAAAACTCAAAATCAAGAACTTTCGCTCAATAGTAGCATGATAAAATCTATGAATATTGAGCTCAATCAACTAAATGAAAAACTCCTAGAATCAAATGAATCATTAGAATTAGCAGTGGATGAACGAACCAAAGAATTACTTATGCAAAACAACCAATTGAAAGAATATGCATTTGTAAACTCACATATGCTAAGAGCACCTCTTTCCAGTATTCTAGGTATATCCAACCTTCTTCAAATTCATAACACATCAATTGAAGATGCTGAACTCTTAAATGCGCTACACAAGTCGACCAAAAATCTTGATGAAATCATCAGAAAAATCAGCTCAACTCTTGAGGACGGCAGTAGCCTAACCAGAAATGACATAGATTTCATTATCAACAAGCACTTTAAGGAAACAGGAGTTGAGTAGAAGTTTGAGATCTTGTTTCAGTTCCAAGTAGTTTTGAAATCACATTCTCTTTTATTAAAAAAGGCACAAAAAAAGCGAGTTCAAATTGAACTCGCTTGACTTTCTTGTATGATATCAAAAGAAAGGATTAACCCAGAACCTTTACGTTTACTGCGTTGATACCTTTTTTACCTCTTTCGGTGTCAAATTCAACTTCGTCGTTTTCTCTGATTTCATCCACTAGACCTGAAGTGTGTACAAAAATGTCGTCTCCTCCATCTGATGGCTTAATGAAACCAAATCCTTTGGCGTCATTGAAAAATTTTACTGTTCCTTGCATTGTTTATTAAATTATTAAAAAAAATTCTTTGTTTAAGTTCTTATTAATTTAGAAGAGTTATTCTTTGTCAACCTCTTTCTTGTCGGCTTTCTTTTCAACTTTAGGCTCTGGTGGTTCAGATAAAATATTTCCAAACTCATCTACATACGCCATCATGTCTGACAACTCTCCTCCTTTATTGTTATTTTCTTGTCTTTCCTTTCGTCGCTCCTCTTTTTCCTTCTTCTTTAGCATTTTTTTCTTGGCCTTCTGATTCTTGATGAAGCTATTCTGGGATTTTGACATATCGTATATTTAAATTTTAATATTGAGTACTTTACTCAATTATGGAAAAATAAAAACCTCAACTGATAAGCCTAAATATTGTGTAGAAAGGACAAAAGCGGAATGGATCTTATGGATTCCAGCGACAAAGGTAGTTCTTTAATTTGTAAATAGTTCTATCATTCTTATTTATCAGAAACAACTTATTTTTTCACTCAGTTATTAATTTCGACGAAAAAGGAATTCACCCTCTCGTTCATTGTTAATTTCAATATGTAATAACCTGATTTTAGACTTTCTGTATTTATAGAGACCCCTTTGGCATCGGAAATATAGGATACATTGTATTGCTTTCCAGATATACCGAAAAGTCCGATTTTTATTTGTTGATCCTCTGAATTACTATTTTCAAACTTAACATTTAGTATGTTTTTGGCAGGATTTGGATAAACGATCCAACTTCCAATTGAATAATTATTTTCAATTTTAATAATATCCGAATAGGAAAAAGCACCGTCCATATCAACCTGTTTCAATCTATAATAATTTATTCCATAATTTGGTTGATGATCAGTCCATTTATAATCAATCTGCTGATTCGATTCACCCTGTCCTGAAACAAGTCGTAGCTCTTTAAATGACTCACCATCCGAACTTCTTTCTATGCTGAAATAACTATTATTAGACTCACTAATCGTTCTCCATTCCAAATCAACTTTGTTTTCGGAGGTATATCCTTTAAAATAAACTAACTCAATAGGTAATGCCCAATTTGGATGTCCGGGCTTAAAGAAAGGAACAAAGGACGAAAAACTTTCAACACTCAGTGTAAATTGATAATCTGTATCATTGAAAAATTCACCTCTACTTTGAATAAGTTCCTTACTACTCCCTTCTTCAAAAGGATTTAGATCATTTATACCTCCATGTTTGGTGAAATTAATACTGTCCTGTACAAAATCTGCCAAGACATCTGGATCGTATCCATCATTATCCAATTTAGTCCAAAGGTCTTGAGGTTCAGAAGCCAATGAGTAAAATCGGATATAAACCGGGTAATCGCCAGATGGCTGAAATGAAGGATTTATCCACCAATTTCTATTCATGACATATTCTTGAACAGATCCAAAAGTTCTATTTCTAATTTCAGATTCACCGTCCAAAACTCTTACTGCCCAACAGGTTTCTCCTAAATTATTTCCAACAGGGTTTATTGAAAAAACCAAATTATTGAGATTATCAGTTACATCGATCCACTGATAGCCGTTAATTGTTTCACAATTCGGATTTGATGCTTGATAATCTGCCTGAAGACTTCTAATGTTAGTAATATCAGACTGCACAGTAGGACTTTTTGGATTAAATGGATCTGTCATACTCACCACTTCGATATAGTCTGGTATTCCATCTTCATCGGTATCTGTCGTCAGTTCTATGGGAGATTCAGCACCAGACTCAATCAATAAGCTCTCCAACGCATCACTAATAATGGGCACAGAACCCTCTTCTGATCCGGTACCATCATTTGTATCATTTAGTGCTCCACCTCCAGCAAGCGGGATCTCTGAATCACCTGGATCATATCCATTAAGCACTTCATAATAATCTGGAATGCCGTCACCATCTGTATCTGTGCTGGAGTCAGGGTCAGCTGCCCCTCCTTCCGCAGATACAAGGCTCTCTAATCCGTCACTTAATCCATCACCATCAGAGTCATCGCTTCCATTGGAAGTAGGAGAATCTTCATCAAAAGGATTAGTTCCATCACGTACCTCTCGCCAGTCTGATATTCCATCTCCATCCGAGTCGGTATTTCGCGTAATCGGAGCAACCGCACCTTGATCAATTAAAATATGTTCTAGACCACTACTAATTCTACCTATTGATAATGATAGGGTTGTTTCCAAAGGTCCGTTAGCATCATCAACATCAGTGGGTGGAGATCCAGCCCCACCAACAGAAGGGCTATTTCCATCATTGTAATCAGTACCATTAGCCAATTCATAATAATTTGGGATACCATCTAAATCTGTATCACTTGATATATCAATTCCAGTAGCTAGACCAAAATGTGTTGCTCCTGAAAAATCAACGTTTTGAATTGTGACAATTTCAGAGCTAAAAGAATTTGCAGCAATAATGTCTAATACACCATCTGTAAAGTCATCGTTGTTATCTAATATCAATGCAAAATCAACTACATCATATCCTGTATTATCTACTGATGAAACATCAATACTTACTGAAACAGTACCGACATCATTTTCTTCATCTACCCCCCATTTACGAGTCACTCTTTCTGTTACAGATGGAGGAAGCCCAGCGCTGATGTATGTTAAAGCACCATCATCATCTCCAAGCAACAAATAATCCAAGTTGTTTAAGGAAGAGGCGTCACTAATCACAATCACACCACTCCCATTTATGCTTTGACTTACGTCAATATAAAGTCCCTGATCATTATTTGCTCCAATACCACGTATGCGATTTTCATAGCCCGTTCGATTATAAATTGATGTCCCATTGTTGTAAGTGTAGTCACTTACAGATACATCTAAATCAATTCCATATTTTAAAGCATAATAGGTTTCTATATCTCTTCGTTCGGTATTGGAAATTGCTGTACTCCAAAAACCTATTTCTACCAAATCACCGTCGAAACCAGAAGACCCATCTGGTGCAGCTCCAAGTCCAAGTCCCCCGCTGCCACCTGCCAAGGTTCCAGCATTAGAAGTACCATCACTACTATTACCATTGATATATATATGATTGTTTGTTGCTGCATTGGATTGGTAGGTGATAATTTGAAATTCTGAAGGCGTCACTACATCTGTAGTACCTGTTGCTTGTTCACTTGATCCAGCATCTACAAAGGTCATAGAAGCATTGCTGCCGTTCAAACCAAAACCTGCTCTATTCGTACTGGAAGTTTCCCAAACTGCTAAAAAAGTACCTGCATCTGGTTTTACCACTGCCATAACGGTATTGTCGGTAGTTCCAAAAATTGTTGTGCCCGTAATTGCACCGTTTGATTCCAGATAAGTGGACCCATCAAAAGAGATATAATCATACCCATTATATGTAGCTAGCTGAGGTGGTGAACCATCTACATCCTCCAATGCACTCAAACCAGCACCTGACACTTGATTGTCCCACTGTGTGACATCACTACCACTAGTGGCCACGCCATTATCAGCAGTAATCCACAAGGTACCATTACTGATACCAATTGCGCCGGTAGGCAGAGGTGGTAAGGCGATGCTGAAGTAGTCATTATTTGAAAAAGTGACATTTTCAAATATGATGGTATCTCCAGAAAAACTGCTTCCCGCGATTTCTGTTACAACAGTAGAAAAATCGTCACTATTATTGATCAGCAACGTGTATAACGAGGGTGCCCTATTGAGCTGAGAAAAGTTTACAACCCCTGTTAAGTAAGCCTTCACTGTAACTGCTTCTGGTGTACCCGTTACATCTACTTGCCACTCTGCGGCCAAACGTGTACTATAGTTGGATGGAAGCTCTGTAGTTTGAGTTAGAGATTTGTCACTGCCATCATTGCCCCAAATCAAGTATTCGCCAGACTCCATACCTAAACTAGCAGATACCTTGACCACTGATCCAGAATGAGTGCTTTGGGAAGTAAGTTGGAGCAAACCATGATCTAAATTATAACCGATACCAGCAATATCATTCGCATAGGTAGAATTATCATAAATCGTCATGCCATTAGCAGTATATCCTTCTCCAGAAATATCTAACGAAACACCATATTTAATCGCTAGGTAACTCTCAACATCCCGATGATCTGCATCTGAAAGCCTCGTATTAAAGCTAATCACTTCTGAGATTTTACCATCGTATCCATCAGTTCCTAGAAAGTTATCTCCTAACCTGAAATATGAATTAGTTCTATTGGCAAATGTTCCTCCTTCGCCATTATCCAATCCTATTCCATCCACTAATATATCCTGTCCATTTGCTCCAATATTGTTTCTAGAATTGAGCATAATCACAGGATTGTCGATACTTGCACTTCCATCTACATAACCTGATCGGTAATCATTTACTGCATGACCAATTAAAGTGTCGGCTCCTTGTACACCAAGATACATCCCACCATAGGCTCCATTTTGTAGGCCAAGCACATAACCATTAGAAGCCCCTCCAGCAATAGCTGCATCTGGTTTCAAAATCATAAAATACTCTTGTGTATTAAAACCAGCAATACCATCGAGAAAATCATCGGAAAAATCAATGGCGTCATTATTGTTGATTTCTGAGTCAACTAGACTGGGCTTTTCATTACTATCACCTTGATCGGCATCATTCCCACTACCACTGACATCTTTCCAAGAAGTAACTAAACTACCATCTGTTTCAAGACCTTCATCTGGGCGCAACCACAAGGAAAGACCTCCAGAAACACCTGCTGGAGCAATGGTCTGGACATCGCCACCTAAAGTAAAATAATCACCATCGGAAAAATCCACATTATTAAATGTCAGAATATCTCGTCCGCCCAGATCAGTTACATTACCCCCTATGATTAAGGTGGTTACTGCCTCGTCAGACAAGTCTGTTGGAATAGTAGCAGTGGATGGTGCAATAAGCAAATTGAGTGTAGTGTTAGCTTTATCAACAGCCAAGTTGGTAATGTCAAAATTTAAAGTAACTGTACCTACATCTCCTGTTTCTTTCACTTTCCAAATCCTTTCCAGCCGTTCTGTAATTCCTAAAATGATATCGTCAGTTGTAAATGAATTGGCATTATCATCATTGCCCCAAATCAGATATTCACCATCATCTAAATCGTCAGCATTTTCAATATTTACAATGGTGGCATCATTAACACTTTGACTACTGGTTTGGTTTAATTCCTGTGCAGATTCATCCTTACCTATTCCTGCTACATCATGATGATAGCCTTGATATTCAGCATTTGTGGTACCTGGCCAAATGAGTGTACTTCCGTTAATTTGATAATCAAAATTAGTAGTAGCACTCAATGGGTCTGAGTCCAAAGTAATCCCATACTTTATTCCCAAATACGTGAAAATATCTTGCTGATCACTATCTGATAATCTGCCTGAGTAACTGATAACTTCTCCAATACTTCCTTGGAAATCATCTACTATATCAAAAGCATATCCTAAGATGTATGGCTGATTGCTAAATCCAGACCAAGTTCCTGATTCTATATTGCTCACGGATTCACCATTGATAAATATATCCTGTCCATCACTCGTTGCATTAAGTCTATCATTGATAATCATAGGGTTGGCCAAAACTACCTCACCAGACAAATCTTGAAATGCAGATCTATACCCCCCACTTGTTGACTCCGTATGAGTGACGAGTTCATCAGCAAAATCGACGGTGGCAGCTCCAAGCTCTAAACTACCTACATCTCCAGGTTGATAGCCCAAAATATCTCCTGTTTCTGCAGATGAACTACTGATAAAATCGGGATCCACCACTACAAAAATTTCATTAGTATAGATGCCAGCAGCACCCTCAATATGGCTATTATCAAAGTTTATAACAGGATTGTCATTAATCATTTGACCATTGGATATTGGTCGATCGGCGCTAGTTTCTTCATACGCGTGATTGTCATTTCCACTTTCATCTGCCCATACTGCCAATTCATTATCATCTAATAGAATTCTAGAATTGGCCTTGAGCCAAAGAGATAAATTAGTAGGAACATTACCAGGTGTGCCGTCATGACTAGAATAACTTAGAATGGTAAAATTATCGAACCCAACTCCAACACCATAGGTTTCAGGATCTACAGCAATAAAATAAGATCCAGATGCGAACCTTACTCTAAACATAGCTTGACTATTATTCTCCAATGAAGCTGGTAAAGGTACTGATGCAGTAATCCAACCACTACTGTTGCCAGCCCATCCGATTGAGCCTAATGCATCTCCTTGTAAATTTGAATTGTTAAACCAATTAATACCAGCGTTTATATCACCTAAAACATCCCAATTGCCCCCTGCATCAGAAGAATATTCAACTGTAAATCCATCATCATCATTGCCTAATCCACCAGAAACATCTGTATTAAAACTGATATCCAATTGTAGTACCAATCCATAATACCCTGTTAGATCTATTGCCCGGGTCGAAGTTATACTCACACTTTCTCCATAATCATCAAAACTGGTAGGATGAAGATAGTTACCATCTGAGGCTCCAAGAGCTGCATCAGCATCACGTGTCCAATTGGCAGTAGACCAACCATCAGCATCAGTCTCAAAACCAGCAGAAAATACTGTGATTTGAGATATCGAAATTGAACATAAGAAAATTTGAAATGCGCAGCATAAAACAATCCTTTTCATATAAAATAGAGTTAGAGTTAGGATATTGACTAAACATCCAAATCAATTAATCTCAAATGCTGTAAAAGGTGTTTTTGCTTCTATATTAAATGGTTTCTCAAGCCATCATCATAATGATAGGTATAATAAAAAGGATTTACAATCATATGAATTTTTATATGCATAAAATAGGCATGATCACCTAGATTGTATATTGGTAGTTATACCTAGAAAACATAGGGCTCTTGTTAAATATCTATTATTTTTTTTTAAAGATTGTTCCAAGAATGGAAAGACACAAGTGATGAAAGGTCAAAATTTAATAAGGCCCGTTGTTCAGACATTCTACTGTCGAAATATCCAGAATCTATGCCAGTGTATTTTGATTTAGAAAATTTAGTTTGATCACAATACTCATCCAATTTGGAGTAATTGTCATCAATCAAATGAAAAACATATTCCATGATTTCATCTTCTGGCGCATCCACGCTTAATTCCTCTCGAAGTGATAGGTTTTTCTCATCTGCAAAGGAATCTATTTCCTTATTATTCAGATTGTTAGTTGGTAAGGCCAACGGTCCATAATGAACAGTATTCAAGGCAATTGGCATTTTTGGCAAACTATTGTAATTCGCAAGAAAAGACCTCATACTACGTGAATGTGCCAATATTGCCTGCCGATTTTCCTTACTCATATTATCAAACATTCTCAGAACAACCATAGAAATGTAGAGGTCATTCATGGCTTTCGGAATATTGATGGGAGAACGAACGGTCAAGTTATTTTCATTGGCGACTTTAAAAAACACATCATGAAAATCTTCAAAGAAGAAGAGTGTATTATGGTGGCAACTTAAATTTGAAATTGGAATATTATACTTGTTAAATTGTTCCACCTGCTTACTCAATTCATAATGCAGATCATCAAGCTCACGATCGGAATGCCTGGATCGCCGCATTTGGGTATACTTTTTAAAATACTTTCCTTTCCGAAAACTAAAGGTCCCTCTCCTAGTTAACAATCCAATTTTTCTACCAGAAACAGGCTTGCCAGAGGAAATGGTGAGATGACAGCCAATTTCAAATGTTTTACCTGCACATCTATCTTGTAGCTCCTTTATTTTATATTCAAATTTTTCATGGTTTGAAAATGAAGCAACTGAATTAATTTTGCCGGCATTGACTGCCTTGATGATCCCTTCATCAATAGCAGGGATAGCTCCATAGTCGTCGGCTGTGAATATCACTTTATTCATAGATATGGCTAGTTTTAACTTTAGTCAAATCAATTATTTGAATCAGTATTAAGTTAAATTATTTTTCACGTAATGCCGCTAAATTCCTTAGGGTAATTTCGAATGTGCTTCCTTCATTCTTTTTTGAATGAATTTCTATGGTTCCTTGAATTTTCTCAAGTGTTTCTTCTACAATGTATAGTCCCAAGCCAGATCCTTCACTAGCTGTAGTTGCCCTATAAAACATATTAAAAACTTTGGATTGATCTTTTTGTGCGATCCCTGGCCCATTATCCGAAACTTTTATTTTCACATCCTTTTTTATATTCACTACCTCTATATCTACTTTTGGTTCTTCCACTTTATCTGGTGTGTGATGTTTAAATGCATTAGTTATAATATTGCTGAGCACTACTTTTAGCCTTTTTGAATCACTATAGAATCCACCATTTAATTCATATTTGACTTCACAATTAATGGCACTAAAATTTTTGGTGTGACTGATATCTGCCAAAATATTGGAAATCATCGTATCAAAATCAACTTCATTAACTTCTATTCCTAATCTGGCATTTCTTGAATAATCCACAATGTCTTGAATGAAATCATCCAGCCGATTTACACTTTTTTCAACATGGTCAAAATACTCATATTGTTTTGTGGTATCACCCATTCTAGCCAAATTTATCAGACCCAAAATCGAAGCGAGCGGAGATCTAATTTCGTGAGACGCACTATAGACAAACCGATCTAACTCTGCATTGACTTTTTTGAGTTCTATGTTTTGTCGATTGATGAAGGAGATTCTCCATTTATAGATGATCAAGAACGCACCAATCATGGCAATGACTATCATGACGTAAAACCATATTGTTTGATAGAAAAAAGGTTTTAATTGAAATGAAAAACTAGCTGCATCGCTATTCCAAACATTTCTTTCATTAGCTCCGATTACTTTAAATGTATATTTACCAGGTGGTAAATTGGTATATTCAACTCTCCCATCATAGACCGGACTACTCCATTCCTTTTCGAAGCCTTCGAGTTTATATTTGAATTGATTTCGTTCTGGTGCCGAATAACTAAGTACAGCAAATTCGAATACGTATCGTAACGCCCCTGCCTCTATTACTGAAAAATCCTGACTAACATCCAATCGATTATTATCTACTGTCACGTTTCTAATACATAATTTAGGTTGTAATGCATCCATCCTCTGTCTTGAAGGGTCTATTTCGCAAACGCCTCCTAAAGTAGGTACCATTATTTTTCCGTCTGATGTTAATAATGAACGAGTAGCTCCTGTACACTCTTTATTATTCATTCCATTATTTTCATCTAGTAATATATAAGGCAGCTCCTTTATTTCTCCTTTTTGATATTGATTCCATTTGGTCTTCTCAATATGTAATATTCCTAAATTGGTTGTCACCCAGAAATTTCCATCTGCATCTTCAACTAAATCAAAATAAGTTTTACTCCTTTGGTCCGACACCATTTCAACGAGATTAAAAGAACCATTCTTAAAATGAAACAAACCAACATTGGCAGTTATTAATGCTTCAGTATCTGAAACTAAATCAATATTGAATAATAAATACCCAGCATCATCTGTCTTGAGGTGATGAGTAATTGTTTCTCCAGAAGGTTTTAAAATAGTCATGCCCCCACTATGTGTCCCAATATACAAATCGCCATTGCCCGACTCTGTTACACTCAAAATAAAATTGGACTCTAACTTATTCTCATTACCTAATATTTCTTTTATCTCATCATTCACAAACTTAACCAACCCCCCAGATCTTGATCCAAACCAAAAATTTCCATTTCGATCTTTTAGAACTGTTCGGAAATTGTTTGCTGGCATTCCGTTAGCGGTAGAGTAAAGGATTTCTTTATTTCCGTTTTTATAAATCATGCCAGCATAAGTGGCCAACCAAAACGAACCATCTTGATCATGGTAGATATCACGAACGCCATTGCCATTGAGATCTGTTATTATTTCTAATTGCTCAAATGTCTGTCCGTCATAAACATCCAAGTGATTCTGGTCCGTGCCAATGTACAAATTTCCGTTCCATGATTCATGCACTATATTGACTCTTTCACTTGAAATATCAGGATGCGAAAAATTATTCAATCCACTTTCTTTTAATCGCATCAGACCTGATCTACTCGAAGTCAACCAAATACTATTTTCATGGTCTTTTATAATCGAACTTATCCTAACGAGATCTATCCCACTTTTGCCATAGACCCAATCCACTTGTTGATCATCCGAAGACCATCTGGCCAAACCATTTTCAGTTCCGGCCCAGACAGAATTCCATTCATCAACGAATAGAAAATTTATATACACATTACTTAAACCAGCCACAGCATTTAACTGGCCTGTTTGATCTACAAACTGCAATCCACGTGTAGTTGCAACCATCAATTTGCCATCATTGGTACAGGCTAGACTTTCGACATAATCATCAAAAAGTCCATTTTCTGTAGTATAATGCTTTTCTAATTTTTCATTTTTAAGACAAAATAATCCTTGGCCTTCTGTTGCTATCCAAAGTTTGCCTTCCTTATCTTCCTTGATGTTACTAATGGTACTCTTATTTAGCTTAGGAATATCTAATTTTGAAGCAATTCCGTTTTTCCATTTGAAAACACCTTCATTATTACTTCCTACATATAATACACCTGATTTACTGGGTAATAATGCTGGTACAGATTTGGGTAAAGGTCCCGATGACACTTCAAGTTCTGAAAATTGGCTATTGTTATATTTGATAATACCACTTCCTTGAGAACCCAAGTAGAGCACAGCATTTTCGTCTTCAACAATAGCATAAAATCCATCTGTTTCTAAAATGGGTAAATTATTAATATCATATACTTCGATACGTTCACCATCAAAAATCATCACTCCATTAAAAGAGGTGATCCAGAGTAAACCTTGACTATCCTGAAATACTTGTGTGAGATTGTTAGAGGACAGACCATCCTCAGCGGTCCATTGTGATAAGCTAATGTTTTGAATAGAGTTCTTTGGGTCAAAACTACTACCCTGTCCCTTTGCTAATATTGGAATAATAAAAATAAAGGCTAATAAAACAGGAAGTAATCTCATGAAGACTTTTATAGATAACTAAAAACGTAGATTTCACTTTCACAAAAGATAAATTAAAAACTCTTCATTTAAAAGCACCTACATTTTTAGTTATTATTAAAATTTATTTTAGTTGTTAGAATTCAACTATGACAAATTCTGTTCTTCGGTTAGCTTTTCGACCCTCAGCAGTACTATTATCTTCAAGCGGTATAGATTCACCGTAGCCTTTGGCCTGTAATCGAGTTTCTTCAATCCCAGCCAATACCAAATATTTTACCACTGCAGCCGCTCTTGCTTGTGAAAGTCTCTGGTTGGTTTCTTCAGACCCAAGGTTATCAGTATGGCCTCCAACTTCAATGACCATTGTACCATTCTGTTGCATCAATTCTACTGCCTTATTCAATTCAACATAACTGATTGGCTTCAATTCTGCCCTGCCCGATTCAAAGAAAATATTATTGAGTACCACTTTGGTGCCTTTTTCAATTGGTTCCAAATCTATATTCTTTGTGATCTCCTGATAGGTAGTATCCTTTGGTAAATCAAAACTTTGAGAATAGAAGAAATAACCGTCTTTACTGGCTGAAACACTGTAATTTCTTCCAGCTGGCAACACAACTAAATATTCACCACTTTCCGAATTACTTTTATTGATAGCAATCAATTCGCCAGTATCAATATCTTCTATCATTACCAATGCACCCAAAGGCGCTGCTGTACTAGCATTAGCCACGATTCCTTCGATTACAGCTGTTGGCTTTGGTTTTAAGTAATCTGGTAATTCAGTTTCATAAATATTATAATTGTCGCCATTTCTTGACGAAGAAAAGTAGGCTTCTCCAGATCCGGAAATACTGAAGTTTTTATCCTCTCCTGATGAATTGATCGGTGCCCCTAAATTGATTGGCTTGGCCCATTTTCCGTTTTCAAAAACACTATAGAAAATATCCGCTCCACCATATCCTGGATGTCCACTGGTTGCATAATACAAAGTTTTGCCATCTGCGGCTAAAAATGGACTGTTATCACTTAAAGGTGTGTTAATTGTACTCCCCAAGTTTTGAGGGATACCCCAATCTCCTAAATGATTAAGTTCAGTCATGTACAAGTCTGCACCGCCATAACCACCATCTCTGGAAGAGGTGAAAATAATTCGAGTTCCATCCGAACTTATAGTTGGTTGAGATTCCCAATCCTCACTATTTACCACATTCCCCATGTTTACAGGCTCTGACCATTTGGTCCCGTCCAATGTAGTAATGTATAAGTCACAATTCCCGACGCTTTCTTTGCCCCCGCAACGTACATATACCATGGTTTGACCATCTCCAGTAAATGCAGACCCAAAGTCATCATTGATTGAATTAATAGGCTCTGGCAACATTACAGGCATACTCCATGCGTCATTTTTAAGATTTGAGACATAGATGTCCTCACCATAGTGATTGGCTCTGGAGCTATCTTGGATGTTATCAAATCCACCTTGCCTTACACTTGTAAAATAGAGTCTCGTGCCCATAGGGTTTACCTGAGGTGCATAATCATTAGAAGTACTATTTAATTGAGTCACTAAGCTAGGATCTGAGGTAGTATTTGGCTGATCTCTGATTTCGCTACTTTTTTGAGCATAAACTAATCTGTTTTTAGCTTCATGTCTCTTTAAAGTGTTTTTAGGTGTATCAGGATATTGCTCTAAAAACTTCTCATAGTATCTTTCCGCTCTGGACAACCTATTCAATTCGATAAATACCTCTCCTCCTTCAAAATATTGGGCTGGATTGTAATCAGGATTTACAGCTCTTAGTTTCTCAAATGCAATGGAGGACTGTTCAGGTTGATTGTTTCTTTTAAATGACATGGCTAAGTAAAACCATGCTTTGTCTGATCGACTGTTATATTTTAGTGCCTCGTTGAATTTCTCAATGGCCTCATCATATCTAGAATGTTTAAAATACTTGCCTCCTTCTTTAAAAGCCTCAGCATAATTTTGGGCCTTAGAATGAAAGATAAATACACAACTTAAAATAATAATACAGAATATTCTCATAGTGATAATTGGTTGATGCTACTGCAAAATAAGGAATCTTTAATAAAAAAGTAGCGCAGCTTAAAAACCGTTGGAAATTTAGATTTTGGTCACAGAGGTGATACTTTACTATTTTAGTCTCATTCTATTTGAAGTATATAAACTATTAAACCTATTTTTGATTTAATTCGGATAATGATAACTAAAAACATCTCATGAAAAATATAGTATCTACACTCGTATTGATCATCATAGTTTCTCTTCAGCTTGTTGCCCAAAAGAAAGCAAATGACATCGTATTTATTGTTGATGAACTCAGAACAGCCTGGGATATTGAAGCGCTTAAAATGGAGAGTTATGAAGGGATGAAAGAGTACTGTCATTCCAAGCCTTATAGAAATAATGTATTGGACTTACTTCGTCAAATTCATCATTATGACACTACGCTATATTTCACAGTAACTGATAAGTATGATGCCAATGCTGATGCAGCTGCAAAAGAAACTTTGGATGATATCATGACTTTAGAAGTTGAGTATACCAACAAGAAATTCGTAGCATTTCTTAAAAAAGAATGTGATAAAGTAATTAGCATTGAAAAGAATCTAGCCAAAAAAGACAGCGGTGGCTTTGATAAAGATATCGCTGCATTGGAAGAAGAGCTCATTCAGTATATAGATGCAGTAACGGAGCGAGTAGACCTTGTAGACGAACACATCCATCATCTAAAAGAATTAAATCCCGAAATTTTAGAAGTCCCTAAAGAGAAAAACGAAGGCACTGGGTTTTAATCCATTTCATTTAGATGCACTGTAAATTTTGCCCCTTGTTTCGGACGACTATCTACAATCATCTCTCCATGGTGATAACTCAAAATGGTGCTAATGATGTACATTCCTAATCCACTACCATTTACATGAGAGTGTAATCGCACGAATGGTTTCATAATCTCTTCTTTGTATTTGACAGCATCAAATCCTAATCCGCTATCCTTTACTACCAATGAAACTCTTCCATTGTTAATCAATGTCTTAATTTCAATAACCAATGGTTTTTCAGGGTTTTTATACTTTACTGCGTTTGTGAGAAGATTCTGCATAATACTCTTCAAGTGCAATGGAGGATAATTGATCTCCTTGCATGCAGAAAAATCTTTTCTGAATGTGGCATTAGCGTCTTTAATATCTTGAAGCATGCCTTGAGCCACTTCAGCTAAAATCTTATCGAAAGAAACCATTTGCGCATCTTGATTCAGAGATGCTCGAAGGTGATTGACATCATTTAATGCATTTACTGTCATTGAAAGCTGATCTGCACTTCGTTTAACATTCTTCAAAACCGTATCGTAGCTATTATCACCCATCTTGGTGTTTTCTAACATCTCGATAAGAGACTTCATATTATTTACAGGTGCTTTGAGATCATGCGCAGTGCTGTAAGAAAAATGAGTAAATCTTTCAATTTCCTCTTGAGCGTCTTGCAAGCGATCAGCCATATTATTAAAAGCATCAACTAAGTCTTCAGTAATACTTTCAGGCTTTAGCTGAATTCGCGTATCCAAATTACCCGCTCCTAGCCTTTCAGCTCCTTTTCTTATTTGCTCCAAGGGCACCCATATTTTATAACTAAAAGTATAAACAGCTACCAAGGATAAGGTTGTGAAAAAGATAGTCAATACCACAATCCACTGCATGGAAAGCTCTTCTTCTTGTTCTACAGACTCTACTTGAGACTCAGTGAACATTTCCAACCTCATGAGTACACCCTCAATCTGACCGTTAAACTCATTCTCTTCGGCTTCGACCTTATCTGATTTCAGCATAGCATTTTCAATGTCGCCTTGCTCCAAAAACTCCAAAACTTCTATGGCATGCTCTTCATAGCTGGTATGTTCAGATTCCAACTTTCTGAGTGCTACTTCAAGAGTACGGAGTTTTGACAATTGACTACTACTAGCTGTGTTTTTCAAGGCGTTCTGAACCTGTTCATCTGCATCGAGCAAATCCTGATCGACAATGGCAGCCAGATATCGAAACGTACTGTCTGCCCTAGCAAAGTTTTCCCTAGCGAATTGATGTTTGTCAAATTCCTCTGCATAACGAATCGCTCTTTCAAAATTGATAGACTGCTCCAATTGATTAGTTTCTATTTGCGTTAGAATTTCAACCAGTGGCAGATCAATTCTTGCCACATCATCAATGTCCTGATGAGTAGCGAGCATTCTAAGCAAAGCAAAAGCACTTAGAATGAGAAGCATCAAAATGATAAAACTGCTTCTTTTTAATATGGTTTCTCTTACTTTATTCTTCATGCTCTTGAGCTTACAATTTCTTTTATAATCTTTAAACTAATCCAGGTCCAATTTTGCATTCATTACTCTGATCACTTCATCTAAATCCATGGTGGCAATTTGCAAATTAGCCATCAATTCTTCATAACTTTCACGATCATCCCAGGACATTTTCACCAAGTCCAATATTCCTAATATTGATGATATTGGCCTCCTAATATTATGAGAAGCATAAAATGCGTAATCTTCTAATTTGGCTATCACAGCCTCTTTTTCATCTCGCTGTTTTTTGTCCTTGGTGATATCAATTGCTACTACAATTCTGGCTTTACTTTCTCTATAAGTGGTCGAATGTCCAGAAATTTGTACAGTAAAAATAGTATGGTTTTTCATTCTATGTTCCCATTCAGAAGTCTCCCACTTGGCACTCAACTTTTGCTCATAGTCCAGATCATCAGATTTAGAAGTATTGCCTGCGTTCGCCCTAAGATCCATGAGCGTCAGCTGCCTAAACTCATCCAAATTATAGCCATACAAGGACATGGCCCCGTTATTTGCATCTAAAATGGTAAATGAATCTGGATCATAAATAAGCATTGGAACTGGACTATCATTAAACACAGAATGGTAACTGGCCTCGGTTAATTGTCGTAATCCTTTTTCTTTGATCCTTAGCTGAGAACTGTAGGACTGTGAAATGTACGATGCGGCAGTTGTTAGGTAAATTTTATCATGAGTGGTCCAACTATGCGTTTCAGACAGTTTCTCTGCAAAAATTATTCCCAGTATTACTTCTTTGTACCAAACCTGAATGCCCAACATCGATTTCACTCCATTTGGTGTGATGTAAGACTTTCTTATCTCCTCGGTTATTTTAGTATTAGAAGCATCATCTATTTTTATGATCAATTTTGTTTTGAGGGTATCATAAAAATTAGGACAGTTTGCTTGCTCGAAAGTATTACCTCTAACAAAAGAATCATGTTCTTTTTCATAAAGGAATAAGTTTTTAATCAGACCACTTTCTTGATTGAAAATCCAAAAACCCGCACGTTCCACGTCCAATTCAAAGCTAAGCGCTGTTAATACTTCATGAACCAATTCTTTAAATCTACCATTGTGCAGATAGTCAGATTTAGAAAGTTGTAATAATGTTTTGTGTTTTGATTTTGTCCTAACCATTAATTTTCATTCACCAAAATGCATTCTCCTAGCCTTCGCTAATGGATCAATAGGATATCAGGGAGGGTCTAAAATAGACGAACTACAATAGACCCGCAAGTTAATGATATTCTATTTTCTGCTATTCAGTAATCAAAAAATAATTTAAACATTTGATGAGATTTATTTACTCGTCTCTTAGTGATCTAGCTGGATTAGCTCTTGCTACTCTGCTCGCTTGATTTCCTACTATAAGTAAAGAGAAAACCAGTGCAACTAGACCAACAATTGGAAATATCCACCACTGTACATCTACTCTGATCGGGTATCTTTCTAGATATTGATCAAGCAAGTACCAGGTAATTGGAATAGAAATTAAGAAGCCAATTAGCACTAGTTTTGAAAAATCCTTTGACATCAGGCCAATTAGCTCAAGGGTACTTGCTCCCAATACTTTACGAATGCCTATTTCCTTGGTTCTTTGTTCAGCAGTAAATGAGGCCAATCCAAATAGTCCTAGTCCAGTTATGAAAATGGCTAATAGAGAGAAAATAGTGGCTAATCGTTGCGTCATATTAATCGTGTCAAATTTGCGCTGAAACTCCACATCTGCAAATTGATAATCAAATGGATATGCTGGATTGTATCGGTTGAAAATAGATTCTACGGTCTTGAGGTTTTCATTTAAACTGCCATTGTTTTTTAATCTCACAGAAATGGCATTGATCCAATTTGGGTTCACGATCATAAACAAAGGCTTCACTGCTTGGTATGGAGACCCCATGATCACATCATCAATTACTCCTATCAATTGTCTTTTTTCACCCCATAGATCGAGAGAAGTGCCTATAGGATCCTCTAATCCCATGAGTTCAAGCGCAGCCTTATTAATTACGATAGCGGAAGTATCTGTAGTAAATTCTTTAGAGAAATCTCTTCCTTGCAAAACTTCAACTCCCATTGTTTTACAATAATCATATTCTGTAGAGATAGTAGTGAAAATTACTTTGAGATTATCTGGTTTGCCTGGCCAACTCAAGAAATTGTTTGAGTTGATAGAAGTAATGCGACTATTGGATCGTGTGACTGCTTCAACTGAGCCAGACTGCAAGAGTTGGGTTTTAAGTACATCATAATTCTCTGCCAGCTCATCACTATAATCTATTGAAATGAGATTAGTCTGGTCATAGCCTAAGTTCCGATCCTTCACCAACTCTATCTGTTTAAAAATAATTACCGTACTTACAAGCAACAAAATAGAAAAGCCAAATTGCATGATCACTAGCACCTTCCGAGGCGAGACTGCTCCTTTTCCAACTTTTATAGTGCCTTTTAATGTCTCTACTGGTCGAAAAGATGATAAATAAAAAGCTGGATAACTACCTGCCAAAATACCGGTAAGAGCAACTATTCCAAATCCTATTTGCCAAAATTCTAATGATAAATAGTTGATAAAAAGTTTTTTATCAACCAGATTATTATAGGCAGGCAATACTAACTCAGCGATTAAAATGGCCGCAATAAAGGAAATAAAAGAAATAATCAGGGACTCACCTATAAACTGTAAAATCAAATATTTTCTGGTGGAGCCCAGACTTTTTCTAATACCAACTTCCCGAGCACGACGTTCGGATCTAGCGGTTGCCAAATTCATAAAATTGATACAGGCGATAAACAAAATAAATATGGCAATGATAGAAAAGAGTTTCACGTGGTCGTTTCTTCCATCCTTTGCTACTCCATTTACAAAATTGGAATGCAGTCTCCATCGTTCCATCGGGTGCAAAAACAAAGTTCGAGGCATATCGTCCTCACCATTATCAGCTAACATGGTAGAGATTGCCTCATTCACAGCCTCTTCTGCCTGTGCTTCTCTCAACTCTACAAATACCTGAAAAGAGTAATTTCCCCAATTCGTTTTATTGTTAACTACCCATTCATTTAGCAATTCGCGCTGTTTCCATGGCACCAAATATTCAAATTCAAAAGAAGAGTTATTTGGCAAATCTTTCAAAATGCCGGTTACATTCAAATTGACTTGATCTTCTAATCTTATGGTTTGCCCTAATGGATCCGAATTTTTAAATAATGTTTTTGCCAATGACTGACTTATTACAATTGAATAAGGATCATCAAGCACAGTAGCTGGATCACCAGAAACTAAGGGGAATTCAAACATTTCAAGAAACTCCTCACTGACATAATACCCTTGTTTGATGACACGAATTTCATCTACCGTAAGCAATTTATCCCCACCCCATCCTGTCACAGTTGAATTTACTATGCTGCTATGAGCAGTTTTCATCGCTTCATAAGTTGGCAATGGTATTGACTGCCAAGTATTAACTTTTCCATCAAAAGTAGCATGAACCCAAACTTGATGCAGGTTTTTATATTTTGGAATAAACTTATCAAAAGACATCTCATCGGTAACCCATAGCCAGATCAAAATACTGCAAACAATGCCAATTGATAAGCCGAAAATATTTATGGAAGAATAAAGCTTGTTTTTTACAAGGTTTCTTAAAGTAATTTTTATAAAATTTCTTAGCACAGTTATGTAGGAGTTTTTTTGATAATTAAAAGATTGTTCAATCCTAATAAAAGTTGCATTGATCGATGGAAAAATTATCCTAATCGAATTTTATTCTTCAAAAACACTCTAAGGGCTAAAAAAACAAGTTAATTTCAATTAATTACCTAGATTTGATACTAGAAGCAAACCTCAGGAGTAATGAAAAATGTATTGATTCTAGTTTTGATGTTCAGTTTACTGAACATTGATTCTTTGGCACAAACAAAAAAAGTAGCTGATTTAAGTGATAATTCTGGTGAAATCACAGAGTTTCAGGTAGATGAAAATAACCAATATATAGCCCTAGGAAATGAAATAGGCATATTAACTGTATTCAACTTTTCAAGTAAAGAGGAGCTATATAAAGTTAGACCTCACAAAGAAGAAATCAATTTTATTAGGTTCTATTCTGATAAGAATCAAGTAGTATCCTTTACAGATAATGAAATAGTATTTTCAAATGCATCCGATGGAGCACAAATCAGCAAAATTTCTCTTTTTGATAAAATAGAATGGGTGGATCTGAACAACAATTCAAAAACACTTTATTTAATGGCCACTAAGGGTGTGTCAGACCCAGTCAAAAGAATTTATAAAGTGGAGCTTGATACCAGAAAGTTCGATATTTTTCATTCCAGCATGGGTGGCATCAATACCTTCAAAACTAGCCACGATGGAAAGTTGATGTATCTAGCTAAAAATGATGATGTTTTAATCAAGAACATAGAATTGGATATAATTGATAAGAAATTAAAAGGTCATGAAGCCAACGTAGAACACATAGACTTAAATCCTACTAAGACCGATTGGATGACTACAACAGATCGATATACTCTTCGATTTTGGAAAATTTCATCTGGGAAAAGTTATTTATTGAAATGGAAGGCAGTTCCCAGTCCTGAAGATTATGATAGACTATATAACTCTTGGGTATTGAATCAATCGAATAAAATTTTAATTCATGGAGAGGAAGGCTTAAAAATCAGAGATGTCTCCAACCCTCACGATGAAGTTTCATTGATATCATCCACTGGATTCAAAATTGAAAAAGTGGTTGTTAGCCCTGACAAATCTAGTATCCTACTCCAATCACAGGATCATACGATAGAAGTATGGAGTTCAGGAGAAGCTCAACCTATTGCTTCTAATAGCTCTAATACAAGATCATCTGAGCCAGCAGCTGTTCTAAATAGCAGTGATGAAATATATAAGAAATATAAGGTTGAAATTGATAAAGAACTCAACCTACGAGCTGAGTTGTTCAAGCCAAGAGGAGAATTTGAACGAACTACGGATTATGAAGCACGTTTGGATCAAGCAGAAACATATAAAGAAGGCATTTTTGATTATTATAGAAATTTGGCAAATAGGGAAGCAGAAGTTGCCAAAGAATTAGAAGCTGCACGTTTAAAAATTTTAGCTGAAAGGGAAAAAAGAGATAGTGAAAGAAGAGCGGCACTATTCAGAGATAAAATCAAAGGTTCATATAAGGAATATTATACCAGAATATCTGAATTGGGAACATATGATGCAGATGCAGAAGAATTTCCTATCACAATAGATGGAATGACTCATAATGTAAAAGTTCCTTTTGATAAAGCTAGAGCCTTCAAACAAAACTCACCATTCTTTAAAGTAGTTGGAAATAGTCAGTTATTAGATGACGCTGTCACGCTAGAAAAATTCAACTATAAGATTGTTACAGATACAAAAGAGGTATATGAGTTCGGTGTTCAAAAGAAAGCACTTTTTGTTGCTGATGAAGCTGATTTGCTATTAAATGGATTAATCAAACCAACTGCCGTAGCTGCTGTGGCTACTCCTGCGGTATCTAGACCAGCAACGTCCCAGCCTAAGGAAGAAGTATCCGAACTAGATACCAGAATCGTGGACTACTTCAGTACTAAAACCTATCATGCCCTACTTATCGGAGTTAATGAATATAGAGATCCGTCGATTACTCAACTTGATGGTCCGATAGCTGATGCGGGTAAATTAAGAGACGTTCTCACCAAAAACTATACATTTGAAGAAGAGAATATTACTTTTCTTCAAAACCCAACAAGAACAGAAATCATCGAAACTTTTGATGAACTTCAATCTAAAATAGATGAGGACGACAATTTACTCATATTCTATGCTGGACACGGCGTTTGGGATGAGGATTTAAAACAGGGTTTTTGGCTACCAAGTGATGCTAAGAGAACTTCAAAAGCCGCATGGTTGTCTAACGCTATGATTAGAGACTACATTGGTGGCATTCACACCAAACATACTTTATTAGTAGCTGACGCATGTTTTAGCGGAGGTATTTTCAAAACAAGAGATATGTTCATTCAGAACATGGCTTCACTTGAATTAGCAAAACTGCCTAGTAGAAAAGCCATCACTAGTGGCGCTATGAAAACTGTACCAGACAAAAGTGTATTCATAGAATATTTAACCAAGCGATTGGAAGAGAATGAAAGAAGTTTATTGCCTGCTGAAATATTATTCAGCTCATTCAAAATAGCAGTTATGAATAACAGCCATGGGCAAGTTCCACAATTTGGTGATATCAAAGGAGCCGGAGATGAAGGTGGTGACTTTATCTTCTTAAAAAGATAACCCCTAGTCAACAACATCTGATTTATAAGACAAGGGAGTCTGTCCGGTAAATTTTTTAAATGCTTTGTTGAAGGAGACTTTGTTATTGAATCCAGCACGATAGGCTAATTGGATAACATGGTCTCCTTGGCATTCTGGCTTCAAGAACAAATCCTGCACATATTCAATTCTATATTTGTTTATAAAATCAAAGAAATTTTGATTGAAATATTTGTTGATCACTAGTGATACATTGTGTCTTGTGGTATTGGACTTTAATGCCAATTGATCAAGGTTTAAGTCATTATTTAAGAACAGTTTTTCTTCCTTCATCAATTGAAGCAGTTTTAATTTCAACTCCTCTTCTCCCCTTTTTGTTAAGCCAGAATTTTTATACTTATGTCTAAGAATAATATTTGATATAGGCTTTCCAGCCAAAACTTGCGGGTATATGTAACCTAGAAAACTTACGCAAAAGATGAAAAATGACATGGCAAATGAAATCATATAATCCCAGGTTACATCAAAAAAACTCAGGTTGACCAAGGCATAGTAAAGCACGATGGTCAGGTAATAGCCCGAATAACTAATCAACAAATAATGAAACCAAGGCTTTAGAAAAGAGTCAGATAAATTAGCCTGATAGTAGTGCCTGAAACTCAAAAACAAATACGATCCGAGGTAAACTAATTTTAAATAAGTATTGAATCCAATCAATAAAAAAGGGCGATATCGTTCGTCTAAAGTGTAATATAGTTCTCCATTGAAATTATCAATATAAAGCGGCAAGAGACATGCTGCGACCAACAATGGAATTACAAAATGTAAAAAGTCGCTTTTTCTTAATTTCCGATTACCTACAATATTCCTGACATACAGATAGAATAGCGTTCCAGAAAGCAAAAGCAATGGATGAAAGCAACCGTTTAAAAATGGAAAAACCTGATTGTAATTGGTCCAATAGAGTACATAGCTCAAAAGTATAACAGCAAATGTGAGTAAGAGAAAAGCTAAAATTTTGTTAGCCTGAGATTGCGCACCTTTCAAATTGAAAAGAGCAACAAAAACAAATAATGCTTGCAATGACACAAACAAAAAAAGAGAAGTCCAGGTATCAAAAGATGGGTCTATACTTTCCCCAGTGGATTGACCTAATACAATTCCAAAGGCCAGCACAAGGCATAGTGTCAAACCAATTTTCAATATTTTTATCCTAATACTCCTTATCATTAACTCATATTGCTGGATGTAAGCAAATTCAAATAAATCAATTTAGAGGTAAATCCGATAAAGATTAACGGAATATTCAATAATTCTCGTGCTTCATATAGCTTTGTGATCTTCACATAACGAACAACTATGATTGCAGTAATTTCACCAGCTAAAACCTTAGATTTTGAAAATAAAGTTGAACAAAAATCCTTTACTGTCCCACGGTTGTTAACTCAAACCAATAGACTGATACGAGAATTGAGACTAAAAAAGTCTATGGAAGTGCAGGAGTTGATGAGTGTGAGTGAAAATATTGCACAACTAAATGTAAAACGATACAAAGACTATAGACGTGAGCACACAGTCGACAATTCTAAACAGAGTATTCATGCGTTTAAAGGTGATGTGTATATCGGACTGGATGTAGACCAACTGGATACTGCTGATATCGAATATGCTCAAAAGCATCTCCGGATATTGTCTGGATTGTATGGCCTACTCCGCCCAAAAGACATTATCCAGCCTCATAGATTAGAAATGGGTACAAGTCTGACTGTGGGTGATGAACCGACTCTATATAAATACTGGAATGATCGAATTGTAAAATTAGTCCACAAAGACTTGAAAGAGCAAGGCGACAAAACCATTGTAAATTTAGCTTCAAATGAATATTTCAAGTCGATAAAAAGAAAAAGTTTAAAAGCCCATGTGGTCGATGTTGAGTTTTTGGATTTGAAAAATGGCAAGTATAAAGTAATCTCTTTCTTCGCTAAAAAAGCCAGAGGAATGATGGCAAGGTATATTATCAAAAACAGGATCAATGAAATAGAGCTATTGAAAGGGTTCGATTATGATGGCTACTATTTTGATCCGCAAACTTCTACTGACACCCATCTTGTTTTCAAAAGGGATCAAGTACCTTCTTAAATTCAGGAAAAACAATTTCATAGCTCTCTGACCTCATCTTATCTAGTACCTGAAGTTGATTTTTTAGTTTCGGAAGGTGATGAACCCAGCTTTCTTGACACATAAAGTCAACCACAGATCTAAATTCAGAAATGATAGTCTCACTAGCATTATTAGCTAATAGCCACCCCATGTGATTTTCAATTTGCCGACTCGCTTGCTCCTTATAATAATCTGGGAGGACTTTAATATTGAAATAATCAGGACGTGAAAGTAGGTTGAGATAAATGGAATTCACTTCAATCAGGCCAGCTTCCACAAAGTACCGATGGAGTTCCGCTAGTCTTAGAATATTGAAGACACTAATGGTTGGGGCAATCTCTATTTTCACCCGTGGAAGCTTGGATTTTATGACTTGCATATTATTTAAAAAAGTCTGCCAGTTCAACCCCTTCCGAATATACTCTCCTTGCCTACCCAAACCATCAATACTTGCCGAAATTGTGAGGTGCTCAAATTTTTTCCATAATTCCAGCACACTCCGATCCTTCAATGATAAAATACTCAGATTGGTATTGTATCGGAGGTGTACCTGAGTTTGACTATTCTTGATGAGCCCTTCCAATAAATCATAATGCTCCTTCATCATCAAGGGCTCGCCTCCCGCAAAATATATTTCTTCAATGTTTATATTTTGATTGAGAATTTGCTCAATGAGTGATGCACTATCATTGCTTGCCTCAATAATTGCTTTACTTCCAAAATTTTGTTTTAGTGATTTTGCTTCCTCAAACCAGCTAGAACTGGCTCCATGCCAACAGGTACGACATCTTAGATTGCATAAATTATTAAACCGTATATCAAAATAAATGGGTTTGGAATCAGGTGATGTTCCATCTTCTTCTGTGCCTTTCACCCAGTCCATTTTATTTGAGAACTTTTTCAATGTTTCTATTCTTATGCTGTTTTTTCCAGACTTTTCCTTATGGAAACATGAGGCGCATCGCTTATCTATTTGTCCGTACAACAAGAATTTTCTAAACTTCCTAATGGGCTCTCCTTGCCAAATCTCCTCTAAGGTTTGGCGGTTTATATCTCCATACGTAATGTTGGCATCGCAACATGCTTTTACAAGTCCTCTTGTATCGATGTGTAAATGCAACCAGGGCATCAGACATAAGTTTTGGTTTGAATTTTGCAAGAACCCGATTTGATAGTTTAAATTAGTGTTTGGCAGCGATTGCCCGGTCAAAATTACATTTTTAAGCTTTCAATACTGTACCATTGTTTACTCAATAATGAGAACTATGATTTTAAAATTTGGTAGGTACTTATTCCTCTTGACTTTTTTCATTTGTAACACCTTGAGCGCTTATACCAATGACTCGAATAGCATTGAAGATAAAAATGTAGTGAGTCTCAAGTATAAATTAAAACTGGGTTGGTTTTCGATTGGTAGTGGTGAGGTAACTATAGACGACAATTCAAACTGGAGAGGATTTCCGTGCTATAAGGTTAAGGTTTATGCAGAAACTCTAGGGTTAGGCAATTGGCTAGGAAGTCTTGACGATCATTACACATCTATCATTGATAAGAAAACACTTAAACCTATTTATAATGAAAAGAATGTGGTAAGTGGAAAGGCTACTTGGGAACAATGGACTAACTACAACTACGATTCTATGATTGTGGATGTAAAAGTTCTAGATCATAAAAGAGAGGACCCCAATCGTGCATGGAAAGTCAAACTTGAGAAAGACACACAGGATGTGCTTGGCACTTTTATGTTCTTCAAACATCACAATTGGTTTGGAATGAGTATAGGTGATTCAGTGATGTTAACCACTCACTATGAAAAAAAGCTTTATAAAGTAGGTGTACGATATATGGGGCAAGAAATAATAGAATTTAATGATAGAAATGTGGGTGCTTACAAACTTCACCTCTTACTTCCCGAAAACGAAAAAATGAAAAAAGATCGTCCAGTTGAAATCTGGATTAGTTCGGATAAAAATCAATTTCCACTTTTAATAGAGACCAAACTCCCCTTTCTGGGAAAAGGTCGAGTGGAACTTATAGAACTCAACAACGGCGAACCGATTTTTTAAGACAATTTAAATATATCGAGAAACTGAGATTTTTTCTTAGCAGAAACTTCTAGTTCGATGTCATTTTCTAACGTCACATACCCTCCTTTTCCTTTGGTGTATCTCACCACATAATCCGTGTTGATTAGACTAGATCGGTGAATTCGAACGAACTTAGTGCTTGGCAGTAGGTCTTCAAAATACTTTAACGTTTTGGAAATCAACAATGGTTTTTGTGTTCCCTTCAGATGAAATTTGGTAAAATTATCATCCGCCTCACAGTAGATGATCTGATCGATAGGTACAATCTCAAAACCCTCAAAAGTCGGTAGCATAATCTTTTTAGGTCGTTCATTTTCATACTTGATATTATCCAACAGTACTTGAACATGAAATGAATCCTTGTTTTGTGATTTTTCAATATGAACCTTTTCTACTGCATCGACTAATTCATCAATATCTATTGGTTTAAGTAGATAATAAGCCGCACTCATATTAAGCGCTTGAATGGCATAATTATCATATGCAGTTACAAATATGGTCTCAAAATTTACTTTGCCTAATTGTTCAAGCAAATCAAAACCTGTCCCATACGGCATTTCTATATCCAGAAAAACCAAATCTGGTTGGTGTTTCTGAATAGCTGACAGCCCCTCTTGGATATTTTTGCACTCAGCTAATAACTCTACAATAGGGCAATATTTAGATAAATAATTGGATAGAATTTGTCTGCTATCTTGCTCGTCATCTACTAATATGGCTTTCAATTTATCCACGATTTTTAGGAGTCATAATTTCTACTTTGGTACCAGATTTATCATCATTCAAATCATTGATTGAAATGGAATAATTCGTATGATACACCTCATTGATAATTCCTATTCTCTCCAAGGTGTTTTTCAGCCCCACAGAATTTTTCTTTTTCTGATTGGCTGTTTTGTGCTGCTTGGATGCCGTACGACCAATCCCATCATCTTCAACACTGATCTTCACTCCAGCACCATTTGGGCAAATATGAACTCGAAGAAATCCTTTGTCTTCCTTGTACCTGAGTCCATGCCAAATAGCGTTTTCGATATATGGTTGTATGAGCATCGGAGGTATTTCTAATTCATCCAAGTCCAATTCTGGATCCATCACAAATTCAAACTCGAATTGATCTCTAAATCGATAATGCTCGAGTTTTAAATACAATCCAATCATTTCCTGCTCTTCTCGTAGCGAGATAAATTCCTTTTGAGAATTGTCCAACACCATACGCATCAGTTTAGAAAAATCTGCTAAAAATTTATTGGCAGCGCGCTCATTATTTAGCGCAACAAACTGATTTACAGAGTTTAATGCATTAAATATAAAGTGCGGATTCATTTGAGAACGCAAGGATTTCAGAGCCAATAACTGTCCTACACGTTTGGTTTCTTGTGCTTTTTTATAAATGAAATATGCCCCTATCACTACTAGCACTAACAGCGTAACCAAACCATAAATCAACACTCGTTGACTTCTTAATTGTTGCATTTGCAATTCATTAGTAGTCTCTTCCAGTTGGTAGCTAGATTCGTCAAGAGCCAAATCTTTGGTCAAAGCCTGAATATCCTGCTGCTTTCTTAATAAGGACTCTCGCAAACTTCTTTTGGATTGCTCCTCAGTCATCCAGGATTGAAGAGCTTCACTATGATTTTGATAAGCCTCCAATGCTAATTGAGTTGAGTTTACCTTACTATATGCTTTGGCTAAAGCTAAATATGCATTTGATTTTTCTTCGGCACTTCCGGTAGTATTGGCAAGCTCCGATGCTTGTTCCAACTGAGCAATCGCCTCTGAAGTTCTTCCCTGATCGATCAATACTTTGCCAATCGCTTGCCGCTGTTTAGCGGCCTGAAGCGGAAGATTTGCGGCTGTTTTGCTCAGAGCTATTTTTTCTCGAAGTGCAATTTCTTCCTCCTTCTTATTTTGCTCTTGATAGATATTCAATAATTCCTCAGCTTCTACATCTTCCAATACTATTTCCTCCATGTCCAATGCGCCATCATCAAACGACTCATCAGCCTGCAACGTCTGATTGGGTGTTAGCGATTCTTCTGCTGCCTCAAAGTCTTCTTGTTTGGCATAAGCTCGAGCTTTAAGCGCTCTGCCTTCAGACTGTAATCGCCTGGATTGATTATATGTAGCTGATGGCTCCAGTTGATTGACTCGTTCCAATGCTTCAGGAGTTTCACCTAATGCAACCTCATTTTCAGCTAATTTCAATTCTACTTCCAGCCGTTCATCTTCTTCAAGCTCAGTCTCGCTTAATTGGCTATAGAAATGTTTAGATTGTTCAAAGTTTTTTAGTTTAAAATTAACTCTACCCAATCCCTCTAAGGTTTCATGATATGCTGTGGTACCTCTATAGGCTTTAGCCAACCTTTGATAGGCAGCAAAGTAATTCTGATTTGCCAGTTCATATTCCTCTTGACTTTCATTGATTTTACCTAGAATTATATAACATTTAGCTTCGTTAAACGTGCTCTTTTGGATAATACTAGTGGCTAAGGCCTGTTCAACCAAATTGAGGGCCTCTGATGGATTTGCCTCTATGATGGATTCTGCCTCTTGAAGTAAAGCAGGTACGCTTTGATCTGTTAATATATTACGCTCAGACAGACTTTTATACTTAGACGATTTTTTACTCTTTTCTTGAGCATAGGCACCTGCTCTTACACTTATTAGTGTGAATAAAATCAATATGGTTCTGATAGCTGTCAATGCCTTACTTTCTTAATAGGAAACCAAACTTCCTCTTCCGAATCAGGATGGTTATTCATATATTTTTCACCCAGCACCTCGTACTGTGGACGAGAAGCATCAGGCTCATAGCCTGAAGACGGTATCCATTCATTTAGAATGTAGTGCAGTGTTTTTGGAAATGCATTGGGCAAACCTTGATGTATAAATACTGCATACAAGCCTCCTTCCAAATCAAAGCTTTGCATGCCATCTGGAATACTATTCTTGTCATTGACCTCCATGCCTGCCCATTTCACAAATTGTGTATGAGCGTCTGTAGAATTCCAATCAAAGCCATTTTTAAATACCTGTAGGGAATACTTATCCTGAGACACGGCATTAGTAACCTCCATTCTTCTAGGCATAAATTGGCTCCATAACTTGCCTGTCAATGCACTGGTAGCATAAGTCATTTCCAAGTGTAGTCCTACGAGGATCTTTGGGAGTGATTCGACAATTCTAGGTTTTTGCATTTTTATTCAGTTTCCAACTCCAACAAATTTGCACACAAAAGGAAGGAATAAAAAATCAACTTTTTCGCCATTTGAGGCAAAAAATAGATCATCACTAAATCCACATACTTCTTCCCTCAATGAAAGTACCCCTTCCCTCATTGCAGCTATTTTGTTTCATTCTACTTCTTGACTTTTGAGTCATCATATAAATAAAAAATGTCATGAAAAATTCAATCTCAGTATCTGTAAAAACTATCGCTTTCTTTCTTATAACCGTGTTCACTATTGGGTGCTTCTCGCCCACAAGTCAAGCCAAACCCAAACCTGAACCAGACAAGCAAAAGATCATGCTCGCTCTATTATTAGACACCAGTAATAGCATGGATGGCTTGATCGATCAGGCCAAATCACAACTTTGGACCATAGTAAATGAATTAGCTGCGGCTAAATGTGGCAATGGAAGTAGACCTGAAATACAAATTGCTTTGTTTGAATACGGCAACGACGGACTACCACAAGCCGAAGGCTACATGAGAATGGTAACGAACCTTACCACTGATTTGGATGACATATCAGAGCGCCTCTTTGGTCTGTCTACCAATGGTGGTGACGAATACTGTGGATATGCTATAGATAAATCAATAAAAAAACTCAATTGGTCAGAATCAAAGGCTGATTTAAAGATGATTTTTATCGCCGGTAACGAACCGTTCAGCCAAGGAAATGTAGCTTATGAGTCTGCTTGTAAGCTTGCCAAAGAACATGATATCGTAGTAAATACCATCTTTTGTGGGGATTACAATGAAGGTATCCGCACTTCATGGAGACATGGAGCGACACTTACAGGTGGCTCATACATGAGTATCGAACAAAATCAAAAAACTGTTTATATCAGAACTCCATACGATGACAAAATTGATCAACTAAACAATGATCTAAACAAGACCTACATCTCCTATGGTGCACAGGGAAAAAGTAAAAAGGAAAAACAAATGAGACAGGATCAAAATGCCGAGTCTTATAGTCAAGCCAACAAAGTGAAAAGAGCCATATCGAAAAGCTCACATGCCTATAAAAATTCCAGCTGGGACTTAGTAGACGCTTATGATGAGGATGAAGCGGTTCTAGAATCAGTAGAAGTAGAATACTTGCCAGAGCCTATGCAAACGATGGATGCTGAAGAAAAGAAAGCTTATGTAAAAGGATTGACTAAAGAGCGTGAATCTATAAAAAATGAAATACAAAAATTGAGCAATCAACGCAAACAATACATTGCCGAAAATAAACCTTCGGAAGCTCCTGAAAATACATTGGATCAAGCCATGGTAAATGCAGTCAAGGCAGTAGGCAAATCCAAACAATTGATTTTTGAATAAAACAATTCATAATTATTCAATTAGTTCAGGAGTGTAATCACAATGAACTAATTGAATAATTTATCTTAAAAACAGCGTCTAATTATAAATTTAGAATTATAATTGAATGGTTAATTTAAAGCTGTTTTAGAATGATCTATGTCTTGTTTATTCTTGGCTTTTTGCTCCTCATAAAAGGAGCAGATATACTTGTAGAAGGAGCCTCTTCTATTGCTAAAAAAAACAACATTTCAGAACTTGTTATTGGTCTTACAATCGTATCTTTTGGTACAAGTATGCCAGAATTGATAGTTAATCTACTGGCAAGTTTTGATGGTAGTTCAGAACTTGCCATTGGAAATGTGCTCGGCAGCAATATTGCCAATGTACTTTTAATATTAGGCGCAACTGCATTATTCCAACCACTACCTATCAAAAAAAGTATCTATTTCACAGAAATTCCGATCTCATTGTTGGCCACTTTTATGGTAGGTTTTTTAGCGAATGCAGATCTATTTGTAGACGTAAAAGGCCTCACGTTGAGTAGTTACGATGGTGCCATCCTCCTATTCTTTTTTGGTCTGTTTATGACTTATATCTACGTCGTATCAAAAAGTGATGATGTCGAACAATCAACAAACTTAGAGGATACCGGACAATTGTCTAAGACTAAATCTATCCTCTATATAGTTGCAGGTTCTTTAGCACTATTTATTGGTGGTAAATGGGTAGTGGATGGAGCTTTTGAAATTGCCTTGTTATTTGGCCTTAGTGAGACATTCATTGGGTTGACTGTGGTTGCTATTGGTACATCCTTACCTGAATTGGTGACTTCAGTAGTAGCAGCAAAAAGAGGGCAATCAGACATGGCAGTTGGCAATGTGGTAGGTTCTAATATATTCAACTTACTTTGGATACTTGGGCTTAGTTCTTTGATTAGACCATTGCCCTTCGACATTGTTTCCAACTCAGATATTCTGATGGTGATCGGTTCTAGTACACTGTTGATTGTCGCCATAGTAGTAGGTAGAAAAGCTAAAATCAGTAGGCTTATGGGGGCGATTTTCATTCTTACGTACATCTGCTATCTTGCGTATCTTGTAAATCGAGGATAACAGTTCTTTTTACTTCGAACAGACGCAAACACATTAAATTCTTCTAGCTTTGCCACATGATTGAAATCGGCAAAAATAATACACTAACCATAGCCAGAATTGTACCTCCTGGAGCGATACTGATAGACGATGAAGAAAATGAGGTTTTATTACCGAACAAGTATGTTCCAGAAAATGCCAAAGACGAAGATGAGCTAGATGTATTTGTCTACACCGATTCTGAAGATCGAATTGTAGCCACTACACTCACACCTAAGGTCATGCGTAATGAATTTGCATGTTTGGAAGTGAAAGACGTGAACAACATTGGCGCATTCATGGATATGGGTCTTGAAAAGGATCTTTTGGTTCCATTTAGCGAACAACAAAAAAACATGAGGCCAGGGCAATGGCACATGGTTTATGTCTATTTAGATCAAATTACTAAGCGTTTGGCTGGAAGTGCCAAAATCCATTATTACATCGAGTCCGAAAATATTGAACTAGAGAATAATGAAGAAGTAGATCTGATCATTGGGGAAACTACCCTACTCGGTACTGCTGTGATTGTTAACAATAAATATCAAGGTTTGGTTTATGAAAATGAAGTCTTTCAAGAATTGCTCAAAGGAGCTAAAATGAAAGGGTTCGTTAAAGAAGTACGAGAAGACGGCAAGATCGATATCAGTCTAAGAAAAACTGGTATTGAACAGCTTGAAGATGGTGCTGCTAAAATCATCGAGCGTCTTAAGCTGAACAATGGCAAGTTATCCGTTCATGACAAAAGTGCTCCTGAGGAAATTCAAATGACGCTTCAGATAAGCAAGAAAAACTTCAAACGTTCACTAGGCATTCTTTACAAGCAGAAACTTGTCGTGTTGAAAGCTGATGGTATCGAGCTTGCTTAATTAGCTTTTTTTTCGCATGATAAAAACGCTGAAAAATCATCTGACCAAGCGAAAAATGAAATGCTAAAAAAATAGTCACACTACATAACTATCCTACTACTGCTACTGCAGAAAAAGATTAATTATCAAAGTAAAAATAAAAGCGCCTCTCTTTTGCTCTTCAGATACTTATTTAAAATATCAAAGCTACGATAAGACGCATTTCATAGATATGTAGTGTGACTATTTGCTTTAGCTGTGATAATTGACCTACTACAGCCCTATCAACATAGTTTCTATTTTTCTTGGGGCTCTTCTTGCACCTCTACTACCTCTTCCTTTTCTGCTTCTTCCTCTTCTTTGGCCTCTTTCAGAGTAATGACCAAATTGTATTGCTTATCCATAGCAAACTCATAAGTAGCACCTTGAGACAGGTCTACCGCAGTCATTGATTGATCCAAAACTGCAAAAAGACTTTTTGCCACCATAGAAGTCTTCACTTCTTTACTTGGCCTGCCATTCGACAATTCCATACTAAAAGAATGACCTCCTTTTTCCTTAGGATTGATGTCATGAAACTCATGCTTTAAAAATTTATACTGCTGAGGTTCATTAGCAGCATCTTTCATCAGTTTTAGCACCATAGGACGGTACTTGTTCCAGAGGTATGAATATTTAAGGCTGTCTAATGCATGATGTTCCATGTCAATTGTTATTTTTTATTAGTTAATAAATTAAAATTTCTCAAGCTAAATTGAGAAAGGCTGCTACCGTTTGATGATTTAAATATGATCTTTATAAAAAGAAATGAATGGGAAATACTAATGAGCTTATCAATACAACTGTAGCTCAGCGAATAATTTTTCTAGTTCAGCACGAGTCTTACTCAATTTAGCAGCAAGCCGATCTAGCATGTTTTCTCTCTCACCAGGTTCAAACAAAAAATCCTGATCACACAAAACAGGAAACCACATTTTAAGGATGATTTTTTGCTCTCTCCAACTTCTTACAATATTCATACCTGCAAGGTACACAATAATCCCTTGGCTTTAAGGAAATCCTTGATAATCCATGTCATACGCTAAGGAATTGAAACAAAAAACATTGAAGTTTGTTTATGATCCACGCTGGTGATTATATTTCCTATTAACTTTAATTATAATTGCAACAAATTCAACATTCCGCAAAACATGAATAAACTGTTGGTTCTTTTCTTTGTGACACTTCTAAGCGTATGTTCATGCAGCAAAAGAACAACCGACCCCTCTGCTCCTCCCGAAGAAAAGCACACCAGTGAGCTGACTTATATGGACATTTATAATCTCGCGCTCGCTTCAGAAAACGGAGGAGGAATGGATTTTCAAGGAGATGATTTTGGCAATGATGCATCGGATGATTTGAGTATATATGCAAATGGAAGTTGCGGAAAAGGTGATTGTGGTATTTCGTTGATTATGGAAAATAAAAATATTGAAAGTCCAATATCCGCAGTTATTAAAGCTAAGTTTAAATTGCCTGGCAATAATATCAATGAAATGATCCGAATGTACCAGCTACAACCTGGAGAAGCATTATCTATTGGATGTTCACATATTTGTCACCAGGACAACTCATATATGATCCAACGCGAAGTTGTATCAGCTGGATATATGAAAGCCGACACAATTTCAGCCGATTCAGAGGAAAACCTGTACTAGTTAGATTTCTTATCCAAGAACAAAGAGTGATGCATATTATTTTGCATTTCTACTGGCACATTTTCATTTATTAGATGAGTTCCTTTCAATTAAGCAATAATTCGTTGATATTAGTTCATCAACCTCTCTTAATCAGTTCAGTGATTAATCAGCTTAAGTAAAAATCTTATGGATGGTAGAATCATTTCAGATTATTCAGAAATATTTGAAACCTATCAAGAATTCAAGGGAGACTTCTTAGAAAGTCACATTGCTAAACTCAAAGAACTTGATAGATATATCCCACACAGCACCACTTTTTTCTGTATTACAAATACAACCACTCGATCTTTCGAATATGTAAGTAAAAATTTCCATCCTAGCACGGGATTAGACACTGATAATATGTGTAAGGAAGGCATGACTTTTTGGTGGGATCACATGCATCCAGAAGAGATGACCCTTTGGCTTCAATCGTTAAATGACTTGATGATTTTTACCATGTCTGAAGTAGATGTGATGGATAGAAAAAAAGTGAGTTACACTTGGAACTACAGAATTCGAACCAGAGACGGAACTTATCAACCCATACTCCAACACACTACGCCGATGTACTTTGATGAAGAAGGCAAACCTGTCATTGGACTGGCTCATTATAGCGTTTTACCATCTACTGGAAGTCCTTTACCTATTAGGGCATCGGCTAAAATATTAAATGATAAAAATGAGTACGAAACAATATTCTTCAAAATTTACAGCCAACAAAAACTAATCTCGCAACAAATCACCTTTAGAGAAAGAGATATTATCAGACTCATTTCCTTCGGATACAGTACTGAAGACATAGCCGACAAACTTTTTATCTCAGCGAACACCGTAAACTCTCATAGACGAAATATTCTAAAAAAGACCGACTGTAATAACACGCCTGAACTCATAGCTAGAAGCATTAGAGAAGGCATGGTTTAATCCACTCTTGTACTATTGATCCAAATCAAAAGATAACACTATCATTGCACTAAATATTTTTAATTCAATCGTTTAGTATGAACGAAATAGTTCAAGAAATACTCAGCTACTCACTTAATATTGATGGTTACGAGTTTTTAGGGCTGATTTTTGGAATCTTAGCAGTTTGGTATCTAATCAAAGAAAGCATCTTAACCTGGCCCGCAGGTATTCTTTATGTTTTGGTTTCATTTATCGTATTTTGGGAAATACGACTATATGGTGATTTGTTACTCCATGTTGTTTTTCTAGCACTCAATATTTACGGTTGGTATTTCTGGGTTTATGGGAAACAATCAAAAAATAAGGACCTACCTATTACTACTTATCATCTAAAACAAAACATTTACATTTTACTTATTTCCATCCTGGGAATATTTGTATTCGGTTATTTTTTGGCTCACATTCATTCCATTTGGGATCATATTCCGCCAGCAGCTGTACCCTACTGGGATGCGACCACATCCGTCCTTAGCATTACTGGTATTTGGTTGATGACCAAGAAGAAATTAGAAAACTGGTATTATTGGTTTATTGTAGATGTTTTGGCCTGTGGTATATATTTTTACAAAGGCATTTACTTTTATTCATTTTTATACGGCGTTTACATTGCTATGGCAGTGTCGGGCTACCTAGCATGGAAAAAATCACCGAACCTACATTTAAGGTAATCATCACTGGTCCAGAATGCACCGGAAAATCTACACTTTCCAGGCAGCTAAGCGAATATTTTGAACAGCTCTGGGTACCTGAGTATGCACGAACTTATCTTACCGATTTGGGTCGACCATACGAAGATGGTGATCTACTGGAAATAGCTAAAGGGCAAATCAAAAAGGAAAATGAAGCATTGTCCAATGGGAATTCTACCGTTTTTTTTGATACCAGTCTGGAGGTGTTAAAAGTTTGGTCTGAATGGAAGTACAAAAAGTGCGACCCTTATATTCTAGAAAATTTTGAAACAAGAACAGCTGATCTCTATCTGTTGCTGTCACCAGATATGGCTTGGGAACACGACCCATTGAGGGAGAATCCAAATAACAGAAATGTCATCTTTGACATCTACAAAAAGGAATTAGATGGCTTAAAAAAACCCTATGAAATCATCTCTGGATTAGGGTTGATCAGAACAAGACGCGCCATAAAAGCTATTAATAGTTATCTCAAGTAATAGAAATTCAAATAACCGATTGGTCTTTTTGCATTTTTAAAAACTATTCTTATACCTTTGTTTTCATAAGGGGGTGCCTAAATGGATGAAACCTACAGGCTGAGATTATACCCATAGAACCTGATGCCGGTAATGCGGTCGAAGGGAAATAGTGGTACGCTAATGACCAGAGTGCCCTTAGCTCTAGTCAAGTATTAACTAAGATTAAGCTTTAATGAAAAATTACATATTTGCTATAGCGATGCTGTATAGCACAGTTGCGTCTGCACAGTCTGATATACAGCAGGATTCTATAAAGACCGTTGATTTGAAAGAAATTGTGGTGTCATCAACGAGAGCGACCAGCAAGACACCCATGACCTTCAATGAAATCAAAAAAGAAGAGATTGAAGAAAACAATACAGGCAAAGACTTACCCTATCTGCTAGAGAATACGCCCTCAGCTGTCACTACCTCAGATGCAGGTGCTGGCGTCGGCTACACAGGCATTAGAATCCGAGGCAGTGATGCAGCTAGAGTAAACGTCACATTGAATGGTATACCCTATAACGACCCTGAATCTCAAGGTGTGTTTTGGGTGAATCTGCCTGATTTTGCCTCTTCTATTTCATCCATTCAAGTGCAACGTGGCTTGGGTACTTCTACCAATGGAGCTGGTGCCTTCGGAGCGTCTGTCAATATCAAAACCAACGGGTTGAACAAAGATCCATACGCTACCTTAGATAATTCCATAGGCTCTTTCAATACCAGAAAGCATACAGCCATGTTCGGCACAGGATTGATAGCCAACAAATTTGCTTTTGATGCCAGATTGTCTCAAATCACATCTGATGGATATGTAGATAGAGCTACTTCTGACTTGAAATCATATTTCTTCTCTGGTGGATATTACGGCAAGAAATCATTGATCAAGTTCAATATTTTTTCCGGTCATGAAACGACTTATCAAGCCTGGTATGGAGTTCCTGAATCTAGAATAAATGATGATATAGCGGGAATGAATGACTACGTGGCAAGAAACTTTTTGAGTCCTACTGATTCTCTTAATCTGCTCAATTCTGGTCGAACCTACAACCAATACACTTACGACAATGAAGTGGATGACTATGACCAAACGCATTATCAATTGATATCCGCTTTTGATTTATCAGAATCTATCACGCTGAATGTTGCACTATTTTTAATACATGGTGAAGGGTATTTCGAACAATATAAAGTTGATGAAGACTTAGCTGATTACGATTTAAATAATATAACTATTGGATCTGAGACCATCACCAGCACAGACTTGATCCGACGTCGTTGGTTGAACAACAACTTTTATGGCACCACATTCTCACTTGATTATCAGCCCAACAACAGTTTCAAATTCACTTTAGGTGGAGCTTGGAATGAATATGACGGTGATCATTATGGTCAGGTGATTTGGGCCCAGTATGCGAGCAACGGAGCCATTCGCCACCCCTATTATTTCAACAACAGTTTGAAAAGGGATTTCAACATTTTTGGAAAGGCCATTTATGATCTATCAGATCAGCTTTCATTATTCGGGGATTTACAATACCGAACGGTTGACTACACGATGGAAGGAGATGACAACGATGGCTTGATCATAGACCAATCTCACAATTACAATTTTTTCAACCCAAAATTTGGTTTGAAATATCAAATCAATGAACAGTCCAATGCTTATGCATCCGTAGCCATTGGGAGCAAGGAACCTGTGCGGTCCGACTTCACTGACAACGTGAGTAGCATCATTCCAAAAGCAGAAAAACTAACTGACTTTGAGGTAGGTTATAGCAGAACTACAAGTTCCTATTCTTTCCAAGCCAACTTCTATTGGATGGATTATACAGATCAATTGGTGTTGACCGGAGAATTGAACGATGTAGGCTCATCTCTTCGTGCCAATGTAGATAAAAGTCACCGAGCAGGAATTGAACTCCAGATTGGTTATCAGCTCATGGAAAATTTGAAACTGAATGCAAATGCCACATTTAGTGAGAACAAAATTGACAGTTATGAAGAAACGATTTACAACTATGGCGCGGCTTGGGATCAATACCTTCCTGAAGAGATCCAATATGGAGAAACAGACATCGCTTTTTCACCCAATGTAGTCGCTGGTGGTAATATAGATTATGCACCCTTCAAGAGAATGAATTTGAAATGGGTACACAAATATGTTGGTGAACAATTTCTAGATAACACCTCAACTAATTCCAGAAAATTGGATGCTTATTATATAAGCGATGCTATTGCCACCTATACCCTCAAAGGTGAAAGTTTTAAAGCAATAACCCTCAAACTAGCGGTGTACAACATGTTTAACAAGATGTATTCAGCCAATGGATACACTTGGGGCTACAGAGGTGGTGGTGACGAAATTCGAGAAAATTTCTATTACCCACAAGCTGGCACAAACTTCATGGTTGGATTGAATATCAAACTATGAAAATAAAACTCAACGACATAGAACTTCATCTCACAGAAAAAAGTCAACTCACAGCCTTGTTGAAAGCCAACAATCTATACCACGAGAGTGGAATAGCTGTGGCAATCAATGAGGAAATCATGCCCAGACAAACTTGGGAGCAATATCAAGTACAAGAAAACGACAATATTTTAATCATCACTGCCACTCAAGGTGGATAAACTTACTATGGCCAATATAGACCAAATACCTTCAGAAGAAAAGATCACAAGAGATCCCTTTCCAGCTTCAAAAAAAGTTTACGTAAAAGGAGAAATCCACGACATCAAAGTAGCGATGCGTGAGATCAGATTAAACGACACAGTTTTAAAATTCAATCCTTCTGCACCTAAAGAGTGTAATCCTCCAGTGACTGTATATGATACCAGCGGACCATATACAGATCCAAACATCGATATTGATGTCAAAAAAGGATTACCCAAGCTACGTGAGCAATGGATACTGGATAGAAACGATGTAGAAGAAATGGAAGGCATCTCTTCTGAGTACGGTCAAAAAAGACTCAATGACAAGTCTTTGGACGAATTGAGATTTGAATACCTAACTAAGCCTAAGAAAGCCAAAAAGGGAGCAAACGTGACTCAGTTGCACTACGCGAAAAAAGGAATAATTACGCCTGAAATGGAATACATTGCTATTCGCGAAAACCAAAGAATTGAAGAATGGGGTCACCTCAACAACCAACACAAAGGAGACAGTTTTGGCGCCAACACACCTAAAGGGAAGATCACACCAGAATTTGTAAGAGATGAAATTGCAGCGGGTCGTGCCATCATACCTAACAACATCAATCACCCTGAGTCAGAACCGATGATCATTGGCCGTAACTTCTTGGTGAAAATCAATGCCAACATTGGCAACTCGGCTGTATCCTCTTCTATTGAAGAAGAAGTAGAAAAAGCCGTTTGGGCTTGTCACTGGGGTGGCGATACCATCATGGATTTGTCTACGGGTAAAAACATACATGAAACCAGAGAGTGGATTTTGAGAAATTCACCTGTTCCAATCGGAACAGTTCCTATATACCAAGCACTCGAAAAAGTGAACGGCAAAGCGGAAGATTTGACTTGGGAAATATTCAAAGACACATTGATTGAGCAAGCCGAGCAGGGCGTAGATTATTTCACTATACATGCTGGTGTACTATTGCGATATGTTCCTATGACAGCTAAACGAGTAACAGGTATTGTGTCACGCGGTGGTTCCATCATGGCCAAGTGGTGTTTGGCTCATCACAAGGAAAGTTTCTTGTACACCAATTTCGAAGAAATCTGCGAGATCATGAAGGCCTACGACGTAGCTTTTTCTTTAGGTGATGGTTTAAGGCCAGGTTCTTTGGCAGATGCCAATGACGAAGCACAATTCGCTGAATTAGAAACACTTGGAGAGTTAACTAAAATCGCTTGGAAACACGACGTGCAAGTGATGATTGAAGGACCTGGACACGTGCCGATGCACATGATCAAGGAGAATATGGAGAAGCAATTGGAAGAATGCCATGAAGCACCCTTCTACACGCTTGGCCCATTGACCACTGATATTGCGCCAGGCTATGATCATATTACTTCGGGAATTGGTGCTGCTATGATTGGCTGGTATGGCTGTGCCATGCTGTGCTATGTGACACCAAAAGAGCATTTGGGTTTACCCAACAAAAAAGATGTGAAAGATGGCGTGATCACCTATAAGATTGCTGCACATGCTGCAGATTTGGCCAAAGGCCACCCTGGCGCACAGTATAGAGACAATGCCTTGTCAAAAGCACGATTTGAATTCAGATGGGAAGATCAATTCAACCTATCCCTTGATCCAGATACTGCCAAAGAATTTCACGACGAAACCTTACCAGCAGAAGGCGCTAAAGTGGCGCATTTTTGCTCGATGTGTGGCCCTAATTTCTGCTCGATGAAAATCACACAAGACGTGAGAGAATATGCAGCTGAAAAAGAAGTGGCTGAATCTGATGCATTATCTAAAGGCATGGAAGAGAAAGCCAAAGAATTTGCCGACAAAGGCAATGAATTGTATTTAGAGCAATAGGAAGTGAAAACCATAGTCATCACACCGGAAGTGCAAGCAAAAGGAGAAATTGATACCTGCAACTTGTTGCTAAAGAGTAATATAGAACGATTGCACGTCAGGAAGCCTTTTGCCAGCATAGAAAGTATGAGAGACTATATAAGTGCTTTGGACTCACAATACTATCACAAAATAAGCTTGCATAGCCATCATGGCCTGGTCGATGAAATGAAACTAGGCGGCAAGCATTTCAAAAGTGATCAACAAGTAGTAAAGGCGAAGGGCTTGGTTTCCAAGTCGTTTCATTCTTTGAATGAGTTAGAGTTCGAAACTAAAACCCTCTCTTATGGTTTTCTAAGCCCTATTTTTGAAAGCATTTCTAAAGTTTGTTATGCGAGTGAATTTGAGATGGATGACTTAAAACAAAAACTGAGGTCATTCAATAATTTCCCAATCTATGCCTTAGGCGGAATTGAAATGGATAAGATAAAAGAAGTCAAAGATTTGGGATTTTCGGGCGTAGCACTGTTAGGTACGATCTGGTTAGAAGACAAAATTGAAAAAAGAGGTGAAATTACGGAAGCAATTTTAAATGCCTGAAACGGGACAAAATATTGTACTGAGCATTGCTGGATTCGACCCGTGTGGAGGCGCTGGTATTCTGGCTGATGTGCAAACTTTGCAGCAATGCAAGGTACAAGGCATGGCTGTACAAACCGCCCTCACCGCTCAAAACGAAGAAAAAGTCGATAAAGTCGTTTGGCACAGTTGGGATGAAATCAAATGTCAAATAGAAGTACTATTGAACCTTTACCAGTTCGAGGTAGTGAAAATTGGTATCATCGAAAACCTTGAGACCTTGAGACAGGTGGTGGATCTTTTGATTTCACATCGTCCAGATATCAAAATCGTTTGGGACCCAATCCTCAAATCATCTTCAGGATTTGATTTCCTCAAGAATTTAGAAGAACAACAACTATCAGATGTGATAAGTAAAATTCATCTCATCACCCCCAATCTTTGGGAGTTTGAGATATTGACTCAAGTTTTAAAAGAACAGCCATTTTCAACTCATGTCTTGCTCAAGGGTGGACATGTAGAAGGAAATGATACATCAGATAAACTAATTGATCTGGAAGGAAATAAAATTCAAATAGCAGGTCAAAGAATCATCGGAAAAAGCAAGCACGGAACAGGTTGTGTCCTCTCTTCTGCTATTGCGGCTGGACTGTGTAAGGGGATGAAATTAAAAACTGCTTGTACCTTTGCCAAAAGATACGTTGAAAGCTACCTCAAAAGTGGCGTCAACAAATTAGGAGCACATTATACAATAGAAATATGATTAGTCGATTACACTACATTTCGCAAGAAACTGACGAAAAAAGCCATCTGGAGAATATCAGAGAGGCTTGCCAGGCAGGTATAGACTGGGTACAACTTCGCGTAAAAGATCGCGAGCTGGATGAAATTGAAGAAATGGCTTTTGAAGCCAAAACCATCTGCAAAAAGCATGGAGCCAAATTGATTTTAAACGACCATGTGGAAATTGCCAAGGCCGTCCGTGCCAATGGCGTACATTTAGGTCAGGACGACATGGATCCAGTAGAAGCTCGAGCTATTTTGGGCGACAAGCCTTACATTGGCGGTACAGCCAATACTTGGGAGCAAGTCGAACTGCTGTACGAATCCAAGGTGGTCGATTATATTGGGCTGGGGCCTTTCAAATTCACCACTACCAAAGAAAATCTCAGCCCTGAGCTCGGCATTCGTGGGTATTCCAATATTCTGAATAATATGATCATTCAAGACATTGACATGCCTATGATCGCAGTAGGTGGGATTGAAATGGAAGATATTTTTGATCTACAAATGGCTGGCTGTCATGGCATTGCGGTAGCCTCATTGATCAACAATTCTTTTGACAAAAAAGAAACAATAGAAGAAATAAAACTACTCCTTCCAGATGGAACATTTGACGATAGCGGGGAAGACTTTTAAATCCCGTCTGTTTACAGGCACGGGCAAGTTCAAAAGCAACGATGACATGCAAGCCGCGCTCGAAGCTTCCGAATCCGAATTGGTGACGGTCGCGCTGAAACGGGTAGATGTAAAGGATCAAAACGATCAGATCATCAAGCACTTGTCGCATCAACGGATCAATCTACTCCCGAATACTTCTGGAGTTAGAAATGCCAAAGAAGCCGTATTCGCAGCCGAGCTGGCTAGAGAAGCACTAGAAACTAATTGGGTAAAATTGGAGATTCATCCTGACCCCAAGTATTTGATGCCTGACCCTATCGAAACGCTGAAGGCTACCGAGGAATTGGCGATAAAAGGATTTGTGGTCATGCCATACATCCACGCAGACCCCGTGCTGTGCAAGCGACTAGAAGATGCTGGCACCTCTGCTGTCATGCCATTGGGCTCTCCTATTGGTAGCAACAAAGGATTGAAAACCATTGACTTTCTTGAGATTATCATCGAACAGGCTAAGGTTCCTGTGGTAATAGATGCAGGTATTGGCTCGCCATCAGATGCAGCTAAAGCTATGGAACTTGGCGCTGATGCTTGTCTGGTCAACACAGCCATTGCTGTTTCACAAAACCCCGTACAAATGGCCATCGCTTTCAAAATGGCTATTGAATCTGGTCGATTAGCCTTTGAAGCCAAACTAGCTAAACCAGTAACTAACGCTGTAGCTAGCAGCCCTTTAACTGCATTTCTTGATGCCTAACTTCAAAGACCTTTTTGAACAATATAGCTGGGAGGAAGTGAAAGCTTCTATCTTTGCAAAAACAGCCTTAGATGTAGAAGCTGCTTTGGCTAATCCAGATCGTACACTTGAGGATTTCAAAGCACTCATCTCCCCTGCCGCTATTCCTTATTTGGAGCAAATGGCGCAGAAAAGTCATGAATTGACCCTACAGCGATTCGGCAATACGATGCAGCTCTTCGCCCCCATGTATTTGTCCAACGAGTGTCAAAATATCTGTACCTACTGCGGCTTTAGTTTGGACAACAAGATCAAACGCAAGACACTCAACGACATAGAGATCGCTCGCGAAGTTCAGGCCATTAAAAAACTAGGCTTTGACCACGTCTTGTTAGTCACAGGCGAGGCCAATCAAACCGTTGGCGTGGGTTATTTGGAGCATGCAATCGGAAAGATTCGACCACATTTTGCCAATGTGAGCATGGAAGTACAGCCTTTGGATCAAGCAGATTACGAACGACTAATCCCTATGGGACTACACGCGGTGCTCGTCTATCAAGAAACATATCACGAAGCCGATTACAAAAAACATCACCCCAAAGGCAAAAAGTCAAATTTTCAATATAGGCTAGAAACCCCAGACCGTCTGGGTAGAGCAGGCATTCACAAAATGGGATTAGGCACGTTGATCGGTTTGGAGGACTGGCGTGTCGATAGTTTCTTTACCGCTTTGCACCTCGACTATCTCGAACGTACCTATTGGCAAACGAAGTACTCATTATCTTTTCCAAGGTTACGTCCTTTTTCTGGAGGCCTGGAGCCAAAAGTAGCCATGAATGATAAAGAGTTAGTGCAGCTGATTTGTGCCTATCGCCTATTCAATCAAGAAGTAGAGCTTTCACTTTCGACAAGGGAGACTAATACGTTCAGAAATCATGTGATCAAATTGGGAATTACCACTATGAGTGCAGGCTCTAAAACTAACCCTGGCGGCTATGATGTAGATCCGCAGTCGCTTGAGCAGTTTGAAATATCCGATGAAAGGTCTCCCCAAGAAATCAAGGAAATGCTGCAAGCTAATAGCTATGAACCCGTTTGGAAAGACTGGGATGTCGCTTTGGAAAGCTTGGGGTAAAGTGAATTAATAAATTACGAGCCTTCCTTTATTTATACCACTTTTGTTTTCTACAGTATAGAGATAAATCCCAGGAATTAAATTACCATCAATTCTGATATATGCCAATTCTGCAATTTCTATACTTTTCAATTCATTCCCTTTAAAGTCAAAAATTTTTAAAATCGAGTTACCATCACCAGATAAATTAGTTTGAATGGCTAAAGAAGATCCTGATTGAATAGGGTTTGGATAGAGTAATGCTATTTTTTCATTCAGATAAATAAGCCGTACTGAATCTGACCTTAACGAAGTCCCGTTTTCAAAATCAACTTTGACCTGATATACATTAGCTCCCTCGTGAGGAGATACATCTTGAAATTCCAATATTTGATTTTCCAGTTTATAACTATGCAAGTGTTGAAACTCATTTTGTTCTAATCTCTCTATACTGATCCCATCAATTCCATACAAAGAGGTCAATACCGTACTAAGTAAAATTCCTTCCTCATTTTTGAATCCATAAAATGAGGATAGATAACAATCAGTCCCTAAGTCTTCAGGAGCAAATAAATAACTACCTAATGCCAACATATCATTAGTAAAATGAGGAACTACTTTAAGGTAACTGGATTTTAACTCTTCCCTGTTTAAAACACTGAAGGTATCCGAGACAATTTGAAGTGTCTCGAATTCATGATTCACCAACTCAAAAATTTCATACGAAACAACATTAGTTTGGGGAGGCCAGTGAATCATAAGTGAGTCCGAACAAAAGAATCCAGATTTTACTGCAAGCGTTTGAGACACTATAAAATCTTCTGATTCAAACTCTTGTGATCCAACTCTGATTTTTACTCGAGCAACACTATTTATTTCCTCAGGTAACCAACGAAAATACCCCTGACTTAAATTTAAGTTTGCACTTAACAATGTCCAAGTTTCGCCTTGATCATAAGTGATTTGAAGATCACCTTGCTCTTCTTCAAAAGTACTAGACCATCTAAAATAGGAACCTGTTTCACCATCGTAGGGCATATTACTCTTCTCCAATGGATAATTCCATTCAAATTGATTAACGGTTTGATAATTATAAACTAGGCTAAATTTTTGATTTTCAGTTATTAAGTCTCCATCCACAATTACTTGATACTCTCCCTCTTGAACTGAATTCAGAGTCACTTGCTCTACGTTATTGATATGATCTACACTTCTGGTAGCTTTAGATTCTAATGCAACAACAGAAGCAGAATGATTGAGCACCCACGGCAACCAGACAAAGCCATCTGGATCAACAACTTGCAAATTCAAATCATTCACCAATGGAATTAGATCATTAGCCTGACCTGCAGGATCATTCCATACCAATGTCACTTTTAGGTTCTTCGCATTATCGGGGATTTCGATCGTTATCGTTTCTGAACTCCCCTTGTCTAATGCACCTACATAAAACTGATCCGCTACTAACGTTTTCATACTTTCATAGGCATCAAGGTTTCCAAATCCAGACTTAAAATCTATTCCAGGCAATCCCACATCTGTCGCACCATTAATTAATAAACCTTTGATCAGATCAGATGGAGCAAGATTTAAATTAGTCTTTTTAAACTGCTCTTGCAGTAAAGAAGCCACTCCAGATACAAGTGCGGTGGCATTCGAAGTGCCTGCTGTGCTATACGCTACCATTTCAGGTTTAATTCGGCCATCTGCTGCTGGACCAACGGATGAGAAAGTCATCAATGCACCTACCGTATCTATAGCACCGACCACAATATTATTTTTTGCATTTTTATAATTTCCAGTCAGGTTAGCCCAATGATCCAAATCTTTGTAAGATCCATTTGAAGGAGTTTCGAGTCCACTGTTTCCCGATGACATAACATGCAGCAGATGAGGTCTATCATTACTAATTTGATCATAAAGGGCAGCACTAGCTCCGTAGAACGATTCAATCTCACCACCATAAGAATGATTTTGAATACCAATATCATATTGATCATAAAAATCTAATGGATCTGGCATCAAAAGACCAAAACCACTGGAAACTAAAGAAACTTTCTGTGCTACCCCTTTCCCATTTACAAAGGTGACTCCTGCTCCCCCAATAATGGTAGCCATGTCAGTTGCATGAGCACTTTCTAAATCGGAAGATAAATTTGAATACCTAGCTCTTCCTGAAAGATCCCAGTCCTCAACATCAAATGCATGCTCCTTAATGCCTATATTAATACCGTGACCTGATATGGTAGGAAAAAAAGTGTGAACTTTAGAAATGAGATTTGGATTAAGATTTAAATCAAGCACTCTACTTTCTTCAATGGGCACATTTGACTCGTGGCCAATATAGACCACCTCTTTGTTATTCAACAACTCAATGAGAACACTCTTATTGGTCAAAAGCTTGACATACGGATAGTGCTCATATTGTATTGATGACTTATCAATGTTTTCAAGCGCCTTTGGAGTAGTAATCTTAATCGTTAGTAATCTGGTTTTTGAATCTTTCAACAATTCTAGATCGGATAATTTCCATAATGGATTGACTGGAAACACATACGAAGTCATATAAGGGCTCAAGGAATCGGCTCTTATAATGATCCAACCATCCAATTTTCTTAAAACTTTAATGGTTGGATCATGATTAATTAAGTCAACCGGTAAAATATAATCAGTGGATTGCTCTTGAATTCTAGTATCATTTCTACTTAATAAATACTGATAGGAATCTGGAATGCTCTTGGGAATGAGCTGACAAATGCCATTTAAATTAAAAAACAGGCACAAATAAAGTAAAGTATCCCTGAAAAGGATATTGTAGGTTAGGTTCATAAAATAATGCTAATGTATAAAGCACTTTTCAAATTCAAAACTAACAAATATTCGTTAGTATTGGATTTTACCAAATAAAATTCTTAGATTCCATTTTTTTAACCTAAACCCTAACCGTATGTTTAATTTAAACAGCAAACCGTTTGTTGTGGCCGTAATGGTCATGACATTTTTTATTTCAGCCTGTAGTCAGCAAGATGACTTTCAAAGTACAACAAAGAAAGACATTATCACTGACGCTGAAATGAAGCAATTTGAATCTCTTGGCTTTGATGTCAGCGATATTCAAAAAGTGCCAGCAGGCAATCCGATTTCTGGAGAATCAGATGGATACAACTTCTTATTGGAAGGGGACATTACCATCACACCAGAAAACTTTTCTGCCATGTTGGAAAGCAGCGTAGCTCACAGTGGTGTATGTGGCGAGCAATACCGAACTAACAATCTGGTATCTACTCCTCAGACAATTTCAGTTATTGGCTATACAGGCAATAATAGCAATGGTTTGGACAACACCATGCAAACTGCCCTATCTTGGGCAATTGACAACTACAACGCCCTAAACACCAACCTAAACTTCACCCTTAATTATGGAACTAATTACAACTCATACGACATTGTCGTATATCGAGTAAGTGGTTCTGGTGGAGGCCAAGCAGGATTTCCATCTGGTGGAAATCCTTACAAGTGGGTTCAAATTCAATCAGGTACGAGCAGCTATGGTACTAATACTACCGAGCATGTGATTACTCATGAAATTGGACATTGCTTAGGTTTACGTCACACAGATTATTTCAATCGTTCATTGTCTTGTGGTTCTGGAGGAAATGAAGGAAATGGTGGAGTTGGAGCTAACCATGTTCCAGGAACGCCAACTGGTTTTGATGCCAATTCAATTATGCTGTCTTGCTTTAGTTCAGGAGAAGATGGTGAATTTGGCTACTATGATCGTGTGGCTTTAGAATATTTGTACTAACCTAACTCAACTATTTAGAGAAATTTAATTGTACAAAGATTCAACGGACCGAGAGCCAGCTCTCGGTCTTTTTTTTGACTATTTCTTTTTGGTTTTCTTCAACTCAGAGACTTCGCTCTCACTAAGTGCACGAAGATACTTTTCTTTCACCGCTCCTTCTCTTCCACTGTGCCATTGACGTACCCAATACTTTTTCTTCGAAAAGTGACTATGCACTACTGCTTCTACTTGAGAGCCATCTTTCATTGTAACCATCACATGCTGATGGATATGAAATGCTTTAGGTTTTGCAGATTCTTTTTTTGGACTTGATTTCGAATTTTTCTTTTGAGCCAAACTTACATGGGCAGTAAAGAAAAGTAGTAATACTGTGGTAAGTATTAGTTTTAAATGTTTCATAGCTAGTTATTTTTTGAAATACAATTCAAAACTAATAAGCTGGAATTTAAAATGACAACATAGGCGTATAAAGAGATAAATAATTCGAATATATTTTTTTAATTATTGCCTCCCGTTTTAGGTGGAAATTATTCACTGATTACTATCTTGCGCTCATGGAAAATTTTGTAGTATCGGCTCGTAAATATAGACCACTCGGCTTCGCAGAGGTGGTAGGTCAAAGCCATATTACAACTACATTGAAGAATGCCATAGACAACAATCATTTGGCTCAGGCCTTGTTGTTTTGTGGACCTCGTGGAGTAGGAAAAACTACTTGTGCTAGAATTCTAGCAAGAATGGTAAACAAATTTGATGATCAGGGCAATGCTGAATCGTCCAATGCACTCAACATCTACGAGCTTGATGCCGCGTCTAACAACTCCGTTGAGGATATTAGGAACCTGATCGATCAGGTACGATACCCTCCTCAGCAAGGTACGCACAAGGTATATATCATAGATGAGGTTCACATGCTTTCGAATCAAGCCTTCAATGCTTTTTTGAAGACACTTGAAGAGCCTCCAGCGTATGCTATTTTTATCTTAGCCACAACTGAGAAGCATAAGGTAATTCCTACCATCCTATCAAGATGTCAGATTTTTGATTTCAATAGAATTGAGATTGATGACATCACTTATCAGCTTAAAAAAATAGCCGAAAAAGAAAAAATTGATTGTGAAGAAGAAGCTCTTCATTTGATTGCCCAGAAAGCCGATGGTGCTCTTAGAGACGCTCTTTCCATCTTTGATTTAATCGTTACGTTTTCTTCTGGCAACAAAGTTACCTATCAGGATACGATCAAAAATCTACATATTCTTGATTATGATTATTTCTTCAAATTGACTGAGCAATTGGATAAAGGAAATGTCTCAGAAGCGTTGTTGATTTACGATGAGATTTTAAAAAATGGTTTTGATGGCCACAATTTTCTAATTGGACTGTCCGAGCATTTTAGAAATTTGATGGTGTGCAAAGATCCTGAAACCGTAAAATTGCTAAATGTTTCTAAGAATATTCAAGAGAAATACTTGGAACAAGCCAAAGCCATATCGCTATCTTTCTTAATGTCGGGATTGAATATTCTCAATTCTGCTGATTTGAACTTTAAATCAAGCAAAAATCAAAGATTGCATGTAGAATTGGCACTCATGAAATTGGGTTTTTTGGATCAAGCTTTCAAATTGTCATCAAATGCTGCTGATCTAAAAAAAAAAGTGACAGCGTAACAGACGCTGCCTCACCCGCTACTTCCAAAGCGACAACCGCTGCTTCTTCATCACCTGCAAAACCAAAACCGGCAACGCTAAAATCTGTAGTCTCGCCTACTCAAAAGACACCTAGTCTTAAGACTATATTCAACAAGAAGGAGGAGCCAGAAGATCAAAAGCAAGAGACAATAGAAACGGCAAGTGAGGAATTGCAAACTCCTATAACTCAAGAGGAAGTACGAAAAAAACTCGACCAGTATATCTCAGAAAAGAAGGTTTCGAATACCATCAAAATCATTCTATCCAAACCAATCAAAGTATTTGAAAATCAAATTCAATTGACCATAACGAATTCGGTGGAAATCGCTATGATTGAAAATGTGGAAGTGGAATTATTGGGCTACTTGAGAAGTGAGCTGAAAAACACTTCCATTTCATTCAATTATCAAATATCCGAGGACAATGAAGAACGCCGGCCATATACTGCTGAAGAAAAATTCAAGGCCATGGCCAAGAAAAACCCTAACCTACTAAAACTAGCAGAGGAGTTTGGATTGGATACTGATCATTGACCCAACTGGTAGTATAACTACTTGACTCTCAGTCGCTCTCCGACATCCAGATTGAAATTTTCCTTTTGATTGAGCTCTAATAAATCTTTGACAGCAATGTCGTACTTCCTTGATATGCCGTACATGGTATCTCCTGGCTCTACTACATGGAAATTCACTTCATCCGTTTCAGGTGCTTTAGTATTATCTACAACCGATCCATGGATGATCAGATTTTGTCCTATTTTAATTGAAGTGTCATATAGATTATTCCATTCAATAATATCAGATACAGACACCCCGGTTTGGGTAGCAATTCCATAAAGCGTCTCCCCTTTCATTACCTGATGATTAGTAACAACAATAGGTTCGTCCAACTCAGAGATAACTTCAGTCACCTCATTGTTTACTTCGGTTATTTCTACTTGTTCTTCTTCAATTTTTTCTTCTTCCACAGGAGCATCTAATTCCTCATCAACTACTACCTCCTCTTCCTGTGCAATCATTGGAACTTCCTTTACAGGAATGACTTCATCCACTGGCATTTTGGGAAGTTCTCTATATTCTACAGGCATATTGGCAGGACGCTTTTTATGAAGCCAGAGCACTCTACCAGGTTTGATTTCGTCAATGGTGGCCATCCGATTCAACTTAGCCAGTTTCACCAGTTTGATTCCAAATTTTTGAGAGACTTCCCAAAGCGTTTCATTCGGTTGCACCGTATAGAAGTATATTTTCCCTCTATTTCTTTTAGGTCTGGTATAATATATTTCTCCTTCCTTGATGACACTTGTCATTTTAAGGTCATTATATTTTACAAATCGTTCTGGAGTGAGATTGGCTTTTTTTGCTAAGACATTGATTCCATCTCCTTTTTTGGCCAAAATGGATGGTATCCCATTTATTTTAATATATATAGTACCAGACGTATTTAGATCTTTGTCTATAACCGGGTAAATCTTAACTGAAATCAAGCCATCTTCTACACCCTCATCTTCATTATTGGGTTTATTTGGAGTGTTATCCTTATCGTCCTTGATCTTCGGCGCTTTTCCTCTTATTGGTAGCATAACTGAATATGCTTTTTCTCCTGGGACTTTATTTGCTTTTAGCCATTTGTTATATTTCTTAAGCTCTTCTTCATCCAATTTATAGTCTTTAGCAATCGCTGATAATGTTTTTCCCTTTCCTTTATTAAACTCCACCAGTTTTAACCCTTCAGAATTAGGCCCTCCTGTGATCCCTTCATAGGCAATTTTATGAGCTAAAAATCGGATGACATACCAATGCGTTTTTCCATCTAACGTCATTCTTTTTTTACCGAAATTGCTATGACTGACGTACTTCTCGGCCCCTCCACGTCCAGTCATGTGTGCCAGAATGGTATACACCCAATTATCGAAATAGAAATTGTGCCTTTTGAAGTACTTGGCCGCTCCATGAGTAGACGCCACAATGTTCAAACGCTCATCCACACTCCGATCTATCCTCAAACCAACTTCACGTCCAGTAAAATCTTTGAACTGCCAGAATCCCACGGCATTAGCGGATGATACCGCATCAGAAATCAATGCGCTTTCCTGTAAGGCTAAAAATTTAAAATCTAACGGAACTCCTTCTTCTTTAAAAACCTTCTCAATGATTGGAAAATAAATACGAGCCCTATCCGCTTTGATTTCCATAAACTTTGGGCTCTTGGTTAATGCATCTACGTCCTTTTGAATATTTCTTCTGGCTGCATCTGTGATCTTCAGCTTCATATCACCTAAAGTGATTTCTGAAGGAACACGGACTCGTCTTACATCATCTTCTGCATAAGAAGCAAAAGAATAAAAACTCAAAAGAAGTATTAATGCTCTAATCATAGCACTCGCAGAATCATTAATCCGTCCCGAACAGCCATTAGTACATTTTCTACTCTGACGTCTTCATGTACTTTTTGATTGAATTTGATCAATGCCTTGGTGTCTTTATCATTGGATTTTGGTGTAGCAGTAACTTTCCCGCTCCACAAAATATTATCTGCAATAATAAATCCTCCAGGATTCATTTTGTTTATGATTAAGTCATAATAGTTGCTGTAATTGCTCTTGTCAGCATCAATAAACACCAAGTCGAATTTATCATCCAAAGTTGGAATCAATTTCATCGCATCTCCAATCAGATATTGCAATTGATTCGTATATGGCGATTCATCAAAATACTTTTCGACTAGCGGCTGTAGCTCCTCGTTGATATCAATAGTGATTAATTTTCCTTTAGCATTCAGACCTTCGGCCATACAAAGCGCTGAATACCCGGTATATGTACCTATTTCCAGAATTCGGTTAGGTTTTATCATATGCGAAAACATGGACAAGATTCTGCCTTGCATATGTCCAGAAAGCATTCTGGGTCTTAATACATTTAAATTGGTCTCACGATCAATTTTCTCCAAAAGCTTAGAAGCTTCTGTCGTATGCTTTGCAGCGTAGTCTTGAATGTCTTTATCTATGAATTCCAATGATATACTTCTTTTTGAGAATTAATTCCAAAAATATATACAAAATTGATACATCCGAACGACCGAAAGAATTTATCCACAATCTAAGTTTGTTGCTGAATTTAAACCACTCAGCTATTACTTTTGTGAACATGTCGATTCAACCCAAGCACATTGCAGTATCCGGGAATATTGGTGCCGGAAAAACCACTTTAACGAGCATGCTCGCCAAACATTATGGGTGGCTAGCAGAATATGAAGATGTAGAAGACAATCCATATTTAGCAGATTTCTACGGTGACATGAGCAAATGGTCTTTTCACCTCCAAGTATATTTCTTAAATAGCAGGTTCGAGCAGGTCAATAAAGTAAGAGCAGGTGAAAAAACGGTGATTCAAGATCGAACGATTTATGAAGACGCTTATATTTTTGCTAAAAGCTTGCATCACCAAGGTTATTTCAGCGACAGAGATTATCAAAATTACCTGACGCTTTTTGATTCGATGATCAAATTTGTGAAAGCGCCTGATTTATTGATCTATCTCAAATCTGATATAGATAAGTTAGTCAAGAATATAGAGAAGCGAGGTCGAGAATATGAAAGCGCCATCCGGATTGACTATCTGCAAGGCCTGAATGCCCACTACAACGATTGGATCAATGAATACCAAGAAGGGAAACTCCTAATTATTGATGTCAACCACATTGATTTTGTCCAAAACCAAGATCATTTTGCTGACATCGTTTCCAAAATCGATGTAGAATTACACGGTTTATTTAGCTAGTCATCCAGTAATTAATCCGCTCTTAACAAATTGATGTGGACATTTCAAACATCAATCGTATATTGCAAAATTGTTTAAATAACACACCCCTAAAGATATGAGAAAACAGTTCAATTATGCATTTTTAATTCTTTTCACCTGGGCATGTACACCTTCTACTAATGAAGTAGAGCAGCCAGTAGTTGAAGAGGAGTTCGTTTGGAAAACGGAACAATTCGCTGATTTAAAAATAATAAGGTATCAAATCCCAGGATTTGAAAAACTTACGCTTAATCAGAAGAAACTAGCTTATTATTTGACGCAAGCAGGCTTGTCAGGTAGAGATATCATTTGGGATCAAAACTACCGACACAACCTAGCCATCAGAACGGCTTTAGAAAATATCATCAACAGTTACGACGGTGATCAAGACAGTGAAGAATGGAATAAGTTTATGACCTATACCAAACGAGTTTGGTTCTCCAATGGCATTCACCATCATTATTCAATGTCTAAGATTGAACCAGGTTTCGATCAAGATTATTTTCAAAATCTCCTAGATGCGACCAATACTACACTATCAGAAGAAGCTATTATGGCGATTTTTGATCCATCTGTTGATAGCAAAAAAGTGAATCTAGATCCAGATAAGGGTTTAATGATTGGGTCAGCCACCAATTTTTATGACGCTGACATTACCGCTGAAGAAGTGGAGGAATACTATGCACAGATCACAGATAAAAACTCAGAAGAGCCTATCTCTTATGGGTTGAATTCCAAAATGATCAGAGATGAAAATGGACAACTGAAAGAAGAAGTTTGGAAATCTAACGGCATGTATGGTACTGCAATAGACGAGATGATCGGTTGGATAGAAAAAGCGATTACAGTAGCAGAAAATGAAGAACAAAAAAGAGGTTTTGAATTGTTGATAGAATATTTCAAAACAGGTTCTCTTAAAACCTGGGATGAGTACAATGTAGTTTGGGCAGCCGCAATCAAAGGTGATATAGATTACATCTTAGGCTTCATCGAAGTCTACAATGACCCAAAAGGATACAGAGGTTCGTATGAAGCCATTATCCAGATCAATGATTTTGAAGCTTCTGAAAGAATGAAAGTATTGTCTGAAAATGCGCAATGGTTTGAAGACAACTCCCCTATCATGGATGACCATAAAAAGGAAAACGTAGTTGGTGTAAGTTACAAAGTTGTAAACGTAGCTGGAGAGTCTGGCGACGCTTCTCCTTCTACCCCTATTGGTGTGAATCTACCAAATGCCAACTGGATTAGAGCTAAGCATGGATCAAAATCTGTGAGCCTAGGAAATATCATTGACGCCTACGACAAAGCTGGTACTTCTGGTTTCTTAGCTGAATTCGCTTATGACGAAGCTGAAATGGAAAGAGCCAAAAATCACGGTGAAATTGGAGATAAAATGCACACCGCTTTGCATGAAGTAATTGGTCATGCTTCGGGAAGATTAAACCCTGGAGTAGGTACACCGAAAGAAACTTTGAAAAGTTATGCTTCTACGATTGAAGAAGGTAGAGCAGATCTTGTAGGTCTATATTTTTTAATGGATCCTAAATTGGTTGAAGTGGGATTGATTGAAAGCTTAGAAGTAGGCAAAGAAGAATACGATGGCTATATCAGAAATGGTATGATGACTCAATTGAGAAGGTTGACTCCTGGAGAAGATATCGAAGAGGCTCACATGAGAAATAGAGCTTGGGTATCTGCTTGGTCTTTTGAACAAGGTAAAGCTGACAACGTGATCGAAAGAAAACAAAAAGATGGGAAAACCTATTTTGTGGTCAACGACTACGAAAAATTGAGAGTGATCTTTGGCCGTTTATTAAAGGAAACCCAACGAATCAAGTCTGAGGGTGATTATGAAGCTGCAAAAGCTCTGGTGGAAGGTTATGGAGTAAAAGTGGAAGCCGGACTACATCAGGAAGTACTCGATAGAGCAGCTAAATTGAAAGGTGCACCTTATGGTGGTTTCATAAACCCTGAATTAGTACCGGAGATGGACGAAGCTGGAAACATCACAGATATAAATGTGACTTACCCAATGGACTTCACCAAACAAATGCTTGACTACGGTAAGAAATATGCATTCTTAACGAAATAAAGATTGTGTGAAGGGAATGTTTCAGAAGAAGCATTCCCTTTTTAATTAACCGAGAAAAATTGTATTATTAATACATGGCAAAAAAGGATCAAATATTAGACGCAGCCAAGTTGCTTTTCAATAGACAAGGTTATGCTAAAACCAGTGTAGATGATATCTCTCAAGCTGTAGGTATGCGTAAATCCTCCTTATATTATTACTTCAAGAATAAGGAAGATTTGTTCATGTGTTCTTTTAGAAATGACTGGCAAGAGAAGTTCAAAAAATTCGAGACAGAAGCTAATAAAGAAAGTAATCCTACAGACAAAATATTGGCCTACATCAACCAGTCGCTTAATTACTATGAAAAAGTAGTGATAGAGCATAAAATACCCGTAAAAGCATTAATTGAAACTCGTAATCTGTATCGATCTTTTGTTAACAAAATCAATCGCGGCGGTATTAGTTTTTATGTAGAGGCTATAAACGAAGGGATAGACAGCGGAGATTTCAAGGAGTGTGAAGTAGAAAAAGTAGCCGAAGCACTATTTCTTATCAAATTCTCGATTCAGTATGATCAGCTCAGCATGTTTCTTCACAGCTACCCTACCGAAGAAGATTGGAAGAATATCAGAGAGCAAATTCTATATGCAGTGAGTTTAGCCCTAGACGGAATCAGAATGAATTGAAAAATTATTTTCGAACAATACAACCTTTTGTTCGAATCTTCGTTTAGATTTGCAAATGGCTCCCGAAAGGGATTTTATTTTGATTATAATTCGAACGTTTAACCAATTTGTTCTAAAAATCTAAATCATGAAAAAACTAGCTTTAATTCTTACTGTAGCTCTTTTATCCTCATTAGCTACTGTGGCGCAAGAAGTTCCAAAAAAGGAATTTACCCTATCAGTATCAGACAATAACATTGCTTTGCAACCAGGGGAAACTAAAAAATATTTCGTTACGATCAATAGATCAAAATCTTATAGCAAGACAAAAATTGACCTATCGATTAATTCAACTTTACCTGAAGGAATAGCTGTATCATTTGAGAACGGATTAGATCCTAAGATCAATCGTGTCATGGTAATTAGTGCTGAACAGGATGCATTACCTTTTAACAAAGCAATTATCTTAAAAGGAAAATCACTGAGAGCCAGCAAAGGTATCATGCTCAATTTGAATGTGAATGACCAGGCTTACACGGCCAACTAAAATATCATTATTTGTTTTGTAGAGTAAAGAGACAGTCCAATCGGGTTGTCTTTTTTTATGAACAAGTTTGCCTTATAGCGTCCAAACTGTCTTTATAATCATATTGCAAGTCTTCATGCAAAGTAGACAATGCCTTTTCTATCTTTTTGATTTGATTGAATATCAGATTTAACAATACCTTACTCCTTTCCAGTGGCAAGTTTAATTCAATCAAACTCTGACAAAAGAAAATTAATATTTCGACTTCTGTTTGTTTGTTTCCAGAGAATCTAATCTGTTTCGTTGCCAACCTTAAAGCTTTTCTAACTGTTTTTTTAGCCAAATAAAGGCTTGATGGATTAATGGTAGAGAATGCCTCGATTATATCCTCTTTCACCTGTTCTATATAAAAGGCCTCATTTCCAGACTCTAGCAGTAAATAATGCAGCAGTTCCTTATTATCCTTCTTATACCTGGCCAACCTTAAACACACAGCCAAAAGCTCTTCATCAGGAAGTAATTTGAGTTCTTTTTTTAATTCGCTCAGTGAGGCAGTATACATTTTTTTAGCTCAGTTTGTAATTTTTATCAATTTATTGCGTCTAACCTGCAACCTTTAGGCTTGCAACCGCATCTGTTGACTGAAAGTCAACGACTGCAAGTTGCACTAAGAAAACTCAAATCAAAAACTCAATATCATGCTTAAAAATTTTTATCTCACAGCCATCAGGAATTTACTGAAGCATAAAAGCTATTTTCTGATCAATATTTGCGGACTCGCGATTGGCATTGCAAGTTTTATTTTTATTTCACTTTATATCTTAAATGAATTGAGCTATGACAAATTTCATAGTCAATCAGAAAACATTTACCGTGTCCATGTACAAGGTCAAATGATGGGACAAGGCATGGACATGGCGGCCACTGCTTCGCCCATGGCACAAGCATTACTTAGCGAATATCCAGAAGTAGAGAAAGTAACCAGAATCAAAGAAAGTGGTGCCTGGTTTATTGGTCGTGGCAACAAAAAATTTAATGAAGACGGTGTGCTCTTCGCTGACTCAACTTTTTTTGATGTATTCGATTTCAAACTCCTTTCAGGTGATGAGAAAACAGCCTTGATCAATCCAAGATCAATTGTGTTGACCGAATCATACGCCAAAAAATACTTTGGAGATGAAAACCCATTGGGTCAAAAGCTTACTGTGGAGCAGGATACTATTTTTTACACAGTCACCGGCGTAATGGCAGATGTTCCTGATCATTCTCATATGCAATTTGATATGATGGGCTCTATGAGCACCTACAAATTTTGGAACAACAATCAATGGGTCAGTCACAATCACTACACCTACATCACGCTTCATGAAAATACTGACGTAGAAGCATTCGAGGAAAAGATGCAAAATTTAGTATATAAATACGTGGGTCCACAAGTAGAGCAATTTTTAGGTACTACCATGGAAGCTTGGGAAAGTGCAGGCAATTCATTTGGCTATTATCTGATGCCTTTAGAAGATATTTATCTCTATTCTAACGTAGATGAAGAAATGCAAGCCAACAGCAACATATCTTATATCTACATTTATTCACTCATTGCCATTATCATCCTGTTTATTGCCATCATCAACTTTGTGAATTTGGCTACTGCCCAATCATCTTCAAGAGCCAAGGAAGTAGGTATCAGAAAAGTCGTGGGATCCAGTAAGCAAAGGCTCGTTGCTCAGTTTATATTTGAATCGATCGTGGTCTCGGCATTGGCAACCATTATTGCGTCGTTGATTGTGTTTTTATTGACGCCAAGTTTTAACCAATTGATTGGGAAAGAAATTGCCTATTCTTTGACTTCAAGCATTTGGAGTGTAGCCATACTAGCTGGATTAGCCGCAGCAATAGGTGTACTTGCAGGTTTTTACCCTTCTTTTGTTTTAGCAGCCTTCCAGCCTGTACATGTCCTGAAAGGAACCATGAGCGCTGGTGCCAAATCTGGTTGGATGAGAAATATACTGGTGGTCATCCAGTTTACCGCTGCTATTGTCATAATAATCGGCACCATGGTGGTTTACAATCAAATCGATTTTATGCTCAGTAAAAATCTAGGTTTTGATAAAGAACAAACACTGGTCATTAGACGCTCGGACGTACTCAGAAACAACATAGAAAATTTCAAAAATGATCTTTTAAAGAATCCTAATATCAAAAGTGTATCCAATTCAATTTCGATCCCAGGAAAGAGTAGGTACAACAACAACGCTTATCAGACTGAAGAGAACCCAGATTCTCCGTACATTTTATATGAAAATAGGGTCAGCTTTGGTTATGCAGAGCTGATGGGATTAGAATTAGTACAAGGCCGATTCTTCTCTAAAGACTTCCCCACCGATTCTTCAGCCGTAATACTAAATGAAACTGCAGTTAAAACGATTGGTTATGAAGAGCCTATTGGAAAACGGTTTGTCGATCAAGACCGACAAGGTAATATTCGTTATTTGACCATTATAGGCGTAGTGAAAGATTACCATATTGAATCCTTGCATAAGCCCATCCAGCCTGCCCTTCTTAGAATCATGTTTGGCAATCAAGAAGGTTATGCTATGGTCAAGTTGAGTAATACCCACAATATCAGGGAAACCATTCAATTCGTAGAAAACACTTGGTTTGATCATTCTTACAACAAACCATTTCAATACTTCTTTTTTGAAGATGACTATGCCAATTTGTATAGATCTGAATCGACCACTGCTCAGGTTTTCGTTGTATTCGCAGGTTTATCTATCTTTATCGCATGCCTAGGTCTCATTGGATTAGTCACCTATACAGCATCCATAAGAAAGAAAGAGATAGGTATCAGAAAAGTCTTAGGAGCTAGCACAGGAACATTGGTCAAGTTACTTTCTAATGAAATAGTAAAACTGATTATAATATCAACTCTAATATCCTGGCCTCTCGCCTACTTTGCTACGGATTACTGGTTACAAAATTTTGCAGACAGACTCGCTATTAGTCCTTGGATATACATCCTATCTACCTTTATTGTAGTATTTATTGGAAGTCTGGCCATAAGCTTTCAAACCATTAAGGCTTCTATGAGCAACCCTGTGGATTCTTTGAGACAGGAATAATTAGTAGAGCTAATTGGATAAAAGAATAGCAGAGAAGTAAAATTGCTACTTCTCTGCTCAAATTAAACCATGATTAACTACACTTTTCAATAAAATTCTTGACTAGTTCTAATAAATTTTTCATCTCTTGTTCTCCAGTTTTATTATTAAATGAGTGGATCAAAATCACGTTCCCTTTACTTTCGATATGATAGTAAGGATAATTTTCGATCAGCTCTATGAGTTCTGGTTTGAAAAATTTCCTGATACTTTCCTCATTTTCACCCATTAACAAAAATTTATCAGAGAAATTTGGATAATCTTCAAAGTCTATGTCGTCATAACCGGCATATGCTTTCAATTTGTCAATGAAACCCTCCTTTTCTAAAGTAAACTTTGGACTTTCAACACCTAGATAGATCAATGCTGTAGGAATTTTAAGGTCATTCGACTTGGTCTCCAGAGAGGTGTCAAGAATAACTTCATTGTAGACAACCCAGTGCCCATCAATTGATCCTGAAATCATATTCTCAGTGTATTTCACTTTACCTTTTAGATTGAAACTAAATCCTTGATATTGATTAGTAGACATTGATTTAATTGGATAATAGTCCATTCCAATTGAGTCAGCATATTCCTGAATTCGATTTTGTTTTTCATTGAACTTGACAATACCAAGGTGCTCAAGGTTCACCGAAAATTTAGCCGCCAAAGGGTGATTGGAAACTGATACCAAATGTTCATCATTAACGAAACTCATTTCTTTTCCAGATTCTGACCATTCGGTCTGGAGTTCATGAACGTGCTCTCTAAACGAGTGATCTAACAGGTTAACCTTATCAAAATCAATCACCAGTTTTTGTTTATCCGCGTGACGTTCAATTTCTGTTTTCACAGACAGATAATTGGAAAATATGGCACTTGCTTCAAGTTTAATTACACCAGAATCCCCATTTTCATCATAATTGATCTTGTTCCTAAATAAGTATTTTAAAGGTGCGCCGTAAATGACATGAATGACCAATTGAGTTAAAATCCCTGTAGCTATACCAATAATTAAATCAGTTGCTAATACAGTTACCAGCGTAATTGTAAAAACGAGGAATTGAGATTTTCCAATCTCCCAAACATGTTTGAATTCAGCAGGTGAAGCAAGTCTGAAACCAACATGAATAAGCATGGCAGCCAAGGCAGCAAGTGGAATTTGCTCAATAATTGGCTTTCCAAATAGTAAAAAAAGCAGCAAAAACCCTCCATGAAAGAAATTAGCCCACTGTGTTTTGCCTCCATTACCAATATTTGCAGAGCTCCTAACAATTTCAGAGATCATAGGAAGTCCACCTAAAAAACCTGACAAGGCTGATCCACCACCCATGACAGACATATCTCTATCCAAATTTGATTTTCGTTTATATGGATCTAAAGTATCCACAGCTGCTGCACTCAGTAATGATTCAATACTCGATACCAAACAAATACTAATAACGGCTATCCAAAATGCACCAGTCATTGACAAACCAAAATCAGGAAAAACAATACCTTCAGAAATTTTATCCGGCAAATGCACCAAGTATTTTGGTCCTAGTTCATAGGTATGTCCTACAAGGTTATAACTATGCTCATGAAATAAATCAAATAAGTGTGAAAATGGAATTGCAAACACTAGCACCCACATGGGAGCTGGAATCATCCGAATGATTTTTAGCTTAATGTGAGGGTGAACAGCTAAAATGAAGAAGCTAGTCATTGCAATAAGTGCAATTTCAGGGTTCATATTTAAAACTGCATCTGGTATTTGCGCCATTACATCAAACAAACCATGTCCACCCGATTCCGCTTTAGTCCCTAAAGCAACGAACAACTGTTTCACTATAATGATGACACCAATAGCTGCCAACATTCCATGTACTGCTGCTGATGGGAAAAAATCCCCAAGTTTTCCTACTTTAAGTAAACCCAAAATTGCCTGAATAGCACCCGCAACAACAATGGCAGCTAAGGCATATTTATACCCTGCCAATGGGTCGCCACCACCTAAAGATTCAACAGCACCTAACGTGACAACAATCAAACCAGCTGCTGGACCACTGATGGTGATATGAGAGCCCGTAATTCGTGACATAAAAAGACCCCCAATTATTGCAGATGTAAGACCAGCCATTGGTGGTACTCCAGAAGCAATAGCTATACCCAAACATAGTGGTAGAGCAATTAATGAAACCATAAAACCCGAAAGCATATCATCTTTCCAATGAGCTCTAAGGCCTGCTAACCCTGAAGCTGGGATATTATTTTCTTTTTCCATTTTTATTTATTTTGTAATTGAAAGCTATTTGTAATATGTGGTTAGATTCTCTATGGATTGAATCTGCTTTGTTCAATATCATCCATTGATATCCCAGGTGCAGAGATCCTCGATTCCCAATAGGATGAAATGAGCCGATATACAACCAATTTTGATTGAATACATAATGGTTAGAATTATGTCCATAGTTGAGCCAGATTTCATTGAAAAATTTCAGCCCAAACCTTTGAAAAACCTCTGATTTGGAAATTGTAAACCTATATCTGAATCGTTCGAAAAACTCATGATTCCTTTCTTCTGATGCCCCTTCTTCTAACCCTACCCAGCGGAATTCAGATCTGTATCGATGAGAAAACTCAAAAGTCCCAGAATTATGTTCTAATACAACTTGAAGCCAAATGTTATCTTCAGGTGTGCGATTTGGTATTGGCTGTTCACCATAAGGAAAGTTCTCCAAATGTGTGTATCCCACCGCAAAATTTAGGGCTGAATTGAATTTATAATTTAAATAAGGACGGATCAAAAATTGAGCTTTTTGGGTTCCAGGCTCAGTTGTTCTGTAGTGAACCTCATATTTAAAATCAAGCTTGGACCCCAGCTCATGAGTTCCATTCAAATTGAACCAAAGCATATTGGTAGAATTTGTTATGCTATCCTGAGCATTTGAAAAACTCCATCCAGTACTTAATAATAAAAAAAGAGTCCCTATTAAGTTTTTACCTAGTTTTCTCATTATTTGCACTTGTTTGATAATGTAAGTTGAAGTTCAATTCTGAATGAAATCCGAATTTTATAACTAACATGGAATTAATTTCAATTTGAATTATCATGAGGATCTATAGGCCTTTTCGCGGTATGTCTTGATGTGTGGACCTAGGAAAATCCTGGTGTACATTCTGATTAATGATAGTCCGGTAATAATTAAGCTAATTGAGATTACCACTGTCAGACCCAGCTGGTCTTCATGGATGTGACTATAAATTAAATCCTCTCCAAGAAAGGTTGTAGTAATTGGGAAACCTGCTAGACCAAGAACCGCCAAAAGAAATAACAATGCTTTGTTTCGATATTCATGAACGTGCCCCTGAAAACTATTTAAGCTGAGTTCGGGTTCGCTCTTTTTCATAGCATACAAAATCCAAACGCCAAGAATACCAGAAAAGAACACTCCCGATAAGTAAATTATATTATGAGACATGCTAAAGTGCTCATTATATGAAACAGCAAGAGCTATCCAGAAGTGATTGCTCACAATAAGAATCCATGTGAGCAATATTTTGTGTCGTTCTATTAATGACAGTGTTACTGTAGCTAATCCAATAATGGAAAATGTGATTGGAAAATACAAAAACCAGCCTTCGTTCAAAATATCTTGGTTATTATATAAATACCATCCAAGACCATATATGACTATCAATGAATATTGAATCCATCTGTAACTAAAAATGCGAACGAGCTTTCCGGCTTTTTTGATTGGTTGCCAAAGAAAATGAAACATGTTTGTATCCATGTTCCATTCCTTAATGCTTAAGACATAAATTGAATTTCTTATTTTGGCTAATAAGTCATTGGAGTTTGCATTTCTATGAGGCAAACTTTTATACAATTGATCACGAATCAGATAGGTAACTATCGACGGAGATACAAGTAACTGGTACGTTCTTAAAAATGCATTACTCGCAATATGTATCATTGCAAGTACTTCCAGCCCTAAACTAATTTCAATAAAAATGAGACCTATTTGAGCGGCTGATCCAAAAGCTATTTGGGATTTTACAGAAGACTGAACCTGTGCTGAATATGTGCCAACAATGCTCGTTAAAGCACCAATAGAACCAACTAATATGCGAACTAACGGTTGACTTTCCCAAAATGGGAATGTTCTAAGCAACAAGAAAGCGCCAATATGTACAGAAAGCGATCCATAGAAGATTGCACTCGAGGGCGTCGGACCCTCCATTGCTCGCGGTAACCAAGAAGTAAATGGAAACTGTGCCGATTTTACAGAAGCAGCAACAATCAGCATTATACAAATAAATACAACCATAAAACCATGACCTTCCTGTGCATGGTGTACTAATTCTAAGTTATTAATTTCTAAGAATGTTACATTATGATGCCACAAATGATGACTCATCCACATTGCTAATATCACACAAACATCACCTAATCGATACAATGAAAATACCTTGAACGCATTTCTAACTGGTAAATAACGATCTCGATAATAGGCAATTAGCAAAAAAGATGATATACCTACGATTTCCCATCCGATGAAAAAGGTCTCAAAATTTCCGGATAAGATTACCACACAAAACCCTGTGTAGAAAAATAAAATGGTACTAAAAAATCTTTTAAATCCAGATTCTCGATGCAGGTAAACCCTGCTGTAATTTTTAATCAAAAAGGTTAAAAGTGAACCCACCAATAGGTAAACCATGGTAAGACGATCAAAATACAAATCAATGAAAAATTCATAATTCGATGATTGATACAATACGATTTCCTTTATGTTAATTGGTTTGCATCCAGTCAGAACCCAATAAATGGTAAACCCTATGGTCAATAGATGTTGAATTCCAATAGCCACAAATGAAATGGATGACAGCGTCTTTTCCTTTTTCACAAATGGTAAAGTGGTTAAGACAAATCCAACAAATGGAATTATGATAAATAATGGTAAAATGATATTCATGGCTTAGACGATATGGTAAATTGGAAGATTTTCCTCTTGTGATTCAAAAACATCCGTCAATGAATCTACTTTCCTAATACTGGTTGTAATAGGTAGATAGGAAGAGAATTCACCTTTAACAAAGTGATGTATTGTTCTTTCTATGGGGTGAATGACACATAGTACAACCCACTCATTTTCGAACCATTCATAAGTTGAAGGATTATCTTTTATTGTCTTTAGAACAACTTCGGGGAAATGTTCAATAATCATAAGTAACCTTATTGGATCATGGACTTCCACCATTTGTAAAGGCAGACCCGTTCTCAAATCACCTTCAAAACCATTAGCCACTCCAATTAAGCCCATGACATTATGAGGCAACTTGGATCCAGCACCGAATCTTTGATTGTCTACTCGAGAGAAGTAATATTCTAGATTGATTCCACCACAAACTGGAGCAGCAGCATTCAATATACCAGCAAGAAACTGGCCTTTCGGATCGATTTTATAGTTGTAGGAGTTGAGAAATGATCTTCTATCTAAAAATAGATGATGGTTTAATTCCTTATTTCCAATAATGCAAAGCGCATTTGTAGCATGATTGAGTTCTGGTCTGGGTTCAAAAAGTGAAACAGATCTTTTTTGAACTTCTTTATAAATCTTTTCTTCACTTTTTCTGCTATCAATTGATGCAAATCGTCGAGACCTTTCTTTTGCATTAATCTTTAATGCTTTATTGAATAAAGACTTTTTATCCAAATGTAGAGATTGATTATCGGGAGATAATAGCTCTTCATCATAGAATGTAAACTCGTCTCTGGTAGTATCATGCAATCCCCCTAAGAACTCTGTATCTTCCGGAATTTTGATACCTCGTTCTCCAAGTCGTCTACGGACTTCGTGATGATTAGCCATATAGCAAAATGCTCTTGCATTTGCCGAACCCGGTCGTCCAGAACATGCTCCACAATCATAACCTGCGTAATGTGTATTGTTTGTACTACTGGCTCCATGACCAATTATATAAACCAATGAAGCAAAACTATCAATCAAACCAGTACTCTTAAGAACAGATTCTACTCTGTCCACCATTTCATTTACGGTGTACCCTATTTGAAGGCCATCCTGAACATGCTTTGTACTTCGGTTTTTGACGGTCAAGTCAGATTGTTCATACATGTGCGAAAAAGATGAGGAAGTGGCCGGACTCATACTTGGCTTGAAAATATTTAGCAGTAATTTAATTGCTGACCAAAAGCCTATGGTTTGAGAAATTAGCCACCCCTTAAAAAGGGAACTATCAGAATTAGATAAATGTATTTCCTCTTCGGTTTTTCGAGTTGTTGTCACTTCTTTCAATAAGTGAATTGGAGTGATAGGTGCAGGACAAATTTTGGTATAAAACTTAGCATTCTTTGGCTGATAATAGGCATCAACGGCAAAATGGCCAGGTGTTCCAAACGTTTGGCACGTATTATCCAATAATTCAATGTTTCTACGAATGGAGCATTCTCTATCATCGATACAAAAAAAGGCTTGGAAGCTTGTTTGATGCAATTGGGTATTGTTTGGAGTATTAATCGTTATTCCAGCGAGAACCTCATCATAATATGTCCATTCAAATGCCTCTTGCCAAAGAGAAAGAACTTCGTCAAGCTCGGTAAATTTCGATTCCTCAAATAAATCCAATGGTTTTACTTCAGGCATTTCACTTATTGGCTTCCATCTATTCCCTAAGACGTGATCCAAATTGTCTATTTCAAGAACCAATTCTAGGATGATCAATTCATTTAGTGTGATTTTTCTACTCTCAAAGAGCGATAGCGGTTGTGATTCGATTACAGAAACTAACCCAGACCATCCTGGATGTGCAAATTGTTGATCAAAAAGATATTGTTCATAAAACCTTTCGTCTCCTACAACAATTTTCAACAAATCAGAAATGGATATACCAGGTGTGAATATCAGATCTCGAGCTCGTTGAGTTTTAAAAAAACTGATGAAGGTACGCTTTTCAATATCACGAATTGAATGTAATAACCCATTACCGTCAGTTGGGAATTTCCTAATGGCAACACCTTGATCCAAATAGCTATTTAATATTCTAAATAAGTTTGTATGAACTATTGTATCTAGATCCAGATGATACTGTTTTTTCCAATTGGCTCTAAGCAGTCCTATTTTTTGAGAAATAGAAGAGTCGTATGCTTTGTAGATCAGTTTTTCGATCCACGTATCTAAACTAAGTTCTCCATACTTTTTACAAATGGTTTTATTTAAAATTTCTACATTAATTCGCTCTTGGTCAAATAGAGAACGATACTCCTCAATATTTAGAGAAACTTTATATCCAAATATTTTGGAGGCTATACGAATCGCCTTCCCAAAAGGTAAATGTTGAAAGGCATGTAAGGTATTATGGTGTACAAAATCTTTTAAAGGGGCTTGCGCAGGCAGATAATGTTTTAATTTGTTTAAAACATTTGCTTCTGAAAATGTTCCCATTTGCTTCATTAGTTATGATGAATCTTTGAATATCAATTCAAAAGAAACCTTGAATTCTGAATAAATTCTATAGAATATTAATCCGTCTAATGAGTACATTCAACAATTTGATAAAAGGTGGAAAAATTTCTAAATATTTTGACACAGTAGACTACCAATCAGTTGGGAAAGTTTGGTAGACGAATAATGAGAATAAGGGTATGACTACTACTGGCTAGAATTGAATTTCTAACTTATGATTGGTTTCATGAACGTCGTAAGACACCTTCATCTGATGTATTTCACATACTTTTTTGATAAGAGCCAAGCCTAGCCCAGAAGAGTCTTTTGATGAATTACCTTTCTTAAATCTCTGGAAAAGTGACTCTGGATTGACTTCTGAGGGCAAACCAGAGTTTTCATAGATCATTTTATTTTCAAAAACAGAAATGCTCAAATAGCCGCCATTCACATTATGTCTGATGGCATTTTTCAAAAGATTGTTGATGAGCAAAAACGCAAGCGAACTATTCATCATGAGTTGTGGGAAGTGCTTGTAGTGTTTTTCTAAGCTTATATTTTTCAAGTCAATCAGCTCTTCAAAATAAGTAAGTTTGTCTTCAATAAAGTCTACTATGTCAATAGATTCCAAGTCTTCAAACTGCTGGTTGTCCATTTGGCTTAAAAGGATAAGATCAGTGTTTAGTTTAGAAAGTCTGTTGGCGGCATCGCTTATTTTGATTACCTCTTCTAGGTCATCTTCCGGTAAATTTCCGTCTTGCAGTAGTATCTCAGATTTTGACTTGATGATGGCCAGAGGAGTTTGAATTTCATGAGATGCGTTTTCTGTAAACTCTTTTAGGTTATGATAATCTGCCAAATTTTTATCTAGCATTTTTTTTATCTCATTATTCAGTTCTTCAAATTCATAGATTTTATTCTTCTCGAACCTCACTTCAGGAGAAGAAGAAATTTTAAAATGTTTGAGTTTTGCAATCGTCTCATAAAAAGGCGCCCATATTCTCTTTGACATCTGGCGATTGACTATCAATAAGGTCACTATGATGCTCACCATGAGTAGCAAAATGATCTCACTAATTCCAGTGATCAAGTCCTCGCTTGGTAGCAGTGATTTGGTAATAGAGATTAAATAGTTCTTTCCATTGAGCTGATCTGAGAATCTAAGCTGTCTAAAAGGTAGTATTCGTTTTTCATAGTTGTCCCACATCAAAGTATCGGACATTTTCATTTCAGGCATGACATCAAGTGGGAGTTCTTTGATACTAATCCTATCCCCTACATTCAAATAAAAAACCTCTTGGATTTCTTCATAAGTATGCCATTCATACAGGAATTGTTCCTTGTCAGCCAGCAGCTTTTCATTGAATTCATGGTTGACAATGTTCTTGATAATGTAATAGGCAAATACTCCCCCTATGGACAAAATAATGACTATTGAAAAAAAATAGTACCGATTAGTAAGAGATAAGAGCTTCAAAACTGGGTGAATTTATAACCAACACCATATACAGTCTGAATATAATCACCTCCTCCGAGACCTATGATTTTTTTTCTTAGGTTTTTCAGATGTGCATAAATAAAGTCGTAAGAATCAGCCATATCCATATAGTCTCCCCAAAGGTGTTCGGCGATAGAACTCTTCGAAATCACGCGATTTTGATTGGAAATAAAGTAGAGCAATAAATCATATTCCTTTTTTGTAAGACTAAGTGGCTGACCATTTATACTTACACTTCTCTCAGCTGGTAAAATTGCAATCTCCTTAAATACAATTTCATTCTGACCACTAAAATTACGCCGCCTAAGTACAGATTTGATGCGAGCGTTTAGTTCAGAGAGATCAAAAGGCTTAGAAATGTAGTCATCTGCCCCTATTTCCAACCCTTCTATCCTATCATCTACAGAGTTTTTAGCTGAAATAATAATGATACCAGATTCAGATTTATTCTTTTTTAATCGTTGGACAACCTCCATACCACTCCCTCCAGGTAGTGTAATATCTACCAAGAGACAGTCGTATGTATACAAATGAATCTTTTCAAATGCCTCATTGAGTGTAGATACCCATTCACAATGGTACCCATCTTGACTCAGGTATTTGATCATAGATTCTGCCAATGCTGGTTCATCCTCGATAATCAGAATATTCATTTTCTTAATTCAATATTAATCATTGGACAAAGCAGCCACATGTGATTTTTTATGTTGTTCATGCCCACAATAGGTACATTTATATAATCTAATCATCTCACCAGCTCGATCATAGGTTGGTTCTTCAATGATTTCTTCCTTTATATCCCTGGCTGTTCTATAATTACAACTATCACAGACGATGAGATGTCGGTTCACTTCATATTTTTCTATAATCTTTTCACCATTTGTTTCATCCAACCAAACATCATATTCATAAGCTCTAATATTCTCATGCTCAATCATCTCCTTCGTTAAATGTACATCTTCCTCGCTTTCTGTTAGCAATCGCATTTCATTTCCTGTATTTGGAGAAATTCTCTTTTGAAATCTAATGCTATTCAATCTTTTTTCTAAACGAAAAGGATAATAAACATTAAGGTAAGTTTTGATTGCACTCGCGAATAATACCCCAATGATTAATGAAATAAAGGTTTTGACTGCAAGAACATACTCTGTCGGTGTTACATGAACCCTAACAATCAAAGAATTCAAAAAAAATGCGAATGAAAATGATAAACCCATCCCAGCATACCACAGATATTTAACCTCATGTGAACTAATAAAATTATACTTCTCTACCAAATTCCGCTTGAGAGCTAAAACTATGACGTAATACAACAGAATGATTGCTGAACAAAACAAAAGAATTTGTGACCAGATCACCACTATCTGATGCCAATGATCAACGAAAATATCAAAATTATTATTCATGACTTTTTTTCTTCAATTCTCGGAAGTGATTCTGAATTAAATTTGAATTAGTTAGGCTTGTAATTACATTTTAGAGTTTTTGAATAAAAAAAAGCATGTTACTCTTGCGAGTAACATGCTTTTTTATCAATTGGTTTAATAGTCTTAGCCGTGCTTATATTTATAAACATGTCCTAATGACTTATTAGAATTGGCAGATACGCCCAAGTCTCTTATCAACCCATCTTTAAGACTATACACCCATCCATGAACCTGAGGGAATTCTCCTTCCTTCCAGCATTCCTGAATAAATGAAATTTTGGTCAAGTCATGTACTTGCTCAACTACATTGAGCTCTACAAATCGATCAAATCTTTTTTGTTCATCTTTGATTGCATCCAGTTCGTTCTCATGCATTCGATATACATCTTTAATATGTAGCAACCAGTTATTTAAGAAACCATAATCTTCATTGGTCATTGCAGCTTTAACACCACCACAACCATAGTGACCACAAACAATAATGTGTTTTACTTTTAATACTTTAACTGCATAGTGTACTACACTCAATAGGTTTGTGTCTGTATGAACCACCATATTAGCGATATTTCTTTGTACGAATATTGATCCAGGTACAGCGCCTGTAATTTCAGTAGCTGGCACTCTACTATCCGAACATCCAATCCATAAAAATTGTGGTTTTTGTCCTTGTGACAATTTGTCAAAAAAATCTGGGTTTACTTTAAGTGTATTCCTTACCCATTGGTTGTTTCCTGCCAACAGTTCTTTTATAGTTTCCATATATAATATTTTTTAATACGTATTGTTTTTCCTATCCTTTAATTCAATGGTATGAATGTTTCAAATCTCTGTAAAGATTTATGATAGGATTAATTGCAAAATTCAGTAGACAATGAAAAATGCCTAATTCAAGAATTGAATTCTGGTGGTGGTGTAATGATACTTACGATGTGGGTAGTTTTGAATAATTTAAGTATTGAATATTTTTCTAGTACAATTCCCAAACTTTTCTGACAATCGCAAGCTTCCAAAATACATTCATCTACCCCGTTCTTTTTTTTTTCTTCTTTCTTCTCCTCTTCCGTTTCTCTCTCCTCGAGTTCCTCACTTAGTGCTATTTCAATCAAGGAATCTTCAAAATGAGATAATAAGACATATCCCATTTTTAAGAAAAATGAAAGTAATAATATTATGGTAAGTACCTTATTCAAAAAAATCTGGTTAAAAATAATCATACAATGATACTTAATATTTACTTTGTGAATCTACTCTTTTTTTTAAAAATATTGAATACTATATTCGATTGCTTTGATGTAATTGAAATATGATACCGAGTCAAACTTAAATATAAAAAAATGCTCATCAGAATATCCGATGAGCATTTTTTTATGTCGATGTTTTTGTCCTATCAGAATACAAATCTGGCATTGATACCAAAAGAATCAGCTCTAAAGTCTGTTTCTTCAATGAGCCAAAAGGTTGGTCTCCAATCTGCACCTAATGCCAATGGAAAATCAAAATGGTATTCTAAACCTATTTCTCCACTTGCGCCCAAAAAGAAAGGATCAGAAAAATACAAAGAAGGGCCAACACCTATATACCAATTCAAACCTGGTGTATCGCCAAGCGGTTTGTAGAAAAAGTCATAAAGTACCTCAACACCTACATTATCTCCAAAACTTACATCAGCATGCAACCTACTAAACTCACCTACTGAAAATACCCCATCAATGGCTACATCATTTCCTAGTACATCACCAAATCTAATACCTAGCTCTTGAGCACTTGCAGCTGATAATGAGGCAAAAAAGATGGCTGATAAAATTATTAATTTCTTCATATTAAGATTGATTTTATTTAAATATTTAGATTTCAAAAATAATAGAATGTCTTTGAATAATACAATATTTTATGTATTTAGTTTAAATAACCAATCAATGAAAATCATATCAATGCACTTCGTGCATCAGTTTCTTTAAAAATGGGGCTAGAATCAATGCAACCAACCCAAGTCCCAAACCAAAAGTTCCTATTTTTTCAAATCCTTCTACATATACATTTAGTGAATCCATACCGGAAGCTGAAGAAATATCATCTGTATTGATAGCCATGCTTCGGCCGATCCAGCCACCTATATTGAAGGCATAGGCCACTGCCATAAACCAAATCCCCATCATAAAACCAACCAGCTTCTTTGGTGTAAGCTCTGTGATTTTGGATAAACCTACCGGCGACATATTGAGTTCTCCTACTACTAAAAGAAAATAGGCAACAACTAAAAACATCATAGGAACTTTACCTTCACTATTGGCAAATCCTCCACTCATGGCTAAAACATAAAAACCAACGCCAATAAGTAATAGTCCAATAGCAAATTTATAAGGTGTTCTTGGATTCAAATTTTTAGATTTCAATGCGATCCAGATTGCAGAAAAAGGAATGGCCAATAGAACAACAAAGATTGCTGTGATACCATTGGTACCTGCAGCAGTGAATCCAACTAGTTCTACATTTCTATCAGCGAAAAGTGTCAATAAACTCCCTGTCAATTCATAAAAAGCCCAGAATACAGTCATCAAAAGCGTCATATAAAGTACCATAAAAAGTTGGCCTCTCTCTTTTCCTGACACTTTAGTAAAAGTATAAATGAGATAGGCTAATACTCCCAGCACAAGAATATTGAATATGAATGAAACAATCGTTCCTTCGAACATCACGCTTCCAAATGCTTCCAGCACAAAATCACCAAATTGAATCAAATAGGCGATTATTGGAACGAGTAAAACAGCAACTACTGGTACCCAATGTTTCTTTTTTAAGCCAAAAACATTTTCATTTAATGCTTCTTCCGAAGGTGGTAATCCATGATCACCAAATACTCCGTTCTTAGATCCTTTCCAGAAAACAATCAGACCAGTAAGCATGCCAATTCCTGCCGCACCAAATCCATAATGCCATCCATAAGTTGCACCTAACCATCCACAAAGAATTGGAGCTACAGCAGCTCCAACATTGATCCCCATGTAGAATATCGTGAATCCAGAATCTCTTCGAACATCTCCTTTTTCATACAAGGTCCCAACAAAGGAAGAAATGTTAGGTTTAAAGAAACCATTTCCCACAATCAAGAGACCCAACGCAGAATAAAATGCGATTGGATGTTCGATAGCCAAAATAAAATGACCTGCTGTGAAAAACACTGCCCCTAACATGACCGCTCTTCTAAAACCTAATAATTTATCCGCAACTACACCTCCAAGAGCTGGTGTGGCATATACCAACATACCATAGGCTGCGTATATTCCAAATGCTATGCTGTCTCTATCGGCAGAAGCATGAAACATTTCATTGACCATATATAATGTGAGCAGGGCACGCATGCCGTAGAAACTAAATCGCTCCCAGAGCTCTGCAAAGAAAAGATAGAACAGTCCTTTAGGATGACCAAAGAGCTCCGGTTGTTGTTTTGCATTCATATATTCAAACTTAAAATTTGACGAATATAATAAGAATGAATTACTTGACTTAACCGCCTCGTATCAATGGTTGAAATAACGGCTGAATGGATCAATATTGGCCTATAAAAAAAGACCACTTTTTAGAAGTGGTCTTTTAAATATTTTCGTAGTGATTGGCTTATTTCACTCCATGCATACCTTTTTTCATCAACGGCGTAAGTACAAACAGCACCACACTAATGGCAACACCAACCCACATCAGTGAAGAAAAGAAATCTGCATAAACTGCACTGGCAGCTGCTACATCCGTCACTACACCGCCATCTGTGTCTATGGCCGCGAATTTAGCCAACTGTGCCGCAACCAACTCAGAATAGGCCGTTGCTAAGAACCATACCCCCATCATAAATCCAACAACTTTAGGAACAGAAAGTTTTGTTACGGCAGAAAGCCCGACAGGAGACAAACAAAGTTCGCCAGTCGTGTGAAGCAAATAAGCCAACACAATCCAGATGTAAGCCACCTTTCCAGAGGCGTCTGGCATCGTAGCTCCAAGCACCAATGCACCAAATCCCAATCCAGCTTGAAGTATCCCTAGCCCAAATTTAAGCGGTGTGCCTGGTTCCATTTTATGTTTGCTTAAGAATGTCCACAACCAGGCAAATATTGGTGCCAATAGGAAAATAAACATGGCATTCAATGAACCAGTTTGAACTGCAGTAACTTCCCATTTGACTGGAAGCCCTGATGTAGATGCCGATACTGCACCTGCAAAACCAATTGCATCAATGCCCAGATAAATGAAAACAGACGAGATAAGTACAAAAATAGACCCTGAAATTTTCTTCTCAGAGTCGTTCATATCAGCAAATTTTTCTCTACCGAAATAGATGACCAATAGTGGAATTGCTATAAATGCCACAGCCATTAGATATAATCCTGTGGTTTCTCCTGGCATATAGGTTACATCAAGCAGTACTCGATCCACCACTCTATCTGCATAAAGAGTCATAGAAGCAGCACTTTGCTCAAACAAGGCCCAAAAAACCACTGTAAATAATGTTAAGGAAGCCAATACTGTCATTCGGCCGCGCTCCACTTTGTCACATTCTTTATACAAGAACCAAATCAACCAAACCAAAACTCCAAATGCCATGGCATTCAGGGTATTGTGTACAATAGCATTAGATTGAACTAGGAACCAAATAAGTGGTACTGTTACCAGCGAACCCAAATAAATTGTTAATTCATTATTTAGGCCAATGACACTTTTTTCTTTAAGTATTTGGGGATTCTCTGGTTCTGCATGACCATGTAAAAAACGCTGCCCCCAGAGAAAAACAATCAACCCAAGTAACATGCCTATGCCAGCTAATCCGAAGCCATAGCCCCAGCCATAATTCTCTCCTAAATATCCACACAAAATGGTGGCTGCAAAAGAACCTAGGTTAATTCCCATATAGAAGATAGTAAATCCAGAATCTCTTCTTTCATCTCCTACTTTATATAATTTACCAACAATTGTCGAAATATTTGGCTTTAAAAAACCAACACCTACAATGATTAATGCAAGTGATAAATAGAAAATATTTAAAGCAAATTCATCTTGATTTAACACCCCATCTACCATGGTAGCTTGTTCGCCTTCGAAGGCCAATCCAAGGTGCCCAAAGCACAGCATGATACCTCCAAAGATGACGGCCTTTCTCATTCCCAAATATCTATCTGCTAGCATACCACCGATTACAGGCAATGCATACACTAGGCCTGCATATGCACCCAGTACATCTAAGCTTAATCCGTCTGTGAATAAATGATATTTTGTGAGGTAAAGAAGTAATAAAAATTTCATTCCATAGAATGAAAATCGTTCCCACATTTCTGTTAAGAAACAGATGTAAAGGCCTTTAGGGTGACCGAAAATTTCTTGTCTTTCTTCCATATTGATTTTAAGAATTCTAATTCAAATCCGCCTCTACCAACAACTAAAAAAACCTATCAGTTTCACTCACCAGTTACATACTTTAACTTGAATGTAATCCACTAATTATTCTCAAGTATTCTTACCTAGTAAATAAAAATTGGATTCTCAAAACCCAATGAAGTTTATCAATTTTGGATGTTGTTTGATATAGATCGAACCGCCAAAATAAAAAGAATAATTCTAAATCAATTAGTCGGACAGCTATATTAAGCACATTGGTCAATTCAGCATTAACACTTATCAATTGCTAACCGACTATTCTTTAGCCCGACACTCAAAGACAAATCCACATTTATTTCACTAAAACTCATCCATAATTACAGATCAATCACAAGACAAGCATCCAATATGACACTTTAGCTATACAGAAATGAATATTTAAATCAATTCATTAATTTAAAATTCGTATTATCACTGATTTACAATAAGTTATTAGGTAAAATTTAGACAAGACTAAATTGAGTAAAATAGGATTAATCAAACTGAACCATGAATTTTTTAATGCTTTCAGCTACATCTGCACCTTCAGATAGAGCATTAACAAAAGCACTACCTATGATCCCCCCTTTTGAAAATTTGCACACCTGATCAAAGGACATTTTATCTTTTATTCCGAAACCTGTTATCAGCGGATTATTCAAATTCAACGCTGACAAACGTTTGGCAAAAGCTTCAAAATCAAGTGTGAAATTTTTGTTTTCACCAGTGGTACTTGAAGAAGAAACCATGTAAATAAAACCATCGGTATGCTCATCGACTAACCGAATCCTTTCATCGGTTGAAGCTGGAGTAACAAGGATGATATTTCGCAGACCATGGGCTTCTACAATTGACTTATAGCTTTCAACATATTCCTCTATAGGCAGGTCGGGAATGATCAATCCATCGACATCAATTTCCTTACATTTCTTACAGAAATTCTCAAATCCATATTGCATGATGGGATTCAATGAACTCATCATAATTAATGGCACGTCTACTTTCTTTCGTACATCTTTCAGTTGTTCGAAAAGCAGCTTCACAGTCATGCCATTTTCTATGGCTCTCGTATTGCTTTGCTGTATCACGGGACCATCGGCCACTGGATCTGAGAAGGGCACACCGACCTCCAACAAATCCGCTCCACTTTCTACAAGTTGATCTATGACCTTTACAGTATCTTCGAGTCTTGGATATCCAGCTGTGAAATAAATAGACAGAATGTTGTCCTTGTTTTTTAGTAAGTTATTTATTCTATTTTCCATTACAGAAATTGATTCGAGTTTGAGATTAATTTATTAGAGTTTGTCTAAATAAGTTTCAAGATCCTTATCCCCTCTTCCTGATAAATTCACCACAATGGTTTCACCAGGAACAATCTTGATCTTATCCAAAGTCGCCAAAGCATGTGCAGATTCTACAGCAGGAATGATCCCTTCTAATGTGCACAGTTCTTTACCTGCGGCTATAGCCTCATCATCAGTTACCGCTTCAAAAATTACCCTGCCCGATTCAAACCAATGAGCCAATGCAGGACCAATACCAGGGTAATCTAACCCTGCAGAAATAGAATGTGGCTCTACCACTTGTCCATCATCCGTCTGCATAAATAAGGTTTGGCTGCCATGCAGAATACCACTCTTTCCTTTGAAAGTAGCTGCAGCGGTGAAACCAGACTCCAAACCTTTACCAGCGGCTTCTGCTGCAATTAATTCAACTTGTTCGTCTTTGATATAATGAAAAAAGGCTCCTGTAGCATTGCTACCCCCTCCCACGCATGCAATCACACGATCAGGGAATTCTGAGCCCGTCGCTTCCTTCAATTGATTTTTAATTTCTTCACTAATAATAGACTGAAATCGTGCAACCATATCTGGATATGGATGCGGTCCCACTACTGAACCAATGATATAGTGCGTGTCAAATGGATTGCTAATCCAAAATCTCATCGCCTCATTGGTAGCGTCTTTCAGTGTTTTGCTACCAGATGAGACAGGTACTACTGTTGCTCCAAGCATTTTCATTCTTCCTACATTAGGTGCTTGACGAGCCACATCTACTTCACCCATGAATACCACACATTCCAAGCCCATCAATGCACAAGCAGTGGCTGTAGCCACTCCATGCTGACCTGCTCCGGTCTCAGCAATTATTTTTTTCTTCCCAAGCTTTTTAGCCAAGATGATTTGCCCTAAAGCATTATTGATCTTGTGAGATCCAGTATGATTCAGGTCTTCTCTTTTGAGGTAAATATTGGCTCCATATTTATCAGACAATCTAGTAGCCAAATAAAGTGGAGATGGTCTCCCTACATAATCGGTCAATAATTTTTCAAACTCAGTTTTGAAGTCTGAACTAGCTATGATCTTTTCATAGTTTTCTTTGAGCTCCATCACATTGGCCTGCATCATTTCAGGAATAAATGCACCTCCAAAACTTCCAAAATACCCACGTTCATCGGGATTCAACTTGGTTTCCATCTATCTTTTACTCTTTAATTCTTCAAAAAATACTTTCAATTTTTGTTCGTCCTTTTCTCCAGGAGCTATTTCAAACCTACTATTCACATCGATGGCGAATAGCTTTGGATGCTCCAAATGTTTGATCATTTCAACATCATCAGGCCCGATACCGCCACTCAGTATAAAAGGTTTTTCCAGATTATATTGGCTTAACACAGTCCAATCAAATTGTGTCCCATTGCCACCGTATGAAGCTCCTTTCGTGTCGAAAAGAAAATAATCCACCACCGATTCGTAGGACTTCAAATCATCTGGCAAGGCATTTTGTATCGCAAAGGCTTTTATCAATCCAAAGCCTTTATTTTTTAATTTCAGGCAATATTCTGGTGATTCATCGCCATGCAACTGTAAATAATCCAGCTCATGTCTTTCAGCTATTTGCATGATTTGATCGAGTGATTCATTCACAAAAACGCCCACCTTTTTCTTGGTCGAATGAATGGAATTTTTAATATCGCCATCTTCGAAATTACGAGCCGATTTTGCATAAAAAATAAAGCCAATAAAATCTACCTCACCAGCATTGAGAAATGCTAAATTGGATTGATTTCGAATGCCACAGACTTTTATTTTCATCCTTTTGTGAGTTGTGTGTTCATGAATTTTTTTAATTCATTTGCTGGATCTGCGTGTTTCATAAACTGCTCTCCTATCAAAAAGCCCTTATACCCTTCTGCTGCCAGAATGTCCATTTCTTTAGTAGAAGAAATACCACTTTCAGAAATTTTCAATTGATCCTTAGGTAAAATTTTTGCCAAGTCTATGGAATTTTGAATGGTAGTTTTAAACCGTTTCAAATCTCGATTATTCACTCCCAAAATATCCACTGCATCATAATACCCCTCGCGATACTCCTCTTCATTGTGTATTTCCAAGAGCACTTCCAGACCCAACTGATGGGCTAAATCAGTGAACCTAATAATTTCCTCTTTTGTTAGAATTGCTGCAATCAACAGCATCAAATCTGCTCCAATTGCCTTAGTCTTATAGATCTGATATTCATCAATAATGAAATCCTTTCTTAAAACGGGACAAGTCATGTGCTTCCTGGCTCTTTGCAAATCTTCTACACTGCCTCCAAAGTAATCGCGATCAGTAAGAATAGAAATAGCCGAAGCTCCAGCCTCACAATACCCCTTTGCCACTTGTGCTACATCAACTTGATCATTTATAACGCCTTTAGACGGTGATTGTCTTTTGAATTCTGAAATGATCCCGTAAGGAGCGGCAGATTCTAAATTAGCAACAGTAGAGTGACATCGTTGGTCGAAATAACTGGATTTGATTAAATCATCAATGGTAACCAACGATTTCTGATAGGTCAATTCCTCCTTTTTAGTCTGCACTATTTTATCTAATACATTCATGGCTTTGTGACTGGTATTTGAGTTTTATTTGGGTTTAAAAATGTTTTGAAGCACTTGTAGGCAGCACCAGAATCTATTGACTCTTGAGCCATAGCTACACCTTCTTTGATATCAGTCAAGCCCTTTCCAATTGTCAATGCTAGACCAGCGTTTGCCAATACCACTTCAGTTTGTGCTTTGGATGCCTCACCTTTTAAGACATTAAGAAAGATCTGAGCAGAATCTTCGATTGTATCTCCTCCATTAATCGATTCTTGGGTAACGGGGTTCAATCCCAAATCTTCTGGATAGTAGACTCTTTCGGCTTGATTTGTAATGACCTTAAATGCTCCTGTAAGAGAAATCTCATCGTAACCGTCGAGCGCATGTACAATGGCACACTCTCGATTCTCATTTTGATGCAAATACTGATACAGTCGAGCCAATTCAAGATTATACACACCGATCAGCTGTTTTTCAGGTCGACTAGGATTAACCTGAGGCCCTAACATGTTAAAAAATGTTTTTAAACTTAAATCTCTTCTCACAGGCGCTACATTTTTCATGGCTGGATGAAATAAGGGTGCGTGCAGAAAACAAATCCCAGCATGATCTAAACTTTTTCGCAAATTCGCTTCATCTGCTTTGAATTCATAGCCTAAATGTACCAAAAGGTTAGATGACCCACACATGGAAGAAACACCATTATTTCCATGTTTGGCTACATTCTGACCCGCTCCGGCAACTACAAAACAAGAGGTGGTTGAAATATTGAATGTGTCCTTTCCATCTCCACCGGTTCCACACATATCCATGGCATCATAACCTTTCAGATCAATAGGTTTACATAGATCAAGCATCGCTTCTTTGAACCCTGCTAATTCATGCGTACGAATGCTCCTCATCAAATAAACAGTCATAAAAGCAGCCATTTGACTCTCATTGTAAGCACCATTAGCTAATTCCACCAATGTATCCTTGGCTTCCTGTTGGGTCAGGATATAATTGTTCGTCAGTTTTTGTAAAATCTCTTTCATTGACTTAAGCTTTAATCCAATTTTCCATGAGTTTGATGCCGTGTTCGGTAAGGATAGACTCAGGATGAAACTGAACTCCTTTTACAGCATATTCTTTATGTGCTATTGCCATTATCTCCCCCTGATCATCTACTGCTGTGATCTTCATATCACCAACTTGCTTTGGGTCAATGGCCCAACTATGATAGCGACAGACTTTAAAATTTTCTGGAATACCATGAAACAATGGGTCTTTGGCCTGAATTTTAACATTCGTCGCAATACCATGAAGAACCGTGGGTAGATTATAAAGTTTAGCCCCAAATATTTCTCCTATCGCTTGATGGCCTAAACAAACGCCTAGTATGGATTTATCTTTCGCGTAAGTTTTAATTACATCCATGAGAATGCCACTTTCTGAAGGCAACCCAGGACCTGGTGATAGTAAAATCCGATCGTATTTGGCTACTTCTTCCAAGGTGATTTCATCATTGCGAAAAACATCCATGCTCTCATCTCCTTCCAATTCTCTCAGTATATGAACCAGATTGTAGGTAAATGAATCGTAATTATCTAAAACTAAGGTTTTCATTATTGCTGTGCTTCAAGTTTTTGGTTGATAAGATCTGCTTTTTTAATGGCTGACTGTAAAGCGCCCACCTTATTATACACTTCCTGTACTTCACTGTCAGGATTAGATTTGGCTACCACTCCTGCTCCAGCTCGGAAATGAAGTTTGTTGTTTTGGCTTAAAAATGATCTGATTAGAATCGCATGATTAAAATTGCCATGAAAATCCATCAACCCAATCATTCCGCCATAATAACCCCTTTGTGTGCTTTCGTATTCGTCAATGAGTTGCATGGCTCTGTGTTTAGGCGCACCAGACAGTGTACCCGCTGGAAAAGTATCCGCAGCTAGATCCAACGCTGTTTTTCCTTGTTTTAAAAAAGTGGAGACTTTGGAAACCAAATGTATCACGTGGGAAAAAAATTGAATCTCTTTGAATTTTTCTACGATTACCCTATCTCCAGATTTACTTAAATCATTCCTTGCTAAATCCACCAACATGACGTGTTCTGATGTTTCTTTTTCATCCTCAGACAAGGCTTTTGCAGCCAATGCGTCTTGCTCATCATCACCAGTTCGTTTATAAGTACCTGCAATTGGAAATATAGCTGCATGACCATCGTTCACTTCCAATTGTGCTTCTGGTGACGATCCAAATATTTTAAATGACCCAAAGTCGAAGTAGAATAAATAGGGCGATGGATTGATACTTCTAAGCGCTCTATACAACAGAAATTCATCCCCTTTAAATGCTGTACTAAAGCTTCTAGACAATACCATTTGGAATGTATCTCCTCGCTGGCAATGCTCAATTGCTCGGATTACACTTTCCCTGTACTCTTCATCTGTCATATTTGATTCCACAATTCCATCAGATTGGAAAGAGTATTCAGGCGTATTATTTGAAGAAATGAGCATCTCTATCTCATCTAAATTATAGCATTGACTGGTATCTTCAAGTGCATTATGCGTAATGAAAATTTTGTTAGAGAAATGATCAAAAGCAATGACATACTCAAAGAAGAAATATTGCATCAGTGGAATCTCGAAATTCTTCTTCTTATTGGAGTCAAAAGAGATGTTTTCAAATAATTGTACTCCTTCGTATGATGTAAATCCAAACAAACCAGCTTTGGTATAGCCTGCACTTTTATCTCTTTGGGTTGAGAAAGTAGCAAGAAACTGCTGAAATCTATCAAGTGCGTTTACTTCACTTAAAGGAAAAAAACTTGCAGATTCATCTGGCAGCTGTTCTATAACGAATCCTTTCTCCACTTTAAATTCGGCTAAGGGAGAAAAAGCGATATACGATATACTATTCTCTTTGGCATGATAATCCGAACTTTCAAGCAAGAAAGAATTAGGGTACCGATCGCGTATTTTTAAATAAAGACTAACTGGAGTCAATATATCTCCAAGTATTTCTCTAGTCTTTGAATATATTTTTATTTGTTTCATGTCGATTTTTGGCAAAAAAAAAGCCCCGAAGATCGGGGCTTTTGCTATTTATATTTTTCAATACATACTAGTTCCGATCACATTTCGCTTGCAAAATGCTCCACCACCAGTTTGTATTGTTGTTTATCATTTTCATTAATGCAATTATATTTCAGGAAAATACCAGAACCAAAATTTAATTCAACTTTTTAAAAATATTTTTCTATCAATAGCAATTATTAAATTATATAATTCAAAATTTCATTTAATTTGAATATTAGAAACAAATTACTGAACTTGTACTTTCTTTAAGAATCAAGAACACAGCCTAAATCAATATATATATGTCTTCAGAGTTAGATGTAAAACAGCAATTAAGTTTGCTTGTTCACCTGTCAAAGGTTGATAATTTTATCGCAGAACCAGAATCTAAGATGATCCATTATCTTGGGAATTTGCATGGGCTTACTGAAGATGATATTGAAACGATTATTGACAACCCGATGCCTATTCCTGATCTTCAGGATTTAGCTCCTGACACAAAATTTGAATACCTATTTAATATCGTGCAATTAATGAAAGTGGATGGAAAAGTATTCCAATCAGAAATTGACTTTTGCGAAAAAATTGCTTTGAAGCTAGGATATAAGCCTGGGGTTATTGCAGATTTGTCGGCTTATGTATACAGCGATCCTACTATCAATACAAGTAAAACATTTCTAAGAAGTATAGTAGATGAGCATTTGATGCCACGAAAAAAATAATACTACCTCTTATATTTCTTGGCTTTCTTCCCACCAACATTGGAAGTACTCTTCCCTTTAGTAGTAAGTGCTGGATTATATCCAAACATGTAAGCAACAGATATCATTAGCATGTGGGATCTATACTCCATATCCTCTTTGTATTCATTGATATTGCTAAAAGCCACTCCTTCATTAAACGCCATATTGGAGTGTGCCCAACTAAATTTAGCATCCACTATTACTCGTTGTGAAGGTGTAATATCAAACAACCATCCTACACCAAAGTCAAGCGCGTACTGTAAACGATTAGGTTTAGTGACAATTAATTTATCATTATAATCTCCAGTATTTATTTCGTCCATTTCTTCATTTAAGAAAAGAACGTCATAATCCACGGCCTGTCCTAGAACAGAAGCATTCTCCTCAGTCTCATCTGACACGATACTCCCTTTGCCCCCGAGCCACCAACTCAATCTTGGGCCTGCCTCTACAAATACTTTGAATCGGCTATTTTTCATGAAGACTACTCTAGCCATTAGTGGTGCTGTAAGAAAATGATTAACTGTTTTGTTATCTAAACTTTGATCAGGATATAAGGACTTAGCTCTTGTTCTATTGTTGATTCGTGCGTAAACAATTTCAGTATGCACTTCGAAATGTCCTTCTGTAGAGTAATCCATGGCAATACCTGCATGCCAATTTATATTATTGGATATTTTGAATGTGTCCTTGTGTGATTTAGCTTGATATTGAGGAATGATTATCTGGGTTCCAAACTTTGGACCAAACCAAAACTGAGCTTGACTTGTGAATGAAATCAACAACATTCCTATAATTAATATCCTTTTCATGATTCTCTTATTACCATTCAGTTTGCACACTAAGAATTGCAAAATACAATAATTAAAACATTATCATCAATCACACAGCACAATGCGCAAAATAAATTCACGTTTTCATAATAATTTAGATTTTTAGCAATTATTGTATTGAGTCCGATCTAATTTCTCTAGTTTGTATAATTCAATTAGATTTGAACAATACAAATTGTGAAAAAAAAGAACTCAACATATAGTCTTTTGCTTTAACATACAGGTGTGTAGCATATGAAAAAAATTACATTAATAATCCTGCTGTCTTTATTTCTTGCAGGTCATGGTCTTATCGCTCAAGATCAAAAAATTTACAGCCAATTTTTCATGAATCCCTATGTTATGAATCCTGCCTATGCAGGAGCTACGGGGTACACTACTTTTTTCGGTACCTATCGCCAACAATGGCTAGGATTAGAAGGTGCGCCAGCATATTCACATATAAGTTTTAGTACTCCTTTAGAAAACAATATTTCAGTAGGGGCCATGGCATTTAACAACAATGAAAATGCAATTGTCACTTCTGGAGCTAAAGTGACTGGTGGGTATCTGTTAGAAATAGATCGAAAACAATTTATCCGATTTGGTATGTCAATTGGTGGTGGTTATACCAGTTATGATTTAGACGCTGGCATCGACCCTACATTGCTGGCATTATCACAAAGCAGCACCTCATATTTAATGGCAGACTTAGGGGTCTCCTATTATTATGAGAATTTTAACGTTGCACTATCTATTCCAAATTTGATTGGAAGAGATATAGTTGATGCCAATGGGTTTAGCGAAATAGTTGTTGAACCGTACAAGGATTTCGTGGTTCAAGCCAATTATAGACATTTAGTAAACAGGGATTTTTCAATTGAGCCACATCTAATATACCGATTCTCGATAGACAACCTATCCCAGTATGAAGCTGCAGTGGTAGCACATATAGGTCATGTGATATGGGCAGGGTTGAATTACAGACAGGACTATGGAATGGGTGCATTATTTGGAATTAAAATCCAAGAAAAAGGAGCCATTGGTTTCGCTTATGAATATGGTCAATCAGAATTAGAAAGTGCCACCTCCGGAACATTCGAAATCAGCCTTGGATTACAGTTAGGTGATAAAAAGAAAAATCAAAAACAAGCCGTTTCTTTTATTCACAACTTTAAGAAATCAAAGCACGAGAAATCAAAGAGTTCTTCTCGTAGTCAATATCTAGCACAACAAAGAGCCAAAGCAGCCGAGCAAAGAGCTCAGCAAGCCGCGGCCGCTGCAGCCGCTGCTACTGCAGCAACTCAAGTAGCGCAACAAACAAATACTACAGAAGAGCCAGTCACAACTACTCCAGAGAATAATACCACGACATCTGGTTCCACCATTGTGAGTGAAACTATTGATCATGACACTCCTTTGCAACACAGAACTACAGACAAAGGAATTTGGGAGATCGGTGCTACGTATATTCAGACACGTGCTGATAGTACCCGAACCAAAGAATTGAAATGGCACGATGCTTTGACAGATACGCCTGACCATGCCGAATTACCTCCAAACACACATCGACGAGTACCGGGCAATATTTTGGAACTGCCTGCAGGACACCACGTCGTTGCTGGAGAATTTGATAGCTATGAAGAGGCTGAAGATTATAGTGATAAGATATTTGAAATGGGTTTTCATGGTTCATTGGTAGGGCACCTTGAATCTTTGGAAGATAAAAAGTATGTGGTGGTTGTGCACAAAGGTGCTACAATGGGTATTGCCGAAGAAGAGCAGGAAAAGTGGAGTAAGCGTAAAAACCTGAACCATGTATATATTTTAAATGTGGTGGAATAATCAGTGATAAGTATGAATAATCAAATGACTAAGCATATAATAACGTTTCTATTATTGATGTTGGTTTATACCTCAACAATAGCTCAGGCACCTTATATTAATAGCATAAATCCTACATCCGCTGGGGTTGGCCAGGAAATTAACATTTCAGGCAGCAATTTTACTGGTGTGTCTACTGTGTTTTTCGGAGGTGCTCAGGGAGCAAACCTTACTGTTGTTAATGATAATATGATAACAGTTGAAGTACCCTTCGGAGCTACTTTCGATCAAATTCAACTTTTGCATTCTACAAATGGATCTGGCTATTCTTTTGAAAAATTCAATCTTTCTTTTGATGGACAATCAATTGATGATGGAGATGACATGCTAAATAACGTCAGTGATCAAACAACGTTCGCTACCGGAAAAACTCAAACACAGGATCTTTGTACTTGTGATTTTGATAATGATGGATTGTTAGATGTGGCTTTATCAAATGCAGGAAGTACGGATGGTGTAATCTTATACATGAACGAAACTTCAGCTGCTGGTACCGTTGATTTTGTAGAACCAGCAGTAGTGGTAGAAAGCCGATTTACAACTACCAATGTGATATGTGGCGATATAAACGGTGACGGATTCCCTGACCTAGTTGCAAATCAATTAGGAAATGAGGGAAGTATCTATACTTATTTAAATGATGGTGCTGGAAATTTTTCTACCGGAGAAGAATGGGTTATTCCAACCAATGACGAAGGTGACTTTAGAAAACCAGGAAGATTAGCACTTGGAGATCTTGATTTGGACGGATTGCCAGAGATTGCAGTAGCCACTGAGGACGAAAATATTGTTTACTATTTTATCAATACAAGTACCTTGGCTGATATCGATTTTGTATCAGACCCAGAATCTTTATCAGCATCAACAAACAGTGGGTCTGCTGGACTAGGTGGCCTGGATATCGCTGACATGAACAATGACGGTTTTCCTGAAATCATCGCATCAAATTTCACAGAAAGTGGCTTCTATATTTTTCAGAACAATAGTCAAGTCGACAATATTGCTTTCAGAACGCCTTCTTTCTTCACAACTCAAACAAGTGTTAGAACACTTAAGGTAGGCGATTTAGACAAGGATGGTTTCTCTGATGTAATACTCACAAACTCGGATGTATCTAGTAATAATGTGATTGAGATTGTAGAAAATACTACGACTAATTCAGGGACTGATGTAACAATGGGCACGGCGTTCACACTTTCAGGAATTAGACAAAGTTGGGGACTTGATTTGGGAGACATTGATGGAGATGATGATTTAGATATTATTATCGGATCAGAAATAGAAAATGGATTTTACACCATAATGAATACAAATGCCTCATCTATTGCTGCTTCAAGCTATAGTGTTGGATTAGTGACTCAAACAAATGCAAATAATGCTAGAAACATCTCTGTTGCTGACATTGATAATGACGGTAGACCAGATTTCATTTATGCCAACAGATCCACCTCTTCTGCCACTGGTAATCTTGCAGTAAGACTCAATGAAGTTTGTTACACACCTATCATTAGGCCAGATGGTTCAACAGCATTGTGTGATGCATCCACCGTCAATTTGATAGCGCCATCATCAGGATTTAGTTACAAATGGATGAAGGATGGAGGAGATTTAGCTGAGAATTCAAATACATTATTGATTGATGAAAGCGATGGAGGAGTAGCGGGTGACTATACAGTTATCATAGAAGATAATACTGGCTGCCAGATTGAATCTGATCCCATAACTATTACAACACCTGGAGAATCTTTTGACCCTCCTACCATTAGTGTCGACGACAACACTCCTTGTAGTGGAGATGATATAACCTTCACAGGAACGCCAGGCGCAGTTGGAACAACTGACTCATATTTATGGACTGGGCCAAATAATTATTCCAGCACGGATCAAAACCCAGTGATTACAGACATTAGTTCAGATCAATCAGGTGAGTATTATGTTACAGCATTCTCAAGTTTAGGTTGTGAGAAGTCTTCTGCTGTTCAAGTCATAACCGTCACCTCATTGCCAATCATATCAGTTCAAAATACGGCAATCGATTATTTTTGCAATGGCTCATCACTTGACCTCTCAGCCACGAATTTCGGAACCGACTACACCTACGATTGGAAATTGGATGGTGCTAGTTTCTCTCCGGCAGAAACTAATCCTTCACTCCTAGTTGCCAATGCTGCTGGAGATTATAGCATTTCTATTAGTGATGGCATATGTACTTATACAAGTGCGACTCGAACTATTACAACAATCGCACCTCCTACTTCTTCTTTTACTTCTTCTGACGCTACGATTTGTGAAAGTGTAGCAGTTGATTTCACGGCGACTTCAACTGGAGCCAATGGTTTAGTGATTATTAACAATTGGGATTATGCGGGAGAAGACACAGAGGTTGGAAATAGTGTAAGTCATGACTTTGCTACTACGGGAGATAAAATGGTCAGTCTCACCGCTAAATATGATGGGATTGCTGATGAAGATTGTACCTATCAGCCAACTACCCAAACCATCAGCGTAGAAGCTACTCCTACAGATGTGGACTTGATCATTTCAGACAATACTGACCCTGACAATTTTGAAAAATGTGAAGAAGCTGATTTACGTATTAGAGTTAGTGATACATTTACATCTTATCATTGGGTAATTCAGCAAGATACTGTTGGAACAAATGCCGTTTTGGATGTAGGTAGTGAATCCGAAGTATATGTCCAACTCGTAAATTCTATCAAATGTGGATTCTCGACGGATCCGGTCAACATCACTAATTATACCACTGGTGGTATTCAGATTGGTGTGCAAAATCCTAATACTTTAGAAAATGATCCTACTCTCGGTAAAATTGTGAATGTTGAGGAAAGCACTTCTACAATTACTCTTGGTGTATTAGATGCAACAGAGCCCGCTTGGGAGCCAGCCATATATATAGATGACAGCACACAGAACACGGTACAAGTAGCTGCCCAAAATAATAGATTAATTAAGGTATATGGTATTGATTTATTGGGTTGTCAGGAAATGGACTCTGTCACCTTAAGAGTGCCAGGCATTAGAGCAGATAAAAATTTCACTCCAAACGGTGATGGAATAGGCGATTGCTGGAATGTATCAAACGTTGGAGGTACCGATTGTCAGGTAGTCATTTTTGATAGTAAAGGTCGTCGTATTAGAGATATATCATATGATGCGGATAGTGTGGATGATTGCGTTTGGGATGGCTCCAAATCCAATGGTTCTGCTCTACCTGATGGTATGTATTATTACTTTATAAGTTGTTCGGATAGTGAAAATGAGAGTAGCGGATCCATATTTATGGCCAGATAATGGGCGTATTTTTTACCTAGTCCATAGGGGATATCCGTAAATTCATCGAAAAAACACCTTCCATTAGTGATATTTTATATCAAAATAGTACACGATATTTTTTTTCAAGTACCTTTAAAGCAAAATTGGCCATGTTGAATCCAAAAATGAAACCAGATCAGCTAAAAAGCACCTTGGTTACTTTTCAGTTCAATGAGGCATTAAAAAGTAGAACTTTTTCTCAATCGTATGAATAGCTATAGAAAGATTATAATCCTCATCCTGTGTCTTATTTCTAACCGATTACTCGCACAAGAGATTTGTGACGATGGGATAGACAACGACAGCAATGGATTTGTGGATTGTTATGACAGCGCCTGCTCTGGAACTGATGAATGTTCTGAGTTTTACTTTGGTAACTCTGTAGTCTGTGACGACCCTGCTACTCAAAATCCTGAATTTCAAATAAAACTGCAATGGTCATCAGACAATTTAACTGCGTTCAACTCTGTAACTCCTGCAATAGGAGATATCGATAACGATGGAATACCTGAAGTAGTTACAACTAATAGATATTTAAATACAGTAACAGTTTTAGATGGGGCTACAGGAAACACTCAGCATGGACCATTAGATGTCGGATTTGATATTGCAAAAACAGTAGCCATTGCCAACTTGGATGATGATGATTGTGCTGAAATATTTGTTCGAGGATTTAAGAATAGTAATCTCGCTATGTATAGTTGTGACTTAGCGACCAGACATTGGAAAGTAAATACTAATACTGGAAATAAAGTAAGTTTGATATCTCTTGCTGATTTTAACGGTGACGGAGTTGTTGAATTACTTCATGGAAATGAAATTAGAAATGCACATACAGGAGCTGTCATTGTTGCTGGCTCAGGAAATTTTCAAGATGACGTAATCCATGGTACAATTGCTATAGATATTCTGGACGATGAAGATTGTGCAAATTGTGAAGGGCTCGAAATAGTAGGTGGTGGCAAAGTTTGGTCGGTAGATATTGCTACAAACACGAGAACGCTTGAAAGGGATATCAATGACATTTTACCTGCAGGATCTGAATTTGCCATTAAAAATGGATGGGGATGGAATTTTAATACGGCAAGTGTAGCTGACTATAATCAAGATGGTCATATTGATGTTCTTATCAGTGGCGGTCAATATGTTAGTGGATCAATCAAGACTGCTGTTTATTTTTGGGACGTTGATAATTTCAGTGCGATCAGTTATGTAGTTCCACAAAACTGGTCAGCCGGTACAGGTCGCATAAATATAGCAGACATTGATGGAGATGGTGAAATGAACTGTACTTTCGTTTCTGCTGAAAGGCTCTACGCACTAGATGAAAATATGACACCTTTATCCACTTGGTTTGAAGGAAGTGGCACTGGTTATAAAGACATTAATGAAGGTTCTTCAGGATTTACTGGCTGTACGGTTTTTGATTTTAATGATGACAAAGCAGCTGAAATCATCTACCGAGGTGAGCAATATGTCCATATTATAGATGGCACAACAGGAACTTCTTTAAAACAAATCAAATGTACATCAAGAACTTTTGAAGAATATCCAGTAGTTGCTGATGTTGACGGAGATGGAGCTAGTGAAATTTGTGTGTCATGTTCATTTGATGACAATACCCCATTTACTCCATATAGCAATGGACAATATGCTCATATTAGAGTATTCGAAGCAGATGGTGGGGAAAACTGGCAACCGTCCAGACCTATTTGGAATCAGCATGCCTATTTCAATGTCAATATCAATGATGACTTAACAATCCCCACCAACCAACAGGACCCAGGGAAAGTTTTTTCTACAAACGTCTGTACCACAGGTGACAATAGACCGCTTAATGCTTTCTTAAATCAGGCACCTTATCTGAATGAAACAGGTTGCCCCTCTTACGTTTCTCCGGATGTGGAGTTAGTTGAAATATCAAGTGTTGGAGCTGCTCAATGTCCAGAAGGTGATTTTGACATTACCATTGTTATACAAAACTCAGGAGACATTGAATTAACTGGTTCCTTACCAATTACATTTTATAATGGATCTCCAGATGAAGCCTCATCCTCAAAATTGAATACTATATATACCACATTCACTGATTTTGAAGTGGATGCTACAATGGATATAAACACATTAGTCTCTGGAAGCGGAGGTGACTTTGATCTTTATGTATCTGTCAATGACGATGGATCGCAGCACCCACCTGTTCTTAATTTTATCAGACCTGTCCCTGAATGTGACGATTCAAATAATTTAACTTTTACAGCAGTTGTCGCCGATCCTTTTGATTTGACTCATGAAGTCGTGAGTAACAACATAAAATGCGATCCTTCTTTTCCTGATAATGGTGATGCAAGAGTTTTCTATTTTGGGACTATCTCAGCAACAATTGAAGATATTTGGAATGAAGATTTCGAAGATTTAGCTGCTGGAACAGAAGTAGATAATGGTAGTACTGCCTGGGAATTTACAACAGCTCCTTCTAGTGCAGATAATTTAGAAGTTTCATTTACGGGATCTACAAATGAATTATTCTTTGCAGACACAGATAATCAAGCTCAATGGATGACAGAGTATGTAAATTTCAATGACTATGAGTCAGTCAATATATCTGTCGATACACGGTCAAGTGCTACTTGTGAAAACGGTGATTATTTGAGACTATATTACCAAGTGGATGATGGAAGTTGGGTAACACTTAATTCTGGTAAAAACTCCGGTAATTTTGGCATCTATACAGCAACGGCTAGTGGTATTACTGGAAACGAAATAAGAATCATTGCTAATGTAAAAAACAGTCAAAACGATGAGTTTTATTACATAGATAATGTTGTTATTGAAGGAGTTAAAGATGAACTCAGTGGAGAAATAACTTCTGGATTTGATTTTTATTGGTTTCAAAATAACAATTTCAATGATACTGTCTTTGTTGGAAACCGATACACTTCTCTAGCTGCTGGAAATTATCAGGTAATCGGTGAATCTCAAAGCAATTCGTGTATTTCAAATATTGAAGAAATTACAATCACAGCAGAAGACAACTCCCCTACTGTAGGAATTACAAAAACACAGAATTTAACCAATTGTGAAGTTCCAGATGGTATACTTGACGCCTATGTGATAGTAGATGGCGTACAAGTGACTGACGGATTTGATTTTGTTTGGTATACTGGTAATGATTTTACCACCATAAAATCCGAAGGTGCGACTGCTAACTTTCTTAATGTAGGTACTTATTCTGTGGTAGTTACAGATGAATCTTCAGGCTGTGAGACTACACTATCTGAAACAGTAGATTCTGATCAGGCACAACCTGGAGTGTTTGAAGTTGAAGTGCAACATATCACTGATTGTACAGACCCAAATAGTGGTTATATTATTGCGGGTTCAGATGGGGCTAATTCTAGTTACACTTTTAACTGGTATGACGGTTCAGAAGTAAAAGCTTCTCCTGACTGGAGTGCATCAGGTAATAATGGTTCTGGAAATTCTGGACAAAAATACAAAAATATTGAGGCTGGTTTTTATACAGTTACAGTCCAACATAAAACCACAAAATGTATCTCAGATCCATTGACTATTGAAGTATTAGATAATTCTAACTCACCTGAAATAGACATGACCATATCTAACAGTACGTCATGTTCAGAAAATGGAAATGGACTTGCAAGTGCAGAAATCGTTGGGGGAAATATCAATGATTATACTTTCACCTACTATTCTGGCTCTAATGCATTGGCCGAAAATGAAATAGAAACTACGAGTGGAACCAGAGGTGAAGTAGCTCAACTTCTTTCTTCTGGTAATTATTTAGTTACAACTGAAGAAACTGCTACTGGTTGTGTTGGCCGTGCTTATTTCACTATTGGAGACGACTCCACAGAACCAATTGACATTTCTCCCGCTGGATTTAGTGATGTCATAGTAGCAAACATAGCCTCATGTAATGGAGTGCTAGATACAGGCTCTGGGGTAATTGATGCGACAAGCATGAATTTGCCAGATGTTGACACTGATGAATTTGAGGCTATAGTCAATGGTAGTTTTGAAGTACCAGACATTGCTTCAACATTTGGTTCATCAACCTATAAAATATTTGACCAATCTCTTGCAGACGGATGGTCAACGACCAACGCTTCAGGCAATCTAGAATATTGGAAAGATGGCTTTCAAGGTGTACCAGCCTTTGAAGGAGAGCAATTTGCAGAGATTAATTCAGATGGATTTGGCGCTTTTTACTTTGATGTTGTAACTAAACCTGGTATCCGAATGGTTTGGTCATTCGCTCATAGAGGGCGAAATGGCACAGATGTAGTCGCACTTAGAATCGATGACCCCGCCGCCGCGACACCTAATATTGAATATACAGCATCTACAGGTAAAACTGCATGGGTTGAATACTCTGGAGAATATATTATCCCTAATGGTCAAACTGTAACTAGATTTTCATTTGAAGCTATTAGTGCTGCAGGTGGAGCAACTGTGGGTAACTTCTTGGATGGAATAGTCTTTGAAGTGGCTCCATACTATTATCAGCTCTTTGCCGGCGGTAGTTCTTCTGGTACTCCATTGGATGAAAACACGACTGGGCTTTTTGATGGTTTGGATGTAGGAACCTATACCCTATCTGTGGTCGATAACATCACCGGTTGTAAAGCAAACGATATTGTTTTGGTAATAGAAGCAGATGAAGAAGCTCCGGTACTTGTAAGACAAACTAAAACAGCTGACACCTATTGTATTGATGGAAATGGAACACAACGTATCACCGCTACTGTAGACTCTGGAGACCCTGCTGCTGGGTATGACTACGAGATTTTTGAAGGTGCTACTACAGTAGGGACTCCGTATGCTGGGCCATTTACTGATGACGATGGAGATTATACTTTTACAAATTTAGAAAATAATACTTATCGAGTTCTTGTAACAAATAATGATACGGATTGTTCTGCATACACCGACATTACTATTATTGACGGTTCAGATGACCCTTCTTTTTCTAATTCTATTGTTAACAATAACACATCATGTGATGCAGGCTCACCAAATGGCCTCATTATTGCAAATGTATTTGGTGAATCAAAATCAGATTTTACTTGGTCTTGGCGGAATTTTGGAGGGAGTGACATAAAAATAGACATTGATGCTTCAATTCCAGGAAATGAAGATGCGAATAGTATTACGGATCTTGCTGCTGGTACTTATGAAGTATATGCAATTCACACTACAACGGGTTGTGAAACTGGGTGGCTCGCTATAGATGTAATTGATGACCCATCTGGTAATTTCCCAGTGATTCTTCTTACTGAAGTTGATGAAAATACGAGTTGTAATATAGGCAATGGATCTATTCAAGCTTTAGTAAATGAAGGTAGTGGAGGTATTGTGCCATTGGACTATACTGTAGAATGGTTTTTAGGTGACGATACTTCAACACCAATTTCAGATGGAGTAGATCCTGGCAACAACTCAAATCCAGTAATATCAGGAGGCGCCAATCATGAATTGTCTGGTTTAAATGCACAGGTGGGTAGCAATGAATACACTGTACGTATTACCAATGCTGACAACTGCGCAAATACCGCTACCATTTCATTAAACAATAACCCGACGCTAGGAGTAATTGCAGGTAACTCAATGACTCAAGTGGAAAGCTGTCCTGGTGGAACAACACATCCTGAAGGAGCCATTGAAATCACAACAGTAACAGAGGCTGGATTTGGCGATCCTGTTAATGATTACTCATACACATGGTATTTTGGGTCTTCCAATGATATAGCCAATGTCTTGGTGAATGGTGATAATATTGGAACAAAAAAGGGTGAAGAGGCAGTTGCAGTAACTATTTCAGATGCAACAACCAATCATATCAAAGGATTAGATGCAGGTTTTTATACGGTTGAAGCTACCAACACCACTACTGGGTGTACAACAGACCCAGAAGTAATTGAAGTGACCGAAAACCTTGCTACCATCACCATGGGTGAGGCTAACAATACCAACCAAACCAATTGTGATGACAACTTCAATGGTAGTATCGATATCTCTGCCACTGGTGCAGGAGAAACTTTCGTCTACACCTTCTTTGTTGGGGCTAACACTGATGTGGCCAA